>CAZKEF010000001.1:0-113644 GCA_964551735.1 uncultured Anaerolineales bacterium
TCCGGGTGGTTCGCCAGCGCCTTCCAGAAGTTGTTCACGTCCGGCACGTTGCGCGCCCGCTTGATGTCGTCGAATACGGCCCGGACTTCGGGGGACGCGTCGTCGTCGTGGATGAGGGTGACAGTTGACATGAGATCCTTCCTTCTTTCTGATGTCGTATTGCCGGTAGCCGCGGCGCCACCGATTCGTGTACAGCCGCTTCCCTCCCTGGCATAGCAATGGCGTCATGCGCCCCGGTTATCCCCGTCAGGCAGCGGCCGTCAGGATCGCCTTCACCCGTCCCACCCGGCCGTCTTCCAACATTACCTTGATGCCGTGCGGGTGGGTTGAGCTGCTCGTCAGGACACGGGCGACGACGCCTGCGGTCAGCGCGCCGCTGCGCTGGTTCTGCTTCTCGACGATCTGCACGGCCAGACCGGGCCGGATCTCGCTGCGCATCGGCAAGCTCATGCACCCCTCCCTGGGCTCAGCACCTCATGCTCCGGGCTTCCAGAGGATCTCATCGGGGATGTCGGCGCATCCCGTGGCCGCGCGGAGATCCGCGACGAACGACGTGTGCCGCGACAGCGGCTGGAAGATGAAATGGGCGCTCAGGGTGTCGCGGAGCGACCTCCCGGCAGCCATTTCGTTCCGGCACAGGTCGAGCAGGGCCGGCTTCCACTTGGCGTAAAGGATCCGATTGGCCTGGCGCAGGGCGGCATCCGGGTCCACGGCGTTGTCGTTCAGGCTTGCATGGTGGAAGTGGTGCACATAGACCGCCGCCGTGCGCGCGATCTGCCCGCCCCGCGCGGCGATCCGCCAGCACAGATCCACGTCCTCGCTGCCGTAGCTGGCGAACCGGGGGTCGGCCACGCCCCCCGCGGCGGCGACGAAATCGGCGTCCAGCAGCGCGCAGCACGTGCCGATGAACGCGGGCGGGCACGCCTGCGACGGCAATCCACCCGCGTGGGTGCTGCACATGAGTTCATCGAACTCGTCAATGGTCAGGCCGCCGGAGTAGGCGTAGAACTGGCGCAGCGGTGACAGCCGCGGCTGCTCGGCCTTGACCCTGAACCAGGCCGCGGCGCTGTCCTCCGGCCCGAACGGGTGGCTGAGCGTCTGATGATAGTTCAGCGGCGCCAGTAGCTTCACGGCGGGCCGGCGCTCGAACTCGGCCGCCAGCCGCGCCAGCCAATGGTGCGGCACGAGCACGTCGCTGTCCAGCAGGCAGAGCGTGCGGCCCCTGGCCACAGCCGCGCCTTGCCGGTTCGCGTGCCCGGGCCCGAGGTTGGTGGGGTTCTCGATCAGCCGGACCCGCGCATCGCTGCCGGCCGTCGCGCGCAGGAACTGCACGATCTCCGGCTCGGAGCCGTTGTCAATCACGATCAGCTCGAACGGGTTATCCGTGTGCTGCAGCAAGGTCTTGAAGCACAGGCGGACGTGCGCGCCCGCGTTCCAGACCTTCATGATGATGCTGACGAGTTCCATGAAGTGGCCTACCGTATCCCCTGCAGCATCGGCACCAGCTTATACTTGCGACCGTGCGTTGCCAACAGGCCATCCAGGTACGCCTGCCACTCGGCCCCGCGGTTGTGCTGGCGGTAGATGTCTCGCGCGGTGCGCAGCCGCTCGACAGCGGTATCGTAGTACTTGGCCTTGCCCTCGTTCATGATGCTTTCCGCCAGTTGTCTGCACTTGCGGATGCCCCAGTCGGGATAATCGGCGCGCGTTGCCTCGATCACGCGTGCCAGGTTGGTGTCGTAGTATGATGATCCGTCAACGGCCGCCATCGCTTCCTTCAGCATCTTCTCGTAGAGGTAGATGTCAACCTTGTGGTAGGAATAGGAGCGCGCCATCTGTTCCAGCAGCGCGGCCTTGATCGCCGGCCAATCGGCGCCGGCCAGGCGCTCAGCGGCCTGGTAATCGGCCAGCTCGAAGCTGCTGGTGAAGGCGGCCTGCGCGGCGCGCAGCGCCAGGTCGTGATCATCGGCCGCCCGCGCCAGGTCCACGGTCCAGCGCGCCAGCTCGGTCTTGCTCTCTTGCCCGGCCAGCCCCAGCCCGTGCGCGGCGACCGTGAGCGCGGCGGGCCGCGCGCCCTGTTCGACCAGCGTCCGGGCCAGCGAAAGGATCTCCGCGGGCGATTGGAGGCACTCCCGCGCCTCAGCGACCGCCCGTTCCACCTGACCGGTGCGGGCCAGCATGTTGATGTAGAGGCTGGTCTGCCCCTCCGCTTCGGCCAGGTGGATGTATTCCTGCGTGCGGCCCTGGCGCGCCAGGATGCGCAGCCGCGCCAGGGCCAGCTCGTCGGCGTAATGGGGCGGATTACCCTCCCACGCGCCCTTTTCGGTGATGTTGCCCCGCATGGCAGCGACTAATGCGGGGGCGTCCCACCACTGTTCCAGCGCGGTCTCAACGATGTCCAGGTTGATCACCCCATCATCGGCCCAATCCTCAACGCGGGCCAGCCATTGGTCGCGCTGATCGGGGGTGAGGGCCTGGCTCAACAGCGCCTCGGCCAGCAGCGCGCCCAGGTCGGCGGCGGTCTCGTCAATCACATCCTGGTTGTTCTCGATCACCCACTCGTCCAGGGCAGCGATGCCATTGCCCCACGCCTCGATCATGGCGGTGATCACCCCGGTGGCCGCGACCGGGTCGCCGGCCGCCAGCAGGGTTTCAGCCAGGCGCTGGTGCGGCCCCAGCACCTCTTCCGGGAAAATGGCGCCGGCCTCGTCGTCCCAGTAGTCGTTGTAGTAGCCGCGGCCGCCTCCGGTTGCGCCGGCGCTGCGTAAATCCTTGCCGATCTCGCGGCGGATGGCGGCCAGATCCACCGGGATGCCGTGATCGGCCGGTGCCTGGCCCGGTGCGACCGGCGCGGCGGTCAGCCACGTGATCTCCTGCTCGATGGCCGCGATCAGCGCCGGGTCGCCCTCCGCCAGGCTGCGGAGGATCCGGCGCAACTGGGCTTCGGTCAGCCCGGCCAGCAGCGTCTCCAGGTCGGGCTTGACCGGAACCTCCTCTTCCAGCGCAGCCAGCAGCACGGCGACGATGTGCTTGCAGTAGCCGCCCCAGTCATACGGGCAGGTGCAGGTCGCGCCCGCGATGCGGCCGTCGTCGGATAAGGTGACGACGATCTCGTAGGGCTCGTCGTCGCTGCCGGAGACCTGGGCGGTCAGCAAGCTGCCGCGCTGGACGACGCCGGAGACCGCGCCGCTGCGGCGATAGCTTTGGCCGCGCTCGAACGATTGTGCGTTGGCGCCGGCGCGGATGTCGGCTTCGGTGAAGGGGGTCATGGAGGCTCCTCCGGATTGTAACGGTTAGCGGTATTATAATGCGAGGTGGGCTGCGGGCAAAGAGGAGGGATGCCAGGGGTGAAAAATCAAGAATGTACTCCTGCCATAGTGCACTGAGGGGCGAAGCACGGAGTGCGCGCAGACTGGTTAGCATCGGAGATGAAATTGGGCTATAATCTCCTGGTGCCAGGACAATAGGAAGCGGAGCACCCAGAAGGAGTTGGCTGCATGTCTACAGCGCGAATCCCGATCCCAAAGACCAAAATCAACGAGTTCTGCCGGCGCAACCAGGTGAAGTCGCTGGCACTGTTTGGCTCTGTCTTGCGCGCCGACTTCCGGCCCGATAGCGATGTTGATATCCTGGTCGAGTTTCAGCCCGATGCACGGATCGGATTTCTGGCTTTGAGCCGCATGCAACGCGAGCTGGCCGAGCTTCTGCACCGGCCGGTTGACTTGGTTCCGAAGGATGGCCTGAAGCCGCTGATCCGCGACGCCGTCTTGTCCAGCACTGAGGTGGTCTATGCGGGGTGAACGGCTCTATCTTGCCGATATCGTTGAAGCCGCGGAAGCTATCAGCCATTTTGTGGCCGGGATGACCGAAGACGACTGGATCGAAGATGAGGCTAAGCAGGGCGCGGTGATGTATCAACTGATCATCATCGGGGAAGCGGCGTCGCGGTTGTCGAAGGATTTTCGCGAGCGCCACCCCGAGATCGCCTGGGCCGATATCATCGGGTTTCGCAACTTTGCGGTGCATGCTTACTTCGCAGTAAGCTGGTCTGTCGTGTGGGTAACAGCCACGGAGGATGTGCCGATGTTAGCGGAACAGCTTGGTTCCATCCTGGACGAAGATGTTTCGGATGGGTAGCGCAGCAATGGACAATGACTGGACCTTCTCGCACGGCCTGCACCGGACATTCGGTGCGAGACTGATGGAGAGATAGGGGACGCCATGCGAACCACCGAACACACCATCAACGACGCGCTCGCCGCGGCAGTGAGAACGACCCGCCACGCGTGGCGGGATTCCGACATCGTGCGGTCGGAGCAGCTTGGCACATTGCGGGAAAGCGCGGCGCGGCCCGACATCCTGGTGGTCGAACCCAACGTGTCCCCGGTCGCTATCGAGGTCGAGATCCAGCCCGCGCTCAACGTCGAGGCCGAGGCGCTGTCGCGGCTGGGCAACTACACCAGCGGCGCCGGCAGGACGATCCTATCTGCCATCGCCGTGCGCTTGCCCGTGCGCTGCCGGGCCAAACAGGGGCAACCGCTGTTGAGCGAGTTGGCCGTTGCGACCGACCTGGAAATGGCCCTCTTCACCGGCAGGGATGCCGCGACGGCGACCCGCTGGCCGCGCGCCGGCTGGATCAGCGGGGATGTGTCCGACCTTTCGCTGCTGGTGCAGTTGGCTTCGATCCCCCCCGACGTGATTGACCTGGCCGTGGATCAACTGGTGGAGGGCGTCAAGACGGCGGCCGGCTTGTTGGACGAGATGGCCCACCAGCACCCCGGCGCCCTTGGTCAGATCAGCCAGGAGCTGTGCCAGCAGGATGGAGAGCAGACCCGCCGCATGGCTGCGACGATCCTTGCCAACGCCTTCATGTTCCACGAGATCTTGGCGGGGGGCCAGGATGAGCTGGCGAGCGTTCGTTCGCTGGAGCAGTTGCGCGGGGCCAGCCCTGGTCTCACCAAATCGTCCGTCCTGGCCGAGTGGCGGAAGATCCTTGCCATCAACTACTGGCCTATCTTCGACATCGCGCGGCGCATCCTGGAGATTGTGCCGGCAGCCGACAGCAAAGCGCTGATTGATGCCCTGGCCGCCACTTCGGACAGGCTGCTGCAAAACCGCCTGATGCGCTCCCATGATCTGACCGGCGCAGTGTTTCAACGCCTCATCGCCGATCGGAAGTTCCTGGCCGCCTACTACACCACCCCGGCATCCGCGGCGCTGTTGGTCGGGCTGGCGATCACCCCCGACTTTTTCCCGGCAGGCCGCTCCTGGGCCAGTGCAGACGATGTGAAGGCGCTGCGCATCGCGGATTTCGCTTGCGGCACCGGCACGCTGTTGTCCACCGCGTATCAGCGCGTGAGCTTTCTCCATGAGCACGCTGGCGGCGACGCCGAAGCGATCCACCCGCAGATGATGGCGACGGCGCTGGTCGGCTGCGACGTGCTGCCCGCGGCGGCCCACCTGACCGCCTCCATGCTGGCGGGCGCGCACCCCACGGTCAAATACAACCAGAGCTCCATCCTGACGGTCGCCTACGGCAAGCAGGCGGACGGCGCGATTGCGCTCGGCTCGCTGGATTTGCTGGATCCCCAGGGCATTTTTGAGGCCCTGTCCATCACAGCCAGAGCGGCCGAGGGCATGGGCGAGCACGAGAAGGAAACCTGGCAAGCGCTGCCGCACGCGTCGTTCGACGTGGTGATCATGAATCCGCCGTTCACTCGCGCGACCGGACATGAGGGCAGGAAAATTGGTGTTCCCAACCCGATGTTTGCCGCGTTCAGCTCGGATGCGGAGGAGCAGCGGTTGATGGCGAAGGCCGCGGAGCGCCTGACGCGCGGCACCAGCGCCCACGGAAATGCCGGGGAGGCCTCGATCTTCCTGGTGTTGGCCGACCGCAAGCTGAAGCCCGGGGGCGTGCTGGCACTGGTGATGCCGCTCAGCTTGATGGCGGGCGAATCGTGGGAAGCCTCGCGCACGCTCCTGGCAAAGAGCTATCGCGATCTGGTGTTTGTCTCCATCGCCGGGGCGGATGACCAAGCCTTGTCCTTTTCGGCCGACACGGGCATGGGCGAATGTCTGGTGCTCGGCCGCAAATCCGAGGCAGGCAGCACGCGGGCCACGTTTGTCGTGCTCGATGAACGGCCGGCCTACCCGCTAGTCGGGGCCAGCGCGGCCGAGCAGATTCGCCGGGCGATCGCGGGCGGCAATCTCCGCTGCCTGGAGGATGGGCCGGTCGGCGGCACGCCGCTGTGTTTTGGCGATAACACGATCGGCCAGGCGTTGGATGCGCCCTTGTCTCCCTCCGGCGGCTGGAACTTGGCGCGCATAGCTGATTTTGCTCTTGCGCAGACCGCGCATCAACTCGCAGATGGGAGACTGATCCAATTGCCAGGTATGGGCAGGTCAGAAGCCGCTATCATAGCAATAACGACGGTTGCGGCAATCGGCGAAATCGGGCCCTATCATGCGGATGTCAACGGCAGGACATCCAGCGGCGGCATAAGGGGGCCCTTCGACATTTCCCCGGTCAGGCCCAACAGCATACCGACCTACCCGGTGCTTTGGGAGCATGATGCAGACAGGGAGCGAACGATGGCCTTCGAGTCCGATTGCGAAGGTCTCCCGCGGCGCGGCTCAACGCCCCAGGAACAGGTGGCAGTTGACCTGAAAACGGCGAGCATCTGGAAAACGGCTTCCCATTGCCATTTCAACCGGGACTTCCGGTTCAACAGCCAGTCTACCGGGATGCAGTTTACCCCGCGGCGGACCATCGGCGGACGCGCGTGGCTGTCCATCCGGCTGCCGTCTGTGGATCTCGAAAAGACGCTGGTGCTGTGGGGCAACACATCGCTGGGGCTGCTGCTGCGCTGGTGGCATTCCAACAAGCAGCAGGCCGGCCGCGGCAGCATCGGCAAGTCGGCGCTGCAGACGCTGCCCGTCCTGGATGTGACCACACTCACGCCCCCACAACTGCAAGCGGCCGTGAGCATCTTCGATGCCATGAGCGATCAGCCGCTCCGCCCGCTGCACGAAATGGACGCCGACCCGGTGCGGTGGGAACTGGATCAGCGCTTTGCGCGTGAGGTCCTGGGCCTGGCGGAGCCAATTCTCGTCGAGGGCGGCCCGCTCGATGTCCTGCGCATGAAGCTCAGCCGTGAGCCTTCGGTGCGCGGGTCGAAGTAAGGTTGCGATGTGCTGTGGTAGACAAAAGGAAATCTCCCATGAAACGCCTGAAAATCACCACCCTGAGCAAGGACTGGCATGACAAAGACGAAGTGCTGCTCCACGCTGCGTTCCAACTGCTGACCGACTTCGTGGAAAAGGAGCGGCCTGACAAGATCGTTGATTGGGATTTCGATGAACGACACAAGAACGCCTGGGCCGAGATAACGAGCCTCTACAAGTGGTGGACGAAAACCCGCCCCAAGCGTCGCAGCCCATTGGATGACAAGAAGCTCAAGCGGCCGCCCTTCAAATTCAAGAAGATCTCCGGATCGAAGATGCGCAGGCTGGTCAGGCCGGATGAAGAGAAGTACGCCCCGTATTACGAGGCGCTCAAGGAGGATGTCCGGCTGGAAAACGAATGGTACGAGGAAGATCAGCGTAATTTGCACCGCCTGATCGAGATCAGATGCTTTTTGTGGACGTGATTTCACCACGTATCTTCACAATGACCCGGGGTAGGGGCATGGCCTTGCACCTGCCCGCGGGGGCGACCGCGAGGGTGGGCCCCTACTTTCGAGAGGGTAGATGGCGTTCAGCAGTAGGGGCATGGCCTTGCACCTGCCCGCGGGGGCGACCGCGAGGGTGCGCCCCTACTTTCGAGAGGGTAGATGGCGTTCAGCAGTAGGGGCATGGCCTTGCACCTGCCCGCGGGGGCGACCGCGAGGGTGCGCCCCTACTTTCGAGAGGGTAGATGGCGTTCAGCAGTGAGCCGCCGCGCAGGAGGGTCTTGATGGAAACTGAAAAAACCATCTTTGACCGCTACCTGGAACGCAAACTCCAGGACCCTACACTGCGCGCCCGCTTCGAGGCGGTCGACCAGGCCTGGGATATCGCGCTGCAGCTCGCCGCCTTGCGCCGGTCGCGCGGCCTGACCCAGAAACAGGTCGCTGAGCTGCTCGGCACGAAGCAGCAGGCCATCGCCCGGCTCGAAGATCCGGCCTACAGTGGCCACAGCCTCAGCATGGTGCGCAAATACGTCGAGGCGTTGGGCGCCGGCCTGCACGTCACCATCCTGCCGGCCGAAGCCACCGCCGCATGCGCGGTTCAGCGCAGCCAGCAGCCCCACTTTGTGCATGAGGAGCAGCGCCGTTACGGACTTGCCGAAGAAGTCGAGAAATCTTGATCGAGATCAGGGGCTTTTGGGGATGTAAGCGACGGTGATTCGGATTCTGAACTGACGCGCTGGCCGGTCAGCCTTCCACGCCGACAATGTGGTCAAAGATCAGAGTTGCGCAGTCGCGGCACACCGCTATGACAGCAGACCAATCGGTCCAGCGCGAAGCCAACTTCTTGTACTCGACCAGGGTTTGCTCTTCGAGATCGTAGGGCAGCGGATTGGCGAGTTGAACCTGTAACTGCAGTAGGGCCGATTCCTCGTTGGGCTGCGGATAAAGACGATCGAATGGCCGTAGGGCCTCGACCACGCTTTCGGCGCCCAAATGATCGGCCAGGGCGACGAAATCGAGATAGTCGCGGGTGGCATTCCGGCGCAGGATCAGCACGCCCTTGATCCGCAGCATCTCGGCCTCGGTGGGGAGCGTGAGCTTTTCGCCCTGGTACTCGATCTGGACGGTCTCCAGCGGCTCATCCCGGATCGATTGTCCCACGCCGGTCTCGATACCGTCCAGACTGCCGAGAATTTGAACCGGGCGTTTGATGCGAGCTGTTTTCCAGCCTGCAACGGCCTCCAATTCAGCGAGCGCCTGATCGAAGTACAGGCGGAGATCGGCCAAGACATGATCGGCATCGGTGGACAGACGATGCGCCGCATACACGGCCGTGGCGGTTCCGCCGACGAGGACCGCCTTCGGCAAGATACGCTGAAGGTGCGCCGCAGCGGCCAGCAGCTGTTCCCACTCAGGCCAGGTATCGTTCGGCATAGTGCTTCCAGAAATGATACCGTTGGGCATAGGGATCGGCGACGTGTGCCTGACATACCCGCAGCACCTTTTCCAGCAGGGCCCGATCCGCAAGCACTGCCCGGCGCAGCGCAGCCCAATCTTGCCGCTTGCCACGCGCGATCACGTCGTCAATAGCGGCCAGGGTGAACTGCTGATGGGTGAGATGACGGTGTAGCATAAAGTGATTATATAGCCAGATCCATAGATTTGCCGATCGCCGTTATCCTGTCACGCTGATACCAAACGCACGGAGGATGCCACCGTGGACGCAAAAGAGTACGCGGACGCGATTCTGGGTCAAATGTTGGCGCTGGCGAAGGCGCAGTTCGGGGATGCGGTCAAGGGGGCCTGGTTTTACGAGCCTAATCCGTGTCCGGGCTGCGGCTTTCCCATTGACGTGATCCAGCACAAGGGCCAGGACCCGCTGTCGCTCAACACCTTCATCTACCGCCCGCGCGGCATGTTGATCGGCTATTCCCTGTGCAGCCTGTGCGCCAAGGAGATCTTCCAGGCGGCCAAACGCACCCCCGGCGTGCAGACCCCGCTGCACGATGTCATCGAGCGCAACCCGATCGCCGCCTACCAGCGTTACCTGGGCACGCGGGACGCGTGACGGGGCGGATGGGTTCAGTCACCATGAATGCAACCCGTGAGCTCACCGACGGCGTCGTGACCCTCCGCCCCATGACCGCGGCGGACGCCGAGCCCCACCTGGCCGGCGAGGACGAGGCGGCGGTGCGCTTCCTAGCGTGCGGCCGCAGCACCCTGGCCACCGTCACGGCCTGGATCGAACGCAACCGCCTCTCGTGGGCGACCGGCGGGCCGGTGCGCTGCTTCGGCATCCGCGAGGGTGCGACCGGCCGGCTGGTGGGCATGGTGGAGGCGAACCTGGCCGCGCCGGGCTTCCGGGCCGGGGTCGCGAACATCTCCTATGGCCTCTATCCAGCGGCGCGGGGGCGGGGGTACGCCACGCGCGCCGTCCGGCTGATGGTGGACCACCTGGCCGCGGCGACCGCCGCGACCGTGGCGGTCATCCAGGTGCACCCCGAGAACCGGGCGTCGCTGGCGGTGCCCGGCCGGGCAGGGTTCCGGCGCCTGGGGGAACGGGAGACCCCCGACGACAAATGTCTGCTGGTCTTTGGCCGGCCTTTAAGCCCAGACTCGCCCCTCTTGATACTGGCAGATGTCTGCGCACAGGAGGGCGAGCATCCATGAAAATGCAACCCAAACGGGACTCCCTCCGGCTGGCGCTGCCTGGTAGGATGCCTGGTGTTGATCCGGAGCCAAGATGTTGCGCAAACTGCGTGAACCGGTAAACGGCCTGACACACCTGGGGGCGGCGGCCGCGGCGGTCGCAGGGCTGGGCCTATTGGTCTACCTGGCCTGGCCCAGCGCGGCCAGGATCGCGCCGCTGGCCCTGTACGGCCTCACCCTGGTGCTGATGTTCTCGGCCAGCGCCGCGTATCACATGGCGCAGGCTGGCCCCAGGGCGCTCCTTGTCCTGCGCAAGCTCGACCACGCTGCCATCTATCTGCTCATCGCGGGCACCTACACGCCCATCTGCCTGCACTACTTCACCGGCTTCTGGGGCGCGGGCATGGTCGCGGTCATCTGGGCGCTGGCGCTGATCGGCATCGCGGTCAAGCTGTTCGTGATCCGCGCGCCCCGGTGGGTTACCGCGGGTATCTACCTGCTGATGGGCTGGCTCTCGCTGGCCGGCATCCGTGAGATCGTAACGACGCTGCCCACGGCCGCGCTGGTCTGGCTTTTCCTGGGCGGCCTGTTTTTCACCGGCGGCGCGGCCATCTATATCCTGAAGCGGCCGGACCCCTGGCCGCGCACCTTCGGGTTCCACGCGCTCTGGCACATCTGCGTCATCCTGGGCGCCGCCAGCCATTACGTGATGATCGCGGCCTACGTTGCCGCGGCAGGAGCGACGTAACGACGGCGCCCTGCGCCTTCGCTGACGTGCCTTTCGGAGGCTGTAAGCATGGTGAAGACCCAATTCGAGGAGATGTTCCCCTGGGAGTTCGCCCGTGCGCTGACGGAAGCGCCCATCTGCTACGTGCCGCTGGGCGTGCTGGAATGGCACGGCGAGCACAACGCGGTGGGCCTCGATGCCCTGAAGGCGCACGCGATCTGCGTGCGCGCGGCCGAGCGTTCCGGCGGCATCGTCGTGCCGCCGCTGTACTGGGCGGCCGACACGCGCGCGGATCTGCCCGACGGCTCGTATGTCACCGGCGGGATCGAGGACGGCGAACGGTATCACGTGCCCGGCAGCATGTTCTGGATCCGGCCGGAGACCTTTTACCACCTGCTGCTGGACATCTACGAAGCCATCCAGCGGCGGGGGTTCAAGGCCATCGTGGTAGTGACAGGCCACTGGTCCGAAGAAGGCAATCTGCCGGTCATTCGCGCCAGCGGGGCGGACTTCCTGGCCCGACATCCCGGCATGCGGTGGCTCATGCTCACCGACCAGGAGGTGGCGGCCGGCCTGCACTACCCGCACGAGCACGCGGCCGGCGGCGAGACCTCGCTGCTGCTGGCGATCCGGCCGGACCTGGTGGACCTGAGTAAAACGCTGGAGACTGACAGCAGCCTGCGGCCGTATTACGCGGCCCAGCCCGACCATCTTCGGCGCCGCCGTGAGACCCGGCACAAGTACATCGGGGTGCTGACGGCCGAAGCGGGCGGCGCCAACGACCCCGAGCTGACCGCCAGCGCCGAACGCGGGCGCGTGCTGCTGGAGGCGATCGCACAACGGATCGCCGGACGTGCCACGACATTGTTGCGTGAAACCGCGCCGAGCAGTCTTATCATAGGAGAACCGCTATGAACGCTCACCTCCCCAACATCGTCATCCGCCGCTTGTCTCTCGTCCTGCTGGTCTCATTTGTCCTCGGGCTTCTCACGCCCTTGGCCCTGGCACAAACGGCCGCGCCGACGCCCACGCCGGCCCCCGGCGCTGCGCCCAGGCTCACCATCCAGGCCGCGACCATCAACGTGCGGAGCGGCCCCGGCACGGCCTATCCGGTCATCGGCAGCGCCAGGAAGGGGCAGCAGTTCACCATTTCGGGACGCGACGCGGCGCGGCAGTGGTGGCAGATTGACTTCAAGGGCAAGCCCGGCTGGGTTTCGGCCGGCCTGGTCAAGGCGGGCGCCGGGGCCGACAAGGTGCAGCCGGTCGCGAACATCCCACCGCCGCCAAAGAGAGCCGCGCCAGCGAAGACGCCCGCCGTCACACCGACGCCCGCCGGCCCGCCGCTGCCACCCTACCAGGAGTCGGTTACACTGGGTGAGGGCACGACCTATCCCGTGCGCGCGGCCGCGGTCTCCGGGTGGGGCTATCAGTTCGTGGACCAGTCGCAGGATTACGATCTGCTGGTCAACCGTGACATCTTCGGCGTGTTCCTCAATGCGCTGTGGCCCGACCTTCTCAAGCTGCACCCCAAGGGGATCCGGATCACCTTCCGCGACCCCGACCCCGGCGTCAACTATCCGCAGCGCTATCAGTGGTCGGGCGGCTTCGGCGACGGCGAGAGCGCGTACGTGGTGGCCCACCGCTGCGTGGGCGAGACCGTGGACCCCAACGGCACCATCTGGCAAAACGAGTTGGTGACGTGCGATGTGACGCTGGTGGCGCCGGGACCGGGTCTCACCGACATCACCATTGTGGCGGTGGTGCTGGGCTACGGAAAGACGTACAAGGGCAACTTCAACCCGGTCTTCAGCCAGGCGCCGTTCACCCATCTGGGGCAGGCAACGCGCGAGGTAGAGACCGGCCAATGGCGCTGGGCCGATCCTTTCCTCCAGGTGGTCTCTTTCAAACCGGTCCCGGCAGCGCAAGTGGCCGCGGCGCCGGTCGCGCCGAAAGGCCCGCTGCCGCCGCCGTCCGGCCACATCGCGTTCACCCGGGGGCGCGATCCCAACGCACCGATCCCCGCAGGCTACAACGACATCGCGGTGGTGGACGTAAAAACCGCCGAGGTGCGGGTGGTGGCGCAGAACGGCCGCCAGCCCGACATGCGCAATGATGGCCGCATCGTCTACAACGGCGAGGGCGGCGGCCGGGATGACCTGCAGGCCGTGGCGCTGGACGGCCGCGATCTGGGTCCGGTCAGCGTCCACCCGGAAGACAGCGCGCCCCACTGGTCCGACGGCGCCTCGCTGGTCTTCCATTCCGCGTTGGCCGAGGGACTGGATCGCATCTTCGTGCAGTGGGATGGCGACCATCGTGCGGAGCCGCAGTACCTGGAAGTGGACAACGGCGCGAATCTACGGCCTTTCACCGGCCGCTACCCGGTGTGGGTCGGCGGGCGGGTTGCGTATTCCGGCTGTGACGAGTGGGCCAGACGCAGCATCTGCGGCCTGCGCATCGTGAATATCGGAGGGCTAATGGGTTCCAAAAGCAGCAGCAACATCAGCTTGCTGACGCACAACCCCGAAGACCGGCCCACCGACGCCTACGGTGAGACGATCCTGTTTGCCTCCCCGAAGTCAGGCAACTGGGACGTGTACACCATCCCCGCGTCCGGCGGCAAGCCGCGCAACCTGACGGACAGCCCCAGCCAGGACCTGGGGGGGACCTTCTCGCCCGATGGCAACTACATCGCGTTCATGAGCGATCGGAGCGGCTGGGGCATCTGGATCATGGAAGCGGATGGCGCGAACCCCCGGCTCCTGGTGGCCGTGCCGGAGGGATTCGGCAAGCTGTGGGATCAGGAGCGATTGTCGTGGGGGCCGTGAGATCGTAAAGAAACCAGGTTTCTCCGCGAAACCTGGTTTCTTCGCTCGCCTGCCTACGCCGTACACTCCCCCAGATCGCACCGCCCGTTCCGGTTGCTGTCCACGTACCTCCGGCAATGCCCGGGATATGCGCAGCGCCGGTTGCAGCGCACGCGACACGAGGTGGATGTGGCGGCTGTTGTCGCGCTGCCCTGCGTGGCGGCGAGGGTTGCGGTCTGGCCGGTGGTCTGGTTCGACGTCTCGGCTTGGGCGCCAAGCGATCCGGCCAGCGCGTTGGTCCCGGCCAGCAGCGCGACCGCGCTCACGCCCGCCATCAACCGCACGAAGTCCCGCCGGCCCACGGGCACGGCGGCCGGCGCGGGACGCAGCGGGGCTGCCTGCGCTGCGGGCGCCGGGGCGGGAGTCCGAAACACGTTGCGCCGGGCCACGCCCACGATCCAGCGCCAATGCAGCCCGATCTTGGCGACCACCAGCGCCAGCGTGCCGACCGAGGCGACCACGTGCGCGACCCGCCAGGCCGCGTAGCTCGCCAGCGCCAGATCGAGCCAAGTGGAGATAACCAGCCCGGTGACGATGATCGCCGCGAAACCGGCGGCCAGTCCGGCGTCCACGACGTAGAAGGTGCGAGACTGGGCGCTGATGCGGCCAAAGAAGCGGACCGTCACCGCCGCGACCCACGGCCAATGCCTGACCAGGTGGTAGGCCGCCAGTGCCCCGATGCCTAACCCCAACCATTGGTGCGCGGCCACCCCGGTCAGATCGAGCCAGAGCGACCCCAAAAAGCCGCCGAACAGCGCGGCGTCAATGAGCCAGTTATGCTTCTGTTTATCCTGCTTCATGCGTTGCTCCTCAACCAGAAGGATCAGACCGCAACGGTCTGTACAGCAGCAGGATAAACGGGGCGGTTGAAAGGCAGGTAAGTGGCGGCTGTGAAGTGGTTGAGAGGCTGCGCCGGGCGGCTTCTTACCTCACCGCCTTCTTCACCAGCGCACTGATCGTGGCCTCTTCGGCCGCGGTCAGCTCCTTCAGCGCAAAGGAGGCCGGCCACATGGCGCCTTCGTCGAGGTGCGCCTCATCGCTGAAGCCCAACGTCGCGTACCTGGTATTGAACTTGGCCGCGCTTTGGAAGAAGCAGACGACCTTGCCGTCCTTGTTGGCGTACGCGGGCATCCCGTACCAAGTTCTCGGCATCAGGTCTGGGGCGCTGGCTGTGATGATCTCGTGGAGTCGCGCGGCCATGGCGCGCTCCGGTTCCGGCATCTCGGCGATCTTGGCGAGCACGTCCTTTTCCCCGGCCGCCCTGTTCATGCTGGCGCGCGCTTCCGCCTTTAACTCGCGGGCGCGCTCCTTCATCGCGGCGCGTTCCTCGTCCGTGAATCCCGCAGCGGCGCCCTCGGCGGACTTTTGTGTTTCTCCCTTGGGGCTCATAGAAACCTCCTGCAGCAGGCGGACACTGGCCACATGACGAACCGTGCTGCCTTCTGCGGCCACAAACAAAGACCGATAGCATGAGGCGCCGCGGGTTTAGCCCGCGGCTGACCGAGAGACTGCCTCTGGCGACCCGGTTGCCGCCGTTGGCGAGGCCGGCAAGCACGTCACCACCGCTCCGACCAGGAGCGAAACCAGCAGCCCCTTCTCGAAAGGCCAGGCGTAGTGGATCGCCGCGGTGGGGTGACGCGCACACGCCCGAGTGACAGCTTCCTGGATCTCCAACTTCGTGTGCTGATTACCCCGCACCAGCATCGTCGGCACGACGACCACCCTGCCTGCGCCGCCAGCGATCGCCCGGTCGATCGCTGCCCGATTGTCGGCACACAGAACTCATTGAAAGCGACAAAGACCGGGTAGCCGAGCCGCAGGGCAGACTGCCCCGCCAGCTCATCCACCGCGGCTTTGTACGGATCGTTCTCCACCGTGCACGGCCAGGTCCACTTCATCGGCCAATCGCTGGCGCCATCTGCGCAGGAGGCCGATGCGCTCCGCGCCCCTGCCGGCGAACTCCAACAGCATGAGCAGACCGACGCGCATGGGGGGGACAGATAGAAACCCTCATCCGCTTCGCCCGTGCTTAGAAAGAAGATCAACCCGCCGGTCTCAGCGGCCGTGAGTAAAGAGCAACGCGTACGAGAAGAAGATCACCGCGTCTGGAACAAAATGGATGAACCAGGGCCACAGGAAGCCCTTGGTCTCCAGCATAGCTTTGCCTAGCAACCAAGCCAGGAAGCCGACCATCAGAAAGCCGAGCAGTCCGGACGGCGAACCGTACAGCCAGTGCCCCAGACCGAAGTAGACCACAGTCAGAAGCAGCGTGTGGGTCTTGCCGATGTTCTCGTGCAGGGTGGAAAGCAAAGAACAGCGGTAATACGCCTCCTCGGTGAAGGCATTGACCGCCGCCAGGAGCAAGACAACTGGCAGGAGGGGCAAGGCCCTCGAGAAGGTCTCACCCGAAGGAGCGATGCCGAGGATGGTCGGGATGGCAACAGCCATCGCCGCGACTGCGGCAAAGATCCAACCGAAGGTCTTCCACGATTCACCTGCTTTGATCCCCAACCAGCGAATCGGTTCAATCGGGGCATCCACCTGACCCTGTACGAAGAAGAAGGCCTTGCGGTCACGCTTCATAAACCACAAGGCAGCGAGCACCAATAGGGCGACAATGATGTCGAGGACGAAAACTGCCGCGTAGCCAGTGAAGAACGATACTCCCGCGTAGTTGAACCTGCTCTGAAACCAGTCCGTGTTGCGAACCAGGTCGGTCAGGGTGAGGGACAGGAAGAGCACCAGGAAGACCACGGCGTAGTGCCAGAGCGGGCGGACGGCTTTCCAGGCCAGGGTTAGCACGAGGAAGGCCGCCAGGAATCCAGCTTTCGCCCATAACATCCAGGATGGGATGGTGCCACCCAGTGTCGTGATGATAATGTCAGGTAGGTCTGAGACAACTAACATGACCACCCAAGCGGTCAAGATCATAGTCCGTTTTGCAGTGAGACTGTTCTTCACTCTCTGATCTCCGGCGCGTGTTCACAGAATAGTTACTGATGACTTGCCTCGAAACCGCCTGACAGCTTGGCTCACCGGCGCGAGCGGAGCGAGCGTCTGGTGCAGCCGTTGTTGGGCGGCGATTGATATAACATTTAGCTCTCCAGAGCTTCCGGCCATGGAAAACCATTCGGGTTGGTGGCAGCCATTTGAACAAGCTTTTGGTCATTGTGGCCATGAATCTGATCAAGGAAAGGAAAATCCTGCGGCTCGACCAATAGTCTGGCCACTGGTTAAGCGAGTACTGAAGTGATCCAGTGGGGGAAGACGATCTCCGCTCCTTATGCCGCAGTGGATGTGACAAGATCATTATCGCACCACAGGCAAAGTGTGTCAAGCGAAAATCGGCACGGTTACGGCAGCGCAGGATCGCGGGACGGGGAATAGCCGGGCTTTCTGCGCTCGCAGGTGCGAACCCGGGACGCACGGACGGCAGGGCGCTGGCGCGGAGGGAAACCAGATCCCTCTCGAAACCTGGTTTCTACACCGTGCGTGCCATCTGTGCGCCCTGTCAGTTCTTAGGCGTCAGGTACTCTTGAACCTGCGCGGCGCGCTGAGCGATGAAGGCCTTCAGTTGCGTGATCGCCGCCTCGAACGCCTGCTCGTCCCCGGACTTTTCAGCGTAGGGCCGGAGCATCTCGGCCAGCGTATCAATCTTGGCCGCCAACGCTTCCGGCACGAACGCGTCTGTCAACGTGGCTACCAGGGCGTCGGCATACCGGGCCGCGTAGACCGGGTCATCCAGCAGGAAGCGGATCAGCGGCCAGTTTTCGCCGACGCTGGCCTTGTCCAGCGAGGTGTCCCCGCGGCCGCTGGCGCCCAACGCTTCGTTGTGATCCCACGAGATCCAGACCAGCCGGCCGGTCGCAGGATCGTGGTACAGGTAGTAGTTGTGGCTCATCGCGCCGTAGGCGTCCCAGTCCGCGATGGCGGTGCTGGCGGCCAGCCACTTCAGGAACGCGTCCACGTCGAACACGGCCTCCAGGCCTGCCCGCCACGCGGCTGGGTCAGTCGTCCGCTCCGCCGCGTGCAGCGCGTCATACAAGGTCCGGATGTCGGACCAATCCGCGGCGTCCTCGTTGTTTTCCTTCTGGAAGCTGGCCTCGATCTGGTCTTCTGTGCCCGCGGCCAGGCTGGCGGCCGCGCCGTCGGCCTCGTAGATGTTGCCATCATCATCACCGAAAGCGCGTTCGACCACTGTGTCGTCCACCACTTCCACGACGGTGTAGATCCCCAGGCTCACGGGGCCCTCGCCGTAGTCCAGCACCACCTCGTAGAACGCGGTCTCCGGCGTGATCAGCCCGGCCGCCCGCATGATGTCATACGACAGGCTGTCGCGCAAGTAGGTGGCGTCGCTCCCGTTGTTGCCCAGCGAGAGCTGCTTGAAGCCGTAGAAGCGCTGGTTCTTGATCTCCGGGTAGGCGTCCTCGAACTGGTCGAAGTCCAGCTTCAGCGGGAGCTTGGCCGAGCCCGCGCCCCACGCCCGCGTCAGGGTGGAGTTGCCCTTGTAGCGCACGCCGACATGAGTCCACGTCTCACCGTTGAAAGTGACCGTCGCCTCGACCCAGTCCGGGTTCACCGGGGTCATGTCAGAATTGCCGCCCATGCCACCCGGCCCGCCGCGACCGCCGCCCTCAAACGCGCCGCGGGGCGGGGGTTGCATCCCTGCCGGCGGCTGCATCTCATCCTCAGGCGGACGCATCCCCTCCGGCGGTGGTATCCCATCCTCAGGCCGCTGCATCCCTTCCGGCGGTTGTATGCCACCACCCGGCGGCTGCATCCCGCTTCCAGGCGGCTGGCGGTTGCCGCGATCCCCTGGCGTGCCCTGGCCTGTCCCCGCTTCGCCGAAAAGCTCGGTCATATTCGCCTGCATCGCTTCCCAGTCTTCCGGCGCGATGGTGATGGTGATCTGGTTGACCTCCGCCTGCGGAAAGACAACGCCGTAATCCGGGTCGGCGTCGTTGCTGTGCGAGGTTTCAATCCAGCCCGCGGGGCGCTCCACTGTTTCGGCGGCGTCCTGCGTCGCGTGCGATGGGTTAGTTGCCGCGCCCGTGGTTGAATCGGCCGGCGCGGTTGAAACAGCGGCCGCGGCTGTATTGGTAGACGGAAGCCCTGCGCCTCCGACGCATGAGGCAGCGATGATGGCGGCCATGATCCCGGCCAGCAGGATCGAGAGGGTGCGTTGTCTTAGCATGATTTGTCCTTAATATGAGCGGCTTAAGCCCAATGTCACTGACTTTTCCGCGACGCCGGTCACAGACCGGCTGAGAGCAAGTGCGGCATATTGTTTACAAACTATTGTCCATGGCCTGGTAGATCTCATCGGCCAGGGCCGTGTCTTCGTGCCGATGCCAGCGCTTGCCGTTCGGCTCATCGAAGAAAACCCGCAGCTCTGCCGTGTCGTTCAGGAAGTTCAGCCGGCCGATGGCAACCCGTTTGATCGGCAGGCCGGTGCGCAGGCGCAGGTCGGCCAGCAGTTGTTCGCGATTCTCGGGCCTGATCAGCTCGATACGATCGTAGCGGATGGAGCGGGTGCTCTCGTAGTGGAAGCCCCACTCGCGCTCCAGCACAAAGAGCACCGCGGCCACGGTCGCGTTCACCGCCAACAGGGTGAGCCACTCATCGCCCCGCATCAGCACCGAGTTCATCACCGGCAGCGCGATGACGATGAACAGGTACGTCATCTCCCGGGTAGACATGGTGCTGGTGCGATAACGCAGCACCGAGAAGATGGCGAACAGCCCGAAGCCCACGCCCAGGCTGATCTCCGCGCTGGTCAGGAAGCTCATCACGAAATAGATGATGGTGTTGAACGCCAGGTAGGTGAAGACGTAGTTCTTGTTCTGGTTGGCCGGGTAGTAGATGAACCGCACGATGATCAGCGCCACCAGCAAGTTTACCGCGAACCCGGCGAATAAACTGAGAAAAGGCATGAAGCACTCCTTTGGATCTGATGTTGAGCATCCTGAGCGGAGCCCCGCATCGGTGCGCGGGGCGTAGTCGAAGGAGCGGTTTTGTCTGAAGATCGCTCCGCACCCTTCAACTACGCCGGGGCCCTTGTCCAGGCTCCGCTCAGGGTGCTTCGCTCCGGTTACACGGTTGCGTTCGCCCCGGCCAATCGCTCCACCAGCCGCTGCTTGGCCTTGAACCGGTTATGTTTCACGCCCGGGTAGAGCAGGCTGACGCCCATGCAGTACTTGCTGAAGCTGGTGCCGCGCACATGATGCTGACGCATCAGCCGGGCGAACTCCGAGGTGTGCCGGTCGCCGGCATACTTGACCTCGGCCACAACGATGCCGGGCAGAGCGGCCCGTGCCTCTGCACGCGAAAAGGACAGCTCCAAATCCAGCGTAACCCGTTCCGGCCGGGCCTTGCTGACCAGGGTGATGCGCGTGTACTGGTTCCACAGGGTGGCTTGCAACGCATCGGCCGGATAGGGGCAGGCCGCGGCCAGCCAGGATGCCGCCTTCATCGGCGACGCGCTGATCGGCGTCTCGGTCGGGATGCGGCTCTTGATCGTGCGCCACGCGCCGGTCTTGTGCTTCACCTCCAGGAACGCAGCGTGCGAATCCACATATTCCCGCGCCCGCACCTTGTAGCGATCGGGCGCGCCCGCGTGATGGCGGCAGTACATGGCCAGGTCATCGGTGTCGAAATAGAGCGTGCGGTAGTGGCTCAACGGCTGCCCGGCCACCACCAGCACACGGTAGGCGTCTCGCAGTTCGGCTAATACGGGCAGCAGCAGGTCTTGCGGCAGCACAAATTTCAGTTCCGAACGATCCAACAGGGCCGCGCCCGTTATTTCCGTCAGGGTAATAGGGGCGAACGCAGCCAGCAGGCGGAACAGACTGTCCTGCTCCGCCCATGACCACCTGTTGCGAGCGGCCGCCCCTAACTCAAACATCCCGGTGGGTATCATGATCTGTGACTCCTCAGGCCGTATTGTCTAAGCATCATCGGTGGCCGGCACCTTCATCCGGCCTTCTGCGCCTGATTATGCAACCCGCGTCTGAGGCAAGACTAAGCCTTTCCTGTGGATTTGCTGAGAAAAGCGTAATGTCCCCTGCTGTACTTGTGCGCGGTCTTTGTTATCCTTCATCTATGCAGATCTTCAACCAGTATTCATTTCTGATCATCGGCCTGGCCGGTCTCCTGGTGCTAACGTTGGTGCTGTTGCGCGGAGGCCGGACCCCGGGCCGCCTGGTGGTGCTGGCAGCCGTAACCGCCGCGTTAGTGGCGGTCTGGCTGGTCGCGCGACCCACTGCAACGCCGGCTGCCGATCGCGCTGCCATACAGGCGCAGCTGAACCCCGGCCAACCCGTGCTGTTGGAGCTCCTGTCCCCCTACTGAGCGGCTTGCGTGGCCGCTAAACCCATCGTGGATGGGATCGAGCAGGAACATGCCGGCCGCTTACGCGTGATCCGCCTCAACGTGCAGGATCCGGTCAGCAGGCCGCTGGCGCAGGAGTTGGGATTCCGGGTGACGCCGACCTTCATCTTCTTCGATGAAAGTGGTACTGAAATCTGGCGCAGCGTCGGCCAGATCGCCCCTGAGCAGGTCAGGAAGTCACTGGAATAGCATGCGCGTCCTGTTTCTCTTTCTCGATGGCGTCGGGCTAGGCCCCGATGATCCGGCCACGAACCCCCTGGCGCGCGCCGCCATGCCGAACCTGACCCAGCTACTGGATGGCCAGCGCCTGGTGGCGTCTGCTGCGCCGCTGGAGGCGGCGCGCGCAACCCTGGTGGCGCTAGACGCGTGTCTCGGCGTGCCGGAGATGCCGCAATCGGCCAGCGGACAGGCAGCTTTGCTGACCGGCCTGAACGTGCCAGCACTGATCGGCATGCATTACGGCCCGTGGCCCAACCAAGCCATCGTCAACCTGTTAGCAAATGGCAACCTGTTCCGCGCGGTGCGCCGGGCCGGCAAACGCGCGGCGCTGTTGAACGCCTACCCACCCTCCTATTTCGCGGCCATCGCGTCGGGCCGGCGGCTCTACTCGGCCATCCCTCAGGCGGTGGTCAGCGCCGGCATCCCGCTCAAGACCACCGAGGACCTCAACGCAGGCCGTGCGCTCTCGGCCGACTTCACCGGGCAAGGGTGGCACGAACGGCTGGGGCTGCGCGACACACCGCTGCTGACCCCCACCGAGGCGGGCGCGCGGATGGCTGCCCTGGCAAACGCGCTGGACTTCGCGTTCTTTGAGTATTGGCCCAGCGACTACGCGGGGCACGGCCAGGACATGGCTGAAGCGCTGGATCTGCTGGCGACGTTGGATGAAATGCTGGGAGGCCTGCTGGCCGCGTGGGATGACAAAGAAGGGCTGCTCCTGATCACATCAGATCACGGCAACCTGGAAGATTTGGGGACACGAGGGCACACGACAAACCCGGCGCCCGCGCTGTTGATCGGCGCGCCGACCCACCGCCGCAAGATGGCGGCAACCCTCCGCAGCCTCCCGGACGTCGCGCCCGGCATCATGCGGCTGCTGGCGAGCTAGACACTCACGGCGTCGGGGTCGGGACAACCACTTGCATTTGACTCTGCTGCATTACCAGCCCCAGGCGGTAGCGGATAACCGCTACCAGCTGCATCTGATCTTGCTGCTCGGCCAAGGCATCGGCGCGCTCAAGAGCCTTCACGGCCTGGTTGTACTGCTGGCGTGATTCAAAGATGTTGGCCTGGTAAAAGTACACCATGGGCTGATCCGGGGCGAGGCGTTCAGCGACCTGCAAGTCGACCTCAGCCTCATCCAACATCTCAAACAGGAGATAAACCGATGCGCGCAACACGCGCAATTCGGCCTCGCCGGACAGCAGCGGCGCGGCGCGCAGGAAGGCAGCATCTGCCCCGGCGGCATCCCCGGCCTTTTGCAGCGCTACGCCCAACCTCAGCCAGGCTTCAGCGTTCTCCGGTGTTGCCTCGGTCGCCCGCCGAAAGTCATCCGCTGCGCCAACGAAGTCACCCTGCTGGGTGATCTTGCGCTCGCCATCCAGCATCGCGTCGGTCGCGGCTCGCACATTCGGGTCCACCGGAAACAAGATGCCGACCAAGAAATAGAGGCCCGCTACAACGGCCAGCACAATAGCCGCCGCCCTCATGATCCGCAGATTGCGCCTTCGATCTGTCGCGCGCACCTGGTCATCCAGCGTCCACCACCAGGCTGCCGGCTCGACCTGCCCGTAGCGCGCTCGCAAGGCCTGGAAGCCCCCTGCCGCCCGCGCCTGGTTCACGATCGCCCGTGAGTTACGCTGGACGGCCGCTTGTAACGTCTCCCACCGTCCAGCCTCGGGGCGCAGATCCACGCCCTGGCCCTCCAACTTGGGCCACAATTCGGCGATACGATCCAGGTCGCACAGCAGATCAGCAACAGGCATGCCGCCAGGCTGATTGACCACGCGTTTTTCGTTGACGGACAACAACATGCGCAGCTCGTCGGCCGGCGTCACTTGCCCCGGGTCAATGGCACGCGCCATGGCTCACTCATCCCCTGCTTCTTCTTCCGGTTCGAGTCCAGCCTTCTCCTTGGCCTTGGCAGCCTTTTCCAGTTCGTTCCATATGCGGCCGATGCCCTGTTTGATCTGTGACTCGGTCTTGGATTTCAGCGCAGGTGCAATGGGAAACCAGCCGACGACTTCGCGCAGCACCGTTTGCACCGTCTCCTGCTTGGTTTTGCTCTGGCGATGGAAAGTGCGGACGCGCGCGCGCATGTGGCGAATGTATTCCGACATGCGTTCCGTCGCCTCACGGCCGCACACCGGCCCCCGACCCGGCACGATCTGATCCGCCTTAAACTTGCGGATGAAGGTCAGGCCATCCAGCCACTCCTTGGAATTCGCCTGGGCCATGTAGGGATGCTGATCCACCCACACCGCGTCGCCGACGAACAAGATGCGCTCGTTGGGCAGCCAGACCACCGAGGTGGCCGCGGTGTGCCCGCCCACCTTGATGATGCGCAGATCACGACCCCCACGCACGATGTCCAGCCGATGGGAAAAGGTGATCTTGGGTACGACGATCTGGATAGTGTTGAACTGGGCTTGGATCTCGGGCTCCTTCTTGAACGAATCCACCACGCGCTGCTTGAAGTTGTCGCCGTACCCCTTCATGTGCTTCCAGGCGATATCGTGCGCCACCACCGGGGTTGGGATGAAGTACTGGTTGCCCACGATATGGCCGCGATGGTGGTCGGTGTTGATGATGTACAGGAACGGCTTACCGTTGGCGATCCGTTTCAACTCGTCACGGAACGCTATCGCCTGCTTGGGCACGATGGGGGTGTCAATGACGATCACGCCCTCGCCCGTGAGCACCGCGCCGTAATTCGCGCCGCGTTGGTCAGTTTCGACGAAAACGCCGGGAGAGATCTCACGCATGGAATTACCTCGTATTGCGTACTGCGTAATGCGTATGCGGACAGGCCATTAGCATCAGGCTCCAGCTATCCGCGTTGACCGCGTTCGTCCGCGTCCCATTTTCTTCAAACCAGGTGCGCCCGCGCGGCCTGCAGCGCGATCTCAAGCGCCTCATCGGTGGGCACGCCGCCCTGGGCCCAATCGGGACGGCCACCGCCGCGCCCGCCGCCCGCGGCCACAGCGGCCCGCAGCAGCGCGCTGGCATCCATGGCGACACCATCGGCGCGCGTACACAAGAGCTGCGGCCGCTCGCCGCGGACACCCAGAACGACCACCGCGTCGGGGTAGGCGCGCAAAGCCTGGGCGACGCGCTTGGCGCGCTCCACGTTGGTATCGGCCGCCCACACCACAGCGCGGCCGACAGCCACGGGCGCCGCCTGTGCCCACAGCGCCGCGGCGGTCGCCTCGGCCCACTTGCGCTCCAGGTCGGCCAGCTCCTTGCGGAGCACGTCCGCCTCGGCCGCGCGGCGGTCAACGGCTTCCAGGATCTCATCTTCGGCGGTGGTGAAGCGGGCCACCAGGCCCTGGGCCAAGGTTTTCAGCCGGGCGTAATCGGCCCGGGCGCGGCGGCCGCACAGGAAGGTGACGCGCAGCTCCGGCCCGCGGCGCTCGGTGGCGACGATCTTGATCAGCCCGATCTCCGCGGTGTTCGCCACGTGGGTGCCGCCGCAGGCCGACCAGTCGAACCCTTGCACCTGCACGATGCGGATGTCCTCAGTCACTTTGGGCGGCTTGCGCAGCGGCAGCGCGGCCAGCTCGTCGGGCGTCGCGAATGTCGCGGTGACAGGCAGCGCGGCGTCGACGATCGCGTTGGCCGCCGCTTCGGCCGCGGCCAACGCCGCGGGCTTTATGTCAGCGCGGTTCAGATCAATGGTGCTGAAAACCGCGCCCATGTGAAACGCGACCGTTTCCGCGTCACACCGGTGGACGAACGCCTGGGAAAGCACGTGCTGCCCGGTGTGTTGCTGCATGTGGTCGAAGCGCCGGTCCCAATCCACCATACCGCGAGCCTCGTCCCCCGTCAAGGGCCGGTCCAACAGGTGCCAGACCAGGCCGTTTTCGGCCATCACATCCAGCACGGCTGCACCCGGGCCGGCATCCGCGGTCAGCGCACCGTTATCGTGCGGCTGGCCGCCCCCGGTGGGGTAAAACGCGGTGCGGTCCAGCGCGACCGCGGGCCGGCCGTCCAACTCGCGGCGGGCCAGGACGCGCGCAGTGAAGTCGCGCAGATAGGGGTTGTGATAGTAGAGAAGTTCAGTGCTCATCGGATTGCAGATCTCGGATTGCGGACCACACAGTAAGCAGCACGCATATGCAGTATGTAGCGCACAGTACGCCGTCACCTTTCCAACGCGTAGTCACTCAAAGTCCGTTGACTCTGCCGGCGAGCGGCCAGCGCGCGACGATACAGGTCCACGTAGCGTTGGGCCGAGCGCTGCCACGAAAAATCGGCGGCCATGCAGCGGCGCACGAGCTGCCGCCAGATCTCGCGGTGGCGATAAGTTTCCAGCGCCCGAACCAGCGCGGCATACAGGGCCAGGGCGTCATACCGGGCGAAGCTGAAGCCGTTGCCCTCGCCGGTCTCCGGCCGGTAATCGTGTACGGTGTCGGCCAGGCCACCGACGGCGTGCACCACCGGCACCGCGCCGTAGCGCATGGCCAGCATCTGGTTGAGCCCGCACGGCTCGAAGCGCGAGGGCATCAAGAAGATATCGCTGCCGGCATAGATACGCTGCTCCAGCGGCCGGTTGAAGGTGAAAAAGGCCGCAGCCTGTCCAGGGTAGCGCGCAGCCAGGCCGTTCAACATGTCATGATGTCGTGCATCGCCGGTGCCCATCACGACAAGCTGGCAGCCGAGATGCCGCAGCAGCGGATCAGCAATGGCGCCGATCAAGTCCAGGCCCTTCTGGTCAGTCAGCCGTGCCACGACGCCCACCAACGGCGCGTCGGTACGGGCCGGGAGCCCGGCCTCCGCCTGCAACGCAGCCTTGTTGGCCGGCCGCTCATCCAGTCGTTGCAGATCGAACTGGGTCGCAAGATGCGGGTCAGTGGCTGGGTTATAGAGCTCGGTGTCAATGCCGTTCAGGATGCCGAAGAGCCGGTCGCGGCGATCGCGCAGGAGCGGGTCAAGCCGATGGCCGTATTCAGGGGTCAAGATCTCCTGCGCGTAGGTTTCGCTGACAGTGTTGATGATGTCGGCGAACAGCAGGCCGCGCGCCATCAGGTCCACGACATAGTTCAGGTCGGGCGCGACGTCGGGGTGCGCGATGAAGCCCATGTCGGCCAGGCCGGCGATCTCCAACACGCGCTGACCGAAGATCCCCTGGTACTCCAGGTTATGCGCGGTGTACAGTGTGGCGATCCCAGCCAGCGCCGGGTCGTCGCTGTATACTGTCTTCAGCCAGTTGGGGATAAGCGCCGTGTGCCACTCGTTGCAGTGGATCACGTCAGGCTGCCAGCCCAGGGCCTTGCATGTCTCAAGCGCCGCGCGCGAGAAGAAGATGAAGCGCTCCGCGTCGTCGGGATACATGTAGATGCCCTGGCGGTCAAAGTAGCGCGCGCTGTCCACAAAATAGACCGGCGTCTCGGCCGGACCAGCGCCGATGCGGCCGGCGTAGATGACTGCCGGCTCGGTCTTTTCGTCCATGGGCACAGCGACTTCAGGCAACAATGGTTTCAGGCCGAAGCGCTCCATCTCGATCCGGCCATAACGCGGCATCATCACACGGATATCATGGCCCAGCACACGGACTGCCTTGGGCAGCGCGCCGGCCACGTCCGCCAGCCCGCCGGTTTTGGCAAACGGCACGACCTCGGCGGAGAGGTAGAGGATCTTCAATGCGGGTTGGTCATTGGTCACAGCTTATACTCACCCGGATGCTCTAGATTGGTCTTAGTATATCATGCCTCAAAGTTCGCGGCAACCCACTTTTGCCCTCAATCCACGATCTCGGCGCGCACGGCACGGGTCAATGCCAGGAACGCGGGCGCGGCCGTGATGTTGAGATCGCGCGGCCGCGGCAACGCCACGGGAAACTCAGCCCGCACCGTGCCTGGCCTGGGCGCCATCACCAGGACGCGATCGGCCAGCAGGACCGCCTCGCTGATGCTGTGCGTCACCATGACCACGGTGGGCCGGCGGAGGTTCCAAATGCGCAGCAGTTCCGCGTTCATGCGCTCGCGCGTCAGTGCATCGAGCGAGCCGAACGGCTCATCCAGCAGGAGCACACTGGGATCATGGATCAGCGCGCGCGCCAACGCCACCCGCTGCTGCATGCCCCCGGAAAGCTGACGGGGATATGCGTCCGCGAACCCATCCAGGCCCACCAGGGCGATCTGCTCGCGCGCCCGCGCCTCCCGCTTGGCCTTGGGTGTGCCGTCAACCTCCAGCGGCAAGAGGATGTTGCCGAGCACGGTGCGCCAGGGCATCAAGTTGGCGCGCTGAAAAACGAAGCCGATCTCGCGGCGCGGGGCGGTATGCGGCTGGCCGCGGAAGCGCACCTCACCGGAGATTGGTTGCAACAGGCCCGCCAGCAGGCGCAATAGCGTGCTCTTGCCGCACCCCGAAGGCCCGACGATGGCCAGGAACTCGCCTTCCGCCGCGGCCAACGACATCCCGTGCAGCGCCAGCAGATCCGCGCGATACGGATCGTAGAAGGTCATATGCAGCGCGTGCGCTTCGAGCAGGGGTGGCATCACCGAATGAACTCGTTGGTGAACAGGGTCTCGGCGTCCACGGCGGTCTGGATCAGGCCCATCTGCTGCATAAAGATTGCTGCGTTAGCCCACGCTTCGGGGTCTGACCGCCCGAGATCCGCAGGGGCAGCCTGCCATAGCTTCAGCGACTCATCGAAGATCGCCCGGCTGACCGCGGCCTGGGTTCCGCCCGCCTCGGGGACGGCCTGCAAGCTGATCTCGAACGCGGCGTCGGGGTCGGCGAGGGTGTCAACCAGGCCGCGCAGCAAGGCGTCCACCAGGGCTTGCACCAGTTCAGGCTGCTCCGCGATGGTCTTGTCGTTGGTGATGATGCCGTTGGAAGGCAGGTCAATGAAATCGGATACCGGGATCACCGTCACTGGCTCGCCAGCCAGGCGGAGCTGCACCGGCCCATTCACGACGTAATCCATGGCCGCGTCCACCTGCCCTTGGCTGACCGCGGAAGCCTGGGTGAAGCCGATACTTTGCAGCCGCACCCGGGTCGCGTCCAGGCCCGAGGCATAGACGATGGCCTCCCAGCCGACATAGCTGGCGCCGAACAGGCCGGGCAGGCCCACCTGCTTGCCGACCAGGTCGGCTGGTGAAGTGATGCCCTGGCCGGCTTTAGCGAACAGCACCACGGGGAACTCCCGATACCAGCGCATCACATAGCGCACCGGCAGGCCCTGGCTGCGGCCCAGGATGACCTCCTCGCCGCTGCCGATCATGAACTGAAGCTCGTCCGTGCCCACCAGCTTCAGCAGGTCGCTCTCGAAGCCGTAGCGGAAGGTGATATCCAGGCCCGCGTCCCGGAAGTAACCACGCGCCTGCGCCACATAGAACGGCGCAAACTGCACGCTGGGAATGTAACCCATGGCGAGGGTCAGCTTGACCGGCGTCCGCTGGGCGACAGAGGTGGCAACCGCGGTCGCTGTCTGACTGGCGGGAGCGATGGGCACACAACCGGTCAGGACGATGATAAGACTCGCAACGAAGATGATGTGTCGCATGTGTTTGCCTCTCCTTGCGTGATGCATGCTGCGTGATCCATGCTTTAGTGATCGCTCATTCATACCACACGCTGCCAACGCAGGACCACGTATTCGATGAGAACGACCGCCGTATATAGCGCCAGTGCAATAAAAACGAGCGTGAACAAAGCAACGAACAACATCGGTGTATCAAGGATGCCGCGCGCCAGGTTGATCAAGAAGCCCAGGCCCCGATCGGCGCCCACGAACTCGCCCACCACTGCGCCGATAACCGCCAGCGTTACTGACACCTTGAGGCCGGCAAACAACACCGGTAACGCCGCCGGCACTTCCAGCATGACGAGAGTCTGCCAGCGGCTGGCTTGCAGCGAACGCATCAGCGCGCGCAAGTCAGGCTCCACCGAACGGATGCCCACGATGGTGTTCACCAGGGCAGGAAAGAACACCGTGAGCGCGCACACCAGGATCTTGGACAGGCTGCCAAAGCCGAACCAGACCACCAGCAGCGGCGCCAACGCGACGATCGGAACCGCCTGCGACGCCACGATGTACGGGGATAAGATCCGCTCCAACAACGGCGACTTCGCCAGCCCGTAACCGATCACCGTAGCCACCGTGAGGCCAAGCGCCAAACCGGCGAAGATCTCCAGGAGGGTGACGCGCATGTGCAGCACCAGGGTGCCATCACCCGCTAAGGCCAGGAATCGCGCCCACACCACGCCAGGACTGGGCAGAAAAAAGGATGGATACGCCCGCCAGCGCACCAGCAGCTCCCACGAGAGCAAGAAGGTGGTCAGAGCCAACGGCACCAGCGCCAGGTCAATGCGCACGAACCGCCGTCCCGCCCTTGCTGGACCACGCCACAGATCTTGTAAACTCATCCGCGACTCATTTCCAATACGTGTGCAACAAAAAGCCCCAGGGCAGCCACCCTGGGGCATACGCACGCGTGTTACCGGCCTGACACGCTCATCCGGTAGCGCACGCACCTTCTTCCATCCGGACTGTACCGTCGGCCCCGGCATCACACCGGGTCTGCGATCAGCGCCTTGCGCCGGCATCGCTCGCGGGCTCGGCCTTGCGGCCATACCGCCGGTCGGGAATCGGGCCCTTGCCCTCACCCTGCCCCGAAGGTGTATTGCTTTTACGATGTGAAGTATAGCACAACTCGAAGGCGTGTCAAATGCCTTCGAGCCTCACTCCTCATCCCAATCGGCCGGCGCGGTCGGCATATCCACGCGCACAAGCTCTCCGCGCAAGTCAACGACGATCCGAAAACCAAGCATCCCGAGCCACTGGCGCGCCTCCGCTGGCATGTGTTGATCCAGGATCTGCTCCAGGTTGATGTTACGCAAGGTCGCATCCACCATCGCCTTGGTGAACAGGTCATCTTGCCCCATCAACTGAAGCATCGCCCTGGCGGCTTCGTCGGGATGCTCCTGCAACTGCGCCAGGAATTGGCCCAGCACCACACGGTCAACGTCACGCGCTTCGACGTGGCGATGAAACCCATGGTCGTCAATCACGTAGAAGGCGGCGCCACCGACATAGGCCACGCCAACCGACGCGCCGTCTTCAGTTTCAATGAGCCCTTCAAAGAAAGCCATCATTTCTCCTTATACCAACACAAATCCTGAACAGGCTCACCCAGCATAAGGAAACGCCCACCGGCCAGGCCCATGGGCGGCCTCGTAGCGGCGCAGCGCGCACTGCGGGTCTGCGACCACATCGGCCGACTGTTGACGGATCCACCAGGCAAAATCGGACACCCACGGCTGGCCGGTCAACACCGAACGGTGGAACATCTCGCCCAGTGCGTTCGCTTCGCGCGCCAGGCCTGAGGCCCGGTAGCCCTCATCCACGGCGGCCAAGTCATACGCCACACGGCAGACCTCAGCCCGCCAGCCCTCGGCGTCGCCGGCCAGCCAGATATATGCCGCGCGCGGATCCCCGTCGTATGACGCACCCACCGAACCACTATTGACCACTGTCCAGCGGCCCAGCGACCTCACCATGGTGACGTGGGTATGCCCACCCACCACCACCTGCTCCGCGACGCCGGCCAGATGACGCAGCGCCCAATCCTCCGGTGAATCGGGCCGGAAACCGGCGAAGAAGTTGCCCGGCAAGCCATGTACCAGCCGTAGCGGCGGCGCGCCGGGGAGCATCAAGCCAAAGGTCAGCGGAAGATCTGCCAACAGCGCAAGGTGCGACGCACTCAAGCGCGCACGCGTCCACCAGAGCGTGGCATAACGCCGCCGGTCGCCGTAGCGGGCCTCCATGCGCGGGGTGCCGAGTTGCAACACGGCATCGTCGTGATTCCCCAGCAGCATGGGCCAGCCTTGGGCTATCGCCAAATCCAGGGTCTCGGCCGGCCAGGCGCAGCCGTTCACCATGTCGCCAAGCACGTACACCGCGTCGGGGCGCCGCGCTCGAACCGCATCAACCACGGCTTCCAACGCCGGCAGGTTAGCGTGGAGGTCCGAGATCAAGGCCAGGGTGATCATCTCGTTCGCCGGTTGATCCCGCGCGCCATCACCACCGGCAACGCGATCATTACGCCCGTGCTCGGCTCATCCAGCTTCCCGGTAACCACTTCCGTGGCATCAAAGAACGCCTTCAAATCCACCGCATCATCCAAAACGGTGAACAATGTGCGATGGTGGATCTCCTGATGCGCGGCCAGGCTGCGCAAGCCAGGGAAGATCGGTAGATCATCCCGCGCGCCGCTGTGCGCCAGCAGTCGGGCGGCGCCGCTGCTTTCCAGGATGGTGATCCCGCGACTGCCTGCCTTGCGCCAGGCCAACATGACATCGTCAAGCTTGGCGATGTCGTCAAGAACCAGGATGATCATCGTTGGCATAGTCTCCTCCTGCTTCTAGCTTAAGCCTCTATGCAGCCTCTGTCTGCGGTACAGCGTGCCCGGTTGGCCGCGGAAAAACCAGGCGCAGCAACGGCGGCGTCACCAACGTCGTCACCAGCACCATGATCACAGCCAGTGTCGTGATCTCCGCGGGCACGATGCCGTTGCTCACCAGGAGTTGCGCAACGATCAGGCCGACCTCACCGCGCGAGATCATCCCGATGCCGAGGCGCAGGGATTGTGGCGGCGTGAAGCCACCTGCCAGCGCGCCCAGGCCCGAACCCAGCACCTTCGAAATTACAGCGACCAGCGTGACCAACACCGTAATCAACACCAATTCGCCACGCAATTCCCAGATATTCGCATGCAAGCCGATATTGACGAAGAAGATCGGCACGAAAAAGCCATAGGTCAGCGCACTCACGCCTTCAAAGACCCGGCGGTGCACGCTGGATCGCCCAGCAAATATCCCCGCCATGAACGAACCAGTGATCATCGCCACGTTGCCGATGGCCTCGGCCGACCAGGCGAAGACCATGGCAACGATCACGGCCGCCGCCAGCGCGCCCTGGCTGATGGGCAACCGGTCAACATGGGTCAACAGCCGCGGGACCAAGAACCAGCCGACAGCGCCAAACAGGGCCATGAAGAGCAGCACGCGCAACAGCAGGACCAGGATGCCGACAAAGCCGCCGCCGCCACCGGTGGCTAACGCGATGAAGATCGATAGCAGCAGGATCACCACCACATCATCCACTACGGCCGCGCCCAGCAGTGCTATCCCTTCGCGGCTGCGCAGCACCCCCAACTCCAGCAAAGTCTGCGCCGAAATGCTCACGCTGGTGGCTGTGAGCAACATACCGATCGCTAGAGCCGGCACGATCTCGTAGCCAAACGGCAATACAGTCAACGTGCCCAACAGCAAGGGCACCGCCACCCCTAACAGCCCAGCCAACAGCACTACACGGCCCGCCTTGCGCATCTGGCCCAGGTCGGCTTCGAGGCCCGCCAGAAACATCAGGAACACGACGCCGATCTCAGCCAGTTCGCTGACTGTCTCCGGCAAGTGCGGCGAGCTGAGAAATGGCAGGGCTTCAAGGTTGATCAGCGATGGCCCCAGCAGCAAACCAGCCAGGATCTCACCCAACACTGCGGGCTGGCCCAGGCGGCTGCTCAGATAGCCCGCAAACTTCGCCGCAGCGATCAGGATGCTCAGCTCGAAAAGCAGTTGTACGATCGGCGTCATGATGGCTCACCCCAAAGCAAAACACGGTACAGGCCGCCCGGCCTGACATCAGGCCGGCAAGATGGCTATTATAGCGGTTTTGGGCGAGCCATGCAAAGGCGCCCGGCGCTTGCCTTCGTTGACAAACGCCGAGCGCCACAAAGCGGGGTCCGTTATCAAGCTCGGCTGGTCAACGGTGACCGGGCGCCGCGTAACCATTCCATCTGGCCGCGAAGGGTGAGCGCGCGGCTGATGGTTTCAAGATCCAGTAGCCCTTCGAAGCTGTTGCCGCAGTAGACCGCCACCACAGGCGCCTGCGCATCAGCCATCTGTTGGCGCGCCAACTCCAGGGGGGTGCCGCATTGGAGCACCAGGGCAGGTGACTCGGCAAACAACGCAATCGGGCCGCGGACGCCCTCAGTCCAGCGCCGCTGCATGCCCCAGCGCGTGACCACCCCGATGACCTGGCCGGCCTCATCGGCCACAGCCAGGGCCGAATATGGGGAACGCACAAGTCTTTCGAATGCGGTGTATGCCGGCAGATGGGCGGGCAAAAGCGGCGCCTGGTTATCGATCACCTCGGACACTATCAGGCCGCGCAACTGCTCGCGTTGAGCCACCTCCTGGGCTTCAGCCCCTGCGCCGAAGAACACAAACACCGCCACCAGCGCCAGCGTCAGGTTGCCAGACAGCAGGCCAAAGAGGCCGAAGGCAACGGCGAACCCTCGTCCGACTGTCGCGGCGATGTCGGTCGCACGGGCATAGGGCAGGCGGAGCGCCAACAACGCGCGCAGCACCCGTCCACCATCCATCGGAAAGGCCGGCAGCATGTTGAACAGCAGCAACGAAACGTTGATCACCACCAGGAACGCCACGAGATTCAGCAGACCGGGCTGTGTCAAGGCTGGCAGCGCGAACTCGCCACCCATACCCCATCCCAGGATCATCCCAGTGACCAGAAGGGGCGTCAGCAACAGCACCAACGCCAGATTCACCGCCGGCCCGGCCAGGGCCACCACCAGCTCTTGGGCCGGCTTCTCTGGCATTCGGCTGAGTCGTGCCACCCCGCCGATGGGCAGCAGTACGATATCGTTGACCGAAATACCATAACGCTGCGCGGCCAGCGAGTGCCCTAACTCGTGGAGGAGCACGATCCCGAACAAGATCACCGTCAACGCGATGCCGTACAGCCAGCCACCAGGACCGCTCTGGCCCAACACCAATGCGCCCCACAACAGGGCAAACACGAACGTGAGATGAACTTTGATATCGATCCCACGGATTGTTCCCAAACGCCACGCCCAACTCATCGTAGATTCTCCTTTCAGCAACCTATACAGTACTCGTTTCTCACATACATAGCTGTGCAAAATATACCCGAGCGCCCTCAGTGAAAGCTGTAGCGCGGCTTCCTGTTCTCGCACAACCATCAACAAAGATTGTACAAAGAGCATAAGCTCTGTGTTGGCCGAATGCACCGAACCATGCTATACTTAGATATATGTATGCACTGCTTGCCGACCTGCTCACCCTGTCTCGCGTCGCGGCCGCGGGCCTGTTGCTCTGGCTGGGCCCGGCTCACGGCGCCGACGCGCTGCCAGTTGCTGTGGGGATCACAGTGCTCGCCTGGACCACCGATCAACTGGACGGTTGGGCAGCGCGGCGCAGCGCGACCCCCACGAAACTGGGGCCTTACGACTTCCCCATCGACGCCGCTTTCTACTTGGGCATCTTGGGCTACCTGGTGACGGCAGATTACCTGCCCGTGGTAATAGCAGTGGTATTCCTGGCTGTGGCGATGGTGGCCTGGTTCAGCACCCGACGAAAAGCAGTCGGCATCCTATGCCTGCGCCTGATCGATCTCTTTGCAGCCGGGGTTATCTTCTCGGAGCAGCCATTGCTGGGGTTCCTGGTGCTGGGCTGGCTTCTGATCTTGGCGGTGCTATATCGCCAGCGCTTATCCGAACGCGTGCCGCGTTGGTTTAGCGATATCCGCTCCTTGGGACGAGGGCGGCCGCGCCCCTTACCAGAGGAGACCGGGCCGGCTGAGCGGCTCGATAACCAAGGTGGCCGACTGTAATCTGTAACCTGACTGCGCGCCCGGGTGCTTCGCTGGGGATGTTTATGAGAAGACGATTCACGCAAGAACTACTGTTAGCCGTCATGCTGGCGCTGTTGATCGGCGTGGGCGCTTGTGTGCGCGGAACACCGACACCCCTGCCCACGACGCCGTCTCCGACCCCAGAGCAAACCCGGGCGGTGCTGCCTGCGGCAGAGGCCATCAAGCTGGTGGAACCGGAGACGGGTGGTGTGGTCGCCCTAGCCGACGGCGCCGAAGTCAGCTTGCCACCCCAATCGCTCGCCAGCAAAGCGGCTGTGACGCTGCGTGTCAAAGCCAGCGCGCCGGTCGCCCCTGTCCCCTACAGCCTGGTGGGCCAGGCTTATGAATTGGCCTTGGAGGGAGGCGCCCTGACCGGCGTTGCTTTGTTGCGCTTTCCGTTACCCGCGCAGCTTGCCACCGATCAGTATGACATCGCCCCCTACCGCTGGACGGGCAGCAATTGGGTGCGCATCAACGGCCGGCGCGCAGGCACAGCCATCCAATTCGGAGCCAACACACCGGGGCTTTATGCGTTGTTGGGACAATGGAACCTGGCCGACGCGACACTGGCGCTGATCCGGCCCGCAACTGAGCCGGACCAGGCTACGGTATCACTCATCGCAGCTGGCGTATACCGCTATTCCGTGTTGCCCACTTTACAGGGCGAGTACATCGTAGCCAGGATCTTGCTGAAGCAGGACACATCGGGCGGCGCTGGCCGGATCACCGGCGATGACACATTGGACAAGACGATAGACGAGATACCGCTCTGGTTCAAGCCTGCCCCCGGCCAGGCCAACGGCGTCGTCGAATTTTCGCAGGCATTCGACGTTATGCCGGGTGATCTGGCTGTCCTTCCCGGCGCCAGCACCAGCTTCTACGCCGCGTTGATCGTATCAGACGCTGCTGCCCCGACCCGCCGGTTAAGCAACGGTATCGAATACACCCAGATCCTGCCGATCCAGGCACAAGGCATGGCCATCATCCGGCCACAATTGGCCGCTGAGGGCCAGGCGAACCTTCGCTGGCACGTGCGCTTGAACGGGACGACCCTGCTGCAGCAACCCGCCACTGACATCGCCCTGCCCTTGGACCCGATCCTGGCTACCGGCGGCCTGGGCCAATACCGTTTCACCCTGGAGGTGGAAACGAACGGCGAATGGCGGCCCGTGAGTAACGACGTTGAGATCCAATTGGCAGCACGACCTGCGCCGACGGCCACCTTGCAGGCCACGGCCGCGCCCTCTGGAACGCTGGTTGCGATCGTTACACCCAACGGGAGCGAGACCCCCGCGGCAGCCCCCAGCGCTGTTCCCGGCGTCCCCACTCGCCGCCCGACACCCAGCGGTGGCGACCTGGCGGAAACCCCAACGCCAGCCCCAACGCCATCAAGCGTCATCCCCAGCCCCACACCGACACGGCCGGCATGGGCCAGCGACTTTTGGGCTGAACGCTACACGTTACAAGCTGGCGAATGCACCACCCTTCACTGGCAGATCGAGAATGCCATATCAGTGTTTTTGGATGGCTCGCCAACCGTGGGCACAAGCTCTCAACCGGTCTGTCCAGTGCGCACCACCACTTACACGTTGCGCATCACCAGCAGCAGTGGCATCCAGGAGCGCAGCATCGGCATTCTGGTTGTACCAGCCAACCAGGCTGCGATTGATTTCACGGCCGACGATTACCAGATCCTGGCAGGCGGCTGCACCACCTTGCGTTGGAGCGTCACCGGTGTGAAGGCTGTGTATCTCAACAATCAAGGGGTGTCGGGCGAAGAGAGCACGCCAGTCTGCCCTGCGGCCACCACTGAATATGAGCTGCGAGTGGTCAACACCGACGACAGCGTGACAACACGCAGGTTGCTGATCGTCGTGTCCCCGGCAACCACCAACGCGATTCGCTACTGGTCCGAACAGTACTCATTGGCGGCTAACACATGCACCACGTTGCACTGGCAGGTGGAAAACGTGCGTGCGATCTATATCAATGACCAGGGGGTCGCAGGTGAAGGCACAAAACTGGTATGCCCGAAACTTGCTAGCGAGACCTACACGCTGCGCGTTATCGATAGTAACGGTGAAACCATCCTGAAGGAATTGAAGCTGGAAACCGGCGACCCGGCATTGATGGCCCAAGAGATCATCGCCCAGGGTGTGGTCAGCGAGGTTCAACGCCAAAACGATATCGATAGCGCAGTAGAGGGAGATCAGCCAGGCTACCTGGTAATTGTAGACGGCCTGCGCCCCCTCTTCTTGCCGCCGACGGTCTGGTCACAGGCTGTGGTTACTTTACGCGTTTCGCAGGAGTGGATCAACTCCGGCGATGAGGGACCGGTGGACTGGCCGCTGAATCCGGGTCAGTTAGTCGAGTTTCGCGCCTGGTGCAACGGCGCTGTCTGCCCACTCTGGCAGACCAACCGTTCCTACCTGTTCTTGCGTTCCGACTAGCGTCCATATCGCGGGCGGCCCAAGCGGGGATGAAGAGCCGATTATCCGCGTTCGTCAGCGTCCCACTTTCGGATCAGATCAATCCGGGATAACGACCGTAGACAGATCGCCTTCCGGTTCAGGCCATTGCATTTCAAAGCCTTCCAACGTCTCCCGGATGACGCGGCTCACTACCAGGTTGCGATACCACTTCCGGTTCGACGGCACCAGATGCCACGGGGCCCACGGCGTGCTGGTCAGGTTCAGCATATCTTCGTAAGCCTCCATGTACTGATCCCAGATCTCACGCTCCTTGAGATCGCCAAACGAAAACTTCCAGTGCTTGGCTGGGTCATCCACTCTTTCCTGAAGCCGCTTCTTCTGCTCCTTCTTGGAGATGTGCAAGAAGAACTTCAGGATGGTGACGCCGTTCTCGGCCAGGTGTCTCTCGAACGCGTTAATCTGGTCATAACGCTGGCTCCACACATCCTTCGGCACCAGGTTGTGCACACGAACCACCAATACGTCCTCATAGTGTGAACGATTGAAAATGCCGATCATCCGCTTGGGGGGCACTGCCTTGTGGACGCGCCAGAGATAGTCATGGGCCAACTCCTCCGCCGTCGGCACCTTGAACGGAGTCACCTGACACCCCTGGGGGTTGATCCCGCCCATCACATGCCGGATGACGCCATCCTTGCCGCCGGTGTCCATGGCTTGCAGCACCACCAGCAGAGCGTGTTTGCCTTCTGCGTAGAGCAGCTCTTGAAGCTTGACCAGCTCCTGCTTGTCATCCGTCAGCAGTTCCTGAACCTCCGCCTTATCTTTGAATGCGCCCGTGTCGCCGGGCGCGTAATCCTTCAGTTTGATCTTCTGACCGGGCTTGACCAAATGCTTGAGGTGTAGCGCATTTTCCTTCATTGGAGCCTCCTTGTGGGCAATGCGATGGATAGCTGCCAAAACGGTAACACGGTTGACAGGCTTTGTCAAGGCGCAAACCGGCATACCGGCAGTAGACGAGGGGCCTGTGAAGCCAGCCACAATTTGCGCAATCCATCACGTTTATGTTATGCTCAACCAAGCACCGGATTGACCCCGTCTTGCCTGTCCAGAAAGGAGGTGACGCCGTGGTAGTATTACATCGCCGCACATGAACCTTGGTCGGCATGATGCACGTCGTGCATCGGCTGACCTACCGGACGGCGCTCGCCTCCTGCTTGGATGCCTAAGTGAACCGCGCGACCACTGCTTGATCCCCGGTTCCCCTGTTGCGCAGGTTGGGCGTGCGCTATGCCCTATCCTGCAACCATCTCGCAACGGAGGAATCTACCATGTCGTCCCTTGGTCGTTTCTTTGCATCCCGCTGGGGCCCGATCATCACGGGCATCGCCGTGGGCGTGTTGGCCCCGATCCTCGTCAAGCTCGGCAACCCCGGCAACATGGGTATCTGTGTTGCCTGTTTCAACCGCGATATCGCAGGTGCGCTGGGCCTGCACCGGGCGGCCGTCGTGCAGTACATCCGGCCCGAGATCATCGGCTTCGTGCTCGGCTCATTGATCGCGGCCCTGCTCTTTCGCGAGTTCAAGCCACGCAACGGTTCGGCGCCGCTGGCCCGCTTCCTGCTAGGCATCTTCGCCATGATCGGCGCCTTGATCTTCCTGGGCTGCCCGTGGCGTGCCTACCTGCGCCTGGGCGGCGGCGACTGGAACGCCATTCCCGGCATCCTTGGGCTGGCAGCCGGCATCGCGCTCGGTGTTATGTTTCTACGCATGGGCTACAGCCTCGGTCGCAACCGACCGGCGCCAGTTGCGCTGGGCTGGCTGATGCCCGCGCTGATGGTGGGGCTGCTGATCCTATTGGTCGCCGCGCCTCTCTTCGGCCGCAACGCCGAGGGCCGACCGGTCGGCCCGATCTTCTTCTCTACAACCGGGCCCGGCAGCCAGCACGCGCCCCTGCTCATCGCCCTGGCTGTAGGCTTGCTGATCGGCTTCCTGGCGCAGCGCAGCCGGTTCTGCACCGTCGGCGGCGTGCGCGATCTCATGCTGACGCGCGACCCACACCTCTTCTGGGGCATCGCTGCGGTCATCGTAGCCGCGTTCATCACCAACCTGGTCCTCGGCCAGTTCAAGGCGGGGTTTGCGAATCAGCCGGTAGCGCACGCCAACGCGCTGTGGAACTTCGGCGGCATGGTGCTGGCCGGCCTCGCGTTCACCCTGGCCGGCGGCTGCCCTGGCCGGCAACTCATGATGTCGGGCGAGGGGGATGGCGATGCCGCCATCTTTTCCCTGGGCATGATCGTCGGCGCGGGCTTCGCGCACAACTTCAACCTGGCCAGCTCGGCCACAGGCCCCAGCCCCTACGGGCCGGCCGCCGTGCTGGTGGGCCTGGCCTTCTGCGTCGTGCTGGGCCTGACCATGCGCGAGCCGGCATAAGCCACAAGGAGATCAAGATGAGCGACATCAAAATCGTAGATGCGACCGGCCTGTCGTGCCCACAGCCGGTCATCCTGACCCGGAAGGCGATCCAGCAAGGCCAGTTCCCCATCAAAGTGTATGTGGACACCGGCACGTCGCGTGATAACGTCTCGCGCATGGCCCAAAGCGCCGGCTGCAAGGTGGCGGTGGAGGGCAAGGGCGACGGGTTCGTGCTGACGCTTACGAAGTAACATCACCAGACCGGACAGGTCCGCGGGACCTGTCCGGTCTGCCAGGAGGGTCTTATGCCCAAAACCATCGATGCACGCGGGCTGGCGTGCCCCCAGCCTGTGCTTCTGACCCGCACGGCGCTGGCCGAGAGCAACGCGGTGCTGACCATCGTGGACAACGACACGGCCCGGCAAAACGTGACCCGCATGGCTGAGAAGGCCGGCTGCGTCGTCCAGGCTGAGCAGCGCAGCGACGGCATCTACCTGAGCATCGGCAAGGTTGAGGCTGAGGCTAAGGTTGAGGTTAAGGCTGCGGCGGCGGGGCCGTTGGTGCTGGCCATCCCCGGCGACACCATGGGCCGTGGGGACGACGAACTGGGCAGCATCCTGATCCGCGGCTTCTTCCATGTCCTGGGCCAGACGGAACCCAAGCCTGCCACCATCATCTTCTTGAACAGCGGCGTCAAATTGGTGGTTGAAGGCTCGCCGGTGCTCGAAGACCTGCGGGCGCTGTGCGACCAGGGGATCGAGATCCTGGCCTGCGGCACGTGCCTGGGGCATTTCGGCCTGAAGGATAAGATCGCGGTCGGTGAGGTGTCCAACATGTACACCATCGCCGAGACGCTGCTGCGCGCGGGAAAGGTAGCATCCTTATGAGCGAAGACACCCGAAGGCTGACCCAGATGTCGGCCGCGGCCGGCTGAGCGGCCAAACGGGCCCCCGCGGCCCTGGCGCAGGTGCTGCGCCACTTGCAAGGTTTATTCCGCAACGCGGACTTCCCCGACCTCCTGGTGGGGCTGGAGAAGGCCGATGACGCGGCCGTCTACCGCCTGACCCCCGACCTGGCGGTCATCCACACGCTGGACTTCTTCACGCCTATCGTGGATGACCCTTACCAGTACGGCGCCATCGCGGCCGCGAATGCGTTGAGCGACGTGTACGCCATGGGTGGCGAGGTGCTGCTGGCCCTGAACATCTGCGCGTTCCCGGCCGACATGGATCCCGAGGTTATCGGCCAGATCCTGCGCGGGGGCGCAGATAAAGTGGCAGAGGCGGGCGGCGTGCTGGCCGGCGGCCACACCGTGGACGACAAGGAACCCAAATATGGGCTGTCTGTCCTGGGGGTCGTGCACCCTGACCGCGTCTGGGCCAAAGGGTCCGCGCGGCCCCGCGATTTGCTTGCGCTAACCAAGCCGCTGGGCGCGGGCATGGTGGCCACCGCGTTCAAGGGCGGCGTGGCCGAGCCGGATCACGTGGCTGCGGCTGCGGCGAGCATGGCGCGGCTCAACCGCGGCGCGGCCGGGCTGGGCCAACGGATCGGCATCCGGGCGGCCACCGACATCACCGGCTTCGGCCTGCTGGGCCACGCCAGCGAGATGGCGGCCCTGAGCGGGGTGGGCCTGCGGTTCCGCCTGGCCGATCTGCCCTTCCTGCCCGGCGCGCGCGAGTATGCGGAACAGTGGCTCTTCCCCGCCGGCGCGAACCGCAATCAGGAATACTTTGGCTGCGGTGTGGCATTTGGCTCGGGGGTCCCAGACGAAATGCAGTTATTGCTCTTCACGCCCGAAACCAGCGGCGGCCTGCTGATGGCTGTACCTGCGGGTCGGCTGGCGGAACTGGAAGCGTCAGCGGATGACGCAGGCCAGCCGTTATGGGTCGTTGGGGAAGTGGTGGAAGGCATAGGAATTGAAATCGAGTAGTCAGGTATGGGACTACCCGACCATGAGACTACCAGACTAAAGGACTATCATGATCTACCTTGACCACGCGGCCACATCCTGGCCTAAGCCGCCGGAGGTGCTGGCGGCCATGCACGATTTCCTGGAGCACGCGGGCGGCAACCCCGGCCGTTCCGGGCATCGGCTGTCGGTGCAGGCCGGCCGCATCGTCTACGACGCGCGCGAGGCGGTGGCCGAGTTGTTCAACGCGGCCGATCCGCTGCGGGTGGTCTTTACGCTGAACGCCACGCACGCCATCAACATCGCGCTGCACGGCATCCTGCGGCCGGGCGACCGGGTCGTGACCAGCGGCATCGAGCACAACGCAGTGATGCGACCGCTGCGGGGGATGGAACGCCTCAGAAACCTGGTTTCTGAACCGTTGGGCATCGAGCTATCCATCATCCCCTGCCTCTCCGACGGCACGCTGGATCTGGCCGCAGCCGAGCGCGCGATCACCCCCGGCACGCGCTTGGTCGTGCTCAACCACGCCAGCAACGTTATGGGGACAATCCTGCCCGTGGCCCCCGTGGCGGAGCTGGCCCGCCGTGCCGGTGCGTTGCTGCTGGTGGACGCGGCGCAGACGGCCGGCGCCGTGCCCATTGACATGCCGGCCCTGGGCATTGACCTGCTGGCATTCACCGGCCACAAGGCCCCGCTCGGCCCGCCCGGCACCGGCGGCTTGGTGATCGGCGAGCGGGTGGACACGGCCACGCTCGACCCCCTCTTCCGTGGGGGAACCGGCAGCCGCTCCGAGTTTGAGATCCAGCCGGAGGACTGTCCGGACAAGTTCGAGAGCGGCACCCCCAACGGGGTCGGCATCGCCGGGCTGGGCGCAGGGGCGCGCTATGTGCTGCGACACGGCGTGACGGCCATTCGCGAGCACGAGATTGAACTGATACGCGTCCTGGTCGAGGGCCTGGCCAACATCCCCGGCGTCACCGTCTACGGCCCGGCCGATCCCACCCAGCGCACTGCCACCCTCTCATTCACCGCGGCCGGCCGCCGCGTCTCCGAGATCGGGCTGCGGCTGGACGAGGAGCACGACATCCTATGCCGGGTAGGGTTGCATTGCGCGCCGGCCGCACACCGGACCCTCGGAACGTTCCCCCAGGGCACAGTGCGCCTAGCGGGCGGGTTCAGCACCACGCTGGACAATGTGAAGAAGGCCGTTGTGGCCGTGGCGGAGGTCCTGGCAACATGAGCGAATACGGCGTCGTCCTGTTTCATACCACATCCGCGGCCTTGCGCGCCGAGAAGGTATTGCAGCGCGCGGGGTTGACGGTGAAACTGATCCCCACCCCGCGCGAGTTCTCCAGCGATTGCGGCATCGCGCTCCGTTTCCCATGGGCACAGGCCGAGCAGGCCCGAACCACCCTGGACGCCGCGCATGTGGCAATCTCGGACCTGCGCGCATTTTCTTGATCTTGTGCCCTCTTGCGCAAAAGATGATATAATCTCGGTAAGTGGGCGGCAAAGGCGATCGCCCCACCGCGCTTGACGCCGGCCCATCACACGCCACGACGGAGGAGGAACACGAACATGCGCCACCACAACACGCGCGCGACCGCCCTGCTGCTTTTGGTGCTCCTGATCGTCCCGCTGCTGGCCGGCTGCGGCACGCCGCCCCCACTAGCAGGGCCCGCGCCCACGCCGATCCCATCGCTGATCCCGGTGGCCAATCCCACCCCCACCCCCGAACCACCATCGTTTGCCAGCCAGGCGGGCGCCGGCCGCGGCCCCACCCGCCGGCCCGCGGTGGACACTGTACTGTCCACCTTCACCACCGATGACTTCTCCGGTTCAGGGCTGTGCGCTGCGTGTCACGTCGGGCTGAAGGATGAGGCCGGGGTTGACGTCTCCATGCCCACGCACTGGCGCTCCACCATGATGGCCAACGCGGCCAGGGATCCGATCTGGCAGGCCAAGGTGAGCTCTGAGGTCGCGCGGTTTCCCGCGCTGCAAGAGGTCATCGAAAAGAAATGCACCGCTTGCCACATGCCCATGGCCGAGACGCAGGCAGTGGTTCAGGGCCAGCCGGTGACCGCGCTCGGGGACGGCCTCTTCAACGCCGCCAACCCGCTGCACCCCGCGGCCATCGAGGGCGTATCGTGCACCCTGTGCCACCAGGTGACCGACGCGGACTTCGGCGAGATGGAAAGCTTCAGCGGCGGTTACAAGATTGACACCGACACGGACCCGCCCGACCGCCTGATCTATGGCCCCTACCCGGAGCCGGTGGCCGAGGTGATGCAGGCCAGCACCGGCTTCAACCCCGTCCACGGCCCGCACATAGATTCGGCCGAACACTGCGCCACATGCCATAACCTCTACACGCCCTACGTAGATGCAGAGGGCAACATCCTGGGCGAGTTCCCGGAGCAGACACCGTACACCGAGTGGCAGTACAGCAGCTTTGGCGCCTCGGGGGCCTCGTGCCAGAGCTGCCACATGCCGCAGGCCCAGGGCGGGGTGGTCATCTCAACGGTGCCCGGCGGCCTCCCGGCGCGCGAACCGTTCTACCAGCACTTCTTCGTGGGCGGCAACGCGATCATGCTGAAGATCCTGCGGGATTGGGGCGCTGAACTGGAGGTCACGGCCGACCCGGCGCACTTCGAGGCGACCCTTGCTCGAGTGACCGAGCAGATCGGCGAACGCTCGGCGACCCTGGCGCTGAAGAGCCTGGCCTTGCAGGGCGATACGCTGGCCGCGCAGCTTCAGGTGACCCCGCTAACCGGCCACAAGTTCCCGGCCAGCTTCCCCTCGCGGCGCGCGTGGCTGCACGTGACCGTGACCGACGCGGCCGGCCAGGTGATCTTCGAGTCGGGCAAACACAATCCGGATGGCACGATCACTGGCAACGACGCGGACACCGACCCCAAGGCCTACGAGCCGCACTACGACCTGATCACCGAGCCCGACCAGGTGCAGATCTACGAGCCGATCATGGGTGACAACGAGGGCGCCGTCACCTACACGCTGTTGCGGGGGGCGCAGTACTTGAAGGACAACCGGTTGCTGCCTGCAGGCGCGAACAAGGCCCGGCTGCCGGCCGATATTGCAGTCTACGGTGAGGCGTTGCAGGATGCCAACTTCATGGGGGGCAGCGACCTGGTGTCATATTGGGTGGATGTGGCCGGCGCCACCGAGCCGTTCACGTTCACAGCCGAGTTGCTTTACGAGCCGCTGTCGTACCAGTTCGTCCAGGATCTGCTGCTGGACGAGACGCCGCTGACCAAGCGGCTGGGCAGCTACTATGAGGCTACGGACAAGACACCGTTGGTCGTGGCTGCGCTCGAACCAACTCAAACGAAATAAGGAACTTCGTTCTCGGCCTTGCGTAAGTTCTATGCCCGGTGATACAGGCGCGGATGTGACTAATCGCATCCGCGCCTGTTCCCTTAAGCCGGGTCAGATGACAGAGCAAGCGCTTGCACCCGCCGCCATTCATCGGGGGTGTTCACGTTGAACAGGGATAATCCCCCAGGATCGCAGCGGGCAACCATCTCGACAGTGACTTCACGCACCTGCACGTCCGGGTAGAAGCTTGCCACCCGGCGCTCGCCAGCCGTCAGCCGAGCCGTTATGGCCGGCAGGCAGGTCCGCCGATAGAGCGCGTGGAGCGGCTCCCAGGCCAACGCGCCGGTGTCAGGGCTGGGCAGCCGCGGGACCACCGCATCGAACCCCTCAGCCAGGCCAACCATCTGCTCAACCAGCGTCAGGTTCACGAACGGCATGTCGGCAGCCAATGCCAGCAGCAGATCGTGTCGCGCGACAGTCAACCCCACATGCAGGCCGGCCAACGGCCCTGCGCCACCGTGCAGGTCGGCAACAACGCGCGCCGGCACGCCATCCTCGCTGAACCGGCTAGCCAGCACCTCGCAACGAGGGCAGTCGTTGGCGCTCAACAGCACCTCGGCCGCCAACGGCAACACGCGGCGGACGGCGCGTTCAATCAGCGGCATGCCGTCCAGCATCAACCAGACCTTGTCCTGGCCCATGCGCCGGCTGCGGCCGCCTGCCAGGACGAGGAGTGAGAGTCTTCCCACGCAGCGCTCCTCCATAGTGCGGCCCATTATATCATGCCTCGCGCCAAAGGATGACAGCCAATCGGCCCGGCACGGTATGCGCACCGATTTTGAGCGCAAACGCGGTGCGGGGCGAGCCGAAATGGCCCACCCCGCACAAGCTCTAGCAAAAACCGATCTACACCGTTACGGCAGCTTCACCAGGTCGGACTCATGGCCCACCGGCGCATCGCGGTAGAGGAAGAGCAGGCCTCGCTGCGATGGTGAAGCAGTCGCACCGCCCAACGGCTTAATGAAGGCCATGAGCTTCGTCCCTGCCGCGGGCACGGGGAAGAACCAGGATGCAGGCCGGTACTTCGGCAGGCCCACTTGGTAAGTGTGCTGATCGATGCAGTTGTATGGCGAGCAATCCCACAGGCTGCCCGTGAAGTAAGCATCAAACGCATAGACCTGGAACTTGAACTGCTGGCTGGCCATCACATCGATAGCTGCGGCCGGCACCGGTAAGATCCAGTTCTGTGAATTGAAGTTGGTGTTGGCGTAGAAATACGGCCGGAGTGGACGTGTGCCATCCGCCGGGTTGATATCAGCCACGAATACGGCGTTGCGGCCGTCGCTGCCGGTCAACGTCACGTCATAGTTGAACACGACGTAGTCATCAACACCATCAGCGTTGCTGTCCACGTAGATGTCAAACTCGATGGGGAAGTTGTGTGAAGCGCGGTACGGTTCATCGTAGACCGTGATACCAAAGTCCACCACATCGTCGTTAATCAGTTCCGATGGCGACGTAATGATCTGGGCGAACTTGGTGATGTCGGGCACGGTATAACCGCGCACACCCACCTCTTTGATATCAATGGCGGTGGCATTGATACCCGGGAGGATGCCCGGCTGATAGTCGTCTTCGACACAGTTGCCGCCCTCATCTACGATCTCGCAATTGTTGGGGCTGATATCCACCAACGCAAACGCATCGGTCAACGCGCTCTTGTAAGGGCTAACATTGGCGAACTTGACGGTGCTGCTGGTCTTGGCGACGATGCTGGTATCTGCGGTCTGCTTAGGCAGGATCTGCCACGGCAGGCGCACGGTGTTATCTGCACCACCGTCTACGGTGATGTAGCCGTCATACTCAAACAAGGTGAGCGTGGGGCAGCCAGTGCGCGGGTTAATCGCGCTGGGCCGTGACATATCGCAGTAGATGTTGGTCCCCGAACCGCCAAAGGTGCCGGCATCAAGGGTCCAGTCGCGCAGGCCAGCCGCATTGATCGACAACGTCACCTCGACCAGTTCGACCCACTTCGCGGGCACTGTCACCGATGAGGGGGTGATGGTCAACGCCACACCTTTGTTCACATCATCCGGATAGCGGAACGCCGCGCTCAGGTTGTAGGTCCGGCTGTCATCGCCGCCGTTCGCTACCAGAACGCGTCGGGTCTCGGTGTGGGTGGCGGCAACGCCGTCATAGCCAAAGGACAGGCTGCCGGACACTGCATTCCAGGCGTTGAAGAAGTCGTTTCCAAATGGATAGGCGCTGATACAATCGTAGGAGCCATTATACCATTCAGGCATGATCAAGTGCGTCAGCGCGTTGGTCGGCGGCGTGGAGACTGTACAAGCAGGATCGCTGGTGGGATCGTTCAGCCAGTCGAATAGGTCGGTAACATCCACTGCGAGGGTGTCATTCATGTACGCCTGCAGCGCGTCAACACGGCCTGCGCCCTGCAACGTGATCGGCGCCAGGAAGCCGCGGCCACCGTTGGCCAGGCTGCCGCCGATGTAGGTGTTCGGGTTCGCACTGTTCATCAGCGCGGCCTTGACCAGCGGGGTGAGCGATAAGCCGGGCGCAACCACGCCAGGATTGGCATCGCGCAAGATACCGCGCTCCTCAAGGCCCTGGATCACCAGCGCCGCCGCGCCCGCAACCATGGGTGCCGCGCCGGAGGTGCCACCGAAAGCTGTCTTCTCACTGCCAGTGCCCACCTCCGCCGAAACGCTGGCGCCGGGGGCCGCGATGTCGGGCTTGATGGCCCCATCAGCCACGCGCGGGCCGCGGGACGAGCTGGCAACGATATCATCCTCCAACAAGATGAACTCATCCGGACCGGCCGAGGCGGCCTGGCCGAGCACCGTCTTAAGCATCGTGCCGTCATTCTGCGTGATGCTGAGCACCGGCGCAGTGACCACACCGCCGCCGTAACTGAACGTGGGTGGCGTATTTGAGAACTGGTTATTAGCTACCAACACCATCACAGCGCCGGCCGCGCTGCCGTTAGCGCCCTTGACGCTGATGGCGCAGGCGCCGCGATCCACCAGGAGCACCTTGCCCGCCAGTGAGCCTTCGGGATAGGCATTGCATCCCAACAGGTTGCCGCCAGCGCCATCGCCGTACTGCAGCACGCCCGAAATAGGGCTTACGATGCCGGGGCCCCAGGGTTGTAGCACGCCTGCCGCCAGCACAAGGCCGGCATTGATCTTGTAAAGCTTCTCGGAAGGCACCGTGCTTTGCGCCACGCTGATTGCACCTGAGGCTGCAGAGGGAGAACCAACGATGTAAGGCTTGTCCGCACTGTTACCCGCCGAGACAACCACTACAGAGCCGTAATAGGAGGCGATATTGGCAAAGTGGGTGAGATCATCCTCGGGCTGGCCATACAGCGAGCCCAGCGACATATTGATCACGTCTGCGGGATCGAAGGTGGTGCAGTCATCATCCGTCGCGGGATCGCAGGCGCCCCAATCCGAGTTGTCGAGGTCAAGGGCATCATCAACAGCCATCAGCAGCGCCAGACCGTTGCACGACGTGGAAACAGCGCTGCACGCTTTGAAGGACCAGAGGTTGACGCCAGGCGCCACGCCTTGATCGCCGGCACCCGGGGCTGACGGCAGACCGCCGATAATATCGGCGACATGGGTGCCATGGCCCTCAAAGTCAATGGGATTCGGATCAGGCTGGATGGAACCACTGTAGGTGGGCCAGAGCTCACCCACCCAGTCATAACCACCAGCTACTTTGTTGCCCGGCCCAAAAAGCGCAGGGTCGGGAGGAAGCGTATGGGCGTTACATCCTGGGGCAAGAGGATTCGGGATGGCTGAGGGATCACCGCAGTAAGCCTGGGCATAGGCCTCCAGCGTGCCAGGGCCGCCCAACTTCACGTGGGTGAAGTCAATGCCGGAGTCAATGATGGCAACATCCAGCCCGTGACCGGTCCAGTCGTGAACGCCGGTGACGCCCATCTCCTGCAAGCCGGTTGCGCCGATCCACGGCACAGTCTCGTTAAGGGCCAGTTCATAGTTGCCGATCCCACGCACGCCGATGACGTGCTGCAGGCCACGCAATTGCGTGACCTTGTCATGGCCGATCACCACGCCCAACCCGGCCGAAGCCTGGATGAAACGCCCGACCACCTGCCCACCGAGCGCCTCGATCTCGGGGATCACAGCATCTTGAAGCGCAGTGATTTCCTGAACGTAGGCACGCCGCTGGTCGTGGGTCCAGAACTTACCAACCATAGCAAGCGGCGCCTTATCAATGTGGACAAGCACTTGCACCGGCCCTGCCTGCAGACTGCCGGGCATTTGCGTCCACGATTGCGCCGCGGCGCCCTCGACCAGCCGAAGATGTGTCGGTAACGGCGGTACAGTTTCCGCCACAGCCAGATTCGGCAGGACCAACCCGCCGACCATGGAGACGGCTAACAATAAAGCCAGCACGCCCCGCTGCCATCGCTGTGTTTGCATGGTTCCTCCCATAGAAGATAATGATGCTCTGCCAAATCAGCCATTGTCGTTCCCAGACGAGCGTTGACAGAAACCGGACAGAGCAGGCGCTGATCCAACATTGCAGCGCGAAAAACCGATGAAGATGCAGCACGACACTGCATGCTGTGGAGGAGAGATTGACTTGCCTTCGGGCAAAAAGCGAGGCCAGTCCCGTTGCGGATCACGACATAGGCAGACTCCATGCTAGACAATGATCATGACAACGAATCTATAATAGCATATTGCCGCCACTTGTCAACTTATCCCGATGCAGTGCGGCGCTAACGTAAGACAAATTGCATCAAGCTTGGATTGTCCGCCACCAAACGACAACAGGATGTGAGCACCCATCAGGATATCTAGCAAGAGCGGCAAGCCTGGAAGGCCCCCGCCCTTGTGCACCAACGAGAGAGCAACTTCGAACGGCTTGGACGCCTATAGCTGTTTCTGAGAAGCTACCCCTTCTTCACTTCTGCACGTTAAGTATTACTTGCGTCTGATTATCAGCGGTAGAGATCATGATACTTACGGTCTGGCTGTCCTTAGTGAAGCCGAGTTGCGCGAAGGCATCTGTAGTCATCGGTTCGCCTTCAGCTTGCCAGCCCGCCCTGGCCATCTCGTCCTGGTAGAACGCAACTACCTGATCAAGCTTAGCCGCAGTCTTGTAGCTGATCATGTCACCAAAAGTCGTCTGTTCAGTGGCATCATCCATCAGGGGCAGATCGCCGGCCGCGCTTTCACAATTGGCGGGCGGTTCAATAATGATGGGCTGGTTGACGTCGCTCAGCTCCCATGTCCACTGGCCCTTACCATCTTGGGCGCCCTCAGTCACAGCACCCAGGAAGCCCAGGCCACCTTCCCAGCGCATGATATCTTTCACTACGTACCCGCCATCTACGGCAACCCAGATCTCGCCATCCACCTTGCTGAAACCGGTCAAGCTCGCCGCCTTCTCATCATACTTGTAATGGCGCGCGCGAATACCGTTGACGTTATCCATCCCGACATACCTGGCATCATTGAGTGAGCCCAGTGAGGAAGGGTTGAAAAGCCCACGTTCAAATTGGTCCTCTTCATTGGATACCGAAATACACTCCTCTGCCCCAGCTTCGCCCATCATCATGTAGGACATGTCACCGATCTGCCAGATCTCCATTTTGCCCTGTTCGGCCGGTTCATCGGATGACGTCGAGTTGAGCACAAAATGCAACGCCTTGGGTTCTGAGGTGAATTCTTCGTTCCAGTCCCAAGTGATGGTCACGGTCTTACCCGCCTCGGTCGCGTTCCACTCCGATGTCCACCGCGCCCGGTAACTCTGCAGTTTGTCAAGGCCATCCGCGCGGCTGGTGATGGACAGCGCCTCTTCGGTCGGTTCAACGGTTGGCACGGCCGTCGGCTGCGCGGCTTCAAGAGCAGGCGCCTTCGTGGCCTCTGCCTGTACGGGCTCCTTGGTTGCTGCTGCCTCTGTAGCTACAGTGACATCGCCGGATGCGCCGGTATCGCCACCCGTAGCAGCCTTGTTGCCCCCCCCGCAGGCTGCCAAGCTCAAAACAATGAGCAGGCCAACGATGATGCGCGCTTGGGATGGTATAGTTTTCATAGCTTTCTCCTTGTGGATACCTGACCGCTGAAAGTCGCTCAGCCGGTCTCAAGAACGACGGCATATTGATCAATATTGCATAGTCTACTCCGGTCATGAAACTTGTCAAGCCCGACACCTCAACCTTTGCGAGAGGAATCACAAATGTGACAGTTGACAACGCAGTTAAACGACCCTACAATGCTGCAAAGGTCACCCTAATTGCCTTGGAGAACATTGATGGATTTCGCCGAACGCGTCACTCACCTCACCCCAGAGGGGGCCTACCACATGCTGGCGCGCGCCCAGGCGCTGGAAGCTGCCGGCCGCCACATCATCCACCTGGAGATCGGCCAGCCCGACGTGCCGACCTTCGCCAACATCCGCCAGGCCGGCGTCAAAGCCATTGAAGATGGCTTCACGCGCTACACCGCGACCGCAGGCATCAAGCCGCTGCGCGAAGCTATCGCGGAGGATGTCAGTGTACGCCGCGGGATCGCGGTGCGGCCGTCGCAGGTCGTCGTCGGCCCTGGGGCGAAGCCGGCGCTCTTCTTCCCCACTCTGGCGCTGGTGCGGCCCGGCGATGAGGTGATCTACCCCGATCCCGGCTTCCCCACGTACGCGGCCATGATCCGCGTGGCCGGCGGCACGCCCGTGCCCGTGCCGCTGCTGGAGGAGGCGGACTTCTCGTTCGATCTGGACGCCTTCGACCGGCTGGTCAGCGACCGCACCCGGCTGATCATCCTTAACTCGCCCAGCAACCCCACCGGTGGGGTGATGCCGCTCTCCGCGCTGGAGCACATCGCTGCGGTCGCGCGGCAGCGAGGCATTTGGGTGCTGTCAGATGAGATCTACATGCGGCTGATGTTTGACGGCAGCGCAGCCCCCACCATCGCCGCGCTGCCCGGCATGGCCGAGCGCACCATCATCTGCGACGGGTTCTCCAAGACCTACGCGATGACGGGCTGGCGCCTGGGCTTCGGCATCATGCCCGAGCCGCTGGCCGAGCGGGTCGAGTTGCTGCTGACTCATTCCATCGGCTGCACGGCCAGCTTCACCCAGGTCGCCGGGGTCGAGGCGCTGAGGGGGCCGCAGGAACAGGTGGAGGCCGTGGTAGCCGAGTATCAGCGCCGCCGCGATGTGCTGGTCGCCGGGCTGAACGCGATCCCCGGCTGGCGCTGCCGCACGCCCCAGGGCGCGTTCTACGCTTTCCCCAACGTCTCATCCTACGGCAAGACCTCAAGCTGGTGGGCCGACTATCTGCTGGACGAGGCCGGTGTGGCGGTGCTCCCCGGCACTGCGTTCGGCGGGTGCGGCGAGGGTTATCTGCGGCTAATCTTCGCGAACTCGATGGAAAACATCAAGCTGGCGCTAGAGCGGATCGCCGCGGCGGTGGTGAAACTGTAACACAATCCGGCGGATTGTGTCCTCCGTTCGTGGCCGGGATGCTCGCACGACGCCGGTCACAGACCGGCTGAAAGCAGGGCGAGAGTGTACCACAATCCGCTGGAACGGGGCACACGGCGATAAATCACAACTCAGGAGACACGCATGAACATCGAAGATCTGCTACAGGCCATGACTTCGGCGATCTCGGTCGAGCGGATGGGCGGCGCCAGCAAAACGGATGCGCGCAGCGCAGAAAGCGGCCTCCTCGACCTGCTGGGCGGCCTGTTGGGCGGCGGCAGAAGCACGAGCGGAACAGACGCCACCGACCTGCTCCGGGACTTGCTGGGTGGTGGGAGCGGTGGCGGCGGCTCGGCCCTCGGCATCGCCGAGGAAACTGGCCTATCCCCGGCCCTGATCCAAAGTGCGCTGGCCCTGGTAGTAGGCAAGCTACTGCGCGGCCGGGCCCAGGACGCAGAGGCCACGTCGGGCGCCGCCTTCGAGGCCGGCGCCGGTGCGACGTCGGTCAACCTGGACAGCCTGCTGGAACGGATGCGCGGCGGCGCAGATGTGGATGCGCAGACCCTGAACGCCACCGGCCTGCCGCAAGAATTGGCGGCTAAAGCGGGCATTGACCTGCCCCAGGCCATCAAAGCCCTCCAGGCCATCCTGGCCCTGCTCACAGGCAGCAAGGCCAAGACAACCAAACGCCGCAGCACCAAGAGCACATCGAGCACCGCCAAGTCACGGAACACCAAGAGTGCGTCCGCCACCGCCAAGTCGCGCAGCACGAAAAGCACGCCGAGCAGCAAGAGCAAGTCAACAGCCAAAAAGGCGTCCTCGGGCGCGGCACGCAAGACGACAACCAAGAAAACCGACGACGAAGACAAAAAGCCGGCCACCCGCACCCGACGCTCAACTACCGGCAGCACCGGCGCGGAATCAACTGTCAAGAAGCCGAGCACGACATCACGCGCGCGCAAGCCGGCGGCCAGCACAGAAGAGAAGCCCGCGGCCAAGAAGCCGAGTACGACATCACGCACGCGCAAGCCGGTCAGCAGCGCTACCAAGCCGCGCAAGAAGCCTGCTACCGGTTCAGGTGGAACATCTAGCGGCGACCTGGACAACATCCTGGATGGTTGGTCGGTTTCGGGGTAACCTAACCCCACCGTTCGACCAACGCATCCATCATCGCGTCGAGTCGTGCATCCACGGTCTGCCGGGCCGGATCAGCGTCGTACCAGGCCATGATCTCCTCGGCCCCGCGGGAGAAGGGGATGGCCGGGGCAAAGTCCGGCACGAAGCGCTTGATCTTGCTGTTGTCAAAGATCACGCTGTGGGCCTTGTCGCCCAACAAGCCCGCGCCCCACTCCGGATCGGCGCGGGCGATGGCGTCGGAGGGCACGTGCACCAGACGCGGCTCGACCCCGGCCGCGCGGCCGACGATGGTGTAGATCTGGTTCCACGTCAACAGCTCGTCGGAGGTGATGTGGAACGCTTCGCCCACCGCGCGCAGGTTGCCCAGCAGACCCACGAAGCCGGCCGCGAAGTCGCGATGGTGGGTCAGCACCCACAAGGATGTGCCGTCGCCCTGCACCACGGCCGGCTTGCCCTGCCTCATGCGCGCCACCGAGGTGTAGCCGCCCGTCACCGGCAACTTGGTACGGTCGTAGGTGTGCGAGGGCCTCACAATGGTGAAGGGGAACCCCTCCTCCCGATAAGCGCGCACCAGCAGTTCTTCGCACGCGATCTTGTCCCGCGAATACTGCCAGAACGGGTTGGCCAGCAGCGTCCCCTCAGTGATGGGCAGGCTGGACAAGGGCTTCTGATAAACTGACGCCGAGCTGATGAAAACATACTGGCCCGTCCGGCCGCGGAAGCGCGCGATGTCCGCGGCCACCTGGTCAGGCGTGAAGGCAATCCAATCCACCACGGCATCGAAGCGCAGGCCGGCCAACGCCGCATCGGTCGCGGCCGCGTCCCGGATGTCCGCGTGGATCACGCGCGCCCCGGCCGGGATGGGCCGCACGGATTCGCCCCGGTTGAGCAGATAGAGCTCGATGCCGCGGGCCAGCGCCAACTCGGAACACGCCGAGCTGATGACGCCCGTGCCGCCAATGAACAGAGCTTTCACGACTCCCCCTTACACCCTGCCCCCTTGGCGCACGTTACCCCGCGCGAGTGAGGCAAAAATACCCAGCACGCACAGCACCGCCGAGAACGTGAACGCGATGTGGGTGCTGGTCAGAAACGCGCCATAGTACGGCGGCGTGATGGCAACCGGGCCGATCACCACCGAGAAGATCAGCAACGTGACCCCCAGACCCAACATCTGCCCCAGGGTACGCATGGTGGCCAGCAGGGCCGAGGCCACGCCGTACATGCGCCGGTCGGCAGAGCCCATGATGGCGTTCATGTTGGGCGACGAGAAGAGGCCGAACCCGAACCCCAGCAGCAGCAGGGCGGCGATGACGTAAGCCAGGGGCGTGTTCGCGCCCAGGAAGATCAGCATGATCAGGCCCAGGGCCGTGACCCCCATGCCCGCCGACGCCACGATGCGCGACTCGACACGATCCGACAGCCGGCCGGCCAGCGGCGAGAAGAGCGCCTGCACCAGTGGCTGCGCAACCAGGACCAGCCCGGCCTGCTGCGGGGTCAACGCCTTGATGTATTGCAGGTAGAGGCTGAGCAGGAAGCCAACGGCGGTGGTGGCCAGGTAGTTGATCAACGCGGCCAGGCTGGAGAAAGTGAAAGCCCGGTTGCCGCGGAACAGGCTCAGGTGCAGCACCGGAGCCGGCGCGCGGCTCTCCCAGACCAGGAACCCGATCATGCCTGCCACGCCGACAACCAGGAGCGCGCCCCCGCTGATCGCGGGCAGCTGCGACAGGCCGAGCATCAAGATCGCGATGGCCAGGCCGTAGATCAGTGAGCCGATCCAATCGAACGCCTCACCGGCCGCGGCCGTCCATTCGGCCTTGAGCCGGAACGCCGCGACCGCCGCGACGACGCCCAGGATCATGCTGGCTACGAACACGCTGCGCCAGCCAAGATTCTGCGTCAGGACGCCGCCCAGGAACGGGCCGGCCGACAGGCCGATGTAGACCGACGCCACGTTGATGCCCAGCACCCGCCCGCGTTCGCCCGGCGGATATGCGGAGCTGAGGATCGCTGAACTGGTGGCGAACATCATCGCCGCGCTGACGCCTTGCAGCACGCGCACCGCGATCAGCATCCCACCGGACGCTGTAAAAACCAGCACCGCGGTCGTAGCCAGATAACCCAACACGCCGTAGGTGAAAACCCGCTTGCGGCCGTGGATATCGGCCGCGCGGCCAAAGGGCACCAGGAATATGGCTACGGCCAGCGTGTACGACGTGGCCACCCACCCCAGCGCTACCGCACTCAAGCTGAATTCCTTGCCGATGATAGGCAGCGCGATGTTCAGTGAGGAGCCCATGAACGCCGTCAGGAAGGAGGCGATAGTGGTGGTGAGGAGGACCGACCCCTGGCGCGGTTGCTGCATCGGTTAGTGGCTCCCTTCTTGCACATTCGCGCGCAATGCGACCCCGCGCGCCGCCAGGTCGGCCACCACCCGCTCGAAGCAGCCCGGCGCCGCGCCCACGTACTCCGGCGGGCAGATGCCGGGCCGGGCAAAGGCGCCCGTCAGCACCAGCCGCGCGATGGCAGTGCAGGTGTAGCCGGTGGTGCGGGCCATCGACGACGTGCCCGTGGCCGGATCGGTGCGGTCGAAGAGCCGGTACACGACCGTGTGTTCGCCTTCGCCGACCTGTCCGCGGATGGTGATCGCCATCGCGGTAAACTCAGGCTCGCCCGGCGCCAGCCGCCACTGCGGGAACAGGAGCGCGGCCGCCAGATCAATGGGCCGCACCGTCACGCCGCCCACGGTCACGGGATCGCTGCTCAAGAACCCGCTCTCGCGCAGCACGCGCACGTACTCGATGTGACCGGGATAGCGCAGCGTCTTTTCGGCCATGTCCGGCACAGGCATGGTGCGCAGCAGGGTGCGCAGGCCGTCGGTGTTGAACGCCTCCAACGTGCCCACCGGCTCGATCTCCACCAGCTCCGGCTCCGACAGCGCTGGTTTGACCACCACCGCGCCGTGCGCCATCAACCGGGCCGGCCGTGTGTACTCCTCCAGCACGTCTATCGGCGAGAAGGGCGCCTTGTACTGCCAGGGCCAGCTCCGCCGCACCGGCAGCCCACCCACCAGGCAGCGGAACGAGGTCACGCTCATGCGCGTCGCCTCGTAGCCCAGGGTCAGGTTACTCAGCCCCGGCGCCACGCCTGCATCGGTCACCGCGGTGACGCCCGCGGCCTGGGCCAGCGCGTCCAGATCGAACGGGTCCTCGCCGAAAAATGAAATATCCACTGCGTTCACGCCCGCTTCGATGACCGCCCGCAGCGTCGCAAAGCCCATAAAGCCAGGCGCCGCGCCAATCGCCAGGTCGGCCCCCGCCACGGCTGCGCGCACGGCCGCCGGATCGCGCAGGTCAGCAACCTGCGTCGCCAGAGGGTGCGCCACGGCCAGCGCCCCCAGCCGGCCGGCGTCCGCATCCACCGCGGTCACCGCGTACTCCTGGGCCAGGTCGGCCGCGATCGCACTGCCCACCATGCCCGCGCCCAAGACAACAACTTTTTTCATGCTGCTCCCCCCGCTGTGATGGGCGCAGTATAGCCCTTGCTGTGTACTGCGTCAAACTCGCTAAAAATGCGGGCGGCAGTTGGAATGACCGCGTCTAAACCGCACAGCTTTGACTTTCCCAGTTCACCCGGTATACTTCCGCGGTCACAACTCGGACAGAAAGGACGAAGCACCATGACCGCGCAGACCCTGGAAGCACACCTGACCGCCGACGAACTCGCCCTGTGGGCCAGCCTCACCACCCCGCGCAAAATCCAGGACTTCCTGGATACCATCGTCTACGAGCCAGAATACGCCAACCGCTGCCCATTGCGGGTGCTGCGGGAGCGCCGCGGCCACTGCCTGGACGGTGCGCTGTTCGGCGCGGCCGCGCTGCGCCGGCTGGGCTACCCCCCGCTGGTGATCGATCTGATCCCCGAGCCGCTGGCCGACGACGACCACATGCTGGCGATCTTCCAGCGCAGCGGCGGCTTCGGCGCGGTGGCCAAGTCCAACTTCGCCGGCCTGCGCTATCGGGAGCCGGTCTACCGCTCGCTGCGCGAGCTGGTCATGTCGTACTTCGAGGACTTCTTCAACTCACTGGGCCGGAAGACGCTGCGCGGCTACACCGTACCCCTGGACCTGTCTCGCTTCGATGCCCTGTATTGGGAGGTAGACGACGCTGGCGCGGACGCCATCGAGAAGGCCACCGGGGCCCTGCGCCGGTACGCTCTGCTCACCCCGGAGATGCTCCGCGGCCTCTCGCCGGTGGATGCGCGCCAACTCGCAGCCGGACTCCTGGGCGCCGACCGTGCCGGGCTGTACATGGTCGGCATCGCGTGAACTGGCAGACGCCTCCTGCTGTACGTTTTCGGAAGCGAGAAGCATCCTGAGCAGGTCGACAAGCCAAAATACTTAACGAATAGCGACCAGTCGAAGCATGTCCTGAGCGCCGTCGAAGGGGATGCGGCCTCACGCAATGGCCGCTCCACACCCTTCGACTCCGTTACGCTCCACTCAGGGTGCTCCGCTCAGGTATTTTTGATCGCAGCACGGTACTGCACCCCGATTCGGTTCGCGCACTTGACGATGTGTGTGCTTTTGCGCTATACTTCTATTGCGAACTCTTGCAACAACAGCCATTCGCAAAAGGAGTAGAATCATGTTGTACAGACCTCAACCGATGCACATCCCCGATGGGTTCCTTTCCGTGTTGGTATCGCTCTTCCTGTGGGCGCTTTCCATCGCCGTGATCGCCTACGCCCTGCGCCGGGTGAACCGGGAGGTGGGCGAGCGGCAAGTGCCGCTGATGGGCGTGCTGGCCGCAGCCATCTTTGCGGGGCAGATGCTAAACTTCGCGGTCACCGGCGGCACCTCAGGCCACCTGATGGGCGCGGCGCTGGCGACCATCCTGTTGGGGCCGTGGGCCGCGGTGATCGTGATGACCGCCGTGGTCGGCGTGCAGGCGCTGATCTTCCAGGACGGCGGTCTGCTGGCGCTGGGCGCGAACATCTTCAACATGGGCGTGGTCGGCGTGGCGACCGCCTACTTCACCTACCGCACGGTGCAACGGCTGGCGGGCGGCAAGCGGTGGGGCGTCTTCCTGGGTGGGTTCGCGGCCGGCTGGCTGTCGGTTGTGATCGCCGCGCTGGGCGTGGCGCTGCAGCTCGCACTGTCGGCCGCGTCGCCAGCCAACGTAGCCGTGCCCGCCATGGGCGGCATTCACATGCTGATCGGCATCGGCGAGGGGCTGATCACGCTGGGCGCGTTGGCATTCCTCTACACCGCCCGCCGTGACCTGGTCACCTCCGGAGGCGCGGCCGGCGTGCGCAGCCGGGCGGTCTGGGCCGGCGGCCTGCTGATCGCGCTCGCGCTGGCGGTGCTGGCGCCGCTGGCCTCGGCCAACCCTGATGGCCTGGAGTGGGTGGCCGAACAGCGCGGCTTTCTGGACCGCGCCCAGGATCCCGCCTACAACATCATCCCCGACTACGTGCTGCCGGGCATCTCTAGCGAGGCGTTGGCGACCATCCTGGCCGGGATCGTGGGCGTGGCCATCGTTGCTGGCGTCATGCTGGCCCTGACCTATACCCGCCGCAAGCGCGGCGCCGATGTTTAGGATGTACGATGTCAGATGTACAACGGACGATGTTGTGGCGCAGGGTATGCTCCCACACCCTATACGCCAATACACCCATACGCCAATACACCATCGTAGATCGTAGATCGTAGATTCCATGCACGCGCACTTCCTCGACCCCTACCGCCCTCGCCCCAGCCTGGTGCACGGGCTCGACCCACGCGTTAAGCTGGTGCTGGCGGTTGCGTTCATCCTGGCCGTGGCGCTGACGCCGGCCGGGGCGTGGCCGGTCTATGTGCTGCTGCTGGCCGCCGTCGTCTCGGTGGCGCTGCTGTCGGAGTTGGGCCTGGGCTACGTCTGGAAACGCGCGGCGATCGCCCTGCCCTTTGCGCTGGCGGCCCTGCCCATGCTGTTCACGATCGCCGGCGAGCCGCTGCTCAGCTTTCGCGTGGGGCCGTGGCCACTGGGGATCAGCGACCAGGGGCTGGCGCGCTTCATCAGCGTGGCGCTCAAGTCGTGGCTGTCGGTGCAGATGGCCATCGTGCTGGCGAGCGCTACCCCGTTCCCCGATCTGCTGCTGGCGATGCGCGCGGTGGGGCTGCCGAGACTGCTGGTGTCCATCATCGGGCTGATGTGGCGCTACCTGTTCGTCCTGGTGGACGAGGCCATGCGGCTGATGCGAGCGCGCGATGCGCGCAGCGGCGCCCCCGAGCCGGGCCGGCGCGTGGGCGGCACGGTGGCCTGGCGCGCCCGCACCGCAGGCGGCATGGCCGGCAACCTGTTCCTGCGCTCCTTCGACCGGGCGGACCGCATTTACGCGGCGATGGCCGCGCGGGGCTACGATGGCGAAGTGCGTTCGCTGCCGATCCCGCCCGTGCCGGGGGCCCAACGCCTGGTCGCGGCCGGCGGGCTGATGCTGCTGGCGCTGCTGGTGGCAATTGGGTATTTGCTGTAGCCTTGAGGGGCGATCCCTTGCGGTCGCCCGCAGGGGCAGGCGCGAGGCCGTGCCCCTACAGGATCGTTTATGCACCACACCATCGAAGTTGAAGCCCTGTCATTCGCCTACCCTGACGGCCACCGGGCCCTGGATGGCGTGTCGCTGCACATTGCGCCGGGCGAGAAGGTGGCGCTGCTGGGCCCGAACGGCGCGGGCAAATCCACCCTCATCCTGCACCTGAACGGCATCCTGCGCACCCAGGCCGGCCGCGTGCGGGTCAGTGGGGTGGAGGTAAGCGACAAGACCCTGGGCCGGGTGCGCCAGGCGGTCGGCCTGGTGTTCCAGAACCCGGACGACCAGCTCTTCTCGCCCACGGTGTGCGACGACGTCGCGTTCGGGCCGATCTACCAGGGGCTGACGGCCGCCGAGGTGCGGACGCGCGTAGACGAGGCGCTGGCGGCCGTGGGGATGAGCGATTACCGGGGCCGCGTCTCGCACCACCTGAGCACCGGCGAAAAGAAGCGGATCGCCATCGCGACGGTGCTTTCTATGCAGCCGGAGATCCTGGTGCTGGACGAGCCCACGGCCGGGCTCGATCCCCGCGCCCGCCGCGGGCTGATCAACTTACTGCGCGCCCTGCCCCAGACGATGCTGATCGCCACCCACGACATCCGCATGGTGCTGGAGCTGGCCCCGCGCGCGGTGGTGATGGACCACGGCCAGGTAGCCGCCGACGGCCCTGCGGGCGACCTGCTGGCCGACGCCGCGCTATTGGCCGCGCACGGGCTGGAGGTGTATTGATGGCCTGCACCGAAACATTCATCGCCGCGCTGCGCGGCCGCGGCATGCGCATGACACCGCAGCGAGAGATGGTGCTGGCCGCGCTGCACGACCTCGAAAACCACGAAACCACCGACGAAATCTACCACCGGGTGCGGGCCCGCAGCGCGGCCGTGGATCTCTCGACGATATACCGCACCCTGGAGCTGTTGCAAGAAATGGGGATGCTGGCCGTGGCGGAGGCCGCCGACGGCCAGCGCCGTTACGCGTTGAGCGGGCAGCACAGCGATCACATCCACCTGGTGTGCCGGCGGTGCGGCGGGGAAATCGAGGCAGATGGGGCCGCCTTTCACACGCTGGCCGCTGAGGTGCAGCGATGCTATGGGTTCACGCTGGACCTGGCGCACCGGTCGTTGGGTGGGGTGTGCGCGGCGTGCGCGGCCGATTGAGGGCGACTGAGCTGCGATGCTGGCGCGCCAGTGCGTTTTACTTGATTTTTCCGACAGAGACGTTTGTGCTACAATTCTTCATGAACGTGGCCGGGCAACAAACAAGTTGCCCCTTGCGAAGAATAGCAGGAGAATCATCATGGCTCCCGATCGGCTACGCCACCTGACACTTAAGGAAAAACTTGCTTTACGAGAGTACCTGCACCGGCTGCGACAAGCATATGGCCGCGACATACTCTCGATCAAACTCCACGGCTCCAAAGCGCGGGGGGACCACCATGAAGATTCCGACCTGGATCTGCTGGTGCGCGTCAGGGAAGACAACCGGCAGGCCTACGCAGCTCTATACTCAATCGCATCAGATATTGAGTTGAAGTATGATCTAGTCCTCGGCATGATGTTAGTGGGGCCGAAGCATTATAACTTAATGCGCAAACTCGGCGAACCGCTCTACCGGAACGTGCAGCGCGAAGGAATTGAGCTATGGACGAGGACACCAAGAGCCTTGTGAGTGTCCGATTAGAGCGCAGCCGAGAAGACCTTGCGGCTGTGCGGCTGCTGATCCGAGAGGGCAAGTATCGGATTGCTGTTAGCCGCGCCTATTACGCCATCTTCATGGTCGCAACAGCGGCGCTGGTTGCGCACGGCGTCTCACGTAGCAAGCATTCGGTAGTGGAGTCTGCTTTCGGGCAGTATCTCGTCAAGCCAGGGCATCTGGAACCGAGGTATCACGCTATCTACATGAAAGCCCGCGACTGGCGAGAAGAAGCAGATTATAGCCCAACTGTCACCTTCACCGAGCAAGAAGCGACTGCAATTCTGACTGAAGCTGAAGAGTTTGTGACGCGCGTGGAACGCTACCTGGCGGAGATCGGCGTCTTCACCACTTCAAATGGCCTGTAGACGATTGCGATCTCCTTGACGCCAGTGCCTGTCACCCTCATTGGCGACGACCGCGCGTCACATGACCCCCCCTTATGACCTCCGGCACTACCGCACATGACCCCCGCCGTTGTATCCTACCGTCATGACGCTGCGCTGACAACTGCGCAACAGGACACCAAAGCAACGGAGGAAACCATGACTACCCAATCCACAAGCACCACCCGCTCGAATCGTGCGCCGCTGACCGGCGGCATCATCCTGATCCTGATCGGGGCCTTGACCCTGTTGGCCCAACTGGATATCTTCGCCAACATCGGCATGTTCTTCGTGCCCGCCCTGAGCATCGTCTTCCTGGCTTGGGGCCTGCTGACCCGCACCTTCGGCCTGATCATCCCCGGCGGCATCCTGGGCGGCATCGGCCTGGGGATCGTGCTCCTTGAGGGGCCGCTGGCGGGGCTGGGCGAACCGGCCCAGGGCGCGACCTTCCTGTTGGCCTTTGCGGCCGGCTGGGCTCTGATCGCCTTGCTTTCCAGGTTCACGGCGGGCGCGTTCCAGTGGTGGCCCCTCATCCCGGCCGCCGTCCTGGGCCTGATCGGCGGGCTGCTGGCCGCCGGCGAGACCGGCCTGCAAGTCCTGAAGGTCATCGGCTACGTCTGGCCCGTGGCCCTCATCGCCGCCGGCACCTGGATCATCCTGCGCAAGCGGGCGTGATAACACCCAATCAACTCCTGGACTCGAGGCTTTAGCCGGTCACTCTGGTCAGTGCGACAGACCGGCTGAAGCCTCGATTCCGGTTCACCAGGAAGGACACCATGCTCACACCCAACACGCCTACTATCCTCGCCGCGCAGAACCTGCACAAATCCTACGGCGCCGTGCAGGCGGTCAAGGGCGTCTCGTTCGAGGTGGCCGCGGGCGAGATCTTCAGCCTGCTGGGGCCCAACGGCGCGGGCAAGACCACCACCATCTCCGTGCTGAGCTGCCTGCTGACGCCCAGCGCCGGCGACGCCACGGTGGACGGCCACTCGGTGACAGCCGACCCGCTGGCCGTGAAGCGGGCCATCGGCGTGGTGCCGCAGGAGATCGCCCTGTATCCCACCATCAGCGCGCGGGAGAACCTAGCGTTCTGGGGCCGCATGTACGGGCTGGGCGGCGCGCGGCTCAAAGAACGCATCGCCGCCGTGCTCGACATCGTAGACCTGGCCGACCGGGCCGGGGAGAAGGTCGAGGCGTTCTCCGGCGGCATGAAGCGCCGGCTGAACATCGCGGTCGGGCTGCTGCACGAGCCGAAGGTGCTCTTCCTGGACGAGCCGACCGTCGGCATTGACCCCCAGAGCCGCCGGCGCATCCTGGACACCGTAAAGGCGCTGAACGAGCAGGGCTTGACCGTGCTTTACACCACCCACTACATGGAAGAGGCCGAGGAACTGAGCCACCGTATCGGCATCATGGACCACGGTGAGTTGATCGCGCTGGGCGGCCAGGCCGAGCTGACGCAACTGGTGGGCCAGCACGATATCATCCACCTGGGCGTCGAGTTCAACGGCGCGGACAAGGACGGGCTGGCAGCAACCCTGGCAAGCCTGCCCGAAGTGCACCGGGTAGCCGTGGACGATGGCAGCCTGACCCTGCACGTGACCGAAGCCGACACGGCCCTGGCCGAAGTCGTAGTGGCCGTCAACCGGGCCGGCGCGCACGTGCGACGGTTGGAGATCAAAGAGCCGAACCTGGAAGCGGTGTTCCTGCACCTCACGGGACGGGCCTTACGCGATTGAAGACGGTAATGCGTACTGCTTACTGCGTACTGCACAATGGACTGGGCGTTCTGTATAAAGCGATCGGCAATACGCAATACGCAGTACGCAATTCGCACTGCCCCCAAGAGAGTCAATATGAAATCCTTTCACATCGCCCTCAAAGACACCCTGATCCGCTTCCGCGACCGGAACGGGCTGCTGTTGATGCTGGCTGCGCCGCTGGTTCTGGCGGTCATCGCCGGCGCGGCGTTCGGCGGGCTGAGCGGGGGCGGCGGTTCCGCCTCGCCCATCACAGACATCCCGCTGGCCGTGGTCAACGCCGACCGGGGCGAGCTCGGCCAGCGCGTGGCCGAGGCGCTTCTGTCCGAGTCGGGGGAGCTGGCCGAGCTGCTGGCGCCGGTCGCCATGTCCGATCTCGTTGCGGCGCGGGCGCAGGTGGAACGCGGCGAACTGCGCGCCGTCGTGTTCATCCCGGCCGACTTCAGCAACGCCGTCATAAGCGAGGCCGGTGCAGCCACGGCCATCAAACTGCACACCGACCCGACCTCCTCGTTCAGCGCGCTGATCGTGCGCAGCATCGTCACGCAGATCGCCAGCCGCTTCAACGCAGGCGGCGTGGCCGGCCGGATTAGCGCCGAGCAGGCGTTGGCGCAGCGTGCGACGCTCGGCCCCGCACTGGCGCAGCTCCCGGCCGCGATCTCGGAAACGATCGCGGCGCGGGCCAGCCAGCCGCAGACCACCATTGCGATCGCTGACGGCACGGCCGGCGAGGCGGCGCAGGCGGGCAACTTCAACGCCCTTGCCTACTTCGCGCCCAGCATGGCGATCCTGTTCCTGATGTTCACTATTTTCGAAGCATCACGCTCCATCCTGGCCGAGGAGCGGGAGTGGACGCTGCAGCGGATGGTGAGCACCCCCACCCGCTTCAGCGAGATCCTGGCGGGCAAGATCGGCGGCGTGTTCCTCACCGGCGTGCTTCAACTGGCCGTGCTGATCGGCGCGTCGGCGCTGCTGTTCCGGCTGGGCTGGGGCCACTCACTGCCAGGGCTGGCGCTGCTGGTGATCGGCACGGTGGCGGCCGCGGCCAGCCTGGGCGCGTTCATAACCGCGGTGGCGCGCGATGCGGCCCAGGCCGGGGTTATCGGCTCCGCGGTGGCGCTGGTGTTCGCCATCCTGGGCGGCAACTTCATCGAGAGCAGCGCCTATCCCGCCTGGCTGCAGCCGCTCAGCCACCTGACCATCAATCGCTGGGCGCTGGACGGCTTCACCGATCTGTCGCTGCGCGGGGGCGGCTTCAACGATGTGACGCTGGAGATCGCCGTGCTGTTCGGCATCGCCGCGCTGCTCTTCGCCCTGGCGGCCTGGCGGCTGCCGCGGCGGTTTGTGAGGTAAATCATGCTTAACCAGACATTCCACATCGCCCTGCACTACCTGAAAACCACCTATCGCAGCCGCACCGCGCTGATCTTCTCCCTGATCATGCCGCTGGTCTTCACCGCGGTGTTGGGCGTCACCATCGGCGGCGGGAGCGCGGGGTCGACCCGCTGGGAACTGGCCCTGGCCGACGCGGACGGCGGGCCGCTGGCCGCTGATCTGGTGGGCCGGTTGCAAGCCAGCCCCGATCTGGAGGTCAGCCTGCTGCCCGAAGGCGAGGCGCTGGCGCGTACCGGCGACGGCGACTTCGTGGCCGCCGTGGTCATCCCGGCCGGGTTCAGCGCGACCCTGCAAGCCGGCGCCAGCCCGGCCGTGAAGTTCATCGCCAACAGCACCGACGTGCGGCCGGCGCAGTCGGTCCGGCAGGCCGTGGTCGCCGCAACCACCGAGCTTGCCAGCACGGTCGAGGCCGCGCACACGTCGGTCGCGGTCGCCGCCAGGCTGGGCCTGTTCGACCGCGGGGTTGACCGCGGCGCGTACTTCGCCGACGCGCTGGCCCGCGCAGAAGCGGGCTGGGCCGCCCGCCCCGTGGCCGTGGAGGTCGAGCCGGTGACCCGCCTGGTCAGCACCGTCCAGGCGGCCGGCGGCTTCGAGCAGAGCTCCCCCGGCATGTTAGTGACCTTCGCGCTGGTCAGCATCCTCAACGGCGCCATCGTACTGATCATCGAGCGGGAGCAGGGTACGCTGCGCCGGCTGCTGGTGATGCCCATGCGCCAGTCGGCCATCCTGGCGGGCAAACTGCTGGCGATCTTCGTCGCCGGGCTGCTCCAGGCCGCGATCCTGATCCTGGTCGGCCAGGCTGCATTCGGGGTCAACTGGGGCCAGGCACCGCTGGCGTTGGTCCTGCTGCTGCTGGCGTTCAGTTTCGCCATCACCAGCCTGGGCATGTTGATCGCCGGGGTGGCCCGCACCTACGCGCAGGCCAATGCCCTGGCGAACATCCTGATGTACAGCGTCGCCGCGCTGGGCGGCGCGTGGTGGCCCATCGAGGTGACGCCGGCCTGGATGCAGCAGATCGCGCAGATCACGCCCACCTACTGGGCCATGCAGGGCTTCAGCGACATCATCACCCGCGGCCTGGGCGTGGGCGCCATACTGCCGGAGGTCGCCGCGCTGGCGGCGTTCGGGGCGGTGTTCCTGGGGGTGGGGGTGTGGCGGTTTCGGTATGAGTAAAGAGAGCCTTCATCTGAATTGCTGACCGTTCACGGCTGTGCTAGAATCGTCATAGAGGAAGTTCGAGATGATCCCATGACCATGTCCGATTCATCCCACCTCCACCAACGCCTCGACCCCATGGCCATCAGCGCCTACGTCGTCATTGCGGCGCTCACGGTGCTGAGCCTGGCCGTCTTCCTGGGCGGCGACCATCCCTACGGCGCGGCCGGGGTGGCCCTGGTGGTCGCGTTCGACCTGCTGGTGCTGCTGCCCGACCGCGCGCTGGGCGGGATCAAGGAGCGGGCGCCGCACCTCAGCATGGCCGCAGCCGCCACACTGGTCATCGCCATCGTGCTCCTGCCGCCGGCAAACCCGTGGTTCGTGGTGCTTTTCTTCGTCCTCTGCCCTACCGCGATGCTGAGCTTCCCGCGGCAGGCCGGCTACGCCTGGATTGGGGTCTTCTCAGCGCTGACGGTCGTCGCCTTCTGGATCGCCGACCAAGGCTCACTGGAGATGCTACTCACCGCGCCCATCTACATCGCCGGTTACTTCTTTTTCGCGGCCTTCGCCACACAGACCGTGTTGGCCAACGCGGCCCAGGCGGAAAGCCAACGCCTGCTGGGCGAGCTGCAGGAGGCGCATACGCGGCTCCAGGCCTACGCCGCGCAAGCCGAGACGCTGGCCGTGTCCGAGGAGCGCAACCGCATGGCGCGGGAGATGCACGACACCCTGGGCCACCGGCTGACTGTGGCCGCAGTGCAGCTTCAGGCCATCGAGCGGCTGGTTCGAGCCGACCCCCAACGCGCAGAGGCGATGGCCGGCACGGTGCGCGACGAGGTGCGCGCGGCCCTGGCCGAGCTGCGCCAGACGGTGGCCGCGCTACGTGCGCCGCTGGAAGCTGACATTTCGCTGGATCCCGCACTGCGCCGCCTGGTCGCCGATTTTGAGGCTGCCACCGGGATCACCGTCACCCTGGCCCTGCCCGACCCGCTGCCCGATATCTCCCCAGCGCACCGGCTGGCACTCTACCGCGGCGCACAGGAAGGGCTGACCAATATCCAAAAACATGCTGACGCGCAGCGAGCATGGATCACGCTCGAGGCGGCGCTGGACAAGCTGACCCTGAGGGTGGTCGATGATGGGAGCGGCCCCGCGGCTGAGTTAGCGGGCGGTTTCGGGCTGCACGGCCTGCAGGAACGGGCCGGTTACCTCGGCGGCACAGTAACCCTCACCCCCCGACAGGTCGACGGTTCCGAGTTAACGGTGACCCTGCCGCTGCCGCCGGAGGCCAGCCATGCCTGAGGTCGTGCGGCTGCTGCTGGTGGACGATCAACGCTTGATGCGCGAAGGGCTACGCACCCTGCTGGAGCTTGAGCCGGGGCTGGCCGTGGCCGGCGAGGCGAGCAACGGGGAGGAAGCACTGGCCCGTTACGCCGAGCTGCGCCCCGACGTGGTGCTGATGGACGTGCGCATGCCCATGCTGGACGGGGTCGAAGCCACGCGGCGCTTGGTCACCCAACATCCGGGCGCGCGCGTGATCATCCTCACCACCTTCGACGATGACGAGTATGTCTTCGAGGGCCTGCGTGCAGGCGCGTTGGGCTACCTACTCAAGGATGTCTCCATGGAAGAACTGGCCGAGGCTATCCGCACGGTGATGGCCGGCGGCGTGCTGATCCAGCCCTCGGTGGCGCGCAAGGTCGTGGCCGAGTTCGCCCGGCTGCGGCCATCCGCCCCGCCGCCCGCATCCCCAACCGCCCTCATTGAGCCTCTTTCCGAACGCGAGATCGCGATCCTCCGGCTGCTGGCCGAGGGCCTGACCAACCGCGAGATCGCCGAGCGCCTCTTCCTGGCCGAAGGCACCGTTAAGAACTACGTCACCAACATCTTGGGCAAGATCGGCGCGCGCGACCGGACGCAAGCCGTGCTGCGGGCACGCGAATTGGGGCTATTGTAGCCAACTCGCGTGCGGTCAGAATTCGCATTTCCTGTGCACCATGTTACAATAACGACTGTCCGCCGCGGCAAGTGCACCTATCCGCCGCATAACACCTGCAAAGGAGCGCGTTATGTTGACCTTTTTCACCGAGGGCCTGCGTGAGATCGATCCGGCTGTACACGATCTGATTAATTACGAGGCCGAACGTCAGGCTCGCAAGCTCATCCTCATCCCCTCTGAGAGTCAGGCGCCGGAAGCTGTACGCGAAGCACTTGGCTCGGTGTTCCAAAACATCTACGCCGAGGGCTACCCTGACCCTGTGATGTACAAATTGGACGAAGCGGGCATCCTGGACTACGAGACGCAACTGGCCATGTTCCGCCGCAACTCCGACCAACGCTACTACAAAGGCACGGAGTATGTGAACATTGTGGAGCAGCTTGCCCGCCGCCGCGCCGCCGAGGCTTTCACCACCAGCGAGATCGGCCCCAGCGGCATTTTTGCCAATGTGCAGCCACTCTCCGGCTCACCGGCCAACAGTGCCATCTACGATGCCCTGGTGCCACCAGGTGAAACGGTCATGGGCATGAACCTGCTTCACGGCGGTCACCTGACCCACGGCTCGCCGGTCAACCGCTCGGGCCGGCTGTACAAGATCGTGTCCTACGGCGTGGACCCGATCACTGAAAAGCTGGACTACGACCAGATCGAGGCACTCGCGGTGGCGAACAAGCCCAAAATGATCATTGCCGGCTTCACCTCGTACCCGTGGATGCCGGACTGGGCGCGGTTCCAGCAGATCGCCAAGAAAGTCGGCGCGTATCTGCTGGCGGACATCTCGCACATCGCCGGCATGGTGGCGGCGGGCGTGGTGCCCAGCCCCATCGGGTATGCGGATGTCATCAGCTTCACCACGCACAAAACGCTCTACGGCCCGCGCGGGGCTTGCATCCTGTCCACCGACAAAAAGATCGCCGAGAAGATCGACGCGGCCGTGTTCCCGGGCGAGCAGGGTGGCCCGCATGTCAACACCATCGCGGGCATGGCCGTGGCCTTCAAGCTGGCGCGCACGCCGGCGTTCATTGACCTGCAGCAGCGGGTGCAGGCCAATGCCATACAAATGGCCTCAGAACTGCAAAAGCATGGCTTGCGCGTCCCCTACGGCGGCACCGACACCCACATGCTGCTGGTGGATCTGAAGAACATCCGGGCTAAGACCGGCGTCAGCCCCGACGGCAAAAAGGGCACCCCACTGATGGGTGACCCGGCCGCCCGCATCCTGGATCTGGCCGGCATCGTGTTGAATCGCAACACCATCCCCGGCGACAAAGGCGCGCGCTCGCCGAGCGGCATCCGCCTCGGCACGCCCTGGATCACGCAGCGTGGGTTCGGCCCGGCCGAGATCGAACGCCTGTCTGAGGTGATCGCCCGCATCCTGAAAGCCTGCAAGCCGACGGCATTTGCCGGACGCCATGGGCCGGTCTATCAAGCCCGCATTGATTTCGATGTTTTGGAAGACGCCAGGCGCGACGTCATAGAGCTCCTGATAGACGTAGACCTGCCGCGCGATTATATGCCGGGCGGCTATCCGCATCACTACTTCATGCACAAGCAAACCAAGGATCCGGGTGGCGAGTACGATATCATCGAGATCGAGGGTCCAAACGCGCGCGGCTTCTGCAATGTCGTGTTGACCAACGACGCTTATGCGCTACAAACCGACGAGTGCCAACCGACCTGGGTGCTGGAGCCCGATGGCCGGCCGATGGCCCCGGGCGTGCTCAAACGTATGGCCGGCGACCCGCCGCGCTTCCAACTCATGGTGCCCAAGCCGGTCGAAGCCCGGGTGGCAAATTGGCTCCGCGCACTGTCGGATGGCTTCGTCGCAATGGATCCCGAGGACCCATTCCTCAAGGCGCCCGGCCCGGTGGTGGTGCGCCGTCTGGCCCATGAACTGGCGGAAGCGTGGCCCATGAAGCCGCCCGCGCTGACCAGCTTCGGCCAGGACGACATCGGCTGGGCCTATCACAAGAGCTATTGGGTTGGCCACCGGCCGCGCGCGGATGCGCCGGGCGGGCTGCACAACCTACCCGCCTTCGCCTGGGAGCCGCCGGCCGAAACGATGATCCGCCGCACCGGCCTCAATGAGCAGCATCGCAAGCTGGGCGCCAAGATGGCGCCGTTCGCCGGCTACGACATGCCCATCCAGTACACCTCGGTCATGGAAGAGCATCAGACGGTGCGGAAGGCCGCGGGGTTGTTCGATGTGAGCCACATGGGGCTGTTCGAGTTCATCGGCGAAAACATCTACCTGTTCCTGCAAACGGTCTGCACCAACGACATCACGACGGTCCAGCCAGGCGGCTCGCAATACTCCTTCCTGTTGGGGCCCGATGGCAACGTCATTGACGACATCTGGATCTACCGGCTGGACAAGGAGCGCTACTGGATGGTGGTCAACGCGGCCAACAACGACAAGGACTGGGCCTGGCTTGGTGCCGTCCGCGAAGCCCGGGTGCAGATCGATCCGGCACGACCGTGGACGCGCGCGCTGAGCTCTGAGTCGGTGATCATCCGCGACCTGCGCGATCCAGAGTGCGGTGACGAGCAGCGCTGCCAGTTGGCGCTGCAGGGGCCCCGCTCGCGCGACATCCTGCTCGCCATGGCCGGCGACGATGAGGCCACCCGGACCGCCCTGACCGACATGCCGCGCACCGCCATCGCCCACGGCAACCTGATGGGCTACGACGTGTGGTTTGGCCGCACCGGTTACACCGGCGAACCGGTCGCGTTCGAGCTCTTCGTGCATCCCGATGACCTGGCGCCCTTCTGGCGTGACGTGCTGCGCATCGGCGGGCCGTTCGGCGTCAAGCCCATCGGCCTGGCCGCGCGCGATAGCCTGCGCATCGAGGCTGGCCTGCCGCTCTACGGACACGAGCTGGCAGGCCCCCTGGGCCTGAACCCGGCCGACGCCGGTTTCGCGCCTTACGTCAAGCTCTACAAGCCGTTCTTCGTCGGCAAGGCAGCCTATGCGGCGCACGAAGCCACGCGCCAGGCGCGGCTGGCCCGCTTCATGGTGGATGAAGAGCGCGGCCCCATGTTGGGCCAGGGTGACGTGGTGGTCAACAACAAAGGCCGCGTGGTGGGCCACGTGACGAGTTGCTCCATTGACACCACCGGCCGGCAAGTGGGCCTGGCCTACCTGCAAGACCCCAACTGGCAGCGCGGCACGGCGCTGGGCGTCTACCGCCTGGGCAATCGTAACTGGGAGAGCCGGTCACTGGACCAACTCCAGCCCGGCGATCGCATCCAGTTGCCCGACAGCATCACGATCATCGAACGGTTCCTGAATAAACAATAGAGGGCGTAGGGCATGACGCCGGGCGCATCCGGTATCATGCCCTGTGCTCCCAACCGCAAAGGCCCTAAGTGTCTGAAGCCGCAACTGAGCCTGGTCCCCAGTTGACCGAGATACCGCTCGCGGTCACCGAAATATACCGCCTGCTGGAAGAGATAGCCGGGCTGATCCAGCAGGTTGAGGCACGCCAGGCCCACAACCCGGCCGCGCATCTGCGGGCGCTGATCGAGCCCTACAAGGCCAAGACGCGCAGCCTCATGGATGCCTTGGGCGCAGCGCTGGAGAGTCTCAACCAGGCCCACCCGCCGCCAGGTGTGTTGGAGCAAATCCGCTCAACGGTATCGGCCCGGCTGCGCGCGTGGTCAAGCACCAGCCCGCTGTTTTATCACATCTTCAACACCCCGCGCCACAAACTGGGGCCATACGAAGTCTTCGATCTGTTGCTGGCCAACCGGTCAGGCGGCGCGGATGTGGCAGGGCAAATGCTGGACCATTACTACATGAACACCGTCACAGCAACCGCGTTCCGCTTACGCACTGCGTTATTGACGCAGCGGCTGGCGACCGAGATCAAGCGCCGGTCCGAGGAACACCGCCCTGTGCGCCTGCTGAACCTGCACACAGGATCAGGCCACGAATTGCAGACACTGGCCCGGGATCGTTCCTTGCGCACAGCGATACACGCGACCTGTCTTGACACTGACGCGTCTGCGATCCGTCGCGTGAAGCAGCAGCTCGCCCCTCGACTCACAGGGAATGTGAACTTCCGATTTGGTGACCCCAGAAAGATAGTCCGATCGCGCACATGGCCCGATGCGCCCTATGACCTGATCTATGCGTTGATCCTGTTCGATCAACTGAGCGATCGGCAGATCGAACCGTTGATCGCTGGGGCGTATCGAGGGCTGCGACCCGGCGGCAAGCTGATCTTCGGCAACTATGCGACCAGCATGCCTGCACACGAGCACATCCTGATTGATTGGGTGCTGAACCTCAATCTCCGCCAGCGGAGTGAAGAGACACTGCGCGGGTTCTTCACGCGCACACCCTTTCGCGGACAGGATCTGTCCTTTGAGCTCGATCCACCTGGCGCGAGCTGGCTGGTGATTGCGGAACGGGTATGAACGATAGCCAACTGGATGCATTTGCGCCAGCGCCGCCACTCACAAAACCAGAGCCGGTCCAGCTTGAGCCGGTGACGCAGCGCGAATTGTCGGCGCTTCTCAACCATCTCAGCCAGCTGATAGGTGAGATCCAGGAAGAAGTCGAACGCCAGGCCCCCCGGCGTATCCCGGTTGTACTGGAGCAGCACCGAACGCGCGTGTACCAGGCGATGACGGCCCTTGGCGAATGGATCAACGGCTTCCTGGCTGAGCGACCGGCCCCCGCCATCCTCCAGCAAGTCCGGCAACAAGTGGTCACACAGATCCGCGACTGGTCACGGGGCAGCCCACTCCTCCAGTACAGCCTCGACCGCGCTCGCAGCAAGAGGGGTGTGCGCGAGCTTGTCCAGCATCTTCTTGACGATCGCCCCACAGGCGCCGACGTCGCCGCCCTGGTGCTTAACGATTTCTATAAATACTCGATCGGTGGCATGGCATTTCGCGGGCGCCTGCGGCTGCTCACCGAGGCGCTAGAACTTAATGTGTTAAGCCGCGCAAACGCCGGCAATAAGGACGTGCGCATTCTCAGCCTGCACGTTGGTGGCGCGGACGAACTCAAGACCCTCGCCCAGGACGTTACCTTTGCGACAGTCGCTCACGTGACCTGCCTTGATGAGAGCCCGGATGCGCTGCGTGATGTGGCCCGCAGCCTGCCTGCGGAAATGAGAAAGAACTTTTCGGTTGTCCGCATAGAGGCGCAACACTACGCGACAAGCCCGCATCGTCCCGCCGAGCCTTTCGATATCATTTACAGCGTCAGCTTGTTCGAGCACCTGAAAATGGAGCAGGCAGCCCGGCTTATTGAGGACTGTCATTCCCTCCTCGGCCCCCACGGCATCTTGCTGGCGGGTAGCGTGACTTCGAAAATACCGTCCAGCGAGCAGGTTCTGCGCGCCTGGTTAACAGAGCAAGATCGGGAATACCGGGACGAAGCAGCCTGGCGTCAGGTGTTCGCCCGCAGCGGTTTCGATGCCGGCCGCCTGCGCTTCGATTACGAACCTCTGAAAGCAAATGTCGTGGTCCGCGCAGAACGTGTCATCGGTGACTTTCCCCCTTCAACAGGCAGAATACTATGACTCACGCCCATACACCATCGAACGCTGTCCCCATCACTCAAGCCATGGATGAGCTCCTCAGCCGCGCGCTGGCCGAAGACCTGGGTGACGGAGATATCACCAGCCTGAGCACCATTCCGGCCGAAGCTGTGTTCACCGGCGACTTCCTGGTCAAAGCGCCGGGCGTGATCGCCGGGCTGACGGTGGCGCAGCGCGTCTTCGCGCTGCTTGATCCGGCCGTCCAGTTCCGGGCGTCGGCCGTGGATGGCGACCGGGTTGCACCGGGAGACATCGTCGCCGTGGTGACCGGGCCGGGCCGCGCCCTGCTGTCGGGCGAGCGCGTGGCGTTGAACTTCATGCAGCGCATGTCGGGCATCGCCACGGCCACGCGGCGCTATGTGGATGCCGTGGCCGATGCACGGGCCGTGATCCTGGACACGCGCAAGACCGTGCCCGGCCTGCGCCTGCTGGACAAGTGGGCGGTGCGGCTGGGCGGCGGACAAAACCACCGCATTGGGCTCTATGACATGGCGCTGATCAAGGACAATCACATCGCTGCCGTCGGCTCGATTACGGAAGCTGTGCAGCGGGTGCGCGAAAATGATACGCGCGGCCGGCTCATCGAAGTCGAAGTGACCAACCTGGTCCAGTTGCGTGAAGCGCTGGCGCTGCCCGTTGACCGCATCCTGCTGGACAACATGTCGCCCGCCCAGATGGCCGAGGCCGTTGCCATCGTCGGGGGGAAAATCCCACTGGAGGCGTCCGGCGGGGTCAACCTCCAGACCGTGGCCGTCATCGCCGCCACCGGGGTGGACTTCATCTCGGTCGGTGCGCTGACGCACTCGGTCACCGCGTTGGATGTCAGCCTGGATCTGCGCGCGGCGTGATTGGCCCGCGCATGGGGCGCGGACATTTGTTTCATCGGAGACGCTTTTCTTATGAGCACCCTCACTTCTCACGACCGCACCAAGCTGTCGGTCGAAGATATCTATCACGAGCTCAAGACCCGCCTGGGCGACTACACGCCGGACTTTGAGCTGCGCATCAAGGCCGAGCTGGCTTACGAGGTCAACCGACTCAAGGGGCAGCGCAACGCGGTCATCCTGGGCCACAACTACATGGAACCGGCGCTGTTCCACTCGGTCCCCGACTTCGTGGGTGACTCGCTGGATCTCAGCCGCAAAGCCGCGACCACCGACAAAGATGTGATCGTCTTTTGCGGGGTCAAATTCATGGCCGAGACCGCCAAGATCCTCAACCCGACGCGCACGGTGCTGATCCCTTCGCTGAAGGCGGGCTGCTCGCTGGCCGAGAGCATCACTGCAGCCGACGTGCGGGCGCTTCGGGAGCGTTTCCCCGGCGTGCCCGTGGTCACTTACGTCAACACCTATGCCGACGTCAAGGCCGAGAGCGACATCTGCTGCACCTCAGGCAACGCGGCCGCGGTGGTTGAATCGTTGGGCACCGACACCGTGATCTTCCTGCCCGACGAGTACCTGGCCGGCAACATCGCCCGCGACACCGGCAAGCACATCATCTTCCCCACGCGGCTGCCCTCCGGCAAGATTGCGGCCGACGCGAACCTGGATTACCAGATGATCGGCTGGCGCGGCCGCTGCGAGGTCCACGAGAAGTTCACCGTGGCCGACATCGAACGCGTCCGCGCGCAATACCCGGACGTCGTGATCCTGGCTCACCCGGAATGCAGCCCAGAAGTTACGGCCGCGGCCGACTTCTCCGGCAGCACCAACGCCATGATCCGCTACGTGGAGCAGACCCAGGCCCCGCACTACCTGCTACTGACCGAGTGTGCCATGGGCGACAACGTGGCCGCGGCCAACCCTGACAAGGAGATGCTGCGGCTATGCAGCGTCCGCTGCCCGCACATGAACCAGATCACCCTGGAAATGACCCGCGACGCCCTCAAGTACATGCAGTACGTCACCGAGGTGCCCGAGGAGATCCGTGTGCGCGCGTATCGGGCGGTGGAGCGGATGTTGAAAATTGGGTAGACAAGCAGACCAGGAGACAAGGATAGCAACCTTGTTTCCCTGTCTCCTTGTTTCCTTGTTTCCCCATTGCCAACCACAGGAGAACGAACGTGCCCGAATATCTCGAACCCGAAGTTCTGATCCTCGGCAGCGGGATCGCGGGCGCGACCGCGGCGCTGAAGTTGGCCGATCACGGCGCCCAGGTGCTGGTGGTCACCAGCGCCAGCGACCCGGCGGAGTCCAACACCCGTTACGCCCAGGGTGGGATCATCTACCGCGGGGCCAACGACAGCCCGGCCGCGCTGGCCGCAGACATCATCCGGGCCGGCGACGGCCACTGCAACGGCCGGGCGGTGGACATCCTGGCCATGGAAGGCCCGGAGCAGGTTGAAGAGGTGCTGCTCAAGCGCGTCGGCGTCGCTTTCGACCGTGCGCCCGACGGTCAGCTTTCCCTGGCCCGCGAGGGCGGCCATATCATGCCCCGCATCCTGCATGTAGCCGACTTCACCGGCAAGGCCATCGAGGATGCGTTGGTGGCGGCACTGGCCGCGCACCCCAACGTGACACTGCTCACCGGGCACACGGCCATTGACCTGCTGACCCCCGCGCATCATGCCCAGGATCGCCACGTGGTCTACGAGCCGCTGTCGTGCGTCGGCGCCTACCTGTTCGAGCAGGCCACCGGGGCCGTCAAACGCTGCCTGGCCCGCAAGACGATCCTGGCGACCGGCGGCCTGGGCCAGATCTTCCTGCGCACCAGCAACCCGGCTGGCGCGCGGGGGGATGGCTTCGCCATGGCTTCCTACGCGGGTGCGCGGCTGATTAACATGGAATTCGTGCAATTCCACCCCACGACCTTTCACCAGGACGGCGCGCCGAACTTCCTGATCTCCGAGGCGGTGCGGGGCGCGGGCGCGCGGCTGGTGTTGGGCAACGGCGAGCCGTTCATGCAGCGTTACGCGCCGGAATGGAAGGACCTGGCCCCGCGCGATGTGGTGGCGCGCAGCATCCACCGTGAGATGCTCTCGCGCGGCCTCACCCACGTCTATCTCGATCTCCGCTCCTACATCGCTTCGGACGAAATCCTCGGCCACTTCCCCACGATCCGCGAGAACTGCCTGGCCCACGGGGTTGACATTGCGATGGACCTGGTGCCCGTGGTGCCGGCAGCGCACTACACCTGCGGCGGCGTGTGGGCCGACGCGTGGGGTCGGACGACGGTGGAGAACATGTACGCGGTGGGGGAGGTGTCATGCACCGGCGTCCACGGCGCGAACCGACTGGCCAGCACATCGCTGCTGGAGGGACTGGTTTGGGGCCACCGCGCCGCGCGCGAGATTGCCCGCACGCTCCCGGACAGCCCGTACACCGCAGCGGAGCAGATCCCGCCGTGGCAAGACGCTGGGCTGGAGATCCCCGACCCGGCGCTGATCCAGCAAGACATGAGCGCGATCAAGCACATCATGTGGAACTACGTGGGGTTGGTGCGCACCACCAGCCGCCTGAGCCGGGCGCTCAGCGAGCTGCGCCACCTGGAGACCGAGATCCTGCACTTCTACCGCCGCTCGCGGCTGACCGACGAGCTGATCGGCCTGCGCCATGCCGTCCGCACCGCCATCCTGGTGGCCGAGGCCGCGTGGGAGAACAAGCGCAGCATGGGCGCGCACTATCGCGAGTAGAAGAAACCTGGTTTCTGGCTTCTCACACCAGCTTCTCGCGCAACTTGGCGCTGACGAAGTCCATGATCGCGACGACGATGACGATCACCGCGACCGCCGTGCCCGCGGAGCGGTACTTGCTGAAGGGGAAATAGTCGTTGTACAGCAGGTTGCCGATGCCGCCGCCGCCGGCGAAGCCGACGATAGTCGCCATGCGCACGTTGATATCCCACTGGTAGATCGCATACGACACGAAGGGCGGGATGATCTGCGGAAAGACGCCGTAGATGATAGTCTGCAACCGCGTCGCGCCAGTAGCTGCGATCGCCTCCAGCGGCCCGGGGTCAATGTTTTCGATCGCCTCAGAGAACAACTTACCGATGAGGCCGAACGTCGTGACCGTCAGCGCCAACATCCCGGCGAAACTGCCGAAGCTCACCCAGTAGAAAAAGATCGCTACGTACAGCAGCGCCTCGATGGAGCGCAGCAGGTTGAACAGGCCGCGCGTCAGGTAGTAGATCCAGATTGACAGGCGGCTGCGGCCGGTGAGGTTGCGCGCGGCCAGGAAGCTGAAGGGGATAGCCAGCAGCGCACCCAGCGTTGTGGCCAGCAGCGCCTGAAAGATCGTCACGATCATCTCGCGCACCACGGTGCTGACCACTTCGGGATCAAGGTTGAACGATAGGAAATTCCGCACGAAGCGGCCCAACGTGGGCGCAGGGTCAAGCAACAGCTTCAGATCGATCCCGGAGAGCTCCCAGAAGTACATGAAGAAACCTGCGCCGACGATGATGTAGAACCACGCCCGCAGCGATTTGTAGAATGGCCGCGGCGGGCCGGCGTGGGTGGTGGTTGTGCCGAGCATGATGCGCTGGCGCCACTTCGCGCTCACGTAGTCCACCAGGATCACGACAACGGCCACCGCCCACAACGCGGCCGCGTACTGCGTATAACCGCTTTTGCGGATCGTCTCCACCACGAAATAGCCGATGCCGCCTCCAGCGACAAACCCCACGATGGTGGCGGAGCGCATGTTGATGTCCCACCGCAGAAGGGTGTATGCCAGGAACGACGGCACGATCTGCGGGACGACCGCGTAACGGATCGTCTGCACCAGGTGAGCGCCGGTCGCGGTAACAGCCTCGATGGGGCCGGGGTCAATGTGCTCCACTTCCTCAGAAAAAAGCTTGCCCAGGGCAGCCACCGAATGGATCGTCAGCGCGATCACGCCCGCGAACGAACCCAAGCCCACCCACAAGACGACGATCAGGCCCCAAATCAAGGTGTCCACCGCACGCACGATGTTCAGGAGGATGCGCACCACGGTGTAGATCACGATCCCGCCCGGCACGCGCGTCATGATGTTGCGCGCGGCCAGGAAGCTGACCGGGACGGCGAGGATGGTGGAGAAAATGGTTGCCATCAGGCCGAGCGCGATGGTCTCGATGATCTTGCCGGCCTGGAAAGCCGGGACGGTCGCGCCCACCTGCACCAGGCCCAGGCGCACCAACAAGTCGGGGGCGGGCTTAGATACGATGGCGCCGAAGATGTAGCCAAAGTTCTCGCTGGGGACCAACCGGCCGGCCGCGTTACGGGTGAAGAGATCGGGGTGGATGAGATCGTTGCCGATCTTGAGGGCATTGCTGAAGCGTGAGACGAGGCGGTCGAGCCGCACATCAGTCACCTGCCAGGCAATGATATAAATCACCAGCGCCGCCAGCACCAGGCCAAAGGCGTCCAGGCTGCGTTGGCCGCGCGCCCGCCGGTAGGCATCGAAGATGTTCCAACCCCAAAACAGCGCAACCGGGACAAACAGCCAACTGGTCTCGATGCCCGCCAGGCTGGTTTGAGCGACCCGATAGTTATCCAGCGCCCACGGGATCAGATAGCCCTGCGCCAGCGCCGTAAAGAAGATCAGGATGCTACGGCCGCGCTGGCCAAGAAGGAGCTGCCCTGCGCCAGGGATAATCAGCGAGAGCAAGGCCGGCAGACTGGGTGAGCTTTTGCGGATGGGAAGCGTCGCGAATGGAGCCATGATAATCACCGCTTTGATCAGAAGAATGACGAAACGCCGAAGATGACGGTCGCCTCTTATCCGTCGTTCGTCATCCGTCGTCCGTCACACGATGGAGACGCGCTCCGCCTCCTGCCCGTAGATCGCCTTGAACTGCGCATCATCAATCTCCTTCGGCAGGCCCTCGAAGACCACTCGCCCATCTTTCAAGGCGATCGCTCGCGTGGCATAGCGGTGGACCAGATCAAGGAAGTGGAGGCTACACAGCACCGTGATGCCGCGTTCCTTGTTCATCTGCTCCAGGTACTTGAGGATCGAATGGGCAAGCACGGGATCCAGCGATGCCACCGGCTCATCGGCCAGCACCAACTTGGGCTCTTGCATCAAGGCGCGCGCGATGCCCACGCGCTGCTGTTGGCCGCCGGATAGCGTATCGGCGCGCACATGCGCCTTGTCGGCCAGGCCAAGCTGCTCAAGGTTCTCCATGGCCCGGCGATGATCCGCGGGAGAGAAGTAGTCGAACAGGCTCTGCGAGGGATTGACATAGCCCAGCCGACCCGACAGCACGTTGGTCAGCACGGACGAACGCTTGACCAGGTTGAACTGCTGGAAGACCATCCCGATCTGGCGACGGATGCCGCGCAAGTCGGAACTGGAAGCGGCGGTAATGTCCACATCGTTCCAGATGACACGGCCGCTGGTCGGCTCGATCAGGCGGTTGATGCAACGCAACAGGGTGGACTTCCCCGACCCGCTCAACCCGATCACGGCCAGGAATTCGCCGTCCTGAACCTCGAAGCTGACATCGGTCAGCGCCTGGGTCCCGCCGGGATAGACTTTCGTAAGGTGCTCGACACGCAGCATGGGTTACCTCAATGGAGAGATGTCACGGCAGAGGTCTTCTTTGTGGTGTTCAGGCGCAGCCAGGCATCCTGAGCGGGTGGCGCCAGCGCGAAGCCTCCCTGTGGGGACGGCCGTCTCGGGTAAAAACGTAACGGAGCATCCTGAGCGTAGCACGGCATTCGTCCGCTGTGCGCAGTCGAAGGATGCGGAGCGGTTGTCCAGGTAAAGCCGCACCCTTCGACTGCACTCCGCACCGCCAGCGGACTGCTGCTGGCGGTGCTCCGTTCCGCTCAGGGTGCTTCCAGAGGTGTTTTCTTTAGCGCAGAGGCTTTACTGCCTGACCAGCTTGCTGACGTCAATGCCCGCCTTCTTCAACAATTCATTGAACGGGCCGTAATACTTATCGAAATCAGCCACCTCAAAGGCATCATAGTTGTAGATGCTCTTGACCACTTGGAGGCCCAGGGGATCCTGCATCATCTCGAGCAACGCTTCGGTGGTGATGGCCTTGATCGTGGGATCCAGGTCTTTGATGTACTGGAGGCCGTCGTTCGGGATGCGATCGCCCACCACGAAAACCTTGACCTTGTCCGCGATATCGGGGAACTTGCCCTGCAGGTTCGTGGCGCTGTCGGTCAGCACGTCCATGAACGCAGAACCTGCGTCGCAGTCGCCCTGATACACGGCGATAGCCGCCTTGTCGTGCCCGCCGGCATAGGTGCTTTGCATATCCTTGTCGGGGTCAATTCCGAGCGCGGCGAAGGATGCGCGCGGGATAATGCTGCCCGAGGTGGAGCTGGCGGTGGTGAAGCACATGCGCTTGCCCTTGACGTCCTCCAGCTTCGTGATACCTGAATCGACGGATGCGAAGTACTCTGGCTTGTAGAACGAGGTCAATTGGCCTGCGAGCGCCTTGTCGGGATCGAAGTCGAAGGCGAAGTAGTTGCCATCCTTATCCTTTGGGCCATATTTGCGCTGCGCAACCAACGCGACTTCCACGTCGTATTTCTCCTTCGCCAGCAAGATGGCGAAGGTGTTGAGGAAGCCCATGTGAGCCTTGCCGCCGCCCATTGCCTCGATGGAAGCGGCTTCGCTGGTGCCGACCTCGACCTTGTAGGTCAGGCCGGTCATCTTAGTCAGGCAGTCCGCCATGGCGGAACCGCCCCGGCTGATGAGCTGGGTGTCCACCGAGGGCACAAAAGTAATCACGATAGGCTTATCGGCCGAGCCAAGTTCGCCGGCCGCGGGAGAAAGCGCATTGGCCATCCTGGCGCAGGCGGGCGCCTCCAGCGGGGGCAGCGGCGTCTTCGTGGGTGCGACCGTCGCGGCGGCTGCCTGGGCGGGCTCAGTCGCCTGGGGGGCAGCCGGCGGAGCTGCTGGCACGCATGCTGCCGCTAAGACAGCGAGCACAAGGAGAACTGCTACGAGATGGATCTGGTGACGGGAACTCATATACTGATTTTCCTCCTTTTTGAGACAGCTTACTGAACGTTCCGAGTGACAGTAACCGAACTTCACGACTGCGACGCAAAGGCGAGTCATGCCACGATTGTACCCTGTAACCGGTCTACGCACAACTTCGCGTTACAGCGCTGTGGCTACCTCCCATGTCCCGGTACATCATCTCCCCTGACCAGCGCCAGCACATCGCTGAACGACGCGCAATAGTACTGACACAGCGCCTGCGTCCCGCTATCTACGATGTTCCCTCCCGCCATGCCAACCGTCGGGAAGCCGGCCAGGCGGATCGCGCAAACCCCTGCGCCGCTGTCCTCGATGCCCAACACCGAGTTGCGCTGCTCGAACGGGATGCCCAGGCCGACCCGCGCGGCCTCGGCATAGAGCCAGGGGTGCGGCTTGGGCGAGAGTTCGCCTAGGGTGCCGGGCTCGCCTTGTCCCAGCGGGAAGCCGGCTGTGATGATGGCGTCGTAGAACGCGCGCGGGTCGCCCAGATCCAGCGTTCTGAACGCGGCGACGATCTCCGGCCAGGCCTTTTCATAAAGCCCCGATGTCACCAACGCGATTTTGATGTCCAGTGCCTTAAGCTCCAGCAGGAACGGCCGCAACCCCGGCGCAGGCACAAACGCATCCGCGCGGCCGTGACCTTCCAGGATGGCCTGCATCTCCCGGCGGGTGTGCTGGAAGTAGAGGTCACGCGCCTCTTCGACGGTCTTTTGCGGGCAGTACCTGGCAATACAGTATTGTAAATGCTCGGAGACGCTGTGGCCGGAGACGAAGGGCAGGTCAGCGGGCTCCAACGTGAAGCCGGGATCGCCCAGCAAGCTGGCGGTGGTCTGCTCGATGATCCAGATCCAGAACTCCTCGCTGCGCACGCTGGTGCCATCCAGGTCCATCAGCACAGCGCGCACCGGCCGTTCCAACGCTATCGGGTGAACAGGATAGTAGGCCGGATAGCCGAGCGCGGAGGCAACGCGGGCCAAGGTGTGATCGGAGAACGTGATGAACTCGACCTTGCGGTCGCCGGTCGCGTGGATGGAGATGACGCCGTCCCGGCCGGCGGTGAAGCGGCCGTCGGAGCATGCGGACAGGGCGATGAGATCAATCTCTGTTGAAACTAGCCGTCTCTGGCTCCCCATCTCCCTATCTTCCCCTCTCCCCATCAGGCCATTTCCCTTACCCGCGGATACCGCACCGCCACATAGGCCCCATACACCAGCGAAACCGCGGCGCCGAGGCCCACCGCCAACGGCGCGCCGATGCCGTCGGCGACCAGCCCGGCCTGCAACCCACCCCCGCGCATGAATGCCTGGAACGTCAGCGAGTAGACGCTCATCACCCGGCCGCGCACCTCGTCGGGCGTAGCGATCTGCAGCAGTGTGTTCGCCAGGGCGTTCTGCATCACGAACGCGATCCCTACGCCGAAAAGCAGGACCAGCGACAAGAGGAACGAACGCGAGGCAGCGAAACCGAGCAGCAGCAGCGGGAAGCCCAGGTTGCCGGCCGTCAGCCAGCGGCCGCGGCGGATGTGGTCGGGCAGCGACGCCACCCACAAAGCGCCGACCAGTGCGCCGACGCCGACGGTGGTCAGTAGCATGCCCAGGGGCAGCGCGTCGGGCGCGCGGCAGCGCATGATCGGCTGTGGGCCGTCGCACAGGAACCCCACCACCGGCTGGGCGCTGCCCCCGAGCACCTTGCTGGCGAAGACCGGCATCAGGGTGCTGTAGGGCATGGACAGGAACGCGCTCACCGCCACCAGGCTGATCAGCACCAGGATCGCGCGCTGGCCCCGGATGAAGCGCAGCCCCTCGGCCATGTGGCCGGCCAGGCTGGCGCGGTGGTGCGCGCCGTTGGGCCGGGGCAGGTTGCGCATCATCATCAGGCTGATCAGCACGGCCACAAAACTGAGGCCGTTCAGCAGGAACGCCGGCCCCTCGCCGAGCGCGGCCACCAGCGTGCCGGCCAGCGCCGGCCCCAACGCCCGCGCGCCGTTAAACATGGCCGAATTTAGCGCGATGGCATTGGTGAGGTCGCCTTTGCCTTCAACCAGCTCGACCGTGAACGCCTGGCGCGCGGGCAGATCCACCGCCTGCGCCGCTGCCAGGATCAGGGCGAGCACGTACACCTGCCAGATACGCACCGCGCCGGTCCAGGTCAGTCCGGCCAACAGGAACGCCTGGGCCATCATCACGATCTGGGCGATGAAGATCACGGTGCGCTTAGGGATGCGATCGGCGATGGAGCCGCCCCACAACGATAACGGCACCAGCGGGATCAACCCGATGGCGCTGATGACGCCCAGCGCCGCAGCCGAGCCGGTCAGCCGGTACACCAGCACCTGCTGGGCCATCATCTGCATCCAGGAGCCGATCAACGAGAGCCCCTGGCCGAAAAACCAGAGGCGGTAGTTACGATGGCGCAGTGCGCGAAAGGTTGCTGGTGGCATATTATGGGTAACGCAGGTATTCGCTTATGCTGCCTGCCTGCCGTTCCAGAGTCAGGCATTCCTCTGGGGTCAAGTATGACTTTGCTGACGCCTGCATCGCATCCTGCCTCGTTAAAACGCGCTCAACTCAGTTTACCACAAGCCATCGAAGAAGGGTAATCGGCATGACTGAATTGAAGTCCACAGATTGGGTATGCGCTTCCGATCTGATGTAAAATGGCGGCTGTTCGTAGTTGAACTTATCTTTAGGAGTTGTTCATGGCCACACACAAGTTTCCCCCAGGCTTTCTGTGGGGCTCCGCCACCGCATCCTACCAGATCGAGGGCGCCTGGCAGGCGGACGGCAAGGGCGAAAGCATCTGGGATCGTTTCTCGCATACACCGGGCAAGATCCTGAACGGTGACACCGGCGACGTCGCCTGCGACCATTATCACCGCTGGCGCGAAGATATCGCGCTCATGCGCGACCTGGGCCTGCGGGCGTATCGCTTCTCCATCGCCTGGCCACGCGTTTTGCCGACCGGCTATGGCAGAGTTAACCCGGCCGGCCTGGATTTCTACAGCCGGCTGACCGATGGCCTGCTGGAAGCCGGCATCCGGCCGTTCGTCACCCTTTATCACTGGGACCTGCCACAAGTCTTCCAAGATCAAGCCGGCTGGCCCGCGCGCAGCACGGCCAAGGCATTTGTCGAGTACGCTGACATCGTTTCGCGTCATCTCGGCGACCGGATCAAGGACTGGATCACCTTCAATGAGCCGTGGTGCAGCTCGATTCTCAGCTATCTCCTCGGTGTGCACGCGCCGGGACATCGCGATCTGGGCGAGGCGCTGGCAGCCGCGCACCATCTGCTGCTGGCGCACGGCTGGGCCATGCCGGTGATCCGCCGCAACAGCCCCGGCTGCGAGGCCGGCATCACGTTGAACCTGGGCCCGCAAGTGCCGGCCTCCCCCAGCGAGGCGGACGCACGCGCCGCGCAGTTGGAAGATGGCAAGCTGAACCGCTGGTTCCTCGATCCGCTGGCCGGCCGCGGGTATCCCCAGGACACGGTCGTGGCCTACCAGCAGGAGCTGCCGTTCATCCACCCCGGTGACCTGGCGGCCATGGCTGCGCCGATGGATTTCCTCGGCGTCAACTACTACATGCGCAACATCGCGCGCAGCACCGAGCTGCCGGAGAGCCGAAACGCGCCGCGCACGGTTTTCCCCAACCCGCATCCGACCGAGATGGGATGGGAGGTCTACCCGGAAGGCCTGTACGGTCTCCTGGCCCGGCTGGTGGCCGACTACAGCTTCCCGGCCTATTACATCACCGAAAACGGCGCCGCCTATCCCGATCGGGTGGCCCCTGACGGTCAGGTGGACGATATCCAGCGTGTCGCGTATCTCCGGGCGCATTTCGAGCAGGCGGCCCGCGCGGTCGCCGCGGGCGTGCCGCTCAAGGGTTACTTCGTCTGGTCGCTGATGGACAACTTTGAGTGGAGCTTCGGCTACAGCAAACGCTTCGGCATCATCTACACGGATTACGCAACCCTGGCGCGCGTCCCGAAGCGCAGCGCGAAGTGGTACCAGCGTGTGATTGCAGAGAATGGCCTCGCATAAAAGGAGACCCTCATGAATTATCGTGCACTCGGCCGTACCGGCTGGCAGGTTTCCGAGATCAGCTTCGGCGCGTGGGCTATTGGCGGCGCGTGGGGCAGCGTGGACGACAGCGAGTCGCTGGCCGCGCTGCACCGGGGCATTGACCTGGGCGTCAACTTCATTGATACGGCCGACGTCTACGGCGACGGCCGCAGCGAGCGGCTGATCCGCCAAGTTTTGGCCGACCGGCCCGGCGAGCGCATCTACGTCGCCACCAAGGCCGGCCGGCGCCTGCCCGCGCAAACCGTCGAGGGGTACACTCGGGCGAACCTGACGGCCTGGATTGATCGCAGCCTGAGCAACCTGGGCGTGGATGCCCTGGATCTGGTGCAGCTTCACTGCCCGCCCACCGAGCTTTACTACCGGCCCGAGGTTTTCGGCGACCTGGACGCCCTGGTCGCGGCCGGCAAGATCCGCCACTACGGCGTCAGCGTGGAGAAGGTGGAGGAGGCGCTGAAGGCCATCGAGTACCCTAACGTCAAGACGGTGCAGATCATCTTCAACATGTTCCGCCAGCGGCCGGCCGAGCGCTTCTTCCCGGCGGCGCAAGAGAAACAGATCGGCATTCTGGCGCGGGTGCCGTTGGCCAGCGGCCTGCTCACCGGCAAGCTGCGGCCCAACAGCCGGTTCGCGGCCGACGACCATCGCGCGTTCAACCGCCACGGCGAGGCGTTCGACGTGGGCGAGACCTTCGCGGGGGTGCCATACGAAGCGGGGCTGGTTGCTGTGGAGGCGCTGCGGCCATTGGTCTCGGCCGGGGCGACCATGGCGGGTTGGGCGTTGCGCTGGATCCTGATGCACGACGCGGTCACCTGCGCCATCCCCGGTGCAAAGCGACCGAGCCAGGCCGAGGACAACGTGGCCGCCTCGGCGCTGCCGCAGCTGTCAGCCGAGACGATGGCGGTCGTGCAGGGTGTGTACACACAGTTGATCAAACCGCATGTACATCAAAGGTGGTAGCTGCAAGCAAGAGCCGGGCTTCTCGGAGAAGCTCGACTCTTGCTTCAACTCCCAAAAAATGCTTTCCCCAACGCCCCCAGATCCTCGAACACCCAGTCCGGCCCCGGCTGCATGGCGGCGAACTGCGCGGCCGTGCCCGCGCCGGTGAGGACGGCGACCGTGGACATGCCCGCGGCCTGGCCGCCCAAGATGTCCGTCTCCGGCCGGTCGCCGACGGCTCCGGTGCGCGCGGCAGGCGTGCCCAGGCGGCGCAAGCCCAATTCCATGATCGCGGCCGATGGCTTGCCGATCACGCGCGGCGTCACGTCGGTGGCGATCTCCAACATGCCCACCAACGACCCTGCGCCGGGGATCAATCCAAGTTCTGTCGGCAAGGTGCGATCGGCGTTGGTGGCGATGAACGCCGCGCCGCGCCGGATCGCCAGCGCCGCGTCCCGTAGTTTGGAATAGGTTGCCTCGCGATCCATGCCCACCACCACAGCATCGGCCGCGCGGAAGTCGCCGGTGACGGCCAGGCCCGCGGCCAGCAGCGCCTCACGCAGCCCGACCTCACCGACCATGTAGACCCGGCCGCCGGGCATCTCGGCCACCAGCACGGCCGCGGTCGCCTGGGCCGAGGTGAACACGTCGTCCACGCCGGCCGGGATGCCCATCCCCGTCAGCCGCTGAGCCACACCCTGGGGCGGCGTGGTCGAATTATTGGTCAAAAACAACAGCGGGATACCCGCCCGCCGCAATCTCGCGATGAACTCGGCCGCGCCGGGGATGACTTCGTTGCCGCGGTAGAGGGTGCCGTCCAGGTCAAAAATGAAACCCTGCAAGGCACTCAGCGCTGGCCGCTCACCCACCCTCGCCCTCCGCCGCCGCATCTTGCTCGACGTCAACCACTGCCGTCGCCACTGCCCAGCTCACCACGCCCCAGCTGCCACCCGAAATCAGCAGCGCCAGGAAGACCGACAGCACATTGGCCGGCACCGTGCCACGCACGATGCCCACGACAGCCAACAAGATACCCAACGCCGCGGAGATCAACCCTACCCGCAACGGCAAAGAAAGTCGTCGAGACCCAGAATCGTCTTTTCCCATGCTTCCACCTGATCTACTGCGTACCACATACTGCATACTCCGTACTGCATGAATCCCACATAAATGCTTTGCAGAACATGCAATACGCAGTACGTCCGACTCACGTCCTCCGGATATCCTTGATGTTCAACTGCAACGACTTGCGGCCGTTGAACTCGTTCACCTCAACCGCGTAGGCCAGGTCAACGCGGTGTGGGAGATCGCTGCGCCACTCCCCCATGCGGAACGCGATAGCGTCCCATACCGCCCGACTACGCGGATCGCGCACGACCAGCTTCAGGTGCTTGCCTTCCGCGCCCACGGCCCGGGCGGCCATCACCTCAAGGCCGGTGCTGGCGAACACCGGCTGCGGGTTGGCATAGCCGCACGGCTCCAACTGAGCCAATTGTTGGACCAAGGCAAAATCGAAGTTGGCGAGCTGCACCTCGGCGTCAACGGTCAGGGAGGGCGCAAGGTCTTTGTTAGCCAGCTCGGCGGCCGCGACCTGCTCCAAGCGCTGGCGTAGGGCCTCCAGGTTCTCGTTCTTCACCGTGAAACCGGCTGCGGCCGCATGCCCGCCGTGGCGCAACAGCAGTTCCCGGCAGTTGTCCAACGCCGCAGTGATGTTGAATTCGGGGATGCTGCGCGCGGAGCCGTGGGTCTCTTCGTCGCCCACTTCGGCCACCAGCGCGGGCCGATAAAGCTCCTCGACCAGCCGGCCAGCCACCAGGCCGACGATGCCAGGGTGAAAACTGCGGTCGGCCAGCAGGTAGAGATGGCGTGAGCCGCCCGTCGCGTCGATCTGCTGTCTGGCGAAGTCCACAAGCTGCTGCGTCTTGTCCTGGCGCTCCCGGTTCAGATCGCCCAACTGGGCAGCCAGGGGGCGGGCCACTAACACGTCGACCGCGGTCAACAGGTCGTAGCTCAAGCCGGCCGAAGCCAGCCTACCGGCCGCGTTGATGCGCGGGCCGAGCGCAAAGCCGATGGCAGTGGCATCCACCTTTCCAGTCGCGATCTTGGCTTCATCCAGCATGGCCTGGATGCCCGGCCGCCGCGGCCGGTTGAGTTCGGCCAGGCCGCGCTGCACCAGGCTGCGGTTCTCACCCAGCAGCGGGGCCAGGTCGGCCACAGTGCCAAGGGCCACCAGGTCCAGCAGGTCGCGCTCCTCCAACATCAAGGGCCGCGCGGTGATGGGATCGCGCTTCTCGGCCAGCAGCAGCGCCTGGGCCAGCTTGAAGGCCAGGCCGACGCCCGCAAAATCCCTGAACGGATATGGGTCAGCCTGTTGCTTGGGGTTGATCACCGCCAGCGCAGGGGGCAGGATATCGCGGCCGTGCTCATCGCGCTGAATCGAGTGGTGATCGGTGACGATCATATCCAGGCCGAGGCCGATCCCATGCGTCACTTCGGCGGTGGAGCGGATGCCGCAGTCCACCGTGATCACCAGCCGGCTGCCTTCGGCCTGCAAACGGTCCAGCGCATCGCGGTTCAGGCCGTAGCCTTCATCCACGCGGTGGGGGATGTAGGGCCGCACCTGGCCGCCCAACGACGCTAGCGTCTGCACCAGCAGCGCCGTGGAAGTGACGCCGTCCGCGTCGAAATCGCCGTAGACCACCATCGGCTCGGCCGTCCGGAGCGCTGCGCGGATGCGCGCCACCGCCTCGGGGATGCCCTTCATGCGGAACGGATCGTCGAAACGGGCGCGGCCCCTCAAGAAGGCGTCGATCTCTTCCGGCTCGGTTACGCCGCGGTTAAACAGCACCTGCACCAGCAGCGGGTGTATATGCGCGGCGCGTTCGCGCTGCCGGACGGAGACCAGCGGGGCGATATCCCAACGTTTGGACGATGGCGGCATGGGACCTCAGCGAATTGCGAATTGCGAATTGCGAATTGCGAATTGCGAATTGCGAATTGCGAATTGCGAATTGCGTAGAAGATTATAGTCTATGCCCCGAAAAACGAAAAACGCGCCACGGGGGCCGCTTTTTGTTGGCTCGTCACCCCTGTGCTATAGTGGGGGGGGCTTTCTCGACAGCAAGCACATCATCGCCCATCACAGATCGTACACCGTGGATCGAACATCGTACATCACACCTGCATGAACCCACACCTGACCCGTACCATTTTCATGGGCACGCCCGAATTCGCCGTGCCGTCGCTGGCCGCGTTGATCGACGCTGGGTACGACCTGATCGGCGTCTACACGCGGCCGGATCAGCCGGCGGGGCGCGGGCAGAAGCTGGCCGAATCGCCGGTCAAGGGCCTGGCCCGCAGCCACGGCCTGCCGGTCTACCAGCCTGGAACCTTACGCGCGGCCGCGGCCCAGGCCGAGTTGGCCGCACTCGCGCCCGACCTGATCGTGGTCGCCGCCTACGGCCTGATCCTACCCCAGCCCGTGCTGGACCTGCCCCGTTTCGGCTGCGTCAACGTGCACGGCTCGCTGCTGCCGCGCCACCGGGGGGCTGCGCCTATCGCGGCCGCCATCCTGGCCGGCGACACGGAGGCCGGGATCAGCATCATGCTGATGGACGCCGGAGTGGATACCGGGCCCGTGCTCAGCACAGCCGCGCTCCCCGTCGCGCCTGATGAGACGACCGGCTCGCTGACTGGCAAACTGGCCGCGCTGGGGGCCGATCTCTTGACGCAAACCCTGCCGCGCTGGCTGGCCGGCGAGATCAGGCCCCAGCCACAGCCGGAAACCAGCACGGACTTTGCCTCGCGCATCAACAAAGAAGACGGCGCCATTGACTGGGCCGAACCGGCCAGGCTCATCGAGCGCCGCGTCCGCGCCTATCAGCCCTGGCCGACGGCGTACACCTACTGGCGCGGCCAGCTGTTGAAGGTGTTACGGGCTGAAGTCAGGGGACAGGGGTCAGGGGACAGGGGTCAGGGGCCGGGGATGGTGGTCGGCGGGCGGGGGGGGCAGGTCGGCGTAGTGACGGGCGAAGGCATTCTAGAGCTGCTAGAGGTGCAGTTAGCCGGGAAGCGCGCGCTGCCGGCCGCAGCGTTCGTAGCCGGTGCGCGTGGGTTCATCGGCAGCTGCCTGGGGAGTGAGACATGAAGCATTTTTACCCATTATTGTTCGAACCGGTGCTCAAATCTTACCTTTGGGGCGGGCGCAATCTGGCCGGGATCGGCCGCGACCTGCCGCCGGAAGGGGTCGTCGCCGAAAGCTGGGAGATCGCCGGCCACGCGGATGGCGACACGGCGGTGATCAACGGCCCATATGCCGGCCTGACCCTCACCAAACTCCATGCCGAGCTCGGGCTGGATCTCATCGGGGAGCGTAACGCGTGGGCGCAGGCGCGGGGCAAGTTCCCGCTGATGATCAAGCTGATAGATGCGGAACAGCCGCTGTCGGTGCAGGTGCACCCCGACGACGCTTACGCGCAGATGCACGAAGGGAATGAGCTGGGCAAAACCGAGATGTGGGTCGTGCTCCGGGCCCGTCCTGATGCGGAGTTGATCCTGGGCGTGGCCGCAGGGACGACGCGTGAGGCTTTTCGTGCCGGCATCGTCGAGAGCCGGCTCGAGCCATACCTTCACCGTCTGCCAGTGAAAACCGGCGATCACGTGTGTGTGCCGTCTGGCACACTACACGCGATCATGGACGGCCTGCTGATTGCCGAGATTCAGCAGAACTCCAACACCACCTACCGCGTCTACGATTGGGATCGTGTAGATGCCGATGGCCGACCGCGGTCACTCCACGTGGATAAGGCGTTGGACGTGATCGATTTCGACCTGGTGAAACCGGACATCTGCCCAGCGACCCTGGTGGCCGAAGGGGATGGCATGCGCCGGTGGGAGCTATGTCGCAACCGCTACTTCGTGACCGAACGGGTGGAGCTGGACCCCGGCGCGGCCTTCCGCGGCCGGTGCGACGGCGCCACGCTGGAGATCTGGGGGATCATCGCCGGCTGCACGGCCGTCAACGAGGTAGCGCTGGATGCGGTACGCTTTGCCCTACTGCCCGCGGCCCTAGGTGATTTCGCCGTGGTGGCACATGAAGCCACCACGCTGCTACGAACTTACGTTGCATGAAAGGCACTTGAACATGTTATTCGATCTTCCTCTCGAACAACTCCGCGTTTATCGCCCCGAGCGCGCGGAACCGGCCGACTTCGACGCGTTCTGGGAGCAGACGCTGGCCGAGGCGCGGCGCCACGCCCTGGCCCCGCGGTTCGAGCCGGTGGATGTCGGCCTGCGCCTGGTGGAGGCGTTCGACGTCACCTACAGCGGCTACGGCGGCCAGCCGATCAAGGGCTGGCTGCTGCTGCCGAGGGCGCGCTCCGGCCCGCTGCCCTGCGTGGTGGAGTATATCGGCTACGGCGGCGGACGGGGGTATCCGGTGGACTGGCTGCTGTGGAGCAATGCAGGCTACGCGCACCTGGTGATGGACACGCGCGGCCAGGGCAGTGCGTGGCGTCCCGGCGACACACCCGACCCCGAGCCGGACGGCAGCAACGCGCAGTTCCCCGGCTTCATGACGCGTGGCGTCTTGCGGCCGACCACCTATTACTACCGCCGCGTCTTCACCGATGCCGTGCGCGCCGTGGAAGCCGCCCGCAGCCACCCGGCCATTGACGCCAACCGAATCGCGGTGACCGGCGGCAGCCAGGGCGGCGGCATCACCCTGGCCGTGGCCGGCCTGATCCCCGACCTGGCCGCCGCGCTGCCCGACGTGCCGTTCCTGTGCCACTATCGCCGCGCGACCGAGCTGGTGGACACGAACCCGTATCACGAGATCGCCCGCTTCTGCCAGATACACCGGAACAAGGTCGAAACCGTCTTCGCCACCCTGACCTACTTTGACGGCCTGAACTTCGCCGCCCGCGCCGGTGCGCCTGCGCTCTTTTCAACCGGTCTCATGGACGATATCTGCCCACCCTCCACCGTGTTCGCCGCGTACAATCACTATGGGGGGCCAAAGCAGATCAAGGTTTGGCCATACAATCGTCACGAAGGGGGTGAGACGTTCCAGAACCTGGAGAAGATGCGCTTCCTGGCCGACTTATGGGGGTGAGGTACGATGCACAGTCAGGTGCGCCGATTTGCCAGATTGCCCCGCTTTGAGTATACTTGGTTTTGATCGGGGCGTAGCGCAGCCAGGTAGCGCACTTGAATGGGGTTCAAGTGGTCGGAGGTTCAAATCCTCTCGCCCCGACCAGACCAAACTGTGGAGGGGTTGGGCCGTGTCCCACCCCTCCTTTTTGTAGCGCATGCGCTGCCGGCATCGTCGCCGGACAGAAAGCCAGGTGAACAGGGATCATGAACGCGCTGGATACGGGTCTGCTCGGTGGTCGCCTGGAGGAGGTGGTGCGTGGGATGCCGATCACGGCCGATCTGAGCCGCTCCGACATCCTGCTGCTGCGCCCGATGAACCACGACCAGGTCATGGTGGTTGCGCAGGCCCAGCCACACTCCATCGCTGCCTTGCACAACGACAACCTGGTCGGCAAAGTGCTAACCAGCCACGACGCGCCGTTGGTCCTGGAGGCATGGCGCAGGCGCAGGTTCGTCCATGGCCAACGGGAGTTGATGCGCGAGGCGCCTGTCGTCCAGGAAGTGCGACCGGTGCTCGGCCCATCCGGGATGACCATCGGCCTGCTCAGCTTCGAGACGAGCCTGATCCAACTGGAACGGCATCGCCAGCGCCACATCGCGTTCCGCCGGGCGGTCGAATGGCTCAAAGCTATGTGCGTGGCCGGAGAGCTGACGAACTCAGATCACCTGTCGCCGTTCAGCGAATGGGATGGGGTATTGCTGGTGGACAGCCAGCACCGCATCACCTACCTGAGCGGCATCGCGAACAACCTATATCGCAGGCTTGGTTACATGGAGGATCTGCGTGGGCGCCGGCTGAGTTACCTTAACACCAACGATGAAGAAATGGTGGCGCAAGCCCTGGCCAGCCAGACCCCGTTGGAACGTGAGGTCGTCGAACGCGCCTATATCTGGATCCGCAAGGTCATTCCGGTGTGGCCGCCTGCGACCATTGCGGGCCGGTTCCAGGGCCTCTTGTCCCGCTCCCGTCCGTTGACCGACACCCGCAGCGCGTTGATCTTGATCCATGATGCGACCGAAGAGCGCCGCAAGACGGAAGAGCTCCAGGTCAAGAATACCATGATCCAGGAGGTGCATCATCGAGTCAAGAACAACCTGCAGACCATCGCTGCCGTGCTGCGCATGCAGACGCGACGGGCATCTGAGACCGGCACCCGGCAAGCGTTGAACGAGGCGATCTCCCGCATCCTGAGCGTCGCCTTGATTCACGAGTTTCTCTCGCTGGATCGGTCACAATCTATCAACGTGCGCGAAGTCTGCCAACGAATCGTGTCCCAATCGCGCGAGGTGATGGTGCCCGGCAAACAGATCAGTTTCGCAGTTGAAGGCCCGGCCATCTACCTGCCCAGCCAGCAGGCTACTGCGTGCGCCCTGGTCGTTAACGAGCTGGTGCAGAACGCGCTGGAGCACGGTTACGAGCAGCGAAAAGAGGGGCGGATCCAGCTCCTGCTGACCGACCAAGGCGATCAGGTGCAGATCGAGATCTGCGATGACGGCGAGCCGTTGCCCGACAGCTTCGATCTCAGCAGCCCGACCAGCCTGGGCCTGCAGATCGTGCGCAGCCTGGTGCAGGGCGACCTGCGCGGTTCGGTGCGGCTGGAGAACCAGGCGCACGGTGTCGTGGCGGTGGTCAATTTCCCGAAGGTGTCGGTAAGCAAAGGCTCACCGCAAAAATAGATACAAAAATCCAATCTCTGGGCGCCATCGTTATTAGGAGGCAACATGGAACGCACACGGATAGTCATTGCTGATGATGAATCGTTGATTCGTATGGATTTGCGCGAAATGCTCACCAACCTGGGCTACCTGGTGGTGGGCGAGGTCGCCGACGGCCGGAGCGCGGTCAACCAGGCGCGCGAACTGCGGCCTGATGTGGTCGTCATGGACATCAAGATGCCGGACATGGACGGGATCGAAGCGGCCCAGATCCTCACCGAGGAGCGCATCGCGCCGGTGGTGCTGCTCAGCGCGTACAGCCAGCGCGACTTGGTGCAGCGCGCGCGCGAGGCGGGTGTCGTGGCCTACCTGGTCAAGCCGTATCGCGAGGAAGAGCTTACCCCAGCCATCGAGGTCGCCCTGGCGCGCTTCGCGGAGTTCAAGGATCTGGAGAAGCAGGTGGCGGACCTCAAGGAGGCGCTGGAAACGCGCAAACTAGTGGATCGGGCCAAGGGTATCCTGATGGACAAGCAGGGCCTTACCGAAGCCGAGGCGTTTCGCAAGATCCAGAAGATGAGCATGGATAACCGCAAGGCGATGAAGGATGTTGCCGAGGCGATCATCCTGGCACATCAGGTGGGTCAGGGTTGAAGCGGGAGGTCATCGGGTGAAGCTCTCCGTCCTCATCCCCTGTTACAACGAAAGCGAGACCATCCGGGAGATCGTCGCGCGCGTGCGCGCGGTGGACATCCACCTACGCGTGCGGGACGGCCGGTTCGGTATGCCTGCGCACGAGGACGGGACCGTGGATCTCGTCGTGGACAAGGAGCTGGTCATCGTGGATGATGGCTCGCAGGACGGCACCCGTGACATCCTGGCCGAATTAGCGCTGCTTCCCGACGTGTTCGTGTATTATCACGAGCGCAACCAGGGCAAGGGCGCGGCCGTGCGCACCGCCATCGAAAAGGCGACGGGCAACATCATGCTTGTGCAGGATGCCGACCTGGAGTACGACCCGCGCGACTATCCGGCGCTGCTGCAGCCCATCATTGAGGGCCGTTCCCAGGTGGTGTACGGCAGCCGTTTCCTGGGCGGGCCGCGGCGAGCCATGTTTTTCAGCCATATGTTGGGCAACAAGCTGCTCACCCTGTTCACCAACATCCTCTTCGACACCATCTTGAGCGACATGGAGACCTGCTACAAGGTCTTCACCCGCGCCGTGGCGCAACAGCTCCGGCTTAAATCCCCCGGCTGGGGGTTCGACCCGGAGATCACCGCGAAGATCCTGAAGCGGGGCTACCGCATCTACGAAGTGCCCATCTCCTACACCGGCCGCGAATATCACGAGGGCAAGAAAATAAGTTGGCGCGACGGCATCACCGTAGCGTGGACCCTGCTCAAGTATCGGCTGACGGAGTGACGCGATGGCGACGGCCGCCGCACCAGGCCGCTTGATACGCACCCGACACGCGCTCCGGCCAGCAATGTGTGCCCAGGCTGCGGCCCGGCCGATGTGGCTGGCGCTGCTGACTGCGATCGCCCTGGCCGCTGCGGCGCTGCGTCTGGCCCCGTGGCTGGCCATCCGCCCCCTGCATCACGACGAGGCGCTCTACGGCACATGGGCGCGGCTGATTGCCTCCGGCCAGGACCCGTTCCTGCTGGTCCCGTGGGTTGACAAGCCGCCCCTCACCATCTACCTCATCGCGGGCAGCTTCCGACTGTTCGGCGTTTCAGAGCTGGCGCTGCGCCTACCCGGCATGGTCGCTGGCCTGCTGACCGTGTGGGCGACCTACGGCCTGGCGCTCAAGATGGACGTCGCAGCTTGCTGCGTGCAGGGCGCGGCGCCACGATGGATGAAAAGCCCGCGCTCCGGAATCGAGGCTGTGCGCAAGCCTCCCTTAAGGTCAGCCGGTTTCTCGCCCTGGGAGCTGGACCGGCTAAAACCCCGACTCCAGCCCCAGGCCGCGGCATTCTCAGGGCAGCGCGCCGCGCTGCTGGCCGCGGCGCTGGTCGCACTATCGCCGTTCGCCGTGCTGTTTGCCCCCACTGCCTTCACCGACCCCTGGCTGACCCTGTGGCTGGTTATTGCCGCGTGGGCTGCGCTATCTGAGCGGCCGCTGGTCGCCGGACTGGTTGCGGGCCTGGCGGTCGCCAGCAAACAGCAGGGCGTCCTGGTCATCCCCCTGGTGCTGGCGCTGCTGATCGCCCGCGGGGCGAACGTGCGCCGCACGTTGGGCCAGGTCGCGCTGGCTGTGTTAGGCTTCGCGCTGGTCTTCTGCCCGCTCACCTGGTGGGACAGCCTGCGCTGGCACAACCGGCCCTCCTTCTGGGAGCGCAGCCTGGACACCTACGGCGGCCTGGGTCTGGCGGCGCCCGCGGCCTGGTCCGGCCGGGCCGCCGCGTGGGCCGAGCCGTTGGGCTATCTCTTCGGGACGCCGGTCTTGAGCGCGTTGGTTCTGGGGCTGGCGTTATGGGGAGGCCTATCACGCGCACGGCCGCGCGCCATCTTAGCGCTGTACACTGCCGGCTACCTGCTGTTGCACGTCGTCGTCACCTTTCACCCCTGGGATCGGTACCTGCTGCCGATCTTGCCGCTGGTGTGCGTGCTGGCGGCGCAGGGCTGGCGCAGCGCCGTCGATGTAGCGCAATCCGCCGGATTGCGTTGGCAGCGCACGCCGCAATCCGGCGGATTCCGTTACAAACGCGGGCTGACCGCCGTTGCGCTGGCCGCGATTATCGGATATGCCGCCTGGCTCGGTGCGGCGGGCCGCATCCCGGTGGGCAGTGACTACGGCGCCTATCGCGGGGTTGACCGAGCCGCGGCCGCGCTGGCTGCGCTTCCGGCCGACGCTGTGATCTATCACCGGTCGCTGGGGTGGCACCTGGATTTCTACCTGTTCAACGCGCCGCAAGAGCGCCGCTGGTATGATGGCGCGCAGAAACTGGCTGATGACGCGGGCCGCACCGCGAGCGCCGAGCCCGGCCGGCCGCAGTGGCTGGTGCTGCCCGCCTGGGAAACGCCGGCCGCCGAAGACCTGCGCGTGCTGTTAGCCACTCGCGACCTGCGGCTGGTGACAGAGCAGCAAGTCGTCCTGGCTGGCGGCCAGGTTGCGTTCACGCTCTACCGGCTGGCGCCGCTGGCGGGAGGTGGCTCATGAGCGTAGAAGACTCAGCCATCCGCGCCCGTCCGCGCTCGTCCGCGTCTCTGTTCCGCGACCTCCTGGCCTGGCTCGCCCTTGCCCTTGCGGCGTTGGCGGTCTGCTGGCCCCTGGGGCTGACCAACCGCATCCTGGCCGGGATCGACGCGTTTACCTACTTCCTCCCCTACTGGGACTACCGCATGACCGCGCTGCGGGCCGGGGAAATACCGCTGTGGAACCCCTACCTGTTCCTGGGCGTACCGTTCCTGGCTAACCCCCAGGCCGCGGTGCTCTACCCGCCCCACTGGCCGCTCTCATGGCTTACGTCCGAACAAGCGCTGGCCTGGTCCGCCATCCTGCACGCGTGGTTGGCCGGGGGGTTCACCTACACGCTGGCGCGGCGCTCCTTTGGCCTCACCCGGCCGGCCGCGTGGCTCAGCGGCCTGATCTTCGGCCTGGGCGGGTTCACGCTGGCGCGAATCGAGAACATCAACCAGCTCAATGGCCTGGCCTGGCTGCCCGCGCTGTTGTGGCTTTACGATGAGGTGTTGCGGTCCCTTGCCCATAGCAGGGACCAGACGGTGCAGGAGAACACGGCGGAGCATCCTAATGCGCACACCAATTCAGCGCAGCACCCTGAGCGGAGGGCCGCAGCCCGGAGTCGAAGGGCGCGGAGCGGTCATCGGTTAAGGCCGCATCCTTCGACTGCGCCGGGGGCCCTACCCCGGCTCCGTTCAGGATGCTCGCTTGTCTTCAGAACAGATGCCTGGCAGCCGTGTCTCCGCTGGGCCGTCGCGCTGGCTGCCGTCATCGCCCTACAAACGCTGGCCGGCCACACGCAAACGACCTTCATCAACCTGGTCGGGCTGGGGTTGTACGCGCTGGCCTGCGTCCCGTGGCGCCACCTAAGCTGGACTGATTTGCTGAATCGCTGCGCGCCCCTGCTGGCGGTCATTCCCGCGCTGCTGCTGAGTGCGGCGCAATTGTTGCCCACCTTGGAACTTAACGGCCTGGGCCTGCGCACCGGCGGCCTACCCTTCCGCCAGGCGGTCAGCTTCTCGTTGCGGCCGCGGCTGCTGGCGCAGACCTTCCTCCCACCGTTCGGAGGCGGCCTGGCCGAGGCGTTCGCCAGCGAGGGCTACGCGGAGTTCGCCGGCTACACCGGCATCGCCGCCCTGGCGCTGGCCGGGGTGGCGTTGTGGCGCGCCTCGGGCCTTCGAGGCACAGCAGGCGCGCCGCGCGTTCGTGGCCCACTGGTGCTGGCCGCGGCCGGCGTCTTCCTGGCGCTGGGCGCGTATAACCCGGTCTACTACCTGCTGTGGCGCGCCGTGCCCGGCTTTGACCTGTTTCGCGCGCCGGCTCGCTGGCTGGCCCTCTTCGCCCTGGGGATCGCGGTGCTGGCCGGCGCGGGGCTGGATGCGCTGCAAAAGAAAGCCAAACCAACCGGAATCGAGGCTGTGCGCCAGCCCCCTTTAGGGTCAGCCGGGTTCTCGCATCATGCGTCACACCGGCTAAAGCCTCGATTCCAGAACATCAGGCAGACAGTTCACCGGCGACACATCCTCTTTGCGCTGGCAGCACTTTTGCCTGGCCTGGCCCTCACAGCCATCCAGCACCCCCCCCCCTGGCCGACCCTGGCCGGGTGGGTCGCGGTCGCGGGGCTGACGGCCGGGCTGCTATGGGCGGCCAGACGTTGGCCCAGCCCGGCGCGCGGCAGCCTGATCTTGCTGGCGCTGATCGAGCTCTGGGCCGCCGGCCGCGCGCTCCCTTTCACGCAGGCCACCGCGCCCTTCGCGGCCAGCTTGCGCAACGCGCCGGCCGCGCTGCTGGCCGCGGCCGCCGACCAACCGCCCGCGGGCCGCGACCGTTTCCTCAGCCTCTCCGACATCCGCTTCGACCCCGGTGACCTGGCCGAACTGCGCGCCTTGCAGGCTGACCGTCTGCCGGCCGAGGCCGTGGAGCGCATGGTGCGCGCGGCCAAACAGGTGGAAGTGATCGCGCCCAACCTGCCGCTCCGCTACCGCCTGCCCGCGGTGGACGGATACGACGGCGGTTTGCTGCCGTTAGGTCGTTACGTTGCGCTGCAAGGCCTCTTCCTGCCGGCCGATCAGCTGGTGCCTGACGGCCGCCTGCGGGAGCAGCTCCCGGCCGTGCCCGCCGACCGGCTGCTCGACCTGACCGGCGTCCGCTTCGTGATCACCGACAAACAGCGGGATCTGTGGGCCGACGACATCTACTACGACCTGGAGCTGCCCGCGCCCCTGGCGCCCGGCGCGACCCTGGCGCTTGACCTGGCCGGCTACCCCGCCTTTTCGGCCACCGCGCTAAGCATCGTGGCCAAGGCCCAGGGTCAGGCGGCCGACGGCACAGTGCTGGCCGAAATCGCTGTAACCGCGACTGATGGCAGCGTTGTGACCGTGTCTCTGGCCGCCGGCCCGCCAACTGGCCCAGACCCAGCCCCGGTGCGCCTGGCGCTGCTCCGCCCCGCCACTCCGATACGTATCGAGATACGCGCCTCAGCCGCAGGGACCGGCGTCACCGTGCACGGCCTGAGCCTGATTGACGAGCGCACCGGCGCGCACACCACGGTCACCGTGTCCCCGCGCGGCGACCTCCGGCGCATCCACACCGGCGATGTCAAAGTCTACGAGCGCACCGCTGCGGCTGGCCGGGTCTGGATCACCCACGGCGTCCAACCCGCCGCCGACGATGACACCGCGCTGACGCTCCTGGACGACCCGGCGTTCAATCCCCGCACCAGCACGGTTGTATCGGGCCATATCACAGCCGCGCTGCCGGTCCCGGCCGGAGACGACGAGTCGGTCACCATCGTGGCTGCCGACGCGGAGCGGATCGTCCTGCGGGTGCAGGCGATCACGCCCGGGCTGCTGGTGTTGGCCGACACGTTCTACCCCGGCTGGGAGGCGACCGTTGACGGGCAGCCGGCGCCCATCCTGCGCGCCAACCTGCTGTTCCGCGCGGTAGCGCTGACACCGGGGGCGCACGAGGTGATCTTCACCTACCGGCCGCGGGTGTGGCGGCTGGGCGCGCTGATCAGCCTGGTCACGCTGGGACTGTTTGGGGCGGTATTGATGGCAACGACGGTGAAAACGCGGCGACACACTGTCAATCAGGATACCTGGCGCACGGGAAGGCAGTAAGGGGCAAACAGCATCGTGCTCCGGTACGGCTTTTGACAAAAGCGCACAGCCTCAACTATGATCTTAGAAGTGACACTCAACCTGAGGAGACCTCCATGCAGGCCCCGAACCGCCAGCCGATCACTGAAACAGCCATTTACGCGGGCTTCGATCCCATTTCCCGCCCGCTCCTAAAAATCTGGAAACACCTGACGGTTCGGGTTGATCCCAGGCCGGGCACACAAGCGGCCTTGGCCGCGCTGGATGCACACTTGACCACCGGGGATGCCGTGGTTTTCATTGACCATCACTATGCATTCGATGCCTTACCCCTGGCGTTGGGGCTCGGTCATGTCTTACAGCAGGTGACGGGTGTCCTCATTCCGTACGCGGCCCACCTGGACATGCGGGTTGATCCCCAGGGCTTCCCCTCACTGCGCTATCGGCTGCGCACGTGGGCGTTCCACCGGCTGGTGCGCGGGATCACGACGGGCACATCGGGCGTGCGGTTTCTGCCCATCGCCCGCGAGTTTGAGTTGAACAATCCACGGCTCAAAGCGATCCTCGACCAATGGGATCCCGGCATCAACATACGCTATTTAAAAGTACTGGCCGAGATGTTCACCAAGAATCCTGCCGGATACGTATGCATGTTGGCGCCGATGGCGGGCCTAGCACTGCCCCACAAACCTGTGCTGCACCCACAGCTCTACCGCTCACTGGACATGGTGCAGGAACGCTATGATCGCCCGCTACCTTTTTACTTTGTTGGCGCATATCCCCGTTGGAATGTTTACGCCAACTATTTCGCACCCCTGCTGGCCCGGCACATCATCGTCGCCCAGGATCGCTTCAGCCTGCCCCGGCGCGATTACGCGGCCGCCCTCACCGTTGTCGTGGAGCGCCTGCAAGCGCTGCGCCAGGACGCCGGCTTCACCCCGCCGGACTACAGCCGTATCCAGCATAAGTGACGCTCCCCTAGATCCGCCACGACCCTAGCTTCCTTTTGTCGGTGGAAACCCTATAGCTCTCCAGGGTCATTTCCTGGCGTTCCTCCAGGTCCCACCTCGTCACCGTGCGCCCGTACGCACGCTCGGCGTGACGAAAGACTGACTGAGATCAGGACGGCTTAGGGTTGTTGGCCATAAGTCCGTCCTGTTGAAGTGTCTAGCAGGGATCTTATCAAGGGCTTAACCTGATCAGCCCGATATCAGCATAGTCAAGGCCTGTCTGAGCGTCTGACGAGGATGTGACCGACAAACGCGTGGCACCTTGATACAGACCAACGCGCAACAGCAAGGATGAACCAGTATAGGCGGCAGGCAAGATGATCTGCCTGGATTCAGCCACCAGGCGTCCGGCCTGCCACATGCTGGTAGGGTAAACGCGGTCGAACAACAAGTGATCGTCCTGCGCCACAATCGTGCCTGTCTGCGGATCGAGAAGATGCACAAAAACGCTGAAGTCACCTTCCGTGGGCGCGAGACTTTCCCAGAAGCACCTCAGGTTTAGGGTTTCCCATGACACTGAGTAATCGTAACCCCGGAAACGACCGACACCCTCAAACTCAACGAACACTCCGTGCTCCGGCCGGGTCGCGTCCAAAACGGTAGGCACGCGCGCATACAGCACTACTGCGCCACCATCGGGGAGGTTGAACGTACGCGGCAGTTGGTGAAACTCTGACTCAGGCCGGGCCAGTTCTTGCATGATCTTCTCGATCTCCGCGTGACGGGCCAACCAGCCCCAATCTCCCGTCTTGTGGATCAGCACGTCAACTGTTTTCAGATCCGTATGACGGACCGTTCGAAGTGCTGCTGGGACCTGACGACGGCTCGCCTCGAAGCGCAAAGCGTGCTCTTCAAGGCCAGGCGCGTCCGGAATCGTCCCAATTTGAACCAACGCTCCGACACCCCGAGTCAGTTGTCCAACAGAGACCGCGTAGTCAAGTACCGATGCCAGCGGCCACGGTCGTGGATCAGGCGCAGCATAGCGGGTATCAACGTTCCAGGACTGGGCAGGATAGAAGAGCAGCAATGGCTCACCCAATACAGTCACTGTGAAACGCTTATCTTGCAGAGGCCCTGGGAACGTGCCCAGGACTGCCTGGCTGACCATCACGATGCCCGTCAGCACTACTCCGAACGCCCAGCGTTTTCCCAACAGCTCAGCCAAGCCCCAACCGATCAGCGCAGCAAGGGCAGGCAAGATGCCGGTAACGTGCTTCATATCCTGATTGTGGATACTGGTGAAAACAAGGTACGCGGGAATAACTGAGCTGGTGAGGAACAGCAACGGCGGCCATAAGGCGTCATGGCTGGCGGTTGCGGGCTTCCGATGCCTGCGGTAAACGAACAGCAAACCTACCAGCGCTGCCAGCAACAGCAGGAATCCGGCCGGCGAAAGAACTGTGCCGACGACGGACAGGAAATAGGCCAGGAGGTTGCGCCAGTACCACGGGGCCGCCGGGCCATAAGCCGCTGCCTCGGCTCCCACTGCGGCATCGGCGGATCGCAGGAGCAGTGGGATAAGGTTCCAAAGGTACCAGGTGCTTGCTGTAAGGGCCACGAGAGACCATCCCAGTGCGAAATGATAGAGGGGGTGCCAACGGAACAGCGAAATGCCAGCCGGCTTGCTTCGCCAAGCCCGCCCCAGCGTTATCAACCAAGGACCGACGACAAATACCCCGAAGAAGACTTTCGTCAAGAACCCCAGGCCGGTCAGCAGGCCGGCCGCTGCCGCCCAACCTGCACGCTGAAAGCCATTAGAATGCCACAGCGCGAGCAGTGTTGCCGCCACAAACGCCACCATCACCAGTTCAACGAGCAGGATGTGCGTGAGGCCGATGAGTACAGGGAAGCTGCCCACCGTGATGGCCGACATGATCCCCGACCGCGGGCTATGAAGGGCATTGCCCAACGCATAGCTAATCAGCAGTAGGACCGCTAAGGCCACAAGGTTCAACAACAACCCACTGCTGGCCGATACTCCCAACGCGGCAAAGAAAGGAACAACGAGTGTTGGCACCAACGAGGGCCGAGTACGATCCAACAGAGACCAAGCGTTGAACCAGGCCTGCACGTTCCCTTGCTGTAGAGATTCAAGCTGCACTGCGCTCTGATAAAGGTACCACGCTTCATCCCAGTAAGGTGGTGTGCGGTCCACGTGAATCCACGCCGCAGCCAGCATGACCTGGATTGTGGTCACTACAGCAAGCAGCAAAAGCGTCACTTTAGTCGTCTCGCCGCGCATGTTACTTCCCCTTTCACGTTTCACGGGGCACGCCACGCCTTCTCTCGCACTCCTGCCACTAATCCCATCACGATCAGCGGCGCGAGCGCGGTGAACAGGAATGCCGGCCGGCCGCCCAGCCCCTGGATCGCGGCCCCCATGCCCAACGAGCTGACGAACAGCCCGGCCGAGCTGGCGCTAGAGAGCAGTGACAACCCGCTGCCGACCGCCCCAACGGGCAACAGATCAGTGGCCAGTGCTTGAAGCAGCGGCGAGGCGCTTCCCATCAGCGCCAACAGCATGGACGCAGCCCAGAAGGTCCACGCTGAACCGGCGTAAGCAAACGCTAACAGCGCGAAGACCCCGGCGCCCAGGCAGCCCAGCAGCAGACGTCTGCGACCTAGGCGGTCCGACAGCCAGCCGATGATCAACGGCATGGGCAGGCTGATCGCACCGCCAATAGCTGTAGCCAGCGAGATAGCCGTGGCCGAGAAGCCGAGCTGATCCATCACGATCGATCGCCCCAAACCACCGCCGAACATGACTGCCGACGTGAGCAGGGCCGCGACGACGACAAGGTAGAAGCTCCCGCTAAGCCCACGCTGCGGTGTATCTGAGCGGCTGGAGGTGCGGGGTGGCCTCGTGTCTCCAGTCTCCTGCGCGATCACTGGCTCGACGAAGAACAAACCCGGCAACATGCTGGCCAGGCACAGCAGCGTGTTGATTATGAACAGCGTATTGAAGCCGAAGCGGTCCGCAATTGGCCCGCAAACCACCCCGCTGAGTATCTGGCTGACGCCTATCGTTACAGTCAGCAGTCCGAAGCTGCGCCCGCGCTCCGTCTCGCCCGCCAGTAGACCGGTGAGGACAACGATCATGTTGAGGGCAACGCAGAAGGTGAAGCCGCCCGCCAGATTGATCAGCGTCAACTGCTGCCAGGTGGTCGCGCGGGTCATCAGCCACCAGGTGCTCGCAAACAACGCGCTGCCCATGAAGAAGATTCGCCGCCTCCGGCCGGTGCGATCGGCCAGCCAGCCGGAAAACAAGGTGCCGGCAACCCCGGTCAGGTTGCCGGCCGCGTTGAAGATGCCGGACGCAGAAGGGCCGCCGCCCAACTCCGTGATGTACACCGGCCACAGGCTGCCCGTGCCGAACGCCGCGACCAGCAGCAGCAAATAGGCGGTCGTCATCGCAAACAACGGCCGGCGAGAAAATGCTTTTGTGGGGCGATTCATGAGCGTATCCTTATGGGTCCACCCGATTATACTCGAAGGACTTGAACGCGCCTAAGCAAAGGCCGGTGAGCTCTACGCTCACGGGGTCACGCTCGGAAACCGTGATCGATGTGACTGTCGGACTGGGCGAGGCGCTGGTCGCCGGCCAAGTGGAGCCCGACGATTACGTAGTCTGCGGATCACCGACACCCAACAGGCGCCCGAAGCAGTCTCCGCCCGCGGCGCGGCAACTGCGGCGGCGATGACCGAGGCCCTGGTCGCCGCGGCGCGGCAGGACCGCCGCGGTTGGCTGAGAGCCAGGCTGGTGCGCTGCGCGGCCGGCCAGGCGCGGGCGTTGATGGCGCTGCGCGAAAGCCCCAGGTTCTTTGCCGTCCGCCTCTTTGGCCTGTTCCGCGCGGCGCCGCTCCAGGTTGGCCGGGAGCCCGCGGCGGCCGGTGAGCTGGCGCAACCGGATGACCTGTTCCACCTTTCCTTTGCGGAGCTAGAGGACCTGGCGGCCGGGCAGCGTGGAGGGGCGCATGCGGGTGGTGCGCGACCCGCGGCAGGTGGGCCTCCTGCCCGGCGAGATCATGGTCTGCCCGGCCACCGACCCGTCGTGGACGCCGCTCTTCCTGACCGCGGCCGGCCTGATCATGGAGGTGGGCGGCCTGATGCCCCACGGCGCGGTGGTCGCCCGCGAATACGGCATCCCGGCCGTGGTGGGGGTGGATCGGGCCACCGAGCGCCTACGCACCGGCCGGCTGATCACGCTGAACGGGGCCACGGGGGAGATCAGGGAATTGGAATAAGGGGCATTCACGGTTAGTTCGCGGCGTAGGGGCGGGTTTTACCCGGTTAACCCAAGCGCGCCTGACTCGGTAGCCGCGTGATGAAGGCAGGATCCCCGTTGATGCGGAGATACCCGCCCCTACTTCTGTGTGAACTTCCTGCCATCGGCCGCGCAGATGAGCTGCACCACGTTCTTGCCCGACGCCGCTGCCAACGGCACGCTGCCGCCCGGCTCCACCCACTGCCCGGCCATGTAGAAATGGCCCAAGCCAGGCAAGGTCTTGGGCACGCCGTTGATCAGCATCGGCATGGTCTCTTTGGTCATTAGCCAGCCGCAGGTGGAACCCATCCAATTGCCGGTATAACGCTCGTAGCTGAGCGGCGTCGCCTCGTCCACCACCTCAACATCGGCGCCGATGCCGGGATGCCAGCGCTCCAGGTATTCGCGCATGGTGGCCGAAACCTGGTGCTGTTCCTCGTCGTAGGGCCGCCGGCCGTAGATGCGCTGCCAGTAGGCGTAGTTGGTGCGGATGATCAGCTCGACGACTGACTTGCCATCCGGGGCCAGCAAAGGGTCGAAGCAGTAGTGCTTGATCCCGATCTCTCCCCGCGGCTCGCCCGCCACCAGCACCGGCTCGGCCAGCAGGTGCGTCACCCAGTGCGGCTCGGCCGAGAGATCGCGGCCAACCCCCAGCGAGACCTGCACCATGCTGTGCATGGGCAGATGGCCGTCGTACATGCGGCGGATGCGCCGATCCACGAACTGACCGCCCAGCATATCGAAGATCGTGCCGCGGCCATCGCAGGCTGAGATGACCACGTCCCCCCGATGGAACTCATCGTTATACAGGCGCACGCCCACCGCCCGGTTATCCTCCACCAGGATTTTCTCCACCTGCGCCTTGTAGCGGATCTCGCCGCCCAGGTCAAGGAAGCGTTTCTCGATCGCCTGCGCAAATGCCAACGAGCCGCCCGCCGGGAAGCCCGCGTTGCCGGTGTGCATGTAGGCCAGCAGCGACATGCCCATCATCACCGGCGCTTCCTCCCACGAGAACATCTGCCCGATGGCGCGGCGCAGGAAAGGGTGGCGGAAACGCGCGGCGAACTCCCCGGCCGAGACGGTGGCCCACTTGAGCATCGGCAGCAGGAACGGCAGCATCGCCATGCCGAAATCGCGCCAGTCGAGCCCGCCCATCAACGCCCTGGGCTTGCGGTACATCGCCGACATGTCGAAGCGGCTGAACTGGCGCACGCCGTCGCAGAACTGGCGGATCAGCCCCGCGTCGGCCGGTGAAATCTCAGTCATATGGGCTTGCAGCCTGTCGGGGTCAGTGTAAACGATGAGGGTGTGTTCGCCGTCGGTGATGCGCTGGTACTCGTCGTGTTCGATCATCGGGCGATCCTGCACCGCGCCCAATTCCTGCCACATCGTGTGAAACGGCTGCCCTTCGCCGGAGCCGAACAGGTAATGGATGCAGCCATCGAACACGTAACCCTTGCGCTCCCAGGCCGTGCACAGCCCGCCGGGCAGGTCGTGCAGTTCGAAGATGGTGGCGCGATACCCGTTCATGGCCGCGTAACAACCTGCCGACAGGCCCGCGATCCCTGCGCCGATGATAAGGACCCGTCTTCCCATGTGACCACCTGCTGTTTTTGCGCTATTCTAACTCTGAAGGCACAATAGCTACAAAAATGTCTGCTGTGCTTGGCGTCACTAGTGCAATCATTACAGGAGTGACGCGCTCAACGGAACATCGCTCCGGCCAGGGGCGAGTTGGGTCGCCAGCGCAACCGTGCTATACTCTCGACGCGACGTCAGGCGGCCGGGAGGGGCCGCTTTGCGGCATTAGAGATCAATCGCTATGGAGCAGGATGAGATGCATCCTCCCGCTGAAATCCGGGCCCTGTGCAACGCTTTTCTCGATGGCCTCAAGTCCGTGCTGGGCCGCAAACTCCACGGCGTCTACCTCTACGGCGCCACCGCCTTTCCTGACGGCGGCGCCATCGGGGATGTTGACTTTCACGTGATCGTGGCCGCCGCGCTGGACGACCGCGAGAAAGCAGCCCTGGTCCGCCTGCACCGCGCGCTGGCGCAGGCCTATCCCCCGCTGGGAGGGGAGTTGGACGGCTACTACATCTTATTGGCCGACGCTCAACGGACATCCCCGCCCCAGCACCAATGGCTGGATGGCGTCGTGGATAACTCCTGGGCTTTGCACTGTGCGCATATCCGCGCCGGCCGCTGCATCGCCCTGTACGGCCCCGACCCCAGCCAGATCTACCCAGCGGTCGCGTGGCCCGAACTGGAGGGCGCGCTGGAGGGTGAGTTGGCCTACGTCGCGGCGCACTTGACCGAGGCCCCGGCGTACTGCCTGCTCAACCTGTGCCGGTTGATGTACAGCTTTGCCACTGGAGATGTGGTAGTCTCCAAGGCTGCAGCGGCCAGGTGGGCGCTTAGCATTTTTCCAGCCTGGTCGGCCGCCATCGGAGCAGCCCTGAAATGCTATACGGGCACAGCAACCGACGAGGAGCGCGCGTTGCTCCGAGCCACGATAAGCGATTTCTTCGCTTTTGCCAGTGCGCGCATCGCACAAAGCTGGCACAAAAATAGTCCTACCTTTTGCAGTTAGCTGCAAGTTTGCGTGAATAGCGATCCGGTGATAGATTTGACGCATGGCGCGATCGCACGATGTCAATGATGCTTCTCACTCCGTCGCCAACCTGATCGACGAGAGCCTGACCCTGGAACGGGCTGGGGACATTACTGCCGCGCTCGCCCGCACGCAAGAGGCGCTGGCCCTGGCACGATCCCAGGACGCGCCGGCGGAAATCGCCTCAGCCCTGGTTGCCGTGGCCCGTTTTCGCTTTCGGCTGCAGCAGTACCCGGCCGCGCGCACCCTGGCCGAAGAGGCACTGACCCTAGCGGCGCCCGACGCTGCCGCCCGCGCCGATGCCTTGCTCATGTTGGGCATGTGCGCAGCTGACACTCAGACCCTCTCTGAAGCCGAAGACCACTATCGCAACGCCGCCGACCTGGCACACCAGATCGGCCAGCACCTGCTGCGCTTCCGCGCCCTGCACAACCTGGGTACAACGGTGTATCTGCCGCGCGGCCAGTTCGACCTGGCCCTGGCCGCCGCCCACGAGGCGCTGCGGCTGGCCCGCGAACAAAGTATGACGGAATGGATCTCCTATCCATTGATCACCCTGGCATGGGTATATCAGTATACCGGCCAGACGGGGCAAGCCCGCCAGGCACTGGATGAACTGAGCCAGGCAGCCTGCGTGGCGGCGGTGACCCAGGGCTATCATCCAAATGTATTAGGCCTGTTGGCTTTGGATGAGGGTGACCTGGAGGCAGCCCCACCTTTCTTTGCCCAAGCACGCGCCGTGGCGGAGACCACCGGCGACCAGGGGCTAGGCGCAGACATGCGCATGGGGATGAGTCGCTACCATCGCTTGGCCGGGAACGCCGCTGCTGCCCGCGATTGGGCCGACGATGCCCTGACGCTGACCCGCCGCACCGATAAGAAGCAGGAGCAAGGCCAGGCGCTCATCGAACGCAGCCGCGCCGCCTGGGATCTCGGCGAGACCGCGGCTGCTGAGGCCGACCTGAAGGCTGCGATAGCGATCGCGGCGCCCCTGGAGGCCCATTTCGACCTAGCGCGCGCCACCTTTCTGCTGGCAGCCCTGCTTCACAGCAAGCGCCGGCCGGGGGCGCGCCAGGTCTGGCGCGAGGCCGCCCGTCACATCATCAACGGCGGCTACGCCTTTCTGTTGGTGCAGGAGCGGGCGTTGGCGTACCATCTGGCAGCCGGCTATCTGAACGACCCGGATGCCGACACAGCGGCGCTGACAGCAACGCTGCTGGCACACCTGGAGCGGGTGCCGGCCCCACCACTGCAGATTCATACGCTGGGAGGATTCGCCGTGCGCCAGGGAAAGCAAGTCGTGCCCGAGAAAGCCTGGCGCCGGCGCCGCGCGGGGGAACTGTTCCGGCTACTCCTGGTCAGCCGCGGGCGGACGTTGAGCCGCGACCAAATCATGGATCTGCTCTGGCCCGAGAAGAAGCCCGGCGCAGCCAACACAGCGCTTCACCAGGCCACCTCCGCCCTGCGCCATGCCCTGGAGCCAGACCTGCCGGACAAATTCCCTTCCCACTACCTGGCAGTGGAGGCTGGGCAGGTTAGCCTCCGCCTGCCGCTCGGCTCCTGGCTGGATTACGAAGCCTTTGTGCAGCACTGCCGTGAAGGCCAGTGGCAGCAGGCCGCGGCGCTCTACCAGGGCGAGCTATTTCCTGAAGATCGCTATGCCGATTGGGCCGCCGAGCCCCGCCAGCGTCTAGCGCAGCAGTTCCTTGCCGCTTCTCTGTCATTGGCCGGCCAGGAGTTGGCGTCCGGGCGCCCCCAAGAGGCCTTAGCGGCCGCCCGGCGCGGCCTAGAGGCTGAGCCCTGGCAGGAGAACCTGGTCTTGGTCGCTATGCAAGCCTGCATCGCCCTGAACGACCGGGCCGGGGCGCTGCGCATCTACCGCAACCTGGAGCAGTCGCTGCGCCACGACCTGGACATCGCCCCCCAGGCTGAGCTGCGAAAGCTCTACCGCACCATCTGCTGCGCCTAGCCTCTGCGGTGGGCTTAACCTGGCGTGTCCTGCCAGCCACTCCATTCCCCGTCCCTCACCCAGCGTAACATCGCGAGACGGGCAAGTCCTCACGTAAGTTTTTTGTCAGTGACCCTTGCTATACTGTAATAAGAGATTGGCCCAAGTCAGCAAAAGAACAAGGCAGGCCCGGCGAACGATGCGCACCATCCAAACCTTTGTGCTGCGTTTATTGACCAACGCCGACGATCCCCAGGCGCTGCGCGGCATGCTCCAGGCAGTGGCCAGCGGCGAGGAGCAGCCGTTTACCGATGGACCAGCGCTGCTGGCCCTCTTACAGCAGATGGCAAGCAAAGCATCCAAGAAGCACAATCCTAAGGTGACGCGCAATCCATAAAGACCTCATCAGAAAAAGGAGGAACGAACGATGAAAAGCAGCTCACCCACTCAGTTACCGACCGCGCTGTGTAGCCTGCTGTTGGCAGCCACTGCCCTGCTGGCCGTCAACCCCATCCAGGCCGCGCTGCGGGCGGCCGACGACGGCGTCCTACCGGCACCGGCGAGTCGCCAACACATGCCAAGTCCCGCCAGTGCCGTCCAGGTTACCATCACCGAAGAGGGCCTTGTACCAGACGCTGTGTTCGTGGATGTAGGCTGGACAGTGACCTGGACAAATGACACCGCGGCAACCGTGCACCTGGTCGCCGGGTGGCCTCATCGCGTCTATCTCCCCGTCGTGGTGCGTGCTTACACGGGCGCACTGGGCAGCGCCGCTCAGCCGACGGTGCCGGCGGGCAGGATCGAGTCGTCGACCGACTGGATTGGCGCCGAGATCCCTCCTGGCGGCGTCTATGAGCACGGATTCTCTGAGGCAGGCTCGTACATGTACCACGTGGGCGAGGACCCTGAGATGACAGGCCTGGTGAAAGTCTACCCGACGCCGGGGCCCATGGTCCTTGTCTCCGCCGGCGAGTTCCTGATGGGCTGCGACGAGAACAACCCGAACGAGTATTGCTACTATAACGAAGAAAAACCTCTGCACGCCGTCTACCTCGATGCCTACTACATCGACACCTTCGAGGTGACCAACGCCCAGTACACCCAGTGCGTCGCCGCCGGGGCCTGTGATCCGCCGGCCGACTTCTCGACCGCCACCCGGCCGTCCTACTATGACAATCCCCTCTACGCCGACTACCCGGTCGTCGAGGTCACCTGGCACAACGCTGACGACTATTGCACCTGGGCCGGCAAGCGGCTGCCCACCGAGGCCGAGTGGGAAAAGGCCGCCCGCGGCAGCAGCGACACGCGCATGTACCCCTGGGGCGACCAGGACCCCGACTGCTCGCGGCTGAACTACTACCACAAAATGCAGTATTGCGTGGGCGACACCGCCCGCGTGGGCAGCTACCCTGCCGGCACCAGCGCCTACGGCGCGCGGGATATGGCCGGCAACGTCCGGGAATGGGTCCACGATTGGATGGACTACCACTACTATGAGCACTCACCCTACAAGAACCCGCAGGGGCCTCCGGACGAGCAACCGAGCAAAGTAGTACGCGGGGGCAGCTATCGTGCCGATTGGAAAGAGGTCCGCGTCGCCAAGCGCTTTTCCGAGAACGACACATTTCCGAGCGGCGCCTGTGGCTTTCGGTGTGCCATGAGTGCGCCCTGAGAGTAATGTCCTGATCGGCCATAGACAGAAGGAGAAGCAGACAATGAAGAGGCAATTGCATCCGTTGTCGGTGGCGGTTCCCTTTGGCCTGATGCTGGCGGCCGTGGCCGCGCTAGCCCTGCTGGCCGGGCCGGCGGCGGTTGGGCCGGCCCACGCAGCGTCGTCGCCGTGCGTGCCAGGGCCGCACAGCGGCACGATCACCACTGACCAGACGTGGTGCCTGGCCGACGGCCCGCAGCATCTCATGTCCGCCGACGTGACCGTGGCCCAGGCTGTCGTGCTCACGATCGAGCCCGGGGTGACGGTCCAGGCTGGCACCACCAGCACCGATCTGATCGTCCAGGGGCGCCTGGAGGCCGCCGGCACCGCGGAGGATCCGATCGTCTTTACCTCGCTGGCGGACAGCGGGCCGGCGCAGTGGCCGGGCATCGCCTTCAACGGCGGAACGGGGCTGCTTCGCCACGCGACCGTGCGCTACACAGGGCGCGAGTGCGCCGGCTGCCCGGGCTACACCTCGGCAGGGATCCGGGTGGCGGACGTGCAAGAGGGAGAGGTTCGGATTGAGGCCAGCCAGGTCATGAGCTCGTCCTACTACACCTACCACGACCAGGGCCTGCGGGTGGAGAACGGCCGCGTGACGGTGGTCGATACAACCTTCAGCGGCATCGGCGACAACTCCAGCCA
>CAZKEF010000001.1:113744-184222 GCA_964551735.1 uncultured Anaerolineales bacterium
AGACGCTGGTGGTGCAGGGTCATCTGGAGGCGGCCGGGACGGAGGCGGAGCCGGTTGTCTTTACCTCGCACGACGACAGCGGGCCGTACGAGTGGAGGGGGATCGCCTTCGACGGCGGCACGGGGCTGCTGCGGCACGCGATCGTGCGCTACGCCGGGCGTGAGTGCTATGGCTGTCCTGGCTACACCGGGGCGGGGATCCGGGTGGCGGGCGTGCAGGCCGGCGAGGTGCGGATCGAGAACAGCCGGGTGATGACGATCACGGGGAGCACCTCGATGACCAACCAGGGCCTGCGTGCCGAGGACAGCCGCGTGACGGTGGTCGATACAACCTTCAGCGGCATCGGCGACAACTCCAGCCAGATCGACTACCCGGTCTATGTCAGCGGCCCGACCAGCGAGGTGAGCCTGTCGGGGCTGCGGCTGGAGGGCAACCAGTACAACCGGGTGATGCTGGACCTGGGGGCGCTGACCGGGCACGATTTCACGCTCGCGGCACAGCCGGCGATGGACGGCTATGAGCTCTACGACGGCACGGCCGGAAGCCATTTCATCGTGCCGGCGGGGATCACGATGACGGTCGAGCCGGGCGTCACGGTGTTCAATAACTGGGACATCAACCAGACGCTGGTGGTGCAGGGTCATCTGGAGGCGGCCGGGACGGAGGCGGAGCCGGTCGTCTTTACCTCGCACGACGACAGCGGCCCCTACCAGTGGAAAGGCCTCACCTTCGAGGGAGGTACAGGCACCCTGCGGCACGCGATCGTGCGCTACGCCGGGCGCGGCTCCTACGGCGGCCCTGGTGGGGGCGCGGGCATCACCGTTGCCGATGTGCAGGCGGGGGAGGTGCGGATCGAGAAGAGCCAGGTGCGGAACATCTCGGGCGGCAGCCTGACGGCCAACTATGGCCTGACGCTGCTGAACAGCCGCGCCGTAGTGAGCGACACGCTCTTTACCGCCATCAGCGACGCCGTGGGTCCGAACCCGGCAGCGATCTGGGTCAAGGACAGCAGCCATCTGTCGCTCAGCGGCAGCGCCGTCGAGGGCAACGTTCGCAACGGCTTGCTGGTCGAGGGGACAGCGCAGGTGCAGATCGCCGACACGGCTATCATGCAAAACGGCGGGCACGGCGTGCTGGTGAGCGGCAACACGGCGGTGCTGACCATGACCGGCTCAACGGTGCTGGCCAACACGCAGGATGGCGTGCGCAACAGCGGCAACGCCCAGGTGACGTTGGGTGGGGCCGCCGGCCTGGGCAACACCATCCTGGGCAACGGCGGCAAGGGCGCGAACCAGGCCGGCACGGGGGTGCAGATGGTCGCCACGCACAACTGGTGGGGCGACATCTCAGGGCCACACCACCCCACGCTCAACCCTGACGGGCTGGGCGAGGACGTAAGCGACCGGGTGCTGTTTGACCCGTGGGCGGTGGCTTGGCAGGGAGACGTGCCGGACGGGGCCTACGTGACGCTGGTCGGGCCGCGGCAGGTGGTGGCGGGCGAGCAGGCCAACTATGTAGCGATGTACGTCAACGGGCGGGAAGAGACCATAGAAAACGCAGTGCTGGTGGTGCATCTTGGCCCGGTGGTCTCGTTTGTGGACGCAACCCGCGGCGGGCAACACTGGGCGGAGCGCGGCGCGGTGGTGTGGAAGCTGGGCGACCTGGAGCCGGGCGCCAGCGGCACAGTGGCAGTGCAGGTGCAATACGCCTGGGGCCTGCCCATCGACTCGGAGTACGGCGCGCAGGCGCGGCTGGGGGGGACGAACCTGCCGCTGGGGGTGGGCGACGTGGGGTGGTACCTGGACTTCCTCCCGGTTCGCCTGCTGAGCAGCACGCCGCTGAGCGAGGCGGAGCTGGCGGCTGAGCGCGCCGCCTACCCGGACCTGGACCTCATCTACACCGAGGCGGAGGCCGACGGCTTCCTGGCGGGCGGCGCGGTGCGGCTGGAGCTGGACGGGCCCGATCCGATCATACAGGTGGTCTTCCTGCGGCCGGCCGGGCAGGAGGTACTCTATCTGCGGCGGCACGGGGACCGAGTGCTGGCCTCGACCCTTGACCCGACCCACTACGCCGCACGCCAGGCGGAGGGAGGCCTGGTACTTGACTTGCAGACGCGCTATGAAACGTATTGGGGCACCTGGGGCAGCGGGACCGACCGCACGGCGGCCGGCGAGGCGTTCTCCTCCTGCCGCTATCCGAACGTGCCCGCCACGGTGCTGGACGACAAGATCAGCGCCCTGGCGCGGGTGCTGGGCTCGGCGACCTGCTATCCATGCCTGTCGGGCGGTTCGTGCACGCGGTGCTTCGCGGCGCTGCAGGCGGTGCAGCCGCTGCCCGAAGCCAGCGGGGCGATGGCCTGCGCGGGGGAGGTGGGTGCCGCGGGGAGGGCTCGGCCGGAGTGGTGGCTGGTGCCGCCGAACCTGCCCTACTGCCCGGACGGCAACTACTATGCCCTGTGCACCAAGAGCTGGTGGAGCGGGAAATGGTCCGCGACGTACTACCCCTGCGTGGAGGGTTTTGTGCGGTTCACCATGGTCTGGAACACCGAGCCGCCGTACACGATCGGTCCCGAGGAGTGCAACAAGTACTACGAGACCTGTAAGGAGGGCATCGGCGTATGGGGTCAGCCCGAGACGGTCGGCTGCCTGTGCAGGCCGGTGTACACGCCACCCAAGCCGGAGGGCGACGCGAACGACCTCTCCGACGGCTTCCTGCCGTTCTCGCCGGGCAGGCCGGCCGTCCAACCGGACGCGCCGCCGGATGGGCTCGGTCAGAGACCTTCGCCCACCCCGGGTTTGCTCTCCGGCTGTGACGAGGAGGGGAAAGAGGGGGTGAGCAAGTGCCCCCTCACCAAGATCCGGCGGCCGCGCGACCCCAACGCCAAGTACGGCCTCGAGGGCGACGTGCTGGCGGGACAACTCGTCACGTACACCGTCACCTACGAGAACGAGGGCGACGGCCGCGCCTACGGCGTGTTCGTCGTCGATCCCCTCGACCAGGCGCTCGACCTCTCCACCCTGACCATCCACGGGCCGGGGGAGCTGATCGCCGAGAACCGGACGATCCTGTGGACGGTGGGCGAGCTGGGCCCCAAGGGCGACCCCGATTCGACGGGCGTGGTGTCGTTCACCGTCGAGCTGCTCGACGGCCTGGCGCCCGGCACGGCGGTCATCAACCAGGCGACGGTGTTCTTCCCGACGGTGGGGGAAGAGACGCCGACGAACGCGGTGGTGAACGTGGTACAGGAGCTTGCGGCCGTGCCGCAGCGCCTGGAGACGACCTACATGACGCCGGTGGACGTCACCTTGACCGGGCGCGGTCCGGCGGGCGTGCCGCTGGCGTTCGAAGTGCTGGCCGAGCCGCTGAACGGCGAGCTGAGCGGGACGGCGCCGGACCTGTTGTACACACCGGCCGAGAACGCGACGGGGCTCGATAGCTTTACCTTCAAAATAACCGGTGGTGGGCAGGAGAGCCGGCCGGCCACGGTGCAGATCGTGATTGACCCGGCGGGCGACACGACCCCGCCGCAGGTGGTGTGGACCTACCCGGGGGATGGGGCGAAAGATGTGGCGATCACCGCAACACCGGTCTACACCAATGATCTGGGGCCGGTCTGGGGGCCGTTGCCCTTCGTCCAGTTCTCCGAGGCGTTGGACGAGACGACGGTGACGGATGGCGCCGTGGAGGCGCGCGACGAGGCCGGGCAGCCCCTGCCGGTCTCGGTGGGCTACGACGCGGTGACAAGACGGGCGACGATCTACCCGCGCCAGGCGCTGCCGGGTGGGATGACTTACACGGTGACGGTGACGGCCGGGGCGAAGGACCTGGCGGGAAACGAGATGGGCGAGTCGTATGCCTGGTCGTTCACGACACGAAAGGAAGCCGACCGCATCTACCTGCCGTTGCTAATGCGCTGACACTGAGACCTCACCTGCTGCGCACCCTGTAATGAAACAGGCGTGTTCGAGATCAATTGTAGGGGCGGGCAAAACCCGCCCCTACATCATAAACCAACCTTGAGTGCACCCGAATGCAATGCTCAACAGACCGGGGAGACGGGACACTCGTAAACCGCTCATCGGGTGCTCAGATGTGTTGGGGTCTTGACACCCCAACACATCTGAGCACCTCCGCGCATATTGCCGGTTGCCATCCCCACGTCGAAGTGCTATACTTGACTTGTGCAGCACGCTCCTCAGGAGAAGTTTGATGGTCACTCAGATTCGCGTCCTTGTCGTTGACGACCACGCCATGGTACGCCGCGGGCTAGCGGCCTTTATGAAGGCGAAGCCCGACCTGCAGCTCGTGGGTGAAGCAGCCAACGGCGGGGAAGCAATCACCCTATGCGAACGGATGCAGCCTGACGTGGTGCTGATGGACCTGATAATGCCGGGCATGAGCGGGGCCGAGGCGACACGAGCGATCCGGAGCCGCTGGCCACAGGTGCGGGTGATCGCGCTGACCAGCTTCGGCGATAAGGAACTGGTGCGCGAAGCGTTGGGGGCCGGCGCGCTGAGTTATTTGCTGAAGAATGTCTCGGCCGAAGACCTGGCCGAGGCGATCCGGGCAGCGTGCAGCGGCCGCTCTACCCTGGCCGCCGAGGCGGTGCAAGCGCTGGTCCAGTCCGCACAAGCTGAGCCCGTGGCCCAGGACGAACTCACCCCGCGCGAGCGGGAGGTGCTGGCCCTGATGGTGAAAGGCCTGACCAACCCCGAGATCGCCGAACGCCTGGTAGTGAGCCGCGCCACGGCCAAAGCGCACGTCAGCAACGTGCTGGCGAAGCTGGGCGTCACCAATCGAGCAGAGGCGGTGGCTGTGGCGCTCCAACGGAAGCTGGTGTGAAATAGACCGTTCGCTGGCAGATTAGCCATCCGGCCAATACAGCTATCCCCCAAGCGCCGGATGCGCGCCAGAGCCCAGTCCCTTATACTACCTATCAGAGCGCCAAGTTTACGTGAGTCGCCTGCGCAAGAGGGCGCGCCGGACTGGGCGCGGCTATCTCCCAGCGCTCGGGAGCCACACAATGGATATTCTGATTGCCGATGGTCACGACCGAGTGAGACATGCGTTGCGGGTGCTGTTGACACAGCAGCCAGGGCTGCAAGTCGTCGGCCAGGCAGCAAACGGCCAGGAGTTGTTGGCCCAGGTCAGCCTTGTTACGGCCGATCTGATTCTGGTGGACTGGGATCTGCCAGGGCTGACTGAGGTAGGCGGGTTGCCGGCCATCCGCCAGACCTGTCCCACCATGCAAATGATCGTTCTAAGCAGCCGGCCTGGTGTGCGTCGGGCCGCTCTGTCCTCCGGCGCTGATGCTTTTGTCAGCAAGGGGGATCCGCCCGAACGCCTGTTAACTGTCATCCGTCGCTATAACACGCTGGTCACAGAAGGAGGCGCGTATGTTACCCCCGAGTGAATATGAGTTGGTGAAACACTATAAGCTGAACAAACTACCGGCTGTCATCGCCAAGGCCGAAGAACATCGCCTGCTGGCAGAGGCCGGCTTGATCCGCCGGCCCTGGCTGAAGTGCCAGATCTGCCGGTCGCTGTGGCGCTTGGGGCGCATGCTGGTCCTGGCCGGGAAACGGCTGGAACAGCGCTACGCGCCGCTGGCGCTCAGGCCGGCGTGAGACCGCAAGAGAGGCCGTAAGAACGGGAACAACATCATGTCAGACTTCGAAGCTTCGATCCCGATCCAACTTCCCTCCGGCTACGTCGCCCGCCCGGTCACGCTGGACGACGCGGCGGCTGCGGCCGGGCTGGAAAACGCGTACAACATCGCCATGACCGGCCGGCCCAGCATCGAGGCCGGTGAGATCCGCAGCGACTGGGGGCAGGCCAGCATGAACCTGGTGACCAACACCCTGGCCGTGTGGGCGCCGGACGGCGGGCTGGCCGGCCTGGCTGAGGTATGGGATAGCGAGCCGCACGTGCGGCACTACGTCTACGCAGTCACGCACCCTACTCATCTGGACCGGGGCATCGGCACGGCGCTGGCCGGCTGGGCCGAGGCGCGGGGCCGGCAACTGCTGGCGGATGCGCCCCCCGATGCCCGCGTGATCCTGCGCCAGTTCAAGATGAGCGCGGACGAAGCCGCGGCCCGGCTGCTGCACGACCAGGGCTACGCGGTCGTGCGCCACAACCTACGCATGGCGATCCAGTTTAACGGCGCGCCGCCCGCGCCCAACCCGCCAGCCGGGCTGATCATCCGGCCCTTCATGCGTGAGCAGGAGCTTCACGACCTGATTATGGCAATCCGCGAAGAATTCCACGACCATTGGGGGTATGTGGACACGCCGTTCGAGCAGGAGTACGAGGAGTGGCAGCACTTCATGGCAACCAGCCCATCCTATGATCCGGCCCTGGTGTTTGTTGCAGTGGACGGCGATGCGATCGCCGGCACCGCGATCTGCCAGGACTGCTGGGCCGAGGATTCTGATGCGGGCTGGATCTACGCCCTGGGGGTGCGCCGGCCGTGGCGCCGCCGCGGGGTGGCTCAGGCGCTGCTGCAGCAATGCTTCGCGGCGCTCTATGCCCGCGGCAAACATGCCGCTAAGCTGGGGGTGGACGCCGACAGCCTCACCGGCGCAACGCGGCTGTACGAGAAGGCGGGCATGCACCTGGAGCGCCAGTACAACGTCTACGAGAAGGAGCTGCGGCCCGGCCGCGACCTGAGCACCCAGGCATTGATGTGAACAAACGTCCGCTCCTCAACGCGACCCTGCGTTGGTTCCTGCTGGCCATGATCCTGGCCAACGTCGCCAGCGAGATGTACTTCAGCCTGCTCTCGGTCTACCTAGCGCAGCTCGGTGCCAGCGTGGCACAGGTGGGCCTGGTTTTCTCCGTCGCCGCGATCGTCCCGCTGGTGCTGCAGATCCTCGGCGGCTGGCTGTCCGACTCCATCGGCCGGCTGCGCACCATCGCCATCGGCGCCGCGGCGGCGTCGGTCGGCTACGTGCTGCTGCCGTTGGCGCCTTCGTGGCAGTGGGCCGTCCCCGCGCTGATGCTGGAATACATCTCAGGCTCGCTGGTTGGCCCCAGCTTCAGCGCGTTCATCGCGGAGCAGTCGACGGAGGAGGCGCGCGGCCGGGTGTTCGGGATCACCAAAGGGATCTTCCTCACCGTGGCTGTGATCGGCCCGGTCCTGGGCGGCTTCCTGGCGCAGCACAGCGGCTTCCGTCCCATGCTGATGATGGCCGCCGCCTTGTACATCGCCGCCACAGTCCTGCGCGTCTGGATGGCGACCGCAGCCCGGTTCAATGGTGGACACAAGGCCGAGCGACCGACCCTAAGCTCGCTACGCGGTAGCCTGCGCAGCATGTTTGCCATGCTGGCTGCAGGCGGGCTAGTGGCCTGGATCCTGCTCACCGACGGGGTGCGGGATGTCGCCTACAGTCTCTCCTTCGACCTGGAGCCGCTTTACATGGCCCAGGTCGGCGGCCTGGCGCCCCAACCGATCGGCACGCTGAACTCGGTGCGCGGGATCGGCCTAGTCGCGGCAACCCTACTGGCGGGCTGGCTGTCCGACCACCTAGGCGAGCGTAAGGTCATCAGCGCCGGCTTCCTGCTCCAATGCCTGGGCCTGGCACTCTTCGTGCGGGCGGCGACGTTCGGCGCCTTCGCCGCAGCCGCGCTGGTCCAGGGCCTGGGCTTCGGCGCGATGATCCCCGCGTACGACTCACTGGTCTCCAAGGCGATCCCGGAGCGGATGCGCGGGATCGCGTTCGGCGTCTTTGGCACCAGCATCGGGCTGATCTCGCTCCCCGCGCCGTGGCTCGGTGCGCGGCTGTGGGAGCTGACCACCCCCCAGGCACCGTTTGTCGTGACCTCCGTGGCCGTGCTGCTGTGCACCTTGCCGGCATGGCGTAAGTTCATGTTGCCGGCTGGAGCCGTTGGTGTCGGGGAGGCCGAAGCCGCCTAGAAAGCATGCTGATCTTCCTGGGCGTCACGTTCCTGCTGGCGTTGGGCTGGGGCGCGACAATGCAGCGGACGGACAGTTGGTGGGGGTCGGTGCTGTTCCACGCCGGAACGGATATTTCCATTGTCGTGGGGATCTTCTCGAATCTGTCGTCAAGGAGTCCCATCATGTCTGACATCAAGATCCGTCGCCTGGAAGGGGACGAGATGATCGAGGCGATGTACAGCCTCAACGCATACGCGCTACACGCCTCGCCGCCGCTAACGAACAGGGAAGAATGGGAGGGGATTGTTCGTCCACGGCAGGGCGTTACCTACATGGCGTTGTTCGAGAACGCGCGCCCCGCGTCCGGCGTGGCCAGCACAGCCATGATCCAGAACGTGCGCGGGAAGCTGTTCGATGCGGGCGGTGTGTGGGGCGTGGCAACCGCGCCCGCCGCGCGGCGCAACGGCTACTGCCGCCAGACATTGGCCGCGGTGCTGGCATCCGCACATGCAGATGGGCAGGTCTTTTCGAACCTCTACCCGTTCCGCGAATCGTTTTACCAGCGGCTGGGCTACGTCACTTTCCCGCTGCCCCGCATTGCCAGGTTCGCGCCATCGGCCGTGACGCCGCTGCTGGGCCGCGACCTGGGCGGCCGCGTCGAGGTGGCCTTGATCGGCGCGGTCTACGACGCGTATCGCGCGTATCTGACCCGCATGCGGCCGCGCACGCATGGCATGGGCTTTTTTGTCCACCCCGATCACGCCAGCGCGGCCCGCAACCGCTTCTGGCTGGCGCAGGCGGTGGCCGGCGGGCAGACCGTCGGGCTGATGCTCTACGATCTCAAGGGCGAAGAGCCGACCAAGTTCTGCTTCCGCGCGCTGCGGTTCTACTACGACACCGCCCAGGGCCGCTACCTGCTGCTCCAGTGGATCGCGCGCCACGTGGACCAGGCCGACCGGGTCGAGCTGTGGCTGGCGGCGACCGAGCAACCGGAGACGTGGCTGGCCGACCTGGCGCTGAAAACTGAATCGGAGATCCGCGCGCCGATGGGCCGTGTGCTCGACGTGGCGCGGCTCGGCGGGATGACGGTCGGGCCGGGCGGCTTCACTGCGCGTATCAGCGATCCGATTTGCCCGTGGAACGAGGGGATTTGGCGGTTCGAATCAGCGAATGGCGAATCGGCGAAGAAGGAGTTGCGCGTAACACGAGGGGGCGCGAGTGAGGAGCCTGATTGCGCGTTGACCATCCAGGGGCTGACTGCGCTGGTCTACGGCACGCACGATCCGGGCGATTTCGCCTTCCGCGGCTGGGGCGATCCGGGACCCGGTGTGCAGGCGGCGATGCGAGCGCTGTTCCCGCGGCTGGTTCCACATCTGCATGAACGGTTCTAATGCTCAGAACGCAGGCTGATACCTCTGCGACTTGTCAGGAGGATCTGCCCTTCACAGCGCCACACAAAGATGGTATAATCCCGCCATTCTCCGTCAAGAGGTGAGCGGCGACCCATGCCATTGACCCTGCAGCCCGTGACCACGCGACGCGATCTGCGGCGCTTCGTGACTTTCCCCTGGCGCATCTACCGCGACGACCCCAATTGGGTGCCGCCGTTGATCGCCGCGCAGATGGACAAGCTGACGCCGGGCCGCAATCCCTTTTGGGCGGACGCCGAGCGTCAGTTGTGGCTGGCGCTGGATGGCCGGCAGCCGGTGGGGACCATCGCGGCGATCGTGGATCACCACGCCAACCGGACCACGGGTGAAACCGCGGGCAGCTTCGGCTTCTTCGAGTGCGTGGATGACCCGGCGGTCGCCCGTGCGCTGCTCGACACAGCCGCGGGGTGGCTGGCCGGCCGCGGCATGACTGTGATGCGCGGGCCGTACAATCCCGGCCCCAACGACGAGTACGGGCTGCTGGTCGAAGGCCATGCCACCCGGCCGGCCCTGCTGGAAGGCCACACCCCGCCCTACTACGTCGCCCTGGTCGAGGCGGCCGGCTGCCACAAACACTGGGAGTCGGTGGCGTGGCTGGCGACCGTGCCCCCCGGCGCGCGCCGCGTGGAGGATATTTTGCCCGCCAAACTATTGCGGGCGACCGAATGGGCTGAGGCAAGCTCCCGGGCCTGCCTGCGGCCGATGAACCTGGCGCGCTGGGATGACGAAATCGGCCTGGCCTGCCGCATCTACAATGCCGCCCTGGCGCACCTGCCCAACCATGTCCCCGTGCCCGAGGCAGACTTCCGGCACTTGGCCGCTTCTTTCAAACCGTTGATAGACCCCGCACTGGCACTCCTGGCTGAGGTGGATGGCGAGCCGGCCGGTTTCGCGCTGACCCTGCCCGACGTCAACGAGGCGCTGCAGCACGCTAACGGCCGGCTGTGGCCGACCGGCGCGCTCAAGCTGTGGTGGCACGGCCGGCGTCTGCACCGCGCGACTTTTAAGATTCTGATGGTCCGGCCGGAGTTCCGTGGGCGCGGGATCGAGATGCTGCTGATGGCCGAGACGGCGCGCGCCATCTTCGCCCGCGGCTTCCGCGAAGTGGACATGTCGCTGACCGGCGAAGACAACGAAGCCATGCAGCGCCTGATGGCCGGCCTCCACATGCAGGTGTACCGGCGCTATCGGATTTACGAGCGGGAGGTGGGGAGGAAGGACGGACGACCGGCGACCGATGACGAATGACGAATGACGGACGACGCAGTACGCAACACGCAGTATGCACCACGCAACACGAGCAACCCATGACCACACCACCCTCCTCCACCCACCTGTCCCGCCGCACGAAGATCATCTTCGGACTGGGCGATTGGGGGCCGACCACGGTTGGCACGGCCTTCATGTTCTTCTTCGCCTTTTTCCTCACCGACGTGGCTCGGCTCCCGCCGGCCTATGCCTCGGTGGTGCTGCTCATCGGCGGGCTGTGGGACGCGGTCAACGACCCGATCGTGGGCGTGCTGGCTGACCGGGTGCACACGCGCTGGGGCCGGCGCCGGCCATTCTTCCTCTTCGGCGCGGCGCCCTTCGCCCTCAGCGTGATCGCGCTATGGTGGGTGCCGCCGTGGGACGCGCCGTGGGCGATGATGCTCTATTACGCCGCGGCCTACCTGGTCTGGGACACCGCCTTTACGCTTGTCAGCGTGCCCTATGCCGCGCTGACCCCTGAGCTGACGGAAGATTACGACGAGCGCACCCGGCTGAACGGCTATCGCATGGTGGTGAGCATGGCTGGCGGCCTGATTGCCGCGCTGGCCGTGCCGATCCTCGCCGGCCTCTTCACCCAGCCCAAGACCGGTTACCTGCTGGCCGCGGTCATCTTTGGCGTGTCAGGCGCATTGCCATACCTGCTGCTGTTTTTCGGGATTCGCGAGCGCTTCGTCTCTGCCCCGGCCGCTCGGCCCGCGGCCGGCCCGGCCCGGCCCGTTGCAGTGCTGCTGTCCATCTTCCGCAACCGGCCCTTTCGCTACGCGGCCGGCATCTACCTGACCTCGTGGGTAACGGTCAGCCTGGTGGCCGCGCTGTTTCAGTATTTCCTCACCTATCCGATGCAGATGCCTGCCGATGTGGAGATCGTGCTCGGCCTGCTGCAGGCCTCCGCGCTGCTCTTCACTGCGGCTGCAGTCTGGCTCGGCACGCGGTGGGGCAAACAGCAAACCTATATCGCGGGCGTGATGTGGCTTTCCGCGATCGTGCTCTCGCTTACCTTCTTGCAGCCGGGGAGTCCGCCGCTTGTGTTTGTGCTGGCGCTGTTGGCCGGCTTCGGTGTGGCCGTTATTCAGGTGATCCCGTGGGCCATCGTGCCGGACGTGATCGAGGCGGATGAGCTGATGACGGGCGTGCGCCGCGAGGGGACGTACTACGGGGTCCTCACCTTCGCTCAGAAGGGCGGCAACGCCCTGGCCCTGGCCCTGATGCAAGGAGTGCTGGCGGCCACCGGCTACGTGGCGGGCGCGGAGCAGCCGGCGGGCGCCCTGTTGGCGATCCGCCTGATGATCGGGCCGCTGCCGGCGGTGCTGCTGATCATCTCGGCGCTGCTGGCCTGGCGCTATCCGCTGACCCGCGCCCGTCACGCGGAGCTGCGCGTCCAGTTGGCCGAAAGACGAGGCAAGGCAGGGGAAGATGATTCACGTAGACCCCTGGCACAATAGACTCATCCGGTACATCCTGCGCCGGGCCGCAGTAGTCCTGCTGACGGTGATCGCCAGCGTGTACGTGACCATCCTGGCCGCGAACCTGGGCGGCCATGTGGATAAAATCACGCGCGGCATCATCATTGACCGGCTTGAGTTGCGGGCTGACACGCCGGAGATGCGGGCCCTCACGCCCGAACAGCGGAATGCGATCTACCAACAGGAACTGACCAGGTTAGAGAAGGCCGCGGGGCTGCACGAACCCTTCATCTGGCGCAGCTTCCGCCATCTGGCGCGGATCCTCACGCTCGACTGGGGGCGCAGCTGGGCCACCTTGACCGGCAAACTCGCGGCGTCGGGTTCGCGGCTCTACGACAACCGGCTGATCATCGCTGATCGGATCCCTGCCACCCTGCTTCTGCTCGGCTTCGCCACCCTATTCACCTTTATCAGCAGCCTCTACCTCGGGCTGTACCTCTCGCAAAACCGCGGCCGGTGGTTGGGCGACGCGGCGGCTCTGCTTTCTCCCCTCTCATCCATGCCGGCCTGGTTCTATGGCGTGTTCCTGGTCGCCATCCTCGGCGCAGTGCTGCCTGCTCGCGGTATGCTGCCCACGCCACCGCCTGAGTCCAGGTTCCACTATGCCCTGGGCGTGGCAGAGCATATGATCCTGCCTTCTCTGGCCATCTGCCTCAGCGTCTTCTTCGTCAGCGTCAATACTTGGCGCACTTACTTCCAGATCTACGCCAACGAAGACTATGTCGAACTTGCCCGTGCCAAGGGCCTCACGCCGGCGCTGATCAGGCGGCGCTTTATCCTGCGTCCAGCGCTGCCGGCGGTCTTTACCGGCTTCTCCCTGACGCTCCTGGGGATCTGGTCTGGCTCACTGGTGCTGGAGATCCTGTTCGATTGGCCGGGGTTAGGACAGCTCTACTATACTGCCGTCAACACGTTGAACACCGGGCTGGTCTTGGGGCTGACTGTCGTCTACGCGTGCTTCCTGGGCATCACGCTGTTCATCCTGGACATCGCGTACGCGCTGGTAGATCCGCGCATTCGCATCGCTGACCAAAGCGACGGCCCGCAAGACCTGAGGATCGCGCGGGCGATCAGCCGCAGCGAACGGATACGGCTGTGGCTCCGGGACGCCAGGGATCGGCTCAGTAACTTGCTCACGTCCCCTAGAGGTTCACCCTCAAGCCAGCGTCCGGGTGAGATCGCACCGATGTCACTCGCCCCCAGGCCCCGCCGCTGGATGCCCGCAAGCTCCCGGCCGGTTGCCGAACGCCTGCGCCGCGGCCTGGCAGACCTGGCGAGCCACCCCTCAGCCCTGGTTGGGCTGTTCGTGATCGGCACTATGATCTGCATCGCGATCTATGCGGTCGTCGCGATTCCGCGGGACGAAGCTATCAGGCAGTGGCGCATCTCACCCAGCCTTGAGCTGCCGCGTAACGCCCGGCCCGTCTGGTTCAACCTGTTCACCCGCACCAAGCTCCCGGCGACGATCATTCTGGACAGCCACGCCGGGCAAGCCGAGAAGCGGGTGGAGACGTTCAACGGGGGCAAAGAGATCCTCCTGGCCTTCAATGTCCATTATCCGTATGACGCTTTCCCCCAGGAATTGAATGTCCTCTTCGACGTCGAATTCGATAGCCGGCCGCCGCACGTCGCGTTGTCATGGCTCACGCCCGATGGCCGGGAGATCCGGATCGGCGAACTGGCGCCAACCCGCCAACAACTGTATCGGTTCAACCAGGATAGCCGCTTGGTGCGGCGCTCGAATGCCGCGCCACCCCAGCGCGTGCTTTTCCTGGGCCCCACTGGGACCGGTGATGCGCCCGTCAAAGGCGCCTACCGTCTGCAGATCAGCGGTCTGTTCTTCGAGGAAGCCGGGGACCTGGAAGCCCGTTTCGTGGTGCTTGGCCAGGTTCACGGTCTGGCAGGCACCGATCACCTGCGCCGCGACCTGATGATGGGGCTGCTGTGGGGCACGCCCACCGCCCTGGCGTTCGGCCTGTTGGGCGCGTTGCTGACTGGCATCGGCACCCTGCTGCTGGCGGCGGTGGGCGCCTGGTTTGGCGGCGCCTTAGATGCAGCCATCCAGCGCCTTACCGAGATCAACCTGGCGCTGCCCGCGCTGCCCATCCTGGCGATGGTCGCTAAATTCTACACACTGAGCATCTGGTACTTGCTGGCCGCGGCCGTGCTGCTGAACATCTTCAGCAGCTCGCTCAAGTCATATCGGGCGATCCTGCTCCAAGCGAAGACCGCGCCCTACATCACAGCGGCTCTCGCTTACGGCGCAGGGGACGGCCGCATCATCCGCGCCTACCTGATCCCGCGCATTGCCCAGGTGGTGATCCCCCAGATGGTGATCCTGGCGCCGGCTTACGTCTTCCTCGAGGCGGCGCTGGCCTTCCTGGGCCGCAGCGACCCCGCGCTCCCCACCTGGGGCAAGATCATCCATGATGCCCATGTGAACGGCGCCCTCCTGTACGGGAACCACTATTGGATATTGCTGCCGGCATGTTTGTTGCTGCTGCTCAGCCTGGCGTTTGCGCTGGTCGGACGCGATCTGGAGCGCGTCCTGGACCCGCGACTGCGCGCAGCGTGAGCCACCGTTCGAGAGACACAAAGGGAGATGATGGGATGAGCAGGGAACCGCTCTGGGCGCCCGGCGCGACGCCCCCGCCGCCGGGCCAGCGCGTGCTGCTGGCAGTCTTCGCACACCCAGACGACGAATCGTTCGGGCCGGGCGGCACGCTGGCGCGCTACGCCGCGGAGGGCGTGACGGTGTGGCTGGTCTGCGGCACCGATGGCGACGCCGGGACCGTGGACGCCGCAAAGCTGGAAGGCTATGCCAGCACGAGCCAACTGCGCGCGGCCGAGTTGTGCTGCGCGGCGCAGACGTTGGGGCTGGCCGGGGTGGACTGGCTGGGCTATCGCGACAGCGGCATGGCCGGCGCGCCGGAGAACCAGCACCCCGACAGCCTGGTGCAGGCGCCGCTGGATCAGCTCGTCGGCCAGCTCGTGGCCTCGATCCGCCGCCACCGGCCGCAGGTGATCCTCTGCGACAACCGGCACGGCGGCTACGGCCACCCCGACCACATCAAGCTGCACCAGGCGACCATGCTGGCGGTCGCGGCCGCGGCCGACCCGGCGCGTTACCTCGCGGCCGGCACGGCGCACCGCGTCGAAGCGGTGTACCATCCCGCGTTCACCGCCGGGCTGCTGAAGGTGATCGTGCGCCTGATGCCGCTCTTCGGCCGCGACCCGCGGCGCTTTGGCCGCAACCACGACATTGACCTGCTGCAGGTGATCAGTTGGGAGGCGCCCGTCCACGCGCGGATTGACATCAGCCACCACCTGGAGGTCAAACAGCGGGCGTCGGCCTGCCACGAAAGCCAGGCCGGGCCGGGCGGCATGTTCCGCTGGCTGCCGAAGTTCATTTTACGGCGCATGAACAGCACCGAGAGCTTCACGCAGGCGATCCCTGCGCCGGGGAAGGGGGTGCGGCGGGAGTTGTTCCTGAAGGCAGGGATGTAATCTGCGAGATTCTTTCGCTTGGCAGAAGGCGCGCGCCTGACTACCCACCCATCCAATCCCCGAACTCCCCAGTTGGCCGATGCCGCCGGGGAGTTTTCGTTGTATCCTGTTATGCAGGAGACAAACGGGCGATCAAGGAGGTCACAGACGAACGGTTCCCAGTTGAGTAAATCTCGGTTCATTCGCCCGTGAGCAGAAATCGGTCTCAGGGCGCTTCATATAATTCAACCCGCCCCCCATAAAAATCGCGCTGCCGGGTCACGCGCATCTGCGCCGCCAGCGTTTGTGGAACTACCCCCCCCTGGATCAGTATACGAGTTATGACTGTAAACCAGCCAGACCCTTTTCCGGCCGCTCACCAATGATACCAACCCGGGGATGTCATCAGCCATCATCTGGGGTTCCAGGACACCGCTATCGAACAGATCGAGCGGAACGCCCTGTTTCATGACCTGGAGAGCATACTGCTGCTCATAGGGCTTGAAATAGTAGTCGAACGGGATCTCCACGAAGTTGGAGTTGAAAAGGACCAAATCATCCTTTTGCGCGAAATTGGCGACATAACCGGCAGGGGTGCGCCAATCCTCTTTGGTCATGAACCTGAAATAATCGCTGGCAGCAAACAGGTTGAAGGTGCTCAAAATCCCCACCACCACGATCATCAGAAAGCGAAATCTCAATTGAACGATGCCGGCCGCCAGCACCAGGATCAACGGGATCGTGAGCCAGATCAGAGTGCGATCGTAAAAGATGGGCCGGCGGATGCTCACGATCAGCTCGCCCAGGAAAGGGATGGCGAACAGGGCCGCCAGAAACAGGAGCTGCGTCATGCGCTTCCGGTAGTGCAGCAGCCCCAGGCCGAGCACCAACGCGAACGTGATCCAGGTCACCGTGAACTCGCCGGTCTGTCCGGGCGTCGGCGTGGGCGCATTTACGAAGGATTTGAGCGCCCGGAGAACAGTGTCCCAGGTCGGCGCAGGGATCCAAAACTCTTCATAGACCCTACCGGCCTGCCTGATGAAGGCCAGGATCCACGGGCTCCAGAGCAAGAGAATGCCGATCTGCGCCATCACCCAGTTCCCGAAAGCGGGAGCCCGGAAGGCGGGCGGCAGCCCCGCTTTCTTGATCCTTTCAAACAGCAGCAGCCCCAAGATGAACACATTCGCGGCAAAAAGGAGAAGAAGCGCCGTGTGATGGGTGAGCAAGGCTGCGACCGAGAACACGATGAATGCCACCCAGGCCAGGTCAGTCTCAAGGATCCGGATGGGCGGCCAACGATGGCGGGACAGCCAGGCGCGCCAGCCGGTCCGGTTGCGTGGTTCAACCTGATAGCTGAAATCCCTTCGGACCTCTGGTTCGACCGGCCCAGGTGTACGCCAGGCGTGCAGATACTCCCGCAACTGGCTGCCGATGGGCCTGCTGGCGCGGGAATCCGTCAGCAGCCCGACCAGCGCATAGATCGCCACCGCGGCGTTGAACGTCAGGAGGGTGTACATGCGCGCTTCCTGGGCGTAACGGATGTTGAAGGGCGAAAACGCCAGCAGCACCGCTGCCGCCAGGCCCAGCACCGCGCCCGACAAGCGCTTGCCGATCAGGTAAACGATCGGGATCGTCCCCGCACCGAACAGCACCGAGAGCAGACGGACATGATAGGGCGTGTCTTTGCCGAGCGCGATCCAGCCGTGGAGCAGGAGATAATAGAGGGGGGGATGCTGGTCAATCCTAACCGTCCACCCGACCAGTTCGGGGATACTGTGGTTGGCGAGCCAGACGCTGAACGTTTCATCCAACCACATCCCTTTGCTGTCGAGCAGCAAAACGCGCAGCACACCACCCACCACGGTGATGAATGCAACCAACCAGGGCGCCAGCTCTTCAAAATCAGTTTCCTCGTTCATCGTCTTTCCTGCTGCTGCCTTTGTGTATACTCGATTATACCACCACGCCGCAAACAGGGAGTACCCCCTGTCAGGAGTTCTCAAGATAGACAAGCGCGCAGCCATCCTAAGCAGTTTTGATCTAAACAACATGCTTGTCAAACAGACCTGTCCTGCTGTATAATAATCAGGCTGCTGATCTTGCGGCGGCATGAGCAACGGGAGGACGTACATGGATTCCACCCTGCTTGCCTCCAAACGCGCTAGGCCCCATTCAATCCCCGACCTGGTGGCGCGACCGCGCCCCACGCAGCGGCTCCGCGATGGCCCTCGAACGATGATCATGGAGTCAAAATGAAGCGACACTGGTGGAACAGCCTGCGGGTCAGGATCATCGCCTGGTCTTTCGTGCCCACCGTGATCATCCTCTCAGCGGTGGCCTGGTTCACTTTTTACTCCTACCAATCAGTGATCGGCGATCAGGCCGTCAAGCAAGACTGGGCGGTTGTCCAATCAAAGACCAAACCGCTCTTTGAGGCCTTCGTTGACTTGGCCAATCCCACGCTGATCCGAGCACTCCTGCAGATCGATCTCAGAAAAGAGGATCCCCTCGAGGTCCGAGCTCAGACTATCCTTGACCAGACGCCGGGCCTCGACATTTTCGACGGCGGCATCTACTTTGTGGAGCAACAGGGAAAGGTCTACAAAACGTGGCCGGAGCAGCCGGACGTCCTGGGCCAGGACTGGTCGGGCACCCCCCACTTTCGTTTTGTGATCGATCACCCGGGCAGGGCCGCAGACACCGATCTCAGACATATCGAGTCCAGCGGGAAGGAGATCCTTTGCTCGACGGTGGCACAGAACGGCCCGCGGGGTGAATTCGTGGGTGCCGCTTATTTCTGTTTCACTGTCTATCCGGCCACGCAGAACGCCTACTACGAAGCATTCCGCAAAGCGTTTGAAGTCGCGGGTCTGGGCCCGAATTCATACATAATTGATGGGAACCAACGCATCATTTTTTCCCTGGATCCGTCCCAAATGGGCAAGGATCTGTCTGGAGAAGCTTACCTTCAACAGCTTCTTCAGGGGCAAAGCGCGAGTAGACGGTTCCGCAAAGGGCAAGAAGATGTGTTGGTCAGCTATGCCCCGGTGTGGGCTTTTTCCAGCAACCTGGTGCTCTGGAATCTCATCAAAGAGGAAAGCTGGGCTGATGTCATGCGGCCTTCCCTGCCCTACCGGCAGCTCTTGCTCGTCCTGCTGGCGTTGGGCGTGGTCGTGCCGGTGCTGGTGACCGCCTACGGCGTCAGACACATCACCGTTCCCATCCAGAAGTTGATCCAGACCTCCAAGCAGGTAACCGCGGGCCAGTTCGAGCACCGCATCGAGGTCAAGACAGGTGACGAGGTCGAGGCGCTGGCCGACCAGTTCAACTTGATGTCGGCAGAACTGGGCGATTCCTATGCTTCGCTGGAGAAAAAAGTCGCCGAGCGCACCCATGAATTGGCCACACTCAACGCCATCGCTGCGCGTGTGAGCAGTTCGCTCGATCTCAACGAGATCATGGCGGACGCGCTGGAGCGAATCATGGAACTGACCGGGATGGAGCATGGCGTCGCTTATCGCATTGCGGGCGGCGAAGGCGGCGCGGAGGAAGCTCATCTCCGCGTGATGGCATATCGCGGGCTGCCACCCACCTTTGCCGATCTAGGCGATGGGTTGCCCTTGAGTCAGAGCGCCGCCGGCGTTGCAGGCCGCCGCGGTGAACCCGTGATCTGGACACTGGCGGAGTTGCCTACGGAAAGCGGTGTGAGAGAGAGAATCGCGACTTTAGGGGTTGAGCAGGTCATTGCGATTCCGCTGATGGCCAAAGATAGATTGGTCGGATCGCTCAATCTCAGCACGAATCGAAGCCGGGCCTTTTCGCCGGAGCAGGTCGCACTCTTGAAGACGGTTGGGCAGCAGATCGGCGTGGCTGTTGAGAATGCCCGCTTGTACGAACAGGCTCAACATACAGCTGTTGCGGCCGAGCGAAACCGACTGGCTCGCGAGCTCCATGATGCCGTCACGCAAACCCTTTTCTCCGCCAATCTCATCGCCGATGTGATCCCCCGGATCTGGAAACGCAATCCCCAAGAGGGCATGCAGAGCCTGGAAGAGCTGCGCCAGTTGACGCGTGGTGCACTGGCAGAGATGCGGACATTGCTGTTGGAGATGCGGCCCGAATCTCTGGAGCGGTCCGATCTCAAGTCCCTCCTCACCCAACTGGCCGATGCCTTTGTCGGGCGCGTCCGCATCCCGGTGGCCCTGACGATCGAGGGAGAGTGCGAGCTGACCCATGATGTGAAGCTGGTCTTCTACCGCGTTGCCCAGGAAGCCCTGAACAACATCGCCAAGCATGCGGGCGCCCGGCAGGTCGAGCTGCGCCTGGAATGCCAGGCCGGTCAGATGACCCTCTCTATCAGAGACGATGGATTGGGTTTTGAGCCCGGCTCACTCCCCCCGGGACACATGGGGGTCGCGATCATGCGCGAGCGGGCCAACGCGATCGGGGCCAGCCTGGCGATCGAAAGCCAGGCCGGCCGGGGAACAACCGTGACACTGGACTGGAAATCGGCAGGGAAGGGCTTGCCCTGAGTGCAGCAAAGGACCTGCCCTGAGTGGAGCGAAGGAACGGCGCCGATGAACACTCCTCAGACGATCCGCGTGATGCTGGTGGACGATCACAACGTGGTGCGCAGCGGCCTGGTCACCTTCTTGCGGGCCTACGACGACTTCGAGCTGGTGGGCGAGGCCAGAAACGGCCAGGAGGCAGTCAACCTGTGCCGTCGGTCCGTGCCCGACGTGATCCTGATGGATCTGAAGATGCCGGAGATGGATGGCATAGCGGCCACGCGCGCCATCCTGGCCGCCCACCCGGATGTGCGCATCATCGCCATGACCAGCTTTGAAGAAGAGGAGCTTGTCCATGGCGTGCTGGCAGCGGGAGCGATCAGCTACCTGCTCAAGAACGTGACTTCCGATGAGCTGGCCAAGGCCATCAGGGATGCCGTCTCGGGCCGATCAACCCTGGCTCCCGAAGCCGCCAGGGTGCTTGTCCAGGCAACGCGCCCGCCGAAGCAGCCGTGGCAGGAATTGACCGAGCGAGAGCGGGAGGTCTTGAGCCTCGTTGTGCAGGGTCAAAGCAATCAACAGATCGCCGAAGCCTTGGTCGTCAGCGTCGCCACGGTCAAGGCCCATGTCAGCAGCATCCTCGCCAAGCTACAGGTCTCCAGCCGGACGGAGGCCATCGCGTACGCGGTCAAGCACAAGATCGTTTCTTTGTAGACGGAGTATTCCACTATGAACCGCTCAGTGCTGTGTGGTGTCAGATCTATCGGGATTGGCGTGGCGGTCGGGGCTTTCAGTGCCCTGCTGATCTGGTTGTCGGAAAACGAGTACGACTTTCCCAAAAGCTTCTGGGCAATTGCGGAACAAGTGTCGATGCTTTCCGCTTGCGTCGTTGGGCCGACCGCATTGACTGGTCTGGTATTCGGGATAATTGGCGTTGTGTCTGGCATCAGGCTACGTTCCTGGCTCGGATGCCTCTCGTCGGTTGTGGGATTTGTCTTGGTTCTCGTGGTCTCCTTCGCCTACCTGATGGGATGGACGTATACCGGTCCCTTTCGCCGCTGGTAGCTCAGGCGCCTCCTGTCAAGAACGGCAGGCGGCGATTTTCGGGGGAGAGTATCCTACTTTGGTATAGGACAAGCACGCCATTGGTATAAGCCAAAATACAATCCAGAGTCTACCCCCAAACTCCTCGGCGGATGGATGCGCCCGAGGAGTTTTTCTTTTATAGTGGTCGCAGAGTAGAGGTAGATGTAGGAGCACAACGGTATGAACCATCTCGTTTTTCTGAATGCCCAGGCTGGGGAGCTGGAGAGAATTCTGAGCGGCGTCAAGACCATGCTCGTGAAGGAACTCGATCCTGCACAGGACGCGGCGCGGCCCGTGCGCCCGGGTGACAGCCTCTACTTCCTGAGGGACAAGGATGACTGCGCCGTGCGCGTGAAAGCAACCGTCGTGCGCGTTCTGTACTGCGCCGGCGGCCAGGCCGAAGATCTATCCTTGATCTTGAAAGAGTTGCAGCCCAGGCTCCAACTCACCGAGGCACAGTACAATCATTGGGCCGCAAAGCAGCAGGCACTGCTGGTTGAGTTTGTGTCCGCTCAAAAGATCAGCGTGATCCAGGTTGCACCGGAGAAGACCGCAGACCGGTCGGACTGGATTGCTTTGGAGGATTTCAGTCTTGTTACGCCATAGGAGGTTTTCCGTGAACAGCCAACTTCCACTCCAAAATGCAGGAAAGGGGGTCCCTATGTTTGACAAGAAAGGCGTCTTCTGGTTTCTCGGCCTCACCTTCGGCCTGACCTACCTGATCGACCTGGTCATCTACCTGCGCGGCGGTCTGACCAGTCCAGGATGGTACAACGCTATCTGGCTGACGGGGATGTTGCCTGCCTTCAGCGCCATCCTGCTCGGGTTGTTCTTCCTCCCCGCGAGCCCCATCTACCACAAGCGGCCCGCCGGCCGGGGACGGTGGTTCTACTACTTCTTCCTGCTGTACACGGCCATCATCGCTATCGGCGTGATCAGCATCTGGCTGGTTCCATCGGATCGAACGATCGAGCTGGTCACCATCGCCCCCCAGTTTGTGATGATTGCAGGGCTGCTCCTGCTCGTCGTGCTCCGCTTCACCGCAGGTCGCGAGGCCATGGCTCGCGTCTGGCTTTCGTGGGGCAACTGGCGCTACTGGCTGCTCTTTGGCCTGGCATACGTTGCTTTTTACGTCCTGCAGCCGGCGCTCAATGCCCTCTTCGGCCTGGGCCCGTCAGAAATGGTGCTTAGACCCGCTCCGCAGGGCTCCAACCCGTATCTATACACGATCCTTACCGCAGGGGGGACGGTGCTGCTTGGCTCGGTTCTGTCGATCGTCAACCTGTTCGGCGAGGAATACGGCTGGCGGGGATATCTGCAAAGCGAGCTGTTCAAGCTGGGCCGGGTGCGCGGCGCCCTCCTGCTGGGCGTGATCTGGGGCGCCTATCACTGGCCGGTCATCCTCATGGGCTGGAACTATCCGGGTTATCCGCTGCCCGGCCTGCTGCTGATGGTGCTTTATTGCACCACCGAAGGGATCGTGCTGAGCTACGCCGTGCTCAAGTCGGGCAGTGTTCTGCTGGCTGCCTTCCTGCACGCCGTCGGTAACGTGATTATGTCGCCTATTGTGGAGATGGGCTTCATGCCGTTCAACAGGGTTTTTACCTTTTTCAACGGCATTTACGGGATCGCGACTCTGGCCATCATCGCCTTTTTCATCCTGCGCGACCCTATCTGGCGGGAGAAGGGCGGCAACCTGGCCCAACCCGCGCCTGCACCGGCTGATGTAGCTTTGTCTGAATATCCCGCAGCGGTCGAGAAAGCCGCTGACCAGACCCGACTTGGTACCGCCTCGTGAAAGGAGCGAAGCGAAATGAAACCCTCTGATTCTTTGGTGCTGGAAACTCGTGACCTGAGCAAGGCCTACAAGGGGGTGCAGGCCCTCAAGGATTTCGACCTGAAACTGACCCCGGGCATCCTCGGCCTGTTGGGCCCCAACGGGGCAGGCAAGTCCACCCTGATGCGCATGCTGGCAACCATCACCACCCCCACCGAGGGGACCATCCTGTGGAACGGCCAGGATGTGGTCAAAGATCCGGAGGCGCTGCGTTCGGTGCTGGGCTACCTGCCGCAGGACTTCGGCGTCTACCCCAACCTGTCGGCTCAGGAGTTCCTCGAATACATGGCAGCCATCAAGGGCATGAGCGGCGAAAAGGCCCGCCGGAAGATCTCCGGCCTACTGGACCTGGTCAACCTGCGCGACGCGGCCCGCAGGCCGCTGGGCGGCTATTCCGGCGGGATGCGCCAGCGCGTGGGCATCGCCCAGGCGCTGCTGAACGATCCGCAGCTATTGATCGTGGACGAGCCGACCGTGGGGCTGGACCCCGAGGAGCGGGTGCGCTTCCGCAACCTGCTCTCGGATCTGGCCGGCGAACGGATCGTCATCCTCTCCACGCATATCGTCTCGGATGTGGAGTCAACCGCCACGGACATCGCCATCATCCACAAGGGACATCTGAAAATCCGCGCCCAGCCGGAACAACTGCTCAAACAGATGGAAGGCTCCGTGTGGGAATGGATGGCCACCAGCCAGGAGCTGCCCGCGCTCAAACAGCAGTTCCTGGTCAGCGGCACGATCCGGCGCATGGATGGGGTTGAGGTGCGAGCAGTGTCCGCGACACAGCCCTGCTCACAGGCCCGGCCGGTGACGCCCAACCTGGAGGATGTGTACCTCGCGACAGTGGCGCAGCGTCAAGGAGGTCCGGCATGAAAACCCTACGCGTCCTCTACCACCTGGCACTGGCCGATTTCTACGAGCGCACCCGGCGTTCCCGCTTTCTGCTGACCCTGGCGGCCGTCATCGTCATGGGTGTGCTGGTCAACAACGGCACGTTGTTCCTGGCCCTGACGCCGGGCGACGCGCACTTGCCAGGATATCGAGGCGAATTCAACTCGGCCTGGATCGGCACGATGACCGTACTGATCATCAACTTCCTCCTGAGCCTGTTCAGCTTTTACCTGGTCAACGACTGCATCGAGCGCGACACCCGCACAGGCGTGGGGCAGATCATCGCCACCACACCGGTGCGGCGGGTGACTTACCTGGTCGGGAAGTGGATCAGCAACATGGCGGTGCTCTTCGTGCTGGTGCTGATCCTGACGGCTGCGGCGGCGATCATGGTGCTGCTCAAACGGGAAGCCGCTCTGGACCTGGGAGCCCTGGTGATGCCGTTCTTCGCCGTCGCGCTCCCCTGCATGGCGCTGATCGCCGCGCTCGCTGTAGTGTTCGAGACCGTGCCCTGGCTGCGCGGTGCGGTGGGCAACGCCCTCTACTTCTTCCTGTGGATCGCCTTACTCCTGGCCTCGTTTCAACGGTGGGAGGCGCTGCCCCTCCTCAGGGACCCGATAGGCATTGGCGTCTTTCGCGCGTCCCTGTACGCGGGGGCCCGCGCGGCCTTTCCCAACGAAACGATCAGTGGGATGAGCATCGGGATACCCATCGCTGGCAGCCAATACAAGGTCTTCGACTGGCCCGGGCTGGCCTGGGTGCCGGGCAGCGCGGGCGGGCAGTGGCTGTGGGCGGTCTTCGGCCTGGCACTGATCCTGCTCTCGGCGCTCTGGTTCGCGCGCTTCGACCCCTCGCGGGAAGGGCTGCGGCGCACGCGGGAGCAGACCGGGGAAGCCAAAGAAGGCGAGCCGGCAGCGCCGCGGAAGAAAGCTCTCGGCGCCGCGCTGCTCGAACGTCTCTCGCCTGTCTCCAGACTGGCGGAACTGTTCGACCTTTCGCCGCTCGTCTCAAGACTGGCCCAGGTGAACCCCTTCCTGGGGGTGCTGTTTGCCGAGCTGCGCCTGCTGCTCAACGGCCGCCGCTGGTGGTGGTGGCTCGTCATGGCCGGGTTGAACATCGCCATCCTCATCGCCCCGTTCTCGATGGCGAAGTCATACCTGCTGCCCATCGCCTGGCTGTGGCCGCTGCCCATCTGGTCTGAGATGGGCAACCGCGAGCGGAAGAAGAACACCTACCAGATGGTCTTTTCTTCGAGTCGCCCGGTGCTGCGCCAGCTTCCGGCTGCCTGGCTGGCCGGCATCCTGGCGACGGTGCTGTTCGGCATTGGTGGGGCGGTGCTTTTCCTCGTGCACGGCGACCTGCCCGGCCTGGCCGGGTGGGCCGGCGCAGTGATCTTCGTCCCCACCCTGGCCCTGGCGCTGGGCGTCACCTCCTCCGGCAGCCGGGTCTTTGAGGTGGCTTACGTGATCTGGTGGTACCTCGGCCCGCTGCAAAAGATGGCGGGAACCGACTTCATCAGCGGACCGCCTCTGGTCTACCTGCTGGCGGCCGCCGGGCTGCTGCTGCTCTCCGCGTTCTGGCGGGGCAGGCAGGTGCGGGTATAGAGTTCAGGAAAGGAGCTGGGAAAATGGACCCCTGCAATTCGCCGGTAATCGAAACACACAACCTGAGCAAGACCTACCGAGGGGTGCAGGCCCTGACGGGCCTCAACCTGACGGTCCCGCAGCACTCGATCTTCGGCTTCCTGGGGCCGAACGGCGCAGGCAAGACGACGACGATGAAACTGCTGCTGGGCCTCATCCGGCCGACGAGCGGCGGCGGCACGGTGTTCGGCCAGGACATCGTCCGCGACAGCGTTGCCATCCGCAGCCGCGTCGGGTATCTGCCCCAACAGCCCCGCTTTGGGGATCACATGAGCGCCCGCGAGGCGCTGGACTTCACGGCTCGCTTCTTCTTCAGCGGCCCTCGGGCCAAGATCGAGGCGAGGGTGGAGGAGATGCTGGAGCTGGTTGGCCTGGAGGACAAAGCCGATCGACCGGTGAACGGTTTCTCGGGCGGCGAGCGCCAGCGCCTGGGGCTGGCCCTGGCGCAGGTCAACTACCCTGACCTGCTCGTCCTGGACGAGCCGGCCTCGGCCCTGGACCCCATCGGCCGCCACGACGTCCTGGAGGTGATGGAGCGGCTGCGGGCGCACACCACCATCTTCTACTCGACCCACATCCTCAATGATGTGCAACAGGTGAGCGACACGGTGGCCATCCTCAACCGCGGCAAGCTGGTGGCCCAGGGGCCCATCGAGACCCTGCTGGCCGGGGGCGGCGCGCCGGTCTACACCCTGTCGCTGAAGGGCGATGGCAGCCGCGCCCTGGCCCGCATCCGGGCCTTGCCGTGGGTGTCCGGCGTCCGCGAGACGGCGCGCAACGGTCATGTGACCTGGGAGATCAGCGTCACCGACGGGGGGGCCGCCGAGGCCCAACTGCTGGGCCAGGTGCTGGCCGGCGAGGCGCTTACCGTCGTCGAGTTCAGCCGCAAGAAATATGAGCTGGAAGAGATCTTCATGAGCATTGTCGAAGGAGGACAAGATGGTCGCTAATACTGAGCTTCAACGCGTGAGAACGAGCGGCTGGCGCGCCGGCCTGGCCAACCTGCTGGGCAAAGAGAACCGCGTCTGGTGGGCCACGCGACGCTGGCTGGTGCATATCGTGGTGTGGACCGTCATCGTTAACGGCATGGTTGCGGCGATGGTGTTCGCCCTGGCGCCTATGGTCGGCGCGGATCCCCGTGGAATCGGCGTCGACATGCTGATGAAGTTCGGGGGCATGGCTGTAGCGGTCGGCGCCATCATCCTGGTGCACGATGCGACCATCGGGGAGCGCCAGCTGGGCGTCACCGAGTGGCTGCTGTCCAAGCCCGTGTCGCGGCCGGCCTATGTGCTGTCCAAGCTGTTTGCACACAGTCTCGCCGTCCTGGTCATCCTGGTGGGCGTGCAGACCGCGCTGGGCTATGGCCTGCTCTGGCTGGCCGCGGGCGAGCCGCTGCCCCTGGGGCCCTTCCTGACCGGCGTGGCCGGCCTGGCGGTGAACGCGCTCTTCTTCCTGACCTTGACGCTGATGCTGGGCGTGCTGACCGCCAACCGGATCACCCTGCTGGGCGGGTCGTTGGGCGTGGCACTGCTGGGGTTTATGGCCGTGCCGTTGGGAGCGACCGCAAGCGCGTTCGTGATGCTGACGCCTTTCGCGCTGATCCACGTTCTGCCGGCCGCCGTCCTGGGGGCGCCATTGCCGCTGTCTATCTGGCTGACCATCGGCGTGACTGCCATCCTATCGGTCATCTTTGTGGTTGTGACCCTCGCCAGGTTTGAGCGGCTGGAGTTCTAGCGGATGGGTAGATCAGGCTCCCATGCCGCCGAAGCGTCTGGCGTGGGAGCCTGATCTGCTGTTCTTCCCAGCCTTGACCATGCTTGCCAACCGCCCCTTGCTGTTGCATAATGGCGCGCGCGGTTGTTGTTCTCATCACCGGATGAGCAACGGGAGGCGCGCATGGCTCTTACTCTGCTCGCAACCAAGCTCCACAGGCCGTGGCCGGCCGCTGGCCTGCTGGCGCGGGCCCGCCTGACCCAGCGCCTCGACGCAGGGTTGCGCAACGACCACCGCCTGTTCCTGGTCGTCGCGCCGGCGGGCTATGGCAAAACGACACTGATCACGGACTGGCTGGGCAAAACCGGCAACCCTTGCGCCTGGCTCTCGGTGGACGAGGCCGACAACGACCCGCACCGTTTCTTCAGCTACATCGTGGCTGCTCTACAAACGCTCGGCCTGGACGTGGGCCAGCCGTTTCTGGACGCGTTCCCCGCGCTGCCTCAGTCCCCCGAAGCACTCGTCCATCCCTTGATCAATGAGGTCGCCGCCGCGAACCGGCCGATCATTCTGGCATTGGATGACTATCACCTGATCACGAACACCCTGATCCAGGACGCGATGGCGTTCTTGCTCGAACATGCCCCGCCGAACCTGCGCCTGGTCGTGCTGACCCGCGCCGATCCGCCTTTCTCGCTGCCGCGGCTGCGCGTGCGTGAGCTGATGACCGAGGTGCGGGATCGCGATCTGCGCTTCACGCCCGAGGAGATGGCGGCTTTCCTGAACATCTTTCATCGTCTGAGCTTGCCTGCCGACCAGATCGCGGCGCTCGAAGCGCGCACCGAGGGTTGGCCCGCCGGGGTGCAGTTGGCCGCCTTGTCGCTCCAGGGGAGCAGCGCAGAGCAGGCCGCGCAGTTCATCGCGGCGTTCAGCGGCAGCCACCACTACATCATGGACTATCTCTTCGACGAGGTTCTTCGCCGCCAGCCGGACGATGTACGCGGGTTCCTGCTGCAAACGTCCATCCTCGACCGCATGTGTGCGCCCTTGTGCGAGGGGGTACTGTACAGAGGGGCAGAGGAGCAGGGGGGCAAGGGAGCAGGGGCAGCTTCTCCATCGCTTCCCACCGCCCTTTCTCCCCTCCCCCCCTTCTCCCTCCCTCAGGCCATCCTCGAACACCTCGAGCACTCCCATCTGTTCCTGATTCCGCTCGACGACGAGCGGCGCTGGTATCGCTATCACCCCCTTTTCATGGACGCTTTGCGACAACTGCTGGGCGCCTCCTTCCAGCCAGCGCAGATCGCTGGCCTGCACCGCCGCGCCAGTGGTTGGTTCAGGCAAAACGGGTTCGTCGCCGAAGCGGTTCACCACGCGCTGCGGGCAGGCGATCACCGATGGGCTGCCCAGGTTGTGGAGGAAAACGCGTGGGCGATGGTGCGGCATGGGGAACTCGCCACCCTGGAGCAGTGGCTTCTCGCGTTGCCTGATGACGCTATTGCGGCACATCCCTGGCTGCGCATCTACTACGCGTGGGCGCTGTTGTTTCAAGACGCACGAGCCGCAGAAGGCCAGTTGCAGGCAGTTGAACATCGGCCACAGGCAAGGGACAGGACCACTCTGCCGGCAGAGATGCAGGGTCATATCACAGCCATCCGGGCCTGGATTGCCTACCTGAACGGCGACGCCGACCGCGCGGTCCTCCTGTCCCGCCAGGCGCTGGAAGATTACCCACAGATGGATGCGGCTGTCAGCAGCGGATTGGTGGCGATCACGGGGGAAGGGTGTCTGCTGCGAAACGACTTCCCTGGCGGGTTGCGCGCCTACGCCGAGGCTGCCGAGCTGGCCCGTTCGAGCGGCAACATCATGCTGGAAGTCGCCGCGCGCACCTCGCTGGGGGATGTGACCGAGTGGATGGGGCGTCTGCGCGAGGCGGAGGCGATCTACCAGGAAGCGCTGCGGAAATCCTTGCAGCACAAGTCTCCTGCGGCGGCGCAGGCGTATCTCTGCCTGGCTGGCGTACATCGCGAGTGGAACGAACTGGCGTCTGCTAAGTTTTTCGCCGAGAGAACCATCGAATCGAGTCGCATGTGGGGAGTCGCAGATACGCTGGCATGTGGCTATATCACTTTGGCGGATATACTTCAGGCGCAGCATGATGTCGCTGGGGCGAATCGCGCCCTGGCAGAAGCGAACCAGATCATCAACGAGCATCCCCACGAGGTGCGCTCCGTACGGTGGATCGGCGCCGTTCGTGCAAGGCTGTGGCTGGCGCAGGGCAAGCTGGATGACGCCCGCCGCTGGGCTGAGTCACGCGAGCTGAACGCAGAAACGGAGCCCGATCTCCGGCACGAGGTCGAATTGCTTGCATTGGTGCGCATACTTCTGGCAGAAGGCCGGCTGGATCGAGCGCTTCATTTGGTAGCGCGCCTTCAGACCGCGATAGAATCCACAGGACGGCAGGGCAGCTTGATCGAGGCCCTGGTTCTCCGAGCGGTCGCGCTGGAGGCGCAGGCAAACAAGCCATCTGCCCTCCTCACCTTGGCGCAAGCCTTGAGCCTCGCGCGCCCCGAAGGCTACGTGCGCGTGTTTCTCGATGAAGGCAAGCCGATGGAGCGCTTGCTGAAAGCTGCGATCACCCAATGGAAAGACCAAGACCTCCTTGCCTACGCCCGCAAACTGCTGGCAGCCTTCAACGATGACATCGAGCCAACCCCCTCGGCTCAGCCACCGCATCCAGGCATCCTGAGCGAGCGCGAGCTGGAAGTGCTGCGCCTGATGGCGGCCGGTCGCTCGAACCAGGAGATCGCCGATGCGCTGGTCATCGCCATCGGGACGGCCAAGCGGCACACCGCTAACATCTTCGATCGGCTGGATGTGCGCAACCGCACCGAAGCGGTGGCCAAAGCGCGGCAGTTGCGCCTGCTCTGAAAAACACCGACCGACGATCGGCGACCGCTGACCGCCGCATCATCAGCGGCCGTGGCGACGCGTTTTTAAAGAAGCCCAGGGGATCCTGGGCTTCTTTTGCTGCCCGCGACAGGATCAACCCCAGATACATATTTCGACACATGACAAGCAGGCCGGTTGAGGACTATGCTGTGTACGAACGAAGCGGAGACATCAAGCAGAAGTTCGAGCGACTGGAGTTCTGAAAGGATGAACAAACAACCGTGGAGTCAACCACAGGTATACGAGATCAGGTTTCAGGGCCACTTGAGCCTGCGCCGTGCGCAGATGTTCGAAGGCCTGGAAATGGTTCAAGAGCCAGGCGGCGACACCGTGCTGACCGGCCCGGTGCTCGACCAGGCGGCGCTGCACGGCATCCTGGCCAGGATCCGCGACCTGGGCGTGCCGCTGTTGTCAGTCAGGCGGTTGTCGGCGGATGACGCCGATGTAGATGCGATTTGAAATGCGTCGTGATTCCCAACCACCTTCATGTTCCGCAAGGAGAAAGGATGTGTCTGATGGACAAGTCAAAGATGTCGGTGATCTTGCTGGCTGCGCTCGGAGTTCTCGTCGTGTTGTCCGCTGTGGGCAAGGCCCTCATCGCGAGGGAATGGTGGACCTTCCTGTTCGTGCTGTCCGCCATGGCGTTCGCTGTAGCGCTGGTTCTGTTCGTGGCTCGGAAAGTCCTGCGCGCGTAGAAAGGAACGGTGTGACATGACAACGCCACAAATCGGAAGACTCTCGGATCAGATCCGCAGTGAAGCGCCGGTGACCTCCACGAAGGCAAAGCTGCTGGCTCTCCTTGAGGTTTCGCTGGTGTTCGCCCTGATAGTGACCTTGCTCAAGGCTCTGCGCGCAACGGCCATCGTGGGGTGGGAGAATCAGCATCTCGGCTGGTCCTACACCGGGATGCTGATCCTGGCGGGCATCCCGCTCCTGGCCGCCTGGCTGACGCGGCGGCGCTGGGCGGAGTACGGGGTCTCCCTGGCGAACTGGCCGACCAACCTCGACATCGGCCTGAAGGCCTTCCTGGTCGCGCTGATCCCGATGGTGTTGGGTGTGGGGGTCGCGATGCAGGTGGGGTGGGATTACAGGCGGATCAACGGCGGTGTTTTCGCCGCGCTGATGGAGGTTGTCGCCCTAGCGCTGATGATCTGGCTCCTGAACCGTCAGAAGCGGGTCGCGTCCGGCCGCAGGAACCTGATCTCCATCCTCGTGCTGCTGCTGCTCCCGATCGGCGTGGCGCTGGCCCTGGGCAAGCTGAGCGCGGTGCTCGCCTCAACGGTCGTCTGGCAGTTCGTCTTTTCGGGGTTCGGGGAGGAGTTTGCCTTCCGCGGCTACTTCCAGTCGCGGCTGAACCAGGCCTTCGGCCGGCCGCTGCGGCTGTTCGGTATCCAGTTCGGCGTTGGCCTGTTCATCGCCTCCCTGCTGTTCGGGCTCTTGCATGCGTTCAACACGTTCGATCCCACAGTCGGATGGTCATCCTTTGCATGGGGTTGGGGGCTCTGGACGTTCGCAGGCGGGCTGTTCTTCGGTGCGATCCGCGAAAAGACCGGTTCGCTGGTCGCACCGGGCATCGCCCACGGCTTGCCGGATGCGGTCGGCGAGGCGTTGATGAAGGTTTTCGGCTGGATGTGACAGCGCTGGAGCTCAGATCTCGGTGGGGCTTGAGCTTGACATCCCACGCGGCGCCGTTATACTGCCTCCACAACTCGGCCGGACCAGCCGCTGGCCGTGGAGGGTGATAACAGGGATGAGCAGGGAACCGATCTGGGCGCCCGGCGCGACGCCCCCGCCGCCGGGCCAGCGCGTGCTGCTGGCGGTCTTCGCGCACCCCGACGACGAATCGTTCGGGCCGGGCGGCACGCTGGCGCGCTACGCCGCGGAGGGCGTGACGGTGTGGCTGGTCTGCGGCACCGATGGCGACGCCGGGACCGTGGACGCCGCAAAGCTGGAAGGCTATGCCAGCACGAGCCAACTGCGCGCGGCCGAGTTGTGCTGCGCGGCGCAGACGTTGGGGCTGGCCGGGGTGGACTGGCTGGGCTATCGCGACAGCGGCATGGCCGGCGCGCCGGAGAACCAGCACCCCGACAGCCTGGTGCAGGCGCCGCTGGATCAGCTCGTCGGCCAGCTCGTGGCCTCGATCCGCCGCCACCGGCCGCAGGTGATCCTCTGCGACAACCGGCACGGCGGCTACGGCCACCCCGACCACATCAAGCTGCACCAGGCGACCATGCTGGCGGTCGCGGCCGCGGCCGACCCGGCGCGTTACCTCGCGGCCGGCACGGCGCACCGCGTCGAAGCGGTGTACCATCCCGCGTTCACCGCCGGGCTGCTGAAGGTGATCGTGCGCCTGATGCCGCTCTTCGGCCGCGACCCGCGGCGCTTTGGCCGCAACCACGACATTGACCTGCTGCAGGTGATCAGTTGGGAGGCGCCCGTCCACGCGCGGATTGACATCAGCCACCACCTGGAGGTCAAACAGCGGGCGTCGGCCTGCCACGAAAGCCAGGCCGGGCCGGGCGGCATGTTCCGCTGGCTGCCGAAGTTCATTTTACGGCGCATGAACAGCACCGAGAGCTTCACGCAGGCGATCCCTGCGCCGGGGAAGGGGGTGCGGCGGGAGTTGTTTTTGGAGGCAGGGGCATAATCGGCGGGACTCTTTCGCTTGGCAGAAGGCGCGCACCTGACTACCCACTCGTCCAATCCCCGAACTCCCCAGTTGGCCGATGCCGCCGGGGAGTTTTCGTTGTATGGTGGCAGGTGGGGGTTGCAGGCGCTCTGCCCGAGAACCAACGCCCAAAGAAGGTAGTGATGAAACACCGTGTGATGAACCGCAACGTGGTTGCAGCCATGCTGATCCTGCTGCTGTTCCAGTGCAGCGCGGTGCAGGCCGCCACGGACGTTGGCGGTGAAGAAACACCTTCGCGCTGCACAGTGTTCACCGTGTCGAAGGGCGGTCAGGTCTTCTTCGGCGGCAACGACGACTACATCAACCGCGACAGCTACTACTGGGTTGATCGGGGCAGCGCACAGAGCTATGGCGCCATCTGGATCGGCACGCCCGACAACGTGCAGCAGGGGGTCAACGAGAAGGGCCTGGCCTACGATGCCAATGGCCTGCCGCGCGTGGATGTCAATCCCCACCGCGAGCGGGCCCCGGTTGCTGGCGACTACAGCAGCTACCCCATCCACATCCTGCACGAGTGCGCCACCGTCGAGGAAGTGATCGCCTGGGTCAACACGCACCAGTGGCACGCCTACATGCACGATCAGATGCAGTTCGCCGATGCCACCGGCGACGCGGTGATCATCAGCGCGGGCGCCGACGGCGAGGTGGCCTTCACCCGCAAGCCCCAGGGTGACGGCTACCTGGTCTCCACCAATTTCAACGTCGCCAACCCCGCCAACAGCTATGGCTACCCCTGCCCGCGCTACCAGACGGCGCAGAAGCGGCTGGGCAGGCTGGTGGATCGGGCGGGTGAGCTGACCGCCCAAGACGCCGTCAGTGTGCTGGATGCCGTCCATGTGGAGGGCGCCAGTTGGACCATCGAATCGCTGGTCGCCGACCTGCCCAATGGGATCGTATACCTCTACTACTTCCATCAGTTCGACAGGCCGGTAGTTTTGAACGTGGCGGAGGAGATCGCCAGGGGGCGCGCCGGCGGGCCGTTGAGCGCGTTGTTCCCCGAGGACGTGCGGCAGGAGGCAGCGCGGCGCTACCAGCGCATCCAGTCTGGAAGAAACGAGTGGCAGACGTTAGGTCAGGCCTGGCTTGGCCTGGTGCTGGCCAGCCTGATCGTGCTGATCATCGGTTGGATCAAGAAGCGCAAGGGAATGATTTTCTGGATCCCGGTCATGGCCATCTTCGGCCCGTTGGGCCTGCTGATCTGGCTGATCGCCGGACGCGGGCAGAGCACCGGCAACGGGCGGGCAGCCCTGGTGGAAGCCGCGGGGGATGTGGCCCCGACCGTCGTAGCGTTCATCGTGGCAGCGGTCGGGCTCGTACTGGTCCCGGCAGCCCTGGCCTCGCAGACTCTACAGCTCCTACTGTTCTTCGGCTTGCCGCCCCTCGTCGGACTGTTCGTGTTCCAGGGACCGCTGCTGGCTATCGCCGCAAGGAGAGGCTATCCCCGCACGCTCCTTCAACGGCTGCCGCATACCTGGATCGCTGCCAACCTGGGGATGGCGGGGATCTTCGCGCCGGCGATACTGTTGGCAAACCTGAGCGCACAACTGCCACTGCCGCCCTGGATCGTGGTGGCCTGGTGGGGATGCACCGTCGTGAGCTCGCTGGCGGCGCTACTTCTGCTCCTGCTCTACGAAAGCTGGTGCCTGCGCCGCGGCTATCGGGCGTGGAGCGTCCTGGCCTGGGGGGAGGGTGAGGTCGCCTCGGGCCCGTGGCGCAAGCTGTGGTGGTGGGTCCTGCTGAGCTACGCCGCTTTGATCGGTGGCGTGGTTCTTAATGGGGTCATCCAACAGATGCTTCAGGGGTGAAGCATGTCTCACCACCTCAGTCTTCCGAGCCGGGTCGAGACAGCGGGACGCGCCGATAGAGGCCACCCTCCCGCTGCATGAAGCCGTGCTCGATCATGCCCCGGCGCAGGGTGGCCACGTCGTCGTGGAACTCGACCAGAATCTGGTTGACCTCGCGCTCGGCATAGGTCCGGTCAGGCTCGAACTCCTGAACCAGCCTCTCCAGGACGATCTGCCGCTTCTTGAGCTGTGCAGGAATGTTGATCAGGCGGCCGCGGCGGAGGAAGGTGTCCAGGACCTTCTGGCGATAGGCATCCTCTGCCACCTGGGCGGTCAGGCCCGGCTGCGGCAGCGCGATCAGCTCCCCCAACGTCCGGCGCGCCAGGTCGCCAGACGGCGAGTAGGTCTGGTAGTACTGGTCTCGCTCTGAGCTGAGCAGGCCGGCGCTGCTTAACTTGGCCAGGTGGTGCGAGATGGTCGCCGGGCTGAGCTGCAAGATGGCCGCCAACTCTTCCACGTGCCGGGGCTTGTTGCCGATCAGGTTCATGATCAGCAGCCGGGCCGGGTGCCCCAACGCCTTGAACAGCTCAGCCCGGGCTTCGAGATCCTGTTCGGGCCTGCTCTCATGCGGCTTCATGCCAGGGCCTCCTGCCGATGACGCGACAGTAGCAGTGCTCAAAGATCGAGCGTGCGTGGGCCATCGTCTCCTTCTTGATCTGGGTCGCGATCAGTTGCTGGCGATCCTGCAGCGCCCGGGTGAGCGCGATCTCCGCTCCGGCATGGCCAATAATGAAGCTGGTGATGCAGTCGAAAGCCTGGGTTAACTTCTCCAGGTCGGATAGGTCTGAGGCAAGGATGCGTTCCACCTCATGGGAGCAATCGGTGTCAAACTCGGTCATGTCTTCCTCCTGTCTGTCAGTGATTCGATGGTAATCGAGTCGTGTTTTTAGTTTTGATTCGATATTTATCTAAATAGATTATAAGAAGCTATTTGGCATCTGTCAAATTCTGTGAGCGCGTTCTCATGGGACGTAACAGCGCCTGGCGTCTCACAGACGCCAGGCGCTTGCCATTCCTACTCAGCGATCGGCGCGTACAGATCCAGCAGCAGCTCTTCATCCGACGCGACGAATCCCGTGTTCAGGTTCTCCTCCAGCCATTGATGACATGCCTGCTTGTAGCGGCTGTCGGCCAGCCATTGCACCAGCCGGCCCCAGGTGGGGCCGATGTTTTCAACCCCCTGGCAGCGCGTCACCGCGTACAGGCCGCCGCCGAATTCCAGGACGGGGACTTCATCGGTTGCCTCCACCTCCGGGCCGACGGTGATCCAGAATTCGTAGCCATAGTTCGGGCTGCCGGGTGAAGGGTTCGGGTTGTTAAAACCGAAGATGCGATGCTGCGCCGGGTCGGCCAGGTAGCCGCGTGGCCCGGCCCAGGCAGCCAGCTTTTGCGCGGCCAGGTGCTCCGGGTTCGGCCCGAAGCCGTGAAAACTGGCAACGCGCAGCGGTTCGAGTTGCACGATGCGGACGGTGAGATCGGACATGGTGAGGACTCCTTTCGGTGATGCGTGATGCGTGGTGCGTGATTTTCAGGGGCATAGCCGCTCTGGAAGTCACACTTCACGTTATCACGTGACGCCCACATCCTACCACTCCTATCCTGACATCTCTTGTCAGGGTTTTTGTGGTAGAATCGCGATCGTGACGCTGGAATCGAGGCTTTAGCCGGTCTCGCCCATTGCCAGAGAGACCGGCTGAAGCCTCCATTCCTGAGGTCAATCCGAAACGATTATCCACATCCAGATCGTCTCAAAGGAGACTTCATGCGTGCCGATCGGCTCTTAGCTGTATTGCTTCTGCTGCAAGCCCGTGGGCGGCTGACCGCACCGCAACTGGCGCGCGAGCTGGAGGTCTCCGAGCGCACCATCTACCGCGACATTGATGCGCTGAGCGCCGCGGGCGTGCCGGTCTACGGCGAGACGGGACCGAGGGGCGGCTACAGCCTGCTGGACAGCTATCGCACGACCCTGACCGGCCTGACCGAGGGGGAGGTGCAGGCGCTCTTCATGCTCAACATCCCCCGGCCGCTGGCCGACCTGGGGGTAGGGCACGACCTGGGCGCCGCGCTGCGTAAGTTGGCGGCCAGCCTGCCCGGCGCGCGCCGCGAGGATGAACACCGCGTGCGCCAGCGCTTCCTGCTGGACACGGTCGGTTGGGACCAGGTTGAGACACTGGCGCCGCACCTGGCTACGGTGCATCGCGCTGTGTGGGAGGATCGGCGGCTCCACATCGCCTACCGCATCGGCCCATTGGCCGCCCACTTCGAGCAGACGGTTGAACCCTATGGATTGGTTGCGAAGGCGGGCGATTGGCACCTGGTCTACGCGGTCAACCTTCAAGGGGGGCTGCGCACGGGTGTGCCCCGTGTCGTGCGCGTGGCTGCGCTGCTCGACGCCCGGCTGGCGGACGAGACCTTCACGAGGCCTGCGGACTTCGATCTGGCGGCCTTTTGGGGGGAGTGGCTGGCGGCGCGGGCGGCGAGCCAGGCGCGCTATGTGGTCGCCCTACGCGTCGCGCCGCATTTCGTGGCCGAGCTGCCCCGCTATCTCGGCGACGCGGCCCGGGCGCAGATCGCCCAGGCCGGCCCGGCCGATGCGCAGGGTTGGCTGACGCTGCAACTGCCCTTCGAGTCGCTGGAGGCCGCGCGGGCGCGCCTCCTGGGCTTCGGCGCCGCGGTCGAGGTGTTGGCGCCCAGTGCTCTGCGGCGCAGCATCGCGGATTACGCGGAGCAGATCAGGGCGTTGTATGCGGCAGCACTGGGGTAATCTCACCATCCCCTGCGGGCACGCCGAACTCATAAACAACATCCGCGAACGAGTCAACGGCAAACGCGTAGAGCATCCGCAGGCCCGCGCTGCCAGCGTGGCGCGTGCCGTGCCAGGTGTTGCCGGGGATGAACACCGTGGCGCCGGGTCGCACCGGGTAATCCACACCCGCGACGGTGACGATCCCCTGGCCCGCCAGGATGTAGTACACCTCCGGTGCGGCGTGGCGGTGGTGGACAAACAGGTCGCCTGCCTGCGACGGCGCTACCTCGGCGATGCCCACTGTCAGGCCGGACGTGGGTGTGCGATCGCCGCTCAGCAGCGTGCGCCAGACGACCTTGCCCACGCCGGGCACGTCCCAGCCCTCCAGCTCGCAAGCCTCTTCCTGCACCATGAAAGGTTCTGGATCGCCCACCATTGCTCGCCTCTCAATCTATATCCTATCTTCACAATTCAGCCAGCATCCCTTCGACTTCGCTCAGGGCAGGCTCTGAGCGGGTTTGCAGGCCAACCTCCTTGACGAATAGCAGCCAGTCGAAGGATGCTGGCGCCCGCTCCGCAAGTACCCTTCGACTCCGTACCTCCGCTCAGGGTGCTTGCTCCGCTTGCGGCTGAATAGCTATGTCCGGTTTTCGGGTCCGATCTGAATGGCAATCTTCCCCACGATGCGGCGGCTCATCTGCAAGCGGAAGGCTTCCCGCACCCCCGCTTCGGTGAACGGTAGCGTGTGCGCCAGGGTCACTTTGAGCTGGCCCGCGGCGCAGAAACGCGCCAGGGCCGCGAGGTCGGACGCACTGTTAGGGAACCTGACCCAGAACAGCTCACGGCCTTTGGCGAACAGGTTGACGCCCAGGAAGCGCCGCGCGTGCGCCCGCACCCAGTCGTCCACCCGGCCGCCGATAAAGATGTACATGCCGTCCTCGCGCAGCAGGCGCGGCCGCGCACGGCGAATCCGGCGCTCGTAGGCGAAACGGGCGTCCCGCGGGTCGTGCGACGAGACCGAGTCGAAGACCAGGTCGAACGGCCCGCACGCCCGCACGACCGCGGCAAAACTTGCCATGAAGTCATCCGCGTCATAGGTGATGACCTGATCGGCGCCCAGGCTCCGGACAAAGTCCGCGTTGCGCTGCCCGCACAGCGCGGTCACACAGGCGCCCTTGATCTTCGCCACCTGCACGGCCACGTGGCCCGTGCCGCCCGATGCGCCGAGCACCAGCACATGCTGGCCGGCCGCCAGCCGGTTATCCTGAAACGCTTGCAGCGCGGTCAACCCCACCAGCGGGACCACGCACCCCTCCGCGAAGGACAGATTTTCCGGCAGCAGCGCGATGGAGTCCAACGGCGCGCGTACGTACTCTGCAAACGTGCCGGCCAGCGGCGGGATCGTGCCGAAGACCCGATCCCCCACGGCATACTGGCGCCCGGCCGGGGCCTCCACCACCACCCCGCTGAAATCAATGCCGCACACATGGGCTTCGATCTTGCGCTGCACCAGGGGCAGGAAGGCATGCGGCAGCTTATCACCATACAGGAACTTCGCGTCAACCGGATTGACGCCGCCGCCGTACACACGACACACGACATACGGGCGGCCCGGAGCTTCTGCGGCCGCCCCATCCAGGGCCGGCCGCGGCCGCTCAACCATTTTCACCCCTGCGGGACAATCCCGGGCGTAGACGATCGCTTTCATGCCTGCTCCCTTTGTGTTCGGCAAAGATGCTGCGCCGATCGCAGCCGGTGCGCATTATGCCACAGCCAGGCTCAGATAGCGAGTCCTCTGCCGGGCAGCAGCAATGCCAACACCCGGCCGGGTAGGACAATAACTGGCGGCTCTCTTACCTCGCAGCAGCACTACCCTGCGCTCGCCGCAGCGCCAGCCCTACCAGAGCATAGATCGCGGCCGCAGCAGCGGCCAGGGCCGCCACGCCGGACCAGAGCAGCGCGGCCGGCACGCTGTCTGCCATCGAATAGCGCAGCAGGTTGATCATCTGCGCGCCGGGCAGCCAGGCCAGGAACGACCGCAGCGCGGCGGGCCAGGTCGCAGGGGCCAGGAACGCGGCCGCGGTCAGACCGCCTAACCCGAGTAGCCCGCCGACGCCCCACAGGCTCAGCGCGCTTGGGTTGTCCGCCAGCACCCCCAGCAGCAAGCCCAGCGCTACGACGCAGGCGATGCCCAACAGCACGGCGGCGAGCGCGGCGCCCGGTGCGGCGACGAATGACCAGTTGAACGCCAGCAGCACTGCGGCCGCGACCAGGCAATAGGTGAAGCCTGCCGCGGCTTTCGCGGTCACGAGTTGCCCCAGGCTGGCCGGCGAGACCAGCAGCGTGTCCAGCGTGTGCGCCTCTTTCTCTTCGATCAGCAGCAGCGGCACCAACACCAGGCCCAGCGTGGAGACCACGATCACCAACAGGAGCGCGGCCATGAACGGCTCGCCCCCCGCATCGGCCGCGGGATAGAGTACATGCGCCGGATCAGCCGGCCCCGCGCCCAGGTTGATCCGCACCGGCCGGCCCAGCGCGGCGCTTAGCTCAGCTGCGAAGAAGTCGGCCCATGCGCCGATCTTGTCCGCCGCGGCCCAGTGCGCCCGGTAGCCGGCCGCCGCGACGGCCTGATCGCCGGACAGCTCTGCCGGTATCACCAGACCGAGCCGCGCCGCGCGCGTTTGGGTCAGAGCTTGCTCCATCTCGGCGCGGGAGTCCATCAAGACCAATCGGAAATCGCTGCGACCCACCAGCTCGCGCAGCGCATTGTAGTGCAAGCTGCCGGCTTGCGCCTCATCGTAGATGACCGCAATTGGGATCGTATCTCGGAACAGCAGCCGCGGCAGCAGCGCATTGGTGCCGATCATGATCCCGACTCCGAAGAGGATCGAGATGAACATCCGGTTGCGCAGCGCCTCCCGGATGTCTTTGGCGGCGATGGCCCCGATGATGCGGAGCGGGGCAGGGAGACCTAACCTCCCGACCCCCTTCCCTCCCAGGGAAGGGGGAGTTGTGCCCTCCTCTCCTCGCAGGGGAGGGGTCAAGGGACGGGCAGATCCACCGGCTGAAGCCTCGATACCAGATCGAGAGGTCTTCTCCCCTGCCCGATCCTGCTGGCGCACGAGCCAGGCAACGGCCGCCAGCACCACGCCGGCCCAGGCCAGCACCCATGCAAGGCCGATGAGGCCGCTCCCGGCCGGGATGGGGTCGGCGATGGCGGTGCGGAGCAGGTTGAAGACCACGACCGTCGGAATCCAGCGCATCACCTGTACGAGCATGGCCGGGATGAGCGGTTCCAGCAACGTCAGGATCACCGGGAAGAGCAACGGGACAACGAGGATGGAAGTCCAGACGGCCAATTGTCCGCGGTCTTCGATGCGCATGCCCAGCCACAGCCCGATTGCCACGAGGAACAGCGCGCCCGCCGCCGTGGCTGTGATCGCCAGCCCCCAGTGCAGGATCAGGGTGTGGTTGATCGCCAGCGCGATGGCCGCGGCGAGCAGCGTATAGAGGAGGCCGGTGAGGGCCTTGCCGATGAGCAGGTGCACAGTGCTGGCCGGCGAAACCAGCAGCACCTCCAGCGTGCGGCCCTTCTTCTCCTCCAGCATCAGGTGCGGCACCAGCACCAGCCCAACCATCACCAGCACAAAAAGCAGACTCAGCCCCATCGTAACGCCGATCCCCCCGGAATCGGGGCGCGGGTACACGGGCGCCTGCGGCTCGATCGTCACCGGCGCGCCGGCCAGACGGCTGATCTCGGCGGCCGCGCTCGCGCGCAGAGCTGCGCCGGCTTCTTCCGACACCCAGTTCATGGTGTAACCCCGCAAGGCCGGCGGCCGGCCCTCAGCCACGGCCTGATCGAAGCCGGCCGGGATCACCAGGCCCAGCTCCGGCACGTCACCATGGGTCAGCGTCTCCTGGAGATGCGCCACCGACCGGTAACGAGTCCACACGGCGAAGGCCGGGCTGGCCTCCAGTTGCGCGACCAGGGAGGAGCCGCCCTCGTCGTAGATCAGCAGGCTGGGCGGCTCCATGCCGCCGAGCAGCCCAGGGTAGACCCGGTAGAAGACCACCATCAGCAGCGAAGTAACAAGCAAGGCGACAATGTTCTTGTTCTTGAGCGCCTCAAGGATATCTTTGGCGGTGATGGCCCACATGATCCGCAGATGGGCCTGCCAACGAGTTTTCATGGTGTTCATGGTTCTCCCTCCATCATTCCGGTAGGGGCGATCCCTTGCGGTCGCCCTGGGGCAGGGGCAGGCGCGAGGCCATGCCCCTACAGCAATTCGCGACCGGTCAACGCGATAAAGACGTCCTCCAACGTGCCCCCGCCGTGGGTGGCTTTTAGCCCAGCGGGCGCATCCAGCGCGACGATCCGGCCCCGATCCAGGATCGCGACCCGGTTGCAGAGCTGGTCGGCCTCCTCCATGTAGTGGGTGGTCAGGAAGACCGTGATGCCCTGCCGCGCCAGGTCAGCCACCATCTGGCGGATGCCGCGCGCCATGGCGGGGTCGAGGCCACGCGTCGGCTCGTCCAGGAAGAGCACCGCCGGCCGGTGGATCAGCGCCCGGCCGATCAGCAGCCGCTGCTTCATGCCGTTGGAGTAGGCCTTCAGGCCGTCGTTTGCCCGCTCGGCCAGACCGACCTGCGCAAGCACCTCGTCCACGCGGGACTTCGGGACGCCGTAGAGGCTGGCCGCGAAGTTCAGGTTGTCGCGGGCCGAAAGGCGTTGATAGAGGTTCTGGTATTCGAACACCACCCCGATCTGCGGCTTGAGCGCGTCCCGCTCCGTCACCACATCGCAGCCCATCACCCAGGCGCGGCCCGCGCTGGGGCGCAACTGCCCGGTCAGGATCTTGATGGTGGTGGTCTTGCCCGCGCCGTTGGGGCCGAGGAAGCCGAAAACCTCCCCCGGCTCGACAGCGAAACTGATGCCTGCCAGTGCGACCAACCCATCGTAGCGTCGTTCCAACGCTTCTACTTCAATTGTCTTGCCGTTCATTGCACACCTCCGAACGTGAACTCTGCGTCCAGTATATGAACTCCTGCGGGCGAATGCAACAGAAACGCGTTGAACGGCGCTAGGGGAACGACGAATGGCGGTTTTGGCGGGTTGAATGATGAATGCCCTTTAGCATGTTGGATTCGAGGCTTTCGCCGGCTGGGTGATCAACGCGAGAAACCGGCTGAAGCCTCGATTCCGGAGATTTCTAAGAATCACTCCCGGCCAAATCCATCTGGTGCGACGCTTATCAGTATCCCAGCAGATCCTTCAATTCCCCCGCGGCCGATTTGCTCAGCGGGATCTCGGCGCCGGCCGCGTCATCCAGGCGGAGGCTGAAGCTGTTGCGGGTGTAGGGGATGATCTCCCGGATGTGCTGCAGGTTGACGAGATATGAACGATGGGCGCGGAAAAAGCCGCTGCGCGCCAGCCGCGCCTCAAGCTCGGCCAGCGTGAACTGGGTGGTCAGACGGCCAGAGGCTGTTTGTATGATGGCATGGCCGCCCTGCGCCTCCACGTAGCGGATGTCGGCCGGGTTGAGAAGGATCACCTTGTCCTCGGTGCGCACGGGAATCTTGAAGGGCTGAAGTGCGGGCGTCGTGGCGTCGGGCCGGGGCGCTTCGGCCAGGCGGCCGCCGCTGATCGTGTAGATCGTATCGCACAGCGGCTCCAGATAGGCCGCGTCATCGGCCAGGATCAGCACGGCTGCGCCGGCCTCAGCCAGATCACGAATGAGGCGCCCCAGGAGCGCGATGGTCGCCTGATCGCAGCGAACGAACGGATCAGCCAGGAGCAGCGCCTGGGGCCGGTGCAGGAGCGCGCGGCCGAAGGCCAGCCGGCGGCGCGAGCCAGGGGGGAGCTTGTCCAGCCTGGCCTCCGCCTGCTCCCCCAGCCCGACCTGCGCCAGCACTTCGTCAGCGCGGCTCGAGGGGAGGCCGTGCAACTGGCAGTGCAGCGTCAGGTTCCCCCGGGGTGATCGGCGCAGATACAGCCCGTCTTCCGTGAAAAGGACGCCGACCACGCGGCTGAAGGCGGCCCGATCGGCCGGATCGCACCCGGCCAGCCGTACCGAGCCGGCCGAAGGCCGCGCCCGGCCGAGCAGCACCTCGAAAAACGCCTCAATGCCGCTGCCCGGCGGCCCGACGATCGCCGCAAGCTCGCCCGTCTCAACGCGCAGGGCCGCGACGTCGAGGATGAGCTGCTGTCCGGCAAGCACCTGGAGGTCTTTGATCTCGATCATGGCATGCTTATTCTACTACGAAGGACATTCGGCGGCAATCTCGGATCATCCACCTGTCCAACCCCCAAATCATCCGGTTGGCCGATGCCGGCGGGAAGTTCTCGTTGTATCATGTTTGTTAGAGAACAAAGGCGCGTCAGGCAAAGCAAAGATGGAGGAAAGCATGACGGCTCAGCAAACATCCGGGGGCGTGGATGCTCGCCGGGCGATCACCGGCTGGCTGGTGAGGACAGTGCTGTTCGTGCCGTTCATCGGCGCGATCATCTTCTGGGCCGCGGGCACGGTTCGCTGGCTCAACGCGTGGGTCTATGTGCTGTGGTACCTGGTCGTCTCGGTGGCGGCCGTGTTCCTCAGCGATCCGGCGCTGCTGGCAGAGCGCTCCGGCGCCCGGCGGGTCAAGGGCCAGAAGGGGTGGGACAGGGCATTGCTCGGCCTTTACGGCGCGATCACCCCCCTGGTCATCCCCATCGTCGCAGGACTGGACCTCCGCCTCGGCTGGCGGCCAGAGGTGGCAGTCTGGCTCCAGGTCGCCGCGTTCGTCGTCTACGCGCTGGGTTGGGCCTTGCACCTGTGGGCCATGGCTGCGAACCGCTACCACGCGCTGGTGGTACGCATCCAGTCCGACCGCGGGCAGACGGTGGTGACGGGCGGGCCGTACCGCTTCGTGCGCCATCCCGGTTACGTGGGCGGTATCGCGATGACCGTGGCCGCAGCGCTGGTGCTCGGCTCCGTCTGGGCGCTGATCCCCGGCGTGCTGGGCGGGCTGCTGCTGATCATCCGCACGATCCTGGAGGACCGGACGTTACAGCGGGAGTTGGACGGTTACCGCGCGTACGCGGCCCGCGTGCGCTACCGGCTGCTGCCGGGGGTGTGGTGAAAAACGGCTTTGGCCGAAAAGAGGTAGAGCAGAAAGATGGATACCACTCAAGATGCGATCAAAGTCCCTGGCGCCCCGGCCATCCCGGGGCTCGTGTTTCGCCACTTCGGCGGGCCAGCCGATTTCCCGGCCATGGTTGCGGCACTCAATGCCAGCGAGGCCGCGGATGGCGAGGAACGCGTCGTCACGGTGGAAGGGATCACGAACAACTACGCGCACCTGTCGAACAGCGACCCGGCGCACGATATGCTGATCATCGAAGTAAACGGCGAGGTGGTCGGCTATGCGCGCGTCTTTTGGTTTGACGAAACCGGCGGGCCGATCGTGTATACCCCCTTCGCCTACCTGGCCCCTGCGTGGCGACGCAAAGGCATCGGCCGTGCGACCCTGCGCTGGACGGAACACCGCCTGGCCGAGATCGCGGCCGGCCATCCCGGCGATCGAGCCAAGGTCTACCAGACCTTCGCCCTGCAGGGCGCCGCGGGCCTGACCGCACTGCTGGAACAGGAAGGCTACCGGCCGGTGCGCTATTTCTACCAGATGGTGCGGCCCGACCTGGAAGAAATCCCGGACTTCCCGCTCCCGGATGGGATCGAGGTGCGGCCGGCCCTGCCCGAGCACTATCGCGCCATTTGGGATGCCGGCAACGAAGCCTTCCGCGATCACTGGGGCTACTCGCCGCCGACCGAGGAGGACTACCAGGCCTGGCTGGGCGACAAAGCGCATTTCCAGCCCCACCTGTGGCAGATCGCCTGGGATGTGGCCACCGACCAGGTCGCAGGCCAGGTGGGCACCTACATTGACTACGCCGAGAACGAGGAGTTCCACCGGCAGCGCGGGTGGACCGAAGGGATCAGCGTTTGCCGATCCTGGCGCCGCCGCGGCCTGGCGCGCGCGCTCATCGTCCGCAGCCTGCGCGCCCAAAAGGCGGCGGGGATGACCGAATCCGCGCTTGGCGTGGATAGCGAGAACATCAGCGGCGCTACCCGGGTCTATGAGGCCTGCGGCTTCCGCGTGATGAAGCGCAATACGGCCTATCGGAAGCTGTTGGCCGGCGGCCCGGCATGACTCAGTCGTGACATTTTCAACGCGCGGCGAGACTGGGAGGAGTATGCATCCGATGGTTGCAGCCATTCGTTCTTATCGGGATTCTGATGCCGAGCGGGTCGGTCAACTCATCGCCGACACCTACAGCAGATATAACCTCTCTTTCGCTTCGGGCGATGAGCTGGGCAAGCTGCTTGGCCCCTTCCGCCATGCGTGGTCGGACGAGCCGGCCCATCGTGCGGCGGTTGCGCAGGTCATTCGCGCACCAACGGTCCTCGTGGCCGAGGAGGACGGCGAGATCGTCGGCGTGTTGCGCGGCCGCAAGGAACGGCTGGCCAGCCTGTTCGTGCGGGGCGACCGCCATCGCCAAGGGATCGGCCGGCGGCTGGTGGAGGCGTTCGAACAGGCGTCCATCACTGAAGGCGTAACCGTGATCCGGCTCGCCTCAACGCTGTACGCGATCCCATTCTACACCGCCCTGGGCTACCGGCGGACGACCGGGATTCGCAACGGCTGGAGCTTCGAGGGCACGGGGTTGAGGTATCAGCCGATGAAGAAGAACCTTCAGGCCAACGCCGTAGGAAGTGCGAATACAGATAACGGAGGTGAACAGTGAACGCGTCCTCCATGCTTACCCAGAGGCCCTGGCAACATACAGGCTGGGCACAGGCGCTGGCGATCGGGCTCGGCGTCGCGCCGATCTACGCGATGACCATTGTGACCCACCTGAACCGGGAGCAGCCCTACAGCCTGGACGACATCCTCTTTTACACTTGTGCGATCGCCGGCCTCGCGCTCGTGTGGCTGCTCCTGCTGCTGCGTTTCGTCTGCGGCGCGCGCTTCGGCGACCTGAACCTCAAGCGGGCGCGCTGGTGGCAGGACGTGTTGGGCGGCCTTGGCCTGACCGTGCTCACCTTGAGCGTCCAATACCTCATCGGGCCGGTGATCGGGCGACTCTTGCCGAGCCAGCCGCAGAACGGGCTGGGCGATGTCTTCGCCGGGCTGGCGCGCGATCCGTGGCGGCTGGCGCTCTTCCTGGGGCCGGGCCTGGCGCTCGGCGCGGCCGGCTTCGAGGAGCTCGTGCGGGTCTTCTTCCTGAGCCGCTGGTGGCAGATCGCCCCAGAGGCCGCCTGGCGCTGGCTGGGCGTCCTAATCTCAGCGGCGCTGTTCGGCCTGGCGCACCTCTACCAGGGGCCGGCCGGCATGGTGAACACCGCGCTCAGCGGCCTGATCCTGGCGGTCGTCTATCTGCGGTTCGGCCGGGTCTGGCCCTTGATCATCTCGCACTACCTGCACGATGCGCTCCAAATCGGGCTGGTGGTCTACCTGATGCGAAGCGGCGCGATGTGAAGGAGGTCCCATGAACAACGTACAGGTCTCCACCGGGGAAGCTCAACCAGGTTTCTTCGACTTTGCGGCCGAGGTCGGCCTGACCAAGCACATCGGCGGCGTGGCGGCCACGGAAGCGCTCGTCGAATTGTGTCACATCGACCAGGGTAGCTACGTCCTCGACGTCGGCTGCGGCGCGGGGGCCACGGCCTGCTTCCTGGCGAAACGGGTTGGCTGCCGGGTCGCCGGCGTGGACATCCTGGAGGGGATGGTTGCGCGATCCAGGGAGCGGGCGGCGCGGGAGCGGGTGGCCGACCGGGTCGAGTTCCGGGTTGCCGACGCCCAAGACCTGCCCTTTGCAGATGGCACGTTCGACGCGGTCATCACCGAGTCGGTCACCGCCTTCCCGGAGGACAAGCAGCGGGCGGTGGATGAGTACGCGCGGGTGACGAAGCCGGGCGGCTACGTCGGGCTGAACGAGACCGCCTGGCTGAAGTTCCCCCCGCCGCCGGAGGTGGTCGCCTGGGCGGCGCAAGATGTCGGCGCCAGCGTCAAGCCGCTCACGCCGGACGAGTGGACCGGGCTGCTGGTGGATGCCGGGCTGCAGGAGATCGTGACGCGGGTCTACGCCGTGGACGTCCGGGACGAGGCGAGGGGCATCGTGCGGCGCTACGGCCTGGGCGGGACGCTGCGGGTGATGGGAAGGATGCTGCGCCTCTATGCGAGAAGCCCGGCATACAGGAAGTTCGTGAAGGGCGTCGGTCAGCAGGGGGTCGTCCCGGCCCACCTTGAGGAGTATTTCGGCTACGGGTTGTTCATCGGGCGGAAATGAGGCGGGGAGATGCAGAGAAACAAGCAAGTCGTCCTTGCCATCCTGGCCCTCTGCGTTCTCGGTGGCGCATTAATTCTCGCCATAGTTCTGGCCTTTCCCTTGATGCGCAAGGAGTCTGATATGCCAACAGAGAACCCGCCCGAGGTGATGGGGCAGAGCGAGCAGGCGAGCCTGCCGGCGTCTGCCGGGACAGACGAGCGCATCACCCAGGTAGAAAACGGCCTTATCTGCATGTCTGCAGACGGTCAGCCGCAGTGGGGCTGCACCGCGACGCTGGCAGAACGCATGGGGCACACCCGGGCGCCGGGAGTGAGCATCGCGGTGATTGATGCGTACCAACTCGCCTGGGTCAAAGGCTATGGGGTGGCCGCGGCCGGCGGGGATGAGCCGGTAACGGTGCAAACCCTGTTTCACGCCGGGTCCGTCGCGAAGTCGGTTTCGGCGGCGGCCGTCCTCACCCTGGTGGAGCGAGACCTCTTGCGCCTGGACGACGATGTGAACGGCGGCCTCAGGTCCTGGCAAGTCTCGGAAAACGAAAACACAGCGACCGAAAAGGTCACGCTGCGCCGGTTACTGAGCCACTCTGCCGGCCTGAAAGATGGGCTGACCGACCGCGGCCCGGATGAGCCCATGCCGGCGTACGTTACCTTTGGAGACGAGGCGCCCACCGCAACCCTCCAACAGCTTCTGGAAGGCATGCCGGAGGACGGCATCGAACCGACCCGCGTGATCGCCGCGCCGGGAACGCAGTACCGCTATACCAATGCCGATTACGCGATCCTGGAGCTGTTGGTCGAGGACCGCCTAGGCCAGCCTTTCGACGATTTCGTCCAGGCCGCTGCCTTGGATCGCTTGGGGATGGCCATGAGCAGCTATCATCAGCCTCTGCCCCAGGCCCTGCGCCAGCTCTCGGCCAGCGAGCACACTCTGGATGGGCAGCCGATGACAGGCGGTCGGGCCAACTTCCCCTTCCATGCCGCCGGCAGTTTGTGGACCACACCGGGCGATCTGGCGCTTTTCATCATTGACCTGATGAGAGCCTACCAGGGGGAGGTTGGCCATCTCCTGTCGCCGAGCATGGCTCGGGAGATGCTGTCACCGCAGATCGCGATCCTCGATAGCCCCCTCAGCGACGCCTACGGCTTGGGGGTGGAGCTGCAGAACACCAGCGGAGGGCCCAAAGCCTGGCATTCCGGGGGCACCTGGGGTTCGTGCAGCATCGTCTGGTTTTATCCGCAGCTTGGGCAGGGCGCTGTCGTGATGGTCAACAGCGCCAGTGGCAACTTACTGCGCTTCGAGATACTGCTGAGCATCGCTGCGGTGTATGGTTGGCCGATGGGTTGATGACACCGGAGCCTGTTTCTGTCGGTCGCGATGTTCGCCAATCCATGAAGTATGGCGTTCCAGGGGATGAGTGGAAGAAACTGCCCCCCAACCACCCGGCAGTGCACCGGGAACTGACCTGCCAGTGAAGGAGGTTAGATCGCATGAACAACAGAACTATCCTTCCCCCAACCTACCTGTGGGCTGCCATGATCCTGATGGTGGCGCTTCACTTCGTGGTCCCGGTCATCAGGCTGATCACCTTTCCCTGGCAGTTGGTCGGCCTGCTGCCCCTGGTCCTGGGCGCGGCGCTGAACCTCGTCGCCGACAAGGCCTTTCGCGACGCCAAGACCACGGTCAAGCCCTTCCAGGAATCGACCGCCCTGGTGACGACCGGCGCTTACCGGCTCTCCCGGCACCCAATGTACCTGGGTTTCGTGCTGATCCTGCTCGGCCTTGCCGTTTTGCTGGGCTCCTTGACGCCGTCTCTGGTCATTCCACCCTTTGCACTGCTGATGGACCGGGCCTTCATTGTGGTCGAGGAAGGGATGCTGGCGCAGAAGTTCGGCCAGGCCTGGCTGGACTACAAACAGCGGATAAGGCGTTGGGTATAGAGGCGTAGCCCAGGCACGAAGGGAGTTCTCCACATGTACAACAAAACACTCATCAACGGTCTGGTTATCCTATGCGCCGGGCTGTTGGCGTCCAGCGCATCCTCGTTCCTGGAGCGCTTCGCCATCTTGGGAACCGCGACCGAGTTCGCCAGGGGGTTTCTCGATGGACTTGCGGTCGTGGCCTTCGGTATCGCTATCTTCGTACTGGCGCGCAATCGGCGTGTCGTGAAGGAGTAACGTTATGCCCCCGATCATCGAAATCCGCAACCTGCGCAAGACCTACGGCAGCGTCCTCGCCGCGGACGACATCAGCTTGGAGGTGCAGCCCGGCGAGATCTTCGGGCTGTTGGGCCCGAACGGCGCGGGCAAGACCACCACGCTGGAATGCCTGGAAGGAATCCGCCAGCCCGATCGCGGGGACCTGGCCGTCCAGGGCGTGGACCCGACGCGGCAGCCCCGCAAGCTGCGCCAGTTGATCGGCGTACAGCTCCAGACCGGCGGCCTGCCGGACGCGATGACGGTGGACGAGGCGATGCGCTTCTTCGCCGCGTATCACGGCGTGGCCCCGCGGCGCGATCTGCTGGTGCGGATGGGGCTGGGCGACAAGTTGGGCGCGCAATATCACCAACTCTCCATCGGGCTGCGCCGCCGGCTGGCGTTGGCGCTGGCCATCGCCCACGACCCGCCCGTCGTGATCCTGGACGAGCCGACCGCGGGCCTGGATGTGGCCTCGCGCACCGAGCTGCATGCGCTCATGGCCGAGCTGCGCGCGGGCGGCACCGCCATCCTGCTCGCCACTCACGACATGGCCGAGGCGGAGAAGCTGGCCGACCGCGTCGCGATCCTGCTGGCTGGCCGGATCGTCGCGGCCGGCTCCCCGCGCGAGCTGACCGCGGCCGGCGCGGGCCTCACGAAGGTCTCGGTCCGTTCGGAGGAAGCGCTGCTCCTGGCTGAGGACGGCCGTTTCCCGGCCGTGCAGCAGCGGACGGTCAAGGAAGATTACGCCATCTACTTCAGCACGGATCCCGGCCCGACGGTGGCCGCGATCCTGGATTATCTGGCCGACCACGCCGACCGGCTGATTGACCTGCGCGTCGAACGGCCCTCGCTGGAGGAACGGTTCCTGGAAATCACCACGGGAGGCCCCCGATGAACGCTTACCTGGCTCACTTCACCTTCGAGTTCAAGACCGGCCTGCGCAACGCGACGCTGCTGATGATGAACTACCTGTTCCCGCTGGGCTTCTACGTCCTGATGGGGCTGGTGATGACGCAGGTCAACCCCGCCTTCCGCGAGACCATGATCCCGGCGCTGGTCATCTTCATTGCGCTGGCGAGCACCGTGCTGGGCCTGCCCGCGCCCCTGGTGGAGCAGCGCGAGGCGGGCATCTTCCGCACCTACAAGATCAACGGCGTGCCCGCGCCCGCCATCCTGGTCATCCCCAGCCTGAGCACCATGTTTCACGCGGTGATCGCGTCGGCTATCATGGCCGCAACGGCCGGGCCGCTCTTCGGCGCCAGCCTGCCGGCCGACTGGGGCATGTTCATCCTGATCAGCCTGCTCACCATCGCCGCGTTCGCCAGCCTGGGCGCGCTGATCGGCGTGGCCTCGGCCAGCTCGCGCGCCACGGTGCTCTGGTCGCAGCTCATCTTCCTGCCGGCCATGCTCATCGGCGGGCTGATGATGCCGATCAGCTTCATCCCTGAAACGCTGCGCCCCCTCTCGGCGCTGCTGCCGCCGGCGCACGCCATGCAGGCGCTGGTCGGGCTGGCCTACGGGCAGGAAACAGTGTGGAATCCGGCCGTCTCGGCCGCGATCCTGCTGGCGACCGCGCTCCTGGGGTTCGGGCTGGCGGTCTATCTCTTCGATTGGGATCGCGTTAACCGGGCGCGCCGCGGCCATCCGGCGCTGGCGCTGCTGGTGCTCGTGCCGTATGTCGTGGGGATGTTCCTGGGTTAACCCATTAAGGAAAACAGGAGGACTGCCATGAAATACCGGGTTCACCGCTTCGAGCTGAAGATGACAGCCGACCAGGCGAAACTGGAGCAGTTCCTGAACAATCTGGAGGGCGAGATCATAGCGATCATACCCAATGTCTCAATGTGGTTCATGTGGATCCACCGGGTGGACTTCGTGCTCATCGTCGAAAAAGTGAAGTGAGCGCGTACGGTTCCATGTCAAAACGTGCCAGATTCCTGACCGGCGTTGTGGGTGGGCTGGCGCTCGGGGCCGCGGCCGGTTGGCTGGTTGGCCGCCTGGTGCGATCCGACAACGCGCCGTTCTTCGTCGCGCTCGTCGCGCTGGCGGGGCTGTGCGGCGGCCTGGCCTGGGCCAGGGTTTTGCGGCCGCTCGTGCTCGGGGCCATCGCGTTGCTGAGCCTGCTGCTGGCGGTCGTGTTCACGCCGCCGCGCGCGCCGATCCAGGCCCCTGCTCGGCTGCCAACCGCGGCCGCCTCACCCACGCCGCGGGCCGATGGCCTGACCGCCGACCAGGCCGCGACGTTGGAGAGCCTGCGGAAAGTGGATGACTATCCGCTCTATACAATGAGATACGCGCGCGGCGCCGGCCCGCCGGTGGCTGGAAGCCGACCGGCTGATAAGACGAAAGCCGGTTGGAAACCGGCTCAATGGCGGGACGCGGCCGATCTCGCATGGGCCTGCTCTCTCTTCGCCGCGCTGGGCGATGCCGAGGAGCGGCTCTTCGGCCGGAACTTCGATTGGCGCTACAGCCCCGGCCTGTTGCTCTTCACTGACCGGCCGGCCGCGGGCGGCTACGCGTCGGTCTCGCTGGTGGATCTCGCGTACTTCGGCTTCGGCGACGAGGTCAAAGACCTGACGGCGCTGCCGCTGGCCGAGCGCAGGCCGCTGCTCGAGGCGCCCAGCTGGCCCTTCGACGGCATGAACGAAGCGGGCGTGGCCGTGGCCATGGCCGCCGTGCCCCAAGCCGACGAGCGCCGCGATCCCGGCAAGCCGAGCATTGACTCGCTGGCCGTGATGCGCGAGATTCTCGACCGCGCAGGCGACGTGGATGAGGCGGTCGCGATCCTGAAGGAATATAATGTCACCTGGGAGGGCGGCCCGGCGCTCCACTACCTGGTGGCCGACCGCGCAGGCCGCGCCGCGCTGATTGAGTTCTACGGTGGGGAGATCGTCCTCCTGCCGAACGCCGGCCCCTGGCACGCGGCTACCAACTTCACGCGCAGCGCGGTCGCAGGGGACGCCGCGGGCCAGTGTCCGCGTTACGACACCCTTGTCAGGCAGTTGAGGGACACGAACGGCGCGCTCGACCCAAGCGACGCGCTGGATCTCCTCCAGGCCGTGGCGCAGACCGACAGCACGCAGTGGTCGGTGGTCTATGGGCTGAGCAACGGGCAGGTGGAGGTGGTGATGGGACGGAAGTACGCTCGGGTGCACACGTTCCAACTCAGGGAGCGCTGACACGATGGCCACATTGCAGCTCGGCATCTTCATCCTCGCTACGGCGGGGATTGTCTACGTATCGCGCGCATCGCTACGGCAGCCGAGATCACACGGCTTCTATCGCTTCTGGGCCTGGGAGGCGATCCTGGCGCTCGCCATGCTGAATCTGCCAGTCTGGTTTCACGAGCCGCTGGCCTGGCATCAGATCATCTCGTGGCTGCTGCTGATGCTCTGTCTCGTCCCATTGGCACTCGGCGTCCAACTGCTGCGCAAGGTCAAGCGCGAGCGCGTGGAGCGGTCGGATGTCGCGCTTCTGGATTTCGAGAAGACGGCCGAGCTGGTGACGACCGGCGTCTTCCTCTACATCCGACACCCGATGTACAGCTCGCTGCTGCTGCTGGCGTGGGGCGTCTTTTTCAAGGCGCCGTCATGGTCAGGCTTCGTACTGGCTGCGGCCGCTACCGGCTTCCTGGTGGCGACCGCCAAGGCCGAGGAGCGGGAGAACGTTTGCTTCTTCGGGCCGAGCTATGAAAGCTACATCAAACAGACGCGGATGTTCATACCTTTCGTACTTTAGGAGGACCGGACGTTGCAGGCCGAGCTGCCAGGCTACGCAGCATACACGCGGCGGACGCGCTATCGGCTGCTGCCGGGGATGTAGTAGGACATATGGATTTCCGGGAGATAACATCATGGTCGCGCGGTACACGAAAATCATGCTGATCCTGCTGCTGTTGGGCGGGTGCCGCCCCGCAGCAACGCCAGTGGCGCCAGGCGTATCGCCGGCCGCGCCAACTGCGGCCACCACAATGATGGCAAGCCAGGCTGTGTTACCGTTGCGATCCGGCGGCTTGCTGAACGGGTTTGACTTCGCCGGGCCGCTAGACGAGGCCGAACTTACGCCGCCGCAGGGCGCCGCCCTCCCCAGCCACATCTTCGAGGGCCGGTTGGAGCTGCTGGGGGAAAAGGATGGCGGCCGGATGGAGATGCTGCGCGGCGAGCTGGATCCGGATTACGCCTATCTGCCCGAGTTCGATTTCGAATTCGTGCAACACAACGGCTATCTGATCCCTGTTCGGCGCGGCCTGATCATCGCCGATCATCCGCTTTGGAATCTTCACCTCGAGCCTGGGCGCGCCTGGCAAGAGGCCGCCGATGGGGGTTTCTCACGCGCCTCGCTTCCTTTTGCCCTGACGGTCAAGGGCGGCAATGCCACCTTCAATGGCGCCCTGACTTTCCTGTTCGATGACCAGCGCGTCTCGCAGGTCTGGTATCAGGTGACCCAGGAGACCACCTCCTATACCAGCGCTAACTTGTGGGGGCTGCTCGATGCGATCTATCATCCGGGGCCAGTAGCCGGGGCGGAGCAGGTGCGGGCCGATTTCGCCGCTGAGCTGGCCTCCCGCCTGCCGGTCAAGCCGATCCAGGCGCTCGCCGAGGACTACCCTGGCGTAGATGTCTCTGCCTTCGGGCGCGGCGTCATGCCCGAACACATGACCTGGTACGGCGTCGTGGTGAACGGCGTCAATTACCTCGGCGGTTGCCAGACCCGCTTTGGGACCTATCCCTACTGCGAATCTATGCGCGTCACCTCCTACTCTACCGCCAAGTCGGCCTTTGTCAGCGTGGCATTGCTGCGCCTGGCGCAGAAATATGGCCCGGAGGTGGCGACCCTGCTGATCAAGGACTACGTCCCCGAATATGTCGCCAGCCCCGGCGATTGGGAGCGCGTCACCTTCAACCATGCGTTGGATATGGCCACCGGCAATTATGTCTCGGCAGGTTTTATGACCGACGATACCAGCGAGGCAATGGGCGAGTTTTTCGGCGCACAGCCCTACCGCAAGCGGATCGCCGCTGCATTCAGCGCGCCGCACGTCGCCGCGCCTGGCGCCCGCTGGGTCTACCGCACCAGCGACACCTTCATCCTCACCCGCGCCCTGCACAACTATCTGCAAACCCAAGAAGGCCCGGAGGCGGACATCTTCCAGTTCGTGGTGGACGAAGTTTACCGCCCACTGGGTCTCGGCCCCGGCGCGCACACCACCATGCGCACCGCCGACGACGGCTGGCAGGGGCAGGCCGAGGGTGGCTACGGCGCCTGGTGGATTCCCGACGACATCGCCAAACTTGCCCTGCTGTTGAACAACAACGGCGGCAGAATCAACGGCGCACAAGTCCTGCATCCTGACCTGCTGGCTGCGACGTTGCAGCACGACCCCGCCGACCGTGGAGTCAGGATTGACAGCCGGCGGATGTACAATAACGCATTTTGGGCCGACCGCTACACGCCGGCCGTTGGCTTCGACTGCGAATTCTGGGTCACGGAGATGCAGGGTGTCAGCGGCAACGTGGTCGCGCTGTTCCCCAACGGGGTCACCTATTACTACTTCAGCGACAACAAGGAGTTTACGTGGGAGGCGGCGCTGCGTGAGACGGACAAGATCGTCCCTTTGTGTCCGCCGTGATCGTTTCAGGATGTTGATGGGTGGCAGTTCTCGAATCGGGGAGAACTGGCTGAGATCTTCACCGCCGAGGGGAAAGGAGATGACCATGCTAACCGAAACTGAAAGACTCACAGTCGAAAGAATCATTCACGATGCCATCGGCTGGGCGTTGACCAAGGACATTGACCGGCTGTTCTCGATCATGGCGCAGGATGCAGATGCACTTTTCGTTCGCGCAGGACTGAAAAGGAACAGCACCCCATGAACTTCTCCATTGAACACCTTCCCAAACTCTATCGCGAACTGGCTGATTGGTGGCCGGTTCTATCCGCCCCCGAAGAGTATGCTGAGGAAGCTGCATTTTACAAGAAGGCTCTGCGAGCGGCGTGTTCTTTCGAACCCGTGACGCTCCTCGAGTTGGGTTCCGGGGGCGGGAACAACGCTTCGCACCTCAAAAGGCATTTCCAGGTGACGCTGGTGGATCTTGCGCCGGGGATGTTGAAAGTCAGCCAGGCGCTGAATCCCGAATGTGAACACCTCCAGGGCGATATGCGCCAGGTCAGGCTGGGGCGCGAGTTCGACCTGGTATTCATCCACGATGCGATCGTGTACATGACCACCGAGGCTGATCTGCGCCAGGCCATGCAAACTGCTTACATCCACTGCCGTCCCGGCGGTGCAGTTCTATTCGCCCCTGATCATATCCGGGAGAATTTCAAGACCGCAACCGGCCATGGCGGCCATGATCGCGACGAGCGCTCCCTGCGCTACCTCGATTGGACGCTGGAACCAGATCCAGACGGCACATACTTATATATCATGGCGTACCTGCTGCGCGAAGGAAACGGCGCAGTGCGCTGCATCCTCGACCAGCATCGCTGCGGCCTGTTCAGCCGTGTCCAATGGCTCCACTGGATGACCGAGGCCGGGTTCGAGGCCAGCGCCGTGCCCTTCGTTCACAGCGAAGTCCCGTCCGGGGATTGTGAGATCTTTGTTGGTTGCAAGCCAACCAACGCGAGAATTTAGAGAAGGAGATAAATGTGGACAAACAAGGCTTTCGCACCATGCTGGAAGGGCGCAAAGTGCCCGCCGACAAGCTGGACGCTGCCCTGGCGTTGGCGGAACGCTTCGAGCAGTATGCCGAACAAACGGGCGGCTACTCCACCCAAACGGCCTGGGCATTCTCGAAAATCCTCATCGCCGAAGGGCAAAACAGCGAGGAGAACTTCATCACCCTGGCGCGCTACGGGCTGTTCACCCGAAATAACACCGTATTCGTGGCCTTCCTCGAAGTGCTGGATGGCGGCGAGGCGCAGGGGAATCTGTACCAGCGGGTGGCGGAAAGATATGGGGAGGCGCTGCGAGACCAAGTCTTCGCCGGGATCGGGCTGGCGCCCTTCGGCATCCCGACGCCTGAGAAGCCGCGCACCATGCAGCCGGTGATCGCGCGCCTGGAGCAGGCCCTCGGCCCGGAGGCCTGCCGGACGCTCATCGGCGACAGCCTGCGCGATCTACCGGACGAATACTATATCCAAGACCGCGAGCTATACCAATCTTGCCAGGACGTGGACGAATACATTGCCCGCAAAAAGCAGGGGTTCGTCGCCCAGTTGGAAGCCTGCCAGCGCGAGGGACGCCTCTTCTTCGCCCAGGAAATCACCGATAAGGTGCTGGCGTTCGTGCGGAGCGAGCCGGAGATCGGCGGCGGGGTGCGGGTCGGGGATGTAGTCTACGAGACCAAGATCCCCTTCCTGACCAAACAATACCTGGCCGAGACCGACCCGACGTTGAGGCGTTACTACTACTGCCACTGTCCCTGGGCGCGTGAAGCCATCCGCAGCGGAGAAAAGGTGGCGCCCATCTTCTGCAATTGCAGCGCCGGGTTCCACAAGAGGCCCTGGGAAGCCGCGCTGGGCCAAAAAATCGAGGTGGATGTGCTCGAATCGGTGCTGGCGGGCGCTGACCGCTGCCGGTTTGCCATCCATCTGCCAGGATAATTCGAGGGAGAGATCATGACCACTCAATGCCATCCCTACCACCACACTATCGACTACCAACGCGTGAGCGAGTTTCTCATCGCACATCACCAGCCCGGCAACCGGGACGGCAACTGGCTCGAGCCGGCCTGGGAGTACATGCACTTTCATCCGGCGTTGGAGGACGCCTGCCTGGGCAAGATTGGGATTTGGGAGGATAGCAGGGAGATCGTGGCCGTGGTCCATCCCGAGTGGCGCCCGGGCGAGGCGTTCTTCCAATTCCATCCCGCCTGCCGCCATCTGCGCGGCGAGATGCTCGATTACGCGGAAGCCAATCTGGCCGGCACCTTGGAACAGGACGGCCGCCAATACCTGTGCGCCTTCATCAACGACAACGACGGCGAATTCCTGGCCCTGGCGCGAGCGCGCGGCTACCAACAAGACCCCGAAGGCCTACGGCCACTGTACCGCGCCGACATTCCCGACCCCTTCCCCGCGATCCCCCTGGCCGATGGCTTCCGCCTGACCAGCCTGGCCGAGGAGCCTGACTGGGCCAAGGTGCACCGCGCGCTCTGGCGCGGGTTCGACCACGAGGGCGAGCCGCCGATGTCCGAGGAAGAGCTTGAGAGCCGCCGCCGGATGTTTGACACCCCGAAGGCGCGGCGTGACCTAAAGATCGCGGTCGCCGCCTCGGACGGGGAGTTTGTGGCCTTCTGCGGCATGTTCTATGAGCCGGTCGGCCGTTTCGCCTATGTGGAGCCCGTCGCCACCGACCCGGCCTACCGCCGTCTGGGATTGGGCCGGGCCGCCGTGCTGGAGGGCATCCGCCGCTGCGCTGCACTGGGCGCGACCGCGGCCTATGTCGGCTCGGATCAGCAATTCTACCGGGCCATCGGGTTCAAGAAGGTGTACAATAGCGAGTGTTGGATCAAACGCTTCGGTGGGGCGTAGGCCTCTCCGCAGCCAGCTCGCAGGAGGCCTGCGAATCGTTGATGCTATTTTTTCTGTTTGCAGGCGGTCTGCGACCGCCGTTCACCCGGGTATACCGCAAAAGTGTCGGTAGCATCGGGCCTTGTACCCGCCCCCTGACCGCCAAGACGCCTACGGGGGCCAGGCTACAACCCGCCGATAGTTTTGCGCTATACCCCGTTCACCCGGATTGCTGAGACCCTAAGATATGGAGGCGCCATGAAGACCGGTGCTGCTCAATCAGATCTCACGGAACCGCCGGTCGGGGAGGCGAGTCGCGGCCGGACGCTGATCACGGCCGGCATCCGCTTCCTCCTGATGCTCGTCGTGCTGTGCGGAGTGCTCTTTCTTGCGGCCGGCACGCTTGACTGGCCCATGGGGTGGGTTTACGTGGCCGTCACGTTGTTTGGTACGCTTGCCAGCCGGCTGCTGGTGCTGCGGCGCCACCCCGATCTCCTGGCGGAACGCGCCGGTTATGCCCAAAAGCAGGATGCCAAGCCTTGGGACAGGTTACTGGTGCAGTTCGTCGCAGTCATCGGTCTCATGGCTGCGCAGATCGTGGCGGGTCTCAACTACCGTTTCGCCTGGCCGCCCGCGATCCCGCTCTGGCTGGCGTTGGCCGGACTGGCGCTGGCGGTGGCCGGTTGGACACTGGGCACATGGGCCATGACCGCCAACCGCTTCTTCTCCGCGGTGGTGCGCACGCCTTCGGCGAGACCGATCGCGGGCACACGGTGGTGGATGCCGGCCCCTACCTGTGGGTGCGCCATCCCGCGTACGCGGGCGGCGTGATCGCTAACCAGGCCGTGCCGCTCATGCTCGGCTCGGCCTGGGCGCTGACCCCCGGCGCGCTGACCGCCGCGCTCACCGTGCTGCGAACGGCGCTGGAGGATCGCACGCTGCGCGCCGAGCGCCTCGGCTATGCCGCGTATGCCGAGCGGACGCGCTGGCGGCTGCTGCCGGGGGTGTGGTGAGAAAGGCCCCTTGACCGCCTAACCACGATCGGCCAGCTTGTGTTTTCCCGTAATTGGCGTTAGAAATGGGAGTGTATTCCCAAGATTCACGCGACAGGATTCAGGAAGGAACTCTTATGGTGCTTGAACTCATCACCAAATTGGAAACCGCCGGGTTACCCGGCGACTTGAGACTCGCGCTGACCGAACTGATCCACGAGCTCGCCCCGCTTTGGCCGGACTTGCCCGCGAGGCAACAGCGACGCATCCGGTACAGGCTGGAGCGAGTAATGACCGAAGCCAGCAATCCGGCAACCGACGCCCACTGGTGGCGGGTCTACCTCGACCTGGTCGGCCAGATCATCCGGCCGCTCGGGCCGGCCGGCCAGGCGGCGGAGGCAGCCATCGGCCGGCTGATCCCGCGCCTGGAGGCGCACCTCGGCCCCTACGACGAGGTGACCTTGCAGCCGGTCACGGAAGATACCGTGTGGGGCATCTGCCAACTCAGCGACACGCTCACGGAGCCGCGCAAAGATTTCGTCGCGCCCAACGCGATCTCGCTGGCCGAGGCGCACTTCAACAAACACGCCTGGTTCCGCGCCATCTATGCCGGCAAAGCCCCGGTCGGTTTCCTGATGATCGTGGACGACGCGGAAACGCCGGAGTACTTCCTGTGGCGCTTCATGATCGCGGCGCCGCACCAGGGCCGCGGCTACGGCAGCCAAGCGATCCGACGGCTGGTGGAATATGTGAAGTCGCGGCCAGGCGCGACCGAGCTCCTGGTGAGCTGCGGCGAGGGCGAGGGCAGCCCGAAGGAATTCTACCTGAAGCAGGGCTTCGTGCCCACCGGCGAGGTGCTCGACGATGAGACCGTGTTGCGTATCGTGCTGGCATCAGGCGCGGTGAACGTGGGCGAAGCGGTGATATGGGATTGATGACATGCCCCCCTATACCCTGTTCCTGATCCTGCTGGCCCTGGCCGCCCTGGGCTTCGGCATCTACCGCTGGCGCATCGCCAGCATCGAGAGCCGAAACCGTCAACTCGCCCTGGAAGTAGCCGACCGCACCCTGGACATCGCCGTGCAAACAGCCGACCTCGAGGCGCTTTTCAAAGCCGACGAAGAGCTCGAGCGGCACGTGGACCTCGACCAGGTGCTGCAGGCGCTGGTGGATATCGCAGTGGATCGGCTGCACGCGGATAAGAGCGCGGTGCTGGCGTGGGACGCAAGCCGCCAGCAACTGGTCATCCGGGTGGCGCGCAACTTCAGCGCAGAGGCCATCGAACGGATCACCTTTGCCCCGGGCGAGGGGTATGCCGGGCAGGTGATGGCCAACGGCGAGCCGATCATCGTGCAGGATGCTTCTGTTGGCCTCAAGCACGTGCCGGAACGCCCAGAGGTGGTTGCATCTGTGCTGAGTGAGGACATCCGCTCATTCATGCACATCCCCATCCGGCTGCCGGCCGAGGGCGGCGCGTCGCATGAGGAGGTCTTCGGCATCTTCAACGTGTGCTACGACGAGACACGGGCCTTCGAGGAACGCGATCAGCGTCTTTTCACCGCGCTGGCGCAGCGCGCCGCCCTGGCCGTGCAGAAAGCCCAACACTTCGCCGCAGAACAGCGGCGCGCTGAGCAGTTTCGCGTCATCAGTGAAGTGGGCCGCAGTCTCGCCTCGATCCTGGACACCGGCGCGCTGCTCACCGAGATCGTGCAGCTCATCCAGCGCACCTTTGGGTACGACCATGTGGGGCTGGCGCTGATCGAAGGGAACGAAGCGGTCTATCGGGTGGGCGCCGGAAAGCTTTGGGAGAACCCCGCGTTTGACTTTGCGCCTAACCGCCTCAAAGTCGGCTCGCTCGCACATGGGTTCGGCGATGGTGAAGGCATTACAGGCTGGGTGGCCGGGAGCGGCGAGCCGCTGCTGGCGCCGGACGTCAGCCAGGAGCCGCGCTACATCTGGATGCACGGCAGCAATACCCGATCAGAACTCGCTGTGCCGCTGCTGGTGGCCGGCCGCGTGATCGGCGTGCTCGATGCGCAGAGCGATCGCCTGAACGCTTTCGATGACAGCGATCTGATGGTGATGCAATCGCTGGCAACCCAGGCGGCCATCGCCATCGAGAACGCGCGGTTGTACGAGGAAGCGCAGCAGGCCGCTGCCTCGCAGGAGCGCGGCCGCCTGGCGCGAGACCTCCACGATGCGGTCACGCAGACCCTCTTCTCCGCCAGCCTGATCGCTGAGGTGCTGCCCACGTTGTGGGAGAGCGACCCGGTCGAGGGTCGCCAGCTCCTGGGCGAACTGCGCCAGCTCACCCGCGGCGCGCTGGCCGAGATGCGCGCCCTGTTGTTGGAGCTGCGGCCGGCGGCGCTGGTGGAGGCCAACCTGGGCGACCTCCTCCGCCAACTGGCCGAATCGGTCTCCGGCCGCTCCGGCATCGCAGTGACGGTCTCGCTGACGGGCTGTCCCGTGCCCGAGCTGCCCGATGATGTCCACGTGGCGCTTTACCGCATCGTCCAGGAGGCGCTGAACAACATCGTCAAACACTCAGGCGCAAAGCGCACGGAAGTCATGTTGCGCTGCGCCAGGGGCCGGCGCGGCGATCTGGAAGCCGAGGGCGCGCAAGGTCCGCAAGCGTCTGACGAATTTGAGCCGGCTGAGGCGGTCGAGGTGCAGTTGCGGATCACCGATGACGGTCGGGGATTTGACCTGGCGATGGTGGCGCCCGACAGGCTTGGGCTGGGCATCATCCGTGAGCGCGCGCAGGCCATCGGCGCGACGTTGCGTATCGAAAGCCAGGTGGGCAGCGGAACCCTCGTTGAGGTCGCCTGGCATTCCCCGTAAGGCGGCCCACGCCCAGCGAGGGCCTGGGGGAGCTATTCTCATGCCGCACCTGGCGCCACAGACCCTTCGAGCGAAACGCGATGACGGTCAGCTATCAGCGGTCGGCATTTTTAGAGCAGCGCCCATGTCACGGATGACACAAGCAGGAACGAGAACGGGAACGCGGAGAGCCTGCCCCGTAGTTTTGGGCACGACGCGGATACCGCGGACCATGCGGCCAGGGACAGAGTTTATCCGCATAGTCCGCGTCGTCCGCGTCCAGTTTTCGGGTTAGCGCGGCCGTAGATCCGGCCCCGTTTCACCACAGTCACCACTGCGTTGTTCCCCAGCCGGTAGATCACATCTTCGAACACCGGCACATCCCAGACCTGGAGGTCGGCCAGCTTGCCTGGCGCCAGCACACCCCGGTCGTCCAGCCCCAACGCCTGCGCACCGCCGACGGTTGATGCCAGCAGCGCCGCCTCGGGCGAGAAGCGGTAGAGCCGGCAGGCAAGCTGCATCACGAGCTGCAGGGACTCGGCCCAGCACGCCGGGCACAGGTCGGTCGCCAGCGCCAGCGTCAGCCCCTGGCCGGCCAGCATGGGGGCGTCGAAGGGACGGCTGTGCGCCACGGCCCAGTCCAGCGCGGGCATCACCACGCCCACGACGCTCGCCGCGGCCAGCGCCCGCGCCGCCGCGGGTTCGGCGTAATTCAGGTGATCGGCCGAGACGACGCCCAGCTCCGCGGCCAGGTACGCGCCGCCGATGTCGGAATAGGCGTCGGTGTGGATCTTGGGCCGCAACCCGGCCGCGCGGCCCGCCTCCAGGATGCGCCGCGACTCGGCCACGGTGTAGTAACCGTCGTCGCAGTAGACGTCGCAGAACTCGGCCAGGCCGCGCTCAGCCACGGCCGGAATCATCTCGTGGATGATCTGGTCAATGTAACGTGCGCGCGAGAGCTCCGGCGGGAAGTCGTGCGCACCGAGGAAGGTGTTGACCACGTCAGCCGGCCCCAGCGCGCCCAACCGCCGGCCGACTTCGAGCATGCGCAGTTCATCGGCCACGTTCAGGCCGTAGCCGCTCTTGATCTCGACCGTGGTCGTGCCGGCGCGGAACATCCCTTGCAGCCGCGCGGCCGCGGACCCCACCAGCTCTTCGGTGGATGCGGCGCGCGTCATGCTCACCGTGGCCTGGATGCCGGTCGGGATGCCCAGCGCCCGCACTTCGGCCGCGCTGCGGGTCATCCGCGCGGCATACTCCTGGGCGCGCGAGCCACCGAAGACCAAATGGGTGTGACTGTCCACGAAGCCGGGCGCTATCACCTGGCCCGTCGCATCCAGCACACGGGCGTGCGAGGTATCCACCTGCGCGGCGACCTCGGCCTGTGTCCCCACAGCCAGGATGCACTCGCCCGCGACCGCCACCGCGCCATCGAGGATGCGGCCGATGGGGTCGTCCCCGCGCGGGATGCAGGTCAGCACCGTGCCGCCGCGGATCAACAGGTCGGCTTGTGGTTTCGGCTCGTGTGTCATCTTCCCTCGCTCTCCCGGCGACTGGAAGTCGCTGCTACCTTTGCGAAGTCCACCTCCGTGGACTATCTCAGTCGGTGCAGACCGACGGCTCGACTGAGCTCGCCGAAGTCTTCGCAAGGGTCGCCGCGGTTTCAACCGCCGGGCCAAGCTGACGCGCTTAGCCCTTTTCCTTCGTGTGCGCCGAGCGCCGGCCGGGACCGCTGCCCTCGGGGCCGAACGTCGCGGTCGGCGTCCACCAGAGCGGCACCTGGATGCTTTCGCCGGTCAGCGGGCCCTGGCCCTGGGCCACCTGCCGCGCCACGGGGTAGCCCGCCTGCGCGTGGCGGATCACGCCGATGCCGGAATCGGTGGTCAGGCTGGCCTCCAGCCGCAGGTCGGCCTCCTCGCTGCCGTCCGCGATCATGGTGACGCCGGTGTGGACCGCCTCGCCCATGGAATAGTTGGCCTGGATCGCGACCAGGTCGGCCATCGCGGCGGTGTTCAGCAGCGCGTTCAGGTACGGCCAGTCGGAGATCAGGTCGCTGCCGTCCAGCATCTGCTCCGACTCGAAGGTCGGGTTGACGATGGAGCCGGAGTCGAGGTTGTCGCGCGAGAACGCCACCGGCCCCTTGACCTCACCCGCGCGGATCAGCCGGTTGACCGCCAGGCCGAACGCCTTGCGCTCGCCGAAGCCCAGATAGCAGACGCGGGCGGGCAGCGCCTCGATGGGCAGGTCGCGCCGTGCCAGGGTGATCCAGCGCACCGTCGTCTTGTCGTGCGGGAACATTGCCAACGCCAGGTCGTCCAGCCGGGCCAGGTCGCTGGCCTCGCCGGAGAGGCAGGTCCAGCGGAAGGGGCCGCGGCCCATGAGGAAGAGGGGCCGGATGTACGCTGCGACGAAGCCAGGGATGCTCATCGCCTGCGCTTCCGCCATGCCTGCGTCGCGACACTCTTTGCGGATGCTGGTGCCGTACTCGAAGACCTGCACCCCGGCCTTGCTGAATTCGATCATCGCGGCGAGCTGCCGTTTCATGGATTCCCGCGCCTCGGCCAGGTAGGCCAGGCGGTCGGCGGTGCGCGCGGCCTCGGCCGATTGCACGGTGTGGCCGGCCGCGATGTAGGAGATCGGGTCGTGGCACGGGCACATCTCGGTGATGATGTCGGGCCGCCAGCCCAGCGCCAGCGCGCGGGGGAAGATCTCGGCCGCGTTGCCGTGCAGGCCGATGCCCAGCGCCCGGCCCTCGGCCTTGGCCTGCTCGGCCAGCTTGATGCCCTCTTCCAGGGTGTCCACCTGGACATCCAGGAACTTCTTGCGGATGCGGGTGGGGATGATGTCGGGGTTGGCGTCCACTACCAGGCAGACCCCGCCGTGCATGGTCATGGCGCGGGGTTGGTTCGCGCCCATGCCGCCCAGGCCCGCGGTGAACAGGATACGGCCGACCAGTGAGCCGCCGAAATGCTGCTCGCCGATGGCGCCCAGCGTCTCGAAGGTGCCCTGGATCACGCCCTGCGTGCCGATGTACTCCCACGGCGCGGCCGTGTACTGCGCGAACATGGTCAGGTTCTTGTCCTGCAGGTCGTAGAAGATGGGCCAGGTCGCCTTCATGATGTTGGTGTTCGCCATCACCACGCGCGGGGCCAGGCGGTGGGTCTTGAAGATGGCGACGGGCATGCCGGACTGGATCGCCAGCGTCTCGTCGTTCTCCAGGTTGAGCAGCGCGTCCACGATGGCGTGGTACGATTCCCAGTTGCGCGCGCACTTGCCGATGCCGCCGTAGATCACCAGCCGTTCCGGCGCCTCGGCGTTCTCCATGTTGTTTTCCAGCATGCGCAGCAGGCTTTCCTGCTTCCAGCCCTTGCAGCGCAGCGTCGGCCCGCGCTGGGCCACCACCGAGTAGAGGATTTCGGGTGTCATGGGTCCTTCCTTTTGATTTGTGAGATGCGATCAAGGCCAGTGGTCATTCTGAGCGGGTTAACCACTCAACATCCGTTGCAGACAGATACCAGCGAAGAATCTCCTGCGAGTGCCTCAGATGTCACGAGATTCTTCGGGGCTGCGGCCCCTCAGAATGACAGGCTCTCGCCTACAGGACCTATTCGATCAACGCGACCTCGATCACCTGTTCCAGCGAAAAGTCGTGGACTTGCAGATAGAACTTCGTCACCTCTTCCAGCACGCCCAGGGGCACCGGCCCGACCAGTTCCGTGCCGGCGATCGCCACGCCGTAGCGCGCGGCCTCGCTGCGGATCGTCTCCAGCACGCGCGAAACGGGGGTCTTGTCGTAGCGGAGCAGATTCATCGAGACCTGCACCAGCCCGCGGTCGGCCAACGGCAGGCCCAGTGCGCGCACGTAGCGGTAGCCGCCGCTGATATAGCGCACGGCCTTCGCGATCCGGTCGGCGATGCTCACATCCGTGGTGCGCAAGTTGACGTTGAACGCCACCAGCGGGAAGCGCGCACCGGTGACCGTGACGCCCGACTTCGGATTGAAGACCGCCGGGCCCTCATCGGGCGCCCATTCCGGCCGGGCCAGCTTCTCGGCCAGTGCCTCGTACTCCCCTTTGCGGATGTCGGGCAGGCTCTTGCGCTCGGGCCGGGTGGCCGCGTCCTCGTAGTAGTAGACCGGCACGCCCAGCCCGGCGACGTACTGCCCGAAGCGCCGGGCGATCGCGACCGCCTCGGCCGTCTCCACCCCGCGAATGGGGATGAACGGCGCCACGTCGAGCGCGCCCTGCCGCGGGTGCGTGCCGTGGTGCGCCGTCAAGTCAATCAGCTCGAACGTCCTGGCTGCCAACCGCTGCGTCGCTTCGAGCACCGCTTCCGGCTCGCCCAGGTAGGTGAACACCGAACGGTTGTGATCGGGGTCGCTGGAATAGTCAATCAGCTTGACGCCAGGCACGCCCCGCACCGCGTCCGCCACCTGCTCGACCAGCGCCAGGTCGCGGCCTTCGCTGATGTTCGGTTCACACAAGAGGATTTTGCGCATAGTTTTCCCTTTAGTCGGCGCAGGCCGACCTCGCAGAGGTAGCTGCGACTTCCAGTCGCCGAGCCTCGATCTCCTCGCGCGCGGCCTCATCCTTGACCCCTGGCAGATTGATCGACACGTTCGCCAGGCAGCCGAGCAGGCCCGCGCGCGCCAGGTGGCCGGCCGCCTGCAGATCGGATAGGGCGCGGGGGTTCGACCGACCCTCCAGCCGCGCCGCAAGGGACAGCACCTCGGCACACAGTTCCGCGTTGTGCAACGGGACGCGCGTGGCATAGGTCATGGCGGAACGGATCGCCGCGGTGCGCGCAGCCTTCTCATCATCGGTCGCTTTCGGCAGGCGATACGCGGCCATCACCGCAGCAAACGACCCGGCGTCCTCGTCCGCGCCGGCCAGCAACGCCTGCGAGAGCGCCGCACCTTGCTCGGCAATGGCTAAGTAATACGCGTCCGGCTCGCCGCCCGCGCCGTTCAGTGACAGCCGCGCGACCAGCGCGATCAGCGCGGCCGCCATGCCGCCGGCGATCGCCGACGCGCTGCCGCCGCCGGTGGAGGTGTCCGCCGGGTCGAGCACACGAAGGAAGGTGGGTGTAGGGTTGTGGGTCATGTGAGATCTCGTGTTGCGTGGTGCGTGTGAACGGCTATGCTGGCAACGGATCTACCCGAGCGGCCAGGCAGTAGGCGTCACGATAGACTGCGCGGTACCAGACGGCAGGCCGGTTCGGCGCGGTGTAGGTGAGCCGCGCGACCACGACCGCCGGGGTCGCGGGCGGCACGCCCAACAACGCGGCGTCTTCAGCATCCAGCATTTGTGCTTCGATCTCCACCACTGCGCGCAGCAGAGGCAGCTCCGACCGGTTGACCAGGATATCGTGGATCGAGGGCTGCGTCAGGTCCTCGGTCAACAGGTCAGGACACAGCGACCGGGGCAGGAACCGCTCGGAAAAGCCAACGACCGTCTCCCCCTCAACGCGCAGGCGCCGGATATGGATCACCGGCTCGCCCAGGGGCAGGCTGAGCCGCTCGGAAACCTCGATCCCCGCGGGGATGACCTCCCGGGTGATGACCCGAAAGATCGCAGCGCCGGGCAGGCAATCGGCGAAGCGGAACGGCACCGCGTTGGGGTGCGCGGCGCTAACGTAGGTGCCGCTGCCCTGCGCGGTGTACACCAGCCCCTCGGCCGCCAACTGCTCGATGGCCCGGCGCACCGTGCCGCGCGACAAGCCGTGGCGCGCCATCAGCGCCTCCTCGGTGGGCGCCTGTGCGCCTGGGGCCAGCTCGCCCGACAGGATCTGCTGGCGCAAGAGCTGCAAGAGCTGGCGATATTTGGGCAGCGCGCCGGCAACGACTTTCATGCGCTTCGGTCCTTGCTAGATTTGACTAGACGTCTAGTTGTCTATATAATTTTTATCATGGAATCAGAGGTTTGTCAAGAGGGAGAACACCATGATCGAGCTTACCGGCAGCACATTGACCATCGAAGATCTGGTCGCCATTGCGCGCCACAGGGCCCCCGTGGCCCCGCTGAGCAAAGCGGCCCAGGCGCGGATGCAGGCCAGCCATGACTGGGTGATGGCAACCATCGCGGATGAGGCGCAAACGATCTACGGCGTCAACACCGGCTTCGGTTCGTTGGCGAAGGTGCGCATCAGCGCGGCGGAGGCGCGGCAGCTCTCGAGCAACGTGGTCGCGCTGTGCTGCGTTGGCGTCGGCCGACCACTGTCTGAGGAAGTCGTCCGGGCGGTCATGGTCGTTCGGGCCAACATGCTGGCCAAGGGCCATTCCGGCGTCCGGCCGGCCCTGGCCCAAACCCTGATTGATATGCTGAACGCGGGGGTCACGCCGCGGGTGCCGGAGAAGGGCTCACTGGGCGCCAGCGGCGACCTGGCGCCGTTGGCCCACATCGCCGCGGTCTTCACGCGCGCCGCGGACGAGGCGGCCGATCCCTTCAGCGGTCAGGCGTGGTGCGGCGGCGAACTGCTGTCCGGCGCGGAGGCGATGCGCCGCGCGGGGATCGCGCGGCACGTGCTGGAAGCCAAAGAGGGACTGGCGCTCACCAACGGCATTGACTTCATGGTTGCAATGGCCGCGCTGGCGCTCCATGATGCTGAAATGCTGCTGGCCCAGGCTCAGGTGGCGGCGGCGCTGAGCCTGGAGGGGCTGTGCGGCCTCTCGGCCGCGTTCGACCCCGACCTGCACGCCGCGGCCGGCCAGCCGGGCCAGATGGCGGTCGCAGCCCGGCTCCGGGAGCTGGTGGCCGGCAGCCGTCTCGTAGACGCCGACCCCGGCCGCGTGCAAGACGCGTACAGCCTGCGCTGCACGCCCCAGGTGCTCGGCCCCGCGCTGGACATGGCCGCGTTCGTGCGGGCGCGGCTGGCCGCGGCGCTCAACGCGGCCACCGACAACCCCCTCATCTTCCCGACCGCGGACGGCACGTTCCACGCGGTCTCCGGCGGCAACTTCCACGGCCAGGGGCCCGCGCTGTGGCTGGACAGCCTGGGCATCGCGCTGGCCGAGGTTGCCAGCATCGCGGAGCGCCGCATCTTCCGCATGTTGACCCCGGAGCTCAGCGGCGGATTGCCGGCCATGCTCGTGCCCACCAGCGGGCTGGACAGCGGCCTGATGATGGCGCAATACACCGCGGCCGCGCTGGTCTCCGACAACAAGACGTTGGCCCACCCCGACAGCGTGGACTCGATCCCCTCGTGCGCCAACCAGGAGGATCACGTCAGCATGGGCGCCAACGCCGCGCGGCACACGCGGGAGATCCTGGAGAACGTGCGCCGCGTGCTCGCCATCGAGCTGCTGACCGCCTGCCAGGCCATTGATCTGCGCCCCGATGGCCCCGCCCGCCTCGGCCGCGGCACGGCTCCAACCTACGCCGCAGTCCGCCGCCGCGCGCCGATGATCGTCCATGACCGCGCGACCGCGGGCGATATCGAGGCGCTGGCGGATTGGTTGGGCGCAGGTGGGCTGGTATAAGCGGCCACGGCCGAAGGGATCATCCAGGGGTGTTTGGATCACGAAGCCGCGAAGCCCCACGAAGCGCACGAAGCACGAAGGCCACGAAGGGTATTGCCGCGGCGAGCGCCTTCGTGCTTCGCGTTCTTCGCGCTTCGTGACTTCGCGCCCCTTCGTGACTTCGCGCTCCAGGCCCTCACGCGTGCCCAACCCCTCTCACGGATGCGGCCCGTACAATGCCGGCCCGGTGGGCGTCCAGACATAGCGGTCTTTGCCCAACGGCACCTGGCCGAAGTTCGCAATCTGACACACGCGAAAGTTGCCTTTGCGCAGGTAAAGCTGGCATTGTTCGACATCCTCAGGCTTGATGGCTTTCGCCGCCTTGGTCTCCAGGAGATTGGTGTGCGTGTCGTCCCAGATCACGAAATCTACACGGCGACGGGTGACCTCAATACCGTCATAATCAATCGGGATCTCGGCCTCGCGGATGTACTCGAGCCCCAACTTACGCAACTCGATTTCTAATGCGCGCTGGTAGTCCACTTCCATGCAATGCGGCCCAAGCTGCCGTTGCACAGCAATACATGCCCCGAAGATCTTATAGGATAACAGCTCAAATTGGTACCCCATGTATCACCTCCGTAAGATCAGATGCGTAGGTGTTTGGATCACGAAGCCGCGAAGACGACGAAGGACACGAAGCACGAAGTCCACGAAGGG
>CAZKEF010000001.1:184322-279473 GCA_964551735.1 uncultured Anaerolineales bacterium
CCAAACCCCGCGCGCGCCAACCCCCTCACGTCCCCGCCACCACCGCGATCTCCGCTGCCGTCAGCCCATACAGCTCGTACACCAACCCGTCAATCAGCCGATCCGTCAGCTCGATGCGCCGCTGCAGCGCGGCGGCCTCGTGCGGGACGCCCTCCGCCGCCAGCCGGGGTGTGGGGATCACGAAGCCGCGAAGACGACGAAGGACACGAAGCACGAAGTCCACGAAGGGTATCGCCGCAGCGAGCATCTTCGCGCTTCGCGCCCTTCGCACTTCGCGTCCTTCGCGCTTCGTGACTTCGTGCCCCTTCGCGACTTCGCGCTCCAAACCCCGCGCGCGCCAACCCCCTCACGTCCCCGCCACCACCGCGATCTCCGCCGCCGTCAACCCGTACAACTCATACACCAACCCGTCAATCTGCCGATCCGTCAGCTCGATCCGCCGCTGGAGCGCGGCTTTTTCATGCGGGACGCCCTCCGCAGCCAGCCGCGTGTGCAGATCGAGCATCTGCGTGACGAGCGCGACCATGCGGTCGTGCCGCGCGACGTCGGCGGGGTCCGCGAAGTTGATGAGACGGATGGGAAGCTGTTCGATAAACTGCGTGAAGTAGCGGAAGAAGCCGCCGCGTAAAGTTGTGCTCACACGCTTAAGATAGAAGTCAAGCACCCTGCTGTTCAGGAGTCCGAGCACGTAGTGCGGCCCCTCACCGGTGTCAGCTTTGAGAGTAATGCCATAGCCACTCGTGAAAGCATACTGACCAGCGGCGTCCAGCGCAAAGGCGGCACGGTCGGCAATATCTGGTACGAGTATTTTGGGCATTGACATCAGCTCTATGTTCTGACGCCGGCCATAAGCATACCAATCAGCACCCGCGAACTTGCCGCGCTCCCGCGCCTGCAAGTACTTTTTGACAGTCTGAAGGTAAGAGAAAGTGTCGGGAGATTGAGAACGGAGGAGGCTCTCAGATAGAAGTTCTGCGCGGTTGCCGATCAGCTGATAAGGGAAGATCACCACTTTGCCAGACGGTGCAATCCGATAAGCCTTGATCTCCCGGCCTTGAAGGAACTGAAGCACAGACGCGGAATCCACCTGAACAGGCTTGTTCAGGTATTCCGATCTGGCCTCCAGGAATGCACCGCGCCGCACAATCAAATCCAGAACATAAACCTCATTCGCGCTTGTGCGAATGCCCTGCGACATACGCTCCGCTATATCCCCCAGCTTGACCGGCATCCCTCGCAACCGCTCAAACAGATCGCTCCCGCGGCCCACCACAAAATTCCACTCGCTCGGCCCCGCGCTGGCGGTTGGGATCGTTCCTTCCGTCTGCGTCTCGCCCGCGCGCCAGGCGGTCAGGTCGTGGGCGCGCACGAACTGAAATTCGTAGCGACCGCCCTTTTCGAGAAACAGCAGGCACGTGTAGGTCGTCGCGCCCTCGAACACCTGCTGATCGCCGAAATGGACGACCTTGCTCAGATGTCGGCCGTCCGCCAGCACTTTGCGCAGCGGCTCGCCGTACTGCGCGTTGAAGAACTTGTGCGGCAGGATGAAGCCCAACTTGCCGCGCCCGTTCAGGAGTTGCAGTCCCTTTTCCACGAACACGACGTAGATGTCGTAGTTGCCCTTACTCGCCGCACGATACGCCCGTTTGTAGTGCTCCACCTCCAGCGGCGCCCACTCCTGCAACGCTTGAATGCGGATATACGGCGGATTCCCGATCACCGCATCGAACCCGCCCGCGGCCATCACCTCCGGAAACTCCGCCCCCCAATCGAACGCGTTCACCCGCCCCACCGTCTCCTCGTCCGGCAGGTCCAGCTTCCCCTCGTAAAACTCCGGCCCGATCAGCGAATTGCCGCACTTGATGTTGTGGCCCAGGTCGGGCAGGACGCGCTCCAGGCCCAGGGAGAGCTGGCCGGCCACCCCCTCGCCCTCCAACACCTTCAGCAGCAGCGAAAGCTTCGTCACCTCCACGGCCTGCGGGTCAATGTCCACGCCGTAGATGTGCGCCATCAGGATGCGTTTGCGCTCCTCGATGGTCAGCCGCAGCGCGCCGCCGCCCGCGCGCTCCAGCGGCGGCCGCTTGCCCCGCAGCCAACGGTCGGGTTCCTTCAGATATTCGGTCAGATACCAGTCCAGCAGGAATTGGTACGCCCCCAGCAGGAACGACCCGGACCCGCACGCGATATCCGCAATGCGTAGGGGCGCGGCCTTCCTCTCCGCGTCCCCGTGTCTCCGCGTCCCCGCGTCCCCGCGCTCCTCCAGCAGCGGGCCGACAGCCTGGCGCACGATGTAGTCCACGATGTAGGTAGGGGTGTAGAAGACGCCGCCGGCCTTGCGCACCTCCGGCTTCTCCTCGATCTTCACCTGCCGGCCCGGCGTCAGGCGGATCACCTTGCCCAGGAACCGCTCGTAGACGTGGCCCAGGATGTCGGCGGGCAGCACCGAGAACTCGTAGGGGCTTTGCGGGTAGTACAGGTGCTCGATGATGTCCTTGAGCACCTTGTCGTCAATTTCCAGGGCCGGGGTCAGGGTGTCGGGCGCCTCGGCGCGGTCCCGTTCGACCTCGAAGTGGAACAGGCCGGAGTTGTAGCGCCGGTCGGCGTAGCGGAACAGCTCCTGCAGCCGCTCGTAGGTGCGACCGCCGTTGAGCAGCGCGCGCAACTGCTCGAAGGTCTCCAGGTCGCGCGCCTCGCAGATGCGCAGGAACACGATGCGGTCAATGATCTGCTGCACGGCCCAGTTGAGGTCGCGGCCGCGCAGCGTCGGGTTGCGCAGCGCCAGGTTGCGCGCCAGCAGCTCGCGCCAGCGCTCGATCTCGGCCAGGAATTCGTCGTCCACCTCGGCGGTGCCGCGCTTGCCCGCCTTGGCCGCCGCGAACTGGTCCAACGCGCCCTGCCACACCGCGGCCTTGCTGAACACGGCCGCGATCTCGTCCCAACGCGTCACGTAATCCCGGAAGTTTAACAGCAGGATGCGCCCCGCGGAAGCCTTGTCCGTGGCCGCGGGCTTGGTGCGGCAGTCGTAGACCGAAAACTCCTCGAAGTCGGTGAGGATGGAAAGCGGCAGCTTGGCGCTCCACGCGTAGCGGCGGAGCTGGTAGGCCGGCTCGATGCCGTGGGTGATGTCCACCGCGGGCTTCTTGGCCTCCACGAAGAACTTACGCTCCCGGCCGATGCGGAACGAGTAGTCGGGCGCCTTGGTCGCGCTGCCCACCTGCACCTTGTCCTCGTGGACGACCTCCTTGTACTGCTCCGCGAACCCCTGGGTGTTGTTCACGTCCCAGCCGAGCGCGGCAAAGAAGGGGTCAATGAACTGGTGGCGGACCGCGGCCTCGGTGAACGCAGGCGAGCGGTACTGGTCATAGTTGCGCTGGAAGAGCTCGACGAGCTGGACGATCTCGGCAGGTGCGGGCATCGGCGCCTCACAGTGGGGTGTGGTGGATTCTGCCTGGCGAATCGTGCTGTTGCACTGGCTGGGAATTTTAGCACAGGCGCGCATGGGGGTCAATCGCTCAAGGCGAAATGTTTGACAGGCTGCCTGTATGCTGCTATTATGCTGCTATCCAACACGGCAACACCGGAGGTCCCATGTCAGTTAGACGAATCACCATCCGTGTCTCGCCCGACCTGCACGGCAGACTGAACGCATTGGCGGCCAGGCACTCGATGTCGCTTAACACGTTAACCGTTGAAGCCCTAGAGAAGTACGCCCAGGCTCAGGCGGAACCGACGGAAGGTCTGCCGTTACAGGAACTGAGCGCTTACCTGGCGCCCGCGGCCGAAGCCGACGATCTGAGCGAGGAAGAACTGTTGCAGCATGCCCGCGCCGTGCGCCGCCGCATCTGGCAGGAACGCTATGAGCAGTCTGTGCGCGCCTATGGCACCCAGCAGGCGCCGGCATGAGCAAGAGGCTGCGGGTTTTCCCCGACACCGGTGTGCTGATCGCGATGATCGTTTACCCGCGCGATCGTAACGGCGGGTTGTCTCTGGCTGGTGAAGTCCTGACGCTCTACCAGGCCGGTGCATTTGATATCGTCATTGGCCAGGGCATCGTGGACGAGTTGGAAGAGGTAATAGATGATCGCTTCCCCTCGCAACGCGGCCACATGGTAGCGCTCCTGAGACCCTTCGCTCGCCAGTTCACGCGACGCCCGACGCCGACCGAGATTGCGGCAGTCGCCTATGCGTGCAGCGACCCGGCCGATGCGCCTGTCTTTGCCTCGGCCATCATCGCCCGGCCTGATATCGTCCTGGCGAACGACTTTGAGGTCTTTCATACACCAGTTGCCAATAATTTTTGTCGGGAGCACCAGATCATTGTCGAGAGCCTGTATGGTCTGCTCTGTGTCTTTGGCCGACGGCAACGACGAAAACCCTTGATCCCTTGAAACTCAGCGAGATGCGCCTTCGCCCTGGAGAACCCATGTCCCTTGAACACCACATCCGCCACGCGTTCCACCAACGCTACGGCGCCGCGCCGGCCATCGTCGTGCGCGCGCCGGGCCGCGTCAACCTGATCGGCGAACACACCGACTACAACGATGGCTTCGTGCTGCCCCTGGCCATTGACCGGGCCACCTGGATCGCGCTGCGGCCGCGGCCCGACCGCCGCGTAACCGTCCACGCGCTGGACTTCGGCGAAAGCGACACCTTCGACCTGGACGCGCTCCTCCCCAAACCCGGATCGTGGGCGGACTACGTGCGCGGGGTGGCGTGGGCGCTGGGCCAGCACGGCTACACCCTAGGCGGCTGGGAGGGCGTGATGGCGGGCGACGTGCCCATCGCCGCGGGCCTGTCATCGTCGGCCGCGCTGGAGCTGGCGGTCGCGCGCGCGTTCGCCGCGGTGGCCGACTGGCCGTGGGACGCGGCGGCTATGGCACGGGTCGGGCAGTACGCCGAGAACAAGTGGGTGGGCATGAACTGCGGCATCATGGATCAGATGATCTCGGCCGCGGGCGTGGCGGATCACGCGCTGCTGATTGACTGCCGCACGCTGGCGACCCGGCCGATGCCGCTGCCCGCGGGCACGGCCGTGGTGGTGCTGGACACCGCCACCCGCCGCGGGCTGGTGGATTCGGCCTACAACGAGCGCCGCGCCCAGTGCGAGGCCGCGGCCGCGCATTTCGGCGTCACCGCCTTGCGCGATGTCACGATCGCCCAGCTCGAGGCCGCGCGGCCGGCGCTGGCTGATCTCACCTACCGCCGCGCGCGCCACGTGATCACCGAGAATGACCGGGTGCTGCAAGCGTGCGATGTGATGGCCGCGGGTGACGCCGCCGCGCTGGGCCGGCTGCTGGACGCCAGTCACATCAGCCTGCGGGACGACTTCGAGGTCTCCAACCGCGAGCTGGACCTCATTGTGGCGGCCGCGCAGGCGCATCCCGCCTGCCTGGGCGCGCGCATGACCGGCGCCGGCTTCGGCGGCTGCGCGATCGCGCTGGTGGCGGATGCGGGGGTTGCGGATTTCGTGGCGCAGGTGTCGGCCAGCTACACGGTCAGGGCGGGTTTGACCCCGCGTGTCTACGTGTGCCGCGCGACGGATGGGGCAGCGATCGTTCATTAGAAAAGGAACTCTCATGCAAACAGCCATCGGCGTCGAAAAACGACGCGAGCCACCGGCGCAGCCGGCCCACGAGATCGCCCCGCAGATCATCAACCTGGCCGAGATGGTGCGCGCCCTGCCCGAGGCGGACCGCCAGCGCTTCGAGCGCATCTTCTTCCTCAGCGAAGTGCCGGGCGCGCTGATCCCCCCGGAAAGCATGCACACCTGGATTCGCGGCTACTTCGGCTCGGTGGAGGCCGTGACCACCCAGCGCATCGTCAAGGTGACTAACCTGGTGACTTGGGAGGGCGCGCTCTACAACGAGCTGCGCGCCCGCCGACCCCTGGAGATCCGCAGCGGCGCCGACCTGACCCGGATCATCACGGAGACGCGGGACGATCCCTTCTGCCGGCCCCTGGCAGGCACGCCCGCCGACACCTTTGGCCGGGTGCAGGGCCAACATGCGATCACGGCCAGCAACATCGCCAAGTACGACGGCTCCCACGGCGTGGTGATCTTCGATGAGCACGACCCGCTGGTCTTCAGCCCGGAGCGCGTGCGGGACTACATTGACACGGCCTGGGCGTGGGGCCAGCAGGCGCACGCCGCCGATCCCCAGGCCAGGTACTTCTTCTTCATGTGGAACTGCATCTGGAAGGCCGCCGCCTCGATGGTACACGGCCACACGCAGATGACCCTCACCCGCGACATGCACTACCCCAAGGTCGAGTTCGTGCGCCGTTCGGCCGCGGCTTACCGCGCACAATACGAGGCCAACTACTTCGCCGACCTGAACGCCGTCCATCAGGCCCTGGGCCTGGGCTTCCGTTGGCGGAGCGTGGACGTGGTCATCTCCCTGACGCCCGTCAAAGAGCGCGAGACATTGCTCCTGGCACCGGCGCTCACCGACGACCTGAAAGACGCCATCTTCGTCGTGCTGGACGCCTTCGTGACGCGGCTGGGCGTCACCAGCTTCAACGTCGCCATCCAGATGCCGCCCATCGCGCCGGTGTCGGAAGACTGGAGCGGCTTCCCAGTCATCGCGCGCATCGTGGATCGCGGCGACCCCATGAACCGCACCGGCGACATCGGCGCGATGGAGCTCTACGCGGCCAGCGTGATCGGCACAGATCCGTTCTACGTGGCGGGGGTGTTGCGCGAGGAATTCACCGAAGCATGAACCTGGCAGACGGGATCGTTACGGTCACCCTCAACCCGGCGATTGACCAGACGCTCACCATCCCGAACTTCACGGCCGGAATGGTGAACCGGGTGCAAGCAGCGCGGTTGGACGCCGGCGGCAAGGGCGTCAACGTGGCGTCGTTCCTGGCCGACTTCGGCCAACCGGCCAGCGCCACCGGCTTCCTGGGTGCCGACAACGACGGCCTCTTTTGCCGCCTGTTCGCGCAGAAAGGGATCGCCGATCGCTGTGTGCGCATCGCCGGCCAGACGCGTATCGGCATCAAAATCGCCGATCCGGCGCAGCGCACGACGACCGATATCAACTTCCCTGGCCAGGCGCCGACCCCGGCCGACATCGAGCGCCTCTTCGCCATCCTCCGCGAACTGGCGGCGACGCACGAGTGGTTTGTGCTGTCGGGCAGCATCCCGGCCGGGGTTCCGGCAGGCATCTATGCTGACATGGTAGTCACGTTGGCCGGCAAGAAGGTCGTGCTGGACACCAGCGGCGACGGGCTGCGCCAGGGGGTGACCGCTGGGCCGTGGCTGATCAAACCCAACGTGGATGAGTTGCGCCAGCTCACCGGCGGATGCCTGGAAACCCATGCGGAGATCATCGAAGCCGCGCGCGCCCTGATCCATCAGCACGCCATCAGCAGCGTCGTCGTGTCTATGGGCCGGGAAGGCGCACTCTTCATCGAGGGGGACGCGGCGCTGGTGGCCGTGCCGCCGGCCGTTGAGGTCAGGAGCACCGTCGGGGCCGGCGACGCACTGGTGGCCGGCATCGTGACCGGCAAGCGCCAGGGTCTGCCCCTGGCCGAATGCGCCCGCCTGGCCACCGCGTTTGCGGTGACCGCCATCGGCCAGGTCGGGCACGGCCTGCCCTCGGTCGCCGCGGTGCTGGCCGCGCGGGAACAGGTCGTCATTCGCAGGCTTACGCTGGCGTAAGGAGGTCAGCCATGTCCCACCCCACACAACACGAGATCACAACGCCCTCGCCCCTGCTCGACCCCCGCGGCCGGCTGGCGCAGGTGGGTTGGGCGCGCGCGCCGCTGCTGGACTGCAACCTGGAGCAGGTCGCGTTCTACCCGCGGCCCCTGCGCTTCCTGCAGCGCTTCCGCGTCAAACGCTGGGACTACTACGGCGTCACCACGCCCGACCGCTTCTTCTCCGCCACGGTGGCCGACCTGGGCTACGCGGGCCAGGTCTTCGTCTACACCGTGGACTTCGCCACCGGCCGGCATCACGAGGAGACGCTGACGATCCCCTTCGCCCGCGGGGTCACGCTGCCGCGCAACAGCACCGAGGGCGAGAGCGCCTTCGACGACGGCAGAACGCGCCTGCGCTTCCAAACCCTCCCCGGCGAGCGCCGCCTCTCGGTCGTCTGGCCGAACTTCGACGGCAAGCCGCTGGCCGCGGAGCTCACCCTGCGCCTGGCGCCGCACCACGAATCCACCGTGGTCGTCATCCCCATCCGGGGCAACCGCTTCTACTACAACCGCAAGGTGAACTGCCTGCCGGCCGCGGGCTGGCTGCAGATCGGCGGCCAGCGCACAGCGATCACGCCCGCGACCTGCCTGGGCAACCTGGATTGGGGCCGCGGGGTCTGGGAGTACCGCTCCTTCTGGGTCTGGGCCAGCGCGTCCGGCTTCCTGGGCGACGGCCGGACGGTGGGCCTGAACCTGGGCTTCGGTTTCGGCGATACCTCGGCCGCCACCGAGAATACGCTGATCCTGGACGGCCGCGTCCACAAGCTGGGCCAGGTGAATTTCACCTACGACCCGGCCGACTTCAAGCGGCCGTGGCGCATGGTGTCGCCTGACGGCCGGCTCGACCTGACCTTTGAGCCGTTCCTGGCACGCGTGGCCGCCACCAACCTGCTGGTGATCACCAGCGAGGTGCACCAGATGTTCGGGCGCTATCGCGGCACGGCTACGGCTGATGATGGGGAAGTGATCATAGTTGACGAACTGATCGGGTTTGCAGAGGAGCACCGCGCCAAATGGTAAAGCTGCCCAATCGCATGAGTCGCCTGGACCGATGGCTGCAGAGCACCCTTGTGGCGTTGTTTTTCGGTGTGGCGGCATTTTACAGCGTCACTATTCCCCCCGGAGAAGGCGTGGATGAAATCCCGCACTTCGACTACGTGCGTTACGTCAAAGAGAACGGGGCGCTGCCTATCCAACCCATGAACCGCGACGCCGGCGTCACAGTATGGATGGGACACCATCCGCCCTTGTATTACGTTTTGGGCGCGGCGGCGATCTCATGGACGGATACCTCGGATTGGAACTCGGCGTTTCGCTGGAACCCGCACTTCGTCTGGCAGGAGAACCTCGGCGCCAACGGCTGGAGTGTCCTGATGCACTTTGGCCAGGATGCCTTTCCGTGGCAAGGCTCTGTCCTGGGGTTACACGTGATGCGCCTGCTGACGGTTGCATTTGGCGCCATCGCTGTCTACGCCATTTTCGCCGCGGCCCGGCTCTTATTCGCGGGCGACGCGTGGCTGGCTGCCGGCGCAACAGCGGTGATGGCGTTTAACCCTTCATTCGTTTTCATGAGCAGCACGATCCATCACGACACGCTGCAGGCAGCCATCTTTGCGCTGGGCGCCTGGTGGCTGATGACCCTGTTTGGCACTGACAAGCACAGCAACTGGTACTATGTGGCGGGCGGACTGTTGGGCGGAGCGGCTGCGCTGACCAAGTTGAGCGGCCTGACCCTGATAGCCGTCATCGCCCTGGCACTGTGCCTGAAAGCGATCCGCGATCGCGATCTTCCCTGGTTGTTGAAACGGGGCGCCTTGACTCTGGGTGTCATCGTCCTGGTCGATGGCTGGTGGTATATCCGCAACCAACTACTGTACGGTGACCCGCTTGGCTGGCGCATGTTCCTGGCGCTCCACAACCATATGGTTCGAACGGGACCCTATACCTGGTTCTCGTTCAAGAATGAATTCCTGGCGCAGATCGGACGCACGTTCTGGGGCGGCTTCGGGTACATGCACATCACCTTCCCGGAGTTGTCGCGCTACCTCTGGTATGTCACTGCGGTGGGCGTTGTCGGCCTGATCCCGGCCTTGATACGCAAGCAGATCAACTTGAAACGACAGTGGGCGGAATGGATCATCGCGGTAAGCCTGTTCGTCCTTCTGATTGCTTCGTTTGTCCGTTTTTCGATCGCCACCGTAGGCGCAGGGCATGGACGCTATCTCTTTCCCGCCGCGTTCACCATGGGGGCGCTGATCATGGCGGGGTTACGCGGCTTCAGCAGCAGGCGCCTTCAGCCAGTCATCTCACTGGCAGTCGCGGGCGGTATGCTGGCCTATGCGATCTATCTGCCTCTGGCGCGCGTCATGCCCAAGTATGCACCGCCCGAAACGATCACGGCAGCAGCGCTGCCCGAACAGGCCACGATCGTGAACCTGCCGGTGGCTCAGGGTGTCGAGTTGACCGCTTACCGGCTGGACACGACGCGTGCTGTGCCGGGTCAAACGGTGCCGATAGCCTTGTATTGGAAGGCGACCGGAGAATCAGGTATGCGCGAGGATCCTCAGGTCAGGCTGGTTTTGCTCAACGAGAACGAGTATGCCATAGACTCGCAGGGCATCTGGCCCGTGCCCGGCCTTTCACCTGATGTCTGGCCTTCAGATAAGCTGGTTGTCAGCAGGGCGGTCCTGTATGTGCCTGCTGAAGAGACAGCCAACGAGCTCCGGTTAAGGCTTACGCCTATCTTGCGCGTACAGGGACAGGTCACCGAACTGGACAGTCGCGATCTGGCCAGCCTGGTGACCGCGGGTGGCATGAGCCAGGTGGCTGAGACAAGCATCCCTCATCCCAGGCAAGAAGTTTTTGCGTCGGAGATCAGGCTGCGAGGTTATGGGATCGGTGCAAGCACCTTCACACCGGGCGCCACCGCCCCACTGGAGTTGTACTGGGAAGCGCTACAGAAGCCCACGGCAGACTACACCGTCTTCGTCCACCTGCTGAATCAGGCCGGAGAACAGGTGTCTGGCTTCGATCGGCCGGCAGGCGGTCCGTCGCTGCCAACCTCCGCCTGGCAGCCCAGCGTGATCCTGCGCGATGTTTACCCCCTGACGATACCCGGCGACCTGCCGACCGGTAAGTATACCATTCGTATCGGCATGTACACCTGGCCGTCGCTGGCCCGGCTGCCCATTGCAGTGGGGAAGGACGTAGTGGGAGACAGCATCAGTCTGACCACCATCCAGATCCGGAGCCAGTGAATCGAATTCACCGGCTCCGCCTTTGGCGTGAAAAACCGCCGCAGTGGCTGACTTCAACTTGCGACCGAGACCCTGCGGGGGCTTCTCACTTTGAGGCGGGGATTTCCAATCCCTGAACAATCAGCCATGACACTCACCCTCCTCTCCTGGAACGTCAACGGCGCCCGCGCGGTGCACCGCGCGGGCTTCCTGCCCTGGCTGGCCGAGGCCGCGCCCGACATCCTCTGCTTGCAAGAGACCCGCGCGGACGCGGATCAGCTCCCGGCCGAGATGCGCCAGCCCGAGGGCTACCACGCGTACTGGCACGGCTCGGCGCGCAAAAAGGGCTACAGCGGCACTGCCCTGCTCACCCGCCGGCCGCCCGATGCGGTGCAGTTCGGCCTGGGCTTGCCGGAGTTCGACGACGAGGGGCGCACCATCATCGCCCACTACGGCGACTTCACGCTGATCAATTGCTACTTCCCCAACGGGAGCCGGGATCACAGCCGCGTGCCCTACAAGCTGGCGTTCTACGACGCGTTCCTGGCGATGTGCGAACGGCTGCGGGGGGAGGGCCGGCCGCTGGTCTTCTGTGGCGACGTGAACACCGCGCACCGCGAGATTGACCTGGCGCGGCCGAAGGAGAACCAGAACACCACCGGCTTCCTGCCCGAAGAGCGCGCGTGGCTGGATCGGCTCGTCGCGCACGGCTACGTGGACACCTTCCGCCACTGCCACCCCGACCTCCCTGGCCAGTACACCTGGTGGCTGCAATGGGGCGGCGCGCGCGAGCGGAACATCGGCTGGCGCATTGACTACTTCTTCGTCGCAGCCGAGATCCTGCCGCGCGTCACCGGCGCCTTCATCCTCCCCGACGTGCGCGGCAGCGACCACTGCCCGGTAGGCTTACGGCTGGAGACCGGGGTGTCAGGCTTTTGACCCGCCCCGCCCGACAACAAAAACTGCCTATTGACATGACCACCACGTCGTCCTATAATGATCACGAACCCTCGGGGTGCGCTGGTCGCCGGGGGGGATGGACTTTCGATGAAAACTGCCTATCCTGTGCTCAGCCTGGATGAGGAATATGCTGTACTTCAGGTAGCCGGCTGGGAACCGCTAGGCCGGCGCGCAACGGAAGAGGAAGGTCATGTTTTCGACATATTCGAGGCGCGCCGACCCCAGGACGGCACGTTGGCGGTCATCTGCTTCAACATTGACCTCATCGTTCGTTCCGTCCGGGAAGGGCGCGGCGTATTGCCACCCGGCGATGAGCCAGAGGCGCATCTGGATGTCTCGCGGCCGAAACGCCATCGCCTGCGGTTGACGTTGGAATTCACCGCAACCGAAACCGAAGGCACCGTGCAAACGCGCACGAATCGTTACCTGGAGGGGATCGGCTACCGGCGGCTGGACGATGCGCACCATCGCCGCGGCTCGCGCTGGGGGTCCCTGACCTCGCTCACGCCGAGGGGGTGGCAAGCAGTCGTCACCACCGAACTGCAGTCGAAGGGTAGCGAAAGAGGAGGTCCAAGATGACTGTTCGAACCGCCGCGCTCCGCATGCTCATTTCACTGCTCTTGACAGGGGTGGCACTATCATGTGCGGCGCCTGCTGCACCCTCCGCCGCGCCGGCTGCACCTGCTCGCATCGAGACCCAAGTCGTGGAGAAGGTGGTCGAGGTCGAGAAGGTCATCAAGGTCGAGAAGGTCCTCATCACCACACCCACCCCGCGCACTACGGGTCCCACGCCCGAAGGCGGGACGCACTGGGCCAACATCCAGGGCGCCGGAAAACTGGTCGCCGGCATCTCGACGGGCTACCGCCCCTTCGCCTACCACACCGCGGCCACGGCGCTGGATGGCTTCGACGTCGCCCTGGTACGGGAGATCGGGCGCCGGCTGGGGCTGGCAGTGACGTTCAAGGACTTCCCCCCGAACGGCCTGCCCGCCGCCCTGCAATTGGGCCAGGTCGACCTGGCCATCGGCGGCCTGGTTCCTGGGGCCGGGAGCAACATTGCTTTCACGGACCCGTACCTGCTAAGCCAGGACGCCGTGGTGGCGCACCAGTCCGGTGGGGTGGGCAACGTGCGAACAGTCCAGGATCTGGCAGCGCGGGCGGTCGGCGTCCGGCGGGGCAGCGCACAGGAGGCGTGGGCCAGCACCGCACTGGTGGCGGCCGGCCTGGTGCGCGCGGCCGACCTGCGCCCCTATGACCTGGCAGAGCAAGCCCTGGCCGACCTGCGGCAGGGCCGCGTGGACGTTGTAATCCTGGACAAAGCGGCGGCGCAGGCGATGGCCGCGGCGGGCGGCTACACCATTGCCGGTGAGGGCTTAGAGCCGCAGCCGCTGGCCATCGCCGTGCCCGCCGGTTCGCTCCAGCTTGCCGGCGAGCTCAACCGCGTACTGGCCGACCTCTGGCGTGACGGCACGGCCGCGCGCCTCGCAGCCGAACACCTGGGCTTGCCCGCGACCGAGATCGTCCGCCCGCCGAGCGCACCCGGGGAGACGGTCGCGCCGCAGCCGCCTGCGGGATGCCTGGATGGCATGGCCTGGGTGCGCGACCTGACCCTCGATGATCGGGGCATGGCCGCGCCGCCCGAGGTCGCGGCAGGCCAGCGCATCGTCAAGGGCTGGCGGCTGCGCAACGTCGGCGCCTGCGCCTGGGAGGTGGGCTACGCGTTGGCGTTCCTCCAGGGCGCCTCGCCTCTGGCCGAGCTGGGCGGCGCGCCTGCGATCATCGCTGCGCCGGTCCCCGCTGGCGCGGAGCACGATATCTACGTCGAGCTGACCGCGCCGCAGGAGCCGGGGGTCTACCAGGGGTTCTGGCAGATGCGCAACGGACAGAGCGTGCCTTTCGGCGAGCGCGTGGGGGTCGGCATCAGCGTCCCGGCCCCGCCCGCGCCCCCGCCGCCGCCCACCGCGACGCCGCTGCCCCCTGGCACGTTCATGGCCGACCGCACCAACATCGCGGCCGGCGAGTGCATCACCCTCACCTGGCGCTTCGACAACATCCGGGAGATCCGCTTCGCGGTGCAAGATCGGCCCGACACGCTGCGCGACGTGATGGGACAGGACAGCCGCCGCGAGTGCCCGGCCGCCAGCACGGTGTACGAGCTGCACCTGACCCACCTCGACGGCTCGCCCGAGGTGCGGCGCATCCGGGTCGCCGTGGCCGAGAGCACCCCCATGCCGCTCAGCGTGCTGTTCACCATTGACCCGCCGACGCAAATCCGCGCGGGCCAGTGCGTCCAGCTCGCGTGGGAAGTGCGCGGGGCTGCGGAGCTCCTCTGCCTGCTGAGAAACGATGTGCAGATCGGCGCGGGCGCACCCCTGATCGGCAGCATCCGCGACTGCCCGCCCGGTTCGGGCGATGTGGTTTACATCCTGCAGGCCAGTTGCCCGGACGGGGTGGTCTACGCGCGGCGGGAGGTCAAGGTGGCGCCGTGAGGTGTGGAGTAGTGGTATAATCAGTTTCTTAGTGTCAAGTCTCGCCCGTGCGCCCAGGAGCCATCACCATGATCACACCCGACCGACTGACCGCGGCCTTTGCTCGCAACGTCGCCATCGTCGAGATGCAGGCCAAGGGGCTGACCCACGCCGACAGCCTGCGCCAACCGCCCTTCCGCGGCAACTGCCTGAATTGGGTTCTGGGGCACCTGGCCGGCAACCGCGACCGCATCCTGCAGGCCCTGGGCGCGGAACCGGCCGCCGGCGCGGCCGTGGCGCGCTACGAGCGCGAGTCGGAGCCGGTGACCGAGGACGGCCCCGGCGTGCTGCCGCTGGAGGAGCTGCTGCGCCTCCTGGCCGCGTCACAGGCCCCGCTGGCGGCCGCGTTGAACCAGGCCACGCCTGCTGACCTGGCGCGCGAAGTGCCCTTGGGTCAACGTACGCTACCGGCCGGCGAACTGGTCTTCTTCTACTACTTCCACGAGACCTACCACGTCGGCCAGACCGAGCTGCTGCGTCAACTGGCCGGGGTGAACGACAAGGTCATCTGAGCGGGAACCCATGAACGTCCGCGAGATCCAGGCCAAGACGCTGCTGTCGGCCAGCAAAACGCCCGACCCGTGGTTCGGGATCAAATACACCATGAACCTCTACCGCGGGTGCCAGCACCGTTGCATTTATTGCGACTCCCGCAGCGAGTGCTACGGCATCGAGGACTTCGACGGCGAGGTGCTGGTGAAGGCCAACGCGCTGGAACTGCTGCGCCACGAGCTGCCGCGCAAACGGGTCAAGGGGTATGTGGGAACCGGCTCGATGAACGACCCCTACATGCCCCTGGAGCGGGCGGCGCGCCTGACGTGCGGCGCGCTGGCGATCCTGGCCGAGTTCGGCTTCCCCGTCCACATCCTCACCAAGAGCGACCTGGTGCTGCGCGACGTGGACCTGCTGGGGGCGATCCGGGCCGCCACCGACAAAACCGGCGCGGTGATCAGCTTCACCATCACCACCGCGGACGATGACCTGGCGCGGGTGCTGGAGCCGGGCGCGCCGCCCCCGTCGGCCCGCTTCCAGGCATTGGCCGCACTGGCGGCGCAAGGGTTCCGCACCGGCGTCATGTTGATGCCGATCCTACCCTTCCTCGAAGACACCGTCGCCAACCTGACGGCCATCGTGACCCAGGCCCACGACCTGGGCGCGGCGCACGTGGTGCCCGCGTTCGGCGTGACCCTGCGCGACCGGCAGCGCGCGCACTTCTACACCCAGCTCGACCGCCTCTTCCCCGGCCTGCGCCAACGCTACGAGCGCGCCTACGGCAACCGCTACTTCGCCCCCGTCCCCAACGCGGCCCGGCTGGAGGCCGTCTTCAACGAGCTGGCCGGCCGCACCGGCCTGGCCCGCCGCGTGGCGCCCTACCAGCCGCCACAACAGCTCGCCCTGCCGTTGTAAGGGCCGACGGTCGTTCAACTGCCGTCAGCGCGCCGGCGACCGCCATCACCGGTCGAGCTAGGGCCACGTTTGAGGACGCGGTTGGTGAGAGCAGGCAAAGGGCTGAAAGAGAGACAGCTGGCGCTGGCTTCGGAGGCCCGGGACACGCTGAAGGCCCACCTCCAGGCGCGGCCGAAGGTGGTCACCGATCTGCTGCTCATCAGTCGAACGTATCGCGCGCTGGATCCTCGCGATGTGCAGCGGATGGTGTCGCAAGCAGCGCGGCGAGTGGGGATCAAGTTCACAGTGACGCCTCACACGCTGCGCCACAGCTTTGCGACGCGCTTCCTGGCAAAGAACCAGGGCGACATCACCACGCTGACGACGATTCTGGGACACGCCAATATCAGCACGACGACGCGGCACCTGCATCCGAACGCGCAGCGGGTGCAGGAGATGGTGGAGAAGATGTAATCGCGTTGAACCGACGCGATCGTCGCAAGTGTGCGACTGCTGCCAAACGAATGAGGCTGGCCGCCAACTTTGGGCCGCGGCGACACCTGCAACTGCGCTACGCTCCAGAACGTGTGCCTGAACCGGTGCGGGTACACGTTCGCCATCACATACCTACACAACCAGGGCGACCTGTTCACGCTGCAGGATCTGCTTGGCCACTCGGACATGGCGATGGTGAAGAGATACGCCCGCATTGCGCAGACCGACTGCGCCAAAGCGCGTCGGAAGGCGTCGCCGGTGGATAACTGGAGACTGTAGACGGGCTTGGAGGTGTGCGAGTCGCACGTTTCGCTCGGAAGAGTGGCCTAAGTTCGGAAACCAGCGATGCACTACAGGCGCGTTTCGGAGATGAGGTGACGAGGTGCTTCGGCAAGCATATGCTCCTGGATCCGACGCCGATGCGCGTCGCCGATCGGAAGCTTACCCCGTCACCACAATGACCGCCTGGGACCGTTCACGTAGCTCAGCAGGACATAGCCCGGCCAGGGTCTGGAAAGCCAAGCCCGAGAATGCGTACAACGACCGCTGGTTGTGTCGAGTGCCGAGCGCCAATCTGGCCTGTGCTACTTCAGCGCGCTGCCCAGGAAGCCCAACACCACCTCCAGATTGGCGGCATCGGTGAACTGCGAGCCGCCGTGCCCTGCCCCCTCCAGCAGCGTGTAGGTTACGTTGTCTGCACCGATGAGCGGCGCCAGCGCATCGTACAGCAGTTGCCCTTGCTGCGGCGGCACGTTGCAGTCGGCCGTGCCGTGCTGGATCAGGAAGGGCGGCGCCTTGGCGGAGACGTAAGTGATCGGGTTGGCGGCTTTGGCCTTTTCGGGCACGGTCTGGATCGCCGCGCCGATGACCTGCGATTCCGGCGAGTCGGCCGCGTCGTGGGTCACCGGGCACGATGTGCCCGCGAACTGCGCGTCCATCTGCAGGAAGTCGGTGGGGCCGAACCAATCCACCACAGCCTGGACACAGGACGATTGATCCGCGTTGCCCAGCTCCGCGCCTTCCAGCGCAGCCACGCCGCACGAAGTTCCCAACGTCGCGGCCAGGTTTCCGCCCGCCGATTGGCCGAATGCCGTAAACCGCTCCGGGTCGAGGTTGTACTGGGCCGCGTTGGCGCGCAAGAAGCGCACCGCAGCCTTGGCGTCCTGGATTTGCGCCGGGTATTTGGCCTCGCCGGCCAGGCGGTAGTTGATGCTGGCGACCGCGTAGCCCGCGGCCAGCAGCTCATCGCCCAGGGCGGGGTTGGCCTTGTCGCCGACCATGAAGCCGCCGCCGTGGATGTTGATCACGACCGGGAAAGGCCCGCTGCCGGCCGGCAGATAGAGGTCGAGCTTCTGGGCAGCCGAAGTTGAGGCGTAGGCGACATCTTTGTGGGCCGGCGTGGCCTGGATGGCGGCCTGGCCGCCGCCGGGGCCGCGACCCGCGGGCAGGAGCGATTGCGTGGCCGCGGCTGCGGGGACGGCCGTGGCGGCCGGTGTGCTTGTGGCGGCCGGTGCGCCGGTCGGAGCCGCCGCGCATCCAGCGATGAGGGCGCCGATGGCGACAACTGCTAACAGAGCCACCGCGCCGGTTCGCAGCCGGCGCAGCAACGCGCCACGCGGGCGCGGGGTCAAACCGTTGGTCTTGAAGAACCCTTTCATGTTGGCGAACTCCTTCATAGTGTCGGGGCATATGTCCTTTGCATGCCCCGGTATGGGATACAAATCTCGAGAAAATATCAGGGAAGCTTGTGCAGATTCGGGATCTGCAGGTCGCCCAGCGACGATAAAACGGGCGCGCACCGCTACTCGTCCAGCAGGATATCCAGGTCCTGCAGTCGTTCCTGGGGTGTCACTGTCAACTGTTCGACGATGCCTCCTTTCAGCCGGCATTCGACGACGGTGTTCCGCGGCGCCCAGAGCCGGAACCACACGTCTATCTTCTTATCCCAGCAAGGGAACAGGTAGATCCTGTCGCCCTCGGCTTGCAGCAACATCTCCTGGAGCTGGATCATGCCCGAGCCGCCCCAGTTGTGATCGGGCGTCCAGTCATGGCCCGGCCCCCAGAAGACCGGCGTTCGCAGCTCGGCGTTGCCGAGCTTGCGCAGCAGAAATGCTATGGCCTCAGGCAGCATGCCGAGGCGGGCGTACTGGATGCCCTGCTGGTGCCAACTGATGTGCATTAACTGCTCGTCGGTCTCAGGCGCGAGCCGGGCCGTGTCGATCGCGATCTGCAGGTCGGGCTTGCCGAGCCCATACTGGCCGAACGGGAAGACGGTGTAGAGCTCGGGCACCTCGCAGTTGTGCAGGGGCGACGTGGTCTCGGCATAGGCGATGATCCTGCGCCCAACCTTCTCCCGGAACGAGAGGGCTGGAACGCGGCGCAGGATACGCAGCCAGTTCTGCCTCTGCTCAGATGAGACCGACGCTGCCGGCAGCCGGAGCAGGCGGCGCAGGACGCAGTCGAGGCCAGCTACGGCGTCTACTGGGTTGCGGACCGGATGGAAGGTCTCGAGTGCGTTGCCCGGCTCGATGACCATCCTGCCCTGATCGTCGTCTCGGGCGTAGAACCCGTCGTAGAACTTCACCACGCTGTCCATGAATGCGAGATATTGCGACACATCCTCACCCGTGTACTCGACGTAGTCGAGGATCATCAGGGCGACTTCGAGTTGGGTCGAGAAGTGATAGCGGATCTGGGGGACGGGCAGGCCGGTTGCGTTCCCCCAGCCGTGGTCGCAGGTCGGGCATAGGCCATAGATGCCGATCTGCTCGGGATAGACCGCACCGTCCACATCGAAGAACACCCTGGCCCGCGTCCGGGCCGTGCCGAGGGTGCGGTTGTAGAAATCGAAAAGCTGCCGCAGCGGGGCGAAGTCGCCGCTCTTGAGCATCGGCCAATACAGCAAGCGCTGGTTCTGCGCCGTGTGCGAGCCGCCGCCCCAGAGACGGTAGTCGGGCGTGTAGCACAGCTCGATGTCCGACCAGGGGCTCTTGCCCGCCAGGATCGGGTCAAACGTGAACAGCCCGCCGTTGAACTTAGTCGGCCAGACCCCCGCGTAATTGCAGCCCAATAGATAGCGAAATAACTGGTAGTTGCGGCCGATCTGCCGTAACGGATCGTCCGCGTCCGCATGGTCGGGCCGGATGTGGATGAAGCTCTTTGCCCAGTAGGCCCGCCACCAGGCGCACGTGCTGTCGAACGCGGCCTGTCCGCTCGCCTCGCTGTCCGCAACGAGTGCGTCCAGGTCGTCGCGCCACTGTGCGGGCGAACTGGCCTGCTCGGTCAGCAGGTGGACCGTGATGCTCTGCTGCGTTGACGGCGCGACCGATTCGAACGCGTACGCAAGATAGCCGGTGTCGGCGTAGACGCCCCGGGTCATGCCGGCGAAGCGCATGCCGGGGGCTTTCATCAGGCCGCCCATGGTCCGGCCGCGCTGGGGATTGTAGAGGTTTACCTTGTATGCGCGGAGGCCTTGGGTGTCCATCTCCCGGTCAAACGACAGGTCGTCGTCCAGGTTGCGATGGTAGAAGAGGAGCGCGTCGGCTCCGGTCACCTCCACCTCGTCCCTATGGAAGATCACCGGCTTGTCCGGATCGCCCCACACCTCTTTGCACTGGAACAGCTCATACGAACGGTTGTCGACACGGCGGTCCTGGTCGCGCCAGGTCTCGTATTGCAGCCGCAGGGCGAGGCTATATTCCGCGGATAGGTCGAGGTGAATCACGGGCAGCCGCGCGTCGACCCAGAGCAAGATGCGCGCGCGCCCCCGGTCGCTGCGGCCCTCGACGACAATGTAGCCATCTTCGAGGACGAGCTCCTGCAGGAAGCCGCCGCTGAAAGGGTCCGGGGCGAACGCGATGCGGAGCCGACCGCCCTTAAGCATGGAGCCGTTCTCGTCAAAACAGCCCGATTGCTGGAAGTAGAGCAACAGCTCGCCCTTCTCCACCCACACATTGCAGCCGATGCTATGTCCACCCAGCGGCATGGATTCGCCGGAATGCCGGCTCTGCTCATGCCATCTCAGATTGTAGTCGTGCATTCTGGGCTCGCTCACATCCACCCAAGCTCGCGCCCGGCCTCGTACAGCGCCACAACGTTCTCGGGCGGCGTGACCGATTGGATGTTGTGACACGGCGCGAGGATATACCCGCCGCCGTCACCTAGGATGCGCAGATTGTCTGCCACTTCCTGGCGGACATCACCCGGCGTGCCGAACGGCAAGGTGTGCTGGTTGTCCACCGCACCGTGAAAGACCAGCTTCGAGCCGAAATCCGCCTTCAGCCCCTCGCGTTCCATCCCCTGGGACCGCCATTGGATGGGATTCAGCACGTCAATCCCCGCGTCGATCATCTCCGGCAGGATTGCCCGGCAGTTGCCATCGTTGTGATGGAAGACGAAAGCGCCGCCCTGGTGGGCGAGGTCCATGATGCGCTTCATCCGGGGCAGCAGGAACGTGCGGATATGTTTCTTCGAGAACATCAGGTTGTTCTGACCACCCATGTCTTCGGCGATGTAACAGCACAGCACCTTTCCAGGGATCGCCTCGAGCACCCGCTGCGTGTCCACGTAAGCCAGATCGAACAGCTTGTCCAGGCAGTAGTGGACGATCTCGGGGTGTTCCACCAGGTCGATCAGCCCTTGTTCTTGCCCGCGCAGGTCCTTGTAGATGAGGAAAGGTTCGGAGCCGCCCCCCTGCACCGGGTAGTCTTCCCAGCCGACGATCTGGTCCGGGATCCCCCGGTAGTCGTACCAATCGGGGGAGGGCCACCGGTAGTTTGCCTCAATCTCATCTACGGAGCTGTACCGCGCAAGGGGATGTGCTACCACTTCGGAATAGGTTCCGGTGCCGTAGTCTACGCTGCGGTAGATACACCCGAAGACGTCGGTATCGGCCGGCAGCCTCGGGCCCATGTAGCGCGGCCCGACGTGCACGACAAAGTCGACGTGCAGGTGCTGCAGAGCCCGGCGAAGCGCGAGCCGACCCTCATTCAGATGGCCAGCCACCCGTTCGCCGCGGCGCAACATCTTCGTCAGCGCCTGCTGCCCCCTTCGGCTGAAGCCAAGGTGGCGGATCAGCTTCGCGCTGAACTCGGGCGTTGCCCAGTAGTCCATCGGCACACGGTCGGGCTTCTGCCGCATCAGCACGGCGAGCCAGCGCTCCCTCGGCGTCATCGTTTCTCTGCGCATTGCCTCACTTGCCTATTCCGCCATCCGACACCAGGCCGGGCAGCAAACGTCGCTCCGCCGGCTTGGCGGGCTGACCGCCAGTTTTTCGATTCTGCCCCGCCGATACACGCACTCCACCGTCGTGTCGCGCGGCGCGTGAAACTTGAAAGAGACGTCCCAGTCCTGCGGCCAGGCCGGCAAAATGCGGATGAGGTCGCCCTCCACCTGGAACGCCATGAGTTGCAGGGTTGTCAGGATGTTGGCGCCGTGATCCACGTCGGGCACGGCGTCGTAGATGGGCCCCCACATGGCCGGGAAGCGATGGCCGGGGTTCTTCAACGAACAGTTGTGCTCCAGGATGGTCCGGGCATCCTCCGTGAGTCCGAGCAGCGCCGCGACCATCCCGTGTTGCTGCCAGCCCGAGTAGCTGGGATATTCGGGGGTGCGCCCCAGGATGAAAGGCTGGAGGCTTCCGGCGACCCCGACGGCATGGCGATAGGTATCCATGGCGAGCGCCACACCGGGCCCGAAAAGCCGGAAGGGGAAGATCGCATAGAAGGGGGGCGCCTCGCAGTTTTTGCGCTCGGACTCGTACACCTCGGCCGGCGCGATGACGGTGCTCCCGCCGGCGTCTTCGACCGGCAAATCCGGGATCAGCGCCGCTATCCGGCAGTAGAACTCGCGATCCGGGACCTTGTCGCCGGGCAGCGCGAGGATGCGGCGCACGACCGCCGCCATGCCCGCCACAACCGGGAGCGCGTTGGTGGTATCCCAGTACGTTTCCACCGACTGGATCGGGCGAAGGATGATTTTGCCATCCTTTCGCTCCGGGAATCGCGTCTCGATGAAACGGAGCAGGTCATGGGCGTAGGGCAGCAGATCGTCGCCCAGGAACGCGTCGTCCGGCCGGTGTTCGTAGAAGTCGAGCATCAGGTGGAGCAGCTCGAGGCCGGGCGAGATGTCCACTGCGCCGCCCCACCGGTTTTCCGCGTAACCGTCCGGCTTGCCGCCGCGGTCGAGGCCGTAGACCCAGTCCGGCTGGAGACCGAAGGAGTGCATGACTTCAGTGTTGTACTGGCCCTCAGCGCCGTAGTAGCGCGCGGCCCGGCCGCGGTCCAGGTCCCAGAAGCGGCGATAGAACGCGAACAGCCCGCGCAACCACCTCGCTTCTCCCCGGGCCAGCATCGAGTGATAGGGCAAGCGGGTGTTCTGCCAAAGGTAGAAGTGGCCCCAGCCGCGCTCGTCGGGATTGCACATCAGGTCCGGTTCACGATCGGGCTGCGCGGTGAACGGCCGACTGAACGTCAGCACCTCAAGCCGTTCCGAGCCGCCAGGCGTCACGTTGAACAGCCCGCCGCTGTACAGGATGGGGAACGCACCGCGGCTCATGCAGGCGAACATGAAGCGTGTCAGGACGTAGGCGCGGGTGACGGCCGACCGGGCCGAGGGCGGGTGCGGATCACCCGGTTCCAGCGGCAGTTCAAGCAGGTCTGGGGCGATACCCGGCTGCGCTGCCCGGTCGCCTTCGACGAAGATCCAACTCTGCTTCCAGTATTCTCTCCACCACCGCGCAGTGCGCGCCTGTGCTTCTGAAGGCGCTGCGGCCTCGCGCGTCAATTGCGCCACGCGGGCAATCCAGCCCTCGACATCGGGGGCCTGCGCGCTATGCGTCGTGACCTGCAAGGTGAACGTGCAAACGGGCTGCGGCGTGACCAACCGGCTTTCGCCACCCGGCGCACCGCCCGTCAGCCGCATCAGCCCGCCGAAGATGCGGCCCGATAAGCAGTCGGGAATGGCCGCCGCGATCTGTTCGACAGCCTCCAGTTTGGCCAGGAACGGGATGATGGTGGGGTCGTTGCGGTGGTAGAAAAGGATGCCCCCGTCCAACGCTTGGACGATGTCGGCGGTTTCACAGGCCCCTGATGCAGGGTCCGGCCGGGCGCCCGTTCGCCAGTTCTTGTAGTCTGCCGTGATGGTGACCGGGTGCGTGAAGCGGCCGGTCACCATCACGGTCGGATGTTCGGCGTCCACGAAGACATGGACGACGCCGGCGTTGCCGCCCTCACCGCCATAACGAATCTCAAGGCAACCGCTGCGCAAGACCAGCGTCTGCCGGAAGGCTGGGCCGATGAGCCCCGTGTCGGGGGAGAAGCTGATGCGCACCTTCCCCAGCTTGACGCTCCGGTCCAGTTCCGTGCGCGCGTCGGTGCGCGCGAGGTAGAACTCGATGGCGCCGTCGGGCAGCACCCATACGTTGACGCCGACCTCACCGTTGCCGAGTGGCAGCGAACCCCGGTCGGTCTGTGCCGGCGTCGTCCACGTCACGTTGTAGCTGTCAAGCAGGGATTTCTCGTCCATGCTATTCGCTGAGGCCGTCGAGGTGGTTGAGAAGCGCCGCGCCGAGCTCGGCCGGGAAGGGCGCTGCGGACACGATCTGCCGCAGGGGCACGCTGCCGTTCACTCGTTGGGTCGTGACGACCTGTCCCATGATGCCCGGCGCATGGGTGAGCAAGTTGGACAGCACGGCGTTCCACGCCGGCGGGTCGGCGTAGAGCTCGTCGAGCGTGCTGTCGAGCGATGGCGCGAATCGTTTGTCAGGTCTGTGGTAGGGGTAACGCCAGCAATGCGCGCCAGAGCCGACCTCCAGCGGATCCGAGTCGCTCCCGGGCAGGTCCACCATAGCAGTCGTGTTCGGAGGCACCAGGACCTCGACCTCAATGTGTTTGCCCTCGATCCGCCACTTGCACGCGGCCATCCCGTAGGGCGTGCGGTGTTGCACCTGGGCATGGGTCAGGTTGCCGCCGGGCCGGGGCCGGATCGCGAGGCGGCGGTAGCCGGGCGCCGCGGGGGCCAGGCCGCCAACGGTGCGGTGCAGCCAGTCGGCGACCGAACCCAGGGCATAGTGGTTAAACGACGTCATCGCGCCGGGGTTGATCGAGCCGTCCGGGCGCAGGCTGTCCCAGCGTTCCCAGATGGTTGTCGCGCCCATGGTCACCGGGTAGAGCCACGAGGGGCACCGCCGCTCGGTGAACAGCCGGAACGCGGTTTCGTACTGCCCGACGCTGCAGAGCGCGTCGCAGATCACGGGCGTGCCCAACACCCCGGTGCTGATTCGATAGCTGCTGGCGCGGACGAGGGCGGCCAACCGCTCGCCGGCTTGCCTGCGCTGTTCGGCGTCAGGCAGCAAGTCAAACTGGATCGCGAGCGCGTAGGCGGTGGGCGTGTCGCTGAGAAGCCGGCCCGCGGGCGTGATGAACTGGCGGGCAAAGGCTGCGCGTACTGCTGCGGCAAGCGCGCAGTAATGGGCCGAGTCTTCGGCGCGGCCAAGCACGCGCGCGGCGCGGGCGACCAGCCCGGCCGAGCAGGCGAAGTACGCTGTGGCGACCAGGTAGGGATCAGTGCGCGCGGCCGCGGGATTATCGGGCGGCGCGGCCGGGTCCAGCCAGTCACCGAACTGAAACCCCCGATCCCACAACAGCGCGTCGCTGCTCAGCCGCGCCAGGTGGTCCACCCACGCTCGCATGCTGTCGTATTGCGTGGCGAGAAGCCCCGTGTCACCGTATCGCTGGTACAAAGTCCAGGGAACGACCACGGCCGCGTCGCCCCAACCCGCAGCAGCGACCGGCGGCTCCATCAGGATATTCGGGACGACGAAGGGGACTGCGCCGTCCGCGCCCTGGTCCGCAGCCAGGTCGGCCAGCCAGGACGCCAGGAAGCCCGCGCTATCGTAGAGGAAGCAGGCGGTGGGGGAGAACAGCTCGATGTCACCCGTCCAACCCAGGCGCTCGTCGCGTTGGGGGCAGTCAGTGGGCACGTCCAGGAAATTCCCCCGCATGCTCCAGACCGTGTTCTCGTGGAAGCGGTTCAGCACCGGGTCGGAGCATTCGAACCAACCCGTTCGCTCCAGGTCCGAGTGGCACACGACCGCGCGAATGTCCTCGGCTGCGGGCGTTCCCGGCCAGCCACTGATCTCGACGTAGCGGAAGCCGTGGAAGGTGAAGCGCGGCTCCCAGGTCTCCGGGCCGCCACCTTTCTGGATATAGCGGTCGGTGGCCTGCGCGGTCCGCAGCGGCCGCATGCACAGCTCGCCGGCTTCGAGCACCTCGGCGTGGCGGAGGGTGATCATTTGTCCCGCCTCGCCCAAGACCGTGAGCCGGACACGCCCAACCACGTTCTGGCCGAAGTCAACGATCGTTTTGCCCGACGGAGAGGCGGTTATGCTGACCGGTCGCAACGTCTCGATACGGCGCACGGGCGGGCCGTCGGGTGCAACCAGCGTCGCCAGGTCCCGCGGCACGATGCGCACCGGCGCCCATGCTGCATCGTCGTAGCCCGCACGCGCCCACCCGGGTGGCTCAAGGCGGGCATCGCAGGTCTCGCCGTCGTAGATGTCGCTGGCCAGGATGGGGCCCCGCACGGCCCGCCAACTCTCATCCGTAACGACGCGCTGCACCGTGCCGTCCGTATACGCGATCTCCAACTGGGCCAGGAGCGCAAGCCGGTCGCCGTAGCAGTTGCGCCGGCCGCCGTCCCAACCGAGCCGGCCGCGATACCAGCCGTCGCCCAGCAGAGCGCCGATGGCGTTGGGTCCTGCGTGCAGGAGGTTCGTCACGTCGAAGGTCTGATAGCGGAGCCGGTGCGCGTAGCTGGTCCAGCCCGGATCCATGACATGGTCGCCCACGACCACGCCGTTGAGTTGGGCTTCGAAGACCCCGAGCGCCGTCACATAGAGCCGGGCGTGCGTCACGCCTGGCCCGGCACTGAACTCCTTGCGCAGCAAGGGGCCCGGCTGCGGCCGGCTCAGGTCCTCGTCCCAGCCCGGCGCGACGAACCGGGCGCTCCAGTCGCCGTCGCCAAGCAGCCCGGCCTCAAGGGGGTGCGGCTCGGTCCAGCCGGACGCCAGGCCGTCGCTGCCCCACACCCGGACACGCACGGCGAGTTGCTGGCGCGCGCGCAGCGGCGCGAACGGCCAGGGGACCAGGATCGTCTCGCCGGATTGCACCGGGCCGGTCTCCGCCAGCAGTTTGCCGTCGGGAGCCAGGGCCTGGATCTCGTAGCCTGCCTGGCGCCAGCCGGGCAAGGCGGCCTCCACAATCCAAGAGATGCGCGGGCATTCGACGCCCAGGCCGAGCGCCTCACGGCGGTGCTCGAACCGCACATCGGTAACACGAGGCTGCGGCGTGCCGGCGCTTGTCATACCGGGTTCACCGCGTCGCTGATCAGAAAACAGGCGGCCTTGTGATCCCCTTGGGCCGTCACGAGGGCCGGCTGGACTTCACGGCACCTGGGCATGACGCGCGGACAGCGGGTCGAGAAGTAGCAGCCGGCCGGGGGGTTGATCGGGCTGGGTACGTCGCCGGAGAGCGCCGGCGTCTCGATCCCGGCGCCCGTCCAGCTCGGCTTCGGTACTGAGCCGAGCAGCGCCTGCGTGTAGGGGTGCAGAGGGGCGGCGAACAGGCTATCGGTCGGCGCGATCTCTACGACCTTGCCGAGGTACATCACCGCGATCTGATCGCTCAGGTAGCGCACGGCACGCAGATCGTGCGAGATGAAGAGCATGGTCAGGTTCAGCTTATCGCGGAGCGTGCGCAGCAGGTTGATGATCTGCGCCTGGATCGACACGTCCAGCGCGGAGATCGGCTCGTCGCCGACGATAAAGGTCGGGCTGGTCGCCAGCGCGCGGGCAATGCCCACCCGCTGGCGTTGGCCGCCGCTGAATTCGTGCGGGTAGCGATTCTCGAAGGCCGGGTTGAGGCCAACGGTCACCATCAGCTCGGCCACCCGGTCGCGCAGCTCGGCCGGCGGGACCAGCTTATGGATGAGCAGGCCTTCGCTGATCGTAAAGCCGATGGTGCAGCGCGAGTCCAGCGAGGCGTAGGGGTCCTGGAAGATTATCTGCATCCGCCTGCGGAGGGGATGGAGCGCGGCCTCCTTGAGCTTGCACAGATCCTGACCCTCGAAGAACACCTCCCCGGCCGTGGGGCGCACGAGCTGGAGCAGCGAGCGTCCGACGGTGGTCTTGCCGCAGCCGGACTCGCCCACCAATCCAAGCGTCTGGCCGCGGCGGATGTCGAGGCTCACGTCGTCAACGGCCTTGACCGTCAGCCTGCCCGACCACGGCCACGAGCCCCGGTGGGGGCCGGGGTAATGGGTCTTCAACCCGCGGACGCTCACGATCACGTCTGGATCGGTGTGGGGCGTTGGGAGCCCGGTCACCGGCGCCGCTGATGCTGCCATATCAAGCCTCCCTCCATCGCCAGCAAGACACCTGATGGTGGGCTGCGATCGTTTCCAGGTCGGGCGCCTGCTCGCGGCAGCGTGGGATCACGCGCGGGCAGCGCGGGGCAAAGGCGCAGCCGGCAGGCAGGTCAATCAACTCGGGCGGCAGGCCGGGGATGGCATTGAGCGGCAGGCTGCGATCGCCGGTCAGCTCCAGCGTGGAGCCGAGCAGGCCGGCAGTGTAGGGATGGCACGGGCGGGTGAACACCTTCTCCGTCGGGCCGGTCTCGACCTCCCGTCCCGCATACATCACGATCACCCTGGCGCACAATTCCGCGACCACGCCGACATCGTGCGTGATCAGGATCACCGCCGCGCCCAGCGTATCGCGCAACTGGCGGATCAGGCTGAGGATCTGGCGCTGGACCGTCACGTCCAGGGCCGTGGTCGGCTCGTCGGCCAGCAGGAGCCGCGGCCCGCAGGAAAGGGCGACGGCGATCATGGCGCGCTGGCGCATCCCCCCGGAAAACTCGTGCGCATACTGGCCGTACCGCCTGTCGGGATCGGGGATGCCGACCTGGCCGAACAACTCGATGGCGCGGGCACGCGCGGCCGCTGCCGACAGCCCTCTGTGGAGCTGGAGCGGCTCCGCGATCTGCTTGCCGACGGGCATCGTCGGGTCGAGCGCAGTCAGCGCATCCTGAAAAATCATGGCTACACTGGGGCCGCGCAAGCCTCGCATCTCCCTGTCACTCAGTTTCAGGATATCCCGCCCATCCAGCACGATCTCGCCGGCCGTGACGCGGCCAGGCTTGGGGAGCAGGCGCATGAAGGAGAGCGCGGCCGTGGATTTGCCGCAGCCCGACTCGCCGACGAGGCCGACGATCTCGCCCGGCAGCACCTGCAGCGACAGCCCGTCGAGCGCGGTGACGATGCCATCGCGCGTCGGGAAGCGCACCTGCAGCCCCCTGACGTCCAGGACGGGGCCCGGCCGGGCGCTGAAGTCTTCACCGGACGGTGTTCGGCGCGGCAGAGGTTCGATCATCTCACGCCTCCTACTTCTTCTGGCTCTTGGGGTTGAGCGCATCGTTCAGCGCGTCGCCCATGAACTGCAAAGCCAGAACGACGACGGCCAGTGTGATGCCGGGTGCCAGCACCAGGTGCGGGTGCGTCCGCACCTTGGCCATGCCCTGGAAAATCATAGCGCCCCAGCTCGCGCCGGGGGGCCGGATGCCGATGCCGAGATAGCTCAGCGAGGACTCAAAGAGCATGGCGTTCCCGAAGCTGAGGGTCATGAGCACGATCATTGACCCAAGCACGTTCGGCACCAGGTGCTTCATGGTGATCCACCGGGCCGAAGCGCCCAGCGCGCGGGTGGCTTCGACAAACTCCCGCTCGCGCAGGGAGAGCACCTGGCTGCGGACCAGGCGGGCAGGCCACGTCCAGTTGATCATGCCGATGGCGAACACGACCACCGCATAACTGATCATGACCTCGTTTTTCAAGAACTCCCACCCCGTGGTGCCGTAAAGCGAGTTGGCGATGTTCTTGAGCGCCGGTGCGGTCGAGACGCTGACGAACGCGGCGAGCCAGATGGCCGGGAAGGTCATCACGCCGTCAATGATCCAGACGACGACCGCGTCTATCTTCCCGCCTGCAAAAGCGCTGAAGGCGCCGACGAGCAGGCCGACGATTGCCCCGATCAGGCTGATCAAGGAGGCGACCATGAGCGCGGTGCGGCCGCCCATCAAGACCCGGCTGAAGATGTCCCGGCCGAGGTCATCGGTGCCCATGATGTGGGCGCCTGAAGGGGGCTGGAGGATCGCTTGCCAGTCCTGATCCAGGTAGTCATAGGGCGCGATTTGCCTGGCGAAGATGGCGGCGAGACAGAGCAGGATGAACACCCCCAGCCCGATCATCCCGGCCCAGTTGTGCCGGAACTTGTACCAGGCGTCGTCCCAGAAGCTGCGAGACTTTGCGGCCCGGCGGATTTCCGCCCCGGCCGGCGCACCGTCCCGGATGCTGTTGGTGGGAGCTGCGCTCGAATCGTCCACGGTCCACCTCCCGCCTATCTTGTCACCCGGACGCGCGGGTCTATGACGCCATACAGCAGGTCCACCAGCAGGCTGAAGAGCATCACGATGACGGTGGACACCAGCACCGCGCCGGTCACCGTCATGACGTCGCCGCGCTGCAAGCCCTTGCTCACCATCATGCCGAAGCCCTGGATGTTGAAAATCTGCTCGATGAAGACCGTCGCGCCCAACAACAAGGCGCCCGTCATACCCAGCACGGTGACGACGGGCAGCGCCGCGTTGCGCACGACATGCTTCGCGATGACCAGGCGCTCCGACAGGCCGCGCGCGCGCGCCGCCCGGACGTATTCCTGCGAGAGCACCTCGAGGATCGAGACGCGCGTCGTGCGTACCACGTTGAGCAGCCCAACCATCGCCAGGCAGAACGCCGGCAGGATTATCTCCTTGGCGAAGAGGCCATGCCAGCCTACGCCGACCGAAGGCAGGAGTTTCAGTCTGACCACCACCACGATGATGGCGACCGGCGCCAGGACAAACGAAGGGATGGACGAAAGAACGGACGAGCCGCTGACGAGCACCCGGTCAAGCCAACTGTTGCTGAACACAGCCGCCACGACCCCTAAGGGCACCCCGATAAGTGTCACGAGGAAGAGCGCTGCGAGGCACAACTGGAGCGATTGCGGGACAGCGTTCTTGATGAGGTAAGCAACGGAAGGGTCACCCATCATCACATAAGACTTCCCCAAGTCCCCGTGCAGCGCGTTCCAGAGCCAGCGGCCATACCGGACATAGATGGGGTCATCCATGCCCAATTCCTGGCGAAATCTCTGGTACAATTCGGTGTCAAACCCCTTGGTCGCATCGCCGCGCGTGCCTGCCAGGTACGCTGCGAGATCGCCCGCGCCATACTGTCCCACGATGAAGGTGAAGGCAGTCACGACGACGAGCAGCGGGATCATACTGAGGATTCGCCGGACGAGATAGCGGAGCATCCTGCTCTTCTCCTGCGTCGCTCGACCTCCGGGGTTGCCCCCGGAGGTCCAGGCTGGGACCGAGCCTAGTGTTTCAGGATATAGGTCTCGGTGATGTACTTGCCATCCTCTTCGCTAATGGACGGCCGAGCCGGGCCGTACAGGTTCAGGTTCTGCACCCACGGGGCCTGCAGGCGGTACGTCGTGCCCACGAACAGGTCGAGGGAGAAGACGTTGTCAACCCACAACTGCTGTGCCTCGGCGAGCTTCTCGCACATCTTGACCGGGTCGGTCTGCTCGCCGGCTTCCTTCATCTTGGCTACCAGCTCGGGCACGTAGGGCAGGTTCAACATGGTCATCTGCCTTTCATCCTCGGGGAGCGGCTGGGACAGCGGGACCAGGTTGTTCATGTAGGTGTAAACATCCATGGTGTGCTCGCCCTGCGAGTTCGGCCAGAAGTGGGTCGGATAGGTCGGCTTGGTGTAGTCGGCCATCGGCTCCTGGTGGATGACGATTCGCTTCATCCCCAGGTTATCCTGGAGCATCTTCTGCAAGACCTGCGCCTGGATCAGGTTGCGGGCCACCGGCTCGCCCCACATGCCGAGCGTGATGTTGAACTCCATGTCGGCAAGTTGGTCCGCGTACGGGGATTTGGCAAGCTCAGCCCGCGCGGCTTCGGGATCATATTTCAGCGGCACAACCGCGGCAAACTGCTCGTTGCACGTGGGCACTGAGCCGGGGATGTGGTGATAGTCCAGCACCGTGAAGCCGGCCTGGCCCGCGCCGCCTCCCAGTACATCCACCAGCGCCTGCTTGTCAATCGCCATCGCGATCGCCCGCCGCACATGGACGTCTTCCATCGGCTTGAAGGCCGTGATCAGCATGTGCTCCAGGTCGTAGCCGACCGCTGGCTTCAGGCTGCTCTTCAGGAACTCCGAGCTCTCGGCGGCCTGTGCATCCTCTGGGCCCAGCGGCATCATGACTGCGTCCGCCTCTTTGTTTTCGAAGGCTGACAGCGCGGTGGAGTAGTCCGCCATCAGCGTCACGATGATCTTGCTCAACTCAGGCTTCTTGCCGGCCCAATGAGGGTTCGGGACCATCGTGAACCCGTTGCCGGAAGCAAAGGAGTCCAGCATGAACGGGCCCGAGCTGACGACGCCCTTCTCGGTGGTCCAATAGGCATCAGGCCCATATTCCTTGCCTTTGCCGGCCATCACCGCTTCGGGCTTGAGGATCATCCAGAACTGCAGCGGTTCCACCGTCAGCACCATCACCGGTTGGGTGAAGTCGAGCTGGACGGTGTAGTCATCAATGACCTTGATGCCTTCAACCATGGCGGCGTCGAATTCATCCGCCGGAACCTTGCCGTCGAACACATCCTGGGCGCCTTTTAGCGCACCGAAGTAGCGCGGCGCCGAAGAACCGGAGAATTTGACCTTCAGGTCCGGGTGGCCGGTCATGATCAGGTAGCCCAAAGACCAGGCCGCTTCTTCGGCCGTGATCGGCGACCCGTCCGAGAATTTCTGATCTCTCTTCAACTTGAGGGTGACTGAAGTCCGGTCATTGTTGAACTCCCACGATTCCGCAAGGCCCCTGGCGGTGCTGGCGCCTTCGAAGCTGTCTTTCATGCCGACCATGCGCATCCACATCAGGCCTGCGGCGCCGCCGGAACCGAACTGATACGGGCTGATCCTGAAGGCACTGTTCCAGTCGGCCATCTCGATGACGCGCAGTTCCTGCACGTCCGATTTCGCCTCGGCGGCCGGCTCGGGGGTCGCCTGCACGATCACCGTGGCCGGCACAACGACAGTCTCCACGGCGACAACCGTCTTCTCGACGACGCTGGTCTCTTTGACAACGACGGTTTCCTTGACGATCTGCGGCGCGGCGGGGGCCGCGGGGACGGCGCAACCGGCCAGCAGCGCGATTGCCATCATCACTACAAGCACGACTAAGATTTTCCGGGACATGTTTTTTCTCCTTCTGAGATGATCAGGGTTGAAACGGCGCAATGCGTTAAAGCTATTGAATGAAGCAATCCGGCGCACCTCCTTGTCGTACGGCGGCCGTCAGCGGAACAGCCGCTTGATGTCACGCATTACCTGAAGATCAGGTTCATAGGCGCTTCCATCCTGGTAGCACAGCAGGTTGAAGGTGACCGCTCCGCCGTGGGCCAGGAATCGTTCGAGATACGCGGCAACGCTGCACGAACAGGGCGCCGGCCATTCCTGGTCGCGCGTCTCCAGGTCCATGCCCCACGTGCCGGCCGCGGGGTAACGCATATCCGGGTGCCAGGTGGTGAAGGTGTACCAGGGCAGCCCGGCCGGCGTCAATGGGCCGCGCGGCAGGTAGTTGAGCCGGCAGAGCTCGCCCGCCCAGTAGTCCTGGTACGGGGTCACCGCGTCGGTCTTTTCGACCGCCGGGTTGTAGCAGACGAGCCGGTCCGGGTTCCCCGCCTTGGCCGCAGCCGTGATTGCCGCAAAGGGCGTGTCGGGAAAGGCTTCAAGCCCCACGTCGAACCAGCAGGCTGCGACCTTGGGCCCATAGTGCGCGCCCATCCAGCGCAGGATCCGCCGGCAGTTGTCGAAGAAGAGGTCCCTGTCCGGCCTCAGCAGGCCGCACGCAGCGCGCCAGGCGTCGTCCCCCGAATACACGCCGAAGTTGTAGTACAGGATCAACAGGATGCCTTCCCGCAGCAGCCCGTCGGCGATCTCCATGATCAGGTCGCGGCGGCAGGTTCTGCCGGGGATGAGTCCGTCCACCACCGGGTTGGGGCCGGGCAGCCAGTGCAGGGCGTGCGTCGTGGTGAACAGGACGTGGCCTGCGCCGGCTTCGACCGCCTGCCGGACGAACGCTGCGACGTCGAATTCCTCGACCGCCTCCGCGAACGGCTTCGGCGCGCTGGTCTTCGGGGCCGTCCAGGTCGTCCAATGGAAGCCGATCCCGTACTTTGTGTCGCGCAGCTTGCTGAAGTCCGCCCGTTGGTAGGCTTGCTCGATCACGCTTTTACCCTACTGGGAGCGCCGGCAGAGGGTCAGGGCGATGGATGCGCCCCGCACCTGCTCGACCCAATGCGGCTCCAGGCCGTCGTCGCTGAAAATGTGCGCCAATTGATCCGCCCGGGCAAAGGGCGCCTGGCACACCCGCCCGTATTTGTCCGAGTCAATCAGCGCGACCGCAGACTGGGCCAGGGCAACCATCTGGCTCTTTACGGGCGCGCCGTCGGCATCGGCATCCATGAGCCCGGCGGCGAGCGAAAAACCGTCACACGAGATGAATGCGGTCGCCGGCCTCACGCTGCGCAAGATCGGCTCATAGAGCGGCCCCACGACCGAGCGGCCGTCGGCCCGCAGGACGTTGGCCGTGAGCACAACCTTGTTGGAGGGGTTCTGGGCCAGCAGCCGGCCGATCTCGATGGCGTTGGTCAGAACGACGAGGTTGCGGCGTCCGGCCAGGAAGGGCGCCATCGCCAGGACTGCGCTGCTGGCGTCCAGCACGATCGTGTCACCGTCTTCCACCAGGCTGGCAGCCCAGCGAGCGATGCTTTGTTCCACTGCGAGCCGGGCCCTGGGGGGCGCGGCCAACGGAGTCGTTATCACGATGTTCCCTCGGAAAACGCCGGCTGCGATGGGTCGGACGCCAGGTGGGTGGAGTTTGCCGGCGCTGTGAGGTAGTCTACGGCAGGCAGGCGCGCGGCGCAAGGAGAATAGCGTTCTGCCACTTGGACAATTGCGTCCTGCTCCTGGCGGCGGAGGCGGAGGCTGTACGGTCAGTGGGCGGCCGGGGTTCCGGGCGCGCGGCCGAAGCGGGCGCGATACGCGCGCGGCGAACAGCCTTCGACCTTTTGGAAGACCCGGCTGAAGTAGGCGGGATCGTCGAAACCCACCTGCGCCGCGATCCAGGTCACGCTCTCCGTGGATTCCGCCAGCAGACGTTTCGCCTGGAGCACACGGTAGCGATTGAGATACTCCCAGGGCGAAAGCCCCATCTCGCGGTTAAAGATGCGGCTCAGGTAATCCTCGCTGACCCCGACGGCCGCGGCGATCTCGGCGCGTGACAGGGTGCGCGGAAAGTTGCGCTGGATGTAGCTGAGGGCCTGCTTGACGATGAGGCTTGTGGGCTGCGGCACGAGGCGCAGGCCGGCGAAGAGCGATTCCACACCGGCCAGCGTCTCTTCCTCGGTCAAGATGTCTTTGTAGTGCAGCACGACCTGGGAGTGATCGAGGCGCTTGATATCCTCATAGCTGAGCAGGCGGCCGGTGAGCACAAACACGGGGGTGGTCCGGGTGCGTGGATCGCCCCGCAGCCGTTCCAGCACGGTGAAGCCGTCCACGCGGGGCATGGACAGGTCCAGGATCACCAGCGAGGGGGCCTCCACCTGCAGCCAATCCAGGGCGTTCTGCCCGTCTTCCGCGGTGACGACCGGAAAGCCGGGGAACCGTTCGGAGAGCAGCCGCGCATACAGATCGCGGGCCTGCGGATCGTCGTCCACCACCAGGATCGCGCCCCCGGCCGCCGGCGGCCGGAGGGACTGGATCAGGTCTGCCAGCAAGCCGGAATCGAGCGGCTTCATGAGGATGTTCGTCAGCCTGAGCGGCTCGCCCGCCTCCTGATGATAGAGGATGAACGGGACGTGGCTCAGGTGCGGGTGACTGCGGAGGAGCTGCACGAGCGCCCAGTCTCCCGGCCGCGCACGGCCCAGGTCCCACACGATGGCCGCGGGGGCCGCGGTTTCGAGCGCCTCACTGAGCTCTGCTTGAGAAGCGATCCGGTAGACGGGCCACGGCGCCGGGCCGGCGAGTGCTGCCATCTCGGCCGTGGCCGCTTCCTTGCCCGCGATGACGAAGAGGCCGGGCTGGCGGGGTTCGGGCGGCTGAAGGGGCGGGGTGCGCCAGCGGCCGCTTAAGTTCGGCAGGGGCAGGTAGACGTGAAAGACGCTCCCCTGGCCGGGCTGGCTCTCGAGCGACAGCGAGCCCCCGTGCAGCGCGACCAGTTGGCTGGTGATCGTCAGGCCCAACCCGATCCCGCCGGGACGCTGGCTGGTGTAGCCCTCGGCAAAGAAGGGCTCGAACACCCGCCCCTGGCGGTCAATCGGGATGCCGTAGCCGGTGTCCCGCACCCAGATGTGCAGGTGTGGGGGCACCGCCTCCGCGCCCAGGACAATCGCGCCGGACTCGGTGAACTTATGTGCGTTGCTCAGGAGGTTGAGCACGATCTGGCGCAGACGCGTCGGGTCGGCGAAGATGACCGGCAGGCGCGGCGGCAGCTCGAGACGCCACTCGAGCGCCGGGTTGGGCCGCACGCTGTCGGCCATGGACGCGAAGGCTTGCTCCAGGAAAGCCCGCGGCGCGATCGGCTCCGGGAACAGATCGAGCTCGCCGATCTCGGCCCGCGACAGGTCGAGGAGATCGCTGCTGAGGCGGGTCAGGTGCTCCGCCGATCCCCGAATGCCCTCCAGGTCATTGCGCAGGCTGGCGGGCAGCTCGAAGCCGTGTGGGTTCGGATCGAGCAGCGCCATCCGGCTGTAGCCGAGGATGACATTGAGCGGCGTGCGCAGCTCATGCGTGACGTTCGCCAGCAGCCGTGTCTTGACCTCATCGGCTCTTTCAGCCCGTCCCTTCGCTTCCAGCGCGGTCTCACGTGCCTTCTGCATCTCCTCTACGAGCAGGGCGCCCTTCAGCGCAGTGCTGAGCTGGAGGGCCAGGGTCTCGTAGATCACCGGATTTCGCGGGCCGGGCTCGAAGACGACATAACCGAGCTTCTCCTCGTGGAAGTGCAGCGCCAACACCAGATGTGTGTAGACCTTGTCGTCCCGGACGACGTCGTCCCGGATGATGTCGTCTCGGATGATGTCGTCTCGGACGATCTGGTCCGGCAGGATCGCAGCCGTGGGAAACAGGAGGCCGCCGGGGCCGAGGGGCAGCCGGCCGTTCTCGTTGTAGGTCAGCACCAGTCTCGACTCGGCTTGTAAGGGATCCTCGCCGCGGTGCAAGACGATGTAGCACGCCGGGATGCCGAGCCGCGGCAGCTCACGCGCGACGGCATCCATGAGCGCGGTCAAGTCGAACGCCGTGACCAGCCGCTCGCCGACGGAGAGGAGGGTCGCGTTCAACTGGCCCGCCGCGAACTGGCGCTGCGCCTCGAGATTCAGGCCGCGTTCGGCGAGGAAGACGCGTGCCCCCTGCCACAGGTCTTCGGCCCGCTGGAGCAATTCAGTCCCCACCAGCAGCGGCCGGGTGTAGCGCCGGTGCACGGAGATGACGGCCTGCCACTCGGAGGGGTCCATGCCCCGGCAGGGCTCCGCACAGGTGAGTTCCTCAAGCGCCGCCATGAGGCGCGCTTGATGGCGCAGGTTTTCGCAGCAGAGCTCCGCCGCGAACGCGTCCCAGAGGGACTCGAGCAGGGCGCGATCGGCGCCGCGCAAGGGCCGGCACGCCTGGGCCATCTCTGCCAGCACGGCCGGCCGGCGCGCCCGGAGCCAGGACGGCCAGTCCGTCACGGCATCGCCGCCATCCTGTCGCGGGAAGGCCTCCGCCGGCGGGCGCGCAACGAGCGGGCGCTGATCCGGCGCGGACACCTGCTGCAGGGCCAACGATGTGCAGCCGCACGACTGGCGCAGCACGACTTCCGTCTCGATGTCAATACGCAGCGGAACGTGGTCGCCGCGCAGCAGCCGCTCGATGACATCTGCCGCGAGGCGCACTTCCTTATCGGTGGGCAACTCGACCGTGGTGAGGGGCGGCTCGCTGGCGTGGGCGATCTCGCGGTTGTCGAAGCCGGCGAGCGCGATGTCCTCGGGCACCCGGATCCCGCGCGCCTTGAGCGCCTGCAGCGCGTCCACCGCCATCAGATCGTTGGCCGCGACCAGGGCATCGCAGACGGCTTTGCGACCGTCCAGCAGCAGGCTCACTGCCTCCGCGCCGGAGGGCGCGAAGAAGGTGCCGGGCGCGACCAGGTTGGGGTCAAAGGGCAGGCCGGCCTGGGCCAGGCTGTCCCGGTAGGCCCGGTAGCGGTCCTCCCCGGTTTTCGAGTCCGCGGGCCCGCGGATGAACGCGATGCGGCGATAGCCGTGATCTTCGATCAGGTGGCGCATGAGCGCAGCCATGCCCGCGTAGAAGTCGGGCACCACGCTGGGGAAGTGGTCCAGGCGCACTTCGAGGCTAACCAGGGGCAGCGGGCGGAAGCCCTCGCAGAAGTGCTGCAGCCCATCGGCGCCGGCGTAGTGGCCCAGGCCGCCGGTGACGATCAGGCCGTCCGTGTTGGCGGGGTTGACCAGGCGATACAGGACGTTGCCCTGCGCCTCGAAGCCGATGGGCGAGGCCAGCGCACCGCCGATAATCACACGCAGGTTCATTCCGCGCGCGCGGCAGATATCCGCCATCTCGCCCCACGTGGGCGAGCGCCTGGCCTCCGCCAGCGAAGTCTCAATCAGGGCAATGGTCAGCCGCTTTTGGAGCTGGGCCATCTCGCAGCCAAGCCTTTCGTGGGGGAATCAGATGGTCCGGAGTATAACATCGTTTGACGATGCGCTCAAACGGCATGAGACACCTGGCAGCGGCTTTCTTGCTGTCAGCGTTACTCCAGCTTCAGCTCCTCTCCCAGCAGATAGTGGCTGAACCACGCCAGGTTCTGGTGCAGCACGGCGTGGTTCGCGCGCGGCTTGGTGATGGGATGGGCCTTGCCCGGGTACACGAACAGCTCCACCGGCACGCCCATCTCTTTGAGGCCCCGGTACAGCTCGGTGGCGTTGGAGAGCGGCACCCGGCGATCCTCAGCGCCGTGCTGGATCAGCATCGGTGTGCGCGCGGCGGCAAGCCCGCTGATGGGCGCGGTCTTGATGTACAGGTCGCGATCGCGGAACGGCGAGCCGGAGAGGTAATCCACGGTGAAGTCGGGGATATCGTTGCTGATGTGGTAGGTGTACCAGTCGGAGATGCCTGCGCCCACCGACACCGCCCGGAAGGCCTGGGAGCGCAGGCCGGCAAAGGCCGAGATGTAGCCGCCCTGCAACCAGCCCATGCAGCCGACGTGCGTCACATCCACCCAGCCCAGCGCCGCCAGGTGGTCAATGGCGCTCTCCAGGTCCCACAGGTCGCCGACGCCGAGGTTGTCTACGTTCAATTCGGTGAAGGCCTGGCCGCGGCCGATCGAACCCCGATAGTTGGGCTTCAAGACCAACACGCCCTTGTTCACGAACTGCACCGCTGGATAGTAGCCCCGCTTCTCGCCGTTCAGCAGGGCCTCATCCGAAAACCACGTCGGCCCGCCGTGCACCACGAACACCAGGGGGTAGCGGCGCGTGGGATCGAAGTCCGCGGGCTTCCGCAGGACCCCTTCGATCTCGACGCCGTCACGGCTGGTCCAGCGGATCGTCTCCACCGTGCCGAGCTCCCAGCCTTCGACCGCGCGGCCGAAATCGGTGACGGGCCGCACGCGGTGCTGCCCGCCGTCGCCCGCCGGCTCGAGCAGGTAGACCTCGGGGATGGCCTGCGTATTCACGCCGATCAGGGCAATCTGCCCGGCGGCGGAGACGTCGAAACATTCCCAGGCTTGCGCCGCGAACACCCCCTGAATGTCGAGGCGCGCGCAGCCGCCCTCGCCGTCCAGGCGCACCAACTGCGTGCGCGTCCCCGCCGGATAGGCGGCGTACAGCCCGCTCTCGACCCAGCGGGTGAGCAGCAGCTCCTCGTCCATCGCCGCGGAGATGTCGCGCATGGCCACCAGAAAAGCCGGGGGATCGGCTGCGTCCAGCGCGGCCTGTGCAGCGATCAGCCACAGGTGGCGCCACCACCGGAAGGAGGAGGGCGTGCCGTTCGAGGCGATGGGCGTTGATACCTCGTGGGAGTTCCAGATGCCCCGGGCCGCCAACCCCTTCGATTTCAACACGATCGCCGACGTGCTGGTGACCATCGACTACACCGCCCTGAACAGCTTTGACTACCGCGAGGAGGTCATCAACGCGCTGGACCGCACGGTCGAGGGCGCGCGCGCCTTCAGCCTGCGCGACGCCTTCCCCGACCTGTGGTATCAGCTCCACAACCCCGACGACCCGACCGCGGCGCAGGTCATCAACATCGTGACCACGCGCCGCGACTTTCCACCCAACCTGGAGGACCTGAGCACGAAGCACCTGCTCTTGAGCCTCCTGCATTCGCGTGACGAGGAGGACGAGTCCACGCCGGATCCGATCGCCGCGCTGGCGTTCACCCTGGCAAAGGAAGGCATCTCCGGCGCCGCCACGTCGGTGAACGGCAAGATCAGCACGGGGGATGCGCCCCTCGCCGGAACAAACAGATCGCCGGCCGGAACCTGGACGCTGACGCTGCCTGCGGCCTGCAGCGAGTACTTCACGAACGGCCAGATCGAGGACATCCTGTTCGTTATCACCTTCGCCGGCCGCACGCCCAAGTGGCCCGACATCACCAGCGTGTCCTAAAGTTAATGTGAAGTTCGTGACATGAAAACGGGGCTGTCCGGATGTTCTTGCCAGACAGCCCCGGGCTTGTATATCCGCCAGGGCTTGAGCACGGCAAGGCGGAAGATGGCGCGGAGAACGGGCACAAGCGAGAATCAAACTCCCATCGCCGCCCGCTGCCCGCCGTACTGTGCAAACACGAACGTGAACAAGCGCTCGGCCCGCGCCTCAACCTCCGGGGGCGAGTAGCTGAGCGGCAGGCCGCGCTGATCGCTCCAGAGCCACTCGTTGATGAAGGTCTTGACCTCCGCCTTGGTGGCTTCTTTCTCGCCCCACCGCTCGATGCGCAGCTTTTCGGCTTTGAGCGCGTCGAGCAGCTCGCGCGCCACCTGCTTGACCCGTTCGCGCTCGGCTTTGCTGAGCTCCTTGCCCTCCACCAGCATGTCGAATACGGCCAGATGCTCTTCGCTCAGTCCCTCGCGCACCCCGCGGCGCGCTTCGTCGTCCAGGTCGGCCAGGAAACGGAGCAGCGCCTCGAAGGTGGCCTCGATGGTGGGGCGATCCTTCTCGCGGTTGTAGGCATCAATGATCTCCTGGAACCGCTGCTGGTAGTCGGTCCAGCCGGGGTTGATGGCGATCATCTGCTGGACGCGGCGGTCAATCGCCGCTTTGAGCGTTTGGAGTTCAGTCCGCTTGTTGGCGCGCTTGGCGAACTCCTGCCGCAGACGTTCGAAATCTATCTTGCTGATGTCGTATGGCCCGGCGGCGGCTACATCTTTTCGACCAGCAACTGCATCTACACCGGCATGAGGCTGGCGCGCTACGAGCTGATGCTGAACGTGTGACGGCGAGAGGGGAGCCATAGCGCCTGACGGGGTGGGAGCGCGGCTTTCGCCGGGCAGGCGATCTGCTTTCAAGCGACTTGCGCGCGCAGCGCCAGCCTGGCCGGCACGCAGGCGAGGCCGCGCAGGTCGCTCAACGGCACATAGAAAGTCGCCACCTCAACAAATCTTCTTACCAAAAAAAGTCGACAATTATGTTAACTAGCTATTGACATTTGTCGGAGATGGCGCGACAATAAAAGTGGACGTAGGTGTCCGGCCTTGGGATGGGGTCAAGCACGCAGGCTTTCATCGCCCCCTCATTACACCCGGCCTTCCTTGATCTAGTCCTCTCCACAAGCTGGCCAGAGGCAACCGCCCCTGGCCAGTTTCTTTTGATGCGGTGCGGCGATCAGCTCGCATCGACTCCATCAGCCAGCGCATGTGCCCGCTGACGGAGAACGCAGAAAAACGCCCGGTCGGAGTGGAGGAAGGCATGAGCAACAAATCGGGTGCTTCAGAGCAGATCATCTCCCTGCCGGAGGGCGGCGGTGCGCTGCATGGACTGGGCGAGAAGTTCTCGCCGGATTTGTACACCGGCACCGGCAACTTCAGCGTGCCCGTCAGCCTCCCGGCCGGCCGCAACGGCTTCCAGCCTCAACTCAATCTGGTCTACAGCACGGGCAACGGCAACGGCCCCTTTGGCCTGGGGTGGAGCCTGAGCATCCCCGGCGTCAGCCGCAAGGCGTCCCAAGGCGTGCCGCGCTACCGCGACTATGATCCCGGCGAGGAGCCTGACGTCTTCGTCCTGTCGGGCGCGGAGGACCTGGTCCCGATGGGCGATATCGTGGGGGATGGCGCGTCGGATGTCACGCGCTACCGCCCGCGGACCGAGGGCCTCTTTGCGCGGATCGAACATCACCACAATGAGGCCGACGACTTCTGGGAGGTGCGCAGCAAGGACGGCCTGGTCAGCGTGTACGGCACACCGGGCACGCGGGGCGGGGCGGATCCGGCCGCGATCGCGCGGGACGGCGCGCACAAGTTCGCCTGGAAGCTGACCGAGACGCGCGACCCGTTCGGCAACCGCATCGCCTACACCTACGCGGCGGACGCGGGGCAGGTCGGGCCGCACGCCTGGCAGCAGCCGCTCCTTTCACGCATCGATTATGCGGAGTACAGCGAGGCCGGCAACACCCGGTATCTCATCTCCGTCTCGTTTGACTATGGCGGCGAAAGCGCCGCGCGTCCCGACCCGCTGTCGGACTACCGCGCCGGCTTCGAGATCCGCACCACGCGGCGCTGCGCGAGCATCAAGGTGGAAACGCACTTCGACCAGGTGCGGGCCGTGCGCGAGTACCGCTTTACCTACGACAACACTGCGCTCAACGGCGTTTCGCTGCTGCGCCAGATCGACGTCATCGGCTACGACGACGAGGGGCACGCGTACGACGGATCGGATCCCCAGTACGAGCTGCAGCTGCCGCCGCTGACGTTCGACTACACCCGGTTCGAGCCCGGCAAGCAGCGGTTTACGGCGGTGAGCGGCGCGCAGCTGCCCGCCCAGTCGCTGGCCGCCCCTACGCTGGAGCTGGCCGACCTGACGGGCGACGGGCTGCCGGACATCCTGGAGATGAACGGCGCGGTGCGTTACTGGCGCAACCTGGGCGACGGCCGCTTCGACCTCCCGCGGCCGATGCGCGACGCGCCGGCCGTGCAGCTCGCGGACCCCGGCGTGCAGATGCTCGACGCGGACGGCGACGGCCGCATCGAGCTGATGGTCACTGCCGGGCCCCTGGCCGGCTACTACCCGCTGAACGCCGATGGGACTTGGGACGCCCGGTCCTACCGGCCCTACCGTTACGCGCCCTCGTTTGACCTGGAAAACCCGGAGGTCAGGCTGCTCGACCTCGACGGCGACGGCGTGACCGACGCGCTGCGGACGGGGACGGGCCTGGAGTGTTTCTTCAACGATCCGCACGACGGGTGGGACCCGGCACGGGCCCGGCCCGTGGCGCGGCGGGCATTAGCCGAGTTTCCGGACGTCGCCTTCTCCGACCCGCGCGTGAAGCTGGGTGACATGACCGGCGACGGGCTGCAGGATATCGTGCTGCTCCATAACGGCCGCGTGGACTACTGGCCGAACCTCGGCCACGGCAACTGGGGCCGGCGGGTCACGATGACCGGCTGCCCGCATTTCGATGACCCCGGGTACTCGCTGGGCTACGACCCCAAACGCGTCCTCTTGGGCGACGTGGACGGCGACGGCCTGGCCGACCTGGTCTACGTGGCCAACCACAAAGTCACACTGTGGATCAACCGCAGCGGCAACGGCTGGAGCAACCCGATCGAGATCCGGGGCACCCCGTCCGTCACGGACATGGACGCGGTGCGGCTGGTCGACCTGCTGGGCAGCGGCATCGGCGGCGTGCTCTGGAGCGCGGACGCCAGCGGCAACGGCCGGCCGCACATGCATTTCCTGGACTTCACCGGCGGCGTCAAGCCGCACCTGATGGATGAGATGGACAACCACCTGGGCGCGACGACCCGGGTCGAGTACGCGCCCTCCACCCGCTTCTCGACAGCCGATCGGGAGGCGCGGCGGCCGTGGCGGACGACCCTGCCGTTCCCCGTGCAGGTGGTCGCGGCCGTGGAGGTGATCGACCACCTGTCGCACGGCAAGCTGACGACCGAGTACCGCTACCACGAAGGCTATTGGGACGGCGCGGAGCGCGAGTTCCGCGGCTTCGGGATGGTGGAGCAGCTCGACACGGAGACGTTCGAGCGCTACAACGCGGACGGCCTGCACGGCGGGGAGACGCCTTTCGACCCGGTGGATGGCGCCCGGCAGCAGTTCTTCGCGCCTCCGACGCTGACCCGCACCTGGTTCCACCAGGGGCCGGTCGGGCCGGCGCGCGGGGATTGGCTGAACGACCTGGACCTCTCGGATTCCTACTGGCCCGGCGACCCGGGCGTGTTCGATCCCTGGGGGCCGGTCAACCAGTTCCTGGTGCAGGCGCTGGCCGGCGCGCGCCCGGACCAGCGCCGGGCCCGCCGCGACGCGCTGCGCGCGCTGCGCGGGAGCATGCTGCGCACCGAGTTCTACGCCCTCGACCGATACGCCAACCAGGACCGCATCGACCCGCTGCTGGATCGCCCCTACACGGTGACCGAGTCGCAGCACGGCCTGGCCGAGATCGAGCCGCCGGACGCGGGGCAGGCGCGGCTACACATCTTCTTCGCACACACCCTGGTCCAGCGCATCACGCAGTGGGAGCGCGGGAACGATCCCATGACGCAGTGCACGTTCACCAGCTATCTTGACGAGGCCGGACAGTTCGACGCCTTCGGCCGGCCGCGCACGCAGATGAAGATCGCCTGCCCGCGCGGCTGGCACGCGGCAGAGGATCGCCCCACAAAAGAGTACCTGGCGACCCGCACCTGCACCGACTACGCGGAACGGAACGACGCGCTCTTTATGGTGGACCGGGTCAAGCGGGTGACGACCTACGGCTACCGGCAGGCCGACACCGTGGGCAAGACCCTGGCCGAGCTGGTGGCGGCAGCGAGCGGCGACCCGATGCTGAAGTGCATCGGGCAGACGGCCAACTACTATGACGGGTTCGACCCGGACACTGCGCCAACGGCCTACGGCCAGCTCGGCAACTACGGCGCGCTGACGCTGGCCGAAACGCTGGCCTTCGACGAGGAGATCCTGACCGCCGCGTACGGCAGCCAGCGGCCGCCATACTTTGCGACGGGGGCCATCACCTGGCCGGCCGAGTACCCCGCCGGTTTTCGGACCTGGATGACCGGCCTGCCGGGCCGCGCCGGGTACGTCCGCCGCGACCATGCGACGCTGGCGCACTATCAGACCGGGTACTACACGGTCGCGCGCAGCCGCTATGATGTGCAGGACAACCCGGCGGCGGGGCGCGGCCTGGTCGTCGCCCAATACGATCCCCTCGGCCACGCGACGACCATCACCTACGACCATCAGCTGCTGCCAAAGACGGTCAGGGATCCTGTTGCGCTGGAGACGACGGCGGACTATAACTACCGCGTGATGCAACCCAGCCTGGTCACCGACCCGAACGGCAACCACACGGCCGTCCGGTACTCACCCGCCGGGCTACCCCTCAGCATCGCGGTCGTGGGCAAACAGGGCGGCTGCGAGGGGGACCGGCGACGCGAGGCGGCTGCCGGCGCGACGCCGCTCGACTACCCGAGCCAGTATTTCCAGTACGACATGCGGGCCTATCTCGTCACAGAGGCGCTGCCGCCCGAGCAGCGCGACCCGGTCTACGTGCGCTCGCTCACGCGCCAGGAACACTTCTGGGACATCGTCAATACCGCGAATGCCGCCCGCCGTGCGGCCGGGCAGGCCGACCTCACCCAGTCCGAGATCGACGCCCTCTTCCCCGCGAACGAAATCGAGACGCACCCGGAACGGTTCATCGAGACACGCCAGTACTCAGATGGTTTCGGCCGCGCGCTGCAGGGGCGCACACAGGGTGAAACACAGCGCTTCGGCGACGCGGTCTTCGGCAACGGCCTGGTGCCGGCCGGCCAGGGCGACGCGCACGACCGGGACGCGGTGACCGCTGTAGAGAACACGAGCGTTACCGCGCCGAACGTGATCGTCAGCGGGTGGCAGTCCTACGACAACAAGGGCCGAACGGTGGAGAAGTACGAGCCGTACTTCGACACGGGGTGGGATTACGACCCCCCGGCATCGCCTCAGGGGATCAAGGTGACCATGTTCTACGACCCGCTCGGGCAGGTTGTCCGCACGCTCAGCCCGGACGGCTCAGAGCAGCGCGTCATCTACGGCGTGCCCGGCAGCATCGCCCAGCCGGACCTCGACCATGCGGACGCCGCGGGCCAGATTGTGTACGAGCCGACGCCGTGGGAAGCCTACACCTACGACCCCAACGACTTGGCGCCCCTGAGCCATGCCCCGGACGGCACGCCGTTGGCCGGCCGCGCGCCGGCATCCCACCACTACACGCCCTCGAATGTCATAGTCGACGCGCTGGGCCGCCCGATGCGGGCCGTGCAGCGGCTCTCGCAGACCCAGGAGGCCGTGACGCGCTCCGAGTACGACCTGCTCGGCAACATGGTGAAGAGTGTCGACGCGCTGAGCCGCAATGCTTTCGTATACGTCTTCGACCTCGGAAAGCGCGAGCTCTCAGTGACCAGCATCGACGCGGGGCAGCGATTGATCGTCTACGATGCGGCCGGTAATGCGATCGAGAGCCGCGACAGCAAGGGCAGCCTGCTGCTGCATAGCTATGATGCGTTGAACCGTCCTGCAGCCCTCTGGGCGCGGAACGCGACAGGCCGGCCGGTGACGCTGCGCGAGCAGCTCGCGTACGGCGATGGCGGCGACCCTAACCAGCTCGCGGCCGACCGCCAGGCCAACCGCCTCCTCAATCGGCTGGGCGAATTAGCGTCACACCACGACGAGGCGGGGACACTGACGCTCGAGCGATACGACTTCAAGGGCAACTTGCTGAACCAGATGCGCCAGGTGGTCGCCGACGCCGCGCTCGTGAGCGGGCAGGTCTTCGAAATGGATTGGGACCACCCGCCGGTCCTTGACGCGGCAGAGTACGGCTCGGGAACGACGTACGACGCGCTCAACCGGGTGGTGTCGGGCACGCAGACGGTCAAGGTGGGCTCAACGGTCACGACGAGCAAGACGCTGAAGCCGCACTACAACCGCGGCGGCGCGCTGGAGAGCGTGTCGCTCGACGGCGTGGCGTACGTCATGCGCATCGCGTACAATGCGCGGGGCCAGCGCACGCTGGTCGCCTACGGCAACGGCATGCTGACCCGCTACGCGTACGATCCGCGGACGTTCCGGCTCGCGCGCTTGCGCACGGAAGGATACACCGCGAGCGGCATGCAGTACCTGCCCACGGGCACGGTGCGGCAGGATTTCGCGTACGAATACGACCTCGCCGGAAACATCGCCGCGCTCCATGACCGCACACCGGCCTGCGGCCTGCCCGCCCAGCCCGACCGGCTGGACCGCCTGTTCACCTATGATCCATTCTACCGTCTCCTCACTGCCGGCGGCCGCGAGATCAACACGGTCCCGCCCTCGTCCCCATGGAGTGACCCCGCCCGCGGTGGGGGCGTCGCCCAGGCCCGCACTTACCTCGAGACCTACACCTACGATCTCGCGGGCAACATGCTGAAGCTGGTGCACACGGCCGGCTCCCTCGGCAGCTTCACGCGCACGTTCACGGTACGCGCCGACAGCAACCGGTTGACGCGTATCGCGGTGGGCACCACGAACTACGACTACGTCTACGATGTCAACGGGAACCTACTGCAGGAAACCACCTCGCGCAATTTCCAGTGGGATGACAGTGATAGCCTCGCGCGCTTCACCGTCCAGGCAACCGTGGCGGGCCCTGCATCCATCGAAGCGCAGTACTTGTACGATGCTGCTGGCCAGCGGGTCAAGAAGTGGGTGCGCAACCAGCAGGGCGACCTCGACACGACGGTCTACGTGGGCGGCCTGTTCGAGCACCAGCGCTGGCAGCGCGCCGCGGGGTCCGGCGAGAACACTCTCCTGCACGTGATGGACAACCAGAGCCGGATCGCGATCGTGCGCGACGGCCCGCGCCACCCCGACGATCAGGGGGTGAGAGTCGCGTATCACCTGGGCGATTACTTGGGCAGCAGCAACGTCGTGATCGGCGGCGACGCCGCGACCGCGACCAGCTTCGTCAGCCGTGAAGAGTACTACCCCTACGGTGAGTCAAGCTTCGGCAGTTTCGGCAAGAAACGCTATCGGTTTGCCGGCAAGGAACGCGACCAGGAGAGTGGTTTGTACTACCATGGTGCGCGCTACTATGCATCCTGGTTGGCGCGCTGGATCAGTGCGGATCAAATGCCCCAAGCTCTGCACGTCAGCCAATACTTATATGGCTCCGATAATCCACTCTCATTCGTGGATCCAGACGGCAATCAAGACGAGAATGCGACGAGTCCGGCTGGAGCCAGCGATCGCCCAACCAATAAACAACGAGTACACAATGCGCGCACGGAATTTCTAAGGGGGGTTGCTTCCGGGCTTGGAGATGCTGGGTTAGAGCAACTGAAAAGTATGGCATTGCCCTTTGGTCTTTCGGACTTCGTTTGCGAACTCGCCTCTATCGAGATCCCGAAGTTGGGCGACTATGACAGGGAAGACCGCGGGGAAACAAGCTGGAATCCAATGGAGCAGATGCTGAATGAGTTTCACGTTTCCGACCAGTTCGCTGAGAGGGGCTTGGACCTGCTGCGTGCGGGTGAGGACGAGAAAGCCTATAAGGCTTTTGGCAACAGCGGGTACTGGTATGGCAAATTCCTGCTCAGTGCCGTCAATTTCGCATCTCTGGTTGGCGGCCTGGCCAAAATGGGCGTTAAGTTGGGCGGCAAGGGCCTGACGGCTGGACTAGAGAAGATCGGCAAGGCAAAACCCGTGCTGGTGAGTGGACGGTCCCTGACCTGGGTCGATGGCCTCAGAAGGTTCTTCATTCAAGATACAGCCAGGCATCCCGGTGTCGGTCGGTCTTGGGGCGGCAGACTGCTGAAACGAATCCCGATCCTGAAAGATATAACGTGGGAGCAGGGACACATACTGATCCAGAGAAAGCATTTCAGGATCGGCGGGCCGAGTCAGATTTTCGACACGAACGCTAATGCAAACCGGGGATTGGCGCGCCTGGGAAACGCTGGTTGGAATCTGTTGCCGTTGCCCAAGGGGCTTAACAGGTTGGCCGGGCAGAACAACCTCATGGGCAAGGCGTTGACCGCACTTATCGCGGGCGCTACTTACGCAGGGATAGGCACGTGGAGCTATTACATGATTGCGAAGCCTGCAATGGACGCGTGGCAAAGTCTATCAAACTGAACCCAGCTCGTAAGGGCGGTTAAGGCGGCAAGGGCCTTAGCAGTACCTCCCCGATATCACAACCTGCAAACTGACTTAGAGTCTATCCGAAAACTGGTAGGACTTGAATGAGTAGGCGCACTCCGTTATAAGTGGGTTAGCGAAAACTCACAAACAGCGGAGGTGCGCCATGCCCAAGCAGTCTATCACAAAACCGGCCGCCGTGAACTACTTCACGGTGCCGCGGCGCCTGTGGCGTCTCGTCAAGAAGCATCTGCCGCCGGAGCCGCCGCCCGGTCCTGCGGGTGGGCGCCGGCGGATCGGTAACCGTGCCGTGCTGAACGGCATCTGGTACATCTTGTGGACGGGCTGTCAATGGAAGGCCGTCCATCGTGATTGGTTTGAGGTTTCCAGCAGTGTCCTACATGAGCGCTTCCAGACCTGGCAAGAACTGGGCATCTGGGACAAGGTCTTTCAGGCCCTGGTCAAGTTCTATCGCCGTGCGCGCCGGATTCTGTGGCGCTGGCAGGCCGTGGACAGTCGGTCGTGTGCGGCACCACTGGGCGGCGAGGAAACCGGCAAAAACCCGACCGATCGCGCCCAATTGGGCGCCAAAATCCACCTTTTGGTCGATCAACGGGGGGCGCCGTTGGCGATCGACATCAGTGGCGCCAATCAACACGACAAGTGGTCGGTCAAAAAGCTGGTGTTGCATGTTGCCGTGCAGCGCCCCGGTTCAGAACAGCATTTCTGTGGTGACAAGGGCTACGACTTTGACGACGTGCGCCAGATCGTCGACCAAGCCGGTTATGTGGCGCATATCAAGCGGAAACGCAAACGCGGCCAGCCCGCCTCCGAGTCATGCCCGGCGCCCGGCGAAACCCAGTACCCGGCGCGGCGCTGGGTGGTCGAACGCACTTTGGGCTGGTTGGCGAAGCGGCGCAGTGTGCGCACGCGCTGGTGCAAAAAATCCACCAACTGGTTGGCTTTCGTCCAGTTCGCTTGTGCCAGCATCCTATGCGACATGGCAGTTTTCGGATAGGTTCTTAGGTGATATCAACTCACCCAACTGCGCACGAAGTTGAAGGAGGACACCGTGTACCCAAGCGCAGGATTTAGCATGACCTGTCCCGCCGTCGGCGACGCCATCTACCAACCTCAGCCTGCCGCCAGTCCCTGTCCGGTCAAGATGACAGGCGGGGCGCCTGGCACACGTTAATCGGCTCAGAAAGGAGACACAGCTATGGCCGGAATTCCTGATTTTGACCTCTCTGTCGAATGTAGCATCAGCTCTCCTGCCGCAAACGCGGTCTACAATCCGCCGCCTGCCGGCATGAGCGTCACGGTGACGGGCACAGCCTCTGCCACCAAGACGACGTGGGATGACAGCACAGACCCACCGGCCCCCGACATCGATGCGATTTCGGTGGGATCGGTCTCTGTCAACTTCGGCGACGGCACGGGGGCGCATGTCGCGGCCCTAACATTAGTGACTGGCGGCAGCTATACCTGGTCCTACAGGCACACTCTGATCGCAACCGGCAACCTGACCATCACCGTCATCGCAACCGCCTCATCCGGGGGCCGGACGGTCACGGATACCGTCACGCGGGCGATCATCAGCAACGACATCACAGCTCCCACGTTCCAGATCACGTTCCCCACGAACGGCTATCAACATCCTGTGGGGCAACCGTTGACGGTCCGGGGCTCGGCCAGCGACCCTCAGACCGGGGTTGCCAGCCTGACGTGGAAGCTGGATCAAGGCGCCCCCCAACCAGTGACGTCGCAGGCAGACTGGGCGAACTGGTCTTTCGTGGTGCCCAAGGAATCGCTCGCTTCCGGGCTGCATCGCCTGGTGATCACGCTGAAGGATACGCAAGGCAATAGCAGCAACCCTGGCATGGCGGATGCCATCATCGACTTCGAGGTGCCCCAGGTCTATCGTCCGCAGGTGGCGAATGACCTGGTGAGCATGCGCGCGTACCTTGAGGATCTGCTGGCGTTCGGCCGCAACCACGTGATCGACGGCCCGACAGGCTCCGGCGTCCAGGTTGACAATGCCAAGCTGGCGTCATTTTTCTACCAGCCTTTCGGGCAGCTGGCCAATGCCCTCCAGACCGTGGGCCTGGAACCGGTGAACCAGCTTCGCGCGGCGATCGAGATCCTGCGCCGGTACACGAGTGACACGAACGCCGCGATCGGGGGCGCGCCCTCGACCGCCCAACTGATTGCCTGGTGGCCCTTCGACGAAGGCACCGGTATAACGGCGCACGACGCTTCGGGCAGCGGGTATAACGGCACCCTGAGCGCCGGCAGCATGTGGGCCCAGGGCCGCGCCGGCAGCACGCTTTCGTTTAACGGCACGAGCCAGGTCGTGAACTGGCCGAGCAACGCAATACCGGGCAGCCTGACCAACAACTTCACCATCGCATTCTGGGCGAGACCCGATCCGGCAAAGGAGATCGCCACCGGCCAGACGGATGCCCAGTCGGGGACTGGGGGAAAGGTCGTCCAGCGCTACGCCTGGGGACCCAGGCAGGGCAAGACCGCCTGGGGGGACAACCATTCGGGCGTCGGCATCTCGTTGGGCGCCAACGGCATCGCGGTTACCGACTGCATGGACCCGACGACCCATTGGCCGTCCCTGCTCGTGTACTACCCACCCACTACGTCTCCATCGCCGTTTTCGACGTGGGTCCATGTGGCGGTCGTCTATAGCAGCAAGAGGCCCAAGCTGTACATCAACGGCCGGTGGGTCAAGGACGGTCAGCAAAGTCCTAAGACTGTTCATGCCCAGCCCGAAGCGATCGGGGGCATCAGCCAAAACTATTACGCGGGGCTGCTCGACGAAGTGCGCGTTTTCAACAGCGCGCTCTCGGCCGCGGAGATCGCCCTGCTTGCGTCGGTCCGCGTGCCGTCCGGGGCGGTAAGCAGCGCCGCGCCGACCGAGGCCGGCTACTGCCAGGCCGCGTACGAAGCGATCCTCGGCCGGATCGGCACCTCCTACGAAGAGATCCGGCTGGCGCGCGGGGCCCCGGTCGAGGTGCGCGACGCGCTGGCTAAACGGCTTGGCATCGGGCTCGCCCCGGCAGGCGACTGGTTGAGCCAGCTGTGCCTGGAACCTGAAACGATTACCGAGAGCGGCCTCGAGGGTCTCTTTGGCGTGCCCGACACGCACCGGGATCCCCTGACGCCCGGGGCCAGTCCGCTGTTTAACTACTGGCAACGCGAGGACCTGCACCAGTCCTGGGCAAACGAAGACACCGAGTTGTTCTCGGCCGACGGCGCGCAACAACCGGTCATCGATCCGGACATCGTGACGCTGGCCGACCTGCGGCTGGCCCAGGCGGGCAACCCGGCCTATGATCTGTGGAAGTGGCGACGGGAGACCTGGCTGACCACCGAGCTCGGGGTTCTGCAGAGCATGTGCAATCCAGACCTCGAAGCGGAGGCGAAGCTGGACGAGTTGATGCAGTATGCGCTCGGCCATACCCTGGCCGAGTTCGACGAGCTTGTGCAGGATGACGGCTCCGGCACGGCCATCGGTGAGGATCTGCAGGGCTGGCGGCTCGATATGCCCGCGTTTCGACGGCTGGCCCGGCTGCGCACCCTGACCGAGAGCGGCGGCGCGTTGTCGAATGCCGAATGGCAGGACGCCTACGCGATCTTGCTCCAGGCGAGGAAACGCGGCCAGTTCGCGGCATGGCGCGACGCCGAGAAAGCTGCGGGCATCACGCTGTCGCCCATCTACTTCACGCTGACCGGCGACCTGCCGCTGCTGCCGGCCTGGCGGGCCACGTACCGGCAGCGGCTGGCCTGGCGGGATCGCCTGCAGAGCCGGATCGATCAGGAGAGCAGCCTGCGGGACGCGCACGCGGCCGCGCTGGCCGCGACGGACCAGCTGGCGCTGCCCATGCTGCGCGACGCGCTGGTGGCCCCCTGGGCCAACCGGTTGAAGCTGGCGCCCTCCGAAGCGGCCGAGTTCCTGACCGCGCGGCTGCTCACAGACCTCAAGGCCGCCGGCACCCAACAGACCACCCGCCTGCTGCAGGCGATCGAGACCCTGCAGAACCTCGTATTCACGCTGCGCGCCGGGCAGATGGCGCCGGGGCATCCGGCCGGGGCCTGGACGCTGGCCTACAAGAACAGCGCGAACGCCACAGTCACCGTGGAGCCCGACCATTTCGCCGGCGAATGGCAGTGGATGGGCAGCTACGATGCCTGGCGCGGGGTCATGCTGGTCTTCTTCTTCCCCGAAAACCTCCTCATGCCCACCCTGAGGCCGCTATCCGCGCAATCGCAGGCGTTCCAGGAGTTCCTGGCCACTGTGCGCGCCAGGTCTCGCCTGTCGCGGCAGGACGCCCGCGCTGCGGTGGAGGCGTATCAGCGCAAAGTGCGCGGGCTCGTGGTGCACCTGCCGATGGACGAGGGCAGCGGCACGACGGCGAGGGACGTGTCACAGAACGGCAACGCGGCGGCCCTCACCAACGGCGCGGCCTGGGGGACAGGCGATCTGGCGGGATCGATCACCGTGTCCGGCGCCGCGTATCTCCAGATCGTTCATGACAATCTGACGCTGAAGCTGGGCGCCAGCGATGCCGATTTCAGCGTCTCCTTCTCCTTCTACCTGCGTGCGGGCTTCAACCACCAGTGGCGCATGGTGATGCACAAGGGCATGGACAGCAACACCCCCGCAAACAACGAGCGAACGTTTGCCATCTTCATGAACGCGGAGGACAACCGCCTGTACTATCGGATCAGCACGGCATCCTCTCGTGATGAGGGCGGCTCGAGCAATGCCGAGATCGCGGTGAACTCCTGGACGGTTGTCGAGTATCGCAAGGTGGGGCGGAAGCTGCAGCTGTATCTGAACGGGGTGCTCGATTCTGAGGCGGCGCTCAACGGCGCGGCGCGCGAGAATACGGGCGCCATCCGTATCGGCTATGACGGCACTACGACCGCCGCGTCGTTCGCCATCAAGAACTTCCAGGTGTACAACTATGGCGCGCCGAGCGCCCAGGTCAGCTTCAGCGATTCCCACACGGACGCCGGGCTCGCTGCCCTGCAGACGCAGAGCAAAAACATCATCCAACCCTACATCAATGCCGGCAGGCCCATTCCCCAGCACCTGCGCGAGCTGTTCTACCTGGCGCCGATGGAGGCCGCGCTCCGGCTGCAGCAGTCCCGCGAGTTCCTGGCGGCCCGGGACTGGTACGAGACGGTCTATGCCTATCGGTTCCCGGATGCCGGCCGCAAGATCTACTACGGCCTGGCGATCGAGCAGAACCAGGGCGGGCTGCCTCAACGCACGGTGCACTGGCTGCTCGACGAGCTCAACCCGCACACGATCGCCGGGCTGCGCACGAACGCCAACCCTTACACGCGCTTCACCCTGATGAGCCTGGCGCGCTGCTTCATCGAGCAGGCGGATGCCGAGTTCACGGCGGACACGGGGCCATCGCTCGCCCGCGCCCGGGATCTCTATCTCAGCGCCCGCGGCCTGCTGCTCCTGCCCGACTTCGACCCACCGGCGGCGCTGACGCTGGACAACGTGCCGCTGCCCAATCCGATCCTGGAAGCGCTGCGCGCACACGCCGAGATCCAGCTCCTCAAGCTGCGCCAGGGCCGCAACATCGCGGGGATGAAACGCCAGGTCGAGCTGCCCGCCTCGCAGCCTGCCACCTCCGGCCTGCCGCAGATCGGCGCGGGCGGCCAGCTGATCATCCCGGGCGCGACGGCCCGGCTCCTGCCGACCCCTTACCACTTCCGCGTGCTCCTGGAGCGCTGCAAGCAGCTCACCGGGATCGCGCAGCAGATGGAAGCGGCTTTCCTGGCCGCGATGGAGAAACGCGACCGCGAGAACTACGACCTGCTGCAGGCCGGCTATGGCTTGCAGCTGGCCCAGGCCGGCGTCGAGCTGCAGAACCGGCGCAAGACCGAGGCCACGCAAAGCACCGCGCTGGCCGCGCTGCAGCGCGACCGGGCCAAGATCCAGCAGGAACGGTACCAGGAATGGATCGCGGCCGGGTTGAATGACTGGGAGCAGGTGATGATGGGGGCTTACGCAACTGCGGGCGTAGCAAAAGTTCTTGCCGTAGGGTTCAACACGTATGGTCAGATTGCAGCAAATCCCGTCGGCGCGGCCGGAGCGCCCTTCTACAAACTTGGCGCCATAGCATCATCGGTCGCTATCGCCGCCGAAACTACGGCACAGATCGCCTCAATCTGGGCGAGTCAAGAACGCCGGGTGCAGGAGTGGGAGCTGCAGAAAAGCCTGGCCGACCAGGACTGGCGGATCGGCGAACAATCACGCACCATCGCCCTGCAGCACGAACAGGTGGTCCAGCAGGAAGGGGAGATCGCCCGCATCCAGGCCAACCAGGCCCAGGCCGTGGCCAACTTCCTGGCGCGCAAGTTCACCAACGCGGAGCTGTACGAATGGATGAGCCGGGTGCTGGGCGAAGTCTACAGTTACTTCCTGCAGCTGGCCACCAGCACGGCGCAGCTGGCGCAAAACCAGCTCGCGTTCGAGCGCCAGGAACCCGCGCTCAGGTTTATCCTGGCGGACTACTGGCAGGCGCCGTCGAACGACGGCGCGAGCGGCCAGAACGCGGCCGACCGCCAGGGCCTGACCGGTTCAGCGCGGCTGCTGCAGGACATCACCAAGCTGGACCAGTACGCCTTCGAGACAGATAAGCGCAAGCTGAACCTGTCGCAGACCTTCTCGCTGGCGCAGATCGCGCCGTACGAGTTCGCGCGCTTCCGCCAGAGCGGCGCCCTGCCTTTCGCTACGCCCATGTCGCTGTTCGACCAATGCTTCCCGGGCCACTATCTGCGCCTGATCAAGCGCGTACGCGTGTCGGTCGTCGCGCTCATCCCGCCCGTGCAGGGGATTCGCGCCACGCTCATCAACGCGGGCACATCGTGGGTCGTGCCCGGCGGCGGCGTGTTCCAACCGGTTTGGATTCAGCGCGCGCCGGAGATCGTCGCGCTTACCTCGCCCACCAACGCCAGCGGGGTCTTCGAGCTGGACACCCAATCGGAGATGCTGATGCCGTTCGAGGCGATGGGCGTTGATACCTCGTGGGAGTTCCAGATGCCCCGGGCCGCCAACCCCTTCGATTTCAACACGATCGCCGACGTGCTGGTGACCATCGACTACACCGCCCTGAACAGCTTTGACTACCGCGAGGAGGTCATCAACGCGCTGGACCGCACGGTCGAGGGCGCGCGCGCCTTCAGCCTGCGCGACGCCTTCCCCGACCTGTGGTATCAGCTCCACAACCCCGACGACCCGACCGCGGCGCAGGTCATCAACATCGTGACCACGCGCCGCGACTTTCCACCCAACCTGGAGGACCTGAGCACGAAGCACCTGCTCTTGAGCCTCCTGCATTCGCGTGACGAGGAGGACGAGTCCGCACCGGATCCGATCGCCGCGCTGGCGTTCACCCTGGCGAAGGAAGGCATCTCCGGCGCCGCTACGTCGGTGAACGGCAAGATCAGCACGGACGATGCCCCCCTCGCCGGAACAACCAGATCGCCGGCCGGAACCTGGACGCTGACGCTGCCTGCGGGCTGCAGCGCCTACTTCGCGAACGGCCGGATCGAGGACATCCTGTTCGTCATCACCTTCGCCGGCCGCACGCCCAAGTGGCCCGACATCACCAGCGTGTCCTGAGGCTGATGTGCGGTTCGTGACATGAAAACGGGGCTGTCCGGATGTTCTTTCCAGACAGCCCCGGGCTTGTATATCCGCCAGGTCATTGAGCACGGCAAGGCGGAAGATATCGCGGAGATCGGGCACAAGCGAGAATCAAACTCCCATCGCCGCCCGCTGCCCGCCATACCGCGCGAACACGAACGTGAACACGCGCTCGGCCCGGGCCGCGACTTCCGGGTGCGAGTAGCTGAGCGGCAGGCCGCGCTGGTCGCTCCAAAGCCACTCGTTGATGAAGGTCTTGACCTCGGCCTTGGTGGCTTCTTTCTCGGCCCACCGCTCGATGCGCAGCTTCTCGACTTTAAGCGCATCCAGCAGATCGCGCGCCACCTGCTTGACCCGCTCGCGCTCGGCCTTGCTCAGCTCCTTGCCTTCCACCAACATGTCGAACACGGCCAGGTGCTCTTCGCTCAGCCCCTCGCGCACGCCGCGGCGCGCTTCGTCATCCAGGTCGGCCAGGAAGCGGAGCAGCGCCTCGAAGGTGGCCTCGATGGTGGGGCGATCCTTCTCGCGGTTGTAGGCATCAATGATCTCCTGGAACCGCTGCTGGTAGTCGGTCCAGGGCGATTTCATGTTGCGGCTGACCACACGGGCCGGCCGTTGAAACTGCGCCTACCGTTGCAAAACCGGCCTGCGCCGGTTGGTCTCCGGTCTGCGAAGGCAGACCTTGCACGGGTAGCCGCAACTTCAGTTGCCAGGCAGGGCGCCCGCCGCACAATGACTTCGCCCCGAAAACGCGCCGACGCCCCTTGACGTTCTGGTTGCTCCTGTTACTGCTCTTCTTCCAGGGTTTCTCGGCCACGCCCAGCGGACTGATGTTGGCCCTCGACCCGACCGGCGGCCTCCTACGGATGCCGCTGGATATGCTGCAGGGCACGCCCTTCCCGAACTTCCTGATTCCCGGTCTGATCCTGTGCAAGGAAAGCCATTCTACAGACAGAGCGTCGTTTGATTCCATCGGAGGCTATCATGCTACGCGAGCTGCTGAGAACCGTTCTGCTGCTGCCGGTCATCTTGATCAGTTACCACACGCTGGTGCGGATCATCCGGCGCTTCTACAAGTTCCCGATTCCAGAATTCCTCGCCAACGCGATTGACAACCCGCTGCGCCGCCGTTTCCAACCGCCGGATGAAACGGCGCTCCGACACGGCATCGCGCCGGGGATGACGGTGTTAGAGGTGGGTCCGGGCAACGGCCGCTACAGTATGGCCGCAGCGCGGCGCATCGGGCCGGCAGGGCGGCTGCACGTAATTGACATCGAGCCGAAGATGATCGAGCGGGTGCAACGCCGCGCGGCCGCCGAGGGCGTGACCAACATCGAGGCGCACGTGGCCAGCGCCTACGAGCTGCCCTATCCCGATGGCACCTTCGACCTGATTTACATGATCGCAGTGACGGGCGAGATCCCCGACCCGGTCCGCGCGTTCCGGGAGTTCGCGCGCGTGCTCAAGCCGGCCGGGGAGGTGGCGGTCAGCGAGATCCTGGTGGACCCCGACTACCCGCGCGCCAACACCGTGGCCCGGTGGGCGGCCGCCGCAGGCTTACAGCCCATCAGGAAGATCGGAAACCTGGCCTATTACACGTTGGTCCTGGGACGACCAAGCACATGAACCAGGCCCACAGGAGGCGCTCCCATGTCCCAATAGCGTTGCGAAAAAGGAGAATGATGTCCGCTACCTTCAAGAAACTCAACCACAATCCGGGAGGAATTCGGCGGGCCGGTGGACGAGCTCGGCATCTCGACCGGCGGCACCATCGTCCAGCAGTTCACGGCCGATCACCCCGACCCGGTGCGACGGCTGGTCACCCATTCGGCGGCCTACAGGCTGAGCGACGTAACCGGGGCTGCGCAGATGGCATCCCGAACGCCCGGCTTGTCCTGTATCCGAACATGGGCCATCCGGCCGGCGGGAAGCCGTTCGCGCGGGATGTGCTGGCGTCTCTGCGGGAGGGTCGTGGCCTTGAACGAGCCTTTTCCCCTCATCAACTATGCGCTGGGGCTACCGCCGGCTGTCATTGGGCTGGCAGGATCGCGCAGCTCAGGCGCGCAAGGGGTTCACTTCATCAGTAACAGGCTGATGGCCATCACGGCCATCCCCGCGATCAGGCCGAGCAGGCTGTCGTGGCCCCGGCCGTAGGCCCTGCTTGTCGGCAGCAACTCATCCAGGCTGATGTAGACCATGATGCCGGCCACGCCAGCAAAAAGGATACCCATCAGTTGGGGTGGAATCGTGGCCTCACCGCCACCGAAGAAGAGCTGCAGTGCCAGATAGGCGATGATGGCACCGATAGGCTCGCCTAGTCCGCTGAGGGCAGAGTAGATGAAAGCCTTACGGCGGCTGCCGGTGGCATAGAACACCGGGACAGAGACACTGATGCCCTCGGGAATATTGTGTAAAGCGACGGCCACTGCGATGGCTAAACCAACGCTCGGATCCTGAAGCGCGGAGAGAAAGGTCGCCAGCCCTTCGGGGAAGTTATGAATGCCGATAGCGAGAGCGCTAAAAAGGCCCATGCGCATAAGCCGCTGGTGATGCGCGCTGTGGTTCTGTATCCCTTCTATGCGGGCTACCTCGGTGGTTGTGTGCAGGGGCCGTGTCTCTATCTCCGAGTGCACCTCGTGGGGGTTCTCCGCAGATGGGATTAAGTTGTCGATCAGGCCTATCAGCAGGATGCCACCGAAAAAGGCGGCGACGTTGACCCAGTTTCCCAGCGAGTCACCGTATCTCTGCGACAGCGAGTCCAGTCCTTTGTAAAAGATCTCGACAAAGGAGACGTAAAGCATCACGCCGGCGGAGAAGCCCGTGGCCACCGAGAGAAAACGGTAGTCGGTTCGCTTGGCGGTGATAGCGATGATGCTGCCGATGCCCGTAGCCATGCCCGCGAACATGGTCAGGCCGAGAGCGATCCACACATTTGACATGAAGTATCAACTCCCCTAACATTGGCCCCAAAATTGAAAGCATTGCCACGTATGCTGCTTCACTAGAATAAGCATATTGAAGCAGCATACGACCGCGCACAATCTGCTGCTGGCGTGGCTCCAAGGGCTCCGACCAATAATGCTCGATGCAGGCACGTCTCCTGACGGTTCGCCGAAAAACGGCGTTGTCAGGCTTTGAGTGCCAACGGCTTGCCGCAACACTGGAAGGTGCAGTGCTCGGTACAGACGCACTCCTCCGCCGGCTTGCCGCACTCGTCGCACTCCTTAACGACCTGCAACTCCAAGCCGCAATCCTCGCACACGTAGACCTGGCCCAGCTTCATCTCGTGACAGTCTGTCATGGCGCAATCCTCCTTGATGGTGTGAGTCTGCCAGGGCCATCACCCTGACTTGGCGAAAATGATAACATGGCTTGGTGATTTGGGCAATACGCCTGGACGTGGCGATCCTGGCGCTGGGCGCGAGCGCGATCGGGACCTGGAAACAAGAACCCCGTCGGCGCCGACGGGGTAAGCGTACAATACCAGAAGGCACATGCTGCCCACCCCTTTCCGCGAGGGTATCACGGAGCGAACGATGCAGGCGGGTCATCTCCCGAAGCGACAGGCTGTCGGTCACTGCGAGGAGGCGCTGGCAATCTGGTAGAGACTTTGCGATTACGCGAATGAAGGCGATGTCTTAGGCGTTCTGGGGACCATCTACACCCGATTGGGCGGCTCACCTCGAACCATCGTCCGCTACAAACAGATATTTGCAATCCACGAGCAAATCCGGTTAGCCCCGTTGGGCAACATGATGACGGCAAGGTCATTCTTATCAAGTATATTATTGATAAATAAGCAAGAATCGGAGATATTTTACTGTTTGGTTATTGACATTATACACATAAGGTGTTAAGATGAATAATAAAGCGACGCCTTCCAGATGGGTATGATGTCAAAGGATGCACGAGATCGCCCCCTCTGGTCAGGCTGTGCGTTATGCAGTGAAGCCAACCTCAGTTCGACAGCCGGTTGAAGCGTATCCCACGAACCGCATGCATCACCGGGGCTGGTCGATGGCAGGCAACGCGTCGGTATGGATGGTCCGCGAGCTGCTGCCCAAGGCCCATGCCGATCGATCGGCAGCCCGGGGTTCTGTGGTGCCTGGCTGGGGCAACCGGGCGACGCGCTACGTTCAGGCTTCTAGTGCGCTCGCCTGGCCAGCACGCAGGCGTTTCGGTCGCAGGCGCGGGTGGGCCCGCGCCTGCGTGGCTACCCATCCCTGACTTCATACAGGCCGGCGGGGATGCTTTCAGGTGGTTGTTCTACCATTCGAGGAGCGCCTTATGGCATACAAAACAATGGACAAAACTGAGACAACCAATTTGCAGCAGGCCATGTTGGCATTCGGGCCGGTGCCTTCTCGCCGTCTGGGACGCAGCATCGGCATCAACCACATCCCTCCGAAGACGTGCACCTATTCCTGCGTCTACTGTCAGGTGGGCCACACAACGCGACTCACCACAACACGGCAAGCGTTTTACGCGTTAGATGCTATCATAGCGGACGTCGAGCGGAAGGTGGACGACGCCCGAGCTGCCGGTGAACGGGTGGACTACCTGACCTTTGTGCCCGACGGCGAACCGACCCTGGATATAAACTTGAGAGGGGTGATGGAGAGGCTCAAGCCTCTGGGCATCAAGATCGCCGTTATCAGCAACGGGTCGCTGCTCTGGCAGGCAGAAGTGCGCGAAACGTTGTCGCATGCGGATTGGGTCTCCGTCAAAGTCGATGCGGTCCAACCGGACATCTGGCACCGCGTCAACCGACCGCACGGAAGCCTGCGGCTGGACACGGTGCTGAAGGGATTGCTGACATTTGCCGGAGGTTACCGTGGCGAGCTGGCCACGGAGACCATGCTGGTGCGCGATGCTAACGACGACGCCGCGCACCTGGCAGAGCTGGCGGACTTCCTGAGGTCACTGCGGCCGGCCAAGGCCTACCTGGCTGTGCCGACGCGGCCGCCAGCAGAACCATGGGTGAGGCTGCCGGCGGAGAATGTAATAAACCGGTCCTACCAGCAACTGCAGACGCACCTGGAGCACGTTGAGTTGCTGATCGGTTACGAAGGCAACGCGTTCTCGGCCACTGGCGACCCGGCACAGGACCTGCTGAGCATTACCGCTGTCCACCCGATGCGCGAGGATGCGGTGCAGGAATTCCTGACCCGGGTCGGGGCGACCACAGCGGTCATGCATGAACTGGTGGGGAGGGGCCAACTGGTGGAGACCACTTACGAAGGGCGCCGATTCTACACCAGGAGATTGCCGGGGGTTCCGACGTATTCGTAGGCAGAAGCCCGCTCTTGGGGCTAAAGCAACACGCCAAGCCGGCCGGGCAAAGGGGTCGTCACCTTCTTGCTGTTGGAGCGTGCGGGCTTCAACTGAGAACGATCGGCGCTATGTGCCTTTGTGGCCGCGGCGCTCTCCACGCCGTTAGGGACGCTTGCTTCCTTCCCGATCATCGCGCGAATCGATCGTTCTGCCTCGAGGATACTGCTGTCTCTTTCTGCCGGGACGTTGGTATATGTCGGAGCATCCCACGTGTCGAAAACTCGTTGGCGATCCAATTGCCAGGGCAATCTCCGCGCCATTGTGGTATAATGTATCCATCGTCCCTGCCACCACTACGCAAAGGAGCGGAGTCTCATGGGCGAAAGACGTTTTGGCCTGGTCGCCCTTTTTCTCACTATGATCGTGACCGCCGTCGTTGTCATTGCGGTAATGGCGCTGATCAGCCCGCTGTTTTCGCAGCAGTTTGCGCGCGTGAACGATGCCCTGGCCTCCCCGACGTCCGCGCAACCGGCTGCCCAGGCCGTAACACCCGCGCCGATGACGGCAACGCCCACGACCACGCGCGCCCTGCCGACACCGACGCCAACCCGCCGGCCGACCGCGACGCCGACGCCGAGGCCGACGCAGACGCCGACCCCCAGCCCCACACGGCCACCCGATGCCGTGGTGCTGGCCGAAACCCTCAACTTACGAGGGGGGCCCGGCACCATCTACGCCAGGGTGGGATTGCTGCGCAAAGGGGATCCACTGGATGTGGTGGCTCGCAACGAGGCCGGAGATTGGTTGTCGGTTATCGAACCTGACGGCAAGGGAGGCTGGGTGGCCGCGAACCTGGTGCAGCTCAACATTCCGGTGAGCCAGATCCCGGTGGCGACCGACATCCCGACACCGCCGGTGACGCCAACACCCAGGGCCACCGCAACGCCGCAGCCGACGCTGTCGGTGGATGAACAGATCGCCGCGCTCGCCAGGGAGCAACACGGCCAACTGCCACAGCCGGGTTCGACCGGCAGCATAGCTGCCGGCGGCAACGCTGAGCTAACCATTCTGAACGACACGCCGTATCAGCTCACCGTACTCATCGGCGCGCCCAACGGCATGACGGTGGTGGTTGAGCCGTGCCCAACCTGCCGGGTTTACCAGGGGGCCGGGCCGCTGGCGTGCCAGGAGGGCGGCCGGCCGCGGCAAGTGGTGCGGGTTAAGCCCGGCACGATGCAGGTGGCCGCGCGCGTCAGCGACCCCGGCGTCATCCCGTTCCTGGGCACGTGGACCCTGAACGGGGACACCGGCTATTTCAACTGCTTCTTCATCGTGACCCGAAGTTACTGAAGCGATGGTGTCATCCATGCCCACACCACCCATCCCGACCATTACATCGCTGAAGAATGCGATCCTCGTTCTGCTGCTGATCATCGCCGCCTATTTCCTGCTGGCCGTGCTCCTTTCCCTGTTTTCACGGCGCATTGCGCGGCGCATTTTGGGGCTAAACCGTCTTCTGCCGCGACGCGTGCGTACATCGCCGGAACGACGGCAGACCCTGGAAGGCCTTGTCGGCAGCCTGATCTCGTTCCTGGCCACCGCCGTCGCGGTGATCGCCACGCTCTCGCTCTTCGTCGAGCCTAGCACCCTGCTGTGGATCGTGGGCCTGTTCAGCGCCGCGTTCGGCTTGGGCGCGCGCGGGCTGGTGAGCAACGTGCTCTACGGCGCCAGTTTCATCTTCAAAAACACCTTCACCATCGGCGAGAAGGTCGAAATGACGATCGGCATGGTCAAGGTCGAGGGCATCATCGAAGAGGTTAACCTGACGAACACCCTGGTTCGTTCCCCCACCGGCGAGCTCTACGTGGTGCCCAATGGTGACATCGGCGTGATCCGCAATTTCAGCCGGGCGCCGTTCTCGGCCGCGTGCATCAGGTTCACGGTGCAGTCGGAAGACCTGGCCCGCACATTGGAGATTCTGAAACAATTGGCCACCGAAGCCGTCAACCTGTTCCCCGACCTGGCCGAGCCCTGGCAGGTGCTTTCAACTTCAGAGGTTATGGGTAACAAAGCCGAGCTCACAGTAATGGCGCGCGCCGCCTTCGGCAAGGCGGCGGCGCTGAGACTGCGCCTCTTTAACCTGATCTACCGCCGGCTACGCGAGGCCGGGATCACCTTGATCGATTGACCGACACATCACTCGAAGGAGACGATGACCATGAATCGTTTTATGGCCCTGCTCTCGACCTGTCTGCTCCTGGGCCTCGCCCTGGCAGCCTGCGTGCCCGTGCCCGCATCCGACCTCCCGGCAGCGACACTGCCCCCGGCCACCGCTGTGCCCCAGACGCCGTCCGAGCCGCTTGTCAGCGCCCTCATCGACGCCACCTGGCTGCTGCAAGGCTACGGCAGGGCTGACGCGCCGCAAAGTGTGCCCCCGGGCGCCGAAGTGACCCTGACGTTCACGGATGACGGGCAAGTCAACGGCCTGGCCGCGTGCAATCGTTACTTTGGGCCGGTTACCGTCACCGGCGACGCAATAGCCTTCGGCGCGTTGGCCCAAACTGAGATAGCCTGCGCTGAGCCGTTGATGGCGTTGGAACGCGCGTATCTGGATGCATTGGCACGCGTTGTCCGCTTCGAGTTAGCGGGCGGTCAACTGACCCTGCACGGCGATGGCGGCGCCCTGATCTTCCTCGCGGCCCCGGCGCTTGGGCTGACGTCCACCAGTTGGGAGTTGATCGCGATCGGCGCCGGTGAAACCCTGGCCTCGCCAGTCGGCAGCACCGGGATCACCGCCACCTTTACCGACGATGGTCAGGTCAGCGGCGCGGCCGGCTGCAACCGCTATTTCGGTAGCGTCACGGTGGCGGGCGACCGCATCACATTCGGGCTGATCGCGACCACCAAAATGGCCTGTACAGAGGAGGTCATGGCTCAAGAGCAAGCTTTCGTCGAGTTGGTGGGCCAGGTAACCAGTTACACGATTGACGGCAACCGGCTGATCCTGTACGCTGATGGCGGCAATCGGACCCTGATCTTCGAAGGCGGCGCCGACTGAGCGCAAACGCGGCGGACAGAGTTGTCGTGTTGATCACGACCAGCACACCGGCGGGAGCGAACCTTGTGGAACGCGATATCTTATGGACGATCCTGCTCGGCCTGGGGGGACTGTGCCTCTTCGCCGCGTTACTTTTCGCGGCGGTCGCCATCTTATTCATTGCCGGCACCCAACGGGCGCGGCGCTGGTTCGACGAATCTATAGTGACCCCGGATCCGAGGGCGCTGCAGGCCCGGTTCACGGCCATGCGGGCGCGCTACCCCGGGCTGAACGATGATGCCCTGGTGCAGCGGTTAGTCACCAACCAGGCCGTGAAGGCAGGCCTGGTTGGCGCGGTGACCGGCGTGGGGGGTGTGCTGACGTTGCCCATCGCGATACCGGTTGACTTCGCGCTTTCAGCCAAGATCCAGGCGGGCCTGATCCATTTCGTGGGTCAAACCTACGCGCCAGGCCAACCGCCCGAAGCCGGCCGCGTGCAAACCTACGCGATCCTGGCTGGCAATCGTTTCACCCAGCAGGCCATGGACGCGTCGACCCGCATCGTGCAGGCCGCCGTCACCCGGCTGATGCGCCGCCTGCTGGCAGAAACGGTGGCCGAAGCGCTGCTTAAGGTCGTGCCGTTCGTGGGCGCCATCGTGGGGTTCGTCTTCAACTATGCAGCCACCCGCGCTGTGGGCGAGCTGGCGATCCGTAAGTATCGCAGCAAGCCGGGCGAGAGGGGGTCAGAACGTCTTCTGGGTTCCAGGCCCTAGCGTCTCGGCAGCCGTCATCGTTCGACTGAGCGCTCACGACGAAGTCCTTCGACGGGCTCAGGATGGCTGGCATATTCAAAGGAGGCAGACGTGCGTTTCGGCGTTATGGCGATGCAACTGGGGGCTCTGCTCCCTACGGGGCTCGACCCGGCTGAACTGCCGGCCTACGTGGCCGGGTTCGACCACGCTGCGCTGGTGCGCGAGCTCCACGGCCGCGGCTTCAACCCCATCGAACTGGGCGGCGACCTGGGGCTATTTATGCCCCACACCTACGCGCCAGCCGCCATCGAACGGCTGGCCGCGCTCCAGGCTGAGACCGGCTTGACATACACCGTCCACCTGCCGCTCTGGTCGGTAGAGCCTTCCACTTTACTCGACCCGGTGCGCCATGGCTCGGTGCAGGCGTTGGCCTACATCGTGCGCGCCACCCTACCCCTGAACCCGGAGGCCTACGTGCTCCACGCCACCGGCGCGTTGGCGGCCGAGTTCTACCGCATGCGCTTGCCTGAGGTGGCCCGCGCCATCATCCTACGCCAATTCCAGGCCCGCGCGCTGGAAAGCCTGCGCACCCTGCTGGCCGAGACCGGCCTGCACCCCCGCAAACTGGCCGTGGAGACGGTAGAATTCCCCTTTGAGCTGACGCTGGCGCTGGCCGAGGCGCTGGACCTGTCGCTATGCCTGGACACGGGCCACGTGCTCTCCGGTTTTGCCGGGCCAGTTGACCTATTCGACGCGTTGGAGCATATGCTGCCGCGGCTGGCGGAGATCCATCTGCATGACTCGCCTCGCTGGACGCCGGGCAGTAAGATCGTCTATGGCCAGGATCACCAGGCGTTGGGCCGGGGAGACCTGGACCTGGGGCGTTTTCTGGATCGCCTGGCCACAGCGGACTTCACCGGGCCGCTGATCTTCGAGTTAACCGTGCCGGAGGCGTTGGCGTCGCTGGAGGTCGTCCGGCAAGTGCGTCCCGTTTATGTAACCTGAGAACTGACAACAATGATGGCGAACGATGGCCGATATACACATTGACCTCGATCTGTTATCGCGCTTTGAAGCGGGACTCGATCCGCGGCGGCCGGAACGTGGCCCGGTGCCGGCGCGCGTGCTGGGCCACGGCGAGATCAGCACCACCCTGGCCATCGGCGGTCCCACGGCCGCGCCCCTGGCCTACAAACGGTTGGCGCTGTTTCACACCACCAACGAAGCCGCGCATTACGAGGCGTTGCACCGCCGTTATGTGCGCGCACTTGGCGAGCGCGCCGGGGTGCGCGTGATCCCGTGCACCACAACGCACGTCGTGGACGCTGCGCGCGGCAGGGTCGTCGTATACATCGTCCACGAACAGATCTCGGAAGACACCATCGGCAACATGGCCATCTATCGCATGCCGGCCGCCGACGTCAACCGGCTGGTGTTGACCGTGCTTCAAGAGGTGGCTAAGGTCTTCGCGTTCAACCAAAACCGCCAGGGAGACCTGGAACTCGGTTTTAACGCACAGATCGCGCACTGGGCTATTGTCGGCTTCGATCCCGAGCGGGGAAGCCTGCCGGAACGCTTCCGCCTGCTCTACATGGACACCAGCACGCCGCTGATGCGCCGCCGCGGCCAAGAGCAGCTTAACCCCGACCTGTTCCTGCGCAGCGCGCCATCCCTGCTGGTGCCAATCGTGCGCCGCATCTTCCTGCCCGAGGTCATGACCCGTTACTACAATCCCCGCCGGGTGGCCCTCGACCTGATCGCTAACTTCCTTAAGGAAGGCCGGCCTGACCTGATTTCGGGCTTGGTGGACACCGTCAACTGGTTCTTCCTGGCTGAACTGGAAGATATGCACTTCAAACCGATCACCGTCGAAGAGCTCCAATCCTACTATCGCTGGGATGCGCTGATCTGGCGCATCTACCTGGGGCTGCGCAAACTGGAACGCACTTTTAGCCAATTACGTAGGCGATATTATCCCCACATCCTGCCTGTGCGCGGGCGGCTATAAGGAGGCACATGGCGACTACACCCATCCCAGCCCCGGTGCGGCTCAGCACCGGGTTCAAGTTCACCTGGGGCCTGGCCGAATTGGGCAAGGCGCTGCTGGCCGGCACCTTCGGCGCGCTGCTGCCCATCTTTTACCAGGATTACCTGGGGCTTCAAGCACGTTGGATCGCGCTCGCGTCAGTCATCTACGCTGTCTGGAACGCGTTCAACGACCCGCTGTTCGGCTACATCACCGACAGCACCCGCTCCAAGTGGGGCCGCCGCGTGCCCTACATGCGCTTCACCGCACCCTTCCTGGCGTTAACCTTCATCCTGGTTTGGTTCGCGCCCCGCGGCGCCGGCCAGTCCGCGCTGTTCGGCTGGATGCTGGGAACTATGCTCCTTTACGATACCTGCTACACCATCATCGGCCTGGTCTACTCCGCGCTCTTGCCTGAGCTCACCGAGTCGGACGCGGAACGCAATGGCTTGCAGGTGTCAGCCTCGCTGCTGGGGCTGTTTGGCACCCTCCTTGGCTTCCTGATCCCCGATTTCTTCCGGCCCAAGGCTGGCGCCGATCCCTCCTTTCTGCCGCTCCAGGCCTCTATGATCATCATCGCCGTCATCAGCATGATATTAATCCTGATCACAGCCCGCCGCGTCAAGGAACGGCCGGAGTTCCACCTGGCCGACAAGCCGCTGCCCGTCGGCCAGGCGTTACGCTACACTTTCACCAGCCGCTCCTTCCTGGTGTTGGTTTCTGCTAATTTTATGTCAATCCTAATGAACGCACTACTCCTAGGCGCGCTCTTCTACCTGTCCGACTACGTGCTGCGGACCAACGCCATGATCCCGCTGATGGCGCTCTTCGTGCCACTGGTGATCGGCGTGCCGGTGACGCACCTGCTGCGCCGGCGTTTCGGCGTGGCGGGCGCGATGCGGCTCCTGCTGGGGATCGCGGGCGCCGCCCTGGTGCTGCTGACCTTCGCGCCGGGGCCGCTGATCCTGGTCTGCCTGGCGCTGGCCGGTTTCGGCCTGTCCGGGCCGCAGACGCTGACCAACGTCCTCTTCGCGCAGGTGGCCGACGAGGATGAGCTCCGCTCCGGCGTGCGCCGCGAGGGCGCGTTTTTCGGCATCAACGCGCTGGTGACCAAGCCCGCGCAATCCATCGCGCTCGCCCTGCAGCCGTTCATCCTGGAGCTCACCGGCTTCGTCACGCGCGAATCGAACCAAGGGCAGATCTTCCTGAACCAATCAGCCAGCGCCCTGTTCGGCATCCGCGCGCTGATGGGCCTGATCCCCGGCATTGCGATGCTCCTGGCCGCGCTGATCCTGACCCGCTACCCGCTGCAAGGCCGGCGGCTAACGCAGGTGCAGCAGGATGTACTGACGCTGCACGCGGAGAAGCATGCGCGGTTGACGGCCGACGGTTGACCGCCGACCGGTCATTGTTGTTGTAAGAACAGGTGAAACGCTGGCCGACCTCCGAATCTTGGTACCATTGGGCTGAAGCCTCGACTCCGGTTCGTCCTTGTGTCCTTGTCGAGTCCATTTCATGAGGTTATCCATTGTCCGAAACCTTCCTTCTCTACGGCGCCACGGGCTACACCGGCGCGCTGACCGCCCGGATGGCGGCCCAGCAGGGGCTGCAGCCGATCCTGGCCGGCCGCAACCCGGCCAAAGTCGAGGCCCTGGCCGGCGAGTTGGGCCTGCCCTGGCACGCGTTCCCGTTGACCGACCGGGTCGCGCTGCATGACGCGTTGCAGCGCGTTCCCGTCGTCCTGCACTGCGCTGGCCCCTATTCGCAGACCTACCGGCCCATGGCCGACGCCTGCCTGGCGACCGGCACACACTACCTGGACATTACCGGTGAGCTGCTGGAGCACGAGGCGCTGGCCGCGCGCGACGCCGAGGCGATAGCGGCCGACGTCATGCTGCTGCCCAGTGTCGGATTCGACGTCGTGCCTTCCGACTGCCTGGCCGCGCATCTAGCAAGGCGGCTGCCCGGCGCAACGCGGTTGACCCTGGCGTTCCAGTCGTTCGGCGGCGCGTCGCGCGGCACCATGATCAGCACGCTGGACGCGGCCGACCGGCCCGGCATGGTGCGGCGGGAGGGTGCGCTGGTCCCCGTCCCCGCAGCGTACAAAACCCGCCAGGTGGACTTCGGCGCAGGCCCGGTGACCGCGGTGACGTTGCCATGGGGCGACCTGGCGACAGCCTACCGCAGCACCGGCATCCCGAACATCGAAACGTACATGGCGCTGCCGGCCGGCGCGCGGCTGGCCATGAAGTCCATGCGCTACGTGGGCTGGTTGCTGGGCTCGCGGCCGGGCAAAGCGCTCCTGATGCGCCTGGCGGCCGGTCTGCCCGAGGGACCCAGCAAGGCGCAGCGGGCCGCGGGTTACAGCCTGCTGTGGGGCGAGGTGGCCGACCCCGCCGGCAACCGGGCCACCGCGCGCATGCGCACGCCGCACTCGTACACCCTCACCGCGCTGGCGGCGCTGGCCGTGGTGCAGCGCGTGCTGGCCGGCGACGTCCATCCCGGCTACCAGACGCCGGCCAAGGCCTACGGCCCAGAGCTGGCGCTCCAGATTAAGGGGGTCACGCGTTGGGATGTATAATCCTTCTCAGATTATTGAACGGACCTGAATGAGGACACGCGGAGATCAAGATGACCTTGACGATGGCTGACATCACGTCAGCGCTTCTCGCCCTGGATCAGGGCGAATTCACCAGCCTACAACTGCTGGACGCGGCCGCGGTCGCTGGGCAGCACTATCCCCATCACGATCCGGCCCAACCCGCCCTGCTGCTGGGCCTGGCCGACCCCGACCTGACGCGGCGGCTGGCTGCCACCTTGCTGCAAGCCTACCCGCCGGACCATCCTGCCACGCTGCTGCTGCCACCACAGGTCGCCGACAAGGCCATGCTGAGTTCCCCAAGCCGCGAGTGGCATGCGCCCCGGCAAGGAACTCCCAACTGTCATGCTGAGCGGGTCAACAGCTCAAGTTTCCATGCGGCGACTGACCAGCGAAGCATCGCGTCTCAGGGGTTTTTGGGCAGCGGGTCCGCAAGTCAACGCCCGACCGCCCAGGCCACCAACGAAGCGTCTCGCGCCGCCGGGCCAGATGCTTCGGCCCAGACAGCGGGCCTCAGCATGACAGAGGTGAATCCAGCACAAGCGGACAGCCAGCGCCGCAGCATCACCCTGGGCGAACTGGGACAGGGAACCGATCTCGGCGCAGGAGTCCATCTTTACCTGCCCCCGCGGGCCGGCGCAGCCACCTGCGAGGCGCTGCAGGACGTGGTCGCCCAGCTGCGCGCGCCTGCCGGCTGCCCCTGGGACCGGGCGCTGACGTGGCCCAAGCTGCGCGCATCCCTGCTGGAAGAAAGCTACGAGCTGCTGGCCGCATTGGATGCGGATGACCCGGCCAAAGTGACCGAAGAGCAGGGCGACCTCCTGTTGCAGATCGCCCTACAGGCGCAGATCGCGACCGAAGCAGGGCGCTTCCGGCTACCCGACGTGATCGCCCGCATCGTGGAGAAACTGATCCGACGCCACCCGCATGTCTTCGGCGACGCGATGGTCAGCGACGAAGCAGAGGTGCTGGCCAACTGGGAGGCCATCAAAGCGGCCGAACGGGCGCGCAACGGCGAACGGCGCTCCCCGCTGGCCGGCGTGCCGGCCGGGCTGCCCGCGCTGGCCCAGGCCGAGGCCTATCTCGACCGCATGTCCCGCCTACGGCCTGCGGCCGCACCCGAAGCGCCGTGGGCATCGCTGGCCGCGCTGGCGCCGGATGCGCCGCTGGACGCTGACACGCTGGGCGAGGCGCTGTTCGACCTGGTAGCGTGGTCGCTGGCCCGAGGGGTCGAGGCCGAGAGCGCGCTGCGGCGGACCAACGCGCGTTTCGCTTCTGAAATAGAATCAGCCAGTAGGGGCGGGTTTGGCCCGGTTAACCCCAGCGCGCCTGACTCGGCAGCAGCGTGATGAGGGCAGGATCCCCGCTAGTGCGGAGAAACCCGTCCCTACAACTTACATCCCCAAGGAAGCGAGGCAGACATGACCGCATCACCGTTGCGCAATCCTCACCTCGAGGGCGAACCGTTCACCTGGGAGGGCGGGCCGGACGGCGTGCTGCTGATCCACGGCTTCACCGCCACCACCGCCGAAGTCCGCCCCCTGGCGCAAAGCCTGTATGCACAAGGCTACACTGTGGCCGGGCCGCTGCTGCCCGGCCACTACGCTCAGCCCGAAGATATCAACCGCTACCGTTGGCGCGACTGGGTTCGCACCGCCGAGGAAGCTTACCGCCAACTGACATCCCGCTGCCGCCGTGTCGTCGTCGGCGGTGAATCTACCGGCGCGGTGTTGGCGCTCTACCTGGCCAGCGACCATCCGGAGGTCGCCGCCGTGCTGGCCTACGCACCCGCCCTGCGCCTAACCGGAGGCTGGCCGAAGACCCTGGCGCTCTTTGCGCTAGCGCCGTTCGTGGCCCAGATACCCAAGCCGGAGCACCCTGGCCCACCCACCGAGGCCGATGCGCTCTGGCAAGGTTATCCTGTCAATCCGCTGCGGGGCGCGCGCGAGCTGCTGCGCCTGCAGCGCGCAACACTGCCCCGGCTCAGCGCCATCAACCAGCCCCTCCTTATCGTCCAGGGCCGGCTGGATGACACCGTACATCCCAGCGCGCCGCAGATCATCTACGACCGGGTCCGCTCCACGGTCAAGGAGCTGCACTGGATGGAACGTTCAACCCACTGCGCCATCCTCGATCAGGAACGCCAACAGATCTTCGCCATGACGGCGCAGTTCCTGGCGCGCATCCTGAAGTAATCGAATGGTTATTATTCATCAAGGAGGACGCCATCATGTCTCGTGCACTTCGTTGGTACGACTACATCACCATCAACATCTTCTTCTTCGGCCTTACGGCCCTTTCACAGACTAACGGCCTAGTCTTCCCGCTGCTAGTGCAGGGCTTCGTCGGTGAAGCGCAGAAAGGCGCCTACCTGGGCCGGCTGCGCTTGTGGACGCTGATGGTGGCGCTGCTGTGGCAGGCAGTCATCGGCATGTTGTCGGATCGGAGCACGCTGCCCTGGGGCCGGCGACGACCGTTCATTTTCATCGGCACGGTAGGCATCCTGATCTTCATCGTGTTGATCGGCGTATCCGCGGGCATGACCGGCATGCCCGGCTTCTGGTTCCTGTTCGCCATGGCCATCCTGCAATCGTTCGCGGCCAATACCGCTCACGGCGCACAGCAGGGCTTGATCCCCGACCTGGTGCCCGAAGACAAACGCGGCCGCTTCTCCGGTATCAAAGCCGTGCTCGAAGTGCCCCTCCCGATGCTGGTGGTCTCCTTCACGGTCGCCACGCTGATCGGCGCGGGCAACCTGTGGGCGGGCCTGGGCGTGGTGATGGCAGTATTGGTGATCGTCATGCTGCTTGCCATGCTGGCGCCGGAAAAACGGCTGGCCGCCGCGGTCGGCCCCTTCAACTGGGCGCCCATCCTGCGCCTGGCGCTGATGACCGGCATCTTCACGGCGATCATCCTGGGGATGGGCGCCGGCACGCAACAGATCAAAACCTTGCTGAGGTCGCTTACCACCCCCGCGGCGCTTCTGCCGGCCGCCGGGTTGATTGGGCTGCTGGCGATCGCGATCACCGTGGCAATAGGCGTGTGGATCAGCGTGCGCATCAGCATTGGCGCGGAGGCAGCGCAGAAGAACCCATCGTTCACCTGGTGGGTGGTGAACCGCCTGGCATTCCTGGTGGGCACCACCAACCTGTCGACGTTTGCGGTTTATTTCCTGCAAGGGCGGCTGGGGCTGGTGCGCGAGGAGGCCGCGGGGCCGGCTGCGCTGTTGATGGCCGTGATCGGCGTCTTCATCCTGGTCTCGGCGTTGCCCAGCGGCTGGCTGGCCGACAAGTTCGGGCATAAGCGCCTGACCGGCATCGCTGGCCTCACTGCCGCCCTGGGGGTGGCCATCGCCCTGCTGCAGCCAAACATGACCGTGATCTACGCAGGCGGCGGCCTGATCGGCATCGCAACCGGCCTCTTCTACGCGGCGAACTGGGCCCTGGGCACCGAGCTGGCCCCACGGGCCGAAGCAGGCCGCTACCTGGGGATCTCCAACCTGGCCGGCGCAGGCGCGGGGGCCGTGGGCGCCTACATCGGCGGCCCGCTGGCCGATTTCGTCACTGCGCAGTTGCCCGCACTGCCCGGCGCGGGATACATCCTGCTGTTCGCCATCTTCGGCGTGATGTTCTTGCTCTCAGTGGTTGCGCTGCGGGGTGTGCGGATATAGCCATAGTGAAGCCAAAGGCCGCAGCGGCGATGCTGCTGCGGCCTTTGGCTCTAACCCAGAGAAGGCGAGATCAAAGCTCAGTGATCGTGATGGCGCCCTCTTCGCAGCTCGACTCGCATGAATAGCAGCCGATGCACTCATCAGGATCGCCCTTGAACATGGCATACTGCTTGCCGTTCTCCTCCACCAGGGCGATGAGTTCCTGCGGACAGGAATCAACGCAGTCCCCGCACGCCTGGCACTTCTCGATATCAATAGTTACCACGTACATGTTCTTGCCTCCGATTAAGATCGAGCGGCCTTGCTGATTTCTGCAGGCCAAACGGTAATACTCTAACACCTTGCTTCCCTCAAGCACATGATCGCAGTCAGGTTCGTGATAGATGTTTTTGCACAAGTGATTGACTTGCACGGCGCAAAGTAATATAATCTATTTGCATCTTTGTAGCGGCTCGATCAAACGAGGGAGACCATGACAATGATCGAGTACTTGGACTTCGACCTCCGTATTACAAGCTCGCCTACGGGTTACCGCGCTCAAGTGCTTTGTGCGCCGGCCGGCGAGGCGAGCGACGAGTTCACCCTGCCCTTCTCGAACGACGAGATCGAAATCTTTCGCCTGCGAGTCGGCCGGTCAACCCAGGGCACGCGCCGCATGGAATCTCAGGAGTTGTCTGCGGCCAAGACCTTCGGTGGCAAGCTCTTCCGGGCCGCGTTCGGTGGCAACGTGCAGAGCTGCTTCCGCAGCAGCCTGGAACAAGCGGTTGCGCAGAATAAAGGACTGCGCCTGCGCTTGCGACTCACCGATGCGCCCGAGCTGGCCGACCTGCCGTGGGAATATCTCTACAACCCAGATCTCAACCGCTTCTTCGGGCTCTCCGTTGAAACACCCATCGTGCGCTATCTCGACCTGCCCACCCAGATCAAGCCACTGGCGATCCGACCGCCGCTGCGCCTGCTGGTCATGATCGCCAGCCCGTCCGATTATCCCACCCTGGCCGTGGAGGAAGAATGGCGTCAACTGCAGGACGCCCTCGCTGGCCTGCTCCGCAAGCAGATCGTCGCGATTGACCGGTTGGACCCGCCAACGCTGCCGGCGCTGCGGGCCCGGCTGCGCGCCAACGGTTATCATGCTTTTCATTTCATCGGCCACGGCGCCTTTGATGAGAACGTCCAGGATGGCTTGTTGCTGATGGAGGACGCTTCTGGCCGGGGCAAGGCTGTCCCAGGGCAATTGCTGGGCGCCCTTCTCCACGACGAGCGGACGTTGCGCCTGGCCGTGCTGAACGCGTGCGAAGGCGGTCGCGCGTCACGGACCGATCCCTTCGCCGGCGTCGCACAAAGCTTGCTGCAGCAAGAGATCCCCGCCGTCATTGCCATGCAGTTCCCGATCACCGACGAGGCTGCGGCCGCGTTTTCGCGCGAATTCTACGCGGCTGTTGCGGTCGGTCTGCCCGTGGACGCCGCGCTGGCCGAGGCGCGCAAAGCCATCCTCACCGACGTCAGCGATGTGGAGTGGGGCAAGCCGGTGCTTTACCTACGCGCGGCCGATGGCCGGGTGTTCGATATCGCTGGCCCGATCACGCAACCCGCGTCCGACCCCCGTGCCGGCCCTCAGCCATCAGCGCAGCGCCTCGCCGAGCTATACGATCAGGCGCTCGGCTACTATTACACCGACCAGTGGGGCCCAGCGATCCAAGCTCTCCAGGAGATCCTGGCGTTGCAGCCCGACTACGAAGACGCAGCCAACAAGTTGACCGCGGCAACCCGGCAGCAAACCCTGATGGAGAACTACACGGCGGGCCAGCACGCGTACCAAGCCGGCGCCTGGGCGGAAGCTGTCCACTGGCTGGAGGCTGTCGTGACCCTTGAGCCGGGTTATCACGATGCGGGGACACTGCTGGCCGAAGCCCGTCGCCGCCACAATCTGGCCGAGCTTTACGCCGAAGCCCAACGCGTGTTCAAGACCAGCAACTGGCAGGCTGTGCTCAATATCGGCGAGCGCATCGCGGCCCTGGCGCCGGATTATCCCGACCCCGACGGCCTGGTTGCGACGGCGCGTGAACGGCTGGCGGCTGAGGGACAGGAACACCGGGCGGCTGGAGCGTACAGGCAGGGCTTGCGCTACCTGGATGCCAAGATGTGGGCCGAAGCGGTGGCGGCGTTCGAACAGGCCGAGGCGGCGGTGCCCGGCTACCAACAGGCGGCGGATCTTGCGGCGCGGACGCGCCAAACGCTGGCCGATCAAAAAGCCGCGGCAGAGCGCGCGGCGCGCGCCGAGGCGCTCTATCGCCAGGCTGCGCAGGCTCTCAAGGCAGGGCAGGTCTCGGAAGCCATCGGACATCTGGAAGCGCTTGAGCAGGCATCGCCCGGCTACAAGGAGGCGGAAGCGCTGCTCACGCGCGCGCGCATGACCCTGGCCGAACAGCAAGCCGCGGCGGAACTGGCAGCGCGAGCCGAGACGCTGTATCGCCAGGCAACGCAGGCTCTCAAGGCTAACAAGCTGGCAGAAGCGATCAGTCACCTTGAGGCGCTGGACAAAATGGCGCAAGGCTATCGGGACACTGAAAAACTGCTGGCCCAGGCCCGACAGCGCTTGGCCCAACGCGTTGCAGCCGAACAACGCCAGGCCCAGGTGAGTGATGCCTACCGCCGCGCGAACGAGGCATTGGCCGCGCGCGACTGGGACACAGCGGGCACCCTGCTGATGCAAGTCCAAACGCTTGAACCCGACTATCGCGATGTTGCCCGCAAGCTGGTTGAAGCCCGAGAGCAGGGCGCGTTGGCTGCGCGATTCAGCCGTGCCGTGGCACACTTGCAGGCGGGGCAGTGGGCCGAAGCCGTCGGCGCGCTGCGCGAGATCGTGGCCCAGGCGCCCAACTATGTTGATCCGGTCTACGGAAGCGCCGTCGGACTGTTGACCCAGGCGCTGCAACAAAAGGAACGGGCCGAGCTGCCGCCACCGCCGGCCCGGCGCGACCGCCCGAAGCCACCCGATGAAGCAGCCAGACCGCGTGGCAAGCCGAAAGATATCCCGCGCTGAAAGCCAGGAGGGCGCCATGAACTTCGCCGAAATCGAGGCCCTATACCGCAGCTTGAGAGCGCAGCACGCTGCCGGCACACTCAGCGAAGCCGACTTCAAAGCCCAACTCCAGGACCTGATGATTGAAGACGATCAGGGCCGCTGGTGGATCATCGGCTACGAGACAGGGCAGTGGTATGTCCACGACGGAGAGCAGTGGGCGCCGGGTGAGCCGCCGCGGCCGCCGAAACCTGCGAAAGAGACCCGACCAGAGCTGCCGCAGCCCCAAAACCAGCGATCGGGCCCTGCACCGGCGGTTGAGACGCCTCCAGCCGAGAGAACCCGGCCAGGCTGCACCAAGGTCACGCTGCGGCTAGCCGTCACGATCGGCGCCCTGGCAGTGGTGGCCGGGATCGGCTGGACCCTGTGGGGCAACGTACTGAGCCCCGGCCCGGCAGCTACGCCGACCCGGATGATCGCTCAGGCCTCACCTACGAGCGGCAACACGGCAGCAGCGAGTGGCAAGCTACAGATCGCCATTTTGGCGCCGTTGTCAGGTCCCGTCCCCGCCTTCGGAGTCATGACCCGCGACGGCGCTCTGCTCGCTATTGAGGAGTGGAACGCGAAGGGTGGCGTGTTGGGTAAAGAGATCGTGCCCATTATTAAGGACAGCCAGTGTACTGCCGACCCGGCAGTGAACGCGGCCAGACAAGTCATTTACGAAGACAAAGTGAAATTCATCGTGGGCGAAGTTTGCTCCAGTGCCTCTATCCCGATCTCCGAAATCGCCAACGCCGAGGGAGTGCTCCAGATCAGCCCTGCTTCCACCAATCCCAACGTGACAACAACACGAGATGGTGTGACGAAGGATTACATCTTTCGCGCCGGGTTCATTGATTCTTTCCAGGGTAGGGTGGGCGCCAGGTTTGCCTTGAACGAATTGCAGGCCAGGAACGCCTTCGTCCTGGCGGAAGCGGGTGATGTCTACAGCCAGGGGCTGGCCGAGGTATTCATAGCGGAGTTCGAAGCTGGAGGCGGCTCCATCTCCCGTCTAGAGAACTTCCAGGCCGGCGCCACCGATTTCGCGCCCATCCTTGCCCGAATAGCCGCTGCGAAGCCGGACATCGTCTATTTATCTGCTTATTATAATAGCGTTAACCTCGTCACCCGGCAGGCTAAGGAGAAGGGCATCTCCACCATATTCCTCGGCGGCGATGGCTGGAATTCGACGGAACTAGATCTACGCGCAGCTGCAGGTGGGTTTTTCACCGATCAATATGCTCCCGATGCGACGACGCCGGCCGCCCTGGCATTCCAGAAAGCATTCTCAGAGCATTATAAGAAAGTGCCTGATACCCTGGCTGCACTGGCGTATGACGCCACCAACATCTTGCTGCAAAGTATCCAGGAAGCCAACAGCGCTGACCCGGCCAGGGTGAAGCACGCCGTGGCCAGGATCCGGTTCGTCGGCGTCACCGGTGTGATCAGTTTCGACGCGCAGCACAACCCGGTCAAATCGGCCACCATCATGGAAGTAACCGAGACAGGCGTGAAGTTTAAGACCATGGTCAATCCGTAGTTGCCGATCACTCAAACTGGTGGATAGCCAGCGCAGCCCGAGAGGAGGACGCCCATGCAGTTCGCAGAGATCGAAAGGGAATACAGGCGTCTCAGGGCGCAGCACGCTGCCGGCACACTCAGCGAAGCCGACTTCAAAGCCCAACTCCAGGACCTGATGATTGAAGACGATCAGGGCCGCTGGTGGATCATCGGCTACGAGACAGGGCAGTGGTATGTCCACGACGGGGAGCAGTGGGTGCCGGGTGAGCCGCCGCGGCCGGTCCCTGAGACCCCACCGCCTAAGCCCGCACTTGAAATTCCCGCACCGCAGGTCAGGGCTGAACCGCAGGAATCCATCGCCCGGCCGCTGCCGGTGGGAGAAGCCCACCCGCGTCCAACGCCGCAGCGCGCCAAAGGTCAGCCATGGCTCTGGGTGGTGGCCGGCATCGCAGGCGTGGTCTTGCTGGTTTTGCTGGTGCGGGCGGTTGAACGGATAGATAACCGGCCAACCCCGAAACCGGCCCCTATAGCAGCGCCTGCCCAACCCACGAAAGCCAGCGAAGCAACCAAGCTGCCCGAGCTCACCCAGAAACCCGAACCCACAAAAGCGCCAGCGCCGCAAGCGGCCCCGGCCGGCATCATCACACGCATCACCGCACCTGACTGCAACTACGGCGGCGAGATCAAAGCCATCGAGGTGCTGGACGATCTGACCGTCAGGTTCACGTTGTGCTACCACGACGTCGCGTTCCCGGCGAAGGTCGCACTGCCCCCCTTCGGCATCCTCCCGGCCGAGCACCTGATTGCCACCGGCGGCACGGGCAAGCTTCTGGAGGCGCCTATCGGCACGGGACCTTACCGGCTGACGGAATGGCGGCCGGATGAATTCGTGCGCATGGAGGCCAACCCAAACTACTGGGGGAAGCCAGCCACGATTCCGAGGTTGGAGTTCCACTGGCTTGATAATGGGGATCTTCGCCTCGGTTACCTGCAAACAGGGGATGTAGATGGCATTGACAACCCACCGCCCCAGGTCTATGCCTCGATCCGGGACAATGCCGACCTCCGGCTGTATCCGCGCCCCGGCTTGAACACCGGGTACCTCGGCATCAGCAACCTGGCCAAGCCGTTCGATGACGTGCGCGTGCGCCGGGCCGTGGCGCTGGCTATTGACCGAGAATGGCTGGTGAAAGACGTTTACCCGGCGGGCACAATCATTGCCACCCACTTCACCCCGTGCGAGCTCCCCAACGGCTGCACGGGCCAGCCGTGGTACGATTTCGACCCCGAGCTGGCCCGGATGCTGCTGGCTGAGGCTGGCTATCCCGATGGCTTTGAGACTGAGCTCTTCTACCGCGATGGTCCCCGCAGCTACCTGCCAGATCCAGAAGGAACGGCGCGGTACATTGCCGGCAGGCTGGAGGAGCTCCTGAACATTCGCGTTAAGCTGACGGCCAGGGAGATGGATTCAACTGCTTTCAGGGAGGCTACCTGGGGCGGTGAGTTCCCGCTTTACCTGTCAGGTTGGGACGTAGACTACCCTGACCCGGTCAACTTCCTGAGCCCTTACTGGAGCGAGTTCGGCAACCCGAGACTCGAAGACGGCTTCCCCGAGATTTGGGCGATTCTGAAAGAAGCAACGCTGACCGCTTCCCCCGTGATGCGCGCTGAGTTGTACGCCCGCGCCAACGACCTGATCAAGCGTGAGGTTCCACTTGTGCCGCTGGTGCATGTCGGCTCGGCCGCCGCATTCCGGGCCGATGTGATCGGCGCGCACAGCAGCCCTTTGTATCTGGAGCAATTTGCCGCCATGAGCCTGAAGCAGGGTTCCACGCTGGTTTGGAAACAGGCGACTGCACCCAAAAGCCTTTACTGCGCGGACGAGATCTACGTGGACACCTGGCGCGCCTGCGCACAGATCACCGAATCGCTGCTGGGGTTCCAGGTGGGGAGCGCCGAGGTGACACCAGCCTTGGCCCATCGTTACGAACCCAATGAAGATCTGACAACTTGGACCTTTTACCTGCGACCGTCTGTGACATTCCACGATGGCAGCACGCTCGACGCCAGCGACGTCGTCACCAGTTGGGCCGTGATGTGGGACGCGGCCAACCCGCTACACCGGGGCCGCACCGGCGCATTCGACTATTTTTTATGGATGTTCGACAAGTTCCTGAACGCGAAGAACTGAAGCAGTGTTGTTAGCCCGACCGACAAACAGATGTACGGGCGAGCAAAACACCCGGAGGCCACCGTGCCTATCACAAGCTACCTGGACTTCGAGCTGGCCATCGCGCCCGCGCCCGATGGCTACCGGGCACGCGTCCAGCGCGCGCCGGCCGGCGAGGCGCAAGCATCGTTCGCCCTGCCGTTCACCGAGCAAGAGCTGGCCGACTTCCTCGAGCGCATGGTGGCCCTGCGCCGCGGCGAAGCGGGAACGGCCGGCGCCACCGATCTCCAGCTCGCCCAGGCGTTCGGAGCGAAGCTCTTCGCCGCGCTCTTCACCGGCCCGGTCTACCATGCGCTGCGCGCGAGCACGACCCGCGCGGCCCAGCAGGGCGCGGGCCTCCGCATCCGCTTGCAGCTCTCCGAAGCGCCGGAACTGGCCGTGCTGCCGTGGGAATTCCTCTACGACGCTGAGAACGGCCGCTTCCTGGCCCTGTCCAGCGAGACGCCCATTGTCCGGCGCCTGGCCGTGGCGGCGCAGCAGACACCCCCGGCAGTGGTGGCGCTGCCCCTCCGCATCCTGGCCCTCATCGCCAGCCCGGCTGGGCTGTCCCCGCTGGATGTGGCGCAGGAGTGGAACAACCTGAACGCAGCGTTGGGTGACCTGCAGCAAGGAGGCCGCGTGGTGTTGGAACGCCTGGAGCCGCCCACCCTGTCGACGCTGCAGCGCGAGCTGCGCCAGGCGGACTATCATGTCTTCCATTTCGTGGGCCACGGCGGCTTTGACAGCGCCAGCCAGACAGGGCTGCTCTTCCTGGAAGACGAGGATGGCCAGCCCGACGCGGTGGCCGGCGACCGGCTCGGGACCATGCTGCTCGGGGCACGCGGGCTGCGGCTGGCGCTGCTGAACGCATGTGAAGGAGGCCGGACGGCCAGCGCCGACCCGTTCGCGGGCGTGGCGCAAAGCCTGATCCAGCAAGGTGTTCCTGCGGTCACCGCGATGCAGTTCGCCATCAGCGACGCCGCCGCGGTGCGCAGCGCAGGCGAGTTTTACCTGGCCCTGGCCGATGGCCTGCCGGTGGACGCCGCGCTTACCGAGGCGCGCAAGGCGGTCTTTGGAAGCGGGCTGGGTGCAGAATGGGGCACGCCCGTGCTCTACCTGCGCGGGCCCGATGGCCGGATCTTCGACTTCAGCCAGCCAACAGAGGACTGGCGCTGGCTCGCCGCCCCAGGCGTAAAGAGCGTGGATTGGTTCGTGAACCGCGAGAAGCAGCGCCTCGGCTTCCTGAAAATGCTGGCGCGGCAAACCCCAAAGCAGGTCATGCTGGTGGAAGCGCCCCAGGATATGGGCAAAACCTGGCTGCTGCAACGGTTGTTTCACGAGTGCCGGGCCCAGGGCGCACCGGTGGCGCTGGTTGACTTCCGGGACAAACGCAGTTGGGATTATCTGGCCATCGTGCGCGAGATCCGCGATCAGCTCGGCCCCGCCGCCTTCAACCGGCTCACCCAGGCCATCAACGAGGCTACCGGGCTGTCAGCCCAACGCGGCGCAGCGCTCAGTGGCGCCGCGCCCGAGGGCGAACCCATTGTCCGGGATCAGTTCTCGTTCGTCCAGGCCGACAGCGATGCCACGCGCCGCGCCATCGAGGCGCGCGTCACCGACGAGTTCCTGGCGTGCCTGACCGAGTTGCAGCAAGGCCGGGTAGTGACGCTCCTCTTCGACACCTACGACCAGGCCACGGTCGAGGCCGACCGTTGGCTGACGAGCTTCTTGTTGGCGCGTATCCGAACCGGTCTGCTGCCGCGGACGATCATCGTGATCGCAGGTCGCACCGTTCCTCGCTACGACGATAGCTGGCGAGAGTACCTGGCCTGGACGGATCTCGCCCTTTTCGACCGCGAGCACGTTACGGAATACCTGGTGCAGAAGCGCGGCCTGACCGATGTCGATGTGCCGCTCCTCTTTGCCGCCAGCAAAGGGATGCCGGCCTTACTGGGGATCATGGCCGATAACCTGGCCGCGGCCCGCACCTCGGCCAACAATGATGACTGGCTTTAAAGCTCGTACCTGGCACAAAGGACGCGGTGCATGACCGACGACAACGCAGCGGAGACTCTCCCTACAACACTGCCGCCAGACGAGGCGCTGTGGCCCGACGCCCCGGCAGCCACACCTGCACCCCTGCCGGAGGCGGCCCTGGCGCAGCTCGTCGCGTCCATCCTGGCCAGTAGCCATCCGGAGCTTGCGCGCTCGCTGCGCCTGGTCGCAGTACCGCTTTGGTTCGACGCAGGGCTGCTGGCCGCGCTGCGCGGCGAAAACGACGGCCGCGAGGAACGCATCCTGGCGCGCTTGAGCCAGTTCTCCTTCATTCAGCAAGCCAACGAGGGCCGCTGCACGTGTAACCGCAGCGTGCGGGAGCTCTTGCTGGCGGAGTGGCAGAGTGACCGGGACGGCTTCGAGCAGGCGCACCGCCGCGCCCTGACCGAGATCGACGCGCGGCTGGCAGCCGTAGCTCATGAGGCCCACCCCGCGGCCTATGAAGACCTGACGCAGGCACGGCTGTACCATCTGCTGGTAGCTGAACCTGCAGAGGGCATGACAGTGCTCCACCGTCTCTTCGACGCTGCGCGCGCCGAACGCCGCCTGGCCGCGGCCGAGCGCTATCTCGATCTGGCCGAGGAGTTGCGCCCCTGGCTGCCGACCGACAGGCAACCCTACCTGGACTACTATCAAGCCCTGCTCCAGCAAGCGCAGAACCGCTGGACCAGCAGCCGGGAGCAGCTCACGGCATTGGCCGCGCACATCGCCTTGACGCCAGACCTTGCTGCGCGGGTCCATCGCGGGCTGGGCCGCGCGTTGGTGGCCGAAGAGGATTGGGTTGGCGCGGTCGCCGAGCACAAGGCTGCGCTGACGGCCTTCGAAAAACTGGCTGATCAGGCCGAGGTCGCGCGCACCATGACCGACCTGGGCTACGCATACATGGACCTGGCGCTACGCAGTTGGGGCGGTGGTGAGAGCCCTCGCATCCTACCCAGGCCCGCGCTCTGGCAGCTCGGCGAACGACTGGCTTTGCCCATCCGGCTGCCGATCGTCATCTACCTGATGGCGCAGTGGGGCGTGGCTGCGCTGCTGCCGGCCTTGGGGCGTGTGGGTCGGGGCGTAGACTGGGTGATCGCGCGGCTGCTGGGCGAGGCGGGCGCGTGGCTGCGTCGGGCCGAGAAACGACTGCAGGCGCTGGACGACGCGGCCGGCCTGATTGCGGTGCGTGAACATCAGGCGCGCGTCTACCTGGCGCTGAACCACCCGCAAGCCGCGGCCAGGGCCTACCGCGAGCTGCTGGCGGCCGAGGGCACGATGCTCGGCGAATTCCGCGCGGCCCGTGCCCGCTTGGGCCTGGCCGAGGCGCTCCTACGCCTCGGCAAAGAACCCGCCAACACGGCCGAAACCTTGTTGGTGGCGGCGTTGCCCGTCTTCGAGGCCACCCAGCAGGCGGGGTACACCGCTCAGGCTCAAGCCTTACTGGCTGAGGCGCATGTCAGGCAACATAAGCCTGAGAAAGCCATTCCGCACTACCGGGCTGCAATCGCATCTTGGGAACAGGCCGGCCACCGTGACGCCCAGACCGATACCCTGGATCAGATAGAACTCCTCGCCGTGCAACCCGATCTGGCAGACGCCGTCCGCGCCGAGCTGACAGCCATTGCCGAAGGCGTGCCAGTACGGCGCTACCCGGTGCGTTACCAGCACCCTCTGATGCGCGCGTTTCAGCTGGTTGCGCTGGTCGTCCTGGCCGTGTTGCTCTTCCTGACCCCCTTCATCGCCATCCGCACCGAGCGAGGAGCGATCATTGGCGCCGGTGCGCCGGTAATGAAGCCGCTTCAACCGGACGTCGAAGACGAGTTCGGGCCTGCGCTGGCGCTCAGCATCGAGCAACAGATCCGGCCCGAATTCCGAGTGCGCATCGCTGGTAATCTCATCGGTTGGACAATCCTGGGCTACGTGGTTGCCTACTTCGCGCTCGGTCTCTACCTTATTCGGATCGCCCCCTTGGCAGCCATCCAACGCGGCCAGGAAACTGACCTGGAACTGGATGCAGACGGGATCGGCCGTGCTGCCATGGCCAACGGCCCAGCGCAGGCGTTGCGCTGGGCCGAAATCACGCGCCTGGTGATCGCTGATCGCTGCCTGATCAGCCGGCCGATCCGTGCGCTCTCTGACACCGGCCTGCTCGCGTCCAGCGGCCGGCTTGTGATCAGCGGCCACACACGACACTACAGCGACATCCAGCGCATTGCGCACAGGCTCAGCGCAGAGGCGCGCCGCCAAACGGTCGGCGCCACGATCCTGTGGAGCAAGATGGGTGCGCTGCTGATGTTGGCGCTGGCCTTCCTGGTCGCGTTCGCCGCTCTAGCGCGCAGCGCGCCCGAGCAAGCCATCTCGCCCCTGCCCGGCATCCCCTACAGCCTGGCCGACCTGTACGGGCTGGTCTTGCTGGGGCTGGCCGTCCCGCTCGGGTGGTGGTTCGCCATCCAACCGCTGCGCGTCCAGCTCTTGCTGCGGCCCGCGACGCAGTTGGCCTGGGGCATCGGCGCCAGCGGCATCATGCTGGCCATGCTGGCTTTCCTGCAGCACAACGTCTGGCGGCTGCCGTTGCCCCGGCCGGATGTCGCGTTTCCACTGCTAGCTGCATTGCTTAGCGGATTGGCAGCGGCGCATATCGCACGCGCCTGCTGGCTGCCCGGTGAAGCGTCTGACGCGGCGACCCAGGTCAGCAGGCCAGTCTATGTACGCAGCCTACGTTATGCAACCGGTGTACTGGCAGCCGTCGTGATCGCGATCATGATCCTGATCGCTGGCCACGAAATCCTTAGCTTCGACGCCCTGGTGCGCGCCAACGCCTATCAACGCCAGGCCGAGGCGCCGGGGACATCCAAAACCGATAAAGTCGCGCTGCATGAGCAAGCCCTGATGTATTTCGACCACTCGCTGAGCCTGACCGCAACCGCGGCGGCCCACAACAACCGGGGCGTGACGCTGGCCCAGCTAGGACGGTTCGACGAGGCGATCACGGCCTACCAGGCCGCCCTAACCAACGCGCAGCAGCAGCCGATCTACCTGAGCAACATCGGCCTGGCACAGCACGCCCGCGCAAACGCCACTCCCCTGCGCGCAACCTACACCGATCAAGTCGCCGGACACCGCATCCTCGAGCGGTCCCGCGTGCCCTACTACCTGGCCGCGCTGTCCACCTACGATCGGCTTATCGCCGCCTTACAGCCCGACATCCAGACCAACCGCGCGATGCTGGTGACGGCCTACCTGATGCGCGGGGGCACGCAATATGAGTTGGGCGACCTGCGGCTGGATCAGGCGCGCAACGCTGATGCCATGCTCAGCTATGAGGCTGCGGCCAAGAATTACCAATGGGTTATCGAGCATGCCGTCAACGATGCGGATCTTGGCGCCGGGTACACCGGTCGCGGCTGGTCACGCCTGCTGCTACGCCGGCAGCACGCCAAGGGCGAGATACAACGGCTGCGCTACCTGGAGCGGTCGCTGGAAGATTTCACTGTCGCGATCCGTTTGACACCCACCAACGCCTCTGCGCATTCAGGGTTGGGCTGGAGCCACTATTTCATTGCGGCGGAAAACCATCTCCAATGTGCGCGCGGCCGTACCGCTGAAGAGACACGGCCGTTCCGGGATCACATCGTCACTTCAATTCAGGCCTTTGACACCCTGGCCGCGCTGCAACCGACCGGCGCGGTGCATTATCGGACGCGGGCGCAGCTCAACTATCTGCTGCGTTACTGCGAAGACTACGACTTTGTGGGGCAACTGCAGGCCGCCATCGCGGACTATGACCGTGCGCTGGCGTTAGCGCCGGCCCGTGCCGACTGGTGGTACACCCAAAGTGGACTCTATCTGGAGGCTCAAAAGCCCGAACTGGCCTTGACCAGCGCCCAACGGTCAGTGGAGATTGATCCCAAGTCACTCGACCGCTGGTTGCGTCTGGCCACCGCGGCCCGTCGCGTGGGCGATCCCCAGGAAGCGGTCAGGGCCTACGAGGCGGCGGCCAGGCTGGCACCGCAGCGGTTTGACGTGTGGTGGCTGCTGGGCTGGTCGGCGTACGAGGCCGGCGACTACGCCCGGTCAGCCGAGGCTTCCGCGCAGGCCGCGACGCTGGATCCCTTCGAGCCGCGCGTGGTGTTCAACCAGGCGTTGGCCTATGTGGCCGGCGGCCAGGTCGAGCTGGCCAGCAGCGCCTATGCGCTGGGCATCACCGTGGCCGACTTGTTAGCGCCTGTCATACGATCCGGGCGCTATACCGAAGCCATCATAGACCTCACGGACATCTTCGCCGATCCGCGCAACGCGGCGCCGGGCCTCGTCGAACGGCTGAAGCAGGCCAGGGCGCAATCCCCAGCGGTTACACGCTGCCGGGTGATCTACGCCGGCGCGGACGGCCTGAACCTGCGGAGCGGGCCGGGCACGGCCTATGACCCGCCGCTGGAGGCGCTCCCCAAAAACACCTTATCCATTCCGCTGGCCCGCAACGGGGACAGCACGTGGGTCAGGGTGCAAATGGTGGAGACGGGACGGGTAGGTTGGCTAAATGCAGATGCCAAATATCTGACCTGCAACCTGGATATCAGCACATTGCCGGTGGTGGCTGCAGAATAGACCGCGCCCCATCTCCCCCCTCTCCTTGTTTTCCTGGTTACGGCGCGGGCGTCGGCGCTGGCGTAGGCTGCTGCAAGAAGCCCGCCCGCCCCTTCTCCACCAGGTCTTTCACGCCGAACTCCGCCACACGCACGTAATAGGCCGACTCGGACGATTTTACGACGTAGCTGCTGTCGGCGACGTTCTTCGCGCCGACGGCCAGGGTGTAGGTCTTGGTCTGATCGCCGGTTTTCGTCGTCAGGGTCACGGTCGCGGCCGGCTGGGCCAGGCCGTAGGCCGGATCGTCCGCGGTTCCCAGCGGCGCGGTCAGCCGCACGCTGGTCGTCTGGCTCAGCAGCGTAGTGATGGCGCCGGTGTTGACCGTCTCGCCCGCGGCCAGCCCTTGCAGCGTCCACGCGCCCGCGGCGTCCTTGATGAACGCGACCTCACCCTGCGCGTTCTCCACGGTGAAGCCGGTCACATCGGCCGACGGCACGCTGAAGTACACGGGGTTGATCCAAGACAGCAGATCCGCAGTGAGCTCCCACGTTGCCACGTTGCGCGCCAGGTAGACCGCGTCCTGCCCGGCCAAGCGGGCGTGGGTGGCGCGGCTGCCCGAGGCCGAGCCCAGGTAGAGGGTCTTGGCGCCGCCCGCGGTCTGGAGCTCGATCTTGCGCACGAATTTGCTGTCGGCCACCTGCAACTGGGCGTGGCTGGCGGCCGTCTGCACCACCGGCTGGCCCGCGGCCACGGCGACCAGCTTGTCCAGGGCCGGGGTGATCTTGGCCGCGTCGGCCGGGTAATCGGCCGCGCTGGCTGCGGTCCAACTGTCCCCCGACTTGGCCAGCACTACCGTCTTGCCCTGGTCGTCGCTGATGGTCAGGCCGGTTACATCATCGGTCTTGATGCCGAGCAACGGCGCGCCGGCCCCGGTAGCTGCCTGCCGCGGCCAGAACACGATCACGGCCAGGACCAGTTGGGCCGCCAGCACGGCAATTAGAATGCGTTGGAGCTTGTTCACGATTTACTCTCTCCTACACCTGGCACTCATGTAGAGCGCCTCTTCGATGTCACCCTGAACGGGTTGGTCGCGTGAAATACGTTGCGGCGAACATCCAGTGAAGGGTCTTGCGCACGCCAAACCTATCTCTGTGTTCTCCAGGGCCGGCTCTGACGGCCGGTGCGAATAGATTCTTCGCTGGCTGCTCTCCGTCACGAGAGATCAGGGATTAACCCGCTCAGAATGACTCCAACAACGCTACCTGATTCTCCGCCTACCGGCCCACCAGCGCCATCGGCCGCTCGTTGCGCCGCCGCACGTTCCACAGCACACCAATGCCGATCAATGCCGCCAGCGCCACGCCGTAGTTCACCACTTCCCACATGCGTTGCTGCGCCTCGCTCATGGGCGCCAGCACCCGCGTTGCTACCCCGCGCGCACGGATCCCCAGCAGGTCCAGGTCTTCCACCGACCAGTCCACCGCGTTCTGCAGGAAGGACAGGCTGTTCAGGTAGCTGTCAGGCGTCAGGCTGGCCGAGATCTGGAACACGACATCGGTGAGGAAGTCGGCGCTGCCCACCACCACCAGCCGGGCGGCCTCCGGCGAGGCCTCGATGACGCCGGCGGTCTGCGGAACCGGGGTGGGCGTAGCCGCGCCGGCCTCGGCCGATGGAGCGTCAGCCTGCGCCAGAGGCGACGGCTTGTCCTTGAAGTAACTCTCGAAGCTGCCCTGCACGGCCACGGCCAAAGGCTGAGCTTCGCGCTCGCCCTCGACCGCGAAGCCGACGTCGGGATACTGCTGCAGGTTCGGCTGGATGTCGGTGTTGGTGCGCAGCCACGACCCGGATGAAGAGGTGAGCAGCACGCTCACCTGGCGGCCCTGGTTTTTGGCTTCATCCGCGCGCACCGGCGAGGCCCAGTTCAGCGTCACCGCGTTGAGCTGGCCGACGATGGGGTGGGTCTTGTCCATGCCGCTGGTGCGCACATCCACAAAGAAGGGATAGTTGATCGCCTGCACCTCCTGCACCACAAACCCGCCCACCTGGCGCTGCGTCTGCACCGGGAACGGTTCGTTCTGGGGATCCATGACCAGCGATTGCTCCACGGTGATGCCGTAGTGGGCCAGCATGTCGGCCAGGCCGTTGACCAGCGGCTGCAGGGTCAGGTTGCCAGCGAACTGGTCGAAGTTGATGGCGTAATTGCCGGCAGCGACGATCACAGACCCGCCGCGCATCAGGAACTGGTCAACAGCGAAGCGCGCCTTGTCGTCCAGGCCCTGCGGTGAGACCACCACCAGCACATCCACGTCAGCGGGCGCCTGGCCGGTAGAGAGGTCCACGCTCTGCACGGTGTAATCGCGACTCAACTGCTGCTGCACCTGCTGCCAGGTGCGGATAGGCTGCTGCATCTGGCCAAACATGTCTTGCGTGGGCACAGCCGGCGGGGTCCATAGGCCCACCACCTTGAGGAACCCGGTCGAAGACCGCTTGAGCGCCGACTCGACCGCGGTGCGCACGCTGGCCTCACTCAGGTCGCCGGAGGGCGTGACCAACTGCCACGTCGCCTGGCCCGTCGCTTGGTCTTGCTGCGTCAGCACCATGTCAAGGTAGTATGACTGGTCAGAGAAGAGAGACGCCGCGATGGGCCGCAGCTTGTAGGTGGTAAGCATCCCCTGGCGGTTGACCCGCGCGCCGGCCGCGTCGGGATCCACGGTCTCGAAGATCAGCTTGCCGCCCGATTTGCCGGCCAGTTCCTGGCCGACTTTGGCGATGGTCGCGGGCGCGTCCTTCAACGCCTCGGGCAGGGTGCTGGTCGTAGCGAACAACGTCAGGGTGGCGGGCGCGGGCAGGGAGGCCAACAGCGAGTCTACGCTCTGGAAGCCGTAGACCGCCTTCTTGATGGCCCGTGTCAGGTCGTACTCCAGGTTGCGGAAGCGAACGCTGACAGAGCCATCGCGCAGCGGCTCGACCTCGATCAGGTCGCGAAAGTTGAGCTGCTCGTTCTGGTCGCCGTAACGCACCAAGACATCAAAGTAGGCGTTGATCACCGACGCCTCGTAGCGGCCGGAGACCTGGAATGGCGTGGGCTGGATGCCGTAGGTCTGGTTAGCTTCCTCCTCGATGTCGGGGTTGGTGGTGGGGTCCACCACCTCGGCCACCACCTGGCCCCGGCCCGCGATCTCGTACTCGCGCAACAGGTCATCCAGTTGCGGCGCCAACGGCGCCAGCAGCGGATGGGTCTTCTCACTGACATAGGCGCGAATGGTGAGCGGCTCGGACAGGCCGCCCAGCAACGATTTGGTGGCCGCGGACAGGCTGTACTCGCGCTGGCTGGTCAGGTCGAGCCGCAGCCCGCTGAGGGGGTAGAGCCAGATGTTGGCGGCCAACAGGTTGACGACCACCAACCCCGAGGTCAGCACGACCCCGCGACGATAGCCGGACGTGGCCCCGCCCCGGCTCCAGCGCTTGCGATCCAGCGAGAGCACGTTGAGCGCCAGGAACACGGCTGCCAGGGTCAGGTAATAGACCAGGTCGCGCAGGTCAATGACCCCGCGCTGGATGCTCTCGAACCGACTGCCGGTGCCGATGGCGCGCAGCACTTCCCCCACGCTCCGGCTGGTGAAATCAGTGACGCCGCCCGTGCCGGCAAGGTAGAAGATGCCGCACAGCAGCACGGTCAGGATGAGCGCGACGAGCTGGTTATCGGTGCGCGATGAGATGAACAGACCGATGGCCGCATAGGCGGCCGCCATCAGCACTGCGGCCAGGTAGCCACCGAACACCGGGCCCCAATCCAGGTTGCCCATGAACGACACGGAGATGGGCAGGAACAAGGTGAGCGCCAGGGCCAGCAGCACCAACGCCAGCACGGCCAGGAACTTGCCCAGCACCAACTGCACCTTGCTGACCGGCAGTGTCAGCAGCACCTCCACGGTTCCCGACCGCTGCTCCTCGCTCCACTGTCGCATGGTCAGCGCGGCCACCAGGAAGATCAGCAGCACGGGCATCCAGCGAAACAGCGGCCGGATGTCGGCGATGCCGCGGGCGAAAAAGGCATCCACCCAGAAAAAGGTGAAGAGCGTCACCGCCAGGAAAACGCCCACGAACAGCAGCGCCATGGGCGAGCCGAAGTAGGCGGAAAGTTCTTTGCGGGTTATCGAGAGGGTTTGTTTCATGTTCGATCCTCAAGATTACGGGTTAGCAACGCCTATCGAAGATCTGTCATTCTGAGACCCACGATCCCGCGCGGCGGGATGCGATCCCGGCAATGACATGCCATGTCATAAGCAGCGGGTTAGTCCAGAGTTGCTCGTTGCGGCGTGAAACCAGTGAAGAATCCCGCTTACCAGGCACGAAGACCCTTCGCTGGACCGTCGCCGTAACGCCATTCACGGGGCAGACCCGCTCAGGGTGACCTGGGTACCGGTTTTCCAATCAGGCTTCACGTCTTTACGCCGCGGTCGCCAACTGGTTAAACACCGACTCCAAGGTCCGCACGTCGCGGCGGAGCTCGCGCAGGGGCCAGTTGTCCTGCCGGGCGATATCGTAGATCGCCGGACAGAGGTCCACATCGCCCATGCCCCGCACGCGATAGGCGGAGAAGCCATCCGGGGTGCGGAACGGCTCGATGCCGCGCACGCCGCTGAGGGAACGCAGAGTCGGCTCGACGCCCTCGACCTTGCTGCCCAGCACCACCACGGCGTCCGCGGTCTGCTCCAGGTCGGCCAGCCGCGCGTCCGCCTTGATCTCGCCGTTCATCAGGATGATGGCGCGGTCGCACAGCGCCTCCACCTCGGACAGGATGTGGGTGGAGAAGAGCACGGTGGCCCGCTCAGCCAGGCGCCGGATCAGCCGGCGGATCTCGACGATCTGGGTCGGGTCGAGGCCGATGGTCGGCTCGTCCAGGATCAGCAGCTTGGGGGTGTGCAGGATGGCCTGGGCCAGGCCCACCCGCTGCCGGAAGCCTTTGGAAAGCTGGCCGATGGGCCGCGTCAGGTGCTCGGCCAGGTTGGTGGCATAAACCGCCTGCGAGATGGCCGCGACGTGCTGGTCCAGGGGGATCTGGCGCAGCTCGGCCATCATCTTCAGATAGGCTTGCACCGAAAGCTCCGGATACAGCGGCGCGTTTTCGGGCAGGTAGCCGATGCGCGCCTGCACCGCGCGCGTCTGGGTGAGCACATCCAGCCCATCAATGATGACGGCGCCGGTGTCCGGCTGCAGGTAGCCGGTGAGGATCTTGATGATGGTGGTCTTCCCGGCGCCGTTGGGTCCCAGCAACCCCACCACCTGCCCCGGCGCGATGCTGAAGCTGGCCCCGCGCAGCGCCTCGACGGAGCCATAGGATTTTTTAAGATCAACAGCTTCGATCATGCAGTACACCTCACGGTCGTGATGTGAACAAGCGAAAGCGCCGCGTCTTCGCGAAAACACGGCGCGCCAACTTGCTATTATATGCACAATTCGCGGGTTTGATGATTAATGTTTGATTAGAAAACGGGGCAAATTTACGGAGGAAGGTTCCTCAGATGCCGGAATCGAGGCTTCAGCCGGTCACTCCCTCCGAGCGTCAAACCGCCTGAAGGCTCGATTCCATTTTCATGCTGCCGTGTCTACTTGCTCCGCACCGTCGAAGCGCCGGAAGTATTCTCGCGCACCGAGGTCGGGGCGCCGGTGTAGAGGATGGTGGAAGCGCCGCTGGCAGAGGCATCCAACCTGCCGCGGACGTTGACGGTGGCGCGACTGGCGCCGCTGGCATCCACATTGGCATCGGCGGCCGGGAAGTCGTCCAGCGCCAGGGTGCTGGCCCCGGAGACGGTGGCCCGCAGGTCACCGGCCGAGCCGGAGAGCTCCACCCGGCTGGCTCCGGAAACGTTGAAGCGCGCGTCCCCGGCGGCGATGTCGCCCGACAGGCGACTTGCCCCGGACACGGTGACATTCAGCCCCTTGTCGGAGCTGAACCCGCTGACGGTCGTGCGCGTCGCGCCGCTCAGATCCAGGCCGGTCAGCTCGGGCAGGGTGACGACCGCCGCCATTTTCGCGGCGCCCATGATGCTGGTGCCCGACTTGAGGCCGATGTACAGCGTATCGCCGGAGACCCGGATATCGAGACGGTCAACCAGGCTGTCGTCCACGGTTACCTCGACCTTGTAGCCTCCCGCGCGGGTCACCTCTGCAGTGAACGCGCTGCTGACGTTGACTTTGGTGAAGCCGGCCAGGTCGTAGCTCTTGGTCTCATTCCGGCCCGAGCTAGTGATGGTGCGGATGGTCGGGATCGTCGTGCAGCCGGCTACCAACACGCCGACCGCAAGCAAACTGAAAAAGCGAAATACGGACATGTTCATCCTCCTCGTGTCGCTCCCGGTGTGCGGAAACGCTATCTTCTGTTACGCATGAGCGGCCCGTAGGTTGCAGCGGGTTGCCCCAGTCTCTGGGTACGCGTATGTGCTGAACGATGCGCTGCGGAAATGAAAATGGAATCATCCGCGTTCATCCGCGCTCGTCCGCGTCCCCTTTTCGGGTCCGGTCACACTTACTCTGTCACAGGTACGGGCACTGAAGCCAGGCCCTCCGTCGCAGCCCCGTGCCCGTTCTCCTCGATCCGCACGATGGCCGGCACGGCCAGCCCGGCCAGGGCGATGCCCGCGCACAGCAGGCCACCCACGATGTACCAGACGCGCACGCCGACCGCATCCGCCAGCGGCCCCGCGATCAGCAGGCTGACGGGCATCATCGCAGTCGCGGCGCTCTGGATCAGCGACAGCACGCGGCCCTGCATCTCCGGCGCGACGCGGGACTGGACGATGGCGAGCAGTGGGCCATTGGCGATGGGGTTCATGAAGCCGGCCACGAAGTTGCCGGCCAGGGCGATGCCGAACAGGCCGGCCGGGACTGCGCCGACCACCGCCACGCCCAGGCCGATGCCGATGACACCTACCAGCGAAGTGATGATGCGCCGGCGGAACCCGCCCCACGCGCTGAGGACCACCCCACCGGCCACCACACCGACCCCGATGGCCGACTCGAACCAGCCAAGCTGCAGCACACCGCCCCCAAAGTGCTTCGTGACCAGCAGCGGCGCGAGGGAGGACGCAGGCACCAGCACGAAGTTCAGCACCATGGCCAGCAGCAGCACCGCGAACAGGCCGGGCCAGCCCCACACGTAACGTAGCCCGGCGCGCAAGTCGCTCCACAGCGAAGCGCCCGCGCGCCCGCCCGCGCTCAACGTGGTCTGGGGCGGCTGCGGCACAGCGATGAACAGCAGGGGCGCCACGGCCATCAGCGCGGTGACGATATCAATCGCCAGTATGCCGCCCAACGGCATCACGCCCAGCAGCAGCGCGCCCAGGGGCGGCGCCACGATGTTGATGGCGCCTTGCAGCGTCTGGTTCAGGCCCGCCACGCGCGCCAGGTGCACGGGCGGCACCATCAGCGAGGTGGACGCCTGCATGGCCGGCCAGTGAAACGCGCCCATGGCCGAGCGGAAACACATCACCGCGTACACATGCCAGACCTGCATCTGGCCGGCGGCGAACAGAAACAGCAGCCCCAACGTCGCCAACGCGATGAGGCTGTCAGCCACGATCATCACCGAGCGCCGCGGCCAGCGATCCACCAGCGCGCCGGCGAAGGGGCCGATGAGCACCTGGGGCAGGATCGCCACCAACGTGGCCGTGGCCAGCACGGTTGCCGAGCCGGTGGACTGGGTCAGCCACCACACCAGGGCGAACTGCACCAGGCCGCTGCCCAGCAGCGAAAACGCCTGCCCACCCCAGATGGTGAAGAAGCGGGGGGCCCAGCGGGTTGTGGGAGGATGGGACGCCATGGGATACCTCACGGATG
>CAZKEF010000001.1:279573-359368 GCA_964551735.1 uncultured Anaerolineales bacterium
TTCGATGTTCGATGTTCGATGTTCGATGTTCGATGTTCGATGTTCGATGTTCGATGTTCGATAAAATTATAATCGGGTTATTAAATTTTGTCAATATCGAGTTTAATATTTTTCATATACGATTTAGTATTATCAAGCGCATCATGTGATCCCTTCTGATCGTTTCTCGTCCATCGTACATCGTACATCGTAGATTCCCGCCCATTTGCCCGTCAACTCGCCCGGCGCGATAATGCTGCGGTTATCCCAATGGGTGCAGGACTCACATGTCTTCTACGCTTTCCTTGTCGAAAAGTATCACCGCGCGCCTGGGCGAGCCGGGGTACGGCCGCGTGTTGGCGTTGGCGCTGCCGGCGGTGGGCGAGCAATTGCTGAATATGGCCGTGGGGCTGGTGGACACTTTCATGGTGGGCCACCTGGGCGCCAGCTCGGTAGCGGCCGTGGGACTGGCCAACCAGGCGATCATGTTGGCTACCACCTTCTTCGCCGCGGTCGCGACGGGAGTGACCGCCTTGGTGGCGCGGCATACCGGCGCGCGCGAGCCGGAGGGCGCGAATCGCATCTTGCACCAGGGCTACCTGTTGGGGCTCCTCTTCGGCGTGGCGGCCACCGCGCTGGCATTGGCGTTGGCAGAGCCGATCATCGTGGCGCTGAGCGCGCCGACCGACGTGATCGCGCCCGGCACGGCATATCTGCGCATCGCCTCGACCATCTTCATTAGCGCAGCCTGGATGTTCATCGGCAACGCGGCGCTGCGCGGGGCCGGCGACACCCGCTCGCCCATGTTGATCATGCTGGTCGTGAACGCGGTCAACATCGCTGTCGCCTACCTGTTCATCTACGGCCCCGGGCCCTTCCCGAGTTTGGGCGTGGCCGGGTCGGCCCTGGGCGCGGCAGCCGGCCGTGGGGTGGGCGGGGTGCTGGTGACGATCCTGCTGTGGCGCGGCCGCGCCGGGCTGAAGCTGCGCCTCGTCCGGCTGCTGCCCGATGCCGCGCAGATCAAACGCATCGTCAACATCGGCCTGCCCGCGGGCGCGGAGCTCTTGATGATGCGCCTGGGCATGACCGTCTATGTCACCACCGTGGCCGCGCTGGGCACCAAGGCCTACGCCGCGCACCAGCTGGCGTTACAGGGGGAGTCGCTGGCGTTCATGCCCGGCTTTGGGTTCGCGGTGGCCGCCACCACCCTGGTGGGCCAGGGGCTCGGCGCGAGGGATCCGGCGCGGGCGCGAGCCGACGCCTTCCTGGCGCGGCGCATCGCGCTGGTCTTGATGTCGGCCATGGGGGTGATGTTCTTCTTCTTCGCCGGGCCGATCATTGACATCTTCATCGACGACCCCGAAGTGGTGCAGCTTGGCATCTGGCCGTTGCGGCTGGTGGCGTTCTCGCAGCCTGCGCTGGCCACCATGATGGTGCTTTCCGGCGGGCTGCGCGGCGCGGGCGACACGCGCGCTACCCTGGTCATCACGGCCGCGGGACTGTGGCTGGTGCGCCTGCCGCTGGCGCTGCTCCTCACCGGGCCGCTGGGCCTGGTTGGCGCGTGGATCGCGATGGGGGTGGACCTGAACCTGCGCGGCCTGGGCATGTGGCTGCGGTTCCGGAGCGGGCGCTGGGCGCGGCTACGGGTGTGAACGCCCCTGCAACGGAACGCTCGCCTCAGACCGCCGCCACCACCTTTTGCAGCCGGCCGCGCACGACCCCGGCCACTTCGCCGAGCGCGGCGTTCTGCACCGCGGCCATAGACGCCACCGGGTCCACCGCCGAGACCTCGACCACCCCCGGCGCGTGCTCCTGCACGATCACATTGCACGGCAGCATCGTGCCGATCTTGTCCTCGGCTAGCAGCGCCTGATGGGCAAAGGGCGGGTTGCACGCGCCCAAGATGCGGTAGTTCCGAAAGTCAACGTCCAGCTTCTTCTTCATGGTCGCGCGCACGTCAATATCGGTGAGGACGCCGAACCCTTCTTGTTTCAACGCCTCGGTCACGCGTGTGATGGCCTCGTCGAACGCCATGTATACGGTTCTGGTGAAGTAGTAGCTCATTGTGCTCTCCCCTCATCTGGACGAGCCGGAAACAAACAAGCCCACCACGAAGACACCAGGACACGAAGCCCTCTTCAGATTTCTTTGTGCCTTCGTGTCTTGGTGGTGAACCCCTTGCGCTCAACACCCCGTCCTGACGCGCTCCCGCGCGTTGTTACCGCGCGGTGGCGGCCTTTCGCCGCCGGCTGGCTGCGAACTCCGGCGCTTCCTTCACGGCCATGCCCAGCAGGCCGAACGACTTGCGGAACACCGATGCGCCGCTGCGCTGCAACGCCAGCACTTCCTGGCCCACGTCCGGGTAACCCTGGCCGGCCGGGTCGGGCTGCACCGTCTCCCAGTTGCGGAACAGCCGGCCCCAATCGCTGCGCAGCGCGGCCTGCACACGCTTCGCGCCGATCAGCGGATACCAGATGGTGTCGTGATAGACCACAGAGGCGATGTAGGACCACGGCGCCAACACCGTCTTCAGCGACCACTCGATGGGTTTCTTCAGCGGGCCCCAGTAGATCTTGTGCTGCATCCGGGACGCGAAGGTCATCTTCTCGAACGGGCCGCGGAACCGCCAGCTCTCGGCGGCCGCGTCCAGGTCGCCCACCATCTCGATCTCCCGTGGGTCGCCGCAGCCCAGGCCCAGGTCGTGCGCCAGGCGGATGTACTTAATGGAGAGCGGATCCATGCCCATAAGCTTCGCCGCGACCGCGTCAATCGCCACCTGATCGGCGCTCGCCAGGATCACGTTCTTGGCATAGGGGATCATGCAGCGCGGGCCCGGCCCGTCGCCGGCGAACGTGCCGTCCATCACCGCGAACACGCCGCGATGGATCTTCTTCTGGATCATCAGCAGGTCCACCAGCGTCTCGTGGATCACCGGGTGGGTCCAGTGCCGCCGCTCGTTCAGCAGGCCGCCGAACGCGTTTTTCATCGCGCCGGTGGTGGTGGTGAAGATGTGGGTCTTCACCGTGGGCAGGTGGATGATGTTCTCGCCGATGAAGCGTCGGGGGATCATAAACCCGTCAGGGTAGACGTCGTTCAGCACCAGGAACTTGTTCGCCAGGTCACCCACCGCTTCGCGAATGGGGATCCAAGGTTCGTCACCCTCGTACAGGTGCACGTTGCGCAGGCCGTGCGCCTCCACCACGTTGACCTGCTTGTTCTCCCGCTCGCCCAGGTGCGCGTCGATCACCACGGTGCGATTGTGGCACGCGTGGATCAGCGCCGGGTCGTAACCGTCGGCCTTCATGGCCCGGATCACCCCTTCAAGCTGCCAGGGGGTGGTGGAACTGCCGGGGTAGAAAAAGTGCCACGAGATGTTCACCTTCAGCGCGGTGTCCGCGTCCTTTGCAACCACGTCCTGGTAACCCGCCAGGTTCAGCAGCCGGTGATAGTCGGCCAACACGGTGCGGGGGGATGTGCGTAGAATCGCGACTTTACTCTTGCTCACTGGATATCACTCCTTCAACAAGAAGCCTGCCAGGTCACAACCTGACAGGCCTCGTGCATGGGCCCCCCGGGATTCGAACCCAGGACCAACCGGTTATGAGCCGGCCGCTCTAACCGCTGAGCTAGGGGCCCATACCAGAGCGGGCGACGGGATTCGGACCCGCGACATCCTGCTTGGAAGGCAGGCGCTCTACCGCTGAGCTACACCCGCATGACCCACTAAGTCTACCCCCACACCCCCTCCTTGTCAAACAAATGCGATGGCGCGTTACAGCCGTCGTGCGTAGAGATGCTATAATCTAGGCTGCTTGATGTGGAGGCGCCATGACTGCAACTTCACCCGAATCTATCCCAGGTGCGCCGGCTCGCCTCTTCCTGCTTGGCGCCTTCCGCCTGGAGATCGCCGGCCAACCGGTCGCCCTGCCCACCCGCAAGGCCGAGGCGCTGCTGGCCTACCTGGCGCTCCACGGGGAACCGGCCGGCCACAGCAGGGAGCGGCTGGCCGCGCTGTTCTGGGGCGACTCGACCGACGCCGACGCGCGGCGCTCGCTGCGGGTGGCGTTGACCGGCCTGCGCAAGGCGTTGGGCGGCGATCCGTTCACCGGCGACCGCGATACCATCGGGCTCGACCCGGCCTACCCACTGTGGACGGACGCGCTGGCCCTGGAGGATCTGGCGCGCCGGTTCCTGGCCGACACGAGCGATGACCTGGCTGCAGACTGCGCGGCGCTCTATCGCGGGGACCTGCTGGCGGACTTCTATGACGACTGGCTGAGCCTGCTCCGTGACCGGCTGCGCGCCCGCTATCAGCAGGTGCTGCGGGCGCTGGCCGAACGCCGGCGAGAGCGGGGCGACTACGCGGCCGCGGCCGAAGCGGCCAACCGCCTGCTGGCCCTCGACCCCGCCGATGAGGCCGCGCACCAGCAGCTCATGTTTTGCTACCTGGCCCAGGGCAACCGGCCGGCCGCGCTGCAGCAGTATGAGGCGTGCGCCCTGGCCCTGCGCGACGAGCTGGCCGTGCCCCCCTCATCTGAGACCGAAGCCCTGCTGAGTTGGATTCGCGACGCGGCTCCCGCGCGATCGCCGGCTGCACGCCGCGGCAACGTGCCGCTGCCGCTGACCGACCTGATCGGCCGCGTAGATGCCCTGGCCGAGGTCGAGCGGCTGTTGGCGCCCCAGGGACGAACGCGGCTGCTCACGCTCACCGGGCCGGGCGGCAACGGCAAAACACGACTGGCGCAAGAGACCGGCCACGCGTTAGCTGATCATTACCACGACGGCGCCTGGTGGGTTGATCTGGTGCCATTGACCGACGGCGCGCAGATCGCGGCGGCTGTGACCCGAGCTTTGGGGCTGTCCGAAACACCTGGACAGCCGGCCGGGGAGTCGCTGATTGGGCATCTGGCTGACCGGCAGGCGCTGCTGATCCTGGACAACTGCGAGCACGTGATCGCGGCGGCAGCGGCGTTGGTGGCTCACCTGCTGAGCCATTGCCGCGCGCTGCGAGTGCTTGCCACCAGCCGCGAGGTATTGGGCGTGCCGGGCGAGCAAACCTATCGCGTTGCACCGCTCCCGGCGCCCCTCAGAGATCGGGAGCTATCACCCGACACGCTGGCGGAGAACCCGGCGATCGCCCTCTTCATCGAACGCGCGGCCTCGCACCTGCCCGGCTTCCGCCTCACCGCCGAAAACGGGCCGGCCATCGCCCACATCTGCCGCCGGCTGGATGGCATCCCGCTGGCTATCGAACTGGCCGCCGCGCGCGTCAACGCTCTCACCGTCGGGCAGATCGCCGAGCGGCTGGATGACCGTTTCCGGCTGCTGCGCGGCGGCGCGCGCACTGCCCGGCCGCAGCAACGCACCCTCCAGGCCCTCTTCGATTGGAGCTACGACCTGCTGACCCCGGATGAGCAGGCGCTGTTCCGCCGCCTGGCCGTTTTTGCCGACGGCTGGACCTTGGACGCGGCCGAGGCGGCGTGGGGCGACACGGGCGACCGCAAGGGTCGCCCCTACGAGGTGGCGGATCTGTTGGCGCGGCTGGCCGACAAATCGCTGATCATCGTCAGCGAGACGCCGGACGGCGCACGGTACGGGTTTCTGGAGACGATCCTGGCCTACGCCCGGCATCGGCTGGCGGACCCTCTCGAGGCCGCGGCCGCCGCGGGCTCGCACCTGTCCCATTTCCTCGCCCTGGCCGAACGCGCCGAGCCGGAACTGCGCGGGCCAGGGATGTTCGACTGGCTGGCGCGGTTGGAACGGGAACATGACAACTTGCAAACTGCCCTGGGATGGGCCCTCGGCCCCCGGGCCGACGCATCCCGCCGCCTGGCCGGGCTCCGCCTGGCGGCCGCGCTGGAGACGTACTGGCACACGCGCGGCCACGCCCGGGAAGGACGGCATTGGCTTGAAACCGCCCTGCTGACCGCGCCAGTCGATACGCCCACAAGCCTGTTGGCCAAGGCGCACGCGGCTGCCGGCACCATGGCCTGGCTGCTGGGTGATTTCGATGCGGCGGTCGCGCATCATCAAGCCGCGCTGGCCGACTACCGCAGCATCGGCGATAGCCGCGGGGCCGCCTGGGCGCTGGGCAACTTGGCCGTCTGCACGAACGAACAAGGCGAACACCTGGCCGCGCTGCCGCGCTACGCTGAGGCGGCCGAGCTGGCCAGGAGAGCCGGCGCAACCTGGGAACAGGCACTGATCCTCAACAACCAGAGCGCTGCGCTCATTGACCTGGGCCGCGCTGACGAAGCGATCCCCCTGCTCGAAACCTCGGCCAGCCTGCTCAGGGGCACCGGCGATGAATGGGCGGCCAGCCATCCGACCCTCAACCTGGCCGAGATCGCCGTTCAGCGCGGCGAATACGACCGGGCCGGCCGGCTGCTGGATGACATGGCCGCGCTGGCCGAACGCCTGGGCATCGAGAACCTGATGGCCGCCGTACACCTGCGCCGCGGGAGCCTCTATCTGGGCCGGGGTCAGCCGGCCGCGGCCGCCAACGCGTATCGAGCCAGCCTGCGCCGCCACATCGAGTCGGCGGATCGGGTCGAGACCATCCGCGCGCTGGAGGGCCTGGCGTTAGCGCTGGCCGAGCTAGGGATCGGCGATCGGTCCGCACGCCTGCTGGCCGCGGCTGAAGCACAACGGGCCGCCCTGGGTGCAGCGCGCCAGCCCACGGAAGCAGCAGCCATTGAACGCGGCCATGCGCGGCTGCGGGCACGTTTCGCCGCCAGCATCCTGGCCGCGGCCGGCGAGGCAGGCCGCCGCCTGTCTTTGGAAAATGCCGCCGCGGAGGCGCTCATTTAGCCCTCAAATCACTCGACTGCAAACTCCACGCTCTCAGGCAGTCTGCGACTGCCGCCGCACCGCAGAAAGCGACAGCGTCAGGCCAACGACGCCGGTCGCAGACCGGCTGCGAACTTTAACGCGTAACGCCTGTCAATTTAGCGTTGTTTTAGCGGTCGCGGTGTATGCTGCGCGCAAAATCAGCACAAGGAGCATACACCATGACCTGGCGGATCTTTCTGAGCATCTTGTTAGCTCTGACCGGCCTGCTGCCGGTAGCACCACTCGCCCAGGCGCAAGCGGTTGCGCCGAGCGGTTTCCTCGTGAAAACGGCTGCGCGCGGCGAACCGCTGTGTCCGGGCGATACCATCGTCTACAAGTTGGAGTTGTTCGACACCTCGCCGGCATCCGTTCCAGCCTACTCCGCAGAGATCACCGACCCGTTGCCCCCCCAGGTCACCTTTGTGGCGCACGACGGTCCACCCGGCGTCACCTATGACGCGCGCACCAACACAGTCAGCCTGACGATATCCGTCGATCCGGCCGGGGCCAGAGGCCTGAGGACGCCGGTCTCTATCACGGTCACGGTGAACAGTGCGTTGGCCGACGGCACAGAGATCATCAACCTGGCGACCGGCACGCTGGGCGGCGTGACCCCAGTCGGCGCGCAGGTCAAGAGCGTTGTGGCCTGCGACCCCACCTTCGAGCCGCCGCGCGATCCCAACGACTACCCGGCGCAGCCTGCCGATCCGGCCTTGGACCCCGACTACGAAACGCCGCAGCAGCTCGCACCCGGCAGACTGCCCCTGGATGCGCAAGCCGCGGCGTCGCTGTTGACAGAGCCCGAGATCGGCGACGACGATCCGCCCGGCTACTTCGACCATCAGATCTTCCTGCCCCTGATAGTGCGCGGAGGCGCCCCCACCGTCGCAGCGGCCGCAGCGGATGGGGCGAACGCAGCAACCTCCGCTGCCTCTTCGCCGCCCAGGGCCGGCGGCCCCTCGTGTGATTATGTCTATCCGTGGGTCTCGCGACACGGCATGAGCGAATCAGTCTACCAGGCCGACGCAACCCAACGAGACAACGCCGGCTATCGCCCTATCGCGGTCAGCGCCAACGGCTCAGGCAGCGATACCCGGTTCGCCGCCCTGTGGGTGAAAGATAACAAGTACGGCGAGAACTGGTCGCTGAAGCACGGCCTGACGGACGCCACCTACACCCAATGGATCAACACCTTCAAGCCCAGCGGCCTGGTCCCGCTGGCCGTGGACCTCTACGGCACGACCGCCGACCCGCGCTACGTTGCGATCTGGGGCCAGGAGAGCAGCCCCACCGTCGAGATCCACGGCGTGAACCAAGCCGCGATGCAGACCGAGATTGACAAACGCGCGTCCGAAGGCTATCGGCCCGTATGGGTTTCCGGCCTGGGCAACCCGGCCAACAACAACCCCATCTTCGCCGGCATCTGGGCCAAAGACGCGCTGACCGGCACCATGCGCATCGGCCTGACGGCTGCTGACATCAGCTGGAACGGCATCGCGCGCACTATGACGGACCGGGGCTTCCGCATGGCACATCTCAGCGGCTACCAGGTGCTGGACAACGGCGCCGTGGCAACGCGCTATGCGGCCGTCTGGGTCAAGGGCGGGCCGTGCGATGCGGCCCGCTGGGAGGCCTACCGCGACACCACCTCCACCCAGTACCAGATCAAGGCCAGCGCGCAACGGGCGATCAGCAGCGTTAAGACAGTGGCAGCCGCCAGCATCACCCTCAACGCCGCCGACATCGGCGCCTTCCGCATCGCCCGCGTGGCGCTGATGCACAACTTCGCCACCCCGCCCCTGCCTGAGCTGTCGGTCATCAACGAAGCGACGCCGGGGCTGTTCAGGAACGGCGACATCCTGGTGTTGCAGATGGCGCCGGGGTACGAGTTATACGTACAGGAGCGGAGCAACGGCAACATCAAGCTGCGCTCGTGGAACCCATCCGACCCCACTGTCGCGGGCCAGTTCTTCTGGCTGCGCAGCCACCAGTATCGCCTGGTGCTGCAATACAACAGCAGCAGCGGCCGCTGGGTCGAGCTGCAGCGCAACAACATCTCGCCGGACTACTACTACCCGGTCAGCATTGACGAATACGGCCCGACCAACGGCCGCCTGTACAACTCCGTCTGGCGCGCGGGCCCCGCGGATCGCGCCTGGCGCGTGACCGGCATCCCGGTCGGCTCCGACCCGCTGGCCCCGTTCGACAGCGCGCTGCAGAGCTACATGCAGCGGCGCAACGTGCCCGGCGCGGCGCTGGCGGTCACGGTCAACGGCCGGCTGGTGCTGGCGCGCGGCTACTCGTGGGAAAACGGCGCCCTGCCCGCGATCCAGCCCGACGCGGCTTTCCGCCTGGCGTCCGTCTCCAAGCCGCTCACTGCCATCGGCATCATGCGCTTGGCGCAAAACGGCCAGCTCAACCTGGACGCCAAAATCAAGGATATTCCGGGTTTCGACGCGTGGCTCAAGTCCAACACCTGGGCCGACCCCCAGATCAAGAACGTTACCGTGCGCCAGTTGCTGCACCACACCGGCGGTTGGGATCGCGACATCACCGCGGACCCGATGCTGAATGACTTTGCGGTCTGTACGTTCCAGGACCCGGACGCCCTGCCCACCACCCAGGAGAGCATCGCCGCCTACGCGCGCGCGCTGCCGTTCGATCACACGGTCGGTTTTGCCCACGCCTATTCCAACTTCGGCTACCTGTTGCTGGGCCGCATCATCGAGACGGTGAGCGGGAAGAATTACGACACCTTCATGCGGGACAACGTGCTCACTCCGGTCAACGCGCAGGGTGCGTTCCTGGGTTCAAACTTCGCCGGCGGCGCCAAGGAGGTGCAGTACTTCACGCCCATCAACACCACCGGCGCGTCGCGCCTGGGCTGGACCGGCTTCAACCAGCCCGGCCGCCAGCTCTGCAACTGGCAGCACGCCGAACTGACCCCCAGCTCCTACGGCGGCTACAACATTGACCCGATGGCCGCGCATGGCGGCTGGGCTTCGTCCGCCATTGATCTGGCGCGCGTGATGGTGGGCGTGGACGACGGCACGCTGGTCAACGCGACCTCGCGGGCGGCCATGTGGTCGCGGCCCGATGGCCGCGCGCGGCGGGTGGCCGTGTACGACAGCGGCGCCATCCAATACCTGGATCGCACCCTCCATGCCCGCAAGGGACAGCCCGGGATGACTTTCACCGGCATCAAGAAGATCGGCGACTTCATCGCCATCGGCAACGGCCTGGAGCGCTTCGGCAGCATCGAGTTCAAGTTCAGCGGCTTCGGCGCCGGCCACGACCTGCGGCTGATCTACCTCACCAAGGGCGGCGCCTGGCGCCAGCTCACCGCGGACGCCGATGGCTTGGCCGACGGCACCAACGGCTTCACCCAGGATGGCTCCATCACCTTCACGCCGCCCCTGGACTGGGAACCGTTCGTCTTCAGCGTGGCCGACTCGCAGCCGAAATTCTACATCTGGCTCTACAGCACCTCGACGCCGACCACACCCGCGGTGATTGACACCGCGCACCCCAGCGGCGAAACCGGCTACGCCCTGGGCTGGGGCACGCAGGAGGCCACCGCCACGCTGGCCTACAGCAACGGCAACGGCTTCCTCACGCCCGGCAACACCATCATCGGTGAGACCAGCAAAGCGACGGCCGTGATCCAGCAGGTCATCCCGTCGGCCTCCGGGCCTTCAGCGGGCACACTGGTCATCAACACCCTGCGCGGCGGGCCATTCCGGGCCAACGAGAAGCTGCTGGTGGGGGTCAACACAGCGGGCAAGGCGCTGAGCCGTGAATGGGCGCAGAACGCCGCGGCCGGACACAACGGCCTGCTCTGGGGCACGCGCGCCTTCATCCAGCACCGGACCGACGGCGTGAACTGGGCTGTAGTGTTCAACCAGGAGAACGCCTACGACCCGTACTGGTATCTGCCGAACGACGCGGCCATCGTCGGCGCCCTGGAGACGTTGGCCAACGACTTCACGACCAACGGCAAGTGGCCCACCATCAACCTGTTCGGGTTGTACGACTGAGATAGCTGGCGTCGGGCGCCCGGGCGCCCGACGCTGCAGCATGGCGAGTATTGACAACCTGGGGGCTTTCCGTTACTGCCGGCCGGATCCATGCGCGTGGGACTGCTACCCGTGACGCACCCCCAGGCCCAGCCCAAACAGCCGACCAACCCAATCCACATACGCATCGGCGGCGTGACCGTCGTGTGGCGCCTTCAGGTTGACGATCGGCTCGTGCAGCAACTTGTTGGCGACAGTATGGGCCATGACGGCCACCATTGCCTGCTGCTCCGGCGACAGATCGCCCAGCCGACGCAGCGTCTTCGCCACCTCGGCCTGGCAGATCGCGTCGGCCCGCGCGCGCAGCGCCTGGATCACCGGCACGCAGCAGCGGGCCGCCTGCCAGGCCCGGAAGCCTGCCAACTCCTCCGCCACGATCCCCTCGGCCGCGTCGCGCACGGCCACGGTCAGCGGATGGTTGGCCCGCACCAGCGCTTCCAGGTCGTCAATGTCGGCCAGGCGCACGCCGGGGATGTGGGCGATGGCGGGGTCGGCGTCGCGGGGAACGGCCAGGTCGGCGACAAGGAGATGGGGAGACGCGGAGAGGGGGAGACATCGAGATCGCCGTGAGGCCAGGGCGCGTTCGACTTCGGCGGCGCGGAGGACGAGATGCGGCGCGCCGGTGGAGCAGATGACGATGTCGGCGGCGGCCAGGTTGTCGGCCAGGGCGTCGAACCGGACGGCCCGGCCGCCCAGCCTGGCGGCCAACTGCTGCGCCCGGTCGAAGGTGCGGTTGGCGACCAGCACGCAACGCAGGCCGGCGCGCACCAACGCCTGGCCGGCGATGCTGCTCATCTTGCCCGCGCCGATCAGCAGCGCGGTGCGATCCGTCAGCAATCCGAACGCCGCCTGCGCCATCTCAACCACGATAGTCGCCACCGACAGCGCCAGCCGGCCGATCTCGGTCTCGCTCCGCACCCGTTTGCCCGCCTGGGCCGCGTAGCGGAACAGCGCCGACAGGATCGGCCCGGTCGTCCCGGCCGCATGCGCGGCCTCGTACGCAGCCTTCACCTGCCCCAGAATCTCGTTCTCACCGATCACCAGGGAATCGAGCCCGGCCGCCACCCGCAGCAGGTGGTGCGCGGCATCATCGCAGCACCGCGCGTACAGGTAGTCGGCCAGGGCATCCGGCGCGAGGCCGCTCCGGACAGCCAGATAACGCCGGATGACCGCTTCATCGTCGCCGCCCGCCCAGGCGTAGACCTCGGTGCGGTTGCAGGTGGACAGGATGACGACCTCCGGGGCGTACGCGTCGCACGCGCAGGCATCGGCCGCCAACAGCCCGCGCAACTCCGCCAGCGCGGCGGGCAGCCGCTCCGGCCCGAACGCCAGCCGCTCGCGCACTTCGACGGGCGCGAAGGTGTGGTTGAGGCCGAGGAGGAGGAGGTTAGTCACGTGATGCGTGCTCCGTGATACGTGATGCGTGGTGCGTGATGCGTGTCATTCTGAGCGCCGCAGCGCGAAGAATCTCGTGCTGCACGGTGCGTGATGGGTTCAGGCGCGATGGGCAGGGTCAGATCCTTGCGCAGGTGATAGACGGTGGTGCGGTCGGGCATGAGCTCCGGGCCGCCGACGATGCGATAGCCGTTGCGCTGCCAGAAGCGGATGGCCTGCGGATTGTTGACCTGGACACCAGCCAGGATCGCGCTGACCTGCGCGTCGCGCCTGATCTCGCGCTCGATGGCCTCGAGCGCGGCCTGGCCGACCCCCTGCCGCCGAAACGGCGCGGCGATCATCAGGAGGGAGATGTAAGCGGCGTGCGGATCACCTTCGTAGTTGCCGGGCACGTAATCCACGATGCCGATCATGCGCCCATCGCTCATGTGAACGCCACAAAATAAGCCGCCGCAAGCTCGCGACAACCCGATATCACCCAAGACCATCGCCAGCGAGGCATCGGGCACGGGGCCCAACGCCAGGAAGTCCTCGCACTGCCGGTACACGTCGAGTACGGCGGCCAGGTCGTCGTCGGTCAGCGGGCGGATCTCAAGCGAGAAATCCGAGAGGAGAAACGACATCATCCGGCAACCGATCCTTGCCGTTCGATTCTGCTTCCTGTTAGGGCACGATGTACCGCATCCCGAAGTTCGCCAAAAGTGACCGCTGCTTCGGTAAGCGCTTCCAGGCTGCGAAGCGTGATCGAGTACTGACTACGAGTGCGAGCATCAAGAACTGCGGCGGGCAAGACATAGAAGCGCCACTGGCTGACGTCCAGGGGATCAATAGATGACTTGTCCTGGTGAGCAAGGATAGCAAACACGTACACTTGCACCTGCCGTCGAGGCTCCTGCTCCTGAGTGTTGGTGTCTGCGGTCCATGCTCTTGTCTTGGGAATGCGGAAAACGATAGGTGAAAGGCTAGGTTGAGTCCAGCTCTGAACGTAGGCAGCCGATTTCACCTCGACAGTGATTCCTTCGGGCGTAGTCAGATCAAAAGCTCCCCACTCATCTCGGACGCCATCCGGCGCGATGCCAAGTGCGCTGGCAACAATGAACTCCGCCAGGATGCCCCGCGTAGCATTGCTCACAAGATCAGATGAGCTCCAACGCCAGAAGTCGAGCAGAGTAAGGCCAAACGAACGCCCACGCACATGGAACGGTTCGTGTCCGCTTCGACGAGTTGGGTGAATGCGTACAAGATCGTCTGACATTGGGCCTTCTCAATCTCCGGTCGTCAAACCTACGCTCAACTCGCGCGCGCATCGCACCAGCCCCGCCGCCCACCCCGGCGCGCCGGCCGCGTGCAGGTGGGTGTACGACGCCAGGACGTTGCGGTAGACCAGCCCGTCCCGCCCCCCGCCGATGCCGTTGCCTCTAGTCAGACGGTAAGCCGTCGTCGCGCCGTTCTCCACGCACCACGCACCACGCACCAGATTGATGAGCCGCGAGTTGTGAAACTCATGCCCCCGCAATACCGTGCCCACAGCGAAAAACGGGTTCGCCGCGTCCACCACTGCCTCGATGTAGCCGTGACCCTGCGGCCGGGCGGTCATCTCCACGTCGCACGGCAGCACGCCCGCCATCTCGGCCACCCGCTCGCCCCAGATGATGCGCCGCGCCAGGTACATCAGCCCGCCACACTCGGCGTAGATCGGCAGTCCCGCCTCGGCCGCGGCCCTCACGCTGGCCCGCAGGCCGGCGTTGGCCGATAGCTCATCCATGAATACCTCCGGGAACCCGCCGCCGATCACCAGGCCGTCCACCGGGGGCAGCGCCGCATCCCGAAATGCATCCACGAAGACCAGCTCCGCGCCGGCCGCTTCCAACGCCTCCAGGTTCTCCGGGTAATAGAAGGTGAACGCGCGGTCGCGGAAGACGGCGAGGCGTACTGCGTACTGCGTATTGCGTACTGCGTATTGCGTATTGCGTGTTGCGTGTTGCGTAGGATGTGGTACGGAGTATGCAGTACGCAGTAGTCCAGCGTTGCGCGCAATGGCAAGGATCGCATCCAGGTCGCAGTGTCGCTCCGCCGCGGCGCGGCAGGCGGCGATCGCGGGGAGCAGGCCTTCATCCTCGGCGCGGGGCACCAGGCCGAGATGGCGGTCGGGGATGGCGAGCGCCTCGTCGCGGGGCAGCGCACCGAGGACGGGGATGCCACAGTGGTGCTCAACTGCGGCGCGCAGCTTGGCCTCGTGGCGGCCGCGGGCAACGTTGTTGAGGATCACGCCAGCGATGGGCGTATCCGGCTCGAAGGTCTGATAGCCGTGGACCAGCGCGGCGACGCTGCGGCCCATGCGCGCGGTGTTGACGACCAGCAGGATCGGCGCGGCGAGCGCGCGGGCCACCGCGGCGGTGCTGCCGAAGGCATCATCCTCGGTTTGCAAGTCCGGAATAGAGGCTTCAGCCGGTCTCTCGCGTTGACCAACAGACCGGCTAAAGCCTCGATTCCAGTTAGGGGGGGACTTGGCGTTGGGAGTGAGGTGTCCTATCCCATCGTACAGCCCATGATTCCCCTCGACGATCGCGACATCCGCCCCGGCGACGCCGGCCAGGAATGCGGCAGCCAGGCGCGCGTCATCGCCGCAGAAGAAGGGGTCGAGGGAGCGGCAAGGCCGGCCCGCGGCCTCGCTCAGCCAGGAGGGGTCAATGTAGTCCGGCCCCTTCTTGAACGGCTGCACGATCAGATCGCGAGCCGCCAGCGCCGCGCACAGCCCCAGGGTCACGGTGGTCTTGCCGCTGCGCCCCTGCGGCGCGCCGATCACGAGACGTGGGATAGCCATGTTTGCCCCGAAAACTGGACGCGGACTACGCGGACAACGCGGAGGACGCGGACAAAACCAGATCAAATCCACGTCGTCCGCGTAGTCCGCGTTGTGCCCGAAACTGCGGGGCAGGCTCTCCGCGTTCCATATTTCGCCCTCACAAATCCAGCACCTGGATCGCACCGTCCTCGCAGCTCGCCTCGCACGAGTAGCAGCCGATGCAGTCGCCGGGGTCGCCCCGAAAGATGACGCAGCACCGGCCCTCCTCCTCGACCAGCGCGAACGCCTGGTTGGGGCAGACCCGGACGCACTCCCCGCACGCCCGGCACTTCTCGATGTCAACGATGACGACGAACATTTCCGATAGGGGCACGGCCTCGCGCCTGCCCCCGTGGGCGACCGCAAGGGGGGCGACCGCAAGGGTACGCCCCTACAAGTGCGCACATCAGAAACTTAACACCAGATCGGAAGCCAGCCCCTGCGTGATCAGGAACGACGGGCCGACCAGGTTCTCGACCTCGTCAATCAGGTCGTCCGGCGTCATGTCGCAGAGCTGGAGCGCGGCGTCGCAGACATAGAACCTTACACCGGCCGCCAACGTCTCATCCACCCATTCACGCATCGTGCGGCCGCCCGCTTTGGCGCGCACCGTCTCGATCAGGTCGCGCTTGAGCAGCAGCGGCGCTTGCAGCACGAAGCAAATGCTCGTCTCATGCCCCTGGGCCGCGGCCTGCTGCGCGAACAGGAACGGCGCCGAGGTGCGCTGCGGCAGTTCCGGGCCACAGGTGGCGACGATCAGAACCTTCTTGGAATCCACCTACATCTCCTCATTCCACGTGATATACGGCCCCGGCAGATCGGCCATCGCGTTGACCATCAGGTCGGCAAGCCCGCCGTACCAGATGCCGTGCTGCTCCCACAGATCGTAATAGTTGATCGCATCGCGGATCGTGCCCTTGCAGTTCGAGCAGGCCGCGATCACGTACTTGCGGATGCCGGGGTCCAGGACGTCCCCGAACGTATCGAGGATCTGCGCGATCTTCATGCGGGCCGAGACGGCATTGCGCCACTGCGAAAAGTTAAGGGTGTCCATGATGGCGAAGCCGCTGCCGCCGCCGCAGCAGTAGTTGTGCACGCCATGCTCCGCCATTTCGCGCAGCGGCTGGCTGCATACCGCCTTGACGATCGCGCGCTGCGGCTCGACGATGCCCATGAGCCGCACCACGTTGCACGAGTCGTGCAGGGTGATGGGGAAGTTGTTGCGGCTCGGGTCGAAGCGGATCGCGCCGCTGCGGACGATGTCCCACAGCAGCGGCAGGCAGCTCTCGCGCGGCATCTCCGACACGCTGAGCTCACCGGGCAGCACACGGTCAGCGACGACGCAGATGGCCTTGTGCGCGTGGCCGCACTCACCGACCACGATCTTCTTGACGCCGAGCCGGCGCGCGATCTCCACCTGCTGCAAAGCGATGCGGGCCAGCTCCACGTCGTCGAACCAGACCGCGTAGTTGACCGCGTCGTAGCCCAGCATCTCGCTGCTCAACGTCCAGTTGATGCCGGCCGCGTCGAGCAGGATCGCGAACGCGGCGGGGTTCTCCGGCCACGACAGGAACTCGCCCGCGTTGTGGATCAGCAGGATGTCCGCGCCCTTTCTGTCCACCGGGATGGTGATCTTGCGGCCGGTCTTCTCCTCGATGATCTCTTCCAGGAACTCCACCGAGTTGCGGAACGCGGCCGGGTTCATGCCGGTGGAGGAGCCGGCCTGGAGGTGCTGCCGCGTGCCCTTGCGCAGCAGCTCGGTCGGCGCGATGCCGAGCTCCTGGCTGAACAGCTTGCGGATCTCGCGGGCGATCAGCGCGTTGTCAATGCCGGCCGGGCACACCTGTGCGCAGCGGCGGCAGATGTTGCAGCGGTATGACAGCTCCAGCAGCCGCCACACCGTCTTGAAGTTCACCTCGACATCCGCGCCGATCAGCGGCCCGATCAGCTTGCCGGCCGGGGTGAAGTAGCGCTGGTAGATGCGCCGCAGGATCTCGGAGCGGTAGGTGGGCCGGTAGATCTCCTGCCGGCCGCTGCCCAGGTAGACGTGGCACGCCTCCGAGCAGGTCTGGCAGCGCATGCAGTAGTCCAGCGACAGGCGAAAGAGCTTGCTGAAGGTCCAGTTGTTTTCGGGGTCGAGCAGCTTCTCTAGCCCGGTCAGGAAGCCCCGCACCAGCCGCTCCCGCTCCTCCGGCGTTTTCGGCATCGGGATATCGAAATCGGAGAAGCCGTCCAGCGAGAGGTCGTAATTCTCCAGCCACCGGGGCCGGGGCGGCGTCAGCTCCGGCACGTCGCTCAGCACGGGGAGCGGCATCAGGTCGCCGGCGCTGAGCGGGGCCAGCGGTTCATCGGAAAGCCGGGCGATGTCCCGGAAGCGGATCGGTTGGCGGCTCATTTCTTGTCTCCCTCCGGGGTGATCGTCTGGGCTTCCTCCAGCCACGTCTTGCCGGGGGCGATGTGCGGCGCGCCCCATGTCACCCGGTAGCCGAGCTGCCGCACCACCTGCTGATCCACGGCCGAGTCTTTGGTCTTGAACGCGTCGTCCCACAGCCCCTGGTGATAGAGGAAGTACTTGATGACGTAGTGCAGCAGCTTGGAGAACGGCATGTAGACGACGAAGGCCCAAAAGAGCAGAAAGGTCGTCAGGACGGCCCAGGGCACGGCCGCGGGCTGGAAGGTCAGCGCGCCGCCTATGTAGGCCCGATGCCCCGCCAGCGCCGGATCGCCCGCCCACGAGATCAGCCCGAAGAGGAAGATGGCGGCCAGGAAAACCAGGTTGAAGTAGTCAATCGGCGCGGTGTAGCGCGCCAGGTCGGGCGTGGTGGCGCGGCGCACGATCAAGCCGATGGCCCCGACCAGGCCCACCGCGCAGGCGACGACGAGCAGCGGCCCCGCGACCGCGGCCAGCGCCGCGCTGCGGGTCAGGCTTTGGACGATCAGCAGCAGCGCCCAGAGCACGAACAGGTAGATGCCCCAGTGGAGCAGGGTCGAAAAGGCCCAGATGCCATAGCGGTTGTGGGCGCGCACCTTTTTCATCGTCAGGATCTCGGTCCCGATCTCGATGGCTTCAGGCGCGAGGAACTCGATGACCTCGGCCCAGAACGAGCGGCGCTTGTGGGCTTTGGCCCAGTCTGTCTCCTCCATGTACGAGCCCCCGTACTCGCGCCTGGCGCGGGCCTCGTGCGGGATGGGGTAGACCTCCCAGCGCAGGCCCATCGGCATGGACGAGATCTTGATCACGCGGTACACCGCGACCGCGAAGAAGATCACGACCGAGGCCCAGGCAAAGATGACGGCAAACCAGTGAAAGGCCATTGGTGGCTCCTTTTTGGGACGCGGACTACGCGGACGACGCAGAGGACGCGGATAAGGTTAAGATGGGTGTATTCAAAAGCAGCTCACAAGCATCCTGAGCGGAGCCTCGCAGTAGTTCGCGAGGCGTAGACGAAGGATGGGGCCTGACTGGAAGCCCACTCCGCACCCTTCGACTGCGGGCCAGCGCACTCCGCTCACGACTCGCCCACAAATGAGTTTGACTACATCCAATCGAGACTTGTCCGCGTAGTCCGCGTTGTCCGCGTCGTCCGCGTCCCGTTTTCATCGCGCTACTACGCAGGTCGCATGTTAGCATCCCAACATCTTGTAACAATGCTGGCACGGCTCAGGCGGCGGGGGCAAGGGCTGCGCCTCCCCATCGGCCACGGCCAACAGCAGCGACGTGCGGGCGCCGGCCTTGCGCCGCTGAAACGCGGCGCAGAACGCCTTGCGCGGCCGGCCTCCCCACGCTTCGAGCAGCCCATCCCGCACATCCCCGAAGCTGACCGGCGTCAACGGCCGGTCAGCCCCCTCGAAATAGCGCGGGGCCGATTTTACCACAGGCATGCCCAGGTACACACACGGCGTCACCTGGCCCAGGCTGTTGATGAACGCGGTCTCCTCCGGCCGCGCGTCGCACGCCAGCACCGCATCGCTGGCCGTCAGCGGGTACGCCCGGAACTTGATGCCAAGCCGCGCGGCCTCCCGTTCCGCCTCCGCCACCAGGGCCAGATGCGCCGGGTCGGGCGACGGGCCGAAGACCCGCAGCGCATCCAGCTCCGGCGTGAACGCGTAGGTCAGGTTGGTCGCCACCGCCTCGTTCGCGCCCAGGTCGGCCGCCAGCCGCACGAACGCGGGCAGCTCGCCCATGTTGGGCCGCATCATCAGGTAGTGCAGTTCCACGTGTAGGGGCATGGCCTCGCGCCTGCCTAACCGCCGCTCCGTCAGCCGGCGGACGTTGGCGACCAGCCCCTCGAAATTGGAGCCGACCCGCAGCGATTGGTGCATGGCCGCGCTCGCGCCAGCGAACGACACCGAGAGCAGGTCCACCCCCTCCGCCAGGATGCGCGCCACATTCTCCTCGGTGAACAGCCCGCCGCAACTGGTGAACCCCACCCGGCAGCCCGCGTCCTTCGCCAGCCGCACCATCTCCCACAGGTGGCGATGCAATAACGGCTCGCCCCACCCCTGCAGGTAGATCAGCTCGAAGCGGCCCAGGTGCGGCCCGATGTGGTCGCGGAAGACCTCCCACGGCAGGTCGGCGTGCTGCCAGGCCGCGCCCAACGGCTTGTTGGGGCAGAACGAGCAGCGCATCAGGCACCGGCTGGTCACCTCCACCTGGAGGACCGGCCAGCGGGCCGGCTGCGCCGGCCGCCCTCGCAGCCAGACGGTCAGCCGTTCAGGCCAGGAGGTGTGGGGAGATGAATCGCTTGCCAGATGCTTCATTGGAGTTCACCGCGTGACCCAACCTAAGGCGTCAAGATCGCACGGAAAGAAGCTGGTTAGCCGCTACAGAAATGCCACCGCGCTTGCTCGGTGACCCTCGCGATAAAACCTGTCTTACCCTGCGTGTATGCTACCCGGTCACCAGCTTCAGCGGACGCCAGCCTTCGCTTCAAGGTCTCATAGGCCCGCGCTACCTCCGGATATGCTATCAGGTAGTCTCGAAACAGCAACCGATCCCAGTGTTCATGGAAGTCTGCCTCCACCATGTGGATATGATGGGTGCGAGTTCCAGTCTGTGGGTCTCGCTTGATAAACCAGGCATAGAACGGCGGGCCGTCATCCCCGTGAGTTGGACGCCAGAAATACTCGTAGCCTTGCGACTCCAGCACCGGGACGATCCGAACTCTAGTTTCCTGCAGATCGGTCACCTCCACAAGCAGATCAACAATAGGCTTCGCCGCAAGCCCCGGCACCGCCGTGCTGCCGAAATGCTCGATCCGCCGGATGAGATCTTTGGGCAGGCAGGACAACAGGTGTTCCGCTTCTTGACGGAAAAGCTCCGGCCAACGCGGATCGTACGGAACAATTGATACCTCTTCGCTAACGACTCGTTGAACCCGCTGTTCGAGTGTTTCCCTGTCTGTCTGCATGGGCTTGATTTTACTTGTACTTCACCACAATCTTCTGCGCAACCTCGTACGCCTGCGCGAACGCGGCCCGCGCCATCGCCTTGTCCACCGGCAGCATCGCCTTTGCCAGGGCCAATGACGCTTCGGCCGGGGCCAGGGGGTCGCCGCGGACGCGGGCGGCGAGGGCCATTGACAGCGCGGCGTCGAAGTCCGCCTGCGCGCCGGTCGTGGCCGCGATGAAGCGCAGGACCTCGGCCTTCTCCGCTTCAGTGGGCAGCGTGAGCAGCAGATCGCGCGCGGCGGCGACGTCGCTCAGCGTCGGGATGATGCGATCGGTCCGCAGGATGTAAGAGGCAACCGCGGCAGCGCCGGGCGGATCCAGCCTGGGCCGCTCGGCGGCGATGGCGGCCAGGTCGAGCCGGCCGTAGGGGGTGCGGTTCGTTTCAGCCAACGCCTGCGCCTGAGCCATGATCTCGGCCGCCCGCGCCCCGTCCACTACCGCCCACTCGGCCGCGATCAGGCGCAGGCCCCAGGCCCGGTTACGCACGGCTTCCAACTGCGCGGCGACCAGGGCCGCTTTCTCCTGGCCAGCGGCCGAGCCGATGCCGGCCTCCTGTGCGGCCTGGGCCTGGCCCCACAGCGCATCGGCGTAGGCCCGGGCCTCGTCCGCGGCGGCCAACGCGGCGGACAGCGCGGCTTCGCCCTGGGCCGGGTCGAGCTGCGCCCACGCCGCGCCCACCCGCGCCAGCATCCACGCGCGCGCCAGCGCCCGGTCGGCGGTATCGGCCACGCGGCCGGAGGTGTCCAGGGTCGTCTGGACTGCTTGCTCCTCAGTGGTGGGAGTCGCCACGGCCGCGGCGGGGGTGCGGAACAGGGGCAGCGCGAACAGCACGAAGATCAGGCCCAGCGTCACCGCCGCGCCCCAGCCCGGCCGCCATTCACGCCACCATGTCCGCGCCGCGGGCCGGAACTTCAGCGTGTTGCGCAGCCCCCACGCCAGCGAGCCGAGCACGACCAGCGTGATCAGCGCGGCGAAGAGCAAGACCCAATTGCGCTTGCCGGCGTCAATCGCCTGGTTGAACGCCGCGTAAACCTTGTTGCCCTGGAAGCGCAGCGTTTGCGCCTGCGAGGTGAACGCGTCCAGGCTCGTCACAGGCGCGGCCCGCAGCGCCTCGTAGCCCTGGCGGAACGCGGCCAGCCGCTTCTCCTGCGCCGCCACAGCCCGGCCGCCGGTGAACGTCCCGGCCCGCTCGGTGGCAGTCAACAGGTGCTCGGTGTAGAGCAACTCCTCGCGGTAGGCTTTCACCGCGGGGCAGGTCGCCTCCTCCGGCGGCCGCGCCTGCCACTCGGCCAGCTTGCCGGGCGCCGGGTCGGTCGCGATATGGCAGGAGGCGCAGTAGTTGCCGGGCTGCAATGTTTCAGCGGTGACTATCGCCGGGCTGGCCAGGACCAGCAGTAAGGTGGCGCAGAGGAGGGCTGTTATCCACGGTGGACGCGTTGCCAGGGCGAAAAGGACCGGAACGCGGACGACGCGGATACCGCGGACGACGCGGAAAATCTCCTGATCATATCCGCGTCGTCCGCGTCGTCTGCGTAGTCCGCGTCCCAAGCCAAAAGTGGACACACATCCTTCGTTCATCGTTCATCGCCTCCGGTCGCATCTTCAGGGCCGTGTGGGGCGCGGGGCGCCGCCGCGATCCACCGCACCATGCGGAAATAGGCGATCAGCACCGGGATGGCGACCAGGCCGACGATGATCCCGCCGACGCCGGCGGTGTCCAGGATCCAGTGAGCCATGGGAGAGTGCTCCGTGATGCGTGTTGCGTGATGCGTACTGCGTGAGTCTGGAATCGAGGCTTTAGCCGGTCTCTCTGGTTAACACGAATGACCGGCTGAAGCCTCGATTCCGGAAAACATCAAATCTGCGGCGCGGCCATCAGCTCCTCGGCCTTGCGCTTCACCGCGGCGACATGCTCGCCTTCCTCCACCTCCCACACCGAGATGGCCGGGAAGAGCTTGAAGAAGAGCAGGAAGAGCATGGCGAACAGTGCCAGCGAGCCGGCGGTCATGGCGATCTCGGTGAAGGTCGGCGTGTAGACCGCGTGCTCGTAGCCCAGCGAGGGCCGGGTTAAAGTCGGCGCGATAATGGTGAAACGCTCGATCCACATGCCGACCGCGATGGCCGCCGACGCGATCACCGTGCCGGTCGGGGTCCGCCCCTTGCGCCGGATCAGGACGGCGAACGGCACAACGAAGTTCAGGAACACCATAGCGTAGAACCACGGCGCGTACTCGCCGCTGAGCTTGGCCTGCAGCACGTGCTGCTCGTGCACCAGCGTGCCGTAGCCGGTGGTCAGGTACTCGGCCAGGGTGAAATAGCCCCAGAACGCGCTCATCACCAGCAGCAGGAGGCCCAGGTAATCGTACTGCTTCGGCCCGATCCACCGCTCCAGATGCCACATCTTACGGATCAGCGTCATGAACAGGAACAGCATGGCGATGCCGGAGAAGATCGCGCCAACGACGAAATACGGGCCGAGGATCGTGCTGTGCCACATGGGCTGCATCATCATGCCGAAGATCCACGACACCACGGTGTGCACCGAGACCGCGATGGGGATGATCAGGATCGCCATGATGCCGATGGCCCGCTCCAGCCGGCGATGCTGCTCCGCACTGCCGTGCCAGCCGAGGGCCAGGATGCGGTAGAGGTGGTAGCGCCAGTGGCGGAGGATGTCATTCTGAGCGGCTCGACCCCGAGAAGTACGTTGCGGCGAGGCGAAAGCGAAGAATCTCCTCGTTGGGGCGCGAGACCCTTCGCTGGTGGCTTGTCGCGACGAAAGGTCAGGCGTAGACCCGCTCAGGGTGACAGAAGCATCTTGAGTGGGTCGCCACCGATCGCGCAGCCGCGCCAGGTCGGGGATCATGGGCAGATAGAGGTACAGCGTGCTGCTCAACAGGTACAAGGTAATGCAGGTCACGTCCCATAACAGGGGCGACTGAAACCGGCCGAAGATCACCACGTTGAGGACGCGATCCAGGCGGCCCAGGTCAATCAAGATCTGCATTGCGCCCAGGAGCAGGGCGAAGAAAGTAATCGCCTCGGCGATGCGGGTGATGGGCCGGCGCCACTCGGCGTTAGTCACGCGCAGGATGGCCGAGATCAGCGTGCCTGCGTGGCTGATGCCGATAAAGAAGACGAAGTTGGTGATGTAGATGCCCCAGTACACGGGCCGGCTCAGCCCGGTGACGCCCAGGCCCAACACCCACTGCCGCACCAGCACGACCACCATGAGCGCGACCAAGGTGCCCAGCCCCCCGATCGCCAGCCAAAACCGCACGCTGGTGTGGCGGAGGGGGTTGAGGACGGCCTTTTCTAGCTCAGATTCCCGATGAAGGTTGGTCATTCAGTCACGTCTCCGTGGTGCGTGGTGCGTATTCCGTACTTCGTATTCCGTACTCCGTACTTCGTATTCCGTGCTTCGTATTCCGCACTCTGCAGTCCACATTCCGCTGCTCGCACAAACAACCTTACACACAACACGCAATACGCAATACGCAACACGCACTCACCCCTGCTTCAAATAATACACCTTCGGCTCCGTCCCCATCTCCTCCAGCAGCCGGAAGGCGCGGGGGCTGCGGGAGAGCTGGTAGACCAGGCTGTTCGGGTCGTCCAGGTCGCCGAAGTAGCGGGCGTGGCCGGTGCAGGTTTGCACGCAGGCGGGCTGATAGTCGGCCGCGTTGAAGGGCCGGCCCTCGGCGTCCGCTTTCTCTTTGGCATGGCGCAGCCGCTGGATGCAGAAGGTGCACTTCTCGATGACCCCCTTTGGTCGCGGGGCTACTTCGGGGTCGGGGTTGAGATGTAGGCGCATTCCGGCGGGCCACTCCGGCGCGTACCAGTTGAAGTAGCGCACCTGGTAGGGGCACGCCACCGCGCACATGCGGCAGCCGATACAGCGGTCGTAGTCCACAACGACGATCCCGTCTTCGTTCTTGTATGTCGCTTTCACCGGGCAGACGTGGACGCACGGTGGGTTGTCGCACTGCTGGCACGGACGGGGCACCAGCAGCACCTCGACCTTGGGATACTCGCCCTCGACAAAGGCCAGCACCTCGTTCCACAGGATCGCGCGGTCGCGGCCGGTCTGCGCCGGGCCGGCCGGCGGCGTGTTGTTCTCCATCCGGCACGCTGCAGTGCAGCTCTGGCAGGCAAAGCATTTGTCCAGGTCAATGATCATTCCCCAACGGGGCATGGGGGCCTCCGAAAGACGTATTGCGTATTGCGTACTGCGTATTGCGGAATTTCGCGCTCCCAGCCGGTCTGCGACCGGCGCCGCAGGCGTTTTCAAGCTGCTTGTGGCCCCAGGCCGGGGGTCACAGACCTCCTATGAGCTTGAAATTACCAAGTTACCCAGTTACCAGTGTACCAATCTACCAGTGTACCAATCTACCAACACACCATTCACGCCCTATACACCTTCACCCGCGTCACGCCCTCGCTGGCAAGGAGCTGGTTGACGTTCGCGCCGATGACGGATGGGGCGGTGCTGCCGCGGCCCCATTTGATGCGGGTGCGGTGGCCCTGGCCGGGTGGCAGGTAGACCGCGTTGGGCCAGAGGCCCTCATAAAGGCGGACCACCGCTTGAACCTTGCCCGCGGGCGACTCGACCCAGACACGGTCGTGGTCCTTCAACCCCAGCGGCGCGGCCGCGCGCGGGCTGAGCTCCACCCAGGTGGCCCACTTCATGTTGGACTGCAGGCCGTAGCTTTCCTGCAGCGTGGGCACCACGCTCCACCACGCCCGCGGCCGGGTGATCAGGTCCTGCGTCACCAGCAGGAAGGGATACTCGGTCGCCCCCGCGCTCTCGGCCGGCACGGTGAAGCCCGGTAGGGGCGACCCTCCGTGGTTGCCCTGGTCGCCCTGGCCGTTCACCGCATACATCTCGCGCGAGAAAAAGTCGAACCGGCCATCCTTGGGTGCGTTCAGCCGGTCGCGGCCGACGACGTTCGCCCAGGCCCGGCTGCCCGGCTGCGCGTGGAAGTAGACCAGCTCCGACCAGACGCCGTTCTCCTGGAACTTGTCCCAGTCGGTGTCAATAGCCGACCGGCGGTGCTCACAGAGCGCCTTATAGTCGGGGAAAGGCAATGCCTGGGCCACCGGCCCGCCCAACGCGGCCGCCAGCGCCAGCAGCACGTCGCCGGGGTCCCGCGTGTCGTGCACCGGCGCGACGACCGGTTGCCGCAGCGAGACCCCCGCGTAGCCGACCCCCTCCACGAAGTCGTCGCCCCAGACCTCCAGGAACGTGCTGGCGGGCAAAATCACATCCGCGTGCGCGGCCGACTCGTCCAGGGTGGAGGCAAAGCTGACCACGAACGGGACCTTGAGCAGCGCCTCGGCCATGGTGCCGCCCGCAGGCGACTCGTACGCCGGGTTGGTGTTGTACAGGAAGAGCGCGTTCACCGGATAGGGGTCGGCGGACGCCAGGCGGCCGGCCAACGCCTCCGGGGCCAGCGGCTCAAACGGATTAGCGCCGATGGCATCCAGCCGCCCCTGCGCCAGGGAGGCCGCGGCGGGCAGCGGCGCATCGGGCCACGGCGCAAGGTCGGGGAACCGTTGCGTCAGCACGCCCCCTTTGGCGTCAATGCTGCCCACCAGGGCATTGAGGGCATTCACGGCCAGCGCCGATGGCAAATCGAGGCCGTCAGGCTCCAGCGGCAGCAGCGCGACCGCGGGCCGGTTGGTGGCGAACTCGCCGGCCAGGCGGGCGATGTCGGCCGCGGACACGCCGGTGATGAACTCCACGCGGTCCAGCGGATACCGCTCCAACACCAGCCGCTTGAAGCCCATGTGCGCCACGCCCTGCGCGTCGGTGAAATCCTCGAAGCCGAAGGTGTAGTCCCGGACGAAATTGGCGTCGTACAGGCCGCTGTTGATGATCACGTTGGCCATGCCCAGCGCCAGCGCGGCATACGTGCCGGGGCGGATGGGCACCCACTCATCGGCCTTGACGCCGGTGAGGGACAGGCGCGGGTGTACGGCGACGAACTTGCCCCGCTGCGGCCGGCCGCGGCGCATGAACGCCACGGCCGCCAGCGCGGTGATGACGTGCCGGTTGCTTTCCAGCGTGTTGCCGCCGAACGCCATGATGTAGCTGGCGTTGTTCAGGTCGTAGGCTGGGTAGCCGTTGATCCCTTGGGCGAGGAAGGTCGCCAGCCGTGCCGCGTGCTCGCCCTGGCCTTCCAGGTGGATCGCGTTGGGCGAGCCGTAGTAGGCCATGAAGCGGTCAATGGTCGCGCGCATGGAGCCGCGGGTGTCGCCGTGCAGGAACGCGACCGTATGCGCCTGGCCGGCCGCGCGCAGCTCAGCCAGCTTGCCGGCCACTAGCGCCAGCGCCTCATCCCACGGCACCTCGCGCCAGGTCGCCGAGGGGTCCGCCTTGCTGCCGTTACGCACCCTGGGCCGCTCGATCCGCTCGGGGCTGTAGAGCATCTCCAGCGACGCCTGGGCCCGCAGGCAGCACACCCCCTGGTTGACCGGATGGATGGCGCTGCCCTCCACCTTGACCGCGCGGCCGTCCGCGACCCGCACCTCCAGGCCGCAGCCGGAGGGGCAGAGCGCGCAGGCCGTGCGCACCCATTTCTCGTCACCGGCGGCCGCAGCCTGCACGACGCCGCGTGACCTGGACGCCGCGCCGCTATCCAACAGCGACCGCGTGCCAGCAGCCGCGGCCACCGTCGCGGCCGTGACGCCGGCCAGTTTGATGAAGCTACGTCGAGAGAGATGGCCCATCAGTTCCCCGCATGCATTCGCAGCCAGGCGCGCATCTGCTCGGCCTGGGCCGGCGGCGCCGACAACGGCTCGGCCGGCTTGACAGCATCGGGCAGCGCCACGAAATCCGCCTCGTTCACCTTCAGCCGCACGCCCAGCAGCGCCAGCGCCTCGTTCAAGGCCGGCACCGTGCCCGGCCGGCCGCCCCCCACCCACGCCTGGCCGCGCGGGGTGCGCAGCCCGCCGCCCGAGGGGCTGATGTGGCACGACGCGCACGGCTCCCCGGTCTGCGTGGAGTATTCGGGCAGCGCGCCGGTGGGTTGGCTGGCAAGCAATAACGCTGCCACGGTGATTATGGCAAGTAAAACAACCAGTGCTCCACGTCTCACGGTCTTTGCTCCCGAATAATCCTATTGCAAATACCCTCGGTCTCTGAATGTCATCCTGAGCGGGTCTACGACGAAACTTCAGCAACCACTCAAAGCCAGCGAAGGATCTCCGCTCTGACCAAAGGCGAAGGGTCTCTCGTTAGTTACGCTGAGATCCTTCGCTGGGGGCTCACCGAAACTGACCTTGAGTGGTTAACCCGCTCAGTGCTCCGTTAAGTTGGATTCTGTCATGCTGAGGCCGAATCCCTGACCGCCAGTGCCCAGCAAAAGTGATCAGGCCGAAGCATCTCTGCGGCCCGGACGAGACTCTTCGCTGGCTTTGAGCTGTCACTCGCTTTGAGCCGTAGACCCGCTCAGAGTGACAAAAACTAACCTAACAGAGCACTCAGGATGACATCGGAACGCTTTCTCTCACGCACCACGCAGTACGCAGCACGCAATACGCCTCACGCCTCTTCCCCTACCACCACCGTCTCCCCATCCACCCGCACCGCGAACTGCTCCAGCGGCAGGGGCGGCGGGCCGGCCAGCACCTCGCCGAACTGATCGAAGCGGCCGTCGTGACACGGGCAGTAGAACTCTTTAGCGCCGGCCTGCCAGCTCACGAGACAACCCAGGTGCGTGCAGACCAGCGAAAAGCAGCGGATGCTCTCCGGGGTGCGCACCACCAGGGCCGGCGTCGCCCCATAGGTGATCGGCCGCGTGCCGCCCACCGGCAGCTCGGCCAGCGGGAACGTCACCGGTTTGGCCTCGGCGGCCGAGGCGCGGGGGAACACCACCGATTGCACCGCCGTCCCGGCCCACGCCGCGCCTACCGCCGCCATCCCCGCCAGGATTAGCTGGCGGCGGGAGACAAAAGCCGACGGGACAGATTGGTCCTTCGTCTTTCGTCCTTCGTCCTTCGTCATTCCCCCGTCTCCGCAATCGGATCAACCCCCACATACCCGTGGCAGTTGTTGCAGCTTTTCTCCGGCTCATGGCAGGAGAGACAATCGTCCTGCGCCAGGTCGCCGCGATTGACCATGTCCATGTGATGGGTCTGCCACCAGTCCAGCGGGCTGTGGTACTCCGGCGCGGGGTACTGCGCGCCGATCCGCACCGCCAGCGGGCCCGCGCCATCCTTCACCGGCTTCTCGGCCCAGGATGGATAGAAGCCGACGACCAGTAAAACGATAACCAGAACAGCGATGATGAGAAACGCTTTGCGCATGTGACATTCTCGTGTTGCGTGGTGCGTGATCCGTGAATTCCCGCGTTTCCCCGTACCCCTCGTGTCCTTTGTTTCCTTGTTCCCCAACCTACAACTTCAACGCGTTCCCCAACAACTGCACCACCCCGCCCACCTCGGTTGGCACGCCCCAATAGTGCATGGACTCGGGCAGTTGGGCCTTGCAGATGGCGCAGACGGTCGCCAGGAAGTTGGCGCCGGTGTGCTTGACCGCCAGCGCGCGCGGCTTGCCGCCGGCCATGCGGATGGGCATGATCTCGTCGGTGAGCAGGCCGTTGCCCGCGCCGCAGCAGAAGGTCTTCTCGCGGATCGTGTCCGCGGGCATCTCGACGAAGCGGTTGCAGCAGGCCCGGATGATCGCGCGCGGCTCTTCGATGAGCTGGCCCGCGCGGGCTGAGTTGCAGGGGTCGTGATAGGTGACGAGATACGGGTCGTTGGCGCTCTTGTCAATCCGGCCGTTCAGCGCGCCCCGGCGCAGCATGTCCACCGTGAACTGGCTGATGTGGTACGGGTAGGGCGGATCCCACGCATCCATCGGGCCGGAGAGCGCGGGCGTGAAGATGCCGGCGCGCCAGGCGTGGCCGCACTCGCCCCAGATGATCGTCTTCACCCGCAACATGCGCGCGGCTTCGAGGATGCGGTTGTTGACCTTCTTCATGTTGGCGAAGTTCAGGAAGAGGCCGAAGTTGCCGCCCTCGTTGCAGTAGGTGCTGGTGGTCCAACTGATGCCCAGCACGTGGAACAGCTTGGCGTAGCCGATCATGGTGTCGGTGTTGGCGAAGTTGTCGGCCGAGGGCGGCACCAGCAGCACCTCCGCGCCCTGCACATCCACCGGGAACTTGATCGGCACGCCGGTGATCTCCTGCAGATCCTCTTCCAGGAACTCACAATTGTCCTTCCAGGCTGCCGGCGGGATGCCCAGGTTGTTGCCCGTCTCGTAGACCTTTGCCACCACCTCGGTGACGTACTTGGTGCTGACGCCGATCTCGGCCATGATCTCGCGCGCGGCGATGGTGATCTCGGCGGTGTCAATGCCGTAGGGGCAGAAGACCGAACAGCGGCGGCACTCGGAGCACTGGTAGAAATAGGTGTACCAGAGCGCCAGCATCTCTTCGTCGAGATCGGCCGCGTTGGCGACCTGGGGCATGAACCGGCCCATAGGGGTGAAGTAGCGGCGGTAAACCGCGCGCAGCAGCTCGGCGCGGGCCACGGGCATGTTGTGCGGATCGCCCGTGCCCAGGTAGAACTGGCACTTGTCCGCGCACGCGCCGCAGCGCACGCAGATGTCCATAAAGACTCGCAGCGCCTTGTTGCGCTCCAACAGTTCGCCCAGTTTTGCCACCCCCCGCGCCTGCCAATCGGGCACGCGCTCGGTCGGCAGGTCAATGGCGCGAGTGTCTCTCGGTTTGCTATACCAGCATTTGACATCGGCCGATGCGCGTTCGCGGATATCGGGCGGCCTCAAGACGCCGTTGATGGCCGGGTCTTTGATGATCGGGGTTTCGTCGAACTTTGCCATGCGCCCAATACCTATTATTTTCGCGGTTTCTGCACGTCAAACGGCTGGTTCCGCGTCGGGCTGAAGAAGATGCCGCCGGCATGGAGCAGCTTGCTGAACGGGAAGTAAAGCATCAACAGCGCCACCAACAGGAAATGCACCAGGAAGAGCGGGTGTTGCGGCGGCGCGACGGGCCGCAGCGTCAGCAGACCCAGGGTGAACGCCTTGACATCCACCAGGTTGACGTGCAGCCAATACTTCACCAGGATGCCGGTGGCCGCGATCAAGCCGACGAGGGCCAGGGCCAAATAGTCGGGCAGTCCCGAAACATACAGCGTCCGGGGCAACGCCAGCCGCCGCCAAAACAGGAACAGCGCGGCCAGCCCGAAGATGTAGCCCGCCCACAGGGCCACCGGCGACATCGCCACGGACAGGCCGGGCACCGGGTAGGTGAAATAACGCAAATGGCGGAGCAGGATCACCCACAGCGCGGCATGGAAGAGCCACGCGCCGGCCCACAACGCCTTATCGGCCTTAAACAGCGCGGGAAAGATCAGCACATCGCCGGCCACCCGCAGCACCGCGCCCTCATCGGTGGTCGGCGCGGGCGTCACGGCCGCGGGATACGGCATCGGCGCGCGCAGATAGCCGACCAGCCGCAAGAGCAGGCCCAGCACGAACGCGATGCCCGCGAAGTAGCTCAGGCCGACAACGAAGGTCGCGAAAAGGGTCCAAAGTGCGGCGGGAGTGGACACGGGGCGCTCCGTGGTGCGCACTGCGTACTGCGTACTATATAATGCGTGCTGGACATCCGGTCACGATACGCAATACGTAATACGCAATACGCAACATCCGGCTTACACGCAGCCCGTAGGCTTCGGCAACCCGGCAATCTTACAAGCGCCTTTGGCCGGGCCGCTGGGGAACATGTCGTAGATCTCCTTCAGCGGGAACCCGGTTTCCTTGCACAGCTTGCGGATCATCGGCGCGATGCCGAACTGCTGATAGTAGTTGCGCAGGTAGTTGACCACCTTCCAGTGGTTCTCGGTCAGCTCCGGCACGTCCTCGGTGGTGGCGATGGCCGCGGCAAGCTCCGGCGTCCACATCTCGGGCGACTGGATGAAGCCGTCCTCGTCCACATCAACTTCCAGGCCGCAAATGTTCACGATAGGCATATTGCCTCCTTGATGATGACCGCCGACCGATGACCGTTGACCGCAGACCGTCGTTCGTCATCGGTCGTCCGTCGCCGGTCGGTTATTCCGTCCCCAGCTTGATGAACGTCGCGCCGCCAAACGACTCGAACTCCAGCACGCCCTCGTTGACCATCTCGCTGATCGCGGCCTTGACGACGCGATTCTCCAGCCCCAGGCCTGCTGCGATCTCGCGCGCGCCGATCTTCTTTTTGCTGTTCTTGATGTACTCGATGATCTTGGATTTCAGTTCGTCATCTGGCATGTTGTCCTCCTAATTTGACCGCTGACTGTGGGCCGCCGACTGTTGACCGTGGACGGACGACCGTTGACCGCAGATTGACCGTCATCCGTCGTCGGTCGTCATCGGTCGTCGGTCATCCGTCGTCCCATCACCACTTAAACGTCGGCGTGCTCCGATAGGTCTCCGGCGCCAGGGTGAAGTCGTCAATGAGCTGGCACTTGAACTCAATGCCGGTGAGCGTGAAGAAGCGCTCCCACCCGATGCGGTCAATCCACTCGCCCATGCGTTCGTGCTTGTGCGCGTGTTTGGCCCAGGTTTCGATGATGTTGCGCACCGCTGTCACCGTTTCAGGCCAGCGTGGGGGATTGTTCGGCAGGAACGGGATCACCAACCGCGAGAACTTGGGCGGCGTGCGCGCGCTGGACACCTTGCCGCCCACCCAGATCGAGACACCGTCGCCCACCGGATCGGCCAGCGGCATGCCGGGGCACATGGTGTAGCAGTTGCCGCAGTACATGCACTTTTCCGGGTTCACGATCAGCGACTTGGTCTTGGGATCGGGCCGGATGGCGCCGGTGGGGCACGCTGCGATCACGTTCGGGATCTCGCACTTGGCGCGCACCAGCTCGTCGTTGACGACCGGCGGCTTGCGGTGGATGCCCAGGATCGCCACGTCGGAGCAGTGCACCGCGCCGCACATGTTCAGACAGCACGCCAGGCTCACGCGGCAGTAGGCCGGCAGCTTCCAGTTGCCAAAGTACTCGAACAGGTCGTCCATCACGGCCTTGACGATGCCGGAGGCGTCCGTCGCAGGCGTGTGGCAGTGGATCCAGCCCTGGGTGTGCACGATGTTGGTGATGGTGTGGCCCGTGCCGCCCACCGGATAACCGTGCTCGCCCAGATAGGCGATCAGCGGTTCAACCTTGGCCTCATCGGAGACCAGGAACTCAACGTTGTGCCGGCTGGTGAAACGGAGATAGCCGTCGCAAAACTGATCGGCGATGTCGCACACGTCGCGAATCCAGTCGGTGCTGACCAGGCGAGGCGAGCCAACGCGCACGGTGAAGAGTCGGTCGCCCGACTCGGCCACGTGGACCAGCAGGCCGGGCTTGATCCGCTCATGGTACAGCCATTGCCCGTAATTCTTCTCGATGACCGGGGGGAGCATCTCCCTGAAGTAGGGCGGGCCAAAATCGGTTCGGGTTGCCATTACTTCACCTCCTCCGGGTCCCAGAAGTAATACGGGTTCGCACGCGGGGCCTTAATCATCTGCGGCATGGGCGGCACATCAATCGCCTTCAAGAAAGCACGCATGCCCAACCGGTTGATCAGCTCACCCAGGCGCTCGCGCATCTTGCCGTTCTCATCCCACCATTCCCAAATCTTGTCCAGCAGCTCTTTGAGCTCGGTGTAGGGTGGTTCGATCTTCATAAACGGCACGATGACCCATGACAGCAGCGCGCCGTGGACGATGGGCGCCTTGCCGCCGCACAAGATCGTCGCGCCCTTCTCACGCCCAGGCCGCAGCGCCTTGGGCATCAGGTTGATGCAGTGCATGCAGCGGTTGCATTCCGCATCATCAATCGTGAGGGTCTTCGACTTCGCATCCCAGGTCATGCACCGGGTCGGGCACAGGGCCACCACTTCGGAGCCGATATCCAGGGAGTCGTTGACGTAGTTAGCGACCTCAACCGGGTCAATGCGGATCTGGTCGCGCCAGGTGCCGACGATCGCGATATCGGAGCGGGGAACGGCCGCCACGCAGTCGTTCGGGCAGCCGGAAATCTTCACTTTGGACTTGTACGGGAACATCGGCCGGTGGAGCTGATCCTGGTAGGTCATGGTGATGTCGTAGAGCAGCTCCAGCGTGTCAATGCACGCATATTCGCAACGGCCGGGGCCTACGCAGCAGCTCGGCGTGCGCATGTCGGAACCGGAGCCACCCAGGTCGAAGCCGATCTCGGCCAGGTCATCGAAGCAGGGTTGCAGATGCGCGGATGACGTGCCCAGCAAGATAACATCGCCGGTTGCGCCGTGCATGTTGGTCAGGCCGCTACCGTGCTTGTCCCACACGTCGCACAACTCACGCAGCTTCTTGGTGTTGTAGAACCAGCCTGACGGCATGTTCACCCGCAGCGTGTGGAACTCCGCTACCGCCGGGAAGTCCTCAGGCAGGTCGGAGTAGCGGCCGATCACGCCGCCGCCATAGCCGCGCACGCCCACAATGCCGCCATGCTTCCAGTGCCCGATGCTGTCCACGTATGATCGCTCAAGCTGGCGCAGCAGGTCTTTGGCCGATGCGTTATCCTCGGCGGCCCGCTTCATTTCCGTGACAAAACTGGGCCACGGACCCTCCTCAAGCTGGTCAAGCAGCGGAGTCTCGGATGGTGGCAGTTTCTGCTCTTCTGCCATGAATGCCTCCTTATGGGGGGTTATGGAAGTGTGGGAGTGTCGGGGTGTGGGGGAGCGGGTGTGCAGGGGTATGGGAATGTCGGACTCCCATACCCCACGCTCACACGCACCTACTCCCACACCCGCAAACTCACAAACTCGCCGGGAACAGCCAGCCGAAGATCAGCCAGGAGACGCCCAGCGCCAGCACGGTGTTGAACACAGTCACGATCAGATACACGATGATCGGCGACCAGCCCATCTTCTTAATCTGGCCCACCGACAGCTCGAGGCCCATGCTGACAAACGCCAGGCAGAAAGCCCAATCCTTTATGGCGGCGATAGCCTTCCCAGGATCCGACTGAATCAACCCGAAGGTGAAGATCAGTGAAGTGGCGATGAAGCCCAACACAAACTTCGGGAAGCGCTGCCAGATAACCATCGCGCTGGGGCGTTCTTTCTTGCCTTCCACCACCACGCTGAAATACAGCGCCAACAAGAACGCCACCACACCGATGAGCGCGTTCTGGGTCTGCTTCACGATGCTGGCGATCTTCTGCGCGGTCTCACCGTAGATGGTGCCCGCGCCGACCACCGCCGCCGTGGTATCCACATTACCACCGAACCACGCGCCCGCGATGGGCTCCGGCATGTTCATGGCGCCAGCCAGCAACGGCGTGATCACCATCAACGGCAACGCCGTAATAATGACCAGCGCCGTGATGTAAGTGATCTCCTCCTTCTTGGCTAACACGGAGCCTGCGGCGGCGATGGCAGCAGAAACGCCGCAGATGGAGACCGCGGTAGACATCACCGCGCGCAGGGTGTCGGGCAAGCCGAATTTGCCGCCCAGCCACCACGAGAAGAAGTACACCGCCGTCACCATGATGACGCCCTGCAGAATGGCGCCACCCGCAGCAGTGACGATAACCTTGAAGCTGATGCCCGCGCCCAGCAGCACCAGGCCGACCTTCAAGAACAACTCGGTGCGGAAGCCGGGTTTCACAATATCGTAGACTTTGGCGGTCTTCAGGATCCAATTGACGATCAAGCCGACCAGCGCAGCCCACAGAGGATACTCCAGCGCCCTACCTGGAATACCGAGCGGCAGCTTGGCGCCGTAGACCTGGATCTTCAGCCAGCGGGCCAGGAAGGCCAGCGCAACAACAATCGCGAGGCCGATGAGGAAATACACTAACTGGTTATTCGATTGCCCCTTCGCGGGCGCTTTTGCGGTAGTCATGGTGCGCCTCCTAGAACTTCATCCACGCAGGTGTGATGACACCCACGATGGCCAGAAGCAACAAACCGAAGGCGATGATCACCGCCAGCCAGTCCTCATTGATCTTCATGTTACCTCCTTGTAATTGCGACCGTGGATTGGGCCGCGGTCAACGACGAAATGGTGAGGAATTTTGGCACCGAACAAGAGAACTGATAGAAGAATGCTGTCGAAAGATCGCTCCTTTCCCCGCGGCCTGTCCACCGGAATGGCTATTGAGAAACACATAGGCCGTTGCCCCTCATGCCAATGGGCAACGATCCTTCTATCCCTGTGGACGCGCAAACCCCTGCGCCCAACGGTGTCCAATGCTATTGTACTTCAACACACAAACAGCGTCATTGGTCTTTACCTTATTTTGATCTAAGGAAAAACTTAGTGCGTGAGTGAGGCAGATGTGAGAAAATGAAGCGCAGTTGGAAGTGAGGGAAATCAGGAAAATCAAGGAACCCAGAGGGAATCAGGGAACATATCCCGATGAAAACACTCTTGCGCAGTCACCTGACCGACTATGACCTGAAAGCAGTGGAAGCCCTGGCAGAACGCGGGCGTAGGGTTTTGAGTTACCTCGTTGCGCTCACCTATGAGCCGGAGCCGCTGCTGGCCTGGCGTGCGGTGGAGGCATTCGGCGTTGCGGCCGCGGCCATCGCGGATCGCGACCCGGAGTTCGTGCGGGGCCACCTGCGCCGACTGCTCTGGCTGCTCAGCGACGAGTCGGGCGGGATCGGCTGGCGTGCGCCCGAACTGATCGGCGAGGTGCTGCGCCGGCGGCCGCGGCTGTTCGCCGAGTTCATGCCCATCCTGGCTTCGCTGCTGGATATGGAGCCGGAGGATGCGATCAGGTTCCGCGCCGGTTGGTTGTGGGCCATCGGCCGGGTGGCAAAGGTGGCGCCAAGAGCAATGCAAGCAGCGCTCCCCTTGATCGCGCCATGCCTGGACGACGCCGACCCGCAGGTGCGCGGCCTGGCGGCCTGGTGCCTCGGCCAGTTGGGGCACAAAGATCTGCTGGCAACGCGGCCGGATCTCCTGAAAGATGATGCTTCTGTCGTGTTCTACGATGACGGGGCGCTCAACACAGTACTCGTAGGCGAGTTGCTGCGCATCTCGTTGACGTAGGGGCGGGGTTCCCTGCATCAACCTCGACCGGCATTTCAGCGCAGCGCCGCACACCGCACAAGCAAGACCGAATAAAGAGAACGCGGAGAGCCTACCCCGCAGTTTCGGGCACGACGCGGATACCGCGGACATGAACAGGTTTTACCCGCGCCATCCGCGTCGTCTACGTAGTCCGCGTCCCATTCTCCGGTTAGTTTTTCATGCCGGGCGCGCCGCCACGGCGCAAGAAACTGGACGTCGCAGCTTGCTGCGTGGCGTATGTTACATGGCAAGCCCATGCTAACCGTGCAAAACCCGCCCCTACTACCCCTGCCGCACCTGCCGATACCGTCCGACAAAAGCCCACAACACCAGGGCCGCACCCGCCGCACCCAACACCACACCGGCCCACATGAGCGGCGTGTCGGCGGCCGCGGTTGCCACCCAGATGCCGCCAGCCAGCAACAGCCAGCCAGCCGCCAGCCGCCACAGCTTCTGGATCGCGTTGGCGGCCGCGAACCCCAGCAATGCCAACAGCGCGCCGGTTACGGTCTGGCTCTCCGGCGTGCCGAACAGGAGAATGTCGAACCACGACGCCACAAACAGAAAGACGCCAACTAACATCGGCACGACCGACACCAACAGCAACAACTGCTGCCAGCGCGCCATAGTAGGGGCAGCCTGGACGGCCCGCTTCCGCTGCGGGGAACGTTTCTTTGCCATCCTTCTCACTCCGAATGAGCAGCCCGGCGGTTGAAACCGCGGCAACCTTTGCGAAGTCCACCTGCGTGGACTGAAATCTCAACAGAGCCAAATTCCAGGCTCGTTGGGGGGTCTGAGACCCCCCTCTTCTGGCGAAAAGCCGCGTGTGTGGGTCAACCACGCCGGTCACAGACCGGCTGGGAGCAAAAATCTACTGAGCCTGGTCAGCGCGGGCCGGTTGCGAAGCATCCCCCTGGGACTTTGCAACGGTTGCTGCGATTTGTAGTCGCCGGGTAACCGCATCAAGGCATCTCCACAAGCGCGATCCGCGCCGCGGCCAGAGTTGCATCTATCACCGCCTCGTCGTGCGTGGTTGACATGAACCCCGCCTCAAACTGCGACGGCGCCAGGTAGACCCCCTGGGCCAACAGCGCGCGGAAGAAACGCGCATAACGCGCCGTGTCCGAACGCTTGGCCGTGCTCCAATCCCGCACCGGCGCATCGGTGAAAAACGTGCAGAACATGGTCCCTGCTTGCGTATGCTGCGTCGGCACGCCGGCCGCGGCCGCAGCTTCGGCCAGCCCCGAGCACAGCCGGTCGGTGGTTGCGACCAGGCCCTCGAACACTCCCGGCGCGGTCAGTGCGTCCAGCGTGGCGATGCCGGCGGTCATGGCCAGCGGGTTGCCGCTCAGGGTGCCGGCCTGGTACATCGGCCCGGCCGGTGCCACCTGTGCCATCAGGTCGCGCGGCCCGGCATACGCGCCCACCGGCAGCCCGCCACCGATCACCTTGCCCAGGCACGTCAGGTCGGGCAGTACGCCATAGTGCGCTTGCGCGCCGCCCAGCGCCACCCGAAAGCCGGTCATCACCTCGTCGAAGACCAGCAAGGCGCCGTGCCGCGTGCACAGTTCCCGCAGGCCGGGCAGGAAGCCCGCTTCCGGCAGGACGACCCCCATGTTGCCCGCGACCGGCTCCACGATGACCGCCGCGACCTGGCCGGGGTTGGCATCAAACAGCGCCGCGACGGCCGGGAGGTCGTTGTACGGCGCCACCAACGTATCCTGCGCGGCGCCACGCGGCACGCCGGGGCTGTCGGGCAGGCCGAGGGTCGCCACCCCGCTGCCGGCTTGCACCAGCAGCATGTCCGCGTGGCCGTGATAGCAGCCCTCGAACTTGATGATCTTGTCCCGGCCGGTGCAGGCACGCGCCAGGCGCAGCGCGCTCATGGTCGCCTCGGTGCCGGAATTGACAAAGCGCACCATCTCGGCCGATGGCACCAGATCCACGACCCGCGCGGCCAGCTCCACCTCCAGCGCGGTGGGCGCGCCGTAGCTGGTGCCGCGTTCCAACGCGTGCGTGAGCGCGGCTACGACCTTCGGATGCGCATGGCCCAGGATCAGCGGCCCCCAGCTCAGCACATAGTCAACGTAGCGGTTGCCGTCCGCGTCGAACAGATACGGCCCGGCCCCGCGTTCGATGAACAGCGGCTGTCCGCCCACCGCCCTGAACGCCCGCACCGGCGAGTTGACGCCGCCGGGGATGAGAGACTGGGCGCGCTGGAACAATGTATCAGATTGGGATGTATGCACGTGAACTCCGTTGTTTGTGGGCCTGGCGACCGAGGTCACGGCTACCATCGCAAAGTATGCCTGCGCAGACTGACTCAGCCGACGAAGGTCGGCTTGGCAATGGTGGCCGCGGTTTCAACCGCCAGGGCCAAACGCTGCTAACTACTAACGCAACCACCGCGCCGCATCCAGCGCATGGTACGTCACGATTAAATCCGCGCCGGCGCGGGCGATGCCGGTCAGCAGCTCCGACACGGCCGCCCGCTCGTCGAGCCAACCGTTGGCGGCTGCGGCCTTGAGCATGGCATACTCACCGCTAACATTGTACGCGACCACCGGCAGATCGCACGCCTCGCGCACGCGACGCACGACATCCAGGTAGGCCAGCGCGGGCTTCACCATCACCATGTCGGCGCCCTCTGCGATGTCCAGCGCCAGCTCGCGCAGCGCCTCCCGCGCGTTAGCCGGGTCCATCTGGTGCGTCTTGCGGTCGCCAAACCGGGGCGCGCCCTCGGCCGCCTCGCGGAATGGGCCGTAGAACGCGCTGGCGTACTTGACTGCGTAGCTCAGGACACCCACATCCAGGAAGCCGGCCCCATCCAGCACGGCCCGGATCGCGGCCACCATGCCGTCCATCATGCCGGAAGGGGCCACCAGGTCGGTCCCGGCGCGCGCATAGCTAACCGCCGCGCGGCCCAGGATGTCCAGGGTGGCGTCGTTATCCACCCGGCCATCCCGGATGATCCCGCAGTGGCCGTGGTCGGTGTACTCGCACAGGCACAGGTCAACGATGACGACCAGGTCGGGATGCGCGGCCTTCAGCGCGCGCGTTGCCTGCTGAACGATGCCATCGTCGGCGAAGTTCTCGCTGCCCACCGCGTCCTTCACGGCCGGCACGCCGAAGAGCAGCACAGCGGGAATCCCCAGGCTCACAGCCTGCCCCGCCTCGGCGATCGCCCGGTCCACCGAGAGCTGGCAGATGCCGGGCATTGAGCTGATAGGCCGGCGGATCCCCTCACCGTGCACGACGAACAATGGGTAGATGAAACGGTCGGGCGTCAGCACCGTCTCGCGCACCATGCGCCGCAGCCCCGGTGTGACGCGCAGGCGCCGCAAACGAGTGGTTGGAAAAGACATGAATCAACTCCGAGATCGAACTTCACGCCCTAAATACCGGAATCGAGGCTTCAGCCGGTCTCTCCCATCACCCAGCCAACCGGCTGAAGCCTCGACTCCAGCGTCTACCGGCAGCCTTCCAGCAGCGCTGCCGCGCCTGAGGCTAGCGCGGCTTCCGCCAGGCGTGCGCCCAGCACCTCCGGCTGATATGCGCCCCCCTCCCCTGCGACCCGCACGACCTGCGCGCCGTCGGAGCTGGCGATCAGGCCGCGCAGCCGCAGGGTGGGCCCGTCCGAGTCGCACTCTCCATACGCGGCGACCGGTGCGCAGCAGCCCCCGCCCAGGGCAGCCAGGAAGGCCCGCTCCGCCGCGGTGGCAGCCCAGGCGGCCGGATCGTGGATGGGGGGCAGAAGGTCGCGCGCCAGCCGGTCATCGGCTCGGCATTGCACCGCCAGCGCACCCTGCCCTGGCGCGGGCAGCATGACCTCAAAGGGCAAAATCTGGGTGATACGATCCGCCAGGCCCATGCGGTTCAACCCGGCCACCGCCAGCACGATGGCATCGTAGTCCTCGGCCAGCGCCTTGCGGAGCCGGCTCTCCACGTTGCCGCGCAGCGACACGATCTGCGCGTCGGGCCGCGCGGCCAGTAGTTGCGCCGCGCGGCGCGGGCTGCTGGTGCCGATGGCTGGCCGCGGGGGCAGATGGGCCAGGCCCACGTGATGGCGGGAGATCAGCGCGTCGCGCGCGTCCTCGCGCGGCGGCGTCGCAGCGATGCACAACGGCGGCGCGCCCTGGCCGCAGTCGGGCCCGTCAATGGGGAGGTCTTTCAGGCTGTGGACGGCAAAATGGATCGCGCCATCGCGCAGCGCCGCTTCGAGCTCCGCGGTAAACAGACCCTTGCCGCCGATCTCGGGCAGCGGTGAAGTTGTGTCACGATCGCCGTGCGTGAAAAACTCGCGGATCGCCACGACCAGACCGGGCCAAGCGGCCACCAACTGTGCGGCCACCAACTCCGTCTGCCGTCGGGCCAGCGCGCTGGCCCGCGTGCCAATGACAATTTCCAAATAACCGCTCCTGGCTGCGCACACCGGCCGGCGTGCGCAGAGTGGATGGGCGGGATTCTATCACAGGTGGGGTTAATATGCGGAATTCTTGCGAGCAGCAGACGATCCCTCGTTCCGCATGGTCAATCCGATGCGGCCGCGGCGTGCCGCGGCCGCTTGATCATGGCAACTGCGCATATCCGCTGTTGGGTGCGATGTCGAAGCGCGTCCCCTCGCGGTCAAACGGCTCAACGGCGGCCATCCAGTTGAACCGTATCGCACCGCCCAGGGTGCTGATCGGAATACGCAGCGTGACTGTATCCCCCGCAATCGTGGCAGCGCCGGGCACCGACGTCCAGTTATTCTGCCAGTCCCGCACGTCGGCATAGAAACCGTCCCACTGGATGTGCAGGTTCACCTCGTACTCGATGCCGAGGTCATACCAGGGGTCCCCGGTGGCAGCGTTCTGATCGGCGTCCAGCAGCCAGATCCAGCGGTTGCGTTCGGCGGCCGGCAGCGTTGGCGGCAGGGGGCTGGCCAGCGACAAGGTGAAAACAACCACCCCTTCGGCCAGACGGCGCTCGACGGTCGCCGCGCGGATGTCCGTGCTGGCGAGTTGCACGGCGCCGGGCAGCCAATCGCCCGCCGGGTCGGTGAGCGCGCTGCGGTTGGGGTTGTGGTCGCGCAGAAGCACGGGTAGGAAAACCTCGTATTTCCGTTTCGCAAACAAGGCATATTCACCATCAAAGCTTAACTCGGTCTTGATCCACCCCTGCTCCAGGTTGACCTCCGGCGGGATGGCTCGCCCCAGGGTTTGGGCGGATGGCCGCCAACCATACCCCGGAAGGTAGTAATACAGGGTCATAGTCTCGGGGTAAAGGCCTTCGATCTCAAAATCCGCAAACTCAATGGTGATTTGGGCAGGCGTCTTAAAGTCTGCCTGGGGAGAGACGCCTAAGAGGAAGCTATGGCTGCCGACCAGGATCATCCCCTCGGGCGGGGAGGTGGGCGTGCTGGGCGTGTAGATGGCGGTGGTGTTGATTTCGAATGTTCCCGCCGGGAAATCAATGGTTGTCTGCAGATCGGCTTCCGTGTCTTGGGTCGCCTGCCCGACGAGCGTTGGGCTGGCGGCGTCTGTCTGGCTCTGCTCGACGGTGAAAATGTAGATCAGCCTGGCGCCAGAGGCGCTTACCCCGGCGCTGACCGGCGCATCGCGGGTGAAGAAAGAGCAAGAGGCCTTATCCTTCATGCCGTACTGATCGAGGTCTTTGATACTGTAGAAAGCATTATTGCCATAGAGGGTGAGCAGCTTGCCGCGGCACGGGTTTTTATGCTGGTAGATGCGGTATGCCCAGCCGGAGGGCAGGCACCAGCTTACCGCTTCCGCCTGATCCTCAAAATCTTCGGCATCATCGTAGTTGAGGTAGTTTTCCAGGTTACGGTCAACGTAGTCAATCATCAGCCCTTCGCCCAGGGTGCTGTCATAGAAGGTGTTGTCATACAGTTCAACCCAGGCATCTTCAATGGTGTTACAGGTGTTGTGCGGCACCGGGCGGAATTCCATGAACTTGATGCTCTCGTCATCTTCGCCCTCTGGCTTGGGGCCGTCGTTGGCATGTTCTGAGCTGTACAGGTAGAGCTGGCTTTCATCGGTGACATAGGCGCCCATCGCCGCATCGAAATTGCAGTGCTGGAATCCACCGCCGCTGCCATGCTGGGCGCAGTAGAAATGGCGCTGCGCTACGCGGGTGAGCTTAACCTGCTCGGAGACGATCGTCACCTTGTAGAGGTCGGCAACATCGGCGCCATCCGGCGTACACTGATTATCATAACAAAAAGAGGTGCCAAGATTGCCGCTGGCGATCAGGTACAGGTCGCCTGTGCTGCACTCGGTGATGAAATTGATCGCCTGGTACGAATCCCAGCCATCATATTGGAAAACGACGCCCGGGGCATCCACCACTTCGCTGGAAGAGAACCAATCCAGCGGTACGAAGCGCACGTAGTAGCCTGTCTCGTAAGCCAGCGTGTGAGGGGCATAGGAGATCTGAAAATGGATGCCTCCATCTAACTTCGTGCTGCTCACCGCCAGCAGGTAGCGCCCATCGTTCAGCTTGGTCAGCGCAGACGAGGTGCCCGAGGAGCCCATGATTTCCAGCGTCTCTGCCCCTTGCATGGTGACGGCATCCTCGGGCATGGCGAATGGATTGTATTGCAAGTCATAGAAGTTGATGATCGCCCGTTGGGGGTCTTTGGCTTCCAGGGGGACTGCCAGGATTTGACCGATCACCTGGATAGCGCCAATATGGGTATAGACATCGGAGATATAGACGGTTTTTTCAATGCCATCTGAAGTGTTGGGGGCGGTTTGGTGCAGGTAGCTGAGGGGATTCAGGCGGTTAGAACGGTAGCGCCCAAAGTTAGAGTAATCGACCGTATTTTCGTTGAGGCGCGTACTCAAGTTAACCAGGGCGAAGCCGCTATGTTTGCAGGTACCTCCGTCGCAAGGGCGGCGGATCTCATCCTGGGTGAGCAGCAGCATGGTTCCATTGCCGGTCGTCAGGCGCTGCATCCCCTGCCAGTGGTTATGAAAATCCAACTCAAAAGGATTCCACGTGTAGATGTTATACCGCGGATAGGGATGGTCGTTTAGGTTAAAGCCCATCACCTCGCCGTGATCGCGCAGCGAGTTGAACTGGCTGACCACGCTGACCGCGCAGTGGTTGACGTCGCGCTCGTTGATCGTCCAGGTGCGATACCCTTTCAGGTTGGCAGGGATCGTGAAAGCGGGGCTATCCACAGTCGCGGCAACCACATCGCGGTCGGTATTGACAAAGCCCAAAACTGGATTGCCATACAGGTCGAGGGCGAGGTCGGTAAAGCCGCCATTCACGCCCGAACTGGCGCCAAGATACACCCTCTCTTTATACCAACCAGCGCCGCGGTTGTAGATCAGGTTGACGCTTTTCTCGGTATCATCCCAGGCGACGATGTGCGGGTGGTCGTTGGCGTCTAAAGCCAGGGCGTTAAACCATCCCATATCGTGTGAATCGGGGAAGCCGATGATCGTCCAGCCTGTACTATCTTTATAGGCATATTTCAGGTCGTTGGTCTCACTCGTGTAATACGATACATGCGACTGGTCGAGCGAATCGATCGCCAGGGAGTTGCGCGCGGCGACGCCAGAGGCGGAATCCACGACTTCTGTATGCCAGGTAGAAGCGCTCTCCTGCCAGGCGTAGCGCAGGTTGTTGGCATATTCATCGGCGTAGGTGAAGTGAGGACGCGCCCACGAATTGACAGCAATGGAGGAATACTTGCCCCGCCCGCCGACATCCACCGATTCGGTTACGTAATTCCAACCTGTATCATTCCGCATCTTGTGCATCAGGTCGCCGGAAGTAGCCTGGTAATAACTGGCATGGATGCGCTGGTAGCGATCCACCGTGACGCTGCAATGCGAGCCGGAATCTTCGCTGCTGTCAATATTTTCCGAAAAAAAGGCGCCAGAGATGTCGCGCGAGAGATAGCGCAGGCTGGTTTGGGTGGCGTTGTAAAACACGATATGGGGAACGCCGTATTGATCCACATCCAGATCGAGGTAGCTACCGATGTCATCTCCGGCCGCGCTGTAAAACTGATGGACTGTCCAACCTGTTTCGTCCCGGTAGGCATACATCAAATCCTGCTCGCAGGCATTGTAATACAGCAAGTGCGGGCGACCGTTCGGATCCAGGTCGAGCGCCAAGTCAAAGCCAACGCACTTTGCAGTATCGGCGATATCGTAGATATATCCCTGGGGATCGGCGGGCTGGTTGGCAGAAGGCGGCGCGGTGGTCGCATCGGAGGGGAAAACGACCACCAGTTCGCCGTTTTCATCCCGTTGCGGTTGGATGGGGCCGATCCTGGCTGGTTGATCAGCGGCTAGAGACGAGGAAAGCCCCTCATCAACCTCCGGCAGAGCGACTGGCGGATCTTCCAGCGGGTAGAATCCCACCTTGACCATCAGATCGCCATCTATGGCTTGTCTAGCAGGTCCTTCTTTCCCCGCGCCAGTCGAAATCGCGGCCTGATTGGGGATCGGCGACAGAATCAACAGAGTGAAAACACAAATCGCAACGATACGTAAAACGGAAGTTGATCTAGCGCACTGCGTCTCCATCGTATCCTCCATCAAGTTTTCCATGCGGCTTAGTGAGCGTGAGGGAATAGGCCAGAGTGAGAACCAACGCGCCGCCGATCAGGAGCAAGGCCAGCATTGTCGCCAGCAACAGGGTGGGTCGTGCCGGGTGTTGCGCATGGGAAAGGCCTCCTTCTGAAAAGCGACCGCGGTGTCGAGATGGAAGCGCCTGGCATGTAACTGGGAAGCGTTACAATCACTGCGACACGAGAAGTATGAGAAGTTTATAACATGAAGCGTATTGGCGGTCAAGTCTTTTGGATCAAAAACGGTCTACGGCACCATGTGTGCATTTCCCGTCAAAGTGTGCTACAATCAAACGGTGTACAATGAGAATCCCAGCGACACTGATCATCCCATGCACACCTACCCCCTCAACCTGATCAACCTCGCCACCCGCAAAGCCATCGTCATCGGCGGCGGCGCAGTGGCGCTGCGCAAAGTCGAAGGGCTACTGGAGGGCGGCGCCGCGGTCACGGTGATCAGCCCCGTGCTGGCCGATGGGCTGGTTGCGCTGCGCGCCGCGAGCCGCATCTCGGTTGTTCCACGCCCCTACCAGGATGGCGACCTGGCCGATGCCTGGCTGGTCGTCGCGGCCACCGACGACGCGGCGGTCAACCAGGCCGTCTTTGCGGAGGCTGAGCGCCGCGGCTGCCTGGTCAACGTGGTGGACGATCCCGAACACAGCAACTTCATCGTGCCGGCCGTGGTGCGCCGCGGGGAGGTGACGGTCGCGATCTCTACCGGCGGGTCGAGCCCGGCGCTGGCCCGCCGCCTGCGCGAACGCCTGGCCGAGCTCATCGGCCCGGAGTACGGCGACCTGGCCGCGCTGCTGGCCGAGCTGCGGCCTGCGCTGCTGGCGCGTTTCCCGGCGGGCAAGCCCCGGTTGGACGCCGCGCTGCGGCTGGTGGATTCGGACTTGTTGACGGTGTTGAAGGAACAGGGGATGGCCGTGGGGAGGACCCATGCCGAGGCGTTGCTGGAAACACCATCTCAGTCTCCACAATCTGGAATCGAGGCTTCAGCCGGTCACCCCCACGACCCAGAGAAACCGGCTAAAGCCTCGACTCCAGGCCTCGTCTACCTGGTCGGCGCGGGGCCGGGCGACCCGGGGCTGATCACCGTGCGCGGGCTGGCCTGCCTGGCCGCGGCCGATGTGGTGGTCTTCGACCGGCTCATCCCCCCGGCGCTGCTGGACGGTGCGCCGCAAGCTGAGCGCATTGACGTGGGCAAGCAGCCCGGCCATCATCCCGTCCCCCAGGAGCAGATCAACGCGATCCTGGTGGAGCAGGCGCAGCTGGGCAAAACTGTGGTGCGGCTGAAGGGCGGCGATCCCTTCGTGTTTGGCCGCGGAGGCGAAGAAGCCGAGGCGCTGGCTGCGGCCGGCGTGCCCTTCGAGGTCGTCCCCGGCGTGACCAGCGCCATCGCGGCCGCGGCCTACGCGGGCATCCCCGTCACCCATCGCGACGCGGCGCGGAGTTTTGCTGTCATCACCGGCCACCGCAAAGACGATGGGGAAGAAGCCGACTACGATTGGGCCGCCGCGGCCGGCGCCGACACGCTGGTCTTCCTGATGGGCGTGGGCAACCTGCCCGTGATCGTGGATCACCTGCTGGCGGCCGGCCGATCCCCCGCCACTCCGGCCGCCATCGTGGCGCGCGGCACCTGGCCGCAGCAGCGCACCGTGACCGGGACGCTGAGGGATATCGTCGGCCAGGCCAACGCAGCGGACATCCGCCCCCCGGCCGCGCTGATCGTGGGCGAGGTGGTGCGGCTGCGGGAACGGCTGCGCTGGTTCGACCGGCCCGACCGCCGGCCGCTGCTGGGGCTGCGGGTGCTCAACACCCGGCCCGCGCACGAAGCCGCGGCGTTTGCCGGCCGCTTGGCCGGCCTGGGGGCCGAGGCCATCACGCTGCCCGCCATACGCATCGCGGCCTGCGCCGACTCGGCCGCGATGGAAGCCGTGATCCATGAGTTAGCCGCAGGCGGCCGGGCCGGACCCGCTTACGACTGGCTAATCTTCACCAGTGCCAACGCCGTGGCCGCGTTCCTGGAGCGTTTGTTCGCCCTGGGGGCGCCCGATGCGCCCGGCCGGCGTTACGATGCCCGCAGCCTGGCAGGGGTGCGTCTGGCCGCCATTGGCCCGGTCACGGCCGCGGCGCTCCGCAACTACGGGCTGGCCGCCGACCTGGTCTCCGAGGGCGCCCCGGGCAAACGCCTGGCCGCAGCCATGCCCGATATCGCCGGCCAACGGCTCTTGTTGCCCCGCTCCGACCAGGCGATGCCGGAGCTGCCGGCCGCGCTGGCGGCTCATGGCGCGCACGTGACAGAAGTTGTCGCTTACTCAGTTGTACCGGCTCAGCCCGACCTTGATGCACTGGCCGTGCTGCAGAGGGACGGGGTGGACGTCGCGGCCTTCTTCAGTCCATCGGCCTTGCGCGGGCTAGCGGCCATGCTCGGTGAGCAGCCCGCGGCCGAGGCGCAAATCCAAGACGCAGAGAACAACGTCAACGCAGCGAGTGACGCAAACGACAGTGAGGATGCGACTATCCGCTTTCATCCGCGCTCGTCCGCGTCCGATTATCGAGTCAAGACCCTGGCCGATGCGCTGGGTGAGGCAGCGATCGCGTGCGTCGGCCCCACCACGGCCGCTGCGGCCCAAGCGATGGGGTTACGAGTTGACATCGTGCCGGAACAGGCGACGGCTGAAGGCCTGATCAACGCGCTGATCAAATGGCGGGGATATGTTCAAAACCAGTTGTAGGTTGGATAGGAGAATATGCCACGCGCATTAGTCACCGGTGGCACCGGGTTCATCGGCTCCAACATCGCCCTGCGGCTCATCGAACGCCGGTGGGATGTATGCATCCTGGAACGGCCGGGGGCCTCGCGGGTGCTGCTGGAAGAAGGACCGTTCGAGTTTGTGACCGGCGACGTGCTGGCGCCGGATACGCTGCTGGCGGCGATGAAGGGCATTGACGTGGTGTTCCACGCGGCCGGCGTGGTGGATCACTGGCGGCAAGGCGTGGACCGCATGTACGAAGTGAACGTGGAGGGCACGCGCAACGTCATGGCTGCCGCGCTGGCCGCGCGGGTCGAGCGCGTCATCCACACCAGCTCGACCGCGGCCATGGGCATCCATCCCAACAAGATGGTGGACGAAAGCTTCGCCTTCAACGTCAAGCCGGAGCAGTTCATCTACGGCCACAGCAAACACCTGGCGGAACAGGTTGTTTTTGAGTACATCAAGAAAGGTTTACCGGCCATCATCATCAACCCCACCCGCGTGCTCGGCCCGCGCGACATCCGCAAGGTCTCCAGCGGCATCGTGGTCGAGGTCGTCAAGCATTGCGCGCCGCCGTTCATCCCGCCTGGCGGCGAGAACGTCGTCCCCATTTGCGACGCAGCCCAGAGCCACATCGAAGCCGCGACCAAAGGCCACGTCGGCGAGCGCTACATCATCGGCGGCGAGAACATCACGCTGTTGCAGCTTTACCAAACCATCGCCGATGTGGTAGGCTGCGGCATGAAGCTGAAAGCGATGCCGCGGTGGCTGGTCGGCCTGACCGCGGGGTTGACCGACATGCTCCAGCCCCAGACCACCGGCCCCGTGCCGCTGACCGGCGCGCGCCTGCGGTTGGAGTCCAAAATGTTCTACTTCGACTCGTCCAAAGCGCGCCAGGCCTTCAAGCTGCCCAACACGCCGCTGCGCGTGACCATCGGCCGCACCTACCTGTGGTATGAACTGATGGGCGAGTTTGAAGGGGTCCACGAGCAACTTGAAGCCGAAGGAGGCATCTGCAAGCATTGCGGCCGCGCTCGTTACTGCGAATGGCCCTCACGCGAGGCCCAAGGGGGCAGGTCATAAAGATGTCAACCGAACAGCTACCGGCCGGCGCCCACCAACCCGCCCATGACCCGTTTGCCATCATTGACGCGCTCAACGATGCTGTCGTCGTCGTGGATCTCGATGGGCGGGTGCAACAAGCCAACCGGGCGGCGTACGACTGGGCCGGCCTCGACGCAGCCGGTATGCAAGGCAAGCTCTGCCACGACGTCTTTGCTTGCATCCCGGCCGGCAGCCTGACCGAATGCGAATGTCCTCTGCCCGCTGTGCGGGCCACCGGCAAAGCGGTCAAGGTCACGCACACCTATCGCAAGCCGGACCATGATGACCAGCGTTATGTAGACATTATCGCTTCACCGTTCCGCGATGCTGACGGAAACATGATCGCGATCATCGAGGCGATGCGCGACATCACCGCCGAACGCGAGTTAGCGGAAACCCTGGTGCGGCGCAACGAACATCTTTCGGTGCTCAACTCCGTCGCACGCACGGTGAATCAATCGCTGGACCTGGGCGAAATCCTGACCCGCGCGCTGGACGAAGTCGTACGAATGGCCTCGGTGGACGTGGGCGCGATCTTCCTACGCGATGAGATCTTGGGCAACCTGGAGCTGCTGGCGCACCGCGGCCTCTCCGAGGCCGCAGCTCGCATCGTGGCCCAGTTCGGCCTCATGGATAGTTCGTGCGGCGGCGTGGTCGAACATCAGCGCCTGGTCGTGGTGCCCGAGGTTCAACGTTATCGCAGTCGGCGCACCGAGGTGATTCGCGAGGAGCACCTGAGCACCCTGGTGCATGTGCCGTTGATCGCGCGCGGCTGCTCCCTGGGCAGCATGTGCGTGGGCACGCGCCAGCCGCGCGAGTTTGACGCGCACGAACAAGAACTCCTGACTGCTATCGGCAACCAAATCGCAGTCGCGGTCGAAAACGCCCGCCTGTACGCCGAGCTTCAGCACAAGGAGCGCATCCGCGGGGAGCTGCTGCGCAAAGTGATCTCGGCCCAAGAGGAGGAACGCCGGCGCATTGCGCGGGAGTTGCACGATGAGACGAGCCAGAATCTCACTGCACTGATTTACGCCGCCGAAGAGGCCACCGATAGGCTCACACTCTCGGACCAGCCGCAACAGGTGGCGCCTCTGCTGGGAAACATGCGCGGGGTAGCACAGCAAACCCTGGATGGCGTGCACAAACTGATCTTCGACTTGCGTCCGACCATGCTCGACCACCTGGGACTGGTGCCCGCCCTGCGCTGGTTAGCCCAGTCCAGGTTGGAACCGACCGGCGTGCGGGTGATGATCAAGGAGGAATGCAAACGACGCCGCGGTACAGCCGACGCGCCACCATGCCGCTTGCCCCCTGAGACCGAAACCGCGCTATTTCGCGTCATCCAAGAGGCGATCACCAATGTCGTGCGTCACGCGATGGCGCGTAGCGTCCACCTGGTGTTCACCCTGACGGACGACACGTTTACGGCATTGATCGAAGATGATGGCGTCGGCTTTGACCTGGTTGCGCTGTCCGTGGCCCCTGACGACGGCCGGGGACTGGGCCTGATCGGGATGCAGGAACGGATCGAGCTGGCGGGCGGTCGCCTGGAGATTGACACAGCGCCCGGGCTGGGCACCCGCATCCGCATCCAGGTCCCGCTGGATGGCAAGGGGGACGCGCCAGCATCCGGCCCCTCGCTACCGGAATTGAGCGCCGCCCATGACTGAGACACCTCCGGCCCCGCGCCCCATCCGCGTGCTGATAGCTGACGATCACGCCATCCTGCGCGACGGCATACGCTCCTTGCTGGAACGCCAACCGGATTTCGTGGTGGTAGGCGAGGCCGGCAACGGTTCCGAGGCGCTGACCCAGGCGCAAGCACTCGCGCCCGATATCCTACTGATGGACCTGGCCATGCCCGAGATGGACGGCCTGGAAGCTACCCGCAGGTTGCGCCAGTTGTTGCCCGACATCAAGGTCCTGATCTTGACGCAGCACGACAACCGCGAGTATATCGCGCCCGCGCTGCAGGCCGGTGCGGTGGGCTATGTCCTGAAGCGTTCCGGCAGCCGCGAGGTAGTCAACGCCATCCGCCAGGTTTATGAGCAAGGCGCTTTCGTCGCACCGGAGGTCGCGCAAAGGCTGGTGCACACGGCCCTTTCGGAAAGTACGGAGAGCACCAGCACCCCGACCGAGGCATTGCCCCACCTGACCGACCGCGAGCTACAAGTGCTGCGCCTGGTGGTGGAAGGATTGAGCAACAAGGAGATCGCCCGGGCGCTGATCATCAGCCCCAAGACCGCGTCCGTCCATCGCACCAACATCATGAGCAAACTAGGCGTACGTAACAGCGCCGATCTGGTGCGTTATGTCATGCAACATCATCTTCTAGAAAACCGAGGCCCTTGATGACTGCACACCTTGCATTAGATTTCGTGGTGATCCCCGCAGGAGAGTTCCTGATGGGCACGGATCTCGCCACCTATCGCGCCGCTGGCGCTGATGAAATGCCGCAACACGCGCTGCACATCACAGATTTCTACATCATGCGCGTCCCGGTGACCAACGCGCAGTATAACCGGTTCGTTGAGGCCACCGGCCATCGCCGGCCCTTGACCTGGCGCGACAGCGTCTACCCCGCGGCCCAAGCCGACCATCCGGTGACGGGCGTGAACTACCTGGATGCGCTGGCGTTCTGCCGCTGGGCACAAGAAGTGACGGGGTTACCCGTGCGTCTCCCCTCCGAGCCGGAGTGGGAAAAAGCGGCGCGCGGGCCAGACGGCCGTCTGTACCCCTGGGGCAACCATTGGCGGCCCGAGCTGTGCAATAACCGGGAAAACAGAAGCCGGGGGACATCACCGGTGGACCAGTTCTCGCCGCAAGGCGACAGTCCCTACGGCGTGGCCGACACCGCCGGCAATGTTCAGGAGTGGTGTTCTTCGCTGTTCGGCTCCTACCCCTACGACCCGACCGATGGCCGCGAGGCGTTGGTGAACGACCTGGAACTCCCCAGCGTGCTGCCACGGCAACACGACGCGGGCGCCATCGCCAACCCGGAACGGTTTGAGGCCAATCTAGGCAAGCAGACGCTGCGCGGCGGCTCCTGGCGCGGCGATCGCAACGAAGCCCGCTGCGCGTACCGCAGTTGGGCCGCGCCCATGCACCGCAGCGACGATACCGGGTTCCGGCTGTGTTACGAGCCGTGACAGCCGAAGGCGATGGGAAACCTCCGCTTGTACCCTCTCGATAGTCCGAGGAGAGGTGACCTCGGAGCACCACGAGCCTGCTTCAGGGGTCGACGACCAAAAAAAACGCGGCCCGAAAGGTCTCGCGAAACCTTTCGGGCCTACACCAGTCGGGGCGAGAGGATTTGAACCTCCGACCTCTTGAACCCAAATCAAGCGCGCTGCCAGGCTGCGCTACGCCCCGGACATGAAACAGTATAGCAGAACAGGACTAAACCGTCAAAGAGCCAGTCCTCCCATCCATCAGCGCAATTGCGCCTGTCCCTGCCATTCGAACTGCGTACGCCCCTGCGCGTCAACCAGCGTCACGGCCGCCTGGCCCTGGGGCGGAACGCCGTCGGCAAGCGCCATTTCCTCGACGAACGGCCGCGCGGGGGTGATCGCCACATCGCGGGCCAGCGGCGCCATGCCGGGCAGCGCCACCGTCAGCCGGCCGCGCATGGCCGATGTGGGGAAGAGGCCGACCTTGAGACGGCCGCCGGATGGCAGCAGCGCCAACGCGCCGTGGTCGTTGGCGGCTGTCACCCCGCCGATGCCCGCGGCCGGATACCAGACTTCGCTCCAATCCACCTCGCCGCCAGGCCCCAGCTCGTACCAGTCATCGAACGTGGGGCGTAAGCCGCCGTGCAGCTCCACGTAGCCAGAGCCGTCGTCGGTCCAATTGTCCCACCCGATCGGCGTGCTCCAGCCCATAGCGAACAGCTTGGCCCCGCGCGCCACGCTGCTGGGGTAGATCCGGACCATGCCTTCGTCCACCGCCGGATCGTAAACGCCGACGAAATTGCCTTGGGCCGCGGGCCGCTGAAACGCGCCCAGCCACTGGTCCCAGTTGCCCAGCCGGCTGAGGTCGCGGCCGCTAACGACCGGCCATGACATGGGCTGGCCTGCGCCGGGCAGCGCGGGATCGCCACTGCTGTGTACCGTCACATCAGAAGCAGGAAAGATAAAACGCAGGTCAGGGCCGGGTTTATTGGCCGCGCCGGGGGCCAGCATGGCATTGTGCCACCACTTGAAGCGGAAAGCGCCACCCGTCGGGTTGATGATATGTGGCCGGATGACAAAGTAGGCCACATCCGGCGGCAGGATGATGTCCACAACCGCGTAAGGGTTGCGCGGCCCCCCGCGGGTGAACAGCGTCACCATCACACCACCGTTGGCCTGCGTTACATGGTCGAAGCCCCATGACGTGCCCCACTCGTACCCGTGCTCCTCCACCGGGAAGCCCCATTCCAGGCCACCGGCTGCCAGCCACCAGTTGGCGCCTTCGGGGTAGGGCGGGCTGGGTGGCCCCCAACGGGTCGGCTTGATCACCGGGTTGCTGTAGAATTCGTTACTCCCGGTCGGCTTGAAGATGCACTGGTAAATGCGGCCGCCCAGGTCGGGCAGGATGCCCAGACGCAGGTAGCGGTTCTCCAACACCAACAGACGATACGCCTTGGCTGCCGGCTGCGGGTTAGACGCGTCGTAAGCTGCCCGGTCGAGCACCGGCACGGGGTAATCGCCCAGAGCAGGATCGTTAGCCGTGCGCACGAATGTCTCATAGGGATAGGTCGGTAGCGTGATCTGCGTAACCCGGTAACTGGTGGTCGGCAGGGGCGTGGGAGGCAAGGGTGTCGCGGTCGGCGCTGGGAGGGGTGTCTGAGTGGGTGTCGCCGTGGGCGGCTGCGGGATGGGGGTCTCGGTGGGCATAGGCGTCGCAGATGGTGCAGGCACGACGGTCTCGGTCGGTTGAGATGTCCGGGAAGGGGTGGCCGTCGGCATCCGGGTCGGCGTTACGGATGGCGGCAGCTGCGTGGCTGAAGGGGTGGCGCTGGCAGCGAGCGCAGCAGGCGACGCCGTCGCGAGCGCGATAGCAATCGGTGTGGGTGTAGGGGGTGGGACCGCGCAAGCCGTGAGCAGAACTGCGGCCAGGAAAACCAATACCCAACAACCGAAGGCGCGGCCACGCCAGCGAAGCCGGCTGCCACCCGCTGCCGTGTCAGTCTGCGCAGGCAAGCGGCCCGACTGAGATCGCCGAAGCCTGCGCAGGGGTGGCAGCGGGTTCAACCGTCGGGGCCAAAGTCGTCGCACCATCCTCATCCTCCCAGCGCAGGCAGATGCGCCGTGGCCCGTCCACCGCCGCGCACTAACACGGCCAACGGCGCCGGCCCGGCCTGCCGGTTCGCAACCGCGGCCGCCAGGATCTCCAGAGCCATGGCGAACTGCTCCGGCTCGGCGGCCGCGAACCGGCCGGCATGGTCGAACAGCAGCAGCGCCAGCCCCTCAGCCGCCCACGACATGTCGCTCAGGCACTCCTCAAACGCGTCCCAGTTATGGCCGAAGTAGGCCGGGAAGCGCAGCGCCTCGGCCGAGCGGCTGAGCAGGTCGGCCTTGCCGCCGATCTCGCGACCTTCCAACCGATAGACGCGCCACCCATGGGCCTCAGCCAGGCGTGCTATCGTTGTTGGCCGGACGCGACCGCTGAACCGATAGACCGCGGGCGGCAACTCGCCGCGCAGCAGGGCTCTCAAAGTCTCAGTCATCGCACCACCCGTCTGAAGCTGACGTAGTGATCCGTCGTGTAATACAACTCGCCGCCGGCGCCGGCCACGATGCGCCGCGCACCGCGGTCAGACTCACCGGGCGTCACCACGGTGTACTCACGGTAATAACCACTGGGCTGGCGGGGCAACAGGCGCTCGCGGTTCTGAAACACTGTGCCGTCCTGGCGATAAGGGAAGGGGCCGCCCTGATCAATAAGCCGGACCGTCTCCTGCGCCTGGCGCGGCAGTTTGTCGAAGGCGATAGTGGGCAGGCCGTCGTCCGGGGCGGCGGTGGGCCGGGGCGTGCGGGTGGGGCGCCGCGTCGCGGTTGCCGTCGGGCCGGCCGATTCGACCGCCGTCTCCACGGCCACCACGCCGGCCTCGAAGCCCGCGGACGTCGGGCTGGCGGCCGGCGTAAACTCGCTGGCCTGAAAGCCGCTGGGAGGCTGCATCAGCTCAGGTGTGACCGTGGCCAGGGGCGCACTTGCAGGGGCGGGATCGTCCGGCCGGCTGATGATGAAGACGGCGACCAGCAGCAGAACCAATACCACCAGGAGCGGGACCAACCAGCGCGGCCGAGTCTGGCGTCGGATCGAGGAATGTCGGGTCATGGGCACATTATGAACCGAACCCCCGCAGAGCGCAAACGCGCGGCCCGGCGCGCGGGCATTTTCCCTCTGCCCTACTCTGTGCTATAGTCGGGTTTGAAAACCAGAAACCGGTTTCTGCGAGAAACCTGATTTCTAAACTCGAACAGGAAGATATCATGCCCGATCGCACCACCGATCTCATCCGCCGCGCCTACAGGGGAGATAGGGCCCATCGCCACGTCGTCGCACTCAGCGGTTATCATCGCATCCAGGCCAGCCCTGGCTACCGGATGGCCGCGCGCTACGTGGCCGAGCAGCTAGAGGCCGCGGGCGTCCAGGTAACCGTCCACAGCTACCCGGCCGACGGCCGCGCGCGCTTTTGGAGCACGCCCAGCTTCCTGGAGTGGGACTGCGCCGAGGCCGCGTTGCACCTGCTGAACGAGTCAGGCGCGGCCGAGATCCTGTGCGACTTCGCAGCCATCCCCACCAGCCTGGTGCAGCGCAGCATTTCAGTGGCCGGCGAGTTCGAGGTGGTCGCGCTGGGCGGCAAGGGCGGCACGATCGCGGATGATTACGCCGGGCTGGATATGCGCGGCAAGGCCGTGTTGACCGATCAGCGGCCGGGCGAGGTGGCCGCGCTGGCGGTGAGCCAGTTCGGCGCGGCCGGCGTGCTGTTTGATGGCATGCGCGCGGGCGGCCGCTCTGAGCTCGACCTGCCCGACGCGCGGCAGTACAGCTCGTTCTGGTGGGGCGGCCTGGCGACGCCCGACGCCTGGGGCTTCGCGCTCTCCCCCCGGCAGGGCCAGCGCCTGCGCGGGCTATTGGCCAACGGCAAGCCGGTGCGGGTGGCCGCTTCCGTCACAAGCCGCTTCTACCCCGGCAGCTTCGAGGTCGTGGACGCGTTCCTGCCCGGCGCCGACCCGGCTGCGGGCGAGATCCTGCTGGTCAGCCACCTGTGCCATCCCCGGCCGGGCGCGCACGACAACGGCTCCGGCGCAGCCGCGTTGATCGAGGCCGCGATCACGTTGGCTCGCTTGATCGCCGACGGCAGCCTGGCTCAGCCGCGCCGCGGCATCCGCTGCCTCTGGCCGCCGGAGATGACCGGCACGTTCGCGTGGCTGGCGGAGCAGGGAAACTTAGGGAGCTTAGGGAATTTAGGGAACTCGGTGGCAGGTGGCAGGGGGCAAGAGGCAGGGGGCAGGAGTCAGGAAGCAAACGAAGCGAAAGAAGCCTCTACTGTCACTCTGAGCGGGTCCACAGGCCAAAATGCGTCGCGGCGTGACACCAGCGAAGAGTCTCGGCCAGGTGACAGAGCTGCGTGGCCCAAAATCGCCCAAACAAACCGTTGGCTGGCAGGCCTCAACCTGGACATGGTGGGCGCGGATCAGTGTCGGACGGGGAGCGTCTGGGAGTTAGTGTCGTTGCCGCAGGCCGGCGCGTCCTTTGCCGATCACCTGCTGAGCTGGCTGCGCGGGCCGTTCCTGGACGGCCAACGCCACCGCGAGACGCCGTTCAGCGCGGGTTCCGATCACTACATCCTGTCCGATCCCACTGTGGGCATCCCGGCGCCCATGCTGATCCAGTGGCCCGACATCTTCTACCACACCTCGGCCGACACCCCCGACAAGGTGAGCCCCGACAGCCTGGCCCGTAGCGGTGCGCTGGCCGCGGCCTACGCCTGTTGGCTGGCGGCCGCGGGCGCAGCCGAGGCGGCCTGGCTGGGGCATGTCATGGTCTCCCGCCACGGGGCCAGTGCGAGCAAGCGGGCCGCAACCGCGGTGGAAGCCGTGCGGTGCGCGGCCGATGCGGCAGCGGCCGGCCGTGCCTGGGCACGCTACCGCCGCGAAAGCGCGTTTCGCGCGGAACGCATGGCCGCAGCCCTGGCCGACCTGGCGCGCATAGATGCCAGCATCACCGGCGACCTGCCTGTCCTGCGCGCCCGCATCGCCGCGGCCGAGGCCGATGAGCTGGCCTGGGCGCAGGCTCAGATCGCGGCCGTCCCCCTGGCCGATCCGCCGCCGGACGAAGCCCCGTGGCGCGCCGAAGCTGTGGCTTTGTCCCCGCGACGGTTGCATCCTGGCCCTATTGACGTCAGCCAAGCGCTGCAAGCCGATCGGCCCGATCTGCTGCCCGCGTATCGCGCGCTATCGACGCGGGCCGGCGACGCGCTGCACGACCAGTCCGCCATCTGGCAGTATTGGGCTGACGGCCGTCACACCGTCGTCGAGATCGCCGACCTGGCCGCGCTGGAAACCGGCTCGGAACCCAATGACGTCCCGCTGGCCTACTTCAAGTTGTTGGCGGACGCGGGACTTGTTGCGTTGGAACGTTGAAACGGTCGAACGTGTCAACGTTGCAAACGCTGGGGAGTGTGATGAACCAAGTAGACCTGCACACGCACACCACCGCCTCAGACGGCAGTCTGACGCCGGCACAGCTCGTGCACCGGGCTGCACGGCTGGCGCTGCAGGTGATCGCGATCACCGACCATGACACCACCGCGGGCGTCGCCGAGGGGATCGCGGCCGGACGGACGCTGGGCGTAGAGGTCATCCCCGGCGTGGAGATCAATACTGACGTGCCGCGGGCCGAGGTCCACGTGCTGGGCTACTTCGTGGACCCCAACCACGCGGAGCTGCACACCCAACTGGCGCGCATCCGCGAGGGTCGCGTGGGTCGCGCGCGCAAGATGGCCGCGGTACTGACAGGCATGGGCGCGCCGGTAAGGTTCGAGCGCATCCTGGAGATCGCGGGCGAGGGCGCGGTCGGCCGGCCACACGTGGCGCAGGCGTTGGTAGAAGCGGGCCACGCGCGCGGCTACCAGGACGCCTTCGAGCGTTACATCGGCCGCAACAGCCCGGCTTACGTCGAGCGCATGAAGTTCACGCCCGCCGAAGCGTGCGCGCTGATCCGCCGCTCCGGGGGCATCCCGGTGCTGGCGCATCCGGTGTCCTACGACAGATATGGGGCAATCAAGACTGCGTTCGACCCGGACCAGATGTTACCGGAATTGGTCGCTGCCGGGTTGGGCGGCATCGAGGTCTACTACCCCCGCTACGACGCGATCACCGTTGAGTGGCTTCTGGGCATCGCCCGACGCTACAGCTTGCTGGTCACCGGCGGCACCGATTTCCACGGCATCCGACCCAACGAGCCTGACCTGGGGGGCATCTACGTGCCGATGAAGGTTGTGCGCCGCCTGCGCGAGGCGTGGATGGCCACGAATGAACGCGCTTCCTGACTCCGACCGGCTGGCCCATTTCATCCTCCGGGATGTGCAAAAAGCCGTGCGCGAGTTTGTCATGCTGCACGACGGCGATCGGGTGGCAGTGGCGCTTTCGGGGGGCAAGGACAGCCTGGCACTGCTGGATCTACTGCGCAGGCTGCAACGGGTCTGGCCGGTCCGATTCGAGCTGGCGGCCGTCCACGTGCGCGGGGATGCAACCGGCGTCCTGGCCGCGCACGAGCCATTGGCCGCGTGGCTGGCGGCCCAGGAGATACCCTGCCGGATCGTGACGCCGGAACTGGGCGAAGACGAGGCGCTGCCGTTGGATTGCCAACGCTGCAGTTGGCTCCGGCGCAGGGCGATCTTCACCGCCGCCGACGCGCTGGGCTGCAACGTGGTTGCCTACGCGCACCATGCCGATGATGCCGCGCAGACCACGTTGTTGAACTTCCTGTACGGCGGGAACGTCTACGGCCTGGCGCCCGTTGCCGATTACTTCGACGGCCGCTTCCGGCTGATCCGGCCGCTGATCTATATCCCCGAGGCCGAGTTGGCTCGCTTGGCCCGTGCCAGCCACTACCCGCCCTCGCCGCCGCGCTGCCCCCGCGCCGACGACTCGCGGCGGCTGACCGCGGCGAACATGCTGCGGCTGCTGGGGCGGGATTATCGGACACAAGTGCGGCCCAACCTGATCCGGGCGGGGCTGAAGGTGATGCGTGATGCGTAATTCGCGATTTGCGAAGGTTCTGTGCAACGCATGATACGCACCACAATACGCAGTACAAAGTACGCAAGGCTGAATACGAGGAGCACCTTTGGACGCCACAACTCGCGAATTCGCCATTGCCCTGGCGCACCAAGCAGGCGACCTGCTGCGGAGCATCCTGGCGCGCGGGCTGGATCGCAGCCGCACGCGCACCAAGCAAGGCCATTTCGACATCGTCACCGAGGCCGACCTGGCTGCGGAACGGTTAATTCTCGACGCGCTGCGCGCCAGGTTCCCTTCCCACGGCGTCTACGCCGAGGAAAGCGCCGCGGGCGGCGTGCCGGACGTCGAATGGCTGTGGCTAGTGGACCCGGTGGATGGTACCACCAACTTCGCCCACGGCATGCCGATCTTCGCCGTGAACCTGGCTCTGGCACATCACGGCGCGCCGGTCTTGGGCATCACCTACCAACCGACTACCAGATACACCTTCTGGGCAGAATTGGGCGGCGGCGCCTGGATGCGCGACGACGATCGGGACCACCGCTTGACCGTGTCCACTGTATCGGAGCTTCAAGGAGCGCTGCTGGCCACAGGATTCATCCACGGCCGGACCAAAGGGCCGGATAGCAACCGGGCCGAGTTTTGGGCGCTGGACGAGCAAGCGCAATCGGTGCGACGCCTGGGCTCGGCCGCGATGGTGTTAGCCTGGGTAGCAACCGGTCATCTCGAAGGGTATTGGGAGGCGGGCTTGAAACCGTGGGACATGGCTGCTGGGTGGTTGTTGGTGACCGAAGCCGGCGGACGGGTGACCGAATACGACGGCGCGGCCATACGCCTCGACAGCCCCACGATGATCGCCAGCAACGGCCAGCTCGCCATCCACGAGGGCATCATGACCACCATCGCCAGGGCGCAAGCGGAACAGCGGCAATCGCTGTCGGAGTGTCCCTGATGCAGATTGACAGACGTTACCGGGGGCGCAGGCGGCGCTCCCCCTGGCCGATGATCTTCCTGATCATACTCATGGCGTTGCCGGGCATCTACTTCCTGGCCACGCGCACGCGTTTCTTCGAGAACCCGTTCAATCCGTTGCAGCCTACGACCACCCCCACCCGCACTGCGGTCAGCTTCCTGGCCGAGGCCGAAGACGACTACCGGGCCGGTCTGCTGGCCGCGGCCGCGGAAAGCTATCAGCAGGCCGCTGAACTGGAACCGGAGAACGACGAGGCGCTCAACCGCGTCGCCTGGCTGTGGATCTTGCGCGGCCACCCGGATCGCGCCATCGAACCTGCCCGCCAGGCGGTGGCGCTGGACGATAGCGCATGGAACTTGACCATCCTGGCAAAAGCCCTGGACTGGACAGGGGATTACGATGAAGCCATCAAGGTGGCTCTGCGCGCCGTGGATGCCGATCCACTCTCTGCCGAGGCGCACGCCGTGTTAGGCGAAGTCTACGCCGATCGGGGCAACTGGACGCGTGCGCTGGAGGAGGTCCGCCAGGCCGAGAAACTGGATCCGAACAGCGCATTTGTGATCCGTAACCTGGGCTACGTGCTTTCCACGCAAGGCCGCTACGATGAGGCCCTAGAGATGTACGCACGCGCGGCAGAACTGGAGCCCCACCTGGGTTACATCCATATCAGCGCGGGCGCGATTCATCTGGCGCTGCGGAACTATGATGCAGCCATCGAGCAGTTTCAACTTGCCGTGCAGGCAAACCCCGACACACCCACCGGTTACGATGCCCTGGGTCACGCCAGCGCGCTCAACGGAGACCCCGATCGGGCCAAGGCAACGCTGCTCAAAGCCATCGAGATCGATCCGGAGTATGCGCTGGCTTATGCGCACCTGGGCCGAGTTTACTACACACAACTCAACTGGGAATCGGCCATCGAGTACTTCACCAAAGCCTTCGATTTGGGCCTGCAAAGCGAGGAATACTTCTATCAGTTGGGGCTGGCCTACACGTATCTCGAGGACTGCGAAAACGGCATCAAATGGTTGGAAAAGGCGCTGGAGCTGAATCCTGAATCCCAACCCGCACTACAAGGACTGCGCCGGTGCCAATGAGCATCCGATGATGCAATTGGGCCGCAGGAACAAAACGCCTTCGCCGGGCGTCTGTTTTGGGCCCGATTTGAGCAGGGGCAACTTTATGCTATAATTTTCACCGTTCCAGCCTGCCGTTCCAACGCGGCGCGTCCGCGTGGTAGCTGCAAGTATTTCAAGCGAGGTAGATCCTGAATGCAACGTAGAATCATCCTGTTCACTCTACTGCTGGCGGCCATTGCGCTGATCGCCGCGTGTGCGCAGATCAGCCCGACCGCGGTCCCGCTGCCGCCAACGAAAACACCGAAACCAACGTTCACTGCGACCCCAGCCTGGACCCCCACGCCGGTGGTCTTCCCAACCGAGACGCCGCTGCCCGCGACCCCGACACCGGAGCCCACTGCGACCCCAGAGATCCCGCCCACGGCAACACCTGAACCTGTTGTCCGCCTGACGGCCAACCAGAACGTCAATGTGCGCAGCGGCCCCGGGACGAACTACCCGCAGATCGGCACACTCCAGGCAGGCGACAGCTACGAAGTCAAAACCCAGAACCCCGAGGGATCCTGGGTGCAGTTTGACCTGAACGGCCAGGCGGCCTGGGTCACGGTGAGCCTGGTGAGCCTCAGCGGCAGCCTGGAGACGGTTGAAATCGCACAGAACATCGCGCCGCCGCCGCCCACCGCCACCCCGCGGCCGCGGCCGACGGCCGCGCCGCCGCCACCGCCCACTGCCGTGCCGCCGCCGCCCGCGCCGACATTCCCGTTCACGCTGCTTAGGGGTGTGGAACGGTGCGAGCCGAACGCTGGGGTCAGCTATTATGATGGCTTCGTGCGTTACAAAAGCAATGCGCTTCGCAACGGTGTGTGCGTGCATACTGCATTCTACGGGCCACGCGTCACCAAGTGTTCAGGGTGCGATGGCGTCGGCGATGGCATCTGGAGCTTCTCGCCCTTCGGCGGTCCTGCAACACCCGGCACTACTGTCGAGGTGTACGTTGTGCAATGTCCACCGGGGCCCATGCCACTTGGTGGCGTTACGCTGGACACGGCCGGCGGGTTCAGCACCAGCAACTTGACACCGCTCTCAGAGAAGTGGGTGCACACGTTCAATCAAAGCGAGCAATGTACGGGTATTACTTTCGTAGGGGATTGATGCTGAAGAAAGCTTCCCAAGCATCCTGAGCCCATCAAACCGCTCAGGATGCTTGGCATTTCAGGAATGAGACGTCCTTCCTATCGCCGATCCTTATCCTGGCTGGCGGTGCTTGCCCTGGCAGCCCTCTTCCTCGCGGGCATTTTCGTAGCAAGACGGCCGCTCGACAGGCTTCTCTTCAACCTCACCGGCGAAGAACGCCTCTTCGCCCAGCTCAAGGGCCTGACTGACCTGGGCGCCGACCTGCTGCGGCCCCAACTGGACCTGGCGCCGGAGGCGGCTGTCCGCCACACTGATGTCAGCCCGTTCGGTGTCAACGTATTCCTGAACCAGGAGGTGGAGCCTGCCAAGCGGGAGCAGACGGTGAAGCTGGTGGCCGAGGCCGGGTTCCATTTCCTCCGCCAGGAGTTCCCCTGGCAAGACATCGAGATCCACGGCAAAAGCGACTTTGAGGACCGGCGTCACGAGCCCTACCGTTCGGCCTGGGAGAAATATGACCAGATCGTAGACCTAACCGAGAAGTACGGGATGGAGCTGATCGTGCGAGTCAGCACGCCGCCCTCATGGAGCCGCGCGCAGGGCGATGAGGTCGGCACTTTTGCGCCGCCGGACGATTACAACGACTTCGGCGATTTCGTCTTCACCTTGGTGGACCGCTACCGGGGCCGCATTCGCTATTACCAGCTCTGGAACGAGCCAAACATCTATCCTGAATGGGGCAACTACCCCATCAGCCCAGAGCAGTACACCGAGCTGCTGAAGATCAGTACAACGCGGGCGCGCGAAGCCGATCCCGACGTCGTCATCATCGCCGGTGCGCTGGCCAGCACCATCGCGCTCCAGCCGGCCGCTGAACCACCCCACAACGCGCTCAACGATCTGATCTTCCTCCAACGCATGTACGACGCGGGGGCCGCGCCCTACTTCGACATCATGGCCATGCAGGCTTACGGCCTCTGGTCCGGCCCCACCGACCGGCGCATGCACCCGCGGGTAATGAACTACGGCCGGCCTCAGTTCGTGCGCGATCTGATGGTGGTCAACGGAGACGCGGAGAAGCCGATCTGGATCAGCGAAATGGCATGGAACGCAGTGCCGGACGAGATCGCCGACAAGCGCTTTGGCCAGGTGACGCCGGACCAGCAGGCGCGCTACGCGGCCATGGCCTATCAGCGCGCGCTGGCCGAATGGCCCTGGGCAGGCGTGATCAGCACCTGGTACTTCAAGCGCGCAACCGATGACTGGCTTAAAGAGGGCAAGCCCGAGGCCTATTTCCGCCTGGCAGACCCTGATTTCACCCTGCAGCCCGTCTACGAGAGCCTCAAGGCCTACATGACGACAGCGGAGCCCGCGCTTTACCCCGGCGTCCATGAGCCGGCAGGTTGGGGCATGGTGGCGGAAGGGGACTGGCAAGTCAGCACGAGTGAAAACCTGCCGTTCGGCCGGGCCTGGTTGGCTGCGACGCCGGATGCGTCTTTGGCTTTCACCTTCCACGGCGTCGAGCTGGCGGTGATGCCGGCCGCGGGCACATTGCGCGTCACGGTGGACGATGGGCCGCCGGTCACGGTGACGGCCGGCAGCCCTGCCTTCGCGATCGTCGCACGCAACCTGGCCGACGGCCCACACCGGGCCCGCATCGAGGTGGAAACAACGCAAGCCGGCGTGGCCGCCGTACGCGTGCGAGAGCGGGCACTGTGGTAGGGCCTGAGAGCCGAAGTCACGGCCACCATTGCAAAGCTGACCTGTGTCGGCCGACGGATACGGCCAGTTGCGCCAGTGTAAAGTGCACTGGCGGCCGCGGCCCCAACCGCCGGGACATCTCGGCGAAAGGCAACACAGTATGAAACGCACTGCCCGCTACGACACCTACCTGCTTTTCCTGGTGCTGCTGCTCATGTTAGCTCTGGCGACTGGGTTGCGTTTCTATGAACTGGGCAGCCAGAGCCTGTGGTCGGACGAAGGCAACAGCGCGGCGCTGGCAACCCGCAGCCTTGCACAGATCGGACGCGACGCGGCGGCCGATATTCATCCCCCGCTTTACTACTGGATGCTGCGGCTCTGGGCACTGATCTCGGGGACCAGCGAGGCGGGGCTGCGCTTGCTCAGCGCGCTGCTGGGCGTGCTGCTGGTGCTAGTGACCGCCAACCTGGGGCGCCGCCTGTTCGGCCGCACGGCCAGCCTGGCGGTCGCGTTTATCGCCGCGATCGCACCATTCCAGGTTTACTACAGCCAGGAAGCGCGCATGTATATGCTCCTGGCGCTGGAGGCCGCGCTGGCCGTGCACCTGTTCTGGTGGCTTGTTGACCAGGAAGACCGGGTGCTGGCCGAAGGCGAAGATACACTCGCTGTGCGGCTGCCCTGGGCCCCTGTGCCCGCCGTTCTGCTGGTGATCACGTGGGCGTTGGGGCTGTACACGCACTACGCCTTCCCGTTGCTGATCGCCCTGCTCAGCCTGCTCTATATGGCCTGGCTGCTGGTCACCCGGCGTCGCGGCCACATCCTATGGCGGGCGCTGCGCTGGGGCGTGTGGCTGGCCGCCACGTTGCTGCTTTACATCCCCTGGCTGCCGACCGCGCTGCGCCAGCTCACCGCCTGGCCCGGGCCCGAAACGGTCCGCAGCCTGGCCGACCAGGTCCGACTGCTGCTGCTGACGTTGGGGCTGGGTCCCGTAGCGCAGTCGGAGACCGCCTGGTGGTGGGTCTGGCTGCTGCCCATCTTGGCCCTGATCGGTGCGCTGCCGTGGCCCATAACCGGCCGGGTGGGCCAGACCGGCAGCGCGCGGCTGAACTGGCTGCGGATGCTGATCCCGCTGGCCTGGGCGTTGGCGCCGGTGGCCATGATCTTGGGGTTGGGTCTATTCCGCGAATCCTACCTTAAATTCCTACTCATCGGCAGCCCGGCATATGCGCTGCTCCTGGCGCGCGGGGTCGAAGGGGTAGCCAGTTGGTTGTTGTCTCGGCCGATCAACGCGCCGCCATCTATCCCTGAGCTCGGACGTATGACGCCCCTGCCCGTTGCCAGGGGCAACGCCGGGCAAAACGCCCTGGCCGCGCTTTGGGTCGTGCTGGCGCTGGCCGCGATCAGCGTCAGTTCCGCCATCACACTGATCCGCTACTACACCGACCCGTCGGTGGCGCGCGACGACTACCGCGGCATCGCCAAATTCGTCATGGCGACCGCGCAGGAAAACGATGCGATCTTGCTGGATGCACCCGGTCAGGCCGAGGTCTTTACCTACTACTACAACGGTGATCAGCCCATCTACGCGTTGCCCCGCCAGCGGCCCCTCGACCCCTCCGCTACACAGCCCGACTTGGACAGGCTGCTGGGCCATGACAAGGTGTACGCCATCTACTGGGCCACACAGGAAGCTGACCCGGATGGTGTGATCCAGGCCTGGCTCGACAACCAGGGATATAAGACGCTAGATCAGTGGCGCGGCAACGTCCGCCTGGCCGTTTACGTGATGCCTGAGCGTCGGCCCGCGGATGAGACCGTTGACAACATCGACCTGCGCCTCGGAGAGGACATCACACTGGTGGGCTATCGCGGCTGGAAGCTGAGCCCAACAGCCGGCGAGGTAACCCAGCTCCAATTGGTGTGGCGGGCCGACCGCACGCCGGAACGGCGTTACAAGGTCTTCCTGCAACTGCTGGACCCGCGCCACCAGGTGATCGCCCAACGCGATGCCGAGCCCGCGGGTGAGAGCCGGCCCACGACGAGCTGGGAGGCGGGCGAAGTGGTGCAGGACAACCACGGCCTGCTCATTCCACCCGGCACCCCACCCGGCACCTATCGGCGCATCATCGGCATGTATGACGCAGAAACGGGGGAACGGCTGAGACTCCCTGATGGCAGCGATTTTGTCAGCCTGCCGCCGGTGGCCGTGGCCCGCGCGAAGACGTCGCCGCCTCTGGCCGCGTTCAACATGGCGTTCACCCAGCAATTCGACTTCGGTGGCCTCACCCTGCTGGGGCATGACCGCTACAAGCGCGGATTCGGCCACGCGCCGGACACGCCGCTCTATCCCGGCGACCTGCTGCACGTGACCTTTTACTGGCGGGCCAACGTGGCCCCGCGCGCCGACTGGTGGTTCGAGCTGACCCTCAATGACTCGGCCGGCCACCCCATCACCCACCTGACGGCGCCCCTGGTGGGCGAAACCTATCACACGACCCTGTGGCAAAAGGACGAAATCGTGCGCGGCGAGCACGACATCCTCTTACCCGAAGACCTGCCCCCCGACATCTATCGGCTCAGCTTGGTGCTGCTGCCTGACGAGGACACGCCCACCAGCATCGCCTACCTGGGAACCGTCAGAGTCCAGGCCCCACCGGAGAAGTAGCTCATGCTAGAGACCCTCCCTGTTGGTCCGCTCCAAGTGAACTGCTACATCCTCGGCTGCCCGCGCACGCAGCGCGCCATCGTCATTGACCCCGGCGATGATGCCGCGGCCATCCTGGCTGTGCTCAAGCGGCACAACCTGGAGCTCGACCGCATCCTGGCGACCCACGCACACTTCGACCACCTGCTCGGCGGCCGCGACCTGCAAGGGGCCACGGCCGCGCCGCTCTACCTACACCCGGCCGACCGACCGCTAGTGGCTGCCATGCGCCGCACCTGCATGGCCTGGCTCGGCTACGATCCGGGCGACCCGCCGGAGATCCACGGCGACCTCGTCCCCGGCGAGAAGGTTCTAGTAGGTGACATCGCGCTGGAGGTGCGACACACCCCCGGCCATTCGCCCGGCGGCGTCATACTGGTCGATCATGCAGCCCGCCGCGCGTTCACCGGCGACGCCCTGTTCGCAGGCTCCGTCGGCCGCACCGACTTCCCCGGCAGCAGCCTGAAGACCCTGCTGGAGGGCATCCGCCGCGAGATCATGGCCCTGCCCGACGACTACGCGCTTCTCTCTGGCCACGGCCCGGCCAGCACGGTGGGGCGCGAGCGGCGGGGGAATCCGTTTCTGAACGGCGCTCTTTGATTACGATGGACAATGTTGTCGTGCCGAGGGGGACGCCAGCTCAAGTCTCATTGCGGCAAGTATCCAGCGAAGCATCCCTGATTCTCCCCGCCAAGATCCCAGCGGCGATCCTTGATCACGCGCGAGCGTGTCACCCCGAAGAAGCATGCGGGCTGGTGGCTGGGCGGGACGGTGTGGCGGTCGCCGTCTATCCCGGCCGTAACATCGCGGCGACCCCACGCGTAGCTTATGAGCTCGATCACGACACGCTGGCCCGGATGATTGACTTCGAGGACGCGGGCCTCGGGCTGGTAGCCATCTACCATTCGCATCCCCAGGGGCCGGAAACACCTTCCGAAAGCGACATAGTACAGGCTTACTACTCGGAAGCTGTTTACCTGATTTGCAGCCTAGGCGACCCAACACAACCCGGCATACGCGGCTTTCGCATCACGGATGGCCGAGCGCGCGAAGTGCGACTTGACATCACCCGGTCAATCGAATAAACTAATCGCTGGTCGAAAGTTCGCCTGCCCGGCCCCCTCTGCCGGACACCCTTATCAAGTTTCAGGGAAGGAGGTTAGCGTATCTCGATTCCGTGAAACACAGCGTTCCTCGCATCGTTCGCTCTGTCCGCCTGTTCACTGCTTCAAGGAGGAAAACCGTGAGAAAGGGACTTGCTTTCCTGGTCGTGCTGATGGTCATCAGCCTGGCGCTTGCGGGATGTGTGCCCACCGGCGGCGCACAAACCATCAAGGTCGGCGTCGTGGCAGAACTAACCGGTGACATCCCCGCGGTTGGGGCATCGTGCAAAAACGCTGCCGAAATGGCGGTGAAAGAGATCAACGACGCCGGCGGGTTGGAAGTCGGCGGCCAAAAGTACCAAGTCGAGTTGTTCATCGAAGACAATGCCGGCAAGGCTGACCAATCAGCCTCGGCCGCGCAGAAACTGATCACCCAACAGAACGTCGTGGCGATCATTGGCCCCAACGCCAGCCGCTATGCCATCCCTGCCTCTGAGATCGCGGAAAGCGGCAAGGTGGTGCTGATCAGCCCGTGGTCCACCAACCCCAAGACCACGCTGGATGCCAAGACCAACGCACCCAAAAAGTTCGTCTTCCGCGCCGCGTTCATTGATGACTTCCAGGGCCGCGTGGTGGCCAAGTTCGCCATGGACAACCTGGGCGCCAAAAAGGCCGCCGTGCTGTACGACGTAGCCTCAGACTACAACAAGGGCATCGCAGAATTCTTCAAGAAGACGTTCGAGGAGAGCGGCGGCACAGTGGTCGCCTTCGAGACCTATACCACCAACGACAAGGACTTCTCGGCCCAGCTCACCAAGATCAAGGACACCGGGCCGGACGTAGTCTTCCTGCCCAACTACTACAGCGAGGTGCCGCTGCAGATCCAGCAGGCCAAGCGTCTGGGCATCAACGTGCCGTTCCTGGGCAGCGACTCGTGGGGCAGCGCAGAGCTGATCAAGCTGTGCGGCACCGACTGCGAGGGGTACTACTTCAGCACCCACTACGCAGCCGATAACGCCACGCCGGTCGCCAAAGGCTTCATTGACGGCTACGCGGCCAAGTACGGCGCCACCCCCGACGACGTTGCAGCCTTGACCTATGACTCCTTCGGCCTGCTGTGGGCTGCGTTGAAGTCCGCCGGCAAGGTGGATCGCCAGGCCGTGCGCGATGCCCTGGCTAAGGTCCCCAAATACGAGGGCGTCACCGGCACCATGCAGTTCCAAGAGGGCTCCGGCGACCCGATCAAGAGCGCCGTGATCTTGCAAGTGAAGGGTGATAAGTTCGTCTGGTTTGCGAACGCGAATCCGTGACTCAGTGAGGAAACAAGTAGACTAGCAGACAAGTAGATAGGATGGCCGTGTCTACTTGTTTCCCTGGCTACTTGTTTCCTCGTACCCTTCTCGAGGCCCCACCATGACCTACTTTTTTCAACAAGGCCTGAACGCGCTGCAACTGGGGAGCATCTACGCGCTGATCGCGCTAGGTTACACCATGGTCTACGGCATCCTGACCATGATCAACTTCGCGCACGGTGATCTGTTCATGGTCGGCGCGTTCGTGTGCTTCATTGCAGCCGTAGTGCTCAAGCTGCCATTCGTGCCCACCTTGCTGATCTCGATGGCCGCCGTAGCGCTGTTGGGGGTGCTCATCGAGCGGCTGGCCTACAAGCCGCTGCGCAACGCGCCGCGCGTGTCCGCCATCATCACCGCGTTAGGGGTCGGCATCTTCCTGGAAAACTTCACCCTGGCGCTGGACCCCTACCCCAAACACATCCCGCCACTGATCCCGAACGTGGTCTGGAACCTGGGCGGCGTATCCGTCTCGTCGCTGCAGGTGCTGATCATCCTGCTTTCGATCGGCCTGATGCTGCTGCTGGACTTCATCGTGCGGCGCACCATGGTGGGCATGGCGATGCGCGCGATCTCGTGGGACAAAACCGTGGTGCCGCTGATGGGTGTGCCGCTGAACCTGGTGATCTCCATCACCTTCGCCATCGGCACCAGCCTGGGCGCGGCCGCCGGCACCATGTACGGATTGGCGTTCCCGGTCATTGACCCCTACATGGGCATCATCATCGGCTGGAAGGCGTTCATCTCGGCCGTGGTGGGTGGCATCGGCAACATCCGCGGCGCGATGATCGGCGGGTTCATCCTGGGCGCGGTGGAAGTATTCGTGGCCGCGTATGGCAGGTCCACCTATCGTGATTTTGTGGCCTTTGCGCTGCTGCTGATCCTGCTGATCTTCCGGCCGTACGGGATCCTGGGTAAACCACGGCCACAGAAGGTGTGATGGAAACCAATCAATACCATGAGTGAAGAATACCAGATCATCTACGTAGAGAAGCTTGAAGATGCTGTGTGGGAGGCGATCGGCGGCGGCATCAACGACTACAACACACGACAGGCAGGCGATGACCAGGGCAAGAACCTGTGTTTCGTCCTCCGCGCTCCGGATCAGGAAATCGTCGGCGGCGTTATCGGCGCGACATATTGGGATTGGTTCTACATCAACTTGATGTGGGTGAAAGAAGAGCTTCGCGGTCGTGGATATGGGCATCGCCTTCTGATGCTTGCTGAACAGGAAGCGCAACAGCGTGGCGCCAGGCACGCATACCTGGATACATTCAGTTTTCAGGCGCCGGGCTTCTATGTTCGACATGGCTACCAGGTTTTCGGCGAGCTGAAGGATTTCCCGCGGGGACACCAACGCTACTTTTTGACAAAGCAACTCTAGAGAGTGCTGTTTTCACCGCAGAGGACATCGCAGTGACAAGTCAAGCTCCACCCCAACCTACCTGGCGCACCCGCTGGGAGGCGTTGCTAGCAAACCGCAAGGTGCTGCCGATCCTGCTCGGTGTGGGCCTGCTCCTCTCGTTCGCCATCCCCGCGTTCGGCCTGCTCGACCAGTACGTGCAGCTCATCTTGATGTACGTCGGCATCAACATCATCCTGGCGGCCAGTCTGAACCTGGTCAACGGCTACATGGGCGAGTTCTCCGTGGGGCATGCCGGGTTCATGGCCGTGGGCGCGTATGTGGCCTCTATCCTGACGGTGCGCATATTCCCGACAGGCACAGAAGCCTTCCTGTTCCCGATCGCGCTGATCGCAGGCGGCGCGGCAGCCGCACTGGCCGGGCTGATCGTGGCGCTGCCGTCGTTCAAGACGCGCGGGGACTACCTGGCCATCGTTACCCTAGCGTTCCTGATGATCGTCAAATCGGTCATCGAGAACATCGAGGCCATCGGCGGGCCGCGCGGGTTCCTGGGCATGGCCAAGCTGACCACCTTGCCCTGGACGTTCATCTGGACCGTGATCACGCTGTGGGCGATCCGCAACTTCATCTACTCCAACTACGGCCGCGGGGTGATCTCGATCCGCGAGGATGAGATCGCCAGCGACTTGATGGGGGTGGATACGCGGCGGGTCAAGCTGCTGGCCTTCACCATCTCTGCTTTCTTCACCGGGGTCGCGGGCGGGCTGTTTGCACACGTGCTCCAGTTCATCAATCCGCGCGTGTTCGACATCATCAAGTCCACCGACATCCTGATCATGGTCTACCTGGGCGGGATCGGCTCTATCGGCGGCTCGATCATCGGCGCGACGATCTACACCGTGCTGCTGGAGGTGCTGCGGCCTCTAGGCGTGTGGCGCATGGTGTTGATGCCGCTGGTGCTGGTGATCCTGATGATCTACCGGCCGCGCGGGATCATGGGATTGCGCGAGGTGCGTTGGTTCGTGCCCAGCTACGACCTACTGGCCAGCAAGCTGTGGCGCCACGCTAAAGGCGAGCGCACGCAGGAGGCCGCCGATGTCCACTAACGGTAACGGGAGCAAACCCCTACTGCAAGCCGTAGATGTCACCCATTTTTTCGGGGGCCTGTGCGCGGTCTCGAAGTTCGACCTTGACCTGCGGGCCGGAGAGCTGATCGGCATCATCGGGCCCAACGGGGCGGGCAAGACCACCGTCTTCAACCTGATCACCGGCGTGTACCGGGCGACAGGGGGCAGCATCGCCTTCAACGGCGCCCACGATGGCGGGGGCGTCGAGCTGGTGGGCAGGACGCCGAATCAGATCACCCGGCTGGGGATCGCGCGCACCTTCCAGACGATCCGCCTGTTCAAGGACATGACGGTGCTGGACAACGTGCGGACGGCCCATTATTCGCTGGTCGGCTACACCGCGGCCGAGGCGCTGTTCCACGCCGGCCGTTACCGGGCCGAGGAGCGGCGGATCACCGAGAACGCCATGGCGCTGCTGGCGACCTTCAAGCTCGACGGCCTGGCCGACGAGCAGGCAAAGAACCTGCCCTACGGCTCGCAGCGCCGCCTGGAGATCGCCCGCGCCCTGGCCACGCGCCCTCGGCTGCTGCTGCTGGATGAACCGGCCGCGGGCATGAACCCCAAGGAGATCATCCAGCTTATGGAATTCATCCAGTGGGTGCGCCGCCAGTTCGACCTGACCATCATCCTGATCGAGCACCAGATGCGGCTGGTGATGGGCATCTGTGAGCGGATCAAGGTGCTGGACTTCGGCGCGACCATCGCCGAAGGGCTGCCCCACGAGATCCAGAACAACCCCAAGGTGCTGGAAGCCTACCTGGGCGAGGAGGCGTTGGGATGAGCGCGGATAGCGTACTTTCGGTGCGGGACCTCACCGTCTCCTACGGCAACATCGCGGCGGTCAAAGGGGTCACGTTCGACGTGAGCGAGGGCGAGATCGTCACCCTGATCGGCGCGAACGGCGCGGGCAAATCCTCGACGCTGCGCGCCATCTCCGGCGTGGCGCCCTACGCCGGGCAGATCATCTACCGCGGCCGGGATCTTCGTCGCGTGCCGGCCGACAAGATCGTGGCCGCGGGCCTGGCTCAGGTGCCCGAGGGTCGCGGCATCTTCGGCAACCTGACGGTGCTGGAAAACCTAAAGCTGGCCACCTGGCAGCGCCGGGATCGGGCCGAGATCCGCAAAGACTTCGAGCGCGTCTTCGCCATCTTCCCGAGGCTGAACGAACGTAAGCATCAGCTCGGCGGCACCCTGTCAGGCGGCGAGCAGCAGATGCTGGCCGTGGGCCGCGCGCTGATGAGCCGCGGCCGGATGCTACTGCTGGACGAGCCTTCCATGGGCCTGGCACCGGTGCTGGTGCGCGAGATCTTTCGGGTGGTCACAGACCTCAACCAGGCCGGGACCACCATCCTGCTGGTGGAGCAGAACGCTAATATGGCGTTGCGCACCGCCCATCGCGCCTACGTTCTCGAAACCGGCATGATCGCGCTCGCCGGCACGGGCCAGGAATTGCTGGCCGATCCCAGGGTGAAGGAGGCGTATCTGGGGGGTGAGGCGGGACACTGATGCCATAGCGTGACGATGCACATCCTGAACCCCAGCCTCGTATCCTTGCTTACTTGACGCTTCCCATGACTTAAGCTACACTCTCGTTTGCAAAAAGGCAAACAAACCTATGTTATCGTATTCTTGCAAGACCATCGCCCGAACGTGCTCGTGTCGTGAGCGGGCGTGAGGTGGCAACCGGCGCCACCCACGCTCGCTGTATCAGCACGCGCTGCGATGGGTAGCGAGGGAATGTTGGATGTACGATATCGGATGTTAGAAGCTGGATATTAGGCGTTGGCCCAGAGTAGGCCGACGCTTCCAACCTCCAATCTCCAGGCTCATCGCAGGGCAACCCAGCCCGGATGAGCTTTTTTGTTTCAGAAACCCAATACGCAGTAGCCAGTACGCAATACGAAACAGGAGTCTTCTTATGTCTCAAATCGCGAACAACATCACCGAACTCATCGGCAACACGCCGTTGGTGCGGCTGCGCAAAGTGACCGCGGGCGCAGGCGCGGAGGTGCTGGTCAAGTTGGAATTCCAAAACCCCGGCGGCAGCGTCAAGGATCGCATCGCGCTGAGCATGATCGAGGCCGCGGAAGCGGCCGGCAGGCTCGGCCCCGATACGATCATCCTGGAGCCGACCAGCGGCAACACCGGCATCGGCCTGGCCATGGTCGCCGCGGCCAAGGGCTACCGCTGCACCCTGGTGATGCCGGAAACCATGAGCCTGGAGCGGCGTAAGCTGCTGCGCGCCTACGGCGCGGAGCTGATCCTGACCCCCGGCAGCGAAGGCATGCGGGGCGCGATCCGCACGGCCACCGAGCTGGCCGCGAGCGACCCACGCTACTTCATCCCCCAGCAGTTCGAGAACGCAGCCAACCCTGCGATCCACCGCCGCACCACCGCGGCGGAGATCTGGCGCGACACCGGCGGCCAGCTCGACATCTTCGTGGGCGGCGTGGGCACCGGCGGCACGATCACCGGCGTGGGCCAGGTGCTGAAGGGGCGGTTGCCCGGCCTGAAGATCGTCGCCGTCGAGCCCGCCGACTCGCCCGTGCTCTCCGGCGGCAAACCAGGCCCGCACAAGATCCAGGGCATCGGCGCGGGGTTCGTGCCCGCCGTGCTCGAGACCGAATTGATCGACGAGATCATCCCCGTGACCAACGACCAGGCCGTCGAGATGGCTCGCCGCCTGCCGCGGGAAGAGGGCCTGCTGGTCGGCATCAGCTCCGGCGCGGCGGTCCACGCGGCCACCCAGCTCGCCCAACGGCCGGAGAACGCGGGCAAGCGCATCGTGGTCATCGTGCCGTCGAACGGCGAGCGGTATTTGAGCACGGTGTTGTTTGCGCATTTGACGGAGTGAAGGGGTATGGGAGTATGGGGGTGGAGGAGTACTCCTCCACCCCCATACTCCCACACCCCGATACTCGGCGCCCGAAATCAGGAGGCTCTCATGCTAAAAACCCTCCGCCGTGACATCCAGGCCATCTTCGACCGCGACCCGGCCGCGCGTTCGGTTTGGGAGGTGCTGCTGCTCTACCCCGGCCTGCACGCGATCTGGGCGCACCGGGTGGCGCACGCGCTGTGGCGCAACGGCTTCAAATGGCTGGCCCGGCTGATCAGCAACCTGTCGCGCTTCACCACCGGCATCGAGATCCACCCCGGCGCGCAGATCGGCCCCGGGTTCTTCATTGACCACGGCATGGGCACGGTGATCGGTGAGACGGCCGAGATCGGCGCGGACGTGACGCTCTATCACAACGTGACGCTGGGCGGGGTGAGCTGGGAGAAGGTAAAACGGCATCCCACGCTGGAGGATCACGTGGTGGTGGGTGCGGGCGCGCAGATCCTGGGGCCGATCCGCATCGGCAGCCACAGCCGCATCGGCGCGAACTCGGTGGTGGTGAAAGAAGTGCCTCCCGGCTCAGTGGTGGTGGGCGTGCCCGGCCGGATCAAGGCCCGCAACGGCGACGCGCCCGAGGAGCCGGAGCGCATTGACCTGCGCCACGACCGCCTGCCCGACCCCAACACCGAGCTGCTGCGTCACCTGACCGCGCGCGTGGTCTCGCTGGAGAGCAGCGTCCGCGGCCTGCGGCTGGACGACGACCGGCAGACCGCGGACGCGTGGGTGGAGAGCGGAGGGAGTCATATTTGACTTTAACCCACGAGATGCCGTAACTCCACCTACCCCTTCGCGACGCGCTGGGTCTTGTACCAGTACGACGCCGGCCGCCGGCCCGGCATACGGATCGCGTCCCCCTCAGTCGTGTACGCCCAGTGCTCGGTCTGCTCGGCGCAGGGCGAGCAGAGGATGGGGCGGTCAACGGGTTGGATGGGCAGCGGCTGCTGATTAGTCGGCAGAGTAGTTGCTTTGTTCATCGCTTATGCTATAATCTTCGTGACAGATCGTCAGAACTGCTGTCCTGGGAGATGGACTGATGTTAGAACAGGTCATGGTAACCACCGAGTCGCCAAGAGTCTTGAGACCATTGCTCAAAGCCGCCATCCAGACCGAAGCAAAGGCTTTGGGCCATGGCATTCAACGCACGAAGCAACGCCTGCTGGCCTTCGAGAAGCAATTCGGGATGACCTCAGATGAATTTGAGCGACGTTACGTCGCGGCCGAGATTGCCGAGAGCCTGGATTTCATCGAATGGTTGGGTGAAATCAAGATGCTGCGCGTGCTCAACGAGCAGAAACAGGCGTTGGACGGCGCACGGGTCAAGTGATTGACGCGTATTTTCGCTCGATTTTTGCCACGCTGCGGGCGTCTCCCATCGTGCAATCGCACAATATCACGTTTGATAAGCGCGGCCCGTATGCGGGGTATATTCGAGGCGATATCTTCTTCACGGATGACTCGCAACTCCACTTGCGCGAGTTCGTCAACACGCAGGCCGGCGCCCACCGCTTCACGTATGTTTATCACTACCAGGCGGCGAACGGCGCCAGGATCTTCCGCTACGACGATACACCCCATTTTCCAGCACTATCATCTTTTCCGCATCACAAGCACCTGGCCGATGTGTCAGATGTGATCGCATGCGCCGCACCGACGCTTAAGCACATTCTCGCCGAGATCGGGGCGATTATCGTCCGCTAATATCGCATCCCCTCAATATACTCGATCGACTGATGCCTGAAATACGCGTCGTACAACGTCGCGTAGTGCCCGCCCGCGGCCATCAGCGCATCGTGGGTGCCTTCTTCGATGATCCGGCCCCCATCCATCACGATGATCCGATCCGCGGCCTTGACGGTGGAGAGCCGGTGCGCGATGACGATGGCGGTGCGGTCATGCATCAGGGCCTCCAGCCCGTCCTGGATCTGCGTCTCGGTGAAAGGGTCCACGCTGGCGGTGGCCTCGTCCAGGATGAAGATGGCCGGGTCTTTCAGCACGACGCGCGCCAGCACCACGAGCTGCCGCTGGCCCATCGAGAGGCTGGCCCCGCGCTCGCCCACGTCGGTGTCCAGCCCCTGGGGCAGGTCGCTCACCCATTCGCCGGCCGCCACCCGCATGGCCGCGGCGTACACTCCTTCATCGCTCGCCTCCGGCCGGCCGTAGCGGATGTTCTCGCGCACTGTGCCTGAGAACAGGAACGGCTCCTGCGGCACGATGCCGATCTGCCCGCGGTACGCGGTCAGATCCAGCCGGCGGATATCACGGCCGTCCACCAGCAGCTCGCCCTCCTGGAACTCGTAGAAGCGCGCCACCAGCCGGCCCACGCTGCTCTTGCCCGCGCCGGTGTGCCCCACCAGCGCCACCGTCTCGCGCGGCCGGATGGTCAGATTGAAGTCGGGCAGCACGATCTCACCGCCCCGCTGCTCCTCGACGTTGGGCGTGTAGGTGAAATGGACGTCCCGGAACTCGATGCGGCCGGTCAGCCGGTCGGCCGGCTCGGCCGCGGCCTGCACGACCTTGGGTTCCGCGTCGATCAGCGCGAACACGCGCTCGGCTGCGGCCAGGCCGTCCTGGAACTGGCTCCAGAAGGATGCGATATTGGTCATCGGCCACCAGTAGAAGCCCACCGCTTGCATGAACAGGTACCAGTTGCCGGGGGTGATCGCGCCCGCGCCCAACGTCGCCAGGCCGCCCAGGTAGACCAGCAGCGCGATCCCCAGGCCCGACGATGCACCCAAGATCGGGAAAATGCTCATCAGCGTGAGGCCACGGCGCAAGCCCACGGCATACGCCTGGCGATTGTTGGACGAAAACGCTTGGTAGATGGCCCGTTCCTGGCGGAAGCTCTTGGCCACCACGATGCCACTGACCGACTCCTGGATCTGCGCGTTGATCTTGGCCGTCACGCGGCGGGCACGCTGCGTCACCTGCCGGGCAATGCGCCGGAAGCTGAGCGCGACGGCCGCGGCCAACGGCGCCATCACTAGCAACAGCACGGTAAGCCCCACGCTGATGTTCAGCAGCCAGACCGTCAGGAACAGCACCAACAGCACCTGGCTGATCAGGTTCGTGGTCAACGTCACCACTTCGGACAGGTCTTGCGTATCCGAGGTGATGCGGCTGACGACCTTGCCGGAGGGGTGCTCGTCGTAGAACGACATGTCGTGGCGGATGGTGGCCGCGAAGACGTCCTCCCGGATCTTCAGCACCACATCGCCCACCACCCGGGCCGAGAACCACTGTTGGATGAAGTTAAAGCCCCACGCAGCCATGCCCAACAGCAGCACCCCGGCCGCCAGCAGCAGCATCCCGGTCGTGGAGGGGTCGCGCGCCACGATGTCAATGCCACTGGCGATCAGGATCGGCCCGCCGCTGCCCGCGGCCGAGTTCAGGGTCAGCGCCGCGGCGATCAGTGCGATGCGGCCGCGGTGCGGCGCGAAGTACGCCAGCACCCGGCGCACCAGCTCCCGGTCGCTGTAATGGCGGTCGTATGCCTCACTGTCGAGGCCGTCAAGAATGAAGCCCATTTTTTAGTCTACCCACACCTGGCAAATATCCTGCAGTAATCCCCACTTCTCTCCAACAACTCCTCGTGCGTCCCCTGGTCAACCAACTCGCCCCGGCGGAGCACCAGGATGCGGTCGGCCCAGCGGATCTGGCTGAGACGGTGGGTGATGAGGAAGGTGGTGCGTTGGCGGCTGATGCGCCGCATCGCGCGCTGGATCTGGTCTTCGGTGGCGCTGTCAATGGCGCTGGTGCTGTCGTCCAGGATCAGGATGCGCGGGTCGGTGAGGAACGCGCGGGCGATAGCCAGGCGTTGGCGTTGCCCGCCCGACAGGGTGACGCCCCGCTCCCCGACTTCGGTATCATAGCCATCCTTGAAGCTCATGATGAACTCGTGGGCCTGCGCAGCCTGCGCGGCCGCCTCCACATCGGCATCGGTGGCATCGGGCACGCCGAACGCGATGTTCTCGCGCACCGTGCGGGAGAACAGGAAGGGGTCCTGCTCGATGGTGGAGATCTGCGAGCGCAGGGCTTCCAGGCTCCAGTCGCGCACGTCCACCCCATCCACCAGCACCCGGCCCGCGTCCACGTCGAAGATGCGATTGATCAGCCGAGTCAGGGTAGTCTTGCCCGAGCCGGTCTGACCCACGATAGCGATGGTCTCGCCCGGTTTGGCGGTAAAGCTGACGTGCTTCAGCACCCCGTCGCACCCGTCGGCCCCGTCGTAGCTGAAACAGACGTCAGCGAAGACCACCTCGCCCTGGATGGGCTGCGTCACGCCGTGGGGGTTCTCGTCCAGCTCGGTCTCGGTGTTGATGGTCTCCAGGATGCGCCGCGCGCCCGCGATGCCAAGCTGCACCAGGTTGAAGGTGAAGATCGAGATAAAGGTCGGGAAGCGCAGCGTGCCCACCAGCCCCAGGAAAGTGATAGCCTGGCCCAGGGTCAGGCTGCCGGCCTGCCACAGCAGCAGGCCGTGGAGCAGCGCGCCCGCCCACGCCAGGGTAAATGCCAGCATGGGCCAGTATTTGGCCTGGATCTCGCCTTGCTTCACGAAGAGATCGCGCACCTTGCGCGCGTTGCCGGTGAACTTCAGCCACTCGTACTGTTCCTGGACGTTGGCCTTGACAACCTCGACACCGGAGATCGCCTCGGCGAGGCCCGCGTTCAGCGCGCCGAACTGCTCGCGAATGGCGAAGCTGACCGGTTTCAGGCGCCGATTGTAGTCGTAGATGGTGATCGCCATCAGGATCAGGAAGACGCCGGGCACCAGCAGCAGCTCCAGCCGCAGGCGGGCAATGATGACGATGGGCACCACGATCGCCATGGCCGAGTCCAGGATCAGCATCAGGCCGGGGCTGAACATGGCGTTTAGCGAGCGGACGTCGTTGGTGGCGCGCGCCATGATGTCGCCGATGCGCTGGCGGCCGAAGAAGGTCTGGCTCTTGCCCAGCAAGCTGACATAGAGCTCATCCCGCGCGTCCCGCTCGATGCGCTGCGCGACGAACTCCACCGCGTAGTTGCGCGCCA
>CAZKEF010000002.1:0-12665 GCA_964551735.1 uncultured Anaerolineales bacterium
AGTTCGCTTGTGCCAGCATCCTGTGCGACATGGCAGTTTTCGGATAGGTTCTAAGTTGGTAAGACAGAGTACCAAAATAGCCTTCGAGTGGCTGCAATTGCCTTGCCTGGAATCCGGTGCTCTCCAACAGGTACTGAAGGCCAAAACGCGTATAGCGGAAGTAGTCATGTGGAATTTCGTGCTCCTCATAGAAAAGTGGTGCGCTTGCATACAGAGCTCCACCAGGTTTGAGGACACGAAACAGTTCTGCGAGAATCTCCTTCGGATTCTGCACATGCTCAAGTACCTGAGTACAGATCACGAGATCATAGCGATCGTTCGGAACGGGGATTGCCGAAAGTTCGCAGACATACGTAATCTCACCGTACGCCTTATCCGCTTGACAGAAATCAGCGGATTCGTAATGCATGTCTTTGAACAGGGGTTTGTACAGGCAGTTGCCTGCTCCTGCATCCAAAACATAGCTACCGGGCAAGACTGCTGAGGCAGCGGATTTGACAAACGCTTCCAGATAAACTCTGCTGCTGTTTATGGATTGCATTACCCTTAAGTTATCTCTCAACCGCGATGGCACAGCGGCGCTAATTTCCTTCGGATCAGATCAGGGAGTGATCAGATGATGGTCAGCCATGAATTGTCTCCACGCCTGATGCCATCGCTCGCGTTGCGTGCGAGCGGCATCGAGCGTGGCCGCTCGTCTCTCTTCGCCCCATCCGATGGCGACTTCTACACTCTCCCTGAAGGCCGAATCATTGAGCAACTCGGGAGCATATGCGAACGGCGCTGCGGTATGGTCGAACGCGGCAAACACCCCGCGCAGCTTGATATCATAATACCGGTTGGTGTACGGCCCGATCGTCGGAATTCCCTGGGACAGAAGGAAGACGTGAAAATGGTACGAAAGGCCGATCCCGAACTTCGCTCGGCCCAGCAGCCATTTCACCTGGGGGGCGCCTAACGCATTCCACACAACCTGGAAAGGGAACGCACCCTGGATGAAGTCTTGCATCCGCGCGGCAGTCAGCACATCACCGGCCAATTCCCAGGACAGAGGGACGAAGACTGGGATCAGGCCAGTCAATTTGTGCAGATGCCGCACTGCCTGGATCAGCGGAACGAGGTATTCAGTGGCGTCGAACATGCGCGTGTAATCGGTGCCGCGCCACTGCACGGCAAAGAAATCGCCGGTTGTCAGCAAGCGGCGCAGAGGATCTTCAAAGGTGTCCCAGTTGGGTTCCTCCGCTGTCAGATCCAGTGTATCATCCCCGACCTCGAGCAGGCGGGTGGTCTTGGGGTTGACGCCGATCTCGTTGACGAGAATATCGTAAGAGACATGCTTGTCGCGAAGTCCGACAGTATGCGCAACCTGGAGCGCGCTGCGCACCATCCGAATGGAGCGCCTTCGCCACAGTGGCCCGATGCTTTGGCCCGAGATAAACAGCGGCTTGCCGAGCCGGCCGGCAAGGTAATACAGGAAGCAGAGTATCAACGGGTCGAACACATCTGTAAGTGCGCCATGACCCATGTCGAACACGAAGTCGGCCTGCTCTAGCGCCTGCAGCGTCTGCCGGAACGCGCTTCCGTGTGAATATTGTTCGGCGAAGATCCGTTCGAACGGACGCGCCACCGGATTCAGGAAGTCCTCACCGGCGCCAAGCTTCTGGCCGATCTTGCGCACCAGGCGCGTGGCGTATCTCGACGTAAGCTCGCCCGGCAGCAGGGGCCACGGCACGATCTTGGCTTGATGTCGCAGCACCGCCCCGAGGGGGTCAAGCCCTGTAGCGACGATCTGGGCGTCTGGGAAGTAGCGCCGCAGTCGGCTGGCCGATGCAAGCGCCATCCCCTCATCACCAAGGTTGTGATAGCCTGCCTCGCCTGTCATGAAGATTCGTTTCACGCTCATGCTGGGCTCCTGGTAGACTGGTGTTCCCAATGAGTGTTCGGTACGTAAAGGCCGCGATCCAACTCGTGGAGCAAGCTCGGCCCTTCGACATGGAATGGTGCACTTTGGCCGCTGGCCAAGACATCGTTATCGGTGGTGTCAATGATGCGCGCCTCAGCATAATAGGCGCCGGTAGCAAGCTGGATGGGTTGAATTCTGGCAGTGATCAGGCCATCTCCTGTCAGTGTCCATGCCGTATCCATCTGGTACCGTGATGCCATCATCGCCGCAACGATGCCGTCCTCAGCTACCAGGCGAATTTTAACAATTGGGTCATGAATTGGATTTGGGGTGCGATAGGCGACGCGTACCACCACATTGTCGCTGTGCCTGACCTCCGCAAGTTGCTGACCAGCTTCGTCGCCAACCATCACGTCCGTGACGATTGGCGCAAGGTTGGCGTTGGCAATGCCCACTGTCTCGCCGTTGGAAGCTGTCACAGGCAGTATACCAATTGTTTTTTCGTACATCGAGATGGCATCGTCAACCGGGCCCAGGAATTGCGTTCGGCCACCAATTAGCAGCAGCGCATGTTTACATAATCGGCGCACCAGGTACATATTGTGGGAGACGAATAGGATGGTTGTGCCGCGCGCACGGAGCGCTTCCATGCGCGTCATGCATTTTTGGCGGAACGACGCGTCGCCTACCGCCAGGACCTCGTCCACCAGCAGCACCTCGGGTTCCACGTGTACCGACACCGCGAAGCCCAGGCGCACGTACATTCCCGAAGAGTAGCGCTTCACCGGCGTGTCAATGAACCGCTCCAGCTCGGAGAAGGCGATGATCGCATCCAGCTTGCGCTGGATCTCCTGTCGCTTCAGCCCCAGGATCGCGCCGTTCAGGAAGATGTTGTCGCGGCCGCTCAGCTCCGGGTGAAAGCCCGCGCCTAACTCGATCAGCGAGGAGAGGCGCCCGCTGATCTGGACGCGCCCCGAGGTAGGCTGCGTGATGTTGGAGAGCAGCTTGAGCGTGGTGGTCTTGCCCGCACCGTTGGGGCCGATCAGCCCCAGCGACTCGCCTGGCGCAACGCGGAAGCTGACGTCTTTCAGCGCCCAAAAGTCGCGCGGACCATCGCCATCCGGCCTGCGGCTTGTCAGTGCGGCCACCGTGCTGCGCAGCGTGCCCAGCCCGCCCAACCGGTAGCGCTTGGACACGCCATCGAACACAACCGTGCCAACAGGAAGGTTGTTCATATCAAGTCCGCAAAGACCGGCTCGGAATGCTTGAAGAACAGGTAACCGGTGATGAGCAGGGTCAGCGTCACGGCTGCGCCCAGCGCGAGGGCGTCCAGCCGAGGCGTTTCCCCCGTGAGCAGCGCGCGGCGGTAGCCGTCAATGATGCCCGCCATTGGGTTCAGGAAGTACAGGGTGCGATACCGCTCGGGCACCAGGGCCGTCGGGTAGATGATCGGGCAAGCGTACATCCACACCTGGGTCAACAGCGGCACGACGAAACGCACGTCTCGGAAGAATACCAGGAGCGCAGAGCCGAGTAAGACCACGGCGACCGTCAATGCAGTCTGAAGGATCAGCAGCGGTGCGATCCATAAGCTGCCCCAGCCTGGCTTTACCCCATAGAGCAGCATCATGCCGGCCAGAATGGCCGCAGACACCAGGAAATCGACAAAGGCTGCACCCACGCTGGCCAGCGGCAGGATCTCACGCGGGAAGTAGATTTTGGTCACCAGGTTCATGTTGTTCACCAGGCTGGCGATTCCGAAGCTCAACGAGGTGGCGAAAAAGGTCCACGGCACCAGTGCGGTATACGCGAAGATCGGGTAGGGGATGCCCCCCGTGTCAACCCGCACCAGCCGCGAGAAGACGATGGTGAAGATGACCGTCAGCGCAAGCGGTTGGAGCATGGCCCAGGCGATGCCCAGCAGCGACTGCTTGTATCGCACCTGCACCTCGCGCCGTGTCCACAGCCACAACAGATCACGATACCGGAAAAGGGCGGTGAGATGTTTCATCGTTTGCGCATCTGCCAGATGATTGAGCCGCCCACCAACACCAGCACCGGGATGAGGGCTACGATGAGGGCGCTCGCAACGGACGAGGAACGAACCGGCTGAGCGGGCAACCCAGCGAAAGCCTGGCTCGTGGGGGCGGGAGACGTGTCCGCAGGCTCTCCGGACGCTACGGTGGGTTCAGTGGCTTGCAGCGCTGGGACAGCGGTTGCCGCCGGCAGCGTCGGCGCAGGCGGCATTGCCGGGACACCGCTAATAGTCCCCTTCACGTACCAGATCTCGGCGCCGCGGGCCTGGTCCCAAACAACGTGAATCTCGTTGCCCAGCCGGACCGCCGCGTCGGTGTAGTGCGCAGACGGCCCGTAGGGTTCATCCACGGCCACCGGGATGATCGGCGCCCAGTCCAGTCCTGCGCGTGGCGCATAGTAGATGCCTACGCGTTGGTCAGCCGAAGACCGCATGTCGATTACCAGGTGCAGGTTTCCTATGTTGTCAACGAGGGGGATCAAAAAACCGTTGATCCCCTCCATGCTAGACAGGATCAAACGTGGTTCGCTCCATGTCTTGCCGGCATCAATCGAAGTGCGCTCAACGCGCCCTTTGGCACCCTCGCCCGCATAGATGAGCAGAAGTTCATCTAAACCATAAGGCAGCAGAGAAGGAAGCCCGGTCCACCCCCTCTCGATGATAGTATCTGCCAGCATCACCGGTTGATCCCAGGTTTCGCCCGATCCTTCGCTGCGCGCGTAGAAAAGCGCCTGGTTGAAACTGCTGGTGCTGACCGTGCCCCAAGCTGCGTGCAAGCGATCCGCTGTGTCGATTACCAATCGTACATCCTTGAAGGCTACTTCGTTGGCACGTAGAAGATCGGAGATCCTGACCGGCGCGGCCCAGGAGGTGCTGCCGGAGGCCGCCTTGATGTGGTACACCCCTGCGGAGACCCCTTTCGTGGCAAAGACAATGTGAACGGTATCCTGGGTGTCGACGGCCACATCAGACTCCCATTCCGACCGGGCACTGTCGGCCGCGATCACTTGTGGGGTCGACCAGGCGCGTATTGAGCCGGCTGCGGCTGCCGGGGCGGAGCTGTAGTATAGGTTGACCAGGCCGGTCCACACCAGGTGCAGTTGATTCTGACTGTCAACCGCGGCCGCAACGAAGTCGGCCAGGGAATCGCCAGCGACAGCCAGAATATCTACTGGTTCGGTCCAGGCTTGACCGTCCCAACGACGGTACACGATCGTGTTGCCGGAACCAGATAATTCATCAGGTTCGATCTGACGCCCGTTCATATCTTCGCTCCAAAAAACATGAACGTAGCCGTACGCGTCGGCAACTATGGCCGGATGGTTTGAGCCAGTTCCGGAGTTTGAAAGGTTAACCGGCTCGCCCCACGTCACCGTTCCTTGCGCTGCTGTATTGGACGGCGAAATGGTCAGTAAGGTCAACAGGAGAAGGATAAAGCCTAGCTTGGGATAATGTCGCATCACACCTCGATAGGTTGCAAGTCGGCGCGGCCGCTGGTCGGCTCGGTGATGCGCGAGAGGATCTTCAGCAGCGTGGATTTCCCCGCGCCGTTGTGACCGAAGGAAATCCCAAAGCGCAGCGTGGGACGGCCGATGATGCCGACGACCTCGCCGCGCTGGACCTCGAAGGAGACGTCGCGCAAGGCCCAGAGGTCTTCCGGGGATGTCGAATCTGGAATGTGGAATGTGGAATGTCGGCGGCGGAACACATTCGACATTCGACTTCCCACATTCGACATGGCGTCCCGCAGCGTGTCGTGGCGCTGCGACCGAAGGGAGTCCCCGTGGGACTGGGCGCGGCCGATGGTGTAGAGCTTGCTCAGGTGGTCGACGCGGATGGCGATGTCGGACATAGGTTGGATGTGTTAGCGAACCTGTTCAAGCAAGCGAAAATACTCGTCGCGTGAAATGCCCGCTGTCTTCAGATTGTTGCGGATAATCGAGACAGGAATCTCGTCGTAGGTGGGAATCACGATCGGTCTAGCGATGCCTGGCTTTACATAGGATCGGTGGCTTCCTTGCTGGCGGACAAATCGAAAACCAGCAGCCAGAAAAACCTGTTCCAAGGCCCGCCAATGGACTGGCGCCATGCGTGGCATGTCATGCCCCCACAGGGACTGACTGTCTTTCAAGCGCGATCCAGGTGGGGCTAATCCAGCGCTGCCCCTTGGTCGCGTAGCCGGCCTCTTCCAAGACCTCGGCCAGGGTGCCGGCCTCCTCGGCAGTCGCCAGGTATAACGCCACCGCTTCTCGAAGCGCCTGGCTCGCGCGTTCGGGGGTTGGACCACAACTCATCACATCCAGGGGCATCGCATGTGCGACAAATTGCTTGCCTTCTTGCCAGACTTGAACTGTATACTCGATCTTGGGTTTCGTGATCGTCATAATACCTCCATATGCGGGTGATTCAGCATCCGCATTGTACCATGTCCAAGTGCTTTTTCGGAATCCGACTCCAAGTGCCGGCCTGAGCCTACCGAAAGGTGTGCGGCCACGGCGAAGGCCAGGCGCACACGCCAAAGGCGTGCCGCTGGAATAGCGCTTCACCGGCGTGTCCAGGAAGCGCTCGATGCTTCGACACGCCCTTACGGGCAGTCAGCACAGGTCTCGGCAAAGGCCACGATCTCGTCGAACTTGCGCTCGATGCTTCGACTGAGCTCAGCACAGGTCTCGGTCCGCCGCATGCCCACGCAGAGCGTCGCGCCGTTCACGCGCAGCGGATGTTCTCGCGGCCGGTCAGCTCCGGGTCGCTTTGCGAGCCGGTGCCCACCTCCAGCAGCGACCCCACCCGGCCGTGGATCTCGGCCCGGCCGCCCGTCGGCTCGGTGATGCGGGAGAGGATCTTCAGCAGGGTGGACTTCCCCGCGCCGTTGTGACCGAAGGAAATCCCAAAGCGCAGCGTGGGACGGCCGATGATGCCGACGACCTCGCCGCGCTGGACCTCGAAGGAGACGTCGCGCAAGGCCCAGAGGTCTTCCGGGGATGTCGAATCTGGAATGTGGAATGTGGAATGTCGGCGGCGGAACACATTCGACATTCGACTTCCCACATTCGACATGGCGTCCCGCAGCGTGTCGTGGCGCTGCGACCGAAGGGAGTCCCCGTGGGACTGCGCGCGGCCGATGTGGTAGAGCTTGCTCAGGTGGTCGACGCGGATGGCGATGTTGGTCATGGTGAATGTGGAATCTGGAATGTTGAATGTCGAATGTGGATTGAGGGACAGGGAATACTATTCTTGCAGGATTGCATCTTTATTTCTAAAGACGATCCTGTCTTTGGCTTCGATCTGGTCGATCAAACGTCGCACCGCTTCCCTCGATAAAAGTTCCGTCCGCCAGAACGCACGCAGGAGCCCTGGCAAATCCCAGGAATCAATTTGCTGGCGCATGCACCAATTCTTGATCTGCGTTTCGTTGGTCAAGATCGTGTATCCTCGTGACTTGGCGACGGCCAGGGTCTCGCGCTCTCCTGCGTCGAAAGATGTAGGCAACACATCTTCCTGAAACACTTCTTGCGCAGTTGGCGCTACCAGGTCAATTTGGCCTTGCTGGATGAGTCTCACGACAGCCTGAAGGTCAACGTAGCCCTTGTTCACACCGGCCTGGAATTCGGCATAGACTGCGGGAACGACCCCGATGCGCTGAGCGCCGAACAACTGGAACAGGAGCGGCAACTGGCCGATTTTGGCGAAAGTGGAGAGGATATTTGTATCGGCAAGCAGCATGTTACAGCTCCTGTCGGAGCCGTTTCAGTTGGTCATCCAGAACTGCTGGGGGGTCACACGTCACGGTGCGTTCGATCCCGCGATCGGCAAGGAGCGTCTCGAATTCCCAACGCGTCATGCCTGCAATTTCCGCGGCGCGTCCTAGGGTAACCTCATTTTCCCGATACAACTGAATCGCTGCTTCGACGCCGAGTTGCGGACGGGTCGCGAAAAGTAAGCGCAGCGCTTCCTTGACCGCCGCGGCCTTGCTGGGAAAGATTTTCGCTTTTACCAAGGCAGTTAGCTGCAATTCCTGGATCACCGTTCACCTCCCGCTTAACCCCGCCCACTCAAGCCCGCGATTTGCCTCCAGACAACCTGGCTACATCACCATTCTAGCGCATCACTGCGCCAACAGCAAGTTGGATTGAAGTGTGCGGCCACCGCGAACGCCAAGCGCATGCGCCGAAGGCGTGCCGCTGCGACCCAAGGAAGTCCCTGCGGGAGACGCTGCGCGGGCGTTTCACCGGCGTGTCCAGGAAGCGCTCGATCCTTCGGCTACGCTCAGGACAGGTCTCGGCGAAGGCCACGATGCTTCGACGCAGCTCAGCACAGGTCTCGTCGAACTTGCGCTCGATGCTTCGACACGCCCTTACGGGCAGTCAGCACAGGTCTCGGTCCGCCGCATCCCCACGCAGAGCGTCGCGCCGTTCACGCGTAGCGGATGTTCTCGCGGGTCCTGTCCCAAGGGGATGCTTCGCGAAGCCGAGTCGAAGGATCAGCTCCGGGTCGCTTTGCGAGCCGGTGCCCACCTCCAGCAGCGACCCCACCCGGCCGAGGATTTTCGGCCGTTTGAACGTTGGAACGTTTGAACGTTGGAACGTTGGAACGAGCGTATCGTGGCGCTGCGACCGAAGGAAGTCCCCGTGGGACTGCGCGCGGCCGATGTGGTAGCGTTTGGAAAGGTGGTTGACGCGAATGGCGATGTCAGACATCTCGTTCAGCCTCTCCGGTATCGGCCTGCAGGAGATCAATGAAGCGTTGAACCGTGATCGTCTGGATGCCACGCTTGTGAAGCTCGTCGGTCAGATCCAGATCTCTGGTCACATCCTCATCTCGACTGATCAGATAAGCCGCCCCTCCCCGAATCGCGGTCTCCAGGACGACGTCATCGTCAGGATCGCGGCAGAGCCGGAGGTCACCGCTCACCGGCGCCAGGCGGACGACGGCCGCGGCGCCCGCCACGAAAGCGCCAACCTCTTGCGCAGTGACTTGCCGTATCTTCATGAGCCTGGGACGCAGCAGAACCTCTTGCAGCTCAGCCAACAGCGGCAATGAGCTGACGACCAGGAAGTTGCCGGCCTTGCCAGCCCGGATCAGGCGTGCGGGGAAGCCTGCGGGGTTCAGAAAGGCCGAGACCCACACATTGGTGTCAATGACCGCGACGATCATGCCGTGCTTTCTTGACCTCAGCCCGCGCCATGCCGATCTCTGCCTCGATCTGTTCAGGCGTGCAATCGCTCACGCGGCCCTGGACATCCTTGAGCAGCATTTCCAGGGCCAGCCAGCCAGCTTGTTGGCGTTGGGCCTCATCCACAGCCAGCGCTCGCAAGTGTTGATACTCGTCGAAGGCCACGATCACAGCGAGGGGTTGGCCTTGTTGCTGCAAGATGATCGGATGTTGCAGGTCAGCAACGGCAGTGCCGTATACGGCGGCTGCCTCCGAAACGGACAAGGGCTTTTCCATGTTCAGCCTCTCTCTCGATCACTCAAATTCGACATGCCCATTCTACCCCCGTGTATATCCTGGCGTCAACTGACTCATGCCAGTCTCAGCCCGGCCGCCCGTCGGCTCGGTGATGCGGGAGAGGATTTTCGGCCGTTGGAACGTTGGAACGTTGGAACGTTGGAACGTTGGAACGTTGGAACGTTGAAATGTTGGAATGTTGGAACGTTGGAACGTTGAAACGTTGGAACGTTGAAACGAGCGTATCGTGGCGTTGCGACCGAAGGAAGTCCCCGTGGGATTGCGCGCGGCCGATGCGGTAGAGTTTGCTCAGGTGGTCGACGCGGATGGCGATGTCGGTCATGGGTGATGTTGAATCCCCAAAACTGCCGGAGACGGTGTGGCGAAATCTGGATGCCAAATGTAAGGATCAGGCTACCTCGACCTCATACGTGGCACGCTCTTCGTGCAATGCGAGATAGGCGATCAACTCCTCACGCGACAGATCGGCATCCCGGAGTATCTTGCGCAATAGCCCGCGCCCGATATCCTGACCGCTGTAAATCGGTACCGTGACGACTCTGCCATCGGGGTGTTTAAGACGAGCATGGCTCCCGGTTTGGCGCTGAATCTGGAATCCGGTCCTTTCCAGTGCGCGAATGACCTCCCGCGCCGTCAGCATCGGCAGAACGGCCATCATGCCATCACCCGCTGCACGCCGATGAACTCTGTTGGGGTATACTCCGGCTCCTCCGCAACACACAAGGCGATGACGTCGCGCACGTTTGTCAGCAGCTCGTCAATGGTCCGACCTTGACTATAACACGCGCGCAACTGGGGTACTTCGCCCACGAAGAAACCATCCTCATCACGCTCGATGACAACATAGAATTCCGGTCTGGTGTGGTTCATGGAAACACGCTCCTGCAATTACGATCATACCTTATCAGTCCAACTCAAACAAGAATCCAAGAATCCTGTGAACCTCTCGCGTCAGCAGCCGCAAGCACTCCGACATTTGACCACAGACAGCACCTTCACTGAAACGCCAGATGTCGAATGTGGAATCTGGAATGTGGAATGTCGACGGCGGAACACATTCGACATTCGACTTCCCACATTCGACATGGCATCCCGCAGCGTGTCGTGGCGTTGCGACCGAAGGGAGTCCCCGTGGGACTGCGCGCGGCCGATGTGGTAGCGTTTGCTCAGCCCTTCGACCCGGCTTCGCGAAGCATCCCTAAACATCGTACATCAAATCACATCCGCAAACGTCCGCTCCGTGTTCCTGAAAAACACCACCCCGCTGACCAGCACAACCACGCTGATGACAGCCGAGATCGCGGTCAGCGCGGCGCTGCCCGACCCCTGCCCACTGACCCCCGGCCCCCCGAGCAAGGCCCAGCGGAACCCCTCCACCACGCCGGTCATGGGGTTCAGCGCCATGAGCCAGCGGAATCGCTCCGGGATCAGGGTGCTGCCGTACACCACCGGCGTCACGTACATCCAGATCTGCAGCAGGAACGGGATCAGGTAGTTGACGTCCCGGTAGCGCACGTTCAGGCTGGCCAGCCACAACCCGAACCCCAGCGCGGTGACCACCGCCAGCAGCAGGAACGCGGGCAGCCACAGCACGTTGGCCGTCAGCGGCGTCCGGTAAACGATCAGCAGCACGGCCAGCACGCCGAACCCGATAGCAAAGTCCACCAACGTCGAGATCACGCCCGACAGCGGGATGATCAGCCGCGGGAAATAGACCTTGGTGATCAGGTTCGCGCTGTTCACCAGGCTGGTCCCCACCCGGCTCATGCTGCCTGCGAAATACTGCCACGGGACCAGCGCGGCCAGCGCAAACAGCGCATACGGCGCGCCGTCCGAGGGCACATCGAGCAGCACCCCGAACAGCACCGTGAACACCACCGTGCTCAACAGCGGCTGCAGCACGATCCACGCCACGCCCAGCGCGGTCTGCTTATAGCGCACCTTGATGTCGCGCCACGCCAGGAAGAACAGCAGCTCGCGGTACTGCCAGACCGCACGAAGCTGGAGCGCGGCCAGGCCGCGGGTGGGTTGGATGAGGGTGATGGTTTCCATGGTGTGATGGCCGATGTAGGATGTACGATGTACGATGTGGAATGTGGAATGTGGAATGTCGAATGTCGAATGTTTATACGCTACATTCCAGATTCCCCATTTTCACAGGGTCAGCCGCTCGTGCTCGATCACCCGTTTCAGGGTGTCATCCAGCGAATACCGCGGCGCGTAGCCGATCAGGCGCGCCAGCTTCTCGATGCTGGGCACGCGGCGCTGCATGTCCTCGAACCCGGGGCCGTAGGCCGCGTCATAGGGCACCAGCTTGATCTCGGAGGCGCTGCCGGTCAAGCTGATCACCCGCTCGGCCAGGGTGCGGATGGTCACTTCCTCGGTCGTGCCGATGTTGAACACCTCGCCCACCGCCTTGGGCTCGTTAGCCAGTTGCGTGATCGCGCGGGTCACGTCCGCCACGTCCGCGAAGCACCGGCTTTGCGCGCCGTCGCCGTACACCTCCAGCGGCTGGTCGCGCAGCGCCGCGCGCACGAAGCGGGGCACCACCATGCCGTAGCGGCCCGTCTGCCGCGGGCCCACGGTGTTGAAAAAGCGCATGATCACCACCGGCAGCCCGTACTGGTGGTGGTACGCCAGCCCCAGGAACTCGTCCACCGCCTTCGACTCCGCGTACGCCCAGCGCGAGCGGGTGGTGGGGCCCATCAGCCGGTCGTCCTCCTCGCGGAACGGCACCCGCACCCCCTTGCCGTACACCTCCGAGGTGGAGGCCAGCAGCACCTTGCAGCCGTAGCGGTGCGCGGCCGCCAGCACGGCCTCGGTGCTGTTGATGTTGGTGCGGATGGTGCGCACCGGGTCCTGTACGATGAGCTGTACCCCCACGGCCGCGGCCAGGTGCACCACCACGTCCGACTCGCTGGTCAGCCGGTCCAGCACCTGGGCGTTGTCCACCGTCTCCCGCACGAACTGGAAGTGCGGCAGCGGCCGCAGGTGCTCGATGTTCGCCACCCGCCCCGTCGACAGGTCGTCAATCGCGACGACGCGGTGCCCCGCGTTCAGCAGCAATTCACATAAGTGCGACCCGATGAACCCGGCGCCGCCGGTGATTAAGTAACGCATGTGGTTATCCTAGGAACGAGTCTACGATGTACGATCTACGATGTACGATGTTCGCCGCAAAGCATCCTACATCGTCCATTGTACATCGAACATCGAACATCGAACATCGAACATTGTACATCGAACATCGAACATCG
>CAZKEF010000002.1:12765-13770 GCA_964551735.1 uncultured Anaerolineales bacterium
ACATCGAACATCGAACATCGAACATCGAACATTGTACATCGAACATCGAACATCGTACATTTCATCGTTTGCTCTTGGCCGTGATGATGCTTTGGCCGATGATTGCCAGGATTTCGCGGGCCTCGCCGCGCAGAGCCGTTGCTTCTGCCGGAGGCCCTAGCGGCGCGTCCACACAGATATCGAGCCAGTACTCGGATTCGCTGGCTTCCTTTTCAGCAATTTTCAGTTTGTGAATGAAGTCGTCCGCTGATTCCGCTCGGCCAGACTCGCGGTAATTTGCGCCGACCGAGGTGCCGGCCTTCACCAATTGATAGGCGACCACTTTTCCTACCTGTGACATCGGCAGCGTGCCAGCGAAGCGGATGATCCGCAGCGCAAAGTGCTTCGTCCGCCGCTCCATATCCGCGCGATTCATTTCCCCACCTCATCTGCTATCATCGAACATCGAACATCGTCCATCGAACATTGTCCCCCACCGCCTCATACCACCACTTCCGCAACGCCAGCTGGCCCTGGCTCATGTCCACAGAGGCCCAGAGGGGGGCGGCCAGGGCGGGGTCGCCGGTGACGGTGTAGGCCTCGCCCAGGAGCTGCCGCGTGGGGCGCTGCCAGGGCGCCGCGGCGTAGGCGGCCTCCAGATGCCGGCGTGCGGCCGCATAATCGCCCAGCGAAAGCTCGATCTGCCCCAACCGGCGGTTGGCCGTCACATTGCCGGGGTCCAGCGCCAGCGCGGCCCGGTAGCGGGCGACCGCCGGCCCCAGGTCCACCGGCGGCGGCGCGCCCGGCAGTTGTCGCCGCAGCGCATCCTGGATGGGATAATCGGGCCAGCGGTAGACCGTCAGCTCGGCGCGCGCCTGATCCAGCGCGGCCAGGTTCGCGTGCCACATGGCCCCCATCGGCCGCCAACCGATGATGGCTGCGACCAGGATCAGCGCAGCCGCGATGGCGATGTAACGCAATCCAGCGGATTGCGCTACACCCACGATCAACCCCATGATGTAACGC
>CAZKEF010000002.1:13870-248441 GCA_964551735.1 uncultured Anaerolineales bacterium
AATCCGCCGGATTGCGTTGGGCGGCGCAATCCAGCGGATTGCGCTACACCCGCGAGCAACCCCATGATGTAACGCAATCCGCCGGATTGCGTTGGGCGGCGCAATCCAGCGGATTGCGCTACACCCGCGATCAACCCCATGGGCGCAAAGAGAAACACCAGCGACGCGCGGCGCGAATAAATCGGATCATCCACCAGCCCGTGCAGCAGCAGCACGATCAGCATCGCTACCGCGCCCGCCAGCGGCAGCGCCCCCCCATCTCCCCATCCCCCCGTCTCCCCATCTCCCCGTCCCCCCCCGCCCGCGCCCCACGCCAGCCGCAGCGTCACCGCCACGATCGCCAGGAACGCCAGCAGCCCCGGGATCCCCTGCTCGGCCGCCAGGTCCACGTACAGGTTGTGCGCGCTGCCGATGAACCCGACGTGGAGCAGCAGCACGTATGACGAGAAGACCATCGGATAGGCGCCCAGGCCGATGCCGGTGAACGGGTGATCCAGGGCCAGTTGCGCGGAGAGCTTCATCAACGCCAGCCGGTTGATCCCCTCGCCCAGGAAGCCGCCGATAAACGCCACCAGCGCGGGCCGGGCGAGGAGCAGCGCCAGCAGCAGCGCGGCCGCGGGGGGCAGCAGCCGGTCGGCCCGGCCGCCGCGCAGGGCGGGGATCCGGCCGCCCGCGGCCCACGCGGCCCACAGCAGCAGCGCGGCCGCCAGCGCCAGCCACGCGCCGCGCGACGCGCTCAGCAGCAGCCCCGCGGCGATGACGGGCAGGCAGACCGCCGCGGCCGCCAGGGCCAGCCGGCCGGTGGGGCGGGAGCGGTCCCGCCAGCCGGCCAACGCCAGCTCGATGCCCAGCGGCAGCATCATCGCGGTCACCGCACCGGCCTGGTTTGGCCCCACCGGGTGCAGCCCCAGGTCCGGCCGGATCGCCTGGAGCGCGGCGCCGATGCGGCCCAGGGGCGCGAACTTGGCCGGCCCCGCTGCGAAATCGTGGCTCAGCAGGAAATAGGCCCCAGCCGCCGCGCCCAGTGCTGCCAGCCCCGCGGCCGTCCCCCACGCCGTGCGGCCATCCGGCACGCGTGACAGCGCCAGCCCCAGCAGCAGCGCGGCGATGATCAGCCCATACTTCTGCCAGCCCACCGCGGTGTCGAACGGCACGTTTGCCAGCGTCACATCCCGCTGATACGTCGCCCACAATGCCACGCTGCTCGTACCCAGGAAGAGGAGGAAGGGCAGGTCGAGCGGTTGTACCGCAATCCGCCGGATTGCGAGGGGACGCGCAATCCAGCGGATTGCGGTACAGACCCACGGCGCCAGCCCCACCGCCAGCGGCCACATGCCGATGCCGGAGAACAGGTACCACAGCGCGCCCGCGGCCAGCGCGGCGATGATTCTAAGGTATGTCAGCATGAGGCGTGATGTTGTATTCCCTGTCATGCTGAGGGGCCGCAGCCCCGAAGCATCTCGTTTCGCTTAGAAGCGCCGGCCGAGATGCTTCGCTGATCACTCGCCGCTGCGCAAGTCGCGCTGTTGACCCGCTCAGCATGACATAAGGTAGCATTACTTAGCTCCGCACGAACCGCAGCATCTGCAGCCCCACGTTGGCCGCGCTCTTGAACCCCTCCCAACTGTTCATCCCCTTCAAGAACGTCAGCATGGGGCCGGGGCGGAAGGACCACTCGCGGGTCGCGCGCTTCTGCCAGTATTCCAGCCGCTCCGCAGTCAAGTCGCCGTAGTCCAGCACGGTGGACTCGTCCATGTCCACCTCCTCCCAGTTCGTGCCGGGGCGGAACCAGCCGTTCTGCACCACCTCGAAGAAGAACGGCGTGCCGGGGTAGGGCGCGGCGATGTGGAACAGCGCGATGTCCAGCGGCAGCGCCTTGGCGTAGGCGATGGTCTCCTGGATGCTCTCCTCGGTCTCGCCGGGCAGGCCGATGATGAAATAGCCCCAGTTGTTGATGCCGGCCTGCTTGGCCCAGGTTAGCGCGCGCACCGCCTGCTCCTTGCGATAGCCCTTGCGCGCCCGCTTGAGGATCGCCTCGTTGGCGCTTTCGATGCCCCACGAGATGTACCAGCAGCCCGCCTGGCCCATGAGCCGCAGCATCTCCTCGTCCACGTAATCCACCCGGCTGTTGCAGGTCCACTTCACCTTCAGCCCGCTCTCGATGATCAGCCGGCACATCTCCACCACCTGCTCCCGGTTCACGGTGAACAGGTCCGCGTACATATGCACGTGGTGGATGCCCAGCCTGGCCAGGTACTGGAGCTCCTCCAGGATGAGCTGGGGCGAGCGCACCCGCACGCTGTTCTGGTACGACACGTGCTTGATGCAGTATTTGCACCCGGCCGGGCAGCCGCGGCTGGTGACGATGAAAGTGAACGGCCCCTTGATCATGGGCATCCGCTGTTTGGCCAGCGGCAGCAGCTCGTGCCGGGGGATGGGCAGGTCGTCCAGCGACGGGATAAACGGCCGGTCGGGGTTGATCACGATCTCCCCCGCGTCGCGCCAGGCCAGCCCGCGGATGTCCGCTAGTGCGATAGGGCGATAGTCCGTTGGTTGGGCTGCAGGCCCCTCTTCGCCCCCTTGTCTCCTCGTCTCCGCGTCTCCCCCTCTCCGCGTCTCCGTGTCTCCCCCTCTCCGCGTCTCCGCGTCTCCCCCTCTCCGTGTCTCCGCCTCTCCCCCTCTCCGCGTCTCCGCGTCTCCCCCTCTCCGTGTCTCCGCCTCTCCCCCTCTCCGTGTCTCCGCCAACATCTTCGCCACTCGCGGGTCGCTGGGCGTCTTGCCCTCCAACGCGTCCAGCAGCTCCCGCAGCGTCATCTCCGGCTCCCCGCGCAAGATGAAGTCCAGGGCCGGGAAGGGGCGCATCGTCTCCAGGGTGAGCGGGGTCACGTGGGTGCCGAATGCGAGGGTCAGCGCGCCCAGCGCCTTGGCCAGGAAGACCCCGCGCATGTCGTTGCGCAGGGAGGGCGCGGTCACCTGGGTCAGGTAATACTTGGGCCGCTTCTCTTCCAGCAGCTTCTCGAACTCGGGCCAGCCCATGCGGGTCGCGATGCAGTCCACTACCTCGACGGTGTAATCGGGCAGCAGGAGCGCGGCCATCTGCGCCAGCTCCACCTGCGGCCAGATCATGTTCTCGCGCGACCGCCGGCCCACCCGGTGCTGGCTGCGGATCCAGATCCCGCCGTCGGGCGCGGGCGGGTTCACCAGCAGGATGTCCACGCTCCCGGCCGGCCGGGTGGACGAGGTCAGCGTCTGCACCGCCGCGCCCGCATCGGGAAACCGCGCCGCCGGCAGCGGCGGGATGCGCCGCGCGCCCAGGTTCGCGCGAATCTCGGGATTCAACTCGTTCAACTCAGTTCCCCTCGTAATCTACGATGTATGATGTACGATCTACGATGTACGATGTGCGATGTACCTTCGCAACATCGAACATCGTACATTGAACATCGTACATCTCACTTCGTCTCTCTCCCCACCAAATCCCCCGCCACCCGCGTATCGCGCTGGCTGAGCTCCTCCAGCGCGCGCATGATGAACCAGGAGATCAGCAGTTGCAGCCCCACGATGATGCTCATGGCGGCCAGGAGCTGCCAGAACCAGAGCCGGGTGATGGCCCAGCCGCTCATGCCCAGGATCAGGCTGGCGATCCCCAGCACGAGGCCCACAGCGATGCCCGACAGCCCCAGCCACCAGAAGTGGCGGTCCAGCGGCTTGCGCAGCGTCGGCCGGCCGAACAACCCCTGGCGGACCGGCTGCTTGTGGAACAGCGACACCAGGTAGTTGAACGTCGCGCCCAGCGCGAAGATGCTGGCCCCGGCCACGCCCAGCACTGCGGCCCCGAACAGCGCGAACACCCCCAGCGGCCCCAGGGTCGTCACCCCCTGCAGGCGCAGGACCACCAGCGCCAGGCCCACGATCAGCGTCACCGCCAGGCAGGCCAGGCCGATGAGCCCCAACTGGTGCACCGGGTTGTAGGTCAGCGCGGTCCACACGATGGACTGGGCGAAGCGCATCCCGTCGCGCACCACGCTGAGCTTCGACCGGCCGGCCCGCTCGCTGTAGGGGATGGGGGTCTCCACCATCTTCAGCCCCTCGTGCAGCGCGCGGGTGCTCATCACCGGCGTCAGGTTCAGCCCGTCCGGCAGCGGGTAGATGCGGTCCAGGATGCGCTTCTTGAACACCCGCATCCCGCTGGCCGAGTCCGTGATGCGCTGCGCGCTGACCAGGCTCACCAGGTTGGCGAAGATCAGGTTGCCCAACCGGCGCACCGGCGGCATCTGGCTCTCCGCGCCGGCCATGCGCGACCCGATCACGATGTCCGCGTCCTGCGCCAGCGCCACCCGGCAAAGCTGCGGGAAGTACTCAGGCGGGTAGGTGCCGTCCGCGTCCAGGAAGCCGACCAGCTCCCCCCGCGCCGCGGCGAACCCCGTCTTCAGCGCCGCGCCGTAACCGCCGTTGCACGTGTGTTGCAACAGTGTTGCACCCGGTGTTGCAGCCACCAGCGCCGGCGTGCGGTCGCGCGAGCCGTCGTCCACCACGATCAGCTCCATGTCCGCCACCCCCGCCTCGGCCAGCGCCGGCCGGATGCTCAGCACCCGCGCCATCACCGCCTCGATGCCGTCCTCTTCGTTGTAAGCTGGTATCACGATGGAAAGTGTTGTCATGGGCTGTTCCTGATGTGAAATCTGGAATCTGGAATGTGGAATCTGGAATGTGGAATCTGGAATGTGGAATGTGGAATGTGGAATCTGGAATGTGCACATTCAACATTCGACATTCCACATTCGACATTCAAAATTCAACATTCGACATTCAAAAATACACTGCGCCCCGCGGCCGCGTCGTGCCATCAATCGGCTTGATGACCCGCGCAGGCACGCCGCCGGCCACGGTGTGGGGGGGCACGTCCGCGGTCACCACCGCGCCCGCGGCGATCACCGCCCCCCGGCCCACGGTCACCCCGTCGGTGATGATCGCCCCCGCGCCGATCCAGACGTCGTCTTCCACCACGATCCCCTCCGCGGTGATCCCCTGCGCCACCATAGGCCGGTTGGGGTCATCGTAGACGTGGTTCACCGCCAGCATCTGCACCAGCGGCGCAGTATACACCCGGTCCCCGATCGTGATGCCCCCCTGCCCGCGCAGCACGTTCAGCTCCCCGATCAGGCTGTCCCGGCCGATGCGGATGAACGCGTGGGGCAGGTCGCGGAAGTTGTACACGTGCAGCACCGCGCCGTGCATCACGAAGCTCCCGTCCCCGATGCTGATCCCCCCCGGACACGCGTGCAGATACACCCCCTGGTCCAGGTAGACGTTGCGCCCCAACCGCACCTGGTTTGCGAAGCGGATGCGCACCCCGTTCTCGATGGCCGCGATCCCGTCCATCCGCAGGATCAACCGGTACAGCACGGCCCGCAGCCCGATCCCCAGCACCGTCGGCGCCCAGCCGGCCAGCGCGAACACCGTCTGCTCCAACGCATAGCGCGGCGCCGAGCTCGCCTGCCGGCGCACATACAGCCCCAGCCCCGACGATGCGCGGGCCGGCGTGAGTTGTTTTGACATAATGGCGTATCTTAGGTTGCTGGGCCGGGCGGCGCCCGGCGGCTGCAAGGGTGGGTGCTGGCGCAGGTCCGTCCTGCCGTCAGGGGGGCAAGCGCTGCCGCGCCGCCGGCCATAGCGGCAGCAGGATCGAGCGCGATATCCCCCCACAGGAGCGAACGCTACAACATATGGGCGGTTTGAATGCGCGCCGGACAGCGCGGCGGCAACTGCTCCACGGTGAGCGCTACAATCATATCCGGTGAGTGTTACGCGGCGCGTTACGCCACGCTCGCCCGGACCTCAGGGTGCTCTTAACGAGGCAATGATAGCTGCATACTGACACCAATTGTAGCACCCTCGCAAGAACCATGTCAAATGACCGCCCGGTTCTGTGCCCTTTTTCATTTGACAGGCGCGGTGGCCGGTGCTATACTCGCGCCATCAACTGGATCAGATAACGGCGACGACGGAGACAGGCGAGCGCCGCACCGCCCTCAGAGAGCTGCCGGCCGGTGCAAGGCAGGGGCGGCCCGCTCCCATCCCCTCCCGAGCCGCGGCCCGGAACGCCCGCGAGGCCACTATGGGCCGCCGTCCCGCCCCCGTTACCGGGCGCCTTGAGGCCGTGGCCCCTGGCCGCGGCGAAGCAGGGTGGCACCACGAGCGCCCCTCGTCCCTGATTGTCCCACACCTCAGTTGGGCCAATGCCGGGATGGGGGCGTCGTTTTCTTTAAGGTGCTGTGACGCATGCAACGTGCACCCCTTTTTTTTAAGTTGCAACACGTTGCAATACGCATTTTTGCCATCGGAGGACGCTATGCTAGACATTAAATTCATGCGCGAACACCGTGCGGCCGTGCTCGCAGCCATGGCCGCGCTGGGCGCGACCGACGCGCCCGTGGCCGAGGCGCTGGCGCAGGACGAGCGCCGCCGGGCCATCCTGGGCCAGGTCGAGGCGCTGCGTGCAGAGCGCAACGCCGGCTCCAAGCAGATCGGCCAGCTCATGCGCGAGGGCAAGCGCGCGGAAGGGCAGGCGGCCCAAGCGCGCATGGCCGCCATCGGCGACGAAATCGCCGCGTTGGACGGGGAGCTGGCGCAGGTGGAGGCCGCGTTCGCCGACGCCATGCTGCGCATCCCCAACCTGCCCCATCCCAGCGTGCCGGCCGGCGCGGACGAGCGCGAAAACGTGATCGTCCGGACCGAGGGCGCGCCGCGCGCGTTCGATTTCGAGCCCAAGCCCCACTGGGACCTGGGCACGGCGTTGGGCATCATCGACTTCGATCGCGGGGTCAAGCTCAGCGGCACGCGGTTCTACGTGCTGAAGGGCGCCGGCGCACAGCTCCAGCGCGCGCTCATCGCCTGGATGCTGGACCTGCACACCCGCAAACACGGCTACACCGAGATCCTGCCGCCCTACATGGTGAAGGGCGAGATGCTGGTGGGCACAGGGCAGTTGCCCAAGTTCGACGACAACCTCTACCGCGACGTCGAGGAGGACTTCTGGTGGATCCCCACAGCCGAGGTGCCGGTGACCAACCTGTACCGGGACGAGATCCTGGACGGCGCCCAACTGCCCATCTACCACGTGGCGTACACGGCCTGCTTCCGCCGCGAGAAGATGAGCTCGGGCCGCGATGTGCGCGGCATCAAGCGCGGGCACCAGTTCGACAAAGTCGAGATGGTGAAGTTCGTTCGGCCGGAGACCTCGATGGGTGAGCTGATGACCCTGGTGGACAACGCTGAGGACGTCTGCCGCGGGCTGGGGATCCCCTACCGGGTGGTGCAGATGTGCACCGGCGACCTGAGCTTTACGGCCGCGGCCAAGTATGACCTGGAGCTGTGGGCGCCGGGCTGCGGGGAGTGGCTGGAGGTCAGCTCGTGCAGCAACTTCATGGACTTCCAGGCGCGGCGCGCCAACATCCGCTTCCGGCCGGAGCCGGGCGCGCGGCCCGAGTTCGTGCATACCCTCAACGGCTCGGGCCTGGCGCTGCCCCGGGTGCTGATCGCCGTTCTGGAAACCTACCAGCAGGCCGACGGCTCGATCATGGTGCCCGAAGTGCTGCGGCCGTACATGGGTGGGGTGACGCATATCGGGTGACGTGGGGAGACAGGGAGACACGGGGATGGGGAGAGGGGAGATGATTCCTCTCCGGGCTGCGGCCCTCCGCTCAGGGTGCGCCGCTGAAACCTGTCCCAGACGTGAAATGCACCCCTACACCCCCATCTTTTTGACACAACCCCGCCCCCGTGCTATACTGTGAAACGGTTGTGGGTTGAGGGTCCCTGTTGATGGAGGGATGGCCGAGCGGTTTATGGCGGCGGTCTTGAAAACCGTTGTGGCGGCAACGTCACCGGGGGTTCGAATCCCTCTCCCTCCGCCACCATAACAGCATGATGGGGAGGTCGCATAGCTTGGTCGAGTGCGCCCGCCTGCTAAGTGGGTAAGGGTTTTATTAACCCTTCGCGGGTTCAAATCCCGCCCTCCCCGCCTGGCGCCAGGGGGTGCCCGCACCGCCCAGCGACCTGTATATGTCCCAGTAGCTCAGTGGATTAGAGCGCTTCCCTGCGGAGGAAGAGGCCGAGCGTTCGAATCGCTCCTGGGATACTACACAAAAAAGCCACCGACGTTGCAACGTCGGTGGCTTTTTTGTGACCCGGCGACTTTCACTTCAGGCCCTGCGAGGCCTTCTCACGTTCAGGCGGCGGTTTCAACCGCTGAACCGACCGCCGCGGCCATGCGCTCCATCGCCTCCATCAAGGTCGCGCGCGGGCAGCCGAAGTTCAGGCGCACGAACCCCTCGCCCCCACGGCCGAAGGTCGCGCCGTCGTTCAAGGCCACGCCCGCACGCTCGAGGAAGAACTTGTACGGGCCCTGCGGCAGGGCCGCCGCGCGGCAGTCCAGCCACGCCAGGTAGGTGGCTTCGGGCCGGGCCATGCTGATCCCCGACAAGCGCGCATGGACGAAGTCGTCGAGGTAGTCGCGGTTGGCGGTCAGGTAGCGCAGGCACGCGTCCAGCCACGGTTCCCCCTCGGTGTATGCGGCCAGCGCGGCCACGTAGCCCAGCGCGTTGATGTGCGGCACGATGTCCTTGGCCGCGGCCGTGAAGCTGGCTCGCAGCGCCGGGTCCTCGATCACCGCCAGCGAAAAGCCCAGGCCCGGGATGTTGAAGGTCTTGCTGGGCGCCATCAGCGTGATGGTGCGCCGGCCGATCTCCGGGGCCAGCGAGGCGATGGGCAGGTGCCGGCTGCCGTCGAGCACCAGGTCGCCGTGGATCTCGTCGGAGCAGATGACCACGTCATGGCGCAGGCAGATCTCGGCCATGGCGGCCAGCTCGTCCGGCGTGAAGACGCGGCCGGTGGGGTTGTGCGGGCTGCACAGCAGGAAGGTCCGGGTGTCCTCGGCCAGCGCCGCGTCAAACGCGTCCAGGTCCACCGTGTAACGGCCGCCGGTCCCCTGGGTCAGCGTCATCTCGTCCTGGCGCAGGCCGAAGTTGGCGGTCACCTGGAGCATCGGCGGGTAGACAGGGGTCTGCACCAGCACGCCCTCGCCGGGCCGGGCCGTCGCGCGGCACGCCACGTTGAAGCCGGTCACGACGCCGGGCACGAAGACGAACGCCTCCGGCGCCACACGCCAGCCGAAGCGCCGCGCCAGCCAGGCGGTCAGCACTTCACGCAGGGCGGGCGGCTCGCCGGCGTAGCCGAACACGCCGTGGTCAACGCGCGCGCGCAGCGCGGCGATCACCGCGTCGGGCGCGGTGAAGTCCATGTCGGCCACCCAGAGGGGCAGTACGTCGCCGTATGCGCGCCATTTGATGCTGTCGCTGCCGCGGCGGTCGATGATGCGGTCGAAGTCAAAGGTTGGATGGTTGATGGGTTGCACGATAGTCCGTCCTGGGATTGGATTGACGTTTTTCTTTATTCACTCCCCGCCGGCAAGGAGCCGCCCAGCGTCGTCGCCAGCGCCCTGATCTGCGCCACCAGGCCCTCGACGGCGCCCCCCAGCTCATCGCAGGTAACGCGCAAGGGCGTCCACCCTCCCGCAACCAGCAGGTAATCGGGCGTGGGGTGCTCCCTAAGTTCGGCCTCGGCCTGCGGTTCGTCGGCCACGATGACCGCGATCCGCCCGCCGCGGCAAGGCAGCGCGAAATCGGCCACGTACTGCGGCAGGTCCTCGCGCAGGGGGTACTGCCGCTCCGCATGGAGGTCGGCCTGGCGCAGGGCAGCCCACAAGCGCTCCTGGGCGGGGCTTTTCAGCCACAGGTCATTGATCTCCTCCGCAACCAGCAGACGGTCCATGGTGGTGGGGATGAAGGTGATGCGACGCAGCCGGCGGCTGGGGATCGGCCGGGGCAGGGGGGCCAGGGGGCCCAGGTCCACCCGGTAGTAGCGGTCGTCAGCCCGCGGGTGCGCCGCTTCATCGGGCAACAGGTCGCGGCGGCGCACGATGCGATAGCCGCGCACCGGGGCCAGCCAACGCACCGCCCAGCGCTCCCCGGCCGGGAACGCGGCGGTCTGGTAGAACGCCAGGTGCTCGGCGGCCACGCGCTGCGGCGCCCGCGCCAAGGGGATCCGGTACCATCCCTGCGCCTGGGCGCACGCCAGGTCCGCGGGGTCGTTTACCACGACGACAAGCACAGGGCTATCCCCCGCATACGCCTCCATCTTCATCGCTGCCCCTCCTGTTGTCCCCATGCGTCAGCGGCCCTGCCACCAATCTTTGCGGGAGCGCGGGTCCATGAACGCTCCGGTATCCCGCACCGCCACCTGCACCTGCTCCCCCAGCGCGACCCCCACTGCCTGCCCGTTGCGCAGCGCGGGCAGGCGGCTGCGGCCCAGGCTGTCGGCCTGGCGATACGCGGCCAGCAGGTTGGGGTCGACGCACAACGCCTCCAGGTGCACCGTGTGGCCGTGGACGACGTTGTCCTCGCGCGTGTACTTCAACGTCAGCCGCTGTTCCTCGGCGTACAGGACCAGCGCCACATAAGCCCCATCGTAGATTTCTGGCCCGCGGCTCGGGCTGGACAGCGGCTCGCCCCGCGTCGTGCGCATGCCCAGGAGGGTCACCGGCGGCCACGTGATGGCCGGGCCGCGGCATCCGGCCGCCGTGCCACACATCCAGTCCCATTGGTGCACCTGCCAGGCCGATACGAAAGTTGGTGTTCGGTCGTCAGCAAAGATGGCGGCCAACTGCGGGGCCTCGGGGTCGGTGTCGCCGCCGTAATCCATCAGGGCCAGCGTCGCGGCCACCGGTTCTGCGCCGCGCAGCGCCAGGTTCAGGTCGGCGTGCTCGGCCGCGGGCCGGTCGGTCGCCGGGGGCAGCACCGGAATGGTGGCATACTGCCGGGTCGAGGCAGCCGGGCAGGGCGGCGCCTCATTGCGGATCAGGGGCAGGTAGACGAAAGCGGACGGCGTTGGCGGGCTCACCTGGGCGCGCGCTGCCGCGGGCGCGCTGAGGATTGCCGCCAGGAAGAGGAGGACGATGGACCAGCGCCCGACGCCGGGGCTTGCCCCGGTTGGCTGCCGATCGCGCAGGGCGATCAGCCGTCCGGCCGGGTGTCTCGTACACCGGTTCATCTCGGCTCCAGGTTCCCGGCCAGGGCCGGCGCGTAGCGCGCCAGGTCCTCTCGGAGTTGCACCAGGGCGATATCTTTGGCGCGCACTTCCAGCATCACGTCGAACTCCCGCAGCCCTTCGGCCAGGCCCAGGAAGTCAATGAATTCAAAGGGGTTGACATAATCCGAATGATAGCCCCATCGGGCGCGCTTGACCCGGGCGTCCTCGCCGGCCGGATCGCCTTCGACGCGCCATTCGGTGCGGGGGGTGCTGAAGTGGATCTTGGGGCGCACGTCCGCGGGCCAGGTGGCCAGGCAGGCAGCCAGCGCGTCGCGGGGCGGCCGGCCATCGGGGTTGCACAGGCGGTGGTGCAGGTTGTCGAAGGCCAGGCGGATGCCGGTGCGTTCGTGCACCCAGAGGATATCGGCCACGCCGAAGCGGGTATCGTCGTTTTCCAGCACCAAGCGCTGCGCCACGGCGGGAGGCAGCGCCGCGTAGTTGCGTACGAACCGCTCGCGCGCTGCGATCACGTCGCCGTACACGCCGCCCAAGTGGGTCACGATCACAGCCTCGGGCCCCAGCCCCATCCCGTCCAGGATGCTGGCCTGCACCGCCAGCTCCGCGGTGCTGCGGGCCAGCAGCCCCTCGTCCGGCGTGTTCAGCAGGACGTATTGCGCAGGGTGGAACGACAGCCGGATCCTGGCCGCGCGCGCCTGCGCGCCGGCCTCGGCCAACTCGGCCGCGCACGCATCTACCTGCCGATGGAACTGGGGCATGTCCGGGTGGGTGGCGTAGGGGGCCAGGTCGTCGGCCATGCGATACATGCCGATGTTGGCTGCGGCCAGGTAGGCGAAGATGTCGCGCAGATAGGCCAGGCTGACGCTGAGGTGCGGGTTGTTCTGCCAGCGCCGGCTGTCGTGGCTCTTGAGCTCGGGGCGGGCCAGCGGTTTGACGACGAATCCCAGGCGCATCGCGATCCTTTCCCGGTAGCGGCGAGATGTGTATAATAAGCCTATGATCGAGACCGACGAGAGTATAGCACATGGGGCAGCGAAGATGAAAGGACGGCGATCAGCGCGCATGCGGCGCGGTGCAGCGATGATTGCCCTTCTGGCGCTCGCCGTGTTGTTAAGCGCAGGCGCGCTCCAGCCGGCGCAGGCCGGCGGCTCGACTGAACTCGCCGGAGTCTTCGCAAAGGTGGCCGCGGTCTCCCACCGCCGGGTCGCCGGCCCGGTCGCGCCCGCGGTCCACAGCCTCGCGGCCCAGCAACCCGAACCCGGCTACTGGGATCGCACGCCGCTGCCGCTCACCGGCCTGGCCACGTTCTACGCCGAGGGCCTGATGGATTACGTGCGGGACTACCGCCTGGGGCTGGGCCAGGTGGCCGACTGCCCGGAGTGCGTGGGCGCGGCCGCGCTGTTGCGCGCGGGGGATATCGGCCGCAAGGTGTGGCTTCAGGCGGCGGGCGAGGAGCCGGTTGGGCCGTTCCTGGTGGTGGATTGCGCGCGGCGCGAGGACTTCCCGCTGCTGTCGGACCGGGGCTGGGCGGTGGATGTGAGTTACGAGCTGGGCCGGCTTTGGGGGATGGCCGCGCCCCTGGGCGGCGTCACCGTCCTGGAAGATCCGGCCGATGTTGCCGCGGGTCCGCGGCAACCGCCAAGCGCGCTGACCCCCTTTGCCGTGCCGCCGGGCGAGGCGGTCATCACTGCGCCGACCGCGACGCCGGCCGTGACGTCGGCCGTGCCGACCCCGTGGCCCACGCGGTTGCCCGTCGCGCGCGCCGGGGCCGCGCCGGCCCCGGCGTCGGCTCTGCCTACGGCTACGCCCTTTTGGCCGCCGCCGTTGACTCCCATCATCACCACCCCTACGCCCGCGGTAACGCCGCCCGGCGCCGCGGGCACGCCAGAGCCGACGCTGCCGGCAGAGGGCGCTGTGGCGCGGGCCACAGAGACGCCCCTGCCCGAGGTCGCCCTGGGCCGCGCCGGCGCCGGGCTGCTGGGCCAACCGACCGTCGCGGCGCCCCTGGTGCTCGAGTTGCCGACCGTCACGCCGTCGCCGCCGGCGCGCACCCCGCGGCCGGGCCTGCCGCCGATCCTGCCCGATCTCGCGGAGGCGACCCCGACCCCGACCCCGACCTCCCCATCGCTGCTGGAGCAGATCTGGCAGGCCTTGTTGGAGCTAGTGCAGCCCTAGTGCAGGTGCAGAGAGCCTCTTCGGTGTCACGCATAAGGGCTCGCTCAGGACTTGCCGGGAGTGCGGCGAAGGAGTGATACCGAAAGGGTCCTCAGTTCTTACGCCGGACCGCGCGGTGCTAGCTCCGCGCAGTGAGCGGGGCTGCCAGCAGTCTCAAACGGCTCTGCTTGATAGTGATCTGCCCCTCCCGGGTGCGCCGCGCGGCCAAGCCGGCCGAGTCCGCCTCCAGGCCGGCTTCGATCATGCTTTGCACTGCGCTTTGTGTCGCCTCATCCGCTGCCGCCTGTGCCAGCCATTGCTCGAGGGCCAGGCGCAGGGCGTACTGTTCGGCCCGGATGACACGAAAACCGGCGGTGGTAAGCTCCCGCTCGATCTCGCCCGCGCTGAGGATCTGGGTGATGGCCGGGTCGCGGCGCAGCTCGATGGCGTTCTGGGTGGCGCGCTTGACGGGATCATCGCTGCCCACGACCTCATCCACCAGCAGCCTGCCCTCCGCGCTGAGCAACTGCTGGAAGCGGCCGAACAGCGTACTGGGGCCGGTGACATAGCGCAGCAGATCGTGGCAGATGATGATCTCGAAGCCCTGCAGCGGCAGCGCCAACCTGCCGACTTCGCCCAACCGGTAGCGCACGTTGGTTGCCCCACGGATCAAGCGATTCCGCTCAGCATGTTCCAGCATCGCGGCCGACAGGTCTACGCCCAACACGCTGGCCACGTGCTGCGCGAAGGCCAGCGCCACAGCACCGGCGCCCGTGGCTGCGTCCAGCACGCGATCGGTGGCTTTGGGCGCAGCCAGGCGCACCATCTCCTCCACTTCGCGTTCGCTGAGCGCGAGGGACGGCAGCGCCGCGGCCACGGTCCTGTAGTGGCGGACAACCAGCTCGAGCTGGCCGCTTTCGGCCCAAGGTGTGGCCGGCGTCGCCGGTTCGGGCTGGGGGCTCTCGACCACCGGCCGCGTGCCATTCAGGTGTGCCGTGCTGTTGTGATACACCAGCCGCCAGTGGCGTCCCTCCCAGGCCAGGTACGTCACGCCGCTGTTCTCGGTGAAGATGCTGACGTGGTGCCCACCGAACAGGCTGCGCAGGATCGTGCCGATGGTGCCGCCGTGGGCGACTACGATGACGGTCCTGTCGCGATACTCGGACAGGAGCCGACCCAGGCTTTCGCGAATGCGGTCCCGGAACGCATTGTAGCGTGGGGTGATCGAAGGATCGGGCTGCCAGGTCTCGTCCCAGGCGGCCAGGGGCCCTTCCTTGCTGAACGGCATCTCACCCCAGTAGGGGTGTTCTGCTTCCTCTATTCCCGGATGCAGTTTCAGGGGCAAGCCGAAGCGTTCAGCGATCACTTCTCCCGTCTGCTGGGCACGGGTGAGGGTGCTGGCCAGCACCGCGTCTGGCTGGTAATGCCGGGCGAGCCAGTCGGCCACAGCGCGGGACTGGCGCCAGCCGAGCTCGGTGAGGCCGCTGTCGGCGTCTGCCAAAGCGGCGTCGCTGTTCTGCAGCGATTGGCCGTGGCGGACAAGGATCAGGTGGGTGGCCGTGGTCTGGGATGCATGCATTCTGTGATGGTCCTGTTTTTGAGCCTGTTCGGCTTCGCCGATGCAAGCATTATAATCTAGGTCAGGCGGGGGACAAAACAGCCTCGAATGGTGAGAGGTTGGTTTCTTTGACAGCAAGCGGTCTTCTACGTAAAATAATAGAGTTGACTTTCAACAGACTGAGCAGCGCGCCGCAGCAGCGAATGCGCGGCGTAGCTCTGTGATTTATGCAGCATATGACAATGGGCTGCCCTGGCGAGGAGGGGTAATGGCAAGCTATACTACTGAGAAGCTGCGCAACATCGTTTTGGTGGGGCATGGCAGTTCTGGCAAGACGACCCTGGCAGAGTCGTTGCTGTTCAATACGGGAGTTTTGAGCCGCCGCGGCCGCGTGGAAGATGGCACCACGGTGGGAGACTGGGACGATGAGGCGATCCGCCGCAAGATCTCGGTCGGCGCGTCGGTCATCCCGTGCGAGCACAAAGGGCACAAGCTGAACATCCTGGATACCCCCGGCTTCATTGACTTCGTGGGTGAAGTGAAAGGCGCCGTGGCGGTGGCCGATGCCGCACTGGTCGTTGTTGACTCGGTGGCCGGCGTCGAGGTCGGCACTGAATTGGGGTGGAGCTACCTGGACGAGCGCAATCTGCCTCGCGGCGTCTTTGTCAACAAAATGGACCGCGAAAACGCGCACTTCCAACGCACGTTGGACAATCTGCGCCAGGTCTTCAGTGGCACAGTCGTGGCTGTGAACCTCCCTATCGGCGAGGGGTCAGATTTCAAGGGGATCGTTGACCTGTCGAGCATGAAGGCCTATCTGGGCGAGGGGGCCGCAGCGGCCGAGGTGCCGGCTCACATGGCGGCCGACGTCGAAGCCGCGCGCACGCAGCTGGTGGAGGCCGCCGCCGAAGGGGACGATGAGCTGATCATGAAGTACCTCGAGGGCGAAGAGCTGACCGCCGAGGAGATCAGCCGCGGCCTGCAGACCGGCATCGCCAAAGGCGCTATCGTGCCGGTGTTGTGCGGCTCTGCAGTGAACAACGTCGGCATCCGGCCGCTGATGGACGCACTGATCGCTTACATGCCGAATCCGGCCCAGGCGCCGGCGTATGTTGCCCGGCGGCCCAACGACGAGACGACGGCGCTGGCTGCTGACAGCGCAGGCCCGCTGGCAGTTTTCGTGTGGAAGACTGTGGCTGACCCCTACGTGGGCAAGCTCTCCTATTTCCGTGTCATTTCCGGCACGTTGCGCGGCGACTCGCGCGTGTTCAGCGTGCCCAGCGCCAGCGAGGAGCGCATCAGCCAGGTGTTCCATGCGCGCGGCAAAGAGCAGTTGCCCACTAACGAAGTGGTCGCCGGTGATATCGGCGGCGTGGCCAAGTTGAGCAGCACCGCGACCAACCACACCTTGTGCGAGAAAGCCAATCAGCTCAGCATGACCGGCCCGGTGTACCCGGAACCGTTGTATTCGGTGGCGGTGAGCCCGAAGACCAAGGCCGACTCGGCCAAGATGGGGCCGGCCCTGGCGCGCGCCGTGGAAGAAGACCCGACGTTGCAGTGGCGCTTCGAACAAGGCACCAGCGAGACGATCTTCTCCGGCATGGGCGAGGTGCACCTGGATCTGGCCATCCGCCGCATGGAGGGCAAGTTCGGCGTCGGCCTCTCGACGGCCGTGCCCAAGGTGCCTTATCGGGAGTCCATCACCAGGAGCGCGTCGGATTATCATCGCCACAAGAAGCAGACCGGCGGCGCCGGCCAGTTCGGCGAGGTCCACATGGAGATCAAGCCGTTGCCTACGGGCAGCGGGTTCGAGTTCGACACCACGCGCGTGTTCGGCGGCGCAATCTCCAGCAACTTCTTCCCCTCCATCGAGAAGGGCATCAAGTCCCGGCTGGACTCGGGGCCCATCGCCGGCTACCCTGTGGTAGATGTGCGCTGCGAAGTGTACGATGGCAAGATGCACCCGGTGGACTCCAAGGATATCGCGTTCCAGATTGCTGGCCGCGAGGTCTTCAAGAAGACCTTTATGCAGGCCGGCCCGGTGTTGTTGGAGCCCATCATGGACGTGCGCATCACCGTGCCCGAGGAGTACATGGGCGACATCATGAGCGATCTGAACACCCGCCGCGGCCGCGTGCAGGGCATGGAACAGGCCCGCGGCAAGGGCATCATCACCGCGCAGGCGCCGCTGGCCGAGATGCAGCGCTACGCGATTGACCTGCGCTCCATCACTCAAGGCCGTGGGTACTACACCATGAAGCTGGCGCACTACGATCCGGTGCCGGCGCACATCGCTGAGGGCGTCATCGCCCAGGCCAAGAAGGATCAGGTGGAAGTGGACGAGGAATAGCTCGCCCCTGCCGCCAGCGCAACATGACCAACTCGCCCGCCGCTGAAAGGATCCGCGGCGGGCTTTTGCTAATCGGAGGTGACCCAATGATCCCACGCAACTTCCCCGGCAAGGGCAAGGTGGCGGTGCTGAAGACCAGCCCTGAGACCGTGCTGGATGACATCGCTCATCTGCTGGACCTGGCCGGTTACCAGGCCGCGCTGGCCAAGGACCGCGAAACCATCCTGAAGATCAACATCTCGTGGCAGACGTGGTATCCGGCCTGCTCTAGCACCCCCTGGCAAATCGAGGGCGTCGCGCGCAAGCTGAAAACTGACGGCTATCGGAACCTATCGGCCGCGCACAACAAGACGGTCGTGGTGGACGCTTATGTGGGCGAGGCCAACAACAAGCATAAGGCCGTCGTCGATGCCTGCGGGCTGCGCAACGTGCACCTGTACGAGCCGGAGGTGCGCTGGGTGCGGTATACGCCCAAAGCGCCCATGTTGGTGTTGGATAAGATCTTCCCCGAGGGCATCCTGCTGCCAGAGTATTTCTTTGATAAGAACATCATCCAGCTGCCAACGGTGAAAACGCACGTCTTCACCACCATCACCGGTGCGATGAAGAACGCCTTCGGCGGCCTGTTGAACGAGAAGCGGCACTGGACCCACGGCGTCATCCATGAGACGGTGGTGGACCTGTTGGCCATCCAGCAGGAAATCCATTCTGGCCTCTTTGCGATGATGGACGGCACGTTCGCCGGCGATGGGCCCGGCCCGCGCGCGATGCGCTGGCACGAGAAGGACATCCTGCTGGCCTCCGCCGACCAGGTGGCCATTGATGCGGTCTCGGCTAAGCTGCAGGGCTTCAAGCCCATGGACTTGAAGTTCATCCGGCTGGCTCATGAGCTCGGCTTGGGCGTTGGGGATCCCAAGGAGATCGAGATCGTCGGCCATGACGTCTCGGCCGAGGACTGGGGCTTTGTGCAGGAAGACACTTTTGCCAGCCGCGGCCAGAAGCTGATCTACCACGGTGCGTTGAAACCGTTTGAAAACATGCTGTTGCGCTCGCCCATCGTGCCGTGGAGCTACTTTGCGTCCAACTTTTATCACAACGTCTACTGGTATCCGTTCGTAGGTCGGCCCCGGGTGCAGGCGGCGTTGGACACCCAATGGGGCCGCTTGTTCCGCTCCTACGGCGACGGCCAGGTCGTGATGCCTGGCGTCGAGCCGCGCACTACGGCCGTTGCGGCGAGCGCCCTGGCCGGCATGTTGCTGGCCGGTGTGCTGCTGCTGCGGAGGCGCCGTGGCGCGTAGGGTCGATCCTGTGCGCGGCATGTGGCGCATTGACCTGCACATGCACACCTGGGCCTCGCCTGACAGCAAGACTGACCCGCGCGACCTGGTGGCGCGGGCGCGCGCGGTCGGCTTGAACAAGATCGCGGTGACCGACCATAACACCATCGCGGGCGCATTGGCCGCCCAGGCGTTTGCGCCTGACCTGGTGATCGTGGGCCAGGAGATCGACACCGAGACCGGCGGAGAACTCATCGCCTATTTCGTGCAGGAAGCGGTGCCTGCCGACCTCCCCCTGGCGGAAGCGATCCGCCGCCTGCGCCAGCAGGGCGCGGTGATCAGCGTCTCGCATCCGTTCGACACCCTGCGCGGCTCGGCGCTGGGCGAGGCGCAGACCCTGGCCATCATTGCCCAGGTGGATGCGCTGGAGGTGTTCAACGCGCGCTGCTTGCGCGGCCGCGATAACGCGCGGGCCGCAGCGGTGGCCGCGCAGTACGGCAAGCTGGTCACTGCAGGCAGCGATGCGCACACCCTGGCCGAGGTCGGCGCGGGCTACCTGACGCTGCCCCCGTTCAAAGGGAACGCGGCCGCGTTTCGTGCCAGCCTGGCCAAAGCGACCCCGGGCGGCCATCTGACCGGCCTCTGGCCTCACCTGGGCAGCACCTTGGCCCGGATCACCAAGCGCCTGCCCGGGGTGGGGGCGTAGCGCGATCCGGCGGTTCGCGGCCGGGGAAGGAATGGCTCAATGGACGGCGTGACGCTCATTTTTGGCCTGCTGCTTTCCCTGGCCGTCACGGTGATCCCCTCGGTCGTGTGGAGCGCTCTGGTGTGGTGGTGCGACCGCTACGAGCGCGAGCCGATCCCGCTGGTTGTGGCCGCGTTTGCCTGGGGCGCGCTGCCGGCCGTCGTGCTGGCGCTGGCGCTTGAATCGGTGGTTGACGCGCCCTCGGCGTTGTTCGGTTCGGCAGTGCTCGGTGATGTGGTCGCGTCGAGCGGGGTGGCCCCGGTTATCGAAGAGGCGGCAAAGGGCGTGGCGCTGTTGTTGCTCTTGTGGGCGCGCCGGGCCGAGTTCGATGATGTGCTCGACGGCATCCTGTACGGCGCGCTGATCGGCTTCGGCTTCGCCATGACCGAGAACCTGCTCTACTTCATGAGCGCGTTGGCGGAAGGCGGCTGGGCCGGCTGGGGCGCGACCGTGTTCCTGCGCAGCGTGGTGTTCGGTTTCAACCACGCGTTCTTCACCGCTTTCACCGGTGCTGGCCTGGGTTACGCGCGCGCCGCGGCGTCGCACCTGGGCCGTTACGTCGCGCCCGTGTTGGGCCTGCTGACCGCGGTGTTGGTGCACGCGCTGCACAACCTGGGCGCGGCGCTGGCGCAGGTCTCTGCCGGCGCGCTGCTGTTGAGCGTGTTCAACGCGTTCATGGGCGTGCTGCTAGTGGTGACGATGATCGGGCTGTCGCTCCGCCGCCAGCGCGAATGGATCCGCGCGGAGCTGGGCGCCGAGGTCGGGGATTGGCTCACAGCGGACCAGTATGGCCTATTGTTCACGCAGGCCGGCCGCCGCGCAATGAGCGCTGCCGCCCGGCGGCAAGGCGGACCAGCGGCGGAACAGCGCGCCCGGCTGTTCCAGGAACTGGCCACTGAGCTGGCTTTCCGCAAGCACCGGTTGGGCCGCCGGCCCGGGGATGCGGGTCTTGTCCGGCAGGTGACCGGGCTGCGCGCACGGCTCCGGGGGTTGGCCTGAGACCGCGCCCCCGGCTATTCCTGGACTACCGCTGGATGTTGGGCAGGAAGACGCTGTGTCTGAAGAGCGGCTCGCGCCAGAGGTGGTAAAGCCGGCGCGATGCCGTTCCGGCGTAGCCACTCCAGACTACATGCAGTTGGCCCGCGGCTGTGAGGCTGGCGCCTAGATCGCTGATGCCATCGCATGGGCCATCAGCGGTTTCCGGCTCGCGCCACTGGGAACCCCCTTGCGCCGGCCGCACGCGATGCCGGATCCACGCCCCCTCGGCCCACAGCGCCTGGCAGTAGCCCTGCCGGTTGATGGCCAGCCGCCCCAACCGGCAGTCTACGCCGGGCGTGGAGAGGGTGGCGGGCTCTGACCAGCCCGCCGGCTGCCGGTCGGCGTAGCGGATGGCGAACGTTCCCTCCTGCTCCTCTTGCCACACCAGGTGCGCAACGCCGGCTTCACTCAACGCCAGCCGAGGGTAGATCGAGTGGCCGGTTGGCGTGTCGGAGATGTTTTCAGGTGTGGACCAGTTGCCGTCGTTGATCGCGCAGAAGATCTCGAATTTGCTCGTCGCCGTCAGGCGGTCCTGCCAGGCCAGGAGAATGGCGCCGTCGCGCGCGATGCCCAACGAGGGAAAGCTGCCGCGGCCGTTCGGAATGGGGACCGCGCTCCAGGCCAACGCGCGCCGCGTGCCGTGGTAGATCGTCGCGTAGCCGGGCGTCGTATCTTCCCAGGCTGCGTGAAGCGTGCCGTCGGGCGCAATCGCCAGGCTGGGGTGGGTGGAGAACCCAGGGGTGCGCGAAACAACCTCAGGCAACGACCAGGCGACGCCGTCCCACGCGACATAGTAGACCTGGCTGACCTCCAGGAACCGGTTGGCAAAAAGACAATGCAGCGCACCGTCGCCAGCGGCGACCAGCGCGGGTTGCTCGCCGCTGGCGACGCGCACGGGCTGGCTCCAGGTCCCGTCCACCAGGCGCGAATGGTACAGGGTTTGATTGCTGCCCCACAGCGCGTGGATCTGGTTGCCAGCAGCGGCCAGGACAGGCTGGTGGCCGTCGGGCTCTGTGTCCTGGATATCGACATTGCTGCTCCAGGGGGTGTCGCTTGTCATCTGGCCCTTACTCCTTTGAACGCATGCAGTGCGTCGCCCGATTCTACCATCCTACATCACGGCACGCAAACTTCACAGAAATACTACTTCTTCTTTGCCGCTGAGCTTCTCTTCGATCTTGGCGATGATCAGGTCCAGGTGTCCACCGTTGTGCACGAAATCCAGCGTGTCGGCAGGGACGGTCAGAACTGGACATAACGTGAATCGGTGCATCCATGCTGCGTAAAGCACGTTGAGTTGTTCCAGGTACTCGGGCGAGATGGCCTGCTCGAAAGAGCGGCCGCGCTGGGCGATGCGCCCCAGCAGGGTAGGGACGGTCGCGCGCAGGTAGACCACCAGGTCAGGCGGCGGCAGGAATTGGGAGAGCACCTCGTACAGCTCGCGATAGGTGCGGTAGTCGCGGTCCAAGATATGGCCTTGCTCGAAGAGCGCCCGTGCAAAGATCTCCGCATCTTCGTACACCGAACGATCCTGCACCACCGAGCCGGGGAAGTCGAGCAGGCGGCGGTGATGCCGCAGGCGGCGTGACAGGAAGAAGACCTGTGAGTGGAACGCGTAGCGCGTCATGTCCTGGTAGAAATCGGCCAGGTACGGGTTGTCCTCCACCGCCTCATAGAACGGCTCCCAGCCCAGGCGTTGGCTAAGCAGGGAGGTGAGGGTGGATTTGCCGACGCCGATATTGCCGGCGATCGCGATGAAACGCTTGGTCATGACTGCCCCCTTGCGCCCGGTGCCCCCGGCGCACCATGGCCCGGCGACGCCTGTTCCTCCAGCCGGCGTAGATAAGCGGCTTCCAGATCCACGCCCGCGTCGTTGGCGATCTTCAACAGGCGGGCCAGAGCATCGGCCAGTTGCGCCTGCATCTCGCGGCGCACCAGGTCCAGCGCGCGGTCGTGCGCCTCCTGGCGGTTGCCTACCTGGGAAATGAGCTGCTCCTGCTGGGCCCAAGCTGCTCGCAACGCCCGGCCCAACGCGCCGACTTCATCGGTCAGGCAGATGAAATCGAAGAACAGGTCCGCGCGCAAGCCACTTTCCCGATCGAGCGCCCGATGCAGGCGCTGGAAATCGGGCAGGCGGCGCCCTTGGTCGAATTGCCGCGCGGCCACGGCCGGTTCGTCCAGGTCCGGCAGAGGAGGCTGGAAGACTTCGGACTGCAGCGCGTTCTTCACCTGGGTTACGACCGCGTTGCGCGCTGCGGCGTCGTGCACGATGTCCAGGTCATCGGTGTCCAGGTCCAACACCGGCGCGGCTGTGTATTCGCCGAAGAAGCGCTCATAAGCCATGCGCAAGGCATCTATATATGCGCGATCCATCTGGCGTTCGTAACTGCGATCCCGAAACGCGATGCGCTGCATCAACGTATCGCTGGACGCGCGCAGGTAGATCACCAGGGCAGGCGTGGGGATCTGCTCGCCCAGGATCGCGTGAACCCGCTCGTACATTGCCAGCTCGTCACCGGCCAGGTTCAGGTGGGCAAACAGCCAGTCCTTGGCGAACAGGTAATCGCTGACCAAGGGGCCGCGGCGCAACGAGTCGGCGATCACCCTGTGCTGCTGGCGGTAGCGGCTGAGCAGGAAGAAGATCTGGGTTTGAAACGCGTAGCGGGCCCGGTCCGCGTAGAAGTCGCTGAGAAATGGGTTCTCCTCGAACACCTCAAGCAGGCGTTCCGCGCCCAGTGCTTCGGCCAGGATGCGCGCCAGGGTGGTTTTGCCCACGCCGATGGCCCCTTCAAGGGCGATGTAGGGATGCATTGCGCTGGATCTCCTTGATCGCAGTGGTGATAGGGGTGAAACAATGATATTATACGGGTAAGTGCGAACATGCCCAAGAATGTGCTGAAACCTTTCCGGGGCTGGTGCGTAACAGGAGTGTACATCGGTTCGTGAGCACAGGGTGGCACCCGTGGAGAATCAAGAGTTACTTTGGCTGGAGCAGGCCCGGCGCGGGGATCAAGGGGCCTTTGCCCGGCTGGTCGAAGCGTACCAGGGTCCCGTCTATAATCTGGCCTACCGCATGCTGGGCAACGCTGTCGAGGCAGAGGATGCCGCGCAAGAGACGTTCGTCCGCATGTACACTAAGCTGCACACCTTCAAACCGGATCGCAAGCTGTCTTCCTGGGTGCTGTCCATCGCCTCGCATTATTGCATTGACCGGCTACGCAGGCGGCGGGGCAACTGGCTATCGTTGGACGATGACCCGGTGGCCGCGGTGGTGCCCAGCCGCACGCAGGGCCCCGAAGATGCCGCGCTCCGGGGCGAGGTGCGGGATGAAGTGCAGCAGTTGGTGGATCGGCTGGCGCCAGCCTACCGCGTGCCGCTGCTGCTGCGCTACTGGTACGATCTGTCGTATATCGAGATCGCCGAGGTGATGGGTCTGTCAGTCCAGGCTGTGAAGTCGCGGCTGCATCGTGCCCGGCTTCAGATCCAAGAGAAAGCGCCCGTTGGTTTCGCTATCGTGCCGGCGTTGGCGGTGTGAGGTGAGCGATGCACACTGAATTCACGCGATTGATGTCCCTGGCCCTGGATCAAGAGGCCAGCTCTGAAGAGGCGCGCCGCTTGCGTACCCATTTGCAGGTGTGTCCGGCGTGCGCCGCCACCTGGGCCGGGTGGCAGACGATCGACCGGCGGTTGGCGGCCGCGCCGCAGGTGGCGCCGCCCGTCTCCTTGGTAGCGCTGGTGACCCAGCGTATCGCGGCGCACGAGCTGCGTCGCCGCCGCACGCGCTGGGTCGGGTCCGGCCTGTTGCTGACCTGGTTGTTGGCATTTACTCTTGGGTTGGCGATCGTTGTTGGGATCGCTAGTTGGGTGGCGGGGTATCCTGAACAGATCGCCACCGTCCTATCCGGGATAGCCCATTTCCTCAGCAGCGTCACCTGGCTCCTGCATGCCCTGGCCGCGTTCCTGAGCGAGCTGGGCGCGCCCCGACTGGCGGCGGGGGTCGGGCTGTTCGTGACGCTGACATGCGCGCTGGCCGTGGTCTGGCTGTGGGTGATGGGGCGCAGCCAGCTTTGGACGCGCTCACCCACGTTGGCCCGGCGATAATCGGGGGAGGAGGAGAACGATGCGACGTCATCTGTGGCTTATCGGGGTAGTGGTCCTGTTGTTGGCGCTATTTGCCGGGCCGATCGCGCACGCGCAAGGGGATGGCGGCGACAGGCTGGTCTTCAACGAAGCGTTCGTCTTGGCCTCCGGCCAGACTTTGCACGGCCGGTTGGCTGTCGTCAGCGGCAGCGCCACGCTCCAGGCTGGCAGCCTGGTCCAGCAGGACGTCGCCGCGTTTGGCAGTGCCTTGACCATCGCCGGCGCCGTTCGGGGCAATGTTGCCGCCTTCGGTGGCACGGTGCGGCTGGCGGAAACTGCCATCATCGAGGGGGACTTTGCCGCGTTTGGCGCGAGGGTGGTGCGGGAGCCGGGCGCCGTGATCCGCGGAGACAGTGTTGGGACGGGGCGCGCGCCTGAGAGTCCCGGTCTGCCACCTGCGCCCCCTGCTCGCAGCCTGTTCAGCCAGGTCATCGGGTGGCAGCTTGGCACGTTGGGCTGGGCGCTCTTCCTGGCCGTGCTAGCCGTGGTGGCGGTGTTGCTGGCCCCGCGCGCGGTCGGCCGTGTGGCCAGCGCTGCCGCGGCCGAGCCGGCGCTCACCTTTGGCCTCGGCCTGCTCACCTTCATCGTGGCCGCGTTGGGGGGCGCCCTGCTGCTCATCGCCTGCGGCCTGGGGTTGCTCGTCTGGCTGGCGCTCGGCGCTGCGACGCTGCTGGGATGGATTGCTGTCGGCTTATGGGTCGGGCAGCGCCTGTTGGCCGCAGTGCAGGTGCGGCCAGCCTCGGCCTTGGGGCAGGTCGCCCTCGGCGTCGTGCTGATCACGATACTGGCCCGGCTGCCCTGGTGCGTCGGGTTTCTGTTCTCGGTCGTCGTTGCCAGCATTGGCCTGGGGGCCGTGATCGTCACCCGCTTCGGCACGCAGCCCTCGGATGCGCCCGTGACACCGCTTTCGCCTGCCATCCCTGGCGGCCCGCTCGCCCTTGAGCTGCCGGAGTTGCCTGAGCCGGAGCGGCCGGCGTCGCCCCGGGACGACGCGGTGGAGCGCTAGGCTGTAGTCGGGTTGTTTCAAGCCAGGCTTCTGCTGAGGCCTGGCTTTCCCATGCTCGACGCATCGCGCGACCGCTCAAGAAACCCCATTTACCCCCCTATTTGACCAGCATCCCTGGCCGGGTTACAATAGGATCTTGCCTGCCCACGTGGTGCGGCAGGCGATTCATGGCGGGAGGATGCCTCTTGTACCGGAGCGATAACGGTGGCTGACGCCGAGATCGGCCGCTGGGCCGCTGGGCCGCTGGTGCGGTTGCATATCACCCCCAGCCGGACTATTTGGCGCATTGGCCCGGCATGGTCCGTGTTGGCGGGCGCGTTGGCGGCCGGGGCGCCTTTGTTGGTCCCCGACGCGTTGTTCCGGCTGGCCGCTGCAGCGCTTTTGGCAGACCTCTTATGGGGTGTGCTGCGGCAGTTCGTGCCCGTGGGACAAGGCCCAACCCTGGCCACGGCGGCGCCTGCCATCTTACCGTATGCGCGGGCGGATGCGCCCCTGGCGGCCTTCCTGGCCGGCTTGAGCGGACGTGAGGGGGATGCGCCGCCGCGTGCGGCCTGGCAGGCTTTGTTGCTGGGCCTGGCGCTGGTGGCAGCTGTAAGCACCCTTTTGGGCCCCGCTGCCATGCTCCTCTCCCTGATCGCGCTGCTGATCCTGTCGCTGATGCGAGGTTGGGCGCGGCGCACAGGCGGCGCGGCCTTCGGCGATGCTCTGTTGGACGTGGCGCTGCCCTGGCTGCTGGGCGCGTCGTTGGCGGGGTTGGAAGCGGTCTCCTGGACGCTGGTGGCGCTCGCTGGCGCGTTTTCGCTGCTCCATTGGGGAGTGCTCCGCGGCCGCGCGCGCGGCGTTGCCCTGGCCTGGATGGGGCAGGGGGCGGTCTTAGGCGTGCTCGTAGCGCTCCGCCAGCCGTGGGCATTAGCGGGCGTCGTGATCCTGTTGGCGCCGCCGGCCTGGTGGCTGGCCTCGCCGTGGGGCGGCGGGTTGATCCGCGCATTGCCCTGGTGGTGGGGAGCGATGCTCATTGCTGCCCTGGCCGTCAGATGAATCTATCCCGTTTCTATAAGGAGAGGACGATGACAAAGAAGGGTGATTTGCTCACTTTGGCCGATCTCAGCACGGAGGCGCTGTGGCGCTGGCTGAACCTGGCCCGTGACTTGAAGGCGGAATGGCGGGCAGGGGGCAACAAGCCGCTGCTGAAGGGCAAGACCCTCGGCATGATTTTTCAAAAGCCTTCCCTGCGCACCCGGGTGAGCTTCGAGATGGGGATGCGCCATTTGGGCGGTGATGCGCTTTACCTCTCACCCAACGAGATCGGCCTGGGCGGCCGTGAGAGCGTGGCAGACGTGGCGCGCGTGCTCTCACGTTACGTGGATGGCATCATGGCGCGCGTCTTCTCGCATAGCCATGTGGTCGAGCTGGCCCGCTACTCGCGCGTGCCGGTCATCAACGGCCTGTCTGACTACAGCCATCCCTGCCAGGGCCTCACCGACCTGTTCACGATCTGGGAGCACAAGGGCCGGCTGGAGGGCATCAAGCTGGCATATGTCGGCGATGGCAACAATGTGGCCACGTCATTGTTGTACGGCGGAGCCAGGCTCGGCCTCCACGTCAGCTTGGGCACGCCGCCGGGCTACGAGATCGCTGCCGAGGTGTTGGCGCGCGGCCAGGCCTTCGCGGCCAAAAGCGGCGGCGCGGTGACCGTATCCAACGACCCGCTCGCCGCTGTGGCCGACGCGGATGTCGTCTACACCGACACCTGGGCCAGCATGGGGCAGGAGGCAGAGAAGGAGGCGCGCGCCAAAATCTTCCCGCCCTTCCAGGTTAACGCGCGCTTGCTTGCCGCTGCGCGGCCTGACGCGATCGTGATGCACTGCCTTCCCGCGCATCGCGGGGAGGAGATCACCGATGAGGTGGCGGATGGCGCGCAATCCGTTCTCTTCGACCAGGCCGAAAACCGTATGCACGCACAAAAGGCGATCCTGGCCGATCTGTTGGGGGCATAGTGATCCAGCAACTGGCTGACTGGCTGCAAAGGGTGTGGACCGAGAACGTCGGGGTATTGCCTCAGCTTACCTGGGCGGGTGTGGTCGACATCTTGCTGGTTGCCTTGGTTTTTTTCGCGCTGTTCAGGTTGTTCCAGGGCACCCAGGCCGTTGCGTTATTGCGCGGCGTCCTGGTGCTGACCATCATTTTTGTGATAGCAGCCAGCCGTTTCACGGCGTTCGGCTGGCTGCTGCGCAACTCGCTCCCTGTTATCTTGGTGGCTATCCCGGTGGTCTTTCAACCGGAGTTGCGTCGGGCCCTTGAACGTCTTGGCCGTTCGGCCCCGATGTTGATGACGCGCGGCAGCCGGGAGACCGCCGCCCAACAGCTCATCCATGAGATCGTGTTGGCCGTCGAGACGTTGTCGCGGGAGCGCACCGGGGCCCTGATCGTGTTGGAAGGTGATACGGGGCTGGAAGAGCATATCGAATCGGGGCAGCGCATCGATGCTGCGGTGTCGGCGCGGCTGCTGATGACGGTTTTCTTCCCGGGCACGTCGCTGCACGATGGCGCCGTGATTATTCGTGGCGATCGGATCGTTGCTGCCGCCTGTGTGTTGCCGTTGACGCAGCGCGATCTGGCGGATAGCTCCCTGGGCACGCGGCATCGCGCGGCAGTGGGGATCACCGAACAGAACGATGCGATCGCCATCATTGTCTCCGAGGAGACGGGGATTGTCTCAGTGGCGCGCGGTGGTCGCATCGCGCGCCGGCTGGATGGACAGCGGTTGCGCGCCATCCTGCAAGCTTTTAGCCGTCCCCGGCGCTTGTTTGGAAATGGGTCATAGACGATTATGAAGGGGTGGCTTTCAAGACTGGGGTCAGCCGCGCTGGCCTTGATCCTGGCGGTGCTAGTATGGGTCATCGCCGTCCAGGAGGAGTATCCGCGCGCGCGCTTCACGCAGCCGATCTCCGTGAGCCGCTCCGGCGTGGCCGAAAATCTCAACGTATTCGGCGATACGCTCAGCGAGGTTCAGATCGAGATCCGTGCGCCCAAGGCTCGCTGGGCGAACCTGCAAGCCCGCGACTTCACGGCATGGATCGACCTCTCGGCGCTTGGGGCCGGCGAGTACGATGTGCCGGTGCAGGTCAAGCCGCCTGATCCCCAGGTGCAGATCATGGGCGTCGATCCGCCGATGATCCGTGTGCGACTGGAGGAGCGCAAGCAGAAAGTGCTGACGGTGCGGGTCAACATCATGGACGCGCCGGCCTTCGGGTACAACTGGCAGGCCCCTGTGATCACACCGACCCAGGTCATCGTGTCCGGGTCTGCGCCGCTGGTGGATCAAGTGGAAACGGTCATAGCGGACTTTTATCTTGGCAGTGCGCGCAGCACTGTGGAACGGCTGGCGCGGGTGTCGCCGCGCAACAGCGCCGGCGAGGTCCAGGGCTTCGTGACCGTGACCCCGCGCGAGGTGGTGGTCACTGTCCCGGTGGTTCAGCTCCCGGGCTATCGGGAGATTGCCATCTTGGTTGAGCCGGAAGGCACGCCGGCTGAGGGCTACACCGTGAGTGCAGTGTCGGCCGACCCGAAGCTCGTCACTGTCCAGGGCGACCCGATCGCCATCACTGCGCTCAGCGGGTATATCACGGTGCCGGTGCGGATCGACGGTGCGGATAAGGATGTCATCGAGCGCGTGCCGTTGCGCCTGCCCGAGAGCGTCTCGGCGCTTGGCGCACAAAGCGTGATGGCGCAGGTAAGCGTTGTCCCGATCACGTCGGTGCAGCAAGTGCGCCGCAAACCGGTGATCCAGGGGCTCGGCCCGGGATTGACTGCGACGATTACCTTGGAGTCCGCGAGCGTGTTTTTGTCTGGGCCTGCGCCCAGGTTGCTGGATTTGCAGCCCGAGGACGTGCTCGTGATCGTGGATGTGACGGGGCTTGGCGTCGGCTCCCATGTCATTGAGCCCCAAGTATTGGCGCCGAACGAGCTCACGACGGAGAGCGTCTCACCCCAGACGGTTGAGGTCACCATCTCGCTCGTGCCAACCCCCACGCCCTATCCGGAAGATGCATTGTCAGGGCCTGGAGAGGGCACGCAGACGCCTTCTCCGACGCCTACGCCGCGCGGCGGGTAGCGCGGGGCGCCAAAAGCGGAAAGTTTGGGATACCATATGAGGATGCCTGTTGTCGCCCTGGTGGGGCGACCCAATGTTGGGAAATCAACCTTATTCAACCGGTTGATCGGCGAACGGCGCGCGATCATCGAGGACGCGCCGGGGACGACACGGGATCGATTATACGGCACGGCGGAGTGGACCAACCGACCGTTTATCCTGGTTGACACCGGTGGCCTGGATATCGCCGCAACGGAAAAGGCCCCACAGAAGGGCGCCCGCCCGGAAACGCTGGGGGCCTCGTCGCGCGATTTCGCGCGGGAGATCCGCGAGCAGGCCGAACAGGCCATTGCCGAAGCTGACGTGGTCGTGTTTCTTACCGACGCGCGCGATGGCATTACGGCGGCCGATCGCGATGTGGCGGATATCCTGCGGCGCTCGGGGCGTCCGGTCGTGTTAACGGTCAACAAGGCGGATAATGAGGCGCGGCGCCAGGCGGCCTTTGAGTTTTTCGAGCTCAGCCTGGGCGAGCCATATCCTATCTCTGCGCTGCATGGCACTGGTACAGGCGACCTCCTCGACGCGATCGTCGCGCGGATCCCATCCGTGCCTGAAGAGGAGGCGGCGGATGACGCCATCCGCATCGCCATTGTTGGCCGACCCAACGTGGGGAAGTCCTCGCTGCTTAATGCCCTGCTCCAGCAGGAACGAGCCATTGTCAGCCCGATCCCCGGCACCACACGGGACGCCATAGACACCGAATTGAACTGGCATGGCCAGCGCGTTATCCTGATCGATACGGCGGGCATCCGGCGACGGGGCAAGGTTGAGGTCGGGGTCGAAAAGTACAGTGTGCTGCGCGCACTGAACGCGGTGCAGCGCGCCGATGTCGCGCTGCTGGTCATCGATGCGTCCGCGGGCATCACGGCGCAGGACGCGCACGTGGCTGGCTTCGTATTGGAGGCCTACAAGAGCGTGGCCGTCATCGTCAACAAGTGGGACGCGGTCGAGGGTAAGGACACCTATAGCACCGTCCAGTTCACCGCCGAGGTGCGCGATAAGCTGCGGTTTATGGACTACGTGCCGGTGCTCTTCGTCTCCGCCCTGACGCGGCAGCGGGTCAGCAAGGTGCTGCCCCTGGCTGCCCAAATAGCCGCCGTGCGCCGGCAACGCATCACCACGTCCGAACTCAACCGCCTGCTGCGCGAGGCTATCGTCGCTCACCCCGCGCCGAACCGGCAGGGGAAGCAGTTCAAGTTCTTGTATGCCACCCAGGCCGAAGTTGCCCCGCCAACGTTCATCATTTTTGTGAACGACAAAACGCTGGTGCATTTCTCCTACGAGCGGTACCTGGAGAACCAGATCCGGGCGCGCCATGCGTTCGAGGGCACGCCGATACGCATCTTTTTCAGGAACCGGGACGATTCAGCAACAGATGCATGATTCGTGTAGCCATAGCATTGCATAAAGCTGCCATTTAGTTCTTGATAAGAGGTCAATAGGCTATGCGAAAAACCGACGCCTTGCTTACCTGGATCCGCCTGCGTTGGCTCGAAATCGTGCTAATTGTTGGCCTGCTGGGCGTATTTGCCTGGTTGGGCGGATTGTCCGCGCCGATGGTGCGCGAACTCCTGCCCACGCCGTCGCCCAGGGCAGGGGAGTTCAACGGGGAAGCCGCATATCAACATGTATTGGCGCAGGTAGCCTTTGGTCCCCGTCCAACGGGTTCCGAGGCCGGCCGCCAGACCGGTGATTACATCAGCACTTATCTCAGCCAACAAGGCTGGCAAGTGGAACTGCAGGGTTTTACCTACCGCGACACACCTGCGCGCAACATCATCGGCAAAGCAGGGAAGGGGCCCGTCGTCATCGTTGGCGCGCATTATGATACCCGGCGCCAGGCCGATCGCGACCCCGATCCGCTCAAGCGCACGGAGCCGGTGCTCGGCGCCAACGACGGCGCCAGCGGCGTTGCTGTCCTGTTGGAGCTGGCGAGGGCGCTGGACAAGGCTAAGCTAAAGAACGAGGTCTGGCTGACCTTCTTCGACGCTGAAGATAACGGCGGGCTTGATGACTGGGAGTTTATTGCTGGGTCAACGTATATGGCCCGCACCTTGCGGGTGCGACCGGAAATGGTGGTGATCGTGGACATGATCGGCGACAGCGATCAACAGATCTACCGTGAGAAGAACTCGACACCTGAGCTGGTGGATCAGATCTGGGAAATCGCCGCGCAACTAGGCTACCAGGACTACTTCATTCCCGCCGAGAAGTGGGCCATAGTTGATGACCACACGCCGTTTTTGGCTCGCGGCATTCCGGCGGTTGATATCATTGATTTCGATTATACCTACTGGCACACCACCCAAGACACTGCTGACAAGGTATCGCCTGAGGCGCTGCTGCGCGTGGGACGGGTGGTGCAGGCGTTCCTGCAGAGCCAGCAGTAAGGCATCGCAAAGGAGCAGTTCCATCGCACCGCAACCACAAGAGGTTCAATCCCCTCAGGAAAGCGCCATCCTGGTCGGGGTGGAGATTAAGGGGCGCCCCTCGGCATGGTCGCTGGCTGACTCACTCAGTGAGTTGGAGCGGTTGGCCGAAACCGCAGGCCTGGAAGTGGTGGCCTGGCTGGAACAGCGCCTTGACAGGCCGAACCCTGCGACACTGATCGGCTCGGGCAAAGTCGAGGAATTGGTAGCTTTGCGCGCTGACACGGCTGCGCAGGCTGTGATCTTCGACGACGAGCTGTCGCCGGCGCAGCAACGTGAGTTGGAGCGCGCTATCGGCAACCCCGACATCAAGGTGCTCGATCGCACAGCTCTCATCCTTGACATCTTCGCCCAGCACGCCAACACGCGCGAGGGCGCGTTACAGGTGGAGCTTGCCCAATACGAATATCGCCTCCCACGCCTGACGCGCGCCTGGACCCACCTGGCACGGCAAACCGGCGGCGCGTCCGCGCGCGGCGGATCGGGCGGCGTGGGCCTTCGCGGGCCGGGCGAGACGCAGTTGGAGGTGGACCGACGCGAGATCGGGCGGCGTATCGCACACCTCAAACAGGAATTGGAAGAGGTCCGCAAGCATCGGGCACAGTATCGCAGGCGCCGCACCGAGGAGGCGATCCCCGTCGTCGCTCTGGTCGGCTATACCAACGCAGGCAAATCAACCCTCCTGAACGCGCTGAGCGGCGCGGCCGTGTACGCGGCCGATCAGCTTTTTGCCACCCTTGACCCAACCACACGGCGTGTCAAGCTGCCCGGGGGCAGGGAGGTGTTGATCACCGACACGGTCGGCTTCATTCAGAAACTGCCAACGGCTCTGGTAGCGGCGTTTCGCGCGACCTTGGAAGAGATCGCCGACGCCGATCTAATCCTGCATGTAGTAGACATAACGCATTATAACGTGCAGCAACAAGTCGCCACCGTGCTAGAGGTGCTGGCTGAGATCGGTGCTGCCGATCAGCCACTGCTCACAGCGCTTAACAAAGTCGACCTGCTGCCCGGTGGCGCCGTTCGCGACAGCAGCTTTCCCGACGCGGTTGCGGTCTCTGCGCTTACGGGGCAGGGGCTGCCCGATCTGCTGGCGCAGCTAGAGCAGGCGTTGGACGAAGCGCTGATGCCGCTAGCGGTTCTGCTGCCATATCAGCGGGGGGATCTGCTCGCGTTGCTCCATCAGCGGGGCGTCATTCTCCGCGAAACGCACGATGAAACGGGCACACGGGTTATCGGCAAAGTACCCGCCAGCGTGCTGCCGCGCTTTGGGCCTTTCCTGGTCGGGTCAGTGACGCGCAATGAAGACCGGTGATACAAGGCATAGGCCCCGATATTATGTCACTTCACAGGTTTTGAATCATGTTCACACTATATATGTTATGTCGAATAGTGCATATTTAGACGCTATCATTCGACATAACGTTGGCTTATGAGCCGCGGGGGAGTGCTGCGCTATCGCTCTCCCCTGACATAGATCGCGTCACTTGGCCGCAATCCGGCTGGCTGGGACACGTGGCGCGGTTGGTGCGTTGTATTACGGTAACGGGCGATACTTAAGCGCGACAATACACTGGGCTTTGGGGTTAACAACGCGCACCTTGCACTCCCCTACCGGCCTCGATTTCACTGCCCCCTGAAGGGCAAGAGGAGCATAGATGCGCTGGTGGCGCGGGTTTGTGATCGGATTGGCGCTCGGGCTATTGACCGGCGCCGTGTTTCTGGGCGGTTATGTCCTCGGCGCGCGGCAACACGCCGAGGCAGCTGACGATGGCGCATTCGCCACCTTGTGGACGGTGCGCGATCTGCTCAGCAGCCGTTTTGTGGGAGAAGCGCCAGCCGTCCAAGCGCAGGTGTATAACGCCGCGCGCGGCCTTGCGGAAAGCTACGCCGACCCGTACACCCGTTTCATCGAGCCGGCCCCCCGGGAGATGGAGCGGGATGAGCTGCGCGGCCACTTTGGCGGCATCGGCGCATACATGAGCCGCAACCAGGCCGGCGACCTAGTGGTGACCGTGATGCGCGACCAGCCAGCGGCTCGCGCTGGCATCCAAGACGGCGACATTCTCGTAGCGGTGGATGATCGTGAGGTCACACCGGACATGGCCGTTGAGGAAGTCGTCATCCTTGTCCGTGGCGAGGTGGGAACCGAGGTCACATTGAAGCTGGTGCGACCTGGGCAGATCGAACCTTACACAGTGGTCATCATCCGTGAGCGCATCGAGACGCCCAGCGTCGAATGGCGCGTGCTTGATCAGGCGAAGCAGATCGGATACGTGCGCCTTATGCTGTTCAGCGAGCGGACAGCCAATGAATTGCGGGGCGGCCTCGACGAGCTGGCCGCGACAGGCGTCAACAAGCTGATTCTCGACTTGCGCGGCAACGGTGGCGGCCTGGTAGATGCGGCTGTGGAAGTCACCAGCCTCTTCCTGCGCGAAGGCCAGGTGCTGCGCGAGATCAAGCGCGGCGGCCAGGAGCGTTTCTATCCTGTGAAGAGCACCAGCAGCCCGGCCCACGACTGGCAACTGGCGCTTTTGGTGGACGCCGGCACGGCCAGCGCTTCAGAGATCGTCGCGGGTGCGCTGAGGGACCAGGAGCGGGCCATCCTGATCGGCGAGAAAACGTACGGCAAAGGCTCGGTGCAGGAGGTGCACGAGCTCCCCGACGGCTCCTCCGTGCATGTCACCGTGGCGCGCTGGCTCACGCCCAACCGGCACCAGATTGATGGCAGCGGGCTGCTGCCTACGATTGAGATCGGACTGACCCAAGAGGATCGCGATCATGGCCGTGATCCACAACTCAGCCGTGCCCAAACCTGGCTGGCTGATAAACGCTGAAAGCGTACGATTTTATGTAAATAGGTGATGCAAAAAATGAAGCAGAATACACTTACCCTGTTGGTTAAGCTCTTTATCGTGGCGGTGGCCGCGTCGATCCTGGGCCTTTCAGCTTTCGGCATTGGCGTCAGCGTGGGCGCGGCGCAAGCACGCGCCGCCAGCCAGCCCGTGACCGGCGAAGCGGTCGCGCCCTCGGCTGCGACGCCGGGCGAGATGAACGGAGAGGGGGCCCCTGCCCTGCCCGCAACCCAGGCCCCGACGGCAACGCCCAAAGCCCCGGCGCGGTCAGCAGGCACGCCCGGTGAAGGACCGTTGGATGTCGCGCTGTTCAATGAAGCATGGGATTTGTTGGAAGAACAGTTCTACGGTGAGTTGCCCCAGGGTGAGGAAATAACCTATGCGGCATTGCGGGGCGTCATAGCTGCGTTGGGCGATCCGCATACAGGGTTCCTGAACCCCGAACAGGCTGAGCGCTCTCGCTCGGACATGGAGGGGCAGTTCGAAGGCATCGGCGCCCGAGTGAGTGAAGCCGAAGGCGGCGGGGTCGAGATCAAATACTTGTTCGCGGATCAGCCGGCTCAAAAAGCGGGCGTGCGCGTCGGTGACGTTATTGTGGCTGTAGATGGCAAAGATGTCACCAAGATGTTGCTGGACGACGCGATCGGATTGATCCGTGGTCCTCGCAACACTAAGGTCGTGCTCACGATTCGCCGCGGTGATGAGCCGCTGCAGGATATCAGCATTGTGCGGGCGCGCATCGAGATACCCGCTGTGGAGAGCAAAGCCCTGGCTGACGGCAAGATCGCCTACATTGCATTGAGCGAGTTCAGCAGCATCGCACCTCAGCGGCTGGCTCAGGCGCTGGATGCAGCGCTATCCACCAAGCCATCCGGTTTGGTCCTTGATCTGCGCGGCAACCCAGGCGGCCTGTTGGACGCCGCCGTGCGCATCGGCAGCTACTTTGTTCCGGAGGGCAATATCCTGATCGAACGGTTTAAGGATGCGCCAGAAAAAACCTACAGCCGCGTTGGCCGCTATCGGCTGGGCGATACACCGCTGGTCGTGCTGGTTGATGGCGGCAGCGCCAGCGCTTCAGAGATCGTGGCCGGCGCCATCCAGGATGCCGGCACCGGCATGTTGATCGGTGAGATGACTTACGGTAAGGGTTCAGTGCAACTGCCCAACGCGCTCAGCGACGGCTCACAGCTGCGTGTGACCATCGCCCGCTGGTTTACGCCTAAAGATCGCGAGATCCACGAGATCGGGCTGACGCCGGACATCGAAGTCCCTTCGCCGACCCCTGAGGATATCGAGGCCGGCCGCGATCCGCAGCTCGACCGGGCCGTAGAGTATCTCTTGACGGGCAAATAGGCGAGGGTTGGGGAGGTAGTGTGACCAGGCAAAGCGCGGGGGAGACTAAGCAGATCGCCACAAATCGCAAGGCGCTGCACGATTACTTTATCGAAGATCAGTATGAATCCGGCATCGCCTTGACTGGCACCGAAATCAAGTCGGTGCGCGCGGCCCGAGTGAACCTGCGCGATGGCTTTGTGCAGATCAAGAACGGCGAGGCCTGGCTGCTGAACGTTCACATCTCCCCCTACGACTTCGGGAACCGGGAGAACCATGAGCCGCGGCGCGAACGAAAACTGCTGTTGCATCGCCAGGAGATCCGCAAGCTGCAGAGCAAGGTGGCTGAACGCGGCTGGACCATCGTCCCATTAGCCATGTACCTCAAGAACGGCCGCGCGAAACTGACCATCGCCCTTGTGCGCGGCAAACGCCTGTATGACAAGCGCGACGCCGTGGCTGAGCGCGATGCCGATCGTGAATTACGTCGCACTCTCAAGGAATGGGACGAATAGCTCGGTCACCTTGCGTTTTGCAGCAACATGTGCTATAGTAAACGCAGTCATGGGGATGAATGGTTTCGACGGGGCAAATAGGTCGCAAACTGCAAGCCGAGGCGCTCTCACCTCGAAAATCCAGAGCAAAAACACAAATGCCAACACTGGTAAATCGTTCACCTTCCCCTTCGCGCGCACCAACGCCTTCGCGCTGGCCGCGTAAGGAGATTCAGTGAACAAACTGGTTGCCCGAGGGTAACCACGGCGGGCTCGATGGGTCCTGGCGGCGTCGAGATCCCGCCGTCGCAAACCGCAAGGTGCTGCCCGTAGACGTCGATAAGCGGGCCTAAGCACTTCGACTAGCTGGGCTAACGGACGGTGGTCGCTGCTGGACCGCCCAGCGAAACTCAAACCAGTGACTAAGCTTGTAGATGTTGGCGGTCGTTTGTTTCGGACCCGGGTTCAATTCCCGGCATCTCCACCTGTGAAGAGCCCGGTCGTGTCAGGCCGGGCTCTTTGTTTGCTGCCATGCAAGCACCCAACGTATGACCTTGCATGGTCTCCTCTCCTATGCTATGATGCCGCCCGTTGAGCGATCACCCTATCTCTAGCCCAAGCGAGGTCCCGTGCCATCAGCAAATCCTTCCACAGCCAACATCCTCCCGGACTACAGGCATGAGTTACTCACTGCCGTTCATCTTGCGCGGGAGTCGGGCGCCATCGTTAGGACCTTTTACGATGTCCCGCCGACGGTGCGCTGGAAAGACCCTACCGAGCCAGTAACCGAGGCCGACAGGGCTGTAAACGCTTACCTGGTCAAGCAGTTGAGCCAGCGCTTCTCTCAAGACGGCATCCTGGCCGAAGAGTCTAAGGACGATTTGTCCCGCCTTCAGCGACGCCGTGTTTGGATAGTGGATCCGCTTGATGGCACGGCTGAGTTCATCGCGCACAACGGCGAATTCTGTATCATGATCGGCCTGGCGGTTGATGGGGTCCCGGTGGTTGGCGTTGTCTACCAACCCATTGATGATGTGCTTTATACCGCGGCGCTGGGCGCCGGCGCGTTTGTGGAGGAGTTTGGCGAACGCTACCCGCTGCGCGTGAGCGGCGAGAACGACATGAAGAAGTACCGTTTGGTTGTCAGTCGCTCGCACCGGCCACTCTTGGTCAATAACGTGATAGCGCGCATGGGCATTCAGCGCGAACGAAGCATCGGGAGTGTCGGGTTGAAGATCGGGCTCATTGCGCGCGGCCAGGCCGAGTTTTACGTCCATCCTAACCCCGGCACGAAAGAATGGGATACCTGTGCACCAGACATCATCGTGCGTGAGGCTGGCGGCATCATGACCGACTGCTGGAGTCGCCCGTTAGCATATAACCAACGCGACGTTTTGCGCCGTTTCGGCGTCCTTGCAAGCAATCACGCCAACCACGTTGCATTGGCCGATCTGGTCGGGGAAGTTCTAGACGAGGCCGGCGTCGATCCGGAGTTTGGCTTCTGATACAGTGCAATGTGGAAGCAGGACAATAGCTTATGGTGATCCCTGCCTGGCTCAAGCCGCCCCAGTGGACAGAGCGGCCTAACGGCGAATCTGTCCCCGATCGATACAGGATCGGTCGCGACAAAGAGAATCCCATCTTCCTACGCCAAGTAAGCGAATGGGACATCCGTTGGCAACGGATGCTTTTTCAGATTCTTGTGCCGGTTCAGTTTCTGGCGCGCTATCAAATTGATCCGATCCGCTTGACCGATCCGCAAGGCCGGCCGGTCGCGTTTACGCACTACGGCGCCGATCGCTCCAGCATTCGACTGGAGCTTTACGCATGCGCAGACGATCGCGATCCTCTCGGCGAGATTGAATTGGCCGATACCATGTTCAATCAGATTGAGATCATTTGGGTTGCGCTGCAAGATCCCTCGGCGCCACGGTTCAATGTGGATGCGCTTCCGGGCGGCGAACCCACCATGCGTGGCGTTGCAGGGCGAAACCCGGCTGCCGAGGAGGCATCATTGGCTGCCGGCCTGGCGCCCGGCCAGGTGCGTAAAGGATTGGGGTCGTTTGTCTGGCTTGCCGAGCGCTTGGAGACCCTGATGCTATGCCTCAATCAGCTTGAATACATTGCGCAACCGCTCTTTTACCACACAGCGATCTTGTTCGAGCGTTGTGGGTTTCGCTACGTCCAGGGACAGGCGCGCATGAATGCGCTTACGCAGGGGTTTGCTGCCGGCGGCGAATTGCGCGCCCGACTGAATGGCTCAACCCCATTTCGCAGGCCAGCACAGGCCGACAGCATCATCGGCCGCTCATGGGCTATCCATGATGGCATCCTCGACCAGCCCTGGGATCGTGTGCGCATGGTGAAGCGCCTCGGTGTGCACGCCGGGGTTGACACCTGTCCCGGCGTCCCATGGCAGGCACAGTCGATGTAAAGCTTATAGCTTTCCCCTTTTCAGGAGAAGACACATGGAAAAAATCCGCATCGGTGTTATCGGTGGCAGCGGCGTTTATGATATGGCACAACTTCAGGATCGGCGAGAGGTCAACCTGGAGACACCGTTCGGCGCGCCCTCCGATGCCTACATTGTTGGTGCAATTGAAGGGCAAGCCGTCGCTTTCCTGCCCCGGCACGGCCGGGGACATCGAATCAGCCCGACACAACTTAACAGCCGGGCAAATATCTATGGTTTTAAGTCGCTCGGTGTCGAGTACCTGATCGCTATCAGCGCGTGCGGCAGTCTACAGGCGCAATATCGGCCAGGCGATATCGTAGTTCCCGATCAACTTTTCGACCGTACGCGCCTGCGTCCGCTGAGTTTCTTTGACGATCCCTCGGTGGGCACCGGAGGGCTGGTGGTACATGTCTCTGTCGCTGAACCCTTCTGTCCTGCGCTCAGCCGGGTGTGCGCAGACGCAGTCGCCGCGACCGGGCATGCAGTCCACCGTGACGGCACTTTTGTCACCATTGAAGGGCCACGCTTCAGCACCAAGGCTGAAAGCCGCGTATTTCAGCAGTTGGGATTTGCCATCATCGGCATGACAGCCATTCCAGAGGCGTTCCTGGCGCGCGAGGCCGGGATGAGCTATGCAACCATGGCCCATGTCACGGATTATGACGTATGGCACGAGACTGAGGCGCCGGTCACAGTCGAGATGGTGGTCCGCCAACTACTTGCTAACGCCGAGGTTGCCAAAGCATCGGTTGTGAACGCTGTCCGCGCCTTGCGAGATGCCCCGCCCTCCCCCTATGCTGATGTCCTGCGCGATGCCATCATTACACAACCGGCGACTGTCGCACAGGACGTGAAGGAGCGGCTCGGCCTACTCATCGGCGCACATCTTCGTTAGCGGCCGGCGACGGTCAGTTATGTCAGCGAAGCAATAATCTCACCTGCTCTTCGTATAGCCTGTTTGCTGTCTCTGAGACAGATTGGGACTGAAACCTGAATGTTTTGACTACACGAAGCAATGCGCGCAAACAAGGCCCGCCCTTTTCATAGAGGGGGGCCTAATCCTATGCGGTCTTGTTATTGAGCAACGCCCAGGAGGGCATCCACGGCTTCCTTCATCGCGGAATAAGGTATCGCGCCCTCGATCTTCTGCCCATTAATGAAGAAGGTTGGTGTCGCATTGACGCCCAGGCCGCGGCCCTCGGCCGCGTCACGGTAAACCTTCTCCAGGTGCTGGCTGCTATCAACGCATTGATTGAAAGCTGCGGTGTCTAGCCCGAGCTGTGCCGCGTACTGTTTCAGGGCCGAGTTGCTGAAGGGTGCGCTGCTGGTGCCCTGACGCCCAAACAGGATATCGTGGTAATCCCAAAACCGGCCTTGATCCGCCGCGCACTCGGCCGCATTGGCCGCTGCTGCCGTGGTCGCGCCGCCGATGATGAAATGCTTGAATTCGAATCGCACCTTGCCTGTGGCCTCATACTCCTCGCGCAGCAACTTGCCCTGGTTCAGGGCAAACGTGCCACAATGGGAGCACCCGAAGTCCGAATAATCAACAATCGTGACCGCGGCCCCTTCCGGGCCCCACACCGCCCCCTCGCCGATACGATTTGTCGCGCTGACGGGCCTATTCACCGATTGCATGATCAGCAATACCAGGCCGATAGCGACAACCACCACACCGCCTAGCACGATCAGCAGTAAGCCCCGCGAGCTATTGGTCTTTTGGGGCGCAACCTTCGCGGTTGGGCGACTGCCGGTTTTGGGCAAAGAAACCTGGGATCGTTTCGCCATTGTCCTTCTCTCCGTTCAAGATTCTCAATACTCAGCCGCCCTCGCGGCACAAGGATCCTAGTATACCACAAGCAAAAATGGCGTCAATTGACAAAGCCCCGCCCTTGCCGTATGATATAGCCTTGCATTGTTCAAATGGTGCGACTGGATGGATCTCATGATCAGCTTTGCCACCAGTGCCGGCCGCACAGCAGGCGGATGGCCGACGAGAAGCGCGGTGCAGCGTGGCGCCTTATTCATCGGGGTCGTTGTTGCAGCCGCGCTCCTGGCCGTATTGCCCTTGGGATGGGCTGCACTGGCCAGCGCGGCGCTGGCGGCCGCAATTCTGATGTTGGTCCATCCCGCAGTGGCGTTAATCGGGTTGGCGTTGGCGATCCCGTTCGGCAGCCTGGCCCCTCTACCCGTTGCCGGCGCCAACGGGGTCGACGCGCTGGTCCTTATCGGCGTCGCGACCTGGCTCGCCCGGGGCTGCGCGACGCATAAGATCGCACTGCGCTTGCCGCCCATAAGCGGTCCTTTGCTCTCCTTCATCTGGCTCGCCGGATGGAGCCTGACCCAGGCGCTCTCCTGGCGCGAGGGTGTGCCAGAACTGCTGAAGTGGGTGGAATTTGCCGCCATTTACGCGGTGGCAGCACAGGTGCTGACACCAGCCACCCGCCGCTGGGTGATCGGTGCGCTGCTGGCTGCTGGGACCGCGCAGGCAGCGTTAGGTGCCTACCAGTTTTTCCGCCAAGTGGGCCCCGAGCCATTCATCGTGCTGGGCCGTTTCCTGCGAGCCTACGGCACGTTTCGCCAGCCCAATCCCTATGCGGGCTACCTGGGGTACCTCTTCCCCGTAGCACTCAGCCTGGCATTGGGCGCTGCGTGGCGCTGGTGGCGGGAACGCCAGCGCAGCGCGCTGTGGTTGGCGCTGGTAACAACATGCATCGCAGCAGCGCTTGCCGCGGGGATCGGGATGAGCTGGTCGCGCGGGGCCTGGTTAGGCCTGGCTGCAGCCGCGATAACCGTGCTGGGCCTGCAAAATCGCCGCACTGCGGTGCTGACAGCAACGATCGTGCTACTGGTCGTGGTGCTCAGCGCCCTCTTCGGCATCGGTTGGCTGCCCGACCCGGTTGAGAGCCGCATTAGCGACCTGGGCGCGTATATCGGCGGCCCGGACCCCGCCCGCACCGAGATCACCGACGCGAACTTCTCGGTATTGGAGCGCTTGGCGCACTGGCGCGCCGGTCTCGGCATGTATTCGGATCATCCGTGGCTGGGCGTAGGCATCGGCAATTTCGCCGTCCGCTATGGGGACTATGCCCTGCCTCACTGGTACGATCCGCTGGGGCATGCGCATAACGTAGCCATAAACTTCCTGGCCGAGACCGGCGTCTTCGGAGCCGGAGCATTTGCGGTGTTTTGGCTGGGCATCGCCTGGCTGGCATACCGGGGCGCAACCCGGCAAAGTGAGAGCGAAGCTGCCCTGGCTATCGGTATCCTGGGCACATGGGTTTATCTGACCGTGCACAGTATGTTCGACAATCTGTTCGTCCAACACATGCAACTTCAGCTTGCACTGCTGTTGGGTGTTATGGCGACCAGTGAAACCAAGAACCAAAACCAACACTGAGGGACTTTTGACTGGCAACGTGACACACTACCGGCTTCCGCCTTTCCTGGGGTGGCTTTTGCGGCTCCCCATCATTAACCGTATGGGCTTCGCTGAGCGGCCCAAGGAATTCGTCAGGTTTCTGAAATTTTCGACCGTCGGCGCCATCGGTATGGTCGTTGATCTATCGGTGCTGACGCTGACGCGTGAAGTCCTAAGGCTGCCGTTGTCTCTGGCGGTCGGCCTGGGATTCACGGTTGCGGTAACCAGTAATTTTACCTGGAACCGCTTATGGACCTTTCCCGAAAGCCGGGAACGGCCGCTTACGAGCCAGCTGGCGCAGTTCATCCTGGTCAACGCTATCGGCCTGGGCATCAACGAGGTCGTCGTGCTTGGGTTGCACCCGGTTTTCGCACTGATCGCCCACGATCCGGCCGCATATCTGGCGGCCAAGGTGATCGCCATCGGTATTGTGCTCTTTTGGAATTACTTCGTGAACCGGGCCTGGACCTATCGTGGGATCGAATGAGGGGCGTCGTCGCTTGCGCACAGCCATTATCTGCTTCTTACTATGTTTTGCGGAGGAGTAAACCGTGCGCATCACCATAGACTACACGCCTGCCCTGCGCCAAACAGCCGGGATCGGTCGGTACACGCGCGGGCTCGTGGCTGCCCTAGCCGAGATTGATCGCCACAACAACTACAGCCTGTTTTGCGCGGGCGAAGCGCCTGACCGCAAAACCTGGCCGGAAAACTTCACGGTGCGTGTCAGCAATGTGCCGGCGCGCTGGCTGACCGCTGGCTGGCACCGTCTCCGCTTGCCACTCCCAGTCGAACGGTTGGCAGGTGATTGCGATATCTTTCACTCCCCTGACTTCAGCCTGCCCCCGCTCCGCTCAGCGCGTGGCGTTGTCACCGTGCACGATCTTTCATTCCTGCGCCTGCCTGAACACGCAGATCCCGGGCTGCGCGACTATCTAGAAAAATCCGTGCCGCAGGCGGTTGCGCGCGCCCGCCGCGTGTTGGCCGATTCAGAGAACACCAAACGTGACCTCATCGAGCTGTTAGGCGTGGCTGAGGGCAAAATCAGCGTGGTGCCAGCGGGGGTCGAGACGCGTTTCCGTCCTGTGCGCGACACCGTGAAACTGGCCGAAGTGCGGGCGCGCTATGACCTCCCGGATTGGTTCATCCTGTCCGTTGGAACCCTGGAGCCGCGCAAGAACCTCGCTCGCCTGATTGCCGCATACGGACAAATGCGCCGACAGACCGGCTTGCCCCATGCGCTGGTGCTGGCCGGCAAGCCCGGCTGGCTCTATCAGGGCATGTACGACCAGGTCGCGCGCGAGGGCCTGAGCCAACACATCCATTTTCCAGGCTTCATCGCTGATGATGACCTGCCCGCACTGTACACACTCGCGGACCTCGTCGCATTTCCCTCGCTCTACGAAGGATTCGGGCTGCCGCCACTGGAAGCTATGGCGTGCGGCACGCCGGTGGTCAGCAGCAATAACTCCAGCCTGCCTGAGGCCGTGGGCTCAGCAGCGCTTCTGGTAGACGCGACAGACGTGGACGGCTTAGCCGACGCCATGGCTCGGGTGCTCGGTAACGCTTCGCTACGCGTGCGGCTCGCTGACCTCGGCCGAGCACAGGCTGCCCGATTCACCTGGGATGCAGCCGCGCATAAGCTCCTGAAGGCCTATCAGCTGGCCGCCAGCCAGGATTGATTCATGGCAGCATATCGCGCGATAAAGACGAACACTGGCCGCGCCTACCCCCTGCTGATCGGCCTAGTTGTGTTTGGCCTGGCAGGTTACTTCGGCCCCTGGATCCCACACCGCGCCGCAGGGCTGGTGATCACCGGTCTGGATCTTGCAGAATACGTGAAGTTCGTGCCGCAAGTCATCTCCGGAGCGATCCCGATCCGCCGCGAGCTCTTTTATCTGCCGTTGGCTGCCGGCAGCTTAATCTGCAGCCTGTTCGCAGCGCGCCAGGAGTTGCCGCGCTGGCTGCAAGCACTCCTGGGCCTGACCGCGATCCCCCTTGCGCTGGCGATGCTGCCACCCGCCTGGTCCCCCAACACGTTGCGCCTGCCTGAATTCCGCATCCAAATCCTGACCATAGTCGGCTGCCTTGCCTTCCCGTGGCTGGCCCAACTGCTTTTGCGCCGGGCACCGAGAAGTATCACCCTGATCTTAGCCGCGCTCTTGGCCTTGCTGGGCACCGTCGCTCCGGTATCAGAGTTCTTGCGCCTGCAACCGGCCCTGGCCGAAATCTATCGGACCGCGCTGCCCTTGGGTTGGGGCTTCTGGGCCAATACCCTTGGCCTGTCTGCCTTCGCGTTGGTTGCCATCGCTACTGCGCTACGCGGCCACCCCCCTCGCCCTGTTCGCTAAGAGGTGGCGCAGTGGATAGCGTAATGACTACACGAACTAGTAGAACCGTCACCTTTGGTCCTGATTACCCGGCCGCAAGCGGAACTTATCTGCTGGCGCTGCATGCAGCTACGCAAGTCTCGCTCTCGGTTGGCCGCCTCGGCGCCGTTACGCTGTCACCGGGCCACTACGTGTACATCGGCAGCGCACATGGCCCGGGCGGGCTGGCCGCACGGCTAGCACGCCACCTGAGCGCCGAAAAACGACGGCATTGGCATGTTGACACCCTGACCGCAATGTTACGGGTCGCGGCTGTGTGGTTCAAAGTCAGTCCGGAGCGACTGGAGTGCGTCTGGGTGCAGCGCCTGTTGGCCGCAGGTGCCAGCGCGCCGATTCCCGGCTTCGGCAGCACTGACTGTCGCGCGGGATGCCCCGCGCACCTGCTGCGTCTGCCTGCTGAACCGGGAGATGCTTCAGCCCTTTCGAGCTTCGAAATGATACTTCACGAGTGAGTGATTTCATGATACAAGATCAAGCCCACACGGGGGACCTAGTCCAGGCCCTTCTGACAGCCCTGGCCGGGGGCAATGATGACTCGGCCGAAGCCGCAGCCCAGGCGTGCGCAGGCCGTGCTGACCTGATCCCGGCCTTGCGCCCGCTGCTGGCTGACGCGGACGCCAATCGGCGCTGGTGGGGTGTGCGCGTCCTGGCGCTCACGGGCGGGCCAGAGGCCGCGACCCTGGCCGAGGGACGGCTGGCTGATCCGGATGAGGCGACGCGCTGCGCAGCCGCGCTGGCCCTGGGACAACTGCGCGCAGCAGGCAACATCCCAGCGCTGATCGCGGCGCTGGCCGATGAGAGCGGCTGGGTGCGCGACTCGGCCGCGGACGCGTTGGCGCTGATCGGCGAACCGGCGCTGCCGGCCCTCGTCGCGGCGCTGGCAGATGCCAGGGACGGGGTGCGCGTACGCGCGGCGATGGCATTACGCAAGCTGGTGACGCCGGCACTGGCCAGGCTGAGCTTAGCAGCCTATCCTGGGCAATTCTGGCCAGCCCTCACTGCGCTGTTCCAGGCATTGAACGACCCGAACCGGCTCGTGCGGCATAATGCGTATGAGGCTTTGGATAAGCTGGGGCTGTTGGAGAGTGTGCTGATCGCACCGTGAGATGAGATGCTTGTGATGGCAACCAAACCGGCTAAAGCCCCGATCCCAGTCGGTGGCGCTTATAAGGATCATGGCGCCGCCTTTCAGCGCGTGACCACCAGCCACAGATTGAAGTGATCGCGTTCCAGCGCCAGGTGCCGGCCGCCTTTGGCCTCAAAGAGCGCGGCAAGGTCTGGCCCCGTCAGGAACCGACTCCCCATCAACAGCACCTTTTCCATCAGCGCTATCATCTTCACGCCACGCTGCGTGATGTCGGGCTCCTCCACCACCAGGCGGCCGCCGGGCCGCAACACCCTCAGCAGCTCGGCCGCGGCTGCGGGTTGGGCCTGGGCCGGGGTCGGCAGGGCAAAGTGGTGAAACGCGTCCACCACCAATATACGGTCAATGCTGGCATCGGGGAACGGTAGCTGCAAGACGCTGCCCAGCACCGTAGCCAATCCCTTCTTGCGCGCGTGCCGCACCATCTGCCGCGAGACATCATAGACAACGACATGCGCGCCCCTGGCCGCCAGGTCAGTGGCGTGTCGGCCAGTGCCGCCGCCCACATCCAGCACCAGCCCGCCTGGCGCGGCTTCCAGCAGCGTTTGCAGGCGGTCATGCTCTGGTTTGCTGATCAGCCGGTCATACCAGCGTGCGACGAGATCGAAATGATCAAAGGGAAGCTGCATCTATGGCCGCCATTCATCAAAACGGAAACAAGAGCGGCAGCACCAGTAAAACCACTGCCATGATCAGCAATTGCAGCAGGATGCCCACGCGCAGGAAGTCGCTGAAGCGATAGCCGCCGGAACCAAGCACCAGGGTGTTGGATGATGTCGCGATGGGGGTTGCGAAAGCCGTTGAGGCGGCGACAGCGACGGTCATCAGGAACGCGTGGGGCGCGATGCCCAGGGTAAGCGCAGCCTGGAACGCGACAGGCGCGATCAGTACCGTAGTCGCCGTATTCGAAATGAACTGGCTGAAGAATCCGGTCAAGAGGAACAGACCCAGCATCACGGCCATCGGCCCCCAGCGTCCCATGCTATCGGTCAACAGGTCGGCGACGTACTGGACGCCACCCGTCTTTTGCAGCGCGGTCGCCATGGGCAACATGCCGGCCAGCAGGATCAGACTTTGCCAGTTCATGCTCTTGTACGCGTCCTCCATGGACAGACAGCCGGTCAGCACCATCACCACAGCAGCCAGCAGTACGGCAACCACTTGCGGCACGATGTTGAATGCCATCAGAATCAACATGCCCACCATACAAGCCAACGCCACCGGCGCGCGGCGGGCTGCCGGTCGCGCCTGAGCCATCTCAGCCGGCTGGCCCACGACGACGAAGTCGCGAGCCTCCTGGCTCAACAGGCTGATAGCCTGCCACGTGCCCTGCACCAGCAAGGTATCACCGAAGCGCAGTTCCGCAGTGGCCAGCGCGCCCGGCACCGGTTTACCCAGGCGCATGATGCCCAGCACCGTAACGTGGTACTTGTCACGAAAGCGGCTGCTTCGCAAGGTCTGGCCCACAAGCTGCGAACGCGGGGTCAACAGCACCTCGGCCATGCCCAGCTCTTGTGGCAGCAGCCCACCTTCGCCGCCGACAGCGGGCAAGATACCCAAAGAGACCGCGCCCGCCATCGCCGCCACCTGTTCAGGGGAACCCTGGACATGCAAGATGTCCTGTTCTGCGAGTAATGTGTCGGGACCGACCGGTTGGGTTGGCAGCGGCTCCGCCCGGCGATCAGGCCAGGGCTGGATGCCGAGCACGTTCACGCCGTAGCGGGCTGGCAGGTTGACCTCAGCCAGCGTCTTCCCGGCCAGCGATGAGGCCATGCGCACGCGCACCCGAAAGAGGTTGCCGGGCAGGCTGTAAGCCTGCGCCAAGTCGGCCAGGGAGATGGCCTCGCCGGCCCCTGCGCCCCCTGGCGCCCGCTGCGCCCGTGCCGGCAACAACTTTCGCCCCACCAACACCATGAAGCCGATCGCGACCGCAACGGCAAGCACGCCAATGGGCGTGAAGCTGAAAAAGCTGAACGGCCGATACCCCTCTGCTGCCAGTTGGTTGCTGACCACGATGTTCGGCGGCGTGCCGATGAGCGTCAATAGCCCACCAACCACCGACGCGTAGGCCAGCGGGATCAGCAGCTTGGACGGACTCACCTTGGCGCGCCACGCCAGGCTGACCACCATCGGCAGCAAGATCGCAACCGCGCCCGTCGAACTCATGAAGGCAGACAGGCCGGCGGCTACCACCATTGTAGCTACCAGCAACCGACCCTCGCTGGCGCCTGCAATACGCGCTAACCGCTGCCCCAGCGCATCGGCTACACCGGTCTGCACGAGCCCGGTGCCAACGATGAACAGGCCGGCGATCATCAGCACGATGGAGTCCGAAAAGCCGGACAGCGCCTCGTTCACTGAGAGGATACCGGTAAACACTAACGCCAACAGCACCAACAGCGCTACCAGATCCAGGGTCAGACGATCACTGAGGAACAACAGGATGGTGACGAGCAGCAGGCCGAAGACCAAGAGCATGTCTGAGGTCATGGGGACTCCTCCTCAATTCAAGGGGCGAGCCTCCTCAGATACGACCTGAATAGGAAGGCCGCTCGCATCTGAGGGTGCTCCCTCCCCCAAGGTCACGGGCGCAACATGGTGAGCAGGCGTTTCCCCCCGATCTGACGGAAGTTGGCGCCCTGGCTCACGGCGGCCAGCGCGACCGGGATGTCGGTCACCACGGTTCCGGAAACGGCATCCATGCCGTAATCGAACAGCAGCGGCGTCAGCGGCGTGGTTGCGCCCAGGACCAGCGTGTAGGTGTCGGGCCGGCAAAGAGCGGCCAGGTCCTCGAAGGTGCCGTTGACCAACGACATCCCGGTAATCGCCACGACATCAGCCTGGGGCAACACCTCCGAGGCCCGCTCGGCCGGCAGGTCGGTGGGACCGGGGTTCAATTCCAGCACCCAACACGTCCCGGCCGCCTCGCGGACCTTCGGGACAAAGGGGAAGTGGCCGACGATCGCCACATTGCGCCCCCTGCCTCGCGCCAGGATCAGCTCCTCGGCATTGCGATCCACGCAAGCGGCCGTGTCCACTTCCAACAACGCGTTGAGCGCGGCAAACCCGATACTGCGCTCGGTCAGGCTCTCGGAACGCAGCCAGCCGGCCAGCTCCCGGGCAGGCTTGCCGACCAACTTCCCTGCGTCTCGCACCGCTGGCCGGCCGTGTTCCAAGTCGTGCACGATCTGCGTGGAAGCCAGACCTGCGCGGGAGCCATGTGAGGTTTCGACGACCACGGCGGTCCAGTGTGTGCCGACGCGAATGTCGGCGACGGAGCCATCCAGGAGCGGCCCGGCCAGAAAACGATCGACAAGATTCATCAGTACAACCCTCTTTCCTTTCCTACGGGAGGCTTTGCGCAGCCTCCATCCCAGTCTATGCGCCCACCATGCTCAGCCCGATGCGGCCGCGCTCACGGTCCACGCTGATAACCGTTACGTCAACTACATCTCCCACGCTTACGAACTCGTGCGGGTTGCGCACGTACTGCTTCGCCATCTTGCTGACATGCACAAGGCCATCTTGTTTGACGCCGATATCCACGAACGCGCCGAAGTCTACCACATTCCTGACAGTTCCCTTCAAGACCATCCCCTCGCGCAGATCTTCCATACTCAGCACATCGCGGCGGAGCACGACCGGCGGCAAGTCGGCACGCGGATCGCGGCCGGGGCGGAGCAGCGCGTCCACGATGTCACGGAGGGTGGGCTCGCCGATATTCAGCAGGGCGGCGGTTGTGGACCAGTTGTCGCTATTGCGTACTGCGTATTGCGTACTGCGCGCGTCGTCGGGTTGTGGCTCGCTCAAGACCCAACCGTTGGCGCCACACCACGCTCGTAGCCGGCTCGGCAGGTCCTTCATCCGCAGGCTGAGGCCAGCCAGGTCGAGCAACGCTTTCGCCGCGTCGTAGCTTTCAGGATGGATGGTGGTGTTGTCTAGCGGGTTTTTGCTGCCAGGCACGCGCAGGAAGCCGGCGGCCTGCTCGAACGCCTTCGGCCCCAGGCCCTTGACCTTCTTCAGGCCCGCGCGTGACTCAAACGGGCCGTTCTCGTCCCGGTGCGCCACGATAGCCTGGGCCAATCGCTTGCTTATGCCGGCCACGTAGCCCAACAGCGCGGCCGAGGCGGTATTGACGTCCACGCCCACATGGTTCACCACCGACTCCACCACCCCATCCAGCGCCGCGGCCAGCTTCTTTTGGTCCACATCGTGCTGATACAGCCCCACGCCGATGCTCTGCGGGTCGATCTTGACCAGCTCGGCCAGGGGATCCTGCAACCGCCGGGCGATGGAGACTGCGCCGCGCATGGAGACGTCCAGGTCGGGGAACTCGGCGCGGGCGATGTCGGAGGCCGAGTAGACCGACGCGCCCGCCTCGCTGACCATGACGTAAGCGAGAACGGGCGATTTGGGGACGCGGACAAGCGCGGACGGGCGCGGATCAGTTCTCTTTTCTCCGCGTTCATCCGCGCTCGTCCGCGTCCAAGTTTCGTCTCCCTGGATCAGCGCCGCGGCCAGCGCCTCGGTCTCGCGGCTGGCGGTGCCGTTGCCGATCGCGATCACGCTGATCCCGTCCAGCTCGACCAGCCCGGCGAGGATTTGGAGCGCCTTAGCCCGCTCGTTGCGCGGCTCGTGGGGGTAGATCGTGGCGGTATGCAATAACTTGCCGGTGGAATCTACGGTGGCAACCTTGCAGCCGGTGCGGTAGCCGGGATCAATGCCCATGACGGCGCGCTCCTTGAGGGGCGGCTGCAGAAGCAGGTTGCGCAGGTTGGTGGCAAACTGATGGATCGCGTGGTCGCCCGCGTAGTCGTCGAGCTGACCGCCCACCTCTCGCTCCACTGAGGGACGTAGCAGGCGGTCGTAGCCATCTTCGATCGCCAGGCGGACCTGATCCGCAGCCGGCCCGCGCATTCCGATCCATGCGGCCGCGATATCGGACACGATCACCCCGTCGGGCGTCTCAATGCCCACCTTCAGGCTGCCGTCGGATGCGCCGCGCTGGAGGGCCAGCCACTGATGCGGCTGCACCGCGCGCAGGGCCGCGCGAAACTCGTGGTAGACGCGGTAGCGGCCCTCTTTGTCCGCCTCATCGCCCGCGCGGCGGCTGACCAAGAACCCCTCGGCCGCGAAGCGCTGCCGCGTGCCCTGCCGCGTGGTTGAGTCGTCGCTGACCTGCTCCGCGATGATATCACGTGCGCCGGCCAGCGCAGACTCGGCGTCGGGCACCTGGTCGGTGATGAACCCGGCAGCCATCTGTAGGGGCGAGGTCTCCGCGCCCGCTGCTGGCGACAAGGGCGGGGAAACCCCGCCCCTACAAGCCGCCAACAGCGCCTGGGCCAGCGGTTCGAGGCCGCGTTCGCGCGCGAGCTGGGCGCGGGTCTGGCGCTTGGGTCGGTAGGGCCGGTAGAGGTCCTCGATGGCCTGGAGGGTGGCCGCCGCGTCCAATTGGGCGGCCAGGTCGTCGGTCAGCTTGCCCTGGGAGGCAATCTCGGCCTTCACCGCGTCGCGGCGCTCGGCCAGCTTGCGCAGGTACTCCAGCCGGGCCTGGATATCCCGGATCTGCACCTCGTCCAGCCCGCCCGTCACCTCCTTGCGGTAACGCGCGATGAAGGGAATCGTGTTGCCGTCGTCCAGGAGCGCGACGGTGGCGGCGACCTGGGCGAGAGGAATCTTCAATTCGGTGGCGATGAGTTCAGGGATGGTCAAGACAGTAACCTCGGGTGATGCATATCAGGTGTCGTTGCCACGGTCTTTCGTCCTCCGTCGTCCGTCGTTCGTCACCCCCGCGCCCGCTGCTGCAGCTCATACAGCTTGTTCAGCGCGGCCAGCGGGCTGAGCGCGTTCACGTCTAGCGCGCGCAATTCGGCGATCACCGGATCCTCGGCCGAGAAGAGAGGGAGTTGGTAGACCGTTGGGCGATCAATGACCGAGCGCCGCGGGCCGGCCGCGCCGGAGGCTTCCAGGTCGGCCAGGATCTCTTGGGCGCGGGCGATGACCGGGCGGGGCAAGCCGGCAAGCTGCGCCACGTGGACGCCGTAGGAACGATCGGCCGCGCCGGGGACGACCTTGTGCAGGAAGACGACCTTGTCGCCCTGCTCGGCCACGGCCACGTTGAAGTTGACCACGTGCGGCAGCCGCTCGGCCAGGTCAGTGAGCTCGTGATAGTGGGTGGCGAACAGCGTCTTGGCGCGCAGGCCAGGGTGGTTATGGATGTACTCCACCACGGCCCAAGCGATGGCCAGACCGTCGTAGGTGCTGGTGCCGCGGCCGATCTCGTCCAGGATCAGCAACGAGCGGCCGGTGGCGTGATGCAGGATGTTGGCCGCCTCCACCATCTCCACCATGAAGGTGCTCTGGCCGCGCGCGATCTCGTCGGACGCGCCGATGCGGGTGAAGATACGATCCACCAGCCCGATACGCGCGGCCTCGGCCGGCATGAAGGAGCCGATCTGTGCCATGAGCACGATGTGGGCCACCTGGCGCAGGTAGGAACTTTTGCCAGACATATTTGGGCCGGTCAGGATGACGATCGCTTGCTCGGGCGAGAGATAGGCATCGTTGGGGATGAACGGTTCGCCGGCCAGGAACTTCTCCACCACCGGGTGGCGGCCCGCTTTGATGTCAATGACGCCGTCGTCAACCAGGACAGGCCGCACGTAACGGTTGGTCTCAGCCACCTCGGCCAGGCCGGCCGCGACGTCGAGCTCGGCGATGGCCTGGGCGGTCGCCAGAAGCCGAGGCGCGGCCGCCGCGATCTGCGCCAGCACCTGCCGGAAGAGCTGCCCCTCCAGCTCCAGGATGCGTTCCTCCGCGTTGAGCACCAGCGACTCGTATTCCTTGAGGTCGGGCGTAATGTACCGCTCGGCGTTGACCAGCGTTTGCTTGCGGATGTAGTCGGCCGGGACGAGCGCGGCGTTCGCGGTAGTCACCTCGATGTAGTAGCCGAAGACCTTGTTGTAGCCGACCTTGAGCGACTTGATGCCGGTGCGCGCCCGCTCCACCGCTTCCAGGTTGGCGATCCACGCCTTGGCGTCGCGCGTGGCCAGATGGATGCCATCCAGCTCGGCCGAGAAGCCAGGGCGGATGACGCCGGGATTCGCCAGGGTCGCAGGCGGCTCATCGGCGATGGCGGACGCGAGGAGGGAGGCAATATCCGAGCCTGGATCAAGCGGCTCACGTTGGAACGTTGGAACGTTGGAACGTTCAACGTGCAAACGCATCCGCTCCACCCGCGCCAGCGCCTCGCGAATCCCCACCAGGTCACGCGGGAGGGCGATGCCCTGGACGCAGCGATTGGTCCAGCGTTCCAGGTCGCCCAGGCCGCGGAGGATCTGGCGGAGCTCGGCCCGGGCCGGTGCATCATCGTGCCAGGCGGACACTGCGTCCAGCCGGGCATTGATAGCCGCGACATCCAACAACGGCTGGGTGAGCCGTTTGCGCAGCAGCCGGCCGCCCATGGGGGTCAGCGTGGCGTCGAGCACACCCAGCAGCGAGCCTTGCACCGAGCCGCCGCGGATGCTTTCGGTGAGCTCCAGGTTGCGCCGCGCGGCCTCGTCCAGCGTCATGAACTCGGCAGTGCTGTAGGTGCGCAGGCCCGCGATCTGCGGCAGGTCGTCCTTCTGGGTCTCGCGCAGATAGCTTAGCAGCCCGCCCGCGGCCCGCACGGCCAGCGGCAGCTCCTCGCAGCCATAGCCGGCCAGCGACGCGGCGTGAAAGTGCTCCAGCAACGCCTGTCGGGCCGTGGTCTCCTCGAAGTGCCAGGCGGCGTAGGGGGTGATGTGGTAGGATTGGGTGATTTCAGGGGGCAGGGCGTCCGCGGCGTATTGCGTACTGCGTATTGCGTTAGGCTCCCCTGCTCCCCTGCTCCCCTGCTCCCCTGCTCCCGCTCCTCTCCGCGCCCAGCGTGGATCCTTGGCCGGGTAGAGCAGTTCGGCCGGGGACAGGCGGGCCAGCTCCTCCTGGACGCGGCGCAGGACGTCTGCGCCGTCGCTGATCTCGGTGACCGCGAACTCACCGGTGGAGATGTCGGCGTAGGCCAGGCCGGCACGGCACGCCTGCAGAGACGTTGCATGCAACGTCTCTACAGGCGCGGTATCTAGCACTAGCGCAACCACGTAATTATTGCGCTTCTCCGGCAGCAAGCCCGGCTCCACCAGCGTGCCGGGCGTGACGACGCGGCGGACGACGCGGGGCACCAGCTTTTCCCCCTTGGGCGGCTCGTTGCCGATCTGCTCGGCGATGGCGACCTTGTAGCCCGCGTTGATCAGCTTCGCGATGTAGCCGTCCACCGCGTGGTAGGGCACGCCGGCCAACGGCACGCGCTCATCCCCGCCTACGGGCCGCGAGGTCAGCACGACGTCGCACACTTCGGCGACGGTCTTGGCGTCGTCGTCGAAGGTCTCGTAGAAATCGCCCAGGCGGAAGAAGAGGATGATGTCCGGATACTGCTTCTTGATCGCCAGGTATTGGGAGCGCATGGGTGTGGTCATGGGCAGGTCACAGGTGTCAGGAGTCAGGTGTCAGGGTTCAGGTGTCCAGTTGAAGGCATTATACACGGATCGGGGAGGATGAGCAATGTCAGAGGGTAAATCGGAATCGAGGCGCACTTGCACCTGCGCTGCGCTTCGGCGCAAGTGCAGGTGTCGGCCGGTGGGACTCATGGCCCACAGAAACCGGCAGGAGCCTCGATTCCAGGAAAGGCAGCGCGTTACCCGCCCAGCACAACCTGCCCGTACGGATCGCCGTAAAGCACGTAGGCCAGCCAGGTGGGGTTGGCGGGATCGGCGGCTTTGATTGCCATGCGCGCCTCGTGAAACGCCTGACCGAGCGGCTGGCGCTCCCCTGCGAAGGCGCCCAGGCCCCACAGCCGGTTGTAGAACTCCTGGGCAAACTGCGCGGCCAGCACGTCGTTCGCCTCCCACAGCGCGCCGATGAACGCGCTGGCCTCGCAGTCCAGGAAGGTCTGCGCCCAGCCGCCAAGCTGCGTCAGGCCGATGCCCACCCGCCCCGAATGGCAGGCGTTCAGGAACACCACAGGCTTGCTCTTGCGGACGAACGGCTTCAGGGCGCCAACATCGCGCGGGGTGAGGAACTCGGTCCCCAGTTTGAGCTTCGACTCATTGGCGCTCCCCGCGTCGAAGTTGCCGTGGCAGGCGAAATGGAACAAGTTCGTGCCCCCCCCGCGCAGGGCCTGGGTTACCTCATCCCGCGACTTGAGCGGGCCGGTGAGGGTGACTTCCCATTGCCGGCGGTGCAGCTCGGCGAAGTAGTCCGATTCGGCCTGGGCGGCCTGGAGGTTATCGGGCGGCGCGACCCAGGTCCCGGTCGCCAGCTTCACCTGGTCGGGCGCGCCCCGGCCGGCCACCCAGCGCGAAAGCCGGAAGGTCTCGCACAACGGCGGGTCGTTGGGCTCGTCCCACGGCTCGTCCTCGCCCGGATCCTGCGGCGTCACCAGTTCCCAGGGGATCCACGGGTCGTCGGAGGTAATCAACAGGCTCTTGCCGTGATACTTCTTGCGCAGGACCTTGTTGTACTCGCGCTTCAGTTCGTCCGAGAAGAGCTCATTGTACAACGTGACACCTTCAGCGGCCAGCGACTCATTGGCGCGCCGCGTCTCGTCGGCCGAACGGGTCGCCACCGATTTCTTGGCCAGGTCGCTCAGCCGGTTGAAGATGGGCTGCAAGAAGGTGAGCGGGTCGTCCCGCAGTGTCTTTGAGCCGACCATCTTGAAGTTGTAGTCGCCGGAGTTGGGCGAGTGCAGCATGTAATCCAATGTGCGGCGATCGGTCGAGAGAGCAATGCGTAGTTCCAGGTCGGGCGCCTTGGCCTCCGCGCCCAACAGCGGCGAGGTGATAGGGATCAGCGGCACGGTCGCGCTGGCCAACTGCTTCAGGGCGGCCGCGTCATCCACCACCTCGGCCTCAAAGGCGATCGTCACGAGCCGGCGGTTGAACTGCTCGAAGTCTACCGAGATACGCTTAACACCAGCCGACTGCGGTTTCAGGAAGAAGATCAGGGGCTCACAATCGCGCTCCTTGAGGACCTGTACCCGCCGCACATAGAAGATGGCATCATCCACCACCTCGCCGCCAATCGTCGCGTTCGTCACCTCGAAGCCCTCGGCACGGACCACCACAGTTAGCGGGCTGAGCTTGAGGCTCATGCGGGCCTCGTCGGCAGTGCCCCTCGCGCCGGGCTGGAAATGCCCTGCCACATGCACGATGAGCGGCGTCACGCCCTGATCGCGCAGGACCTTGTTGGGGAAGTGGACGTTGGCGTAGCGGGTCACTTCATCGGAGGTCGGTTCGAGGGACCGGGTTGCTGCGCTTGAATAGGATGGAAGGATGCTTGGCACAGGCGCGATGACAGCTCCTTTGGCCCCGGGCACAGGACTCACCACAGGACTAGCCGGAAATGGTCGAATCTCCGCTTTGCGCAACCGATCGCCGGGCGACCACACCTTTGTGCTAGAGGGATCGAGTAGTCGCCCGATATGAGGATAACTACCGAACAGGGCTTCGACGGCATCCAGGTAAGCATCAGCATCGTCAAGGTCGGCAGCACGTCGCGGATGCATGACGCGCTGTTTGGCAAGCGCTGCACGCTCATCATCGGTCAGGCGCGCCTGATGCTTGTCGAGCAAGGAGTCAACTTCTGCGGCAAGGCCTACCGGATCGCGATACAAACGAAAATCCACGAAACGCAACAGCCGCTGCAACACGCGACCGCGTTGAGCCGCCGTCAACGAGCCGAAACCACCTCTCGGTTGAACATCCACCTGCCCGGCTTCCAGTCGCTCACGCACGTCGGCAGGCAAGGAGTGTCGCACCGGCCACAGCGCGTTCAGAAACGGGATGACAGCACCGGCGGCGTTGACGCCTACTTCAGCTTTGGCGATTCCCGGTCCATGTTCGCGAACGGTATTCTCGATGGCCCGTTGCACCTCGGCCGGCAGATCCGGCCACCCGGCAAGAATGCTATCCAGGATCGGCAGGATCGCGTCCGGCACGGCTGCTGATGCAAAGTTCATGATCACGCTCCCTTGTGCCCGGCGGTTGGAAACCGGGGCTAATATCGCTGAGCAGGGGCAGGTTTCTCCAGACTAGCGAGAACTCGTCGCTACCACGCTGCCACCGAGCTAGGCACGTCGGCGTTAGCCGTGCAAAACCCGCCCCTGCCTCCGACTCAGATTCACATTCTAGAACTCGCCGTTCAACCACGCCACCAGGCGATCCCAGCCCGTAACCTGCGGGAAGGCCAATTTGCGGTAGATCGCCAGCTCCTTCTGGCGCTGGCTCAGGGGTTTGGTCTCCGGCGGCAGGTAGACCGACAGGCCGGTCGCTGCCTGGTATTGGGGCCGGTAGGCGAGGCGCACCACTGGCGCGTCGGGCGTGCGGGCCTGGAGGTGCGCGGCGAGGGCCTGGGCCGCGGCCGTAACCTCGGGATAGTTCTCCCACTCCGTCTTGTCGGCCAGGCGCTTCGCGAAGTCACCCAGGTCGCGATAATTGCGATCCTCGAACTTAAGGGCCTCTGCGCCAGCGCGCACCGCCAACGAACGCAAGACCGCCTCCTGCCCGCGCGCCAGCAGTGCATCGGCCAGGCGCTTCGCCAATGCCTCGGTCGCGCCGGTAGCCTCTAACCGGATGGCCGATTGCGTGACCGTCTCGTCCTGCCTGGTCGCGGCGTTGTACGCCTTGGCGTAATCCCGCACGATGCGGTCGGCCAGGTCAGCCGGGGCCATGCCGGGCTCTGCGCTCAGGCCCTGGAGGATCAGCGCATAGGGCCAGCCGTCCATGGGCTCCACTTCCTGCGAGCCGACAAAGTAGTCCGCGTGCGCGGCCAGCTCGCGCGCGCCCTCCACCATCGCCATCAAACACGCGTCCATACCGATCAGATCGAGCCGGCGGCCGGTCAGCGCCTCAGCCTCGCTGAACGCCTTGTGTAAATCCTGGGTATCCAGGAAATCCTTGCTGGAATCATCGAACGCGATGGGGCGCGTGGTGTCGCCTTCGGTGATCTTGCGCAAGGTGCTGCGAAAGATCGCCCCGTGGGAGCGGTGAGAAGCATCCGCGATGTCGCGCACCGGCGCATAGTGATCCACATCCAGCCAGCCGGTGCCGTGGTTCCAGATCACCAGCGCGTAGTGGTCGGCCGGGTACTCGCGCACAGCTCGGACAACAAAATCGCGCAGGGTGTTGGGGTCGCCGGTGTTGACCTCGCCCAGCACCTCCACCCGGCTGTCGGCCATGCCCTGTCCCGGACGCACCTCGACGAAGTAGGCCTCGTCCTGGGTGTCGAACAGACAGACCGCCGCGCAGGCATCGGTGGTGCCCACCTGGGCCATCTTCCAAATGTCGTTGTAGCCGGCCGTGGTCATCTCGGCCATCAGCTTCTTGGGACCGGCCGCGGTGTAGAACACCTTGCCGTTGTCGCCGGCCATGTAGACCATGAAGGTCCAGGGGCGATGCGTTGGGGTTGCGGGCTGCATCGGTTTCTCCTTTCGGGTGCGGAAAAGGGCCGTAATACGCTGCCAGATCGTGCGCCACCAGGTCATGGAACACCTCCTGTGCCCGAAACGGCACTGGAACGATTATAGCACAAGTTATCAGCGGGGGTCAATACAAATAAAAGCAATAACTGCTTTGCTCCTTTCCCATAGAGCGAGTATACTGCCCGAAAAGATCAGGCCGTGCCCGGAATCATGGCTTTAGCCGCTCAAGTGATTAACGAGACAGACCGGCTGAAGCCTCGACTCCAGATGATTGTCTCAACGGATACCATTCGCCATGCCCCGTTATCCCATTCCCGCGGGCCGCGCCCGCGTCGAAGAAGTCATCCTGCGGTCTCGCTTCATCACGACCGCGGCGTCTGCGGACACCTTGGAAGCGGCCAGAGCTTTCATCGCCGAGATCCGGGCCGAGTTCCCCGATGCCACGCACAACTGCTTCGCCTACGTGGTCGGGCCGCCCGGCTCCACCGCGCAGATCGGCATGAGCGACGACGGTGAGCCATCGGGCACCGCAGGCCGACCCATGTTGGCCGTGCTGCTGGGCAGCGGCGTGGGCGATATCGCGGTGGTGGTGACGCGCTATTGGGGCGGGATCAAGCTGGGCACCGGCGGACTGGTGCGCGCGTATAGCGGCGGCGTCAAAGCGGTGCTGGAGACGCTGGCCACGCAGGAAAAAGTCGCGCTGCGCACGCTGCTGGCATCCGGTCCCTACAACCTCATCACGCCGGTGGAGCGCCTGCTACCTGAATTCGAGGCCCGCATCGCGGAACAGTCGTTTGCCGCGGATGTCACCTGGCAGATCACCGTGCCGGAAGAGCGGGCGGACGCGCTGGCCGCAGCGCTGGTTGATTTGAGCCACGGCGCGCTGGAGGTTGTGTTATAATGGGCTTCGGCAGTTTTCATGCATAATCCGGAAAGGACGCTTTGGCATGCTGAGCGGATCGAGAATGAAAAGGGATGCTTCGATCGTACTAGACCTCAAACCGAATCACTTCATGCACTTCATGCTCGTTCTAGCCCTGCTGGCCGGCTGTACAACTGCAGCACCGACTGTGCCAGCAGAGCCCACGGCACAGCTGGCTATGGCCGGAGCCACGTTCGCCCCGACTCAAGCTGCCGAGCCAACTGCTGCGCCAACGGCCACCGAGCTCCCTGCGCCAACGCCGCCTCCTACGCCTAAGGCCACCCCGACCCTAGAGCCATTGCCACAGCCGCTGGCGATTCAGGCGTTGCCTGGTGTGCCGGCCGCCGCGCTCGAACAGCTCAGACTGCGCCTTACCGAGGCAGGCATCGCCAGTGCAGCGGAAACTGAACAGGCCGACTTAAGGCTCGATCCTGCCTATTTGACCGACGCGCCCCTGGCCTGGGAACGGATCATCGTGCCTGTTGATCGCCTGTCATCCGTGCTAGAGGGCATCAGCATGCAGGAACTGCGCGACGTCTGGTCGGGTGCCGGCCAATCCGCCAGTTTCAGCACTATTTATCCCAGCGAGACGATCTTGGACGACCTGTATGCGCTGCTGGGCGAGCCAGGGCCAGCAGTGCAGCCCCGCCCCCCGGAGGCCGTCGCCGAAGCCGTCTGGGGTGACCGCATGGGGCTGGGACTGCTGCCGTTCGAAGCGCTTGAGGTTCGCCTGCGCGCCATCAAGCTGGACGGACAATCCGTCGCAGATAATCGGTTTATGTCCGAGCAGTGGCCGCTGGCGACGCGGGCTTGGGCCGGGGCGCCAACAGCAGAGGGTGCCGCAGCACTGGCACGCCTGGCGGCGACGTTGCCGATCACCAACCGCGACGCGGACAGGCTGACCGTGCTGGTGATGACCGGCGTCACGGCCATGGCGCGCAACTCCGCGGTCGCGATCGAGCGTTCGGGCGACTACGGCTTCCTGGCGCGCCAGGTCGGCCCGGAGCTGGCCGCAGCCGACATCACCATTATCAGCAACGAGATCCCATTCGTCGAGGGCTGTGTCGCGAACAACACGCTGAACAATCTGATCCTCTGTTCCAAGCCGGAATACTACCTAAATCTGGAGCTCTCAGGCGTGGACGCCGTGGGGCTGACCGGCAACCATCAGAACGACTTCGGCTACGACAACATGCGCGCGTCCCTGGCGTTTTACGCTGAGCGGAAGATCCCGGTCTACGGCGGCGGCGGCGATGAGAAAGCCGCGCAGCAGCCCATCGTGCTGATCCACAACGGCAACCGACTCGGCTTCCTGGGCGCCAACCAGTGGGGTCCAGAGTGGTACTGGTCGGGCACGGGCGAGAAGGTGAGCGCCTGGGCCGGCCCTGACTATCCCGGCTCGGCCCGCTTCGACCGCGCGCAGATGGTGGCCGACATCCAGGCGCTGGCGCCCCAGGTTGACCTGGTGTTCGCAGAAGTGCAGCATACCGAATTTAACAACGCTGGCGACTACCAAGCCGAGCCGATCCCATCGCAGGAGGCCGACTTCCGGGCCATGAGCGACGCGGGCGCCCAGGTGGTCACCGGCGTGATGGCCCACGCGCCCCAGGCGGTGGAGCTGCGCGAGGGCCGGGTCATCCTCTACGGCCTCGGCAACCTCTACTTCGACCAGACCTGGAGCTGGCCCACCCGCACCGGCCTGGTGGCCCGGCACACGATCTACGACGGCAAGCTGATCAACACCGAACTGCTGGTGACGGTCATCGAGACCAACTTCCAGCTTCGCTGGGCGACGCCGGAGGAGCGGATCCAGGTGCTGAAGTCGGTGTTCGATGTGAGCAGATGGTAAAGGTATTATGCTACGACGCTTTCTAACCAGCGAGGAAGAAGAACTGCTGAAAGCCGAGCGCCGACAGTTGGCGCTATTGCGCGAGCCGCTGGCTGCCCTGGACGCGCCGGAGGCCGACCTGGCCGTGCTGAATCGCGCCCTGCTCCAGTTGGACGAGCTGTTCCTGCTGGTCATCGTGGGCGAGTTCAATTCGGGCAAGTCCGCGTTCATCAACGCGCTGCTGGGCCAGCGCTTCCTGGTGGAAGGGGTCACGCCCACCACATCGGCCATCCACCTGCTGAAATACGGCGAGCAAGCCAGCCAGGCGGGGATCGAGCGCGACATGATCGTCGTGACCTACCCGGTGGAGTGGCTGCGCGATATCAACATCGTGGACACGCCGGGCACCAACGCTATCATCCGCCGGCATGAGGAGATCACCGCCGACTTCATCCCCCGGGCCGACCTGATCCTGTTCATCACCTCGGCCGACCGGCCCTTCAGCGAGAGCGAGCGCGCGTTCATCGCCCGCATCCGCGAGTGGGGCAAGAAGGTTGTCTTCGTGGTCAACAAGATTGACATCCTGGAGGGGCCGGCCGAGATCGAGCACGTGACCGAGTTCGTCACGGCCAACGCCCGCGAGATGATCGGCCGCGCGCCCACGGTGTTCACCGTCTCCAGCCGCCAGGCCCGCCAAGCCAAGGAGACCCTCGATGCGGACGAACGAACACGGCTCTGGGCTGCTAGCCGTTTTGCCCCGTTGGAAAGCTACATTCTGAAGACCCTGGACGAACGGCAGCGGCTCCGCCTGAAGCTGTCGAACCCGTTAGGGGTCGCTCAGCGCCTGACCGAGCGGTATCTCTACCTGGCCGAGTCCCGGAAAACACTGCTGAAGGAAGACGTGGCAACGGTGCGCACCATCGAGGCACAGCTCGCGGCCTATGAGACTGACATGCGCCGGGAGTTCAAGTATCACCTGAGCCACGTGGACAACGTGCTGTACGGCATGGCCCAGCGGGGCAACACCTTCTTCGACGAGACCATCCGCCTGCAGCGCATCTTCGACCTGGTGAACGCGGATCGCGTACGGGGCATGTTCGAACGCGAGGTCATCGCCGACACCTCAGCCCAGGTGGAGGCCCACACCCGTGACCTGATTGATTGGCTGGTGGACCAGGACTATCGGCAGTGGCAGGGCGTCACCGATTACCTGAACAAACGCATCGCCCGCCACCAGGACCGCATCATCGGCCAGGTGGGTGGCGCGTTCGACTCCAACCGCCGAGCGCTGCTGGAGTCGGTGGGCGCAGCAGCCCGGTCGGTGGTTGCCACCTACAACCAGGAGACCGAGGCACGCGAGCTGGCCGACTCAGTGCAGCGGGCCGTTGCGCAAACCGCCATCGTGGAAGTGGGCGCGCTGGGGTTGGGCGCGCTGTTGGTGAAGCTGCTGGCCACCACCGTCGCCGATGTCACGGGCGTACTTGCTGCGGGCGCGGTGGCCGCCCTGGGTTTCTACGTGCTCCCCAACAAACGCCGCCGCGCTAAGCTGGACCTGCAGTCCAAGATTGACAATCTGCGCGGCCGGCTGACCGAGGCGCTGAGCCTCCAGTTCGAAAGCGAGCTCGGCCGCTCCCTGGCCCGTATCCGCGATGCCATGCGGCCCTATATGCTCTTCGTGGAAAGCCAACAGGCCACTCTGGGGAATACGGAACGCTCACTACAGGAAGCTCAAGGCAATCTACAACAACTTGCTGCGCAAATTGGGACCTTGTGACCGTACCCCTCAGGCGTGGCCAATTTGCGGCGCGCGTTGGTTGCTGCAGAACTTCACCCTCCCTGAAATTGCTCCTCTCCCCTCTTCGTGCTATGATAGCCTGTTGCTACGCCTGCCGCGGGGCTGGATTTGGCCCCGCGAGCGCGCCGTGCTATACTTGATTCGTACATTTGTTCGGAACCAGCCGGGCTTACGAGGACACCATGGGGCAGGACAAACTCATCGTGCGCGGGGCGCGCGAACATAACCTGAAGAACATTGACCTGGAGCTGCCGCGCGATAGGTTGATCGTCATCACCGGCCTGTCGGGGTCGGGCAAGTCCAGTCTGGCGTTCGACACCATCTACGCCGAAGGCCAGCGCCGCTACGTGGAATCGCTGTCGGCCTACGCGCGCCAGTTCCTGGGCCTGATGGAAAAGCCAGACGTCGACCAGATCGAGGGGCTGAGCCCAGCCATCTCCATTGACCAGCGCGGCGCCAGTCGGAACCCGCGTTCCACCGTGGGCACCATCACCGAGATCTACGACTACCTGCGCCTGCTGTTCGCGCGTATCGGCATCCCCCACTGTCCATCCTGTGGCCGGGTGATCAGCGCGCAGACAGTGCAACAAATCGTAGACAGCATCCTTGCCTACCCGGAAGGGAGCCGGCTGCTCATCCTTGCGCCGCTGATCATGGCACGCAAGGGCGAACACAAGGGGATCTTCGAAGACGTACGCAAGGCCGGCTTCGTGCGCGTGCGCGTCAACGGCGAGATGCACGAGGTCGAGACCCCCCCGGAGCTGGACCGCTACAAGAACCACACCATTGAGGCCGTGGTGGACCGCCTAGTGATCCGCCGACCGGAGCCGGGGCAGGAGGACGCGGAGAAATCGCGGCTGGCCGACTCGGTGGAGACGGCGCTGCGCCTGGGCAACAGCGTCATGCTAGTTTCAGATGTCACCCAGCCCGACGTACACGCGACCGACCGCCTGTTTTCGGAGAGATTCGCCTGCCCGGTGTGCGGCATCAGTATCCAGGAGATCGAGCCGCGCACCTTCTCGTTCAATAGCCCGCACGGCGCCTGCCCCACCTGCACCGGCCTGGGCAGCATGATGGAGTTCGACCCCGAGCTGATCGTGGATCGGAGCAAGTCATTGTCTGACGGCGCGATCCGGCCCTGGGATCGTGACACACAGACCATCTACAACGCCATGCTGCAGTCGGTGGCTGACCATTACCAGGTGCCGTTCACTGTTCCCGTGTCGCAGCTCAGCAAACACCAGTTGGACATCTTCCTCTATGGCGGCAAAAAAAACGACACTGTCAACGTCCGTTACGTCAACAACGAAGGACACGACCGGTTCTTCCAGACCAATTACGAGGGCGTGATCCCGAACCTGCAGCGGCGCTACCGGGAGACGACTTCTGACTATATCCGGGGCGAACTGGAGCGGTACATGACCAGCCGGCCCTGTCCCACCTGCGCGGGCAAGCGCCTGCGGCCGGAAGCGCTGGCCGTCACCATCACCGACCTAAACATCGACGCGGTCAGCCACTTCTCGGTGACTCGCGCGCTGGAATGGGTGGAGCGCCTGGCAGGCCTGGCGGATCGGACCGGCAAAGGAGAGGTCGCGCCCCAAAACGGCAAAGCGCTGGCCGCGCACGCCCGTGATGCCAGCCGCAAGATCGGCTCGACCGAACAAGCGCCCCCCAGTTCGCCATTGAGTCAGCGGGAATACACCATCGCCCGGCAGATCCTCAAGGAGTTGCACGCGCGCCTACGCTTCCTCACCGACGTAGGGCTGGAATACCTGTCGCTGGATCGCCAGGCTGCCACCCTCTCCGGCGGCGAGACGCAGCGCATCCGCCTGGCCACGCAGATCGGCTCGCAGCTCATGGGCGTGCTCTATATCCTGGACGAACCGAGCATCGGCCTGCACCAGCGCGACAACGCCCGGCTGATCCGCACCCTGCTGGACTTGCGGGACCTGGGCAACACCGTGCTGGTGATCGAGCACGACGAGGATACCATGCGCGCGGCCGACTGGATCGTGGATCTGGGGCCGGGCGCAGGCGAGCACGGCGGCCACGTAGTCTGCTCCGACTGGACGCCGGAGTTCTTGCAGTGCAGCGACAGCCTGACCGCCCAATACCTGCGCGGTGACAAGGCCATTGCAGTGCCACACCTCCGCCGGCCCGGCAACGGCCAGTACCTGATCATCCGAGACGCGACCGAGAACAACCTGAAGCACGTGGACGTGCGCCTGCCCCTGGGCAAGTTCATCTGCGTCACCGGCGTCAGCGGCAGCGGCAAGTCCAGCCTGATCAACGAGGTGCTGTACAAAGCGTTGGCTATGCGCATGTATCGCGCCAAGGACAAACCCGGACGGCACGAGACCATCGAGGGCATCGAAAACCTCGACAAGATCGTGGACATTGACCAGTCGCCCATCGGCCGCACCCCGCGCTCGAACCCGGCCACCTACACCAACCTGTTCACCGACATCCGCGACCTGTTCGCCGCGCTGCCCGACGCCAAGGTGCGCGGCTACAAGCCCGGCCGGTTCAGCTTCAACGTCAAAGGCGGCCGCTGCGAGGCGTGCCAGGGCGACGGCATCATCCGCATCGAGATGCAGTTCCTGCCCGATGTCTACGTGCCGTGCGAGGTGTGCCACGGCAAGCGGTATAACCGCGAGGCGCTGGAGATCAAATACAAAGGCAAGTCCATCGCTGATGTGCTCGATATGACCGTGGACGAGGCGTTGGCGTTCTTCAACAACATCCCCAGCGTCCGCAACAAGCTGAGCACGCTGCAGGAGGTCGGGCTGGGCTACATCCGCCTGGGCCAGTCGGGCACCACCCTGTCGGGCGGCGAGGCGCAGCGCGTGAAGCTCAGCAAGGAGCTCAGCCGCCGGGCCACGGGCAAGACGCTGTACATCCTGGACGAGCCCACCACCGGCCTGCATTTCGACGACATCCAGAAGCTGCTGATGGTGTTGGGCCGCCTGGTGGACCAGGGTAACACCGTGGTGGTGATCGAGCACAATCTGGACGTCATCAAGTCCGCCGACTGGGTGATTGACCTGGGGCCGTACGGCGGCGACGCAGGCGGCTACGTGGTGGCCGAAGGCACGCCGGAGCATGTAACCCGTGTCGAGCGTTCCTTCACCGGAGCGTTCCTGCTGCACGCGCTCGCCGGCCGCGAGGCGCTGCAGCCCGGCGAGGTGCTGGCCGCGAAGGCGAAAAAACGGGACGCGGATAGCATGCCCCGCAGTTTCGGGCACGAGCGCTGACAAGCGCAGATTGTTCAGGTCCCAGCCTGGTCTGTGACCGGCGGCGCGGGCGCATCCAGGCCGCGCCTCGCCCCAAGACGGGGGTCGCAGACCCCCTGCGAGCGAGAGATTAGTACCGTTGGGCTGAAGCATCGAGTCCAGAAGAAAAAAGGAACCCGTTGTTCGAGTGAAGCCACATCCAGTCTCCGCGTTCATCCGCGCTTGTCCGCGTCCCTCAGCCCTGATCGCCATCATCTGCACGCTGGCGGTGTTGGCGACCGTGGTCGTGGCCGACCGCGTCTTCGAGCGGCTGCCGCACCTGGAGGACGAGCTGGCCTACCGCTTCCAGGCGCAAACGCTTGCCCTCGGCCGGCTGACCGTGCCCACGCCGGCGCACGCAGACTCGTTCTGGGTGCCGTTCGTGCTCGACTACCAGGGCCAGCGGTTCGGCAAGTATCCGCCGGGCTGGCCGGCCGTGCTGGCATTGGGCGAGCTGGCAGGTCGGCCGTGGCTGGTGAACCCGGTGCTGACCGCGCTCGTGCTCTACCTGGTCTATCGTCTGGGACGGACGCTCTACGACGCACGGGTTGGCGTGCTGGCCGCGGCCCTGGGGGCCACATCGCCGCTGCTCTACGTGCTGGCGGGATCCTACCTCTCGCACCTGGCCAGCCTGGTATGGCTGCTGCTTTTCACTTTAGGGTTCATCTACACCGCGCGCGGTCGCAGCCGGTGGTACGCCGTGGGCAGCGGCGTCGCGCTGGGCCTGGCGTTCCTCACCCGCTCGCTGACCGCGGTCGGCTACGCGATCCCCTTCGTGATCTACAGCCTGGCGCAGATCGCGCTGCGGTGCCAACGTCACTGGCCCAACTACCTGTTGATCGCGCTGACCGGCGGTGCGGTCTCCGCCCTGTTGTTGGCCTACCAGTGGGCCGTCACCGGCGACCCGCTGCTGAACCCCTACGTGCTGTGGTGGCCCTACGACAAGGTCGGCTTCGGCCCGGGGATCGGCTGGCTGCCGGGAGGGCACTCGCCTTACTTCGCCTGGCTGAACCTGCGCCAGGACCTGAAGAACGCGGCCACCGATGTGCTCGGCTGGCCGGGATTGAGCTGGGCGCCGGTGGGATTGGCGTTGATAAAACCATCCGCGCCCGTCCGCGCTCGTGCCCGAAACTGCGGGGCATGCTATCCGCGTCCCATCTCCGCACCAGCCTGGCGCGAATGGCTGCTGATCACCCCCTTCCTCGCCCTGGTGACCGTCTACATCTTCTACTGGATCGGCTCGCCGGTGCGGCTGTGGGGGCCGCGCTACTATTTCGAGGGGTTCGCGGTTCTGTGGATCGCGAGCGCCGTTGGCCTGCTGCGGGCCTGGGACTGGGGCGCTGAACGCTCCCGCCAGCGGGTGCGGCCAGTGCTGGCGGGCATTGTGGGCGTGATGTTGATCGCCAACCTCGGCGTCAACCTGCCCGGCCGGCTGGCCCAGGTGCAGGCACTCTACGGCAGCGGCCGCGCCATGCTGGCCCCCGTTGAGGATGCCGACATCCACAATGCGCTGGTCTTCGTCAGCGGTGATCACTGGCGCGACTACGGCGCGTTCCTGGCGCAGATGGGACCGCTGCTGGATGATGATGTGCTTTACCCGACCGTTGAGAGCCCGGAGAAGGATGCGGCGGTCATAGCCGATTTCCCGGGCCGGGCGGTGTACCGCCTGGAGGATGGTGAGTTGCGGCCGGTTAAGTGAATGGGGCGCGGCGGAGTTGTACATTAGCAACTGTCATGCTGAGCGGGTCGGTGACGATACTCTCATCGCGGAGACCATCTAGCGAAGCATCTCGGCGGCAGCGCCAACCCTAAAGCCAGGACGAGATGCTTCGCTGGTTACTCGCCGTGTTGCAGCAGCTGTGGTTGACCCGCTCAGCATGACAGAATGAGATACCAAACACCGTGCAAGCCAGGCACAGAAACCAAACAAGAGCTGATTGACCGTGAGTAAAGATAAACGTTACCATATCTGGACCATCGGCTGCCAGATGAACGAGGCCGATTCGGGCCGCGTGGCGGCTGAACTGGACGCGCTGGGCTACACACCCACCGATGAGCCGCAGCAGGCCGATGTGATCGTGCTCAACACCTGCGTGGTGCGGCAGAGCGCCGAGGACCGCGCCGTGGGCCGGCTGTGGTCCCTCAAGCCGCTTAAGGATCGTGATCCCAACCGGGTGATCGCGCTCATGGGCTGCCTGGTCGGCATCAAGCCGAACCGGGCGCTGCAAGAGCGTTTCCCGTTCGTGGATGTCTTCATGCCGCCCTCCGACCCCGGCCCGCTGGTCGGCTACCTCACCGGCACGGTCGTAGACACCGAAGCGCGCGCCCTCCAGGATGACGAGACCGAAGCCCGACACCTGTTCCAGGACTACGGAAGCCCGGAGGCCGCAGCCATGGGGCTGATAGGTAATTTTGGATTGCCGATTGTCGATCTCGGATTAGAGACATCCAGTAATTCGCAGTCCCAAATCGGCAATCCACAATCTGCGATCCTTCAAAGCGTCCGCCACCTCTCTCTCAGCGGCCAGGCGCCTGTGGCGGCCAACGTGCCCATCGTCTACGGCTGCTCCCATGCGTGCACCTTCTGCATCATCCCGTTCCGTCGCGGGGTCGAGCGCTCCCGGCCGCTGGACGAGATCGTGTGCGAGGTCGAGGGGTTAGTCGCGCAGGGCGTGCGCGAGGTGACGCTACTGGGCCAGATCGTGGACCGCTACGGCAAGGATTTTCCCGGACAGCGCCCCGATCTGGCAGATCTGCTTCGCGCAGTGCACACCGTAAACGGCTTATGGCGCATCCGCTTCCTTACCAGCCACCCCAACTACATGACCGACCGCATCCTGCAGGCTGTGGCTGAGCTGCCCAAGGTCTGTGAACAAATCGAGGTGCCAGCCCAGGCCGGGGATGACGAAGTCCTGGTGGCCATGAGGCGCGGCTACACGGCTGACGACTACCACCGGCTGGTAGGGCACATCCGGGATGTGATCCCCGGCGCGGCCGTCCACACCGACATCATCGTCGGGTTTCCCGGCGAGACCGAGGCCCAGTTCCAACGCACCTACGACCTGCTGGCCGAGCTCAAGCTGGACAAGGCCCACCTGGCCATGTACTCTCCCCGCCCCGGAACCGTCAGCGCCCGCCGCATGGCCGATGACGTGCCGCCGGAGGAGAAAAAACGCCGCTGGGAGGCCCTGGATGCGCTTCAGGCGGAGGTGGTGGGCGAGATCAACCGCCGGCTGCTGGGCGAAACCGTCGAGGTGTTGGTAGAGGAGAATCACAAGGGCAAATGGCGGGGCCGCACGCGCACCAACAAGCTGGTCTTCTTCGCCGGCGCGGCCGATTGGCGCGGTAAGCTGGCGCAAGTCCGCATCACATGGACGGGGCCGTGGTCTATGATCGGCGAATTGGTGGCGGCATAACGATACACGCCGCAGATTGCTGCGCGGCGGGGCATACGCGATTCGCAAGATTCTAACAACGTAGCCGGCGTTCGGATGAACGCCGGCTACTGCGATTAATCAAGGGCTGTCAGCCCGGCCGACTCACGGGTCAGGCGGGATGCACAGCTTCTGGCCGATGTAGATCTTATCCGGGTTGGCGATCTTGTTCAGCCGCATGATGTCGGCCATCGAGACCCGGTAGAAGGCCGCCAGGCCGCTCAGGGTCTGCCCCGGCCTCACAATGTGCCAGTATGCGCACCCATTCGGCGGGGGTGGAGGCGGAGGAGGTGGCGGCGGCTGCCCCTTCTGCCGGTCGTAGAACTTAACAGTCGTGCACTCCAGTTTCGGCGGCCAACTGACTGTCACTTCCTTGACCAGCGGCCCGACAGGCAACCAGCCCGCCTGCTCGGTCACCTTCACCTGGTAACGGCCAGGATCCAGGTTGCTGAAGCGGAAGTAGCCCAAGCCATCGGTTGTGGTGGTCAATTCGACGCCCGTGACCAGGTTCTTCAGGGTCACCGGCCAGCCAGGCAGGCCCACCTTCTGGTTGTAGTAATCCAGCTTGTAGCCGTCAATGCAGATGTCACGCGGCTTCTGCTTGTTGATGAACTCAACCGGTACGCAGGCCGGATCATCGCTAGCCACCACCTCGTACACGCCTTTGGTCGGCGTCATCGGGATCCAGCCAGGCTGAAGCTCCTCCCAGACCTCGTACTTGCCTACAGGCAGATTGCCGAACTTGAAGTAGCCGGTGCCATCGGTGGTGGCCGAGACTGCGGTGCCGCCACCAACAGGCTTCAACCACACCTTCCAGCCAGGCAGGCCCACCTGCAAATCATCGCGCTTGTATCCATCAATGCAGCCGCGCGGTGACTGGTTGCGGAAGGTGGGAACACGAGTGCAAAACTTGGTGGCAGTGATGTTCACCTTAAACATGTCAGGGGTCAACGCCGTCCACCCCGTCTTATGCTCCTCGGTGAATACCCAGTTGCCCAAGGTCAAACCGTTGAAGCGATAGTAGCCGTGCGCATCTGTCACTGTGGTCATGCTCAGTGTCGGGTCAGCTTCAGACTGGGCAGTGATGGTCCAGCCCGCCAGACCCTTACCGTGTTCGTCAACCTTGTACCCGTCCGCGCACACGTCAGGCGGTCGGTTCTTGAACCGCACCTGCACGCATTCGGGCGGTGCACTGGGCGTGCCCAAGGTCACCGTGAACTTGGCCGGTGTGACCGGCGTCCACCCAGCCGGCACGGTCTCCCAAATCGTCCACTGACCCAAGGTCAGATCCTTGAAAGTGAACGATCCATCGGCGGCGGTCTGTTGCATAAAGACCGGGCTCTTGCCATCGGTGCGCTGGGCATAAATGGTCCAGTCAGCGAGCGGCTTGTGCTGATCATCGACTTTGGTGCCGGTGACGCACGAAGTGGGCTGGCGCTCGTTTTTGAACTCAACCACAGTGCAATCGTTGTCGTCCATCGCCGCATGGACCTTGACCACGGACGAGGTCGGGGTCAAGGCTTTCCAGGGGTAGGGGACGGTCTCAGAGACCACGTAGGTGCCGGGGACAAGCTTGGTGAATTTCGCTTCGCCGTTGGCGTCGGTCTTCATCTCGGGATCAATCGGCCCCGAGACTCTCACCAGCCAATCCACCACCGGCTTGCCGTCCACATCGGTCTTCTTGACCAGGATGCAGCCCAACGGGTTCAGCTTAAAGCGGATCACATAGCAGCCAGAATGGCCGAAGCCCAACTCGGCCTGGAACTCTTGCGCGGTCACTGCCTCCCACGAATCGGGGATGGTGACCCGAAAAGTCCACAAGCCTGGCTGCAGATCCTTTAGGGCGAAGTTACCCTTGGCGTCAGTTTCGACGGTGACCCCAGGCTGGCCGTTCAAGGAGGCTGCGACCTGGATGCCGGGGCCGATGCCAACATGGTTCTTGTCTATTACCTGGCCGTTCACGCAAATGCCGGTGGGGGCGGCGGCCTGGGCAGGCGCCTGAGCCACGGCCCAACCGGGGACAAACATCAGCAACATGGCAAATACAAGGAAGCTTGCCAGAGTCCGATAAGCAACTAACGCTTTGCGGTGTTTCATAGCTCTCAGCTCCTTGGCGCACAGCGCCCTGTTTCAGTTAACCGAGACGTTCTTGGTTCAAACCATTGCTGATAGCGGACTGCGCGGCCGATGACCTCCTTTCCGGGAACCTGGACGGAGGCAGGAGCAACGCAACCCCTGCCTCCAACATTTGCCCGCAGACTCACGGATCGATGATGCAAAGCTTCTGTCCCACCCGGATCAAGTTGGGGTTGGCGATCTGGTTCTTCTCGACGATTAACGCCACAGTGCTGTTGTATTGCATGGCCAGCTTGAACAGCGTATCGCCAGGCTTCACCACATGCCAGATGCATTCATCGGCTGGGGGCGGCGGTTTGGCGCCGTCATCCTTGCTGCCGTTTGCCGTGCAGGGAACAGTCAGCCTCTGGCCTACGACCAAAATGTTGGCATTGGACAGATGGTTGAAATCAACCAACGCCTGGATGGATGTGCCATACTTCTTGGCCAGGGCGCTCAGCGTGTCTCCGGGTTGCACGATATGGATGCAGACCTCGCCGCCGCCCTTACAAGGCACGAGCGTGATAGCATCCAGGTTCACATCCAGCTCGCGTTGCACGGTGCCCCACTTCTTCCAGGCCCGGAAGGCCAGCACGATCTTGTCCGAAGGGGCCTGGAACTGAACACTGAAAGCAGCCATCGTCCCTGGCGCAGTCCGCACGTAGATCTTGTCCCAAGAGATCTCCTGCCAGTTCGTGATGTCGCCCTCAGCCGGATCAGCATCCGCCGAAACATAACCCCACTGCACCCGATAGCGGAACGGATCCTCGCTGGGGTGCGCTGCTTCTTCGCGCAACATGCCGTAGAGGGAAAGCTCATAAGTGGCGCCCTTGGTCAGCTTAGGCACGACCTGGTAAATACCAGCGTAACGATTCGAGTCGGATGCAGCATAGCCCCAGGTGTTGATCTCAATAAGCTGGCCGTGGCCGCCATCCTTGATCACGGGCTTCCACTGCTCGTCATAGAAGCCATAAGCCGCGCGTCCGCCGTTGTTGAAGGCAGTCCACCCCTTACCCACGCCGCCGACGAAGCCGCCCTCGAAATCACCGTTGGCCACCATGTTCGCACCGCCGCAGGATGGGCCAACGACGACCTTGCCACCGGGATCAACCTTCGTACCGGGATCTGGCGTGACGCGCTTCACAGCCTTGCCGACCAGACTGATGGCATCCAGGTTGACATCCAGCTCCTTGTAGACAGTGCCCCATTTCTTCCATACACGAATAAAGAGGGTGATCTGGGTGCTGGGGGCCTGGAATTTGGTGGCATAGCTCTGCAGGCCCGATGGAGCGGTGCGCGCATCGATCTTGTCCCAAGGCAACTCAACCCAATTGGTCACCTTGGTCCAGTCGGTTCCGCCATCGGCCGCGTAGCCCCACTGCACCCGATAGCGGTACGGATCCTCGGCCGGATCGGGGTTGCGCTCACGCATGAGGCCGCTCAGCTTGAGGGTATACGCCTCGCCTTTCACCAGCTTCACGGTCTGGTAGATACCGGCGTAACGATCCGATTCCGACGCGGCAAACTGCATCGTGTTAAGTTCAATGAGCTGGCTGTGGGCGCCGTCAGCCCGTACTGCCGCCCATTGATCGTCATAGAAACCGTAGACCACGGAGCCACCGTTGGTGAAGCAACTCCACCCTGAGCCTACGGCGCCACAACCAGGCTGCATCGTGAATCCGTGCTCGAAATTGCCGTTAACCAGCATTTCCTGGTCAGTCATGGCCAGGCCGCTTGCGCTGCTGAGCACCATGGTGGCGATGAGGGCCAACACGAGAGCCACCCCCACCAGACGCTGCCGATACTGCCTCGATTTCATAGATTCCTCCTTGTGATAATGCCCGGCCTGAAGGATCCAGGAAACGGGCGCGGACCAATGAGCGGTCAGTAAAACAAATGCTACGCGGATTATAGCACAGATGACGTGCGAATGCAATAGGAAAAATCAAATTCGTCTTGCGAAGTTGAGCACAAAGCATCGTAATGCCAACTCGCGCCGAGTTAGTCGCGCGCATCGGTTAAGGTTGTGGCCACCAGGCGGCCTCCGCTCCCGTCAGGCTGGCAAGGGCGCGCGTAACATGCGCAGCGTAGCGCTGGCGCTTGTCGCGCGGAGGGGCGGGCAGGTCGGGCAACAGGCCGAAGTTGGCCTTCATGGGCTGAAAGGCGGTCGGGTCGGCGTGGGTGATGTAGTGGAGCAACGCGCCAGTCATGGTGACGGGCGGCAGCGTCAGCGCAGGCAGGCCATACGCTACCCGGGCCGCATTGATCCCGGCCAACAGCCCACCGGCCGTTGAACCGACATACCCTTCAGTGCCAGTGAGTTGGCCGGCGCAAAAAAGCGCGTCCCGGTCGTGCCATTGAAGGGTGGGCCGCAACAACTGCGGCGAATTGATAAAGGTGTTGCGGTGCATCTGGCCGAAGCGCACGAATTCAGCCTCCTCCAGACCAGGGATCATGCGTAGCACCCGCTCCTGGTCGCCCCACTTCAGGTTGGTCTGAAAGCCGACCAGATTGTACAGGGTCCCTGCCGCGTTGTCCTGGCGCAGTTGCACCACGGCCCACGGCCGCCGCGCCGTGCGCGGATCGCGCAGGCCCACCGGCCGCATGGGGCCGAAAGCCAAAGCCCTGGGATCGCGCGCTGCCAGAACCTCGATAGGCAGACAGCCCTCAAAGTAACGCTGAGCCTCGTCCTCCCGCTCAAACCCGCGCAGATTGATCTTCTCGGCCGCGTTCACGGCTGCTACGAAAGCCTCGTACTCCTCCTTGTTCAGCGGGCAGTTGATATAGTCACCGCCGGCATCGAAACCCGCCGCATCCCGGCCGTACCGACTGCCACGCCAGGCCACGTCCATATTGATGCTCTCGGCCATAACGATCGGCGCCATGGCATCAAAGAAGTACAAATAGTCCTGCCCCGCCAGGCGCCGGATCTCGGCCGCCAGGGCCGGGGAGGTGAGCGGACCTGAGGCGATGACCAGCGCCCGGCCAGGCCCGATCGCAGCCAGTAGGGGCGCCAGGTCTGTGATCTCCTCCCGCCGCACCGCGATGCGCGGATGCCGCTCGATAGCAGCAGTCACCGCATCGCTGAACGCCTCGCGTGCCACAGCCAGCGCGCCGCCGGCCGGCACCGCATGTTGGTCCGCACAGCAGATGATCAACGAACCCAGGTGGCGCAGCTCATTCTTCAACAACCCCAGCGCCCGGTCAGGCAAATCGGATCCCAGGCTGTTAGAGCACACCAGCTCAGCCATGCGATCGGTCTGATGCGCAGGCGTCATGCGCGTTGGTCGCATTTCGTAGAGGGTCACCTGCGCGCCGGCCCTCGCGGCCTGCCACGCTGCCTCCGCGCCGGCCAACCCCGCGCCTATGACAGTGACCTGAACATCAGAATTCCCACCCAGATAATGCTGCCGTTCGTTCATCCTGCGTTTCACCTGTCAAAGTCAGATTGGCATTATTGTCCAGCTCGTCTTCGAAATCGCTACCGCCCATTCTACGCGTTGGCGCGCGCGGGTGTCAAGTGGTATACTTGCGTCATGCGATAATCTAGTCCGTTGGCGATCTGGATTGAAGGCCTTGGCCGTATCTCGCAGCCCGTGAGAGCGACCGGCTAGCGCCTTGATTCCGGGTGACGATCTGACAGTCCATATTTCGCAGCGAGGCAAAAATGCGCATCGTAGATATCATCACCAAAAAACGGGATGGCGAGGAACTTTCACGCGCCGAGATTGAGTTTTTCATCCAGGGCTACGTTGCAGGCGAGGTGCCCGATTACCAGGCCGCGGCCTGGTGCATGGCGGTCTTCTTCCGTGGGATGAACCCGGCCGAGACAGCAGCGCTGACCGAGGCCATGGCCTTTTCCGGCGCCACGCTGGATCTCCACGACGTCGCGCCGTTCATCGTGGACAAGCACTCCTCAGGCGGGGTCGGCGACAAAACCACGCTGGTCATCGGGCCGATGGTTGCCACGTTGGGCGTGCCGGTGGGTAAGATGTCGGGCCGTGGCCTCTCCTTCTCCGGCGGCACGCTGGATAAGCTGGAGTCCATCCCCGGTTTTACGGTCAAGTTAACCCTGGACCAATTTAAACGCCAACTGCGCGACGTAGGCGTCGTCGTGGCTGGGCAAACGCAGGAACTGGCCCCGGCTGACGGCAAGCTCTACGCCCTGCGCGATGTGACGGGCACCGTGAACTCCCTGCCGCTGATCGCGAGTTCGATTATGTCAAAAAAAATCGCGGCGGGCGCGGACGCTATCGTGTTGGACGTGAAAGCGGGGCACGGCGCATTCATGGAAACCGTGCCCGAAGCCGTCGCCTTGGCCGAGCTGATGGTGCAGATCGGCGAGCGCCTGGGGCGCAAGATGACGGCCGTGATCGGCGACATGAGCCAGCCGCTGGGACTGGCCGCCGGCAACGCGCTGGAGGTGGTCGAGGCGATCGAGACCCTACATGGCCGCGGGCCGGAGGACTTCCGCCAGCACTGCGTGGACGTGGCTGGTGAGATGCTGCTCATCGCAGGCATTGCCGACGCCCCCGATAGCGCGCGGGACCTGGCCGCCCGCACCCTGACCGATGGCACAGCCTGGGCACGCTTCCGGGAATTTGTGGCCGCCCAGGGCGGAGACCTGGCCGCTGTGGATCACCCCGAACGCCTGCAGCAGGCACCCCACATCGCGCCGTTGCTGGCACCGCAGGACGGCTACCTGGCCCGGTTGGATGCGCGCGAAGTGGGCTACACCGTGGTGGACCTGGGCGGTGGCCGCGCCAGAAAGGAGGACCCGGTTGACCCGGCGGTGGGCGTAGTGCTGGCGGCCGTCTCCAAGGTCGGTCAGCCGGTGGTGGCAGGTGAGCCACTGCTGTGGGTGCATGCTCGCACGCCGGACACGCGTGACGCGGCCCTGGCACGCTTAGCGCGCGCTTGCGACATCAGCGCCGAGCCTGTGCCAGCCCCGCCGTTGATACACACGATCATCCGGTGACGGCCTACCCGCCAATCGCGTAACCTGAGATAGGGGTATTTTGGGCGGCTTTGCCGTCTAGAATACCCCCACGACAGGATTCTCCCCGCTCAACACCCACATGCCGCCCTGTACCTGATACCAAACCAACCCCGGCGCCAGGTCTTGCATCGCCAACGCGGCCGCGATACCGGCGCGGGTGGGACGTCCATGAGCCTGGATATCAGCAGCCAATGCGTGCAGCAGAAACCCCGTCCCCGCGCGCGCCAGTGCGGCCTCCGGCAACTCATCGGCAGCTGGCGACTCAACCGGCAGCGCGCACGCGAGCGCACGCGTGCCTTCAGCGGCAGCACCCGCCTGAGCTGGCAGCCAGGGCCGCAGCAAATCTGGGCCACCCAGCAGTGTGCCCACCCATCCGGCGCCGCGGCCATGCGCCAGCAAAGCAACGGCGACTTCAGCATCCCCCGGATAAAAGATGACTGGCGTCGCACCCGAAGGCTGATCGGTTGCATCGGGGGCGGCGGCGCGCAGCGCGGCTTGGATCGCGGCCGGCGCGGGGCAGAGGGAGCGGAGACTAGGGCTAGGTGTCGCCGCGGGGGCAGCGAGGAGGGTCGGAATGCCGGCCTGGGCCAAAAGGGGCACGGCCGCAGCGGCAGCGTCCTCAGAGAACGGCCCGAGCACTGCCATCACGTCGGGATCTTGTGCCAGTACTCGGGCCTGGGCTGCCGCGCTGGCGGGGTCCAGGTCATCATTCAGGACAACCAGGGCCACCCGATAACGCCCTAATAGGCCATCAGCATTGGCCTGGGCCAAATCCGCCCTGACGATCGGCAGGATCGCATACCCCAAGGGTCGGCCGATCCCCTCGAATGGCGCGATAACGCCGATCTTGACGACCGGCGCCGCGCCTGCGGGCATCGCGCAGCCGGCTACAACGAGCAAAATCACCCAAACGACGACCCAAATGCGCACCTGCCGCCGCGCAGATGCTTCACTGGTGGCGCGCCACGACGCGCGTTGTGTTGTAGACCCGTTCAGCATGTCAGCACACTACTTCTGATACGTGGCGATGTTCGCCTGATGCTCCGCCAGCGTCATCGCAAACACGTGATTACCCTCGCCGGTAGCCACAAAGAAACAATACTGGGTCTCGACCGGCGAGGCCGCAGCTTCGATGGCCGACAGGCCGGGGCTGGCGATCGCGGCCGGCGGGAGGCCGGGCCGCAGATAGGTGTTGTACGGAGATTGAACAGTCTGATAGGCTTCCACAGAAGGCGGCTCCCACCACCACTCCCCTGCCCGGCCAGCCGCGTATTGCACTGTGGGGTCAGCTTGCAGGTACGCGCCGCCCGTCTGCGCGCTGCACGCGCCGCTAACGCGATTCCAGTAAACGCTGGCGACCAACGGTCGCTCATCCGCCAAAGGTGCTTCGCGCTCAACGATCGAGGCCATGATGATCACCTGCTCCAGCCCACGACCGGCCTGTCGCGCGGGCTCAATCACTTCATCAGTCACCCGCACCTCGAAGTTATCCAACATCCGCTGAATCAGATCCTCCGGCTTTGTAGGAACCGGAAGCAGATAAGTGTCGGGAAACAGGTAACCCTCCAGGGTTGTCAGGCCAGGCGGCAACCAGGCATAGTTGCCGAACGTCTGTGCGGCAGCGCTGCCCCCACGCACCAACGCCAGAAACGCGGCGCCATCCATGATCCCCTTTACATCGAGCAACTCGGCCACCTCCTCGGCGCGCATGCCTTCAGGAATCGTGACGAGGATCTCCTCGTAGCGCGCCTGTTGGAGCCGATCAGCGATCTCCTGCATGGTCATGTTCTGGGCAATCTCAAAATTGCCGGCTGCCAGCCGCTGGTCAATGCCGTTATACCGCATATAGAGGCGGAACAGGTCCGCATCGGTGATGAAGCCTTCCTCCTCCAGCCGGGCCGCAACGGTGAGCGCCGTTTCGCCCGGCCTGATCTCGAACCACCGCAATGCATCGCTGGCGCCGGCCGGGGTCTCAAGGGTCTGGGCTTGCAGGCGCAGGTAGACGCCCAAAACACGCAGCTCCAGCGTCTCAGGGCGCAGGTCCAACGGTTGTTCGGATGCGGGACGCAAGAGCGCGACCTGAGACGGCGCAGGCACATCGGCAAGTTGGGCCGAGATGAAGCTGACCCCAACGAAACCAAGGATGCCCAACGCCGTCAAGGGCACCAAAAAAACCATGAAACGTAACAACGAGTGAAGGATTCGGTTAAACATCGCCTATTCTCTGTGCCGCCGAGACGCCAAGAAGCCCTCGAGGATCACGGCCGCTGCTGCGGCATCCAAAGCACCTCGGCTGCCCGTCTCTGCCAACAGCCGGGCGGCATCGATGGAAGATAGACTCTCGTCCCAGAACGCGACGGGGACGGCTAAGGAACCTGCCAGGCGGCCGGCATAGCGGCGGACCCACCGGGCTTGGCGGCCATCAGCATCGTTCGCGGGGAGCCCGACAAGCACGCCGACAGCGCGCTCCCGGCGTACCAGCTGAGCGATCGCGGCGAAGTCCTCTGAACGCGTGGCATGGCGGCGCACCACGGTCAACGGCGAGGCCAGCATCCCTGCCTCATCGCAGGTAGCGACCCCGATCCGCACCTGCCCCAGGTCGAGCGCCAGCAGGCGGCCCGCGGGCAACTCGGCAGCAGAAGACAAGATCGCCATGTCAACGGTTCATCGCCAGATGTGCGCCGGCATCCCAGTCCACAACGACACGGATGCGCCACGGCAACATGGGCACATTGATCGGAACCACATAGGGCAACCAATCAGGACCCAGGTGCACGTCGGGCGGCTGCGCCAAGGAGAAACGCCGTTGCACTGCCTGTTGCGCCTCGGCCGGGGGCAGCCCCAGCACCACGTTGCGCACCTGGTCAGCATCGACCCCGCGCAGCAACGTGCCCGTGGCCGTCAGGCCGAACGCGACGGTGGACGCGTCGATTTGTTGCACTGGGCCTGGGACGAAGCGCATTGTCTCAGAAATCAAGCGTGAACCGGATGGCATGGCTGCCTGAAGTCGCGTCAGACCCACCTCACGCACCGCAGCCTGGTCCACCACAAGGCTAACTGCCTGAACGCTCATCCGCAAGAAGAGCTCGGGCGAGACCTCCCCCACAAACGGGGTAAAGGTGGGTGACAAAGGCACATAGCTGACCGACTCCGGCGGGATGAGCCGGCCACTGCCAGCTCGCTCGTTAAGTCGCTCCACCGCTTGCTTTTTCAGTTCTTCGAAAAGCTGCGCCTCAAGCCGCGCTTTGTCATCCTCGGTCACGACACCCACCTGCGCGGTCGTGCCGCCCGAAAAGTTGCTCTCGTTAGCCACCGCCAGCGAGAGAGCCAGGGAGCCCTCAACACGCGTCACCGTGCCAGCTCGCACGTTGCCGCTCGGGCCTGGCAGCAATGCCTCCACCGGCACGGCCACACGACCGCTGGGAACCAATGAAACCTCAGCCGTGGTCACAAACTGAACGTTATCGCCAGTAGCCGTCGAGACCATTGTGCCGGCAGGCACGTCTACTTGGCGCTGGGTCCGATTGATCAAGACGACACGGCCAGTGGCTTTAGTAGCCGGTTCGGCTCGCCGTCCAGTGGTCTCAGTACGCGCTTCGCCTGACACCTGTACGCTCAGCACTTGCGCCGGAACTATCCCTGCTGCGGCGTCTGTCCGTGCATCCTGTATCGCCTGCAGCGGCACATTGATCTGGATGGGTTCGGAGGCCGGCGTAATGGTAATCGTCGCGGCCGGGATGAACGTCGCCAGCGCATACAACATGCCGCCGAACAGCGCCATCAGGCCCAGGGTCAGGCCCAACGTCGCCCACCAAGGGCTGGGCCGGCGGGCAAACGCGCGCAGGTAGGCGATGGGGCGGAATCCGCTGGGCGAACGCTTGCCGAACAAGCTGGCTGCGTAAGGCGCGCTGACACCTGGCGGGGTGGCTGCGGACACGCGCGGCGGCCGGTCAGCACGCAAGCGGCGCCAACGCGCCCCGTCGCCGCGCGCCTGGCTGCGAAAGGTGCTGATGCCCTCCCGCGCGGCCAGGCGACGCAGCGCAGGATCCTCGGTGGCGAGCGCCAGGCCGACCTGGGCTGCAGCCGCTTCACGGCGCAAAACGCGCAACGCGACGGCGTCAAGCGCCAGACCCGATGGCACGACGAAGAGAACACGCTCAGTCCCGGCGGCTCTGATCTTGGCCAGCATCCCCGGCAGCGTATCTTGTGGGGTCAAGCGAAAGGTTACGGTCATAAAACGGCGTGCTAGCGATGACACGCGTCCTCGCCAGCGCGATTCCTCAATGTTTTAGTTGCTGGCGCACCAGATCGGGCACCTGGGCCAACGCCGCTGGCAATTTGCTCAGATCGCGGCCGCCCGCCTGGGCCAGCGCGGGGCGGCCGCCCCCGCCGCCGCCCACTATACGCGCCACCGCCTTGACCAGCTCGCCCGCATGGATGCCGCGCTTGAGCAGGTCATCGGTGACAGCAGCGATGAATTGCGGCTTATCATCCACAGCCGTCGCCAACACGACGACCGCCGATCCGAGTTTCTGGCGCAGATGGTCGCTCATGTCGCGCAAGGTCTGGATGTCCACCTCATCAATCTGCGCGACCACCACCCCGATGCCCTCGACACGCTGGGCATTGGCAGCCAGGCGATCGGTCTGCTGCAAGGCGAGCTCGGCCTTCAAGCGCGCGTTCTCTTTGTGGGCAGCCTGGAGCTCACTGTACAGGTTGCGCACAGCGCGATCCACCTGGTCGGCCGACACGCGCAACAGCGCGGCCGTCTGATCGAGCAGGCGCAAGCGATGTTGCGCGAACTGCTGCGCGTACCGTCCGGTCACCGCCTCGATACGGCGCACGCCCGCGCCCACGCTTTCCTCAGAAACGATGTGGAAGAAACCGATCTGCCCCGTGCGCTGAACGTGGGTGCCGCCGCACAACTCTTTGCTGAACTCCTCGTCCTCCCAGCCGATCTTGATCGTGCGAACCTCTTCACCGTATTTTTCGGTGAAGAGCGCCATCGCGCCCTCGGCCACGGCTTGCTTATAGGTCGTGTGGCCCACTTCCACCGGGTAATCGGCCAGGATCGCCTCATTCACCGACTGCTCCACCGCATCCAGATCATCCTGGGTCAACATGCCGGCATGGGTGAAGTCGAAACGAAGCCGTTCAGGCGAAACCACCGAGCCGGCCTGAAGCACGTGCTCGCCCAAGACGTAGCGGAGCTCGCTGTGCATCAGATGAGTAGCTGTATGGTTGCGCATGATGTCCATGCGCCGATCGAGATCCACCTCGGCCACACACGGCTCGCCGGCGCGCGGGTTGCCCTCGGTCACCTCGCCGACGTGAATGATCAAGCCCGCCACCGGGCGGCGCGTGTCGTTCACGCAGATCTCCCACAGCTTATCGTCACTTACCTCGTCCACATAGCGGGTGATAAAGCCGGTGTCGGTGACCTGGCCACCGGACTCGACGTAGAACGGCGTCTCAGGCAGAACCACTTCGACCTTGTCGCCCGCGCGAGCACCGGCCACGCGACGACCGCCGCTCAACAGGGCGATCACCTGGGTTTCCCGCTCGACTTCACCATCGTACACATGCCTTACACCGGCAGCAGGCAGGGCGCCCTCGGCCTTCAGTTCCTGCAATAGATCAAAATAGACCTGGAGATCACCGGTATCCTGCATGACAAACTGTGTTGCCGCGCGGCCGCGCTCCTTCTGACCCGCCAGCGCGGCCTGGAAGCCAGCTTGATCCACGGTCATGCCATGGTCGCGCGCCATATCGTTGGTTAAGTCCAAGGGAAAGCCGTGCGTGTCATACAGGCGAAACGCGTCCGCACCGGGGATGACTGTCGCTCCGCGCGCCTTCAGCCCGGCCATCAGCTCCTCAATCATCGCCATGCCGTTAGTCAAAGTCTGGCTGAAGCGCGTTTCCTCGGCTTCGATGTTCGTGAGGATGAACTCGCGGCGGCGTACAAGGTCGCCGTAATGCGGGCCCATGATGTCGATGACCGTCTTGGCGATCTCGGCCAGGAAGGGGCGGGTAAGGCCCAACATGCGGCCATGCCGCGCTGCGCGGCGCAGCACCAGGCGCAGCACATAGCCGCGGCCCTCGTTGGCCGGCAGCACCCCATCACCGATGAGAAACGCGATGGTCCGACCGTGGTCCGCGATAACACGGTAGGAAACAGCGCGGACCGGATCCTCCAGGTCATGGGCGACATCCCGGTCGGTCACCACCTCACGCACCAGCGCCTGGGTGCGATGGATGATGGGTGTGAACAGATCGGTGTCATAGTTGCTGCGCACACCTTGCAGCACGCCGACGATGCGCTCGAACCCCATGCCGGTGTCGACATGCCTGGCGGGCAACGGCTCTAACTGCCCATGGCCCAGATTGTTATACTGGATGAAGACCAGATTCCACAACTCAATAAAACGTTTGCAGTCCCCGTTCACCCGGCAGACGTGATCCGGAACACCCTGTTTGTCGCAACGTTCCGGCCCCAGGTCCAGGTGGATCTCGCTGCACGGCCCGCATGGCCCGGTCTCGCCCATCTCCCAGAAGTTGTCTTTCCGGCCAAAATACAGGATGTGCTCCGGGTTGATGTCGGTTTCGCTGCGCCAATAACCGGCAGCCTCATCGTCACGGCCGATGTCGCCTTTATCGTCCTGGAACACGGTAGACCAGAGCTGCGCCTTGGGCAGGCCCCACACACCGGTCAACAGCTCCCATGCCCACGCGATGGCTTCCTTCTTGTAGTAGTCGCCGAACGACCAGTTCCCCAACATCTCAAACAGAGTGTGATGATAAGGGGAGCGGCCCACGTCCTCCAGGTCGTTGTGTTTGCCACTCACGCGCATGCATTTCTGTGAATCAGCAACGCGACGGGCCTCCGGTTGGCGCAGCCCCAGGAAAATATCCTTGAACTGGTTCATACCGGCATTGGTGAACAGCAAAGTCGGATCGTTCAGGGGCACCAGCGAATCACTGGGCACGATCAGATGTCCCTTGCTGGCAAAAAAGTCCAGGAACTGCTGGCGGATCTCCGCGCTGGTTGGGATACGCTTGTCGGTCATCGGCTTCTTTCCTTCGGCTCACAATCAAGACGCGCCGGGGACCCCAGCGCGTGACTGATACTATTCTACGGCAAGAGCAGACCTTTGTCAAAGACCTTACCCGCAAAAATCCCCGGCCCAACAGAGCCGGGGATCGGCGGACAAAAAAGCGTTCTCAGTCTACAGCTTCGTGATGCTGAAGGAAATCTCGGATAAGCCTTCGGCCTCGAAGAACTCAACGGTGAAGGTGTGGTTGCCGGCTACGATCACCAGATCCTGAGTGAACGTCGTCGCGGCCTGCACCTGCCATTGGTCAATATACAGCACGCCATCAATATACACGCGGATCCCATCATCGGCCCGTACTGTCACGCGATAAGTGCCGCCGGTCAAATTGAAAACGCGATTCCAACGCACCGAGAAGCTATCCGCAAACACCTGCGGCGCGGGGGAACCATACCCCCAGTTATAGCTCAGGTTGGTTTCTTTGCGCTCTAGTACCGGCGCGCCAGCCAGGTCACGATTGTTGTAGTATTGTGCAAACCAGGAACCAACCTGCGGCGGTAGAGGCGGTGTGGGTTTGGGCACAGGTGCGCAGTGCGGCGGGTGGATCACCAGCAGTTGCCCCACGTAGATGCGGTTAGGGTTGGTGATGCGATTCCACTGCTGCAACTGCCAGACCGTTACCCTGTAGCGCGCAGCAATTCGGGTCAGGTTATCGCCCCTTTGCACCCGATAGTAAACGGGGCACGATGGCACTGGCGAGCCGCCCAATGGGATCACCAGGCGCATACCCGCGTAGATCGCGTTCAGGTTGGTGAGGCGATTGGCCTCGGCGATAGTGTACATGTTGACCCCGTAGCGCGCCGCGATTCCGTAAAGCGTCTCGCCGCGCTGTACGACATGGACGACGGTGCCGCTGGCTGACGCTACCGGGACGAGCAAAGTGCTCAGGAGCAGCACCGCGATCAGGAGTGCGCCGATCCGGCGCCCGACAGATTGAGACATACGGCCCTCCCATTTCTCACAAGATTAGCCAAGCTAATATCTATCGTATATCCTAAAAGACGCTCGTGGTTAGATTTCGTTCCGGGCTCGCAGCACTTTTGACAGCGCCCTTGCACTATGCTATTGTCCCCTCTGGCCAATCGCTCGTAACACAATACACTAACTTATCATACGATCGCACCAGCGCGCGACCAACACTTCAATTGTAATTCAAGTGCAATTCACGCGCAAACGCGACATGCGCCACGACAATATATACAGTATTTATCGGATGCCAGGAGATCGCAATGGACACCACCTTCCACGGATTACCCGCGCACACCATGGAAAACGCGCATCTGCGGCTCACTTATCTGGCCGAGGCGGGGCCGCGCGTCGTCGGGTTCGGCCCGGCTGGGACTGATCTGAACCTGTTCGCCGAAGTGCCCGACATCCGCATCCCTACTCCCAGCGGTGACTGCCGGTTCTACGGCGGACACCGCCTGTGGCACGCGCCCGAGGCCTTCCCGCGCACCTACCAGCCAGACAACCAGGGCGTCGAAGTCACCATACTGGCGGACGGCGTGCGCCTGACTGGGCCGGTCGAGGCGGCCACGGGCATCCGCAAGCAGATCGAGATAGCCCTGGCGCCGGATCGGCCGGTCGCCACGGTGACGCACCGCCTGGAGAATACGGGGATCTGGCCGGTGGAGTTGGCGCCCTGGGCTATCACACAGATGCGCCTGGGCGGCCTCCTCGTGCTGCCGCAGACCGACGGCCCGCTGGACGCCGCGGGACTGCTGCCCAACCGTCAGCTCGTGCTCTGGCCCTACACCCGCCTGGCCGACCCTCGCCTACAACTGCACGATGACTATGTGCTGATCGACGCGCGAGCCGACCAGCCCGCAGTCAAAATTGGCGCCATGAATCGGCACGGGTGGCTGGGCTACCTGCTGGACGGCTGGTTCTTTGTCACCCGCATGACACCCCAGCCCCACCTGCCCCACCCGGATTTCGGCTGTAACTCCGAGAGTTACTGCGGCGACAGCAACATCGAGCTGGAAACGCTCGGCCCTCTGATCCGACTCGCGCCGGGGGAAGCAGTCAGCCATGTGATCGGATGGGCGCTGTACCCAGCCAAAGACACGCCGCACACGGTGGCGGGGGTGCGGGGGTTGGTGCGCGATCTGGGGTTGCGAGGGGCATGACCGCGGACCGCCTCTAAAAGGCCCGCACCACGTTGTTGATCCACCGGCCCGACCGCACCCGGCGCAGGCCGATGAAGAACTTGGTCAGCTCGTCGGCCATTACCAGCAACACCACCCAGTAGACCGGCAGGCGGAGGACGAAAGCGCCCAGGAGCGCCAGGGGCACGCCGATGAGCCAGAGCGGGCCGGTGTCCACGAACAGGCCATATCGGGTGTCGCCGCCGCTGCGCAAAACGCCGATGAGGATGACCATGTTCGCCGCCTTCAGCCACATCACGCTGGCCACCACGGTCAGGATGTTGCGCCCATAGACCTGCGCTTCCGGTGAAATCTGGTAGAGTTCGAGGATGACGCGCGACACCCCGAACACCAGCACGCCCATTACCAGCGCAACCAGGATCGCCAGTTTCACGAAGCGCCACGCGTAGTCGTTGGCCTTCTCGGTGTCACCGGCGCCGATGTAGTTGCCCAGGATGATGGCGCAGGCGTTGCCCAGGCCCATGAACGGCACCAGCGCAATCCCCTCGATGGTGCTGGCGATGTTCACCGCCGCGATGGCCTCGGTGCCGATGCGCGCATACACCGCGCTGTAGGTGGTGATCCCCAACGACCACAACACCTCGGCCACGACCACCGGCGAAACCGTGCGTGCAAAACGGGCCAGGAACTCGCGACCCCAGGCGAACAACTCATGGGGCTGGGCGGCCGTCGGCAATTGATGGCGGTAGGAGAAGTAAATCAACGCCGCGCATTCCAGGAAACGCGCGATCACCGTCGCGATGGCTGCGCCCGTCACCCCCAGCGCAGGCAGGCCAAACCGGCCGAAGATCAGGCCGTAGGCCAGGAGCGTCTTCAGGCTCAACGCGCCGATGCTCACCAGCATGGGCAGCTTCACGTTCCGGGTGCTGCGCAGGGTGATGCCCACCATGACGCTGATGGCCGTGGGTAGGTAGCACAGGCCCACGATGCGCAGATACCGGCTGCCGATGGCGATCACGGCTGGGTCAGCCGTGTAGAAGCGCAAGACAAGCTGCGGCGCCAACACCGCGGCCGCGGAGAATAACGCGCCGCCGAACAGCGCGATAGTCAACGCGAGGCCCAAGACCCGGCGCAGGTTGCCCACATCACGACGGCCCCAGAACTGGGCCGAGAACACCGCGGAGCCGCTGCCCACGCCAAACAGAAAGAGGGTCAACAGAAAGAAGAACTGATTCGCCAGCCCCACCGCGGCCACCGATGTCTCGCCCAACTGGCCGATCATCAAGACGTCCACCGCGTTGAGCGCGTTCATCACGAACTGCTGCATCGCGATGGGGACGGCCAAGCGCAACATCGTAGAAAAAAAGACCTTGTCATCGAAGAAGCGCGTCTGCATAGGCCGCAGTATCGCACGCTTCATCGGAGTTGCCAAACCGGGCCATGTGTACTTATAATGGCGGTGCAGTTTCGTGAAAGGCTTCGCAAGGTTCTTTCCCGCCGGTTGCACGCCCTGACACTCAGCGCCGACCTGCTTGGAAGGCCCCTTGCAACTCAACGAGGAGGCTCAATCCATGCGTCCACCTACCTTCGCCCGATTCACCCTGATCGTCTTCATCGCGCTGACCCTATTGACCGGCTGCATCCCATCCGGTGCAGGCGGTATTGTCGTGCAGGACCCCTACGCCCGGCCTGCGCCCAACATGGGCGGCAGTGGCGGCGCATTCATGGTGATCGCCAACAACAGCGGTCAAGCCGATCGCCTGCTCTCAGCCACCAGCCCGATCGCAAAAATGGTTGAGTTACATGAGACAATCATGGAGGGCGAGGTGATGCAGATGGTCCATCAGCCCCAAGGATTCGAGCTCCCAGCCGGCAGCAAGGTGGAGTTGAAACCCGGTGGCAAGCACCTCATGCTGATGAACCTGGTCGCCCCGCTGGAGGCCGGCCAGACCATCCAGATCACGCTGAAGTTTGAGCAAGCAGGTGAGCAAACGATCAGTGTGCCCGTACGCGAAATGAAGTAACACGAGGTGTGTTCATGACCTATCGCAGCCGGGCAACCTTCCTCACCGGCCTGACCGCCGGCCTGCTCCTGGCGGCAGGCGCGTCCATCTATCGCCGACGATCCCTGGTGCGCACACCGTGTCTTGAAGACCTCGACGACGACCCGGCCGTGGCCGAGGCGTTCGGCCAGATCGCGGAGATGCCGCAGATGCGCCTGCTGCGTGCCCTGGTCACATGGCGGACGCTGCGGCTTTGCCGCGCGGGCCATGCCGCTGACCTGGGCTGTGGCGCAGGCCAATTGGCCGTCGAGCTCGCCCAGGCCGCGCCGGAGCTGCACGTCACCGGGGTTGACCTGTCGAACCTGCTGCTGGCCCAGGCGCTGCGCCGAGCGGCTGCGGCGGGCCTGGCGCACCGGGTGGATTTCCGCACCGACGACGTCGGGGGGACCCCCTTCGAGACGGGTTCCCTCGACCTGGTGGTGAGCACGTTATCGCTGCACCACTGGCAGAACCCGGTCGCGGTGCTGAACGAAGTCGCCCGCATCCTCCGCCCCGGCGGCGGGTTCGTGATCTTCGACCTGCGCCGGGACATGGCCCCGCCGCTCTATGTGCTGCTGTGGCTGGTCACGCGTTATGTCGTGCCGCGCGCGCTGCGCCGGGCGCAGGAGCCGCTGGGCAGCCGGAACGCGGCCTACACCCCCGACGAAGCGGCCAGCCTGGCCCAGGCGTCACGCCTCACCGGCTGGCGCGTGGCCCGCGGGCCTTTCTGGCTCAGTATCGAAGGAAAGACCGTCTGACCGCCGGATAACCCAGGTTTCTTCGAGAAATCTGGGTTGCCCGGTGGCGAACACGAGGAGACCTCATGATTGCTACGCCTAACTGGGATAAGATCGGTCGTGACGCCGTTGCGACCCTCAGCCGCTACATCCAGTTCGACACCACCAACCCCCCGGGGGATGAGCTGGCCGCGGCACACTGGCTGGCAGACCAGCTGCGCGCCCGCGGGATTGCCAATGATGTGACAATTCACGAACCAGCGGCCGGCCGCGGGCTGGTGCTGGCGCGCATACCCGGCAGCGAGCCGTTGAAGCCGCTGCTGGTCAACCATCATATGGACGTGGTGGCGGCCGACCCGACTGCCTGGACGCACCCGCCCTTCAGCGGCGCGGTCGCGGATGGCTTCGTGTGGGGCCGTGGCACGCTGGATACCAAGAACCTGGGCGTGATCTTCCTGCTGGCGTTGGAGTCGCTGATCACGGCGGGTGCGCGCTTCCGTCGGCCGATTATCTTCTTAGCGGTACCCGATGAGGAGACGGGGGGCAAACAAGGGATGCGCTGGCTCGTCGAGCGACATGGGGCCGATCTAGATCCGGAATGGGTATGGGATGAAGGGGGCGGCGGCTTCAAAGACATGTTCGGCCCCGGCGTCATGTTTGGCCTGACCGTGGCCGAAAAACAGATCCAGCACGTGAAGCTGGTCGCCACGGGCAAGCCGGGCCACGCGTCCATGCCCCACAGCGACAACGCCAACGTGAAGCTGCTGCGGGCGCTGGACCGCGTGCTGGCCGCGCCGCGGCCGCTGCGCGTGAACGCGATCACATTGGCCATGTTCCGTGCGATCGCCCCGACGCAGAAGTTCCCCGCCTCCGCGCTGCTCGGCCGCCTGGACAACCCGCTGGCGCTGCAGCTGGCCGCCGGTAAGCTTCAAACGGATAGCTCGCTCAACGCCATGCTGCGTGACACCGTCAGCTTGACGGTGCTGCGCGCGGGCTACAAGGTGAACGTCATCCCGGAACGCGCGGAGGCCGAGATTGACTGCCGCCTGCTGCCCGACACCGACGCGGTCGAGTTTCAAGCCTGGCTAAAGGCGCGCCTGGCCGATGAGCGAATCCAGGTCGAGGTGATGCAGAGCTCGCCGCCCTCGGGCACGGCGCCGCTGGAGGGGCCATTCGTCACCGCAGTAAGGTCGAGCCTGCGCGAGCACCTGCCCGATGCCGGCATCTTCCCCATGCTGGTCCCTGGCGCTACTGACGGCCGCTATTGGCGCCAGCGCGGCTTCGCGGCCTATGGATTTGCGCCGGTGGTCATGGCGCGGGACGACCTCGGTCGGGTGCACGGCATTGACGAGCGCATCTCCGGCGAGAACCTGCTCACCGCGATCAAGATCACGCGTGATATCATCGAAAAGCTGTGTGTGGCGTAACCTGTGTGCAAGGGGATGCATCCAAATTGCCTTGAGGACCAGGTTTCTCGGAAGAATCTGGCCTCGAGACCAGCTTTTGCGGAGAAAGACCTCATGCCGATATACGACTATCACTGCGACAACTGCAACAGCGACTTTGAGAAACTCGTACGCTCCATGTTCAGCCAGGAAACGGTGACTTGCCCGGATTGCGGCAGCCCGCACGTGAAGAAAGCCATCAGCCTGTTCGGCGGCGTAGGAGGCGGCAGCAGCGCCCGATCAGTGGGCGCCTCGGCGCAAACCTGTGCGCCTACCGGCTGAGGCATCCGGCGCTAAGCGGGCCGTGGGCTCGCGCCTGCAACAAAAGCCCGAAGGGATATCCCTTCGGGCTTTTGTTTTGGGACCGCGTCAGATCCGCAATGCAGCCTGTGAGTCGAACGTGAGTTAAGCGTGAGTCAGATGTGAGACGAGTATCATACAATATCGTGGTTCATATGAATCACAGTAATTCTGTTATCTTTTGCCGCCAAGAGGATGGCAGCACGCGATTCTCGCCGCAGCGCCAATCCGATCAAGGAGATGGCTGGCCATTGTGAGCTCATTTGAAGACAACAGCCATACTTTTATTATTCGCGTCTGGCTCGAGACAGGAGAGATGGAAAGCGCACAGCCAGAGTGGCGCGGTTCCATCGAGCATGTGCGCAGTCGGGAACGTCGTTACTTCCGGGGTCTGGAGAGCCTGATGGGGCTCTTGCTCCGTTTCCTGACGCCGCAGCGCCAACTATCAATTGAGGATCAGGTCGGTCATGAGCAACTACACCGTCATCCATGACATCACCCTGGAACTCCGCCGGCGCATCCACGCCGCACTGAGCTCAGCTTCCGATGCCGACCTGGGGATGACGACTCCTGAGACCGACATCACGCTGTCGCCCCCAGGTGAGGGCCTTCAGGGCCAACCGCGATTATCGCTCTACCTCTACCATGTTGGCCCAGACGCGCACCTGCGCAACCAGCACGAGCTGGCTGTGGGTCAAAGCGGCCTGCGCCCGCCCCCGTTGGCGGTCCAGCTTCGCTACCTGATCACCCCGCTGGATGATGAGGAGCAACACAACCATCTGATGCTGGGCCGCGTGCTCCAGCACTTTCACGACCAGCCGTTCGTGTCCGCCCTGGGCAACGATCTGCTGGGAGATAGCTTCGGGGGCAGCAGCCCGCAGTTGCGCGTCAATATCGAGCCGCTGTCCATGGATCAGCTCGGCCCGATCTGGTTGGCACTGCAAGCCTCATACCGGCTTTCGGTAGCCTATGCCGTGCGCGTCGTGGCGATTGATTCCGATCGCGGGGTCACCGAAGCCCACCGTGTGGTGGAGGCCCTGGCAGCCGTTGGCCGCAAAACTGACGGAGAAATCACGTAGAAAATGGAAATCGGTGCTATTGACCGCGTCATCACACAACAGGCCCTGATCGTCGGCCGGGTCACCGACGCGCTCACCGGCGGCGCCACGCTGCGTCCCGCAACGGTTCGCCTGCTGTATCAGACGCCAGCAGGAGCACCCGAACGACCCTACCCGCTCGCGGCCCACACGTATCCAGACGGGCTGTTCGTCGTGCCGGGCAACCCTGACAGCGCGTTTCCACGCCTGACTGGCGGTCAGACGTTGGCGCTTCGTCTGACCGCCAGCGCAGCGGGCTACCAGGCAGGCCAGGTCGATTTCACTTTGTCCGCTGCGCAAGTGGCGCCGGCCAGCCAGGTCCGCCATATCGCTGGCCGCGACCTGTCCATGCCCTTGCTGGCGGCGCCCCTGTTGACCCAAGACATCGCATTATCGCCGACACCGATCCACCTGAGCGGACGCGTCGTCCGGGCCGATGACCCGGCGATACCCATCACGGGCGCGCAGGTGCGCGTCACGGAGCCATCAGCACGCGGGCCAGCAACCACCGACGCCGATGGCTTCTTCACTTTGTTGGACATGCCCGTTGCGGGCCAAGTTACCGTCCGGGTCGAGCGCGCCGGCTTCCAGAACCTGGAACTCGCGGTTCGCCTGGACTATCGCCAGCCGGTTAATCAGCAGACGTTTGCTCTCAAAACGTAAAGGAGATTGCACATGCCAGAGTACCTTGCTCCCGGAGTTTACGTCGAGGAAGTGCCTTCTGGGAACAAGCCCATTGAAGGCGTGAGCACGAGCACCGCCGGGATGGTCGGTGTGACCCAACGTGGCCCCGTCAACGAGCCCACCCTGGTCACGAGTTTCGCTGACTTTGTGCGCAAGTTCGGCGGCTACCTGGATCATCGCGTGTTCACCAACCAGCGCGACCTGCTGCCTTACGCGGTGGAGGGTTTCTTCACCAACGGCGGCCAGCGGGTCTACGTCACCCGCGTCGTCGGCAAAAACGCGGCTTTCGCGGCGGTGGATTTGTACGGCGTGCCGCAGGTCAACCCCGCCAGCACGACTCTCACCGCCCGCGTGGCTGCCGCGGCCGATACCCTGCTCCTGGACAACGGCTCGAATATCGGCAGCGGCGACACCTTGCTGCTGCGCGACGGGACGCGTTCGGAGTATGTGGTGGCTCAGAGTGCGCCGGTGGCGGTTGGCGTACGCGTCAATGGCCGGTTGCGCGGCGCCCACGCGGCGGCCACCGCAGTTGCTGCCCAGACGGTCACCGAAACCGATGACTTCACCGCGGGCATCACGGGCAACATGAGCGCGGCTGGGAGCCTGGCCCTCAGCGGCGCGGTCGTGGCGGGCCTGGCTGCCAACGATGTGCTGCGCATCCGGGATACTGGGGACGCCACGAGGACGGAGTTCGTCACCATCGCCACCGCAGGCGCGGCCGACCTGGTTGAGGCGGGCGGCCTGCTGTTCGACCATCCGCAGGCTTCCACGCAAGTGCACCGCGTGACTCTGACGGACGGGGTCGCGACCACACTTTCGACCGCCGCGGCGGCCAGCGATCTGGTCCTGGCGCTGGCCTCCACCGCCGGTCTGAACGCGGCGGACGCGATCCGCGTGGACACGGGCGCGGCGCGTGAGCTTCATGTGATCCGCAACGTGGTTTCATCCCTCTCCATCGTCACGACGCCGACGCAGCAGATCCACGCCGCGGGCACGGCAGTCGTCAAAGAAGTGGCCTTGCTGCGCGTTCACGCGCGCCACCAGGGCCAGTGGGGCAACGCGCTCAGGATCACCGTGCGCCAGGCGAGCATCCTGGAGACGACAGTGGCCGTGGCCGCGGCGCAAAACGACTCCCCCATCAAGCTCAACGCCACCTTCGGCCTGGGCAAGGGCAGCGTGCTCGATGTGAAGCGCGGAACACCCCCTGCACCGGTGATGCGCCAGCGCGTTAGCGGGGTCAGCACGGCCACCAATGAAGTCGACTTTGCCGGCGGCGCGGCCGTCGCGCTGCAAGCCGGCGACACTGCCGCCTCGCTGGAGTTCGACATCATCGTGGAACACCTTAACAGCGAAGGCAAGGTCACCGAGAGCGAGGCGTTCCTTAACCTGGGCCTGGACCCCGACCACAATCGCTACGCGCTCAAGATCGTGGGGCTGTTCGACCGGGCCAGCGGCAAACCTGCCAGCGCCGGCGAGTCAGATCTGATCCGCCTTTCCGATCTGACCAAACAGGACAACGGCGCCGACGTGTCTGGCGCGGCCAACCTAAGGCTCACGATCCCAGACACCCAGGTCTCCCGGCGCCTGGCCGGCGGCAACGACGACCTAGCGACGGTGGACAAGGCCGCGTACATCGGCAGCCCCGCGGTAGACCCGGCCGACCGCACCGGCATCTATGCACTGGAAAACATCGACGACATCAGCATCGTCGCGGCGCCCGGCCAGACCGACCAGGATGTGCAAAACGCCGTCATCAGCCATTGCGCGTACATGCGCTATCGCTTCGCCATCCTGGATTCGCGGCCCAACGCCAAGATGAAGGATGTGCAAGACCAGCGTCAGCTCTACGATACGACATTGGCCGCGCTGTACTATCCGTGGCTGGTCATCAGTGACCCGTTTGGCCGCAACGGCGAAGTGCATTACCTGCCGTCCAGCGGCCACGTGGCCGGCGTCTATGCGCGCAGCGATGTGCAGCGCGGTGTGCATAAGGCACCCGCCAACGAGGTGGTGCTGGGGATACGCGATCTCCAGGTGCGCCTGACCAAAGGCGAGCAGGACATCCTGAACCCGAAGCACATCAACTGCCTGCGCGACTTCCGCGAGCTGAACCGCGGCCTGCGGGTGTGGGGCGCGCGCACGTTGAGCAGCGACCCTGAGTGGAAATATGTCAACGTCCGCCGCCTGTTCCTGTTCGTGGAGAAGTCCATCGAGCGCAGCACCCAATGGGCCGTGTTCGAGCCCAATGCCGAACCGTTGTGGGCCACGGTCAACCGCAGCGTGTCGAACTTCCTGACCGCGGTTTGGAAGAGCGGCGCGCTGGAAGGCACCAAGCCCGAAGAGGCGTTCTTCGTCAAAGTCGATCGCACCACCATGACCCAGAACGACATTGACAACGGCCGGCTGATCATCCTGGTCGGTATCGCGCCGGTGAAACCGGCCGAATTCGTCATCTTCCGCATCAGCCAGAAGACGCGCGAGGCGACCGCCTGATGCAGGTTTGAAAGAAGGAGCACAATATGGCCACGGGAGATCGCGTTGATCCGTATGCCCAGTTCAACTTCCTTGTGGAGATTGATGGCGTCACGCGCGCCGGGTTCACCGAAGTTGGCGGGCTGACCACCGAGCAGGACGTCATCGAGTACCGCGAAGGCAGCGAGTCGGCCACAGTGAGGAAGCTGCCGGGGCTGCGCAAGTATTCCAACATCACCTTGAAGCGTGGATTCACGCAAGACAAGGAGCTGTGGCAGTGGCGGAAGACCACCATAGACGGCCTCACCGAGCGGCGTTCCGGCGCCATCATACTGATGGATGAGGCGCGGTCGGAGGTGCTACGCTGGAACTTCGTTGCCGGCTGGATCTGCAAGTGGGAAGGGCCGGCGCTGAACGCCACCACCAACGAAGCAGCCATCGAAAGCTTGGAAATCTGCCACGAAGGCCTGGAGCTGACGTAAGGGCTGACCGGGGGAGCAGAGATGTACGCCACACCGGGCGTCTACTTCCAACAGGTGGATCGAGGGCGACCAGTCATCGGTCCGCTGCGCACCGACATTGCAGGGTTCGTCGGCTACGCTGAACGCGGGCCGCTGCTGGCGCCGGTCAAGCTGGTCGGCTGGCGCCAGTACCTGGCAGTGTTCGGCGAGCCGCTGGCTTATGCATACCTGGGCCGGGCGGTGCGCGGTTTCTTCGACAACGGCGGAGCCGCCTGCTACGTGGTGCGCATCGCCGACCGCTCGCTGGCGGCCGGCGCGCAGGCCAGCGCGGTCAGCCTGATCACCCAGGAGACCGCAGGGCTGCCCGTGGCCGACCAACAGCCCGCGGTGCAGCTTTGGGCGAGCCACGGCGCGCTGGTTGACCCGGTCACGGCCGCGCCGCGCGCGGAAGCAGGGGCCGTTGTGCGTTACGATAGCCCTGGTGGCTGGGGCAATCGGCTGGCAGTCTCGCTTTACCCGGCCGGCCTGGGCGCAACAACGACCGCGCCGGGCGGCTCAGACGACGGCAACGTGAGCCAGGTCGAAAGCCTCAGCGGCTTCCGCGTCGGCGCCATCGTCCGGTTGAGTCAGGGTGACGTCATCGCGGCCAGCTATCGTCGCGTCCAGGCGATAGAGCCGCACCTGCGCCAGATCGTCTGGGACGCGCCGCTGACCGGCCTGGATCTCGCGGCCAGCATCCGCCTGGAGACCGTGGAGTTCACGCTGCTGGTGTTGTTGGACGGCCAGGTGATCGAACACCACACCAACCTGACCCTGGCCCCGGAACATGAGCGTTTCATCGTCCAGGTGATCCAGGCGAACAGCCGCCTGATTGACGCCCGCGTCCTGCTGGACCCGGCCGACTTGTTGATCCCGGGCCGCTGGCCCGCCCCGGTCGAGCGGCTGCCGCTGGTTGGCGGCCGCGATGGTCTGGCAGCGGTCAAAATCAGTGACTTCCTGGATGGCCTGGCGACCCTGGAAAAGGTAGATGAGGTGAGCATCCTGGTCGCTCCGGACGCTGTGCTACGGGTGGAAAGTCCCGCGGCCAGCCCGGCGCCCGTCCGGCCGATCCTGTGCCAAACCCTCAACCCTCCGCAGGGCAAACTATCGGGCCAAGTGGTCGAGCGCACGCCGCTGGGGGATGTCCTGTTGGCCGGCGTGGTCGTGCAGCCGGTGGAGGCAGCAGCGCCGCCGGCTATCACCGACGACAATGGGCTGTTCACCCTGACCACGCTGCCGGTTGGCCTGGTGGCGTTGCGCCTGCAGAAGGACGGTTACTACCCGCTGGAGACCACCGCCGAGGCCAGGGATCCGTTCACGGGATCGCCCATCCGCTTCGAGCTGGCTGCCGTGACATTGCCCCCCGCGCTCAGCCTGGACGACATCTTCACTGTGCAATCGGCCATGCTGGGCCAGGGCGAGCGCCGGCTGTATCGTATGGCGCTGCTCGACCCGCCCGCCGAAATGCTGAGCCTGGATAGCGTGCAAACCTGGCGCGCCCGGTTCGATTCGTCCTACGCGGCGCTGTATTATCCCTGGGTGACCGTGCAGGATGCAGGGACCGGCGAGCTGCTGCCGCTGCCGCCCAGCGGACACATCGCTGGCCTGGTGGCGCGCGCCGACCTGCGCCAGGGCGTGCATCGCGCGCCGGCCAACTACCTGTTGGAAGGCATCAAGGGGCTCAGCGCGGATGTGGATGACGCGCAGCAGGGCATCCTGAACCCCCTGGGCATCAACTGCCTGCGCGCGTTGCCGGGCCGCGGCATCCGCGTCTACGGCGCGCGCACGCTGAGCAGCGACCCGGAATGGCGCTATCTCAACGTGCGGCGGCTGCTGCTGATGATCCAGGAGTCCATCGAAAAAGCCAACCAGTGGGCGGTCTTCGAGCCGAACAACCAGGTGCTGCGCCAGGCGCTGAGTTTCAGCCTCAGCAGTTTCCTGCACGCGTTATGGCAGCAGGGCGCGTTGGCCGGGCGGTCCCCGGCGGCCGCGTTCCAGGTGCGCTGCGACGCCGAAAACAATCCGCCGCACGTGGTGGACGCGGGCCAGATGATCGCGGACATCGCGGTGGCGCCTACGATCCCGTTCGAGTTCATCGTATTCCGCCTGGGCCGCACCGTGGAAGCGGTGGAGATCACGGAGTAATCTATGGCACTGCCGCGTCTCGATCCGTTACCGGCTTTCAACTTTCTGATCACGCTCCTGGACACCAGCAGCACCTTCAGCACCATCATGAGCTACGCCAGCCTGGTGGTGGGTGGGTTCAGCGAATGCACAGGGCTGGAATCGACGCTGGATGCCTACGAATATCTGGAGGGCGGTGTCAATGACCGGGTGCACCGGTTCCCCACCCGGTTTCGCTACAGCAACATCGTCCTGAAGCGCGGGGTCGGGCTGGGCGAGGACCTGTGGCTGTGGCACCAGGCGTTCGTGGAGGGCAAGGGCAAGCGCCGCGATGGCCTGATCATCCTGCAAAACGAGCTGCGCGTGCCCATCAAAACCTGGAGCTTCTCGCGCGGCCTGCCGATCAAGTGGGCCGGCCCTAACCTGAACGCCAAGGCCAGCGAAATCAGCATCGAGACGCTGGAGATCGCGCACGAAAAGCTAGAGCTGAAGTTCTCACCTGGCCAATTGGTCAGCGATCTGACGAGTAACCTGTTCTGATGGACGTCCGAATCAACGAGTTGACCAGCAACATCCGTCTCACCGACGCCCGTGCCATGCTGACGCCCGAGGTCATGCGCGAGATCGTCGACGCTGTGACCCGCGCGCTGGCCGAGCAGGAACGTGAACGCCAGGCGCGCGAGCGCGATACGCGGATTGACCGGCGGGCCGCCAGGTTAGACCAATAGTCTGGAATCGAGCCTGTGCGCAGCCCTCGATTCCAAATGGTGTAGTTCGATGGCTAAGATGACCTTTCAGAAGCTGGACCTCTCGAAGCGTGCCGTGGGCGACCCGCTGACGGTCCAATTTAACCCAACGGAGTACAGCCTGACCAAGGGCGCCCAGTTTGCCGAGGTCGCCATTCCAGGGCTGGACAGCCCCGTGCTGCAATTCATGCGCGGGGACAGCGAGCGGCTCAGCCTGGAGCTCTTCTTCGATACCACGGAGGATGGCACCGGACCGAACGCCACGCCTGTCACCGAACGAGTGGATCCGTTCTATCGCCTGGTCAAGATTGACGGCGAGATGCATGCGCCGCCCATTGTGCGCATCACCTGGGGTGACCATTTTCCCGGCGTCACCACCGACCGCGGCGACCGTCCGATCCCGGCGCTGGATTGTATCGTGGACAGCGTCACGCGCAAGTTCACGCTCTTCAACAGCGACGGCGTACCGTTGCGCGCCAACGTCACCCTCTCGCTGCGGGAATACAAAACCTTGGAGGAGCAGCTCCAGCAGCTCAACCTGCAGTCGGCTGACCACACGCGCGTTCATGTGGTGCGCCAGGGTGAAACGTTGCCGCAGATCGCGTACGAAGCCTATCGCGACCCCGGCCGTTGGCGGCTGATCGCGTCGCACAATCGCATCCTGAACCCGCGGCGGCTGACGCCCGGCGCGGTGCTTGAGCTGCCGCCGACGACATGAGGCTGTTATGACTACGACGCCGATCTACCAGGCCCAGAACTTCTACGCCCCCCGCTTCGAAATCAAGCTCCGGGGGCAGAACCTGAGCCGCGCCGTGATCCGCGACGTAGTCGAGGTCAGCTACAGCGATAGCCTGGAGCGGCTGGACTCCTTCGAGTTCGTGCTGCACGACTGGGACCCGATACTGCGAGTACCCAAGTACAGCAGCCCTTACGATGAGAACAATCGACTGCGCAAGCTGCCGGACAACAGCCCGGTGCCGAACTTCGACCCGGGGGCCAAGGTCGAGCTGCGACTGGGTTACTATGGGCCGGACGAGCCCAACCTGATGATGACCGGCCAGGTCGTATCGCTGACACCCAGTTTCCCGGCCACCGGCGCGCCCACCTTGCGAGTGCGAGCCTTGAGCCTGCTCTATACCCTGCAACGTGCACAAGAGGTGCAGCCGTTCGAGAATAAAAAGGACAGCGAGATCGCCCAGGCTATCGCGCAGGGGCTCAACATCGGCATTGAAATCCCCGACGGCCAGATGGCGGAGGAGACGGCGCACACCTACGTGATGGCCAACAACGAGTATCCCATCATCTTCCTGATGGGCCGCGCGCGGCGGCTGGGCTATGACTTGTACGTTAAAATCCCGGAGGACGGCGGCGATTCCGTCCTGTTCTTCGGTCGCAGCCCCACTAGCCAGACGACCTATGAGCTGTCGTGGGGCAAGTCGCTGATCCAGTTCACACCCACGTTGAAGACCAAAGGCCAGATTTCCAGGGTGGTGGTGCGCGGTTGGAACCCACGGGCGCAAGGCAACGAGCGGGTCATCACCGGCGAAGCTACTCTCCAAGACCTCCGCCCAAACCTGCCGGACCAGCAGCTTCTTTCCAGCATTGACTCAGCGCTGGCGGAGACGCATGAGGTGGTGGTGGATGAGCCGATCACCGACCCACAGCGCGCGCAAGAGATGGCGCGTGGCATCCTGCGGGACCGGCTCAACGACCTGGTGACCGGCCGCGGCGCCACTGTGGGCCTGCCGGATCTGCGTGCGGGCCGCGTGATCGTCCTGAATGGCCTGGGCACGCGCTACAGTGGCCGTTACCTGGTCACTGAGAGCACGCACAAGGTCGCCAACACCGGTTACACCACCGAGTTTACGGCGCGCCTGGAGGGGCCAGCTACATGACCGAGCGCATGAAGGGGGTCGTCGTCGGCCTGGTGACCGACCTGGACGACCCGGAGGGGTTGGGCCGCATTCGCGTCTCTTTCCCCTGGCTGTCGGACGACAATACTAGCGACTGGGCCCGGGTGGCCGCAGCGCTGGCCGGCCCGTCGCTGGGCATGTATTTCCAGCCGGAGGTCGGGGATGAGGCGCTGGTCGCCTTCGAGATGGGGGACATCCACCGGCCTTACATCCTGGGCTACCTGTGGAACGGCGATAACGCGCCGCCGTCGGACGACCCCCAGGTGCGCATGATCCAGACGGTCTCCGGCCACAAGCTGATCTTCGACGACGGCGAAGATCAGGTGACCGTGGAGGACTCGAACGGCAACAAGATCGTGATGAGCGCGGATGGCATCACCATCGAGTCGGCCAAGGACATCACCATCAAGGGCCAGAACATCAACATCGAGGCCAGCGCCCAGTTGACAGCGAAGGGCAACCCGATCCATTTGAACCCGTAGGCAGCATGGACGCCATCTACCCGACAGGCACCGGTTATCAAGGACTCTTCCTGGTCGGCTACCGGAAGGACCCGGCTGGTTCGGGCGCGAACCAGTTGACCGGTGTCGTGCTGTTGAAGCGCACCTACACCATTGCGGCGTCGAACAGCTCGCCGGCCGCGGGAACGTTGACGCCAACCAGCCCTTTACCAATTTACATGACCGACCAGCCCAACAGCCTGGCGTTGCGCTACGAGCACGACCTGGCGCCCTACAAGCCCGAGGGGGATGTGATCGTGCTTGGTTTTTCGGGGGCCAGCGGCCAGGGGACGGTCACGGTCAACGGCCAGGTCTGGTTGCGGCGCAATCTGGCCAGCCCGGCGGCGGCCGACCTGTTCGGCTGGCAGCCGCGCAGCGAGGCCTCGCGGTCGACCGAGGGGGATTTTGCCAGCCACCCCCTGGATCGCCCGCTGCCGACAGGCTTCCAGAACCGGTTTTTTAACGGCTACCTGCGGGCGGCGCGGCAGCTCACAGCATTGCCCTATTTGCCCAAGGCCGGTCAAATACTGATCGAGCGGGACGGTACACGTTACGGGTTCACACTGGGGAGCGAAAGCATCACGGCCCGGTACGACTACTATCGAGGCAGCGGCCCGGACGACGACTGCGCATGGCGACGCCAGGCCATCACCATGAATCTGGACACCCTGGTAATCGATCCCGGCGCAAACAAGTGTTATGTCGTCTGGCGAGGCGCCTGGCCTTTTGCGGAGCAGACGTCCGGCGCCTATCGGCGGGTGGTGATCCAGGCAGATGGGTAGGCCCTGGCGACTCAGCCCAGTCCACGCAGGTGGACTTCGCGAGGGTGGCCGCGGTTTTAGCCGCCGGGCCGCGTGAATGGAGTCATGATCCATGTCAAAACCGATCGCACCCATGATGGGCATCGCCTTTGCCTTCCCGGACGTGTGCAACACGCCGGCGCCGCCGAGTCCGCCCGTTCCTGTGCCCTACCCCAACATCGCGCAGTTGGACCAGGCACTAAACGTGACAGATGTGGGCGGCAAGGAACTACTGGTGGGGCCAAGCAGCCTCCATGCGCTCCTGCAAGATTCGGAGATTCCAAGCAGCACCGGAGACGAAGCGGGCTCGGTCGGCGGCGTCCAAAGCGGAACCATCAAAGGCCGCTGCCGGGTCACGGCGGCCAGCGGATCGGTGGTCTATGGGCCGAGCAGCAAAGGGATCGCACGTTTCATGGATCAGACCAAACAAAACAACGACAATGCCGATGGCTTTATCCTGGCCGCGTTTCCGATGGTACTGGTAGGTGATTGAGATGCCAAAGAGCAACCCTGTGCAGCGTGAGATTGATTTCCTGGGCAAGGGCTGGAAGTTCCCGATCCGCGTCAACGGCCGCGGTGGCCTGTCCTTCGTCAGCGGCGAGCAGAGCATCGCGGAGGCCATCTGGATCATCCTGAGCACGCCGCCCAACAGCCGCGTCATGGAGCCGGAGTTCGGCGCGGCGCTGCACGATTACGTCTTCGCACCGAACGACGCCAACACCATCGCCACCATCGCCCAGGAAGTGCAGAAGGCCCTGTTGCGCTGGGAGCCGCGCATTGATGTGCTGGATGTGCGCGCCGAAAACCATCCGGAGACGCCGAACACGTTGCTGATTTACGTGGACTACCGCGTCCGGGCCAACAACGCCTTCCACAACCTGGTGTACCCCTTCTACATCAACGAGGGGCGAGGATAAGGAGGAGCCTTTATGCCGCTGCCGACCCCCCAGCTCGATGACCGGACCTTCGACCAGCTCGTGGCCGAGGCTCGGGCGCGCATCCCCCGCTTCACGCCGGAGTGGACCAACTTCAACGACGCCGACCCCGGCATGACGCTGGTCAAGCTGCACGCCTGGCTCACGGAGACCATCCTGTTCCGGCTCAACCAGATCCCGGACCTCAACTACATCCAGTTCTTGAACCTGCTCAACGTGCAGCCGCACCCGGCCCTGGCCGCCCGCGCCCAGCTTACCTTCAAGCTGAAGAAGCTCAGCGATCCCGTCTCCGACCCGCTGCTGGTCTACATCCCCAAAGGCACCCAGGTCGGTGTGGATGACCCCGAGTTGACGCAGCCGCTGACATTTGAGACCGACCGCACGCTGGCTGCGCTCAACGCCGTGGTGGCGGCCGTCATCGTGCCCAGCGGCGGATCGCCGCCCCGTGACCAGGTCACCGAATACAACGCCGACAAGGCGGAGGTGCGCTTCCCGGTGCCGTTCTACCCGTTCGGCAGCAACCCGGCGGTCGGCGCCGTCTGTCTGCTGGGCATCTTGCCGCGGCCGCACCGCCAGAAGGGCAAGAACTACAGCCTGGATCGTTTCCCCGCGGGCGAGCTGGACCTGACCGCCTTCGTGCCCCAGGTGAACGAACCCAGCGCGGCCAGCCCGGATGCGGCCGACGAAGGTCCGCTGGGCATGGAATGCCTCTTCCCCTGGCAGGCCGCGGCCGAGAGCCAGCAGATCGTTTGGGAGGCGTATCGGGGCACGCAGCCGGCCAGCCAGTTCCCCGCCCTGGTCAACGCCGACGCGTGGGCGCCGCTGGCGGGCATGGATGAAACCGCCGGCCTGGCGCGCAGCGGGCACATCTACCTGGACGTGCCGGGCGGCCTGACCCCGGTGGCGTTTGCCGCCTTGAGCCGCGATTTGTGGGCTCAACTCGGGCTGCACAAGCCGCCGGCCACGGCCGGTGAGCTGGCCGACGACATCCAGGGGACCAGCGGGTTCACCCTGGCCGCTGAGCAGCTCGACAAAGATACCTGGGAGCAGATGGGCCTGAGCGGGACTGCGCTGGATAGCCTGTGCGCGGAGTTAGCCAAGCCCAGCCCTTCACCCAGCACCGTGGCAGCCATCGTCACAGCAGCAGCCGGCCTGAACCCCAAGGCGGTCGCGGAAGAAACGTGGACCGATCTCGGCTACGATGCGGCCCCGGTGCCCTACGATCTGGTCTGGTTGCGCGCGCGGGTGGTGGAGAAGCCCGATGAGGCGCCGCAAGTCACCGAATTTCGCCTGAACACGGTGGCGGCCACCGCTGCGGTTACCCGCGTGGAGGAGATCCTGGGGACCAGCAACGGCCGGCCCGGCCAAACCCTGGCGTTGAGTCGCACCCCGGTTCTGGTTGACGCCGCGACGCGGCAGCCCGATCTGACCCTGGTGGTGACGGAGCTGGCCGGCGAGGCGGAGACCTGGCGCGTGGCCGAGGATTTCTACGGCGCAGGGCCGGCGGATCCTGTCTTCCTCCTGGATGCGCAGGCCGGGGTTGTCACTTTCGGTGACGGCATCCACGGCCGCATCCCAGGCGCAGGCGCCGAGGTGCGGGCCCGCCGCTATCGCTACGGCGGCGGCGCGGTGGGCAACGTGGGCGCAGGCGCGATCTCCAAGCTCAAGAGCGCGCTGCCCAGCGTGGACAGCGTGACCAACCTGCGCGCAGCGGCCGGCGGCGCCGACATCGAGCCGCTATCCGAGGTCATGTTGCGCGCCCCTCACGACCTGCGTATGCGCGACCGGGCGGTGACGCAGGATGATTTCGCGGCGCTGGCGCTTCAGACACCGGGGGTGCGCATTCAGCGCGCCTACGCCCTGGCGCTCACGGCGGTCGACACCACCAAGTCGCCGCCGGAACTGAAGGAAGACACGCCCGGCGCGGTCACCGTGGTCATCCTGCCCGAAAACAAAGAGGACAAGCCCCAGCCCACCGAAGACCAGCTCCGCCTGGTCTGCGCGCACCTCAGCAGCCGGCGCCTGATCACAACCGAGCTCTACGTGGTCGGCCCCCGGTATCGCGAGATCAGCAAGCTGGAGCTAGAAGTGACGGTCGGCCGGCCGTTCGACCTGAAAGTCGTGCGCGACGCGGTGATCGCGCGCCTGCGACGCTATTTCCATCCGTTGCAGGGCGGCGAAGATGGCCGCGGCTGGCCTTTCGGCCAGGATGTCTTCTTCGGCAACGTCTACCAGCAGGCGCTCAGCGTGCCCGGCGTGGCGCGCGTCCTGTGCCTGGAGCTTGCAGCCGCCGATGGCGAGGAGCTCTGCGACGACGTGCTCAACGTCGAGCCCGGCGCCCTGGTGTATCTGCCGGCCGAGGCCCTCGATGTCAAGGTGAAATATGAGCGCACCGCTTAAGCCCGTGCGGGACCCGTTCCTGCGCTTTGCGAACGCCACCGACTGGAACGCTGGCCGTTATGCGCAGACATCATACGATGAGGCTGCCGGCGGCGTGCGCCTCGGTGACGCCGCGGCCACCCCCATCGCGCCGACCGAACCGGCTGGCACCTTCGGCGGCTTGACGCAGCCCACCGGCCTGGCCATCGGGCCACACGGACGCCTGTTCCTGGCTGACCCCGACCGCAACCGCGTCCTGACCTACACGACGCACGAGAAGGCGTTCGTGCCGTTATGGGCGCCGCGCGCGAGCGAGCCTCCGGACGCGTACACATTGCTGAGCCCGCGCGGGATCGCCATTAGCCCTGACAGCGACCTGGTGATCGCCGACACTGGCCACGGCCGCGTGATCTTCTACACCTGGCCGGGCCTGGCGGCCCGCCACATCCTGGCCATGCCCGGCGGCGAGCCGTGGGACCTGGCCTACGATGCTGAAGGCCGCCTCTATGTGGCGGACGCGACCGCCGGTCGGGTCTGGCGCTACGACCGCTTGTGGCGGCTCGATGACGACTATTCGGGCGGCCGGCCGGTGCTGATCGAGCCACGCCACCTGGCAGTTGATGCCACTGGCAGCGTCCTCGTACTGGACAGCAGCCTGCAAGCCGTGATCGAGCTGGACCTGCAAGGCCGCGCCGTCGCGGCCCAGGGCGCGCGGCCGGTCATCGGCGTCACAGGGGCCTTACCGTCACCTGAACCGCGCCTCTTCCGCCGGGAACTACCCCTACCGCTGCGGTGGGACGGCACAAGCCTGTGGCTGCCGCAGGAAGAGCGGCCGCGCTGTCCCGAGCTGGAGCTCGCCGGGCTGGAGGTGGATCGCCTGGGCCGCGTGCCGGGGTTGGGCCTGGCTTTGCTGGCCCTGCCGATGAGCGTCCGTTACCCGCGGGCAGGCAGCTACATCACGCCGGCCCTGGACAGCGGCAGCGTGGGCTGCGCCTGGCACCGCCTGACCCTGGATTGCGCCATCCCGACGGCCACCAGCGTCGTCGTGCGCACCTACACCACAGCGGCTGACATCGGGTTGGAACGCGTGGCCGACTTGCCGCCGGACCGCTGGTCAACGCCGTTGGTCATCACCAGCGACGATCGTCCGGAGGTCTTGGTGCAGAGCCCGCCGGGTCGCTACCTCTGGATGCAGTTTCAGTTGAGCAGCAACGGCTCCGCCACGCCTCTGCTTCGGGCGCTGACCGTCTACGCCCCGCGGCAATCATCGCTGCATTACCTGCCGCCGGTCTTCCGGGAGGATCCCGTCAGCGCCGATTTCCTGGATCGCTACCTGAGCTACTTCAACACCGTTTTCGATGAGATCGAGAGCCAGATCGAGCGCTTCACCGGCTACTTGAACCCGGACGGCGCGCCATCCGGTGACTTCCTGGCCTGGCTGGCCAGTTGGGTGGATATCGCCTTCCTGGCGGAATGGCCGGACGCGACACGGCGCGAGTTCGTGCGCCGGGCCATCGCGCTCCACAAACAGCGCGGCACCATCGCCGGCCTGCAGGCAGTCCTGCGGCTGCACAGTGGCCTGGCCGCGCCATACCCGGTCATCGTGGAGCATTTCCGGCTGCGAAGCGCCCTTGCACGCCGGGAGATGGGCGCTGAAGACCTGGTCAACAACCAGCTCTACCTGGCCGGGATACCGCTGGCGCCCCAGGCGACTGAGATCGCCCACCACTTCACCATCGTAGTCCCCAGCCGCGCGGCGCCCGACGCAGCCGCCGAGGAGACGCTGCGGCGCGTTATTGACCAACAAAAGCCAGCACACACACGCTATCAACTACGGATCGTTGCGCCCGGCCTGCGCATCGGGTGTCAATCCACCATCGGCGTTGACACTCTCCTGGGACCTTATCCGACAGCGGCCCTGAGCGAAATGACGTTGGCCCAAAGCAGCCAACTGGCAGCGCCTGAGCCGCGCAACCCCCGGCTGGGCCGCAACCGCCTTGTTTCCAAGACGTGCAACTGCGCATCGTAAGGAGTCATGTATGAGCAACACAAACTCGACTTGCATCCCGAACCCAACCTGCATCCCGTGCGGCATCCAAACCTTCCGCCGGAACACCTACTTCAACGGCAAGCTGCTGGTGGAACGCGACTTCGCCAACGAGCAGGCCTACTTGGTGGGCAAGGATTGGGTGCACAACAGCCTCTTGCACGGCATGGGCACCGTCTGCGGGCTGAAAGTGATCGCGCACCGGAACCCCGAATGTCAGGACAAGTTCGTCATCCTCCAGCCTGGCATGGCGCTGGACTGCTGCGGCCGCGAGATCATGGTCACCGAGGAGATGTTGGTTCCTCTGATCCAGCCCACCCTGGTTGATGATAAGGCCGAGGTAGGCACGGCGCAGGACCTGTTCATCGCCCTCTGCTACCAGGAATGCCTGGAAGAAAAGATCCCGGTCATTCTGCCCGACTGCGACTGCGCCGACCAAAGCGAGGCCTACAATCGGGTGCGCGAGAGCTTCAAGGTTCACCAGTTCTTCCAGAAGGCCGGCGTGCGACCTCCCGTGCGCCAACCGCTGCGCGCACGGCTGGATTGGCTCCATACCATCGCCCTGGCGAAGCAGAGCCCGCGCGCCGTGGCCGCGGACGACCAGTACCAGCAGCTCTACGTCGCAGCCCAGGCGATCGCGGCCGACGAGGGCGAGACCGCCAAGAATCTGGCGGCGCGGCTCTACGCGTATCGCACCGACACGCACGATCTGATCACGGCCGTAGATGGCGGGCAGCAGCCCACCGACCTGGCCCTCTCATTGCTCGGCGACCGCATCTACCTGGCGACACAGATGACCGCCACGGGGCCTGTGCTCCCTGGCCCAGCCCTCCCCACCAAGCTGGGGCCGGTGATCGCCTTCTACAAGGAATCCGAAATCCGCACGAAGCAGCAGCCAGCAGACATTCTGCGGATCCCCGGCCCCGCCCGGTTGATCGTCTCCCCGCGCACCGGGGTCCTCTTCGCCCTCGTCCTGAAAGCCAGGGATTCCGGCAATGCCCGGCTGCTGCAGTGGACCGACGAGGCCATCCGCGACTGGTTGGACGGCACGACAACCAGCCTGCCGGCCGGTGGCACGCTAGACTTCGACAGCCCGTTGGATGACAACGAAGGCGCGAACATGCTGGCCATCACACCGGACGGCAGGTATCTCTTCATCGCCGATGCCGCCAACAACCGCATGCGGGTGGTGGAAGTAGCGACGCTGAAAGAGCTGAGCCCTGCACTCACGCCGATCGGCCAGCCCCTGGCCGTGACCACCAGCCTTGACAGCCAATACCTGACCGTGTTGTGGGCAGGGACAGACGTACAAGCCGGCCAGGCCTTCTTGAGCCGCTACCGGCTGGACACCACCAGTGGCCCGCTGGCGCTTTTCCCCGAAGGTCGCGGGGCCGCCTGGCCGAGCGCACCGCACGACCTGGCCATGGCCCCCAACGAGCGTTGGGCCTACGTGCTCGAGATTTCGGCCGAGGGCCAAAGCCAGGTGCAGACCATTGACATGTTCGAGGCCAGCAAACCCGGCGCAGGCCCGGCCGATGCCCGCGGCACACACGAACCGATCGCCGGCCAGCCGCGCTATCAACGGCTGGCAGTGCTGGGCGGCCGGCTCTACGTGGCCGCAGACGACGAAGCTGCTGGTCGCCAGCCCGAACGCGGCCTGGTAGCCGTGCTGGACGTGGAAGAGGCCGCGTGTGATGAACTGTTCGTCAGCGCGCTGGATGGCTGCCCTGGCTGCCAGGACGGCGGCGCTGAAGGCCATTGCGTCATCGTGGCGCACATCCCGGACTACATCCCCGGCGCCAAAGTCAAAGACGCCGGTCAGGCCGGCGAAGGCGATAACGTTATTGACAACCTGACCCATCGCCCCCTGGTGCCCAGCACCAACAACATCGTAAAGGTGATCCGCTGCATGTTGGACCAGGGCCTTGCCGAGGGCAAGCCCGGTCCCCGCGGCCCGGAAGGCCCAGACGGTCCGCAAGGGCCCAAGGGCGAAAAGGGCGACAAAGGCGAGAAGGGTGATAAGGGTGATAAGGGCGAAAAGGGCGAGAAGGGTGATAAAGGCGACAAGGGCGAGAAGGGTGATAAAGGCCTCAAGGGAGACACAGGCGATCCGGGCCCCATCGAGGACCCGGACCTGACGCACATCATCGGGCTGAGTTGGGCGCACAACATGGTTGTCGCCAACCTGGATGAGCTCCTCAAACTCATGACAGACGACAAATTCGCTGAGCCCGGGCCGCGGAAGGATGGCCTGGGGCTAGTCATCGAGTTCGATCGTGAAGTGCAGATGGCCACGGTGTTCCAACAGCGCAAAGCCGGCAGTCCATCTGCCGGCACGCGCAGCGAGGTCTTCCAGCTTCACGAACGGCCATTTTCCTCGGAAAACGGTGCGCTGTGTGAATGCTTGCTCAGGGGCGCCATCCATCAGCCGGTCAAAGTGACCGCCAAGGATCCGGCCACCAACCGTATCCTGGAGATCGATCCGCTGCCGCTCGGCGAAAAGACAGCATCCGCGGTGCGGCTCTTCTTCACCAAAGCTAGCACGCCGCCCATGCTGTTCAACGCCGAACGGCTGCTCCTGCGGGTGATCTTCCGCGGCGACTTCGCGCTCGACACCAGCGACAAGGCCGTGGACGCCAACAACATCGGCGGCCTGGTCGCGCACAAGCGGCGCAGCGGCGATGGCCGCCAGGGCGGCACGTTCGAAAGCTGGTTCTACCTGGGCGACCGCGACTAACGGGGCACAAGGAGCGAAGCCATGCCTAACACCTTCGACACGGGCCTCGTCAGGCCGCGTTACTTCGACCGGCAGCAACTGAAGGCCGCCGACCTCCAGGCCGAGCAGACGTACTTTCGCGAGCGGCTGCGTCGCCACAACCGGTTCCTACATGGCTGGGGCGTGGTGTGCGGCGCCGGCGTGAGCGTCGAGATCAGCAAGGATGGCCAGCAGTGTACAGCCGTCGTCAAACCGGGCTACGTCGTCACCCCGCGCGGGGAGGAACTCTACATCCCGCCCGGCGTCGCGCTGAACATCTCGGATGGGCTCAAAATGTGTCTTCCCAGCGCCGAGCCGTGCGCCCAGCCCGAAGACCTGGGCGGCCAGCCAGCAAAGGCGCAGAAAATGGTGGTTGTCGATCTGCGCTCCCAGGCCCCGGGTTCGGGCCCGAACCCGCGCGTCGTGGACGGGGTCTCGTTCCAGGTTTTCGACTACGACGGGAGCGCAGCCAAAGAGACGCAGATAGACAATTGGGGCGGTTTCACCGGACTTAACTGCGGCTTCAGTGTCGAGGTTACCCTGCCGGCTACGACGGCCCTGGCAGCCCTGGAGCTGGCTACCTTCGCCAGTCCGGCAGACGTGACTGCGTTCAATGCCGATGGCTCGGTTGCCGACAAAGCCAGCACCAACCCGGATACCAATCCGCCGGAGACGTTGACCCTCAAGGGCTCAACGATTCAGCGGCTCGTCATTCAGGCGCCCCAAAACGAAACGCTGCTGCTAAGACTGGGTTACCAGGCGGTCGCTGCGACGGACATCTACCTGGCCGTGCGGCCCTTCGACAAGCTCAGCAACCCGACGCCGGCCATGCCCAACAAGTGTATGCCGCCGGGCGGGACTTACGAGTCCAGCCGCGTCTGCGAGATGGCGGAGTTCGCGATCCTGTGTGAGCTGCCAGCTTCACACCAGGCGGCGGAACCTACTTGCGAAGATCTCGCCGCCATGGTCTGCGGCCAGCGCCGCGCACCATGTCCGCCCGAACCTCCGAAACCAGAAGATGATTTTGTCGTGCTGGCCCACCTCCAGGTGGCACCCGGCGGCGGTATCCAGGCGCTGGACAGCCTCCACGTGCGCCGCCTGCTCAGCGAGTCGCTGCAACTGGCCTACCTGCGCTGCCTGTGCGAAACCGCGCCCGCGCCCGTGGCCGACTTCGCCGCCGAACCCCGGCGAGGCGCGCCTCCGCTAGATGTGCAATTCAAGGACGGGTCGTCCGGCCAGATCGACGGGTGGCTGTGGAACTTCGGCGACGGCAGCAGCAGCACGGTGCAACATCCCTCGCACCGCTACACCGGCGCGGGCACCTACACCGTCAGCTTGAAAGTGACCGGCCCCGGCGGGTCGGACACCGCCACGAAAGCCAGCTTCATCACAGCTACCCGAACCCTCTCGGCGTGCGCCCAAAAGATTCTGGAGCGTGGGGTGATGACCGTGGGCGTGGACGAGGGGGTGGGCTGGCCCTTCTACATGCCAAACACATCCGAGGGCTTCGTCCCCGATCTGCTAGGCGAGCTCACGAATCGCCTGTTTGGGATATCCATCCCCATCGAGTGGCAGGTGCTCAACAGGGACCAGGCGCTGACCATGCTGGCGGCCGGCGAATTCGTGGACCTGTTCGTGCCTGGCCGCGCCCAGTCCAGCTTCAGTTCCGCTCTGGCGTGGGCCAACGAGTATTTCATTGATGGGATAAGACTCCTGGTGAAGCCCAGGTTCTGGGAAGCGATCGGCCGACAGCCTGGTGCGTTCAAGGCCCTGGATGGCCTGGCCGTGGGCTTCCTGCTGGCGGATAAGCAAACCGGACAAGGCATCGATCAACTGACCAAAGAAACGGGCATCAGCCTCACAACGCGCAGGATCAGCGAGATCGACAACCCCATGGCAATGCTCGACAGCGAAGACATCGCTGCCCTGGCTGGACCCTGGTCCATGCTGCTGAGATTCTCCGAAGACATGCCCGCTGACTACCGCGTGGTGGGTCCGCTGCTCTCAGCCGTGGTGGACGGCAAAATGGTCGGCCAACCGCTATACTATCAGTTGGGGGTAGTCCCCGAATGCAAAGACCTTGCAGCCGAGGTGAGCGAACTCCTGGCGGAATTGGTGAAAGCGGGCCAATGGCTGGACGTTTACAAGCAGTGGTTCCCTGAGGAGCCGCCGTGGAATCCGGAGGAGCTGCTAGGCGTGGGCTGATCGGTGACCGACATGCTAACCATCGCGCATCTCCAGGCGAACTACAGCGCGCCACAGGGCACCCCGAATGCAGCGGCGTTGCAGGCGCGGCTGGACCGCCTGGTGCGCGACCGTCTGCCCGCTGAGTTGGCAGGTCGCCTCCAGCCGCCTGCCTCCGATACGGACGCGGTCTATCGCATCCGGCGGCTGGAGCTTGACCTCTGGCTGGATGCGGCCATGAGTGAAGCCGAGATCGCGCAGGCCTGGGGCCAGGCTATGCTGCGCGCCGTCACGAGCGCCCTGGTCTACGGCACGCCGGACACTGTCATGCGCTACGACGATCCCGCGCACCTGCTGGCCGCGTTCCTGGCGGACCTGGTCGCCGGCCGCGCGTGGACGCGTTGGACCTACGCCGAGTTTGCGCCGCTGCGCGATGTGTCGCCGGGCCAGGCCGCGGCGCTGCTGTTGGGAGGCCGACCCGCGCTGTTATCCCCGGTGGCACGACGGCTGGCAGGCGAGGGGCAGCTGGAGGCGCTGCTGCGGACCATGCACGCCGCCGACGTGGCCCTGCTCTGGGAGCGCGGTCTGGGCTTTGCGAACCTACCGGCCGTGCCAGCGCTGACGCCGAACTGGGAGCGCCTGCAGGCCGTGCTGTCCACCGGTATCCCACTGGAAAGGGGCGCTGACTCAGACGCACTGGCGCGCAACACCTTGCGCGTCTATCTGGCGGTCATCGCGGCCGAGCAGGCGCTGGCGGGTGATGTCACCGTCGCCGCGACGGCCTATCATATCGCCCTGCTGCATGCGGCCTGGTCGGCGCTGCCCGCGCCGCCGCTGTGGCAGGCGTTGACCGCGGGAGAAGTCGAGGACCCGGCCAGCCTGGCGCCGGTGCTGACGCGCCTGGACGGCACGTTGCCCCGGGCCGCAACCTGGCTGGCCGAGACGCTCAGCACGCCCGCTGGCCGGGCGCACCTGTCCAGGCTGGCGCCGTTAGCCCTGCCGGAGGTGAAATCGGAGGCGGAACCCGGCAGATCGGCGCAACCGCGCGTGTCTGTGGCCGCGACCGCGTTCGCCGGCCTGGCGCTGCTGGCGCCGGTGCTGCGCGATCTCGGCTGCGCAGAGCAGTTGGACCGCGCAGGCCGTTATCAGCTGCTGCTGGCTGCGGTCGGCCGCGACTACGGGCCGCTGGCGCTGGGCGACCCGGCCGCCGCGTGGCTGGCCGGTGTCCCGTTGACCGAAGCAGAACGGGCGCGAGAGGAGATGGTCCAGTGGCCGGATGTCGCAGCGTGGACGCGTGAGGCGGATCGGGCCTGGTTCGATGCCGGGATTGCCAGCTTCGCCGGGGCGCGACCCGAGGCTGAGCTGGCGCTGCTGCTCCTGCGACGGCTGGCCGGCCGCCTGCGTGGGTTCACCGAGAGCAGCGCAAACTACTTGGCGCAGCAGTTCATCCGCCTCCCCGGCCATTTACGCCTGGCCGACGACGCGCTGCGCGTCGATCTGAGCCGGGCGCCGCTGGGCATCGTGCTGCAAATGGCCGGCCTGGACGGCGACCGAGGGCCGTTGCCCTGGTTGAATAACCGCCGGTTGGAAATCAGTCTGCCGGCGGGTTGAGCGCGAGCGACAATGAGCACGCCCTACCCAGACACTCGCACCTACCTGGCCGATTATTTCAGCCTGTTGGCCGCGCGGCTCCATCGTGAGGTGCTGCGAGCGCGGCTGCTGCGCGGGCCGAGCACCGATGAAACATTCCTGGGCCTGTTTCTCTCCGACGATGAAATGGAGCGCGTGCTGCAGGGGCTGCACGGCGCGCAGATCATGTACGATGACCAGGCCATGAGCCTGGAGGCGAGAGCCGCGGAACTGGCGGCGCACATCTCCGATCGGCTGGCCGCGACCACCCTTCCGCTGCGACCCGCGCGGCTGGCTGAGTTGTTTGATCTGTCACCCGCGGCCCTGGAGGTGACGCTTCTGCTCCTGGCGCCGGAAGTGGATGCCCGGTTCGCCCGCGTCTATGCATACCTGCAGGATGATGTCAGCCGCCGCTGGCTCAGCCCTGGCCTAGCGCTGCGCCTGCTGCCGGGCACGGCCGTGGATGACCCGGCCGGCCGGGGCCTGTTCGCGCCGGACTCACCGCTAGTCCAACACCAACTGATCCGCATCGGCGCCGGGGGTGAGCAAGTGCCCGCGCCGCTCATTGACCGCCCCCTGAAGCTGGACGATCGCATCGTCGAATACCTGCTGGAGCACGACTCGTTGGACCCCGCTCTGGAGGAGTGGGCAGAGTTGAACATCCCCGCCGCGGAACTGACTGGACTCGAGGCTTCAGCCGGAACCCCAGCGCAGGCGCTCGCCAGACTTCCGGTGGATGCGGGCGTAGCTGCTCAACTGGCCCACCTGGCCGACCTGTGGCGCGCGCCAGCGGCGCCTGGCGCGTTCTTTTGGGGCCGGGAGGGCAGCGGCAAGGGGGCCGCGGCGGCCGCGCTGGCTCACTCCCTGGGTCGGCCGCTGTTGACGGTCGACGCAACACTGCTGGCCCACCCGCCCGTGCCGGAGCTCGATAGCCGACTGCGCCGGGCAGGGCGCGAGGCGCACCTGCGCGGCGCCCTCCTTCACATCCGACACGGCGACGCGCTGGATGCAGACGGGCGAGCAGCCGCGCTGCGCCTGTTGGGGCCGGGCGTGATCCTCTCGACCCAGGCAGCATGGCCGCTGCACGCGCTGCCACAGCCCCCGCTTGTCATCCATTTCCCCGTGCCCGACTTCGAGCTGCGGCGCCGGCTCTGGGGCTCAGCGCTAGCGGGCCGGACCAACGGCAACGGCCGGCTGCCCGCGGAGCTCGCCGGCCGCTTCCGGCTCACCCCGGAGCAGATCGCGCGCGCGGCCGCCGTCGCCCAGGGTCAGGCCTGGCTGCGCGCTGGCCCGGACGCCGTCCCTGTTGAGACTGACTGGTTCGATGGCTGCCGCCAACAGTCCAACCCGAACCTGGCTGCTCTGGCAGTCAAGATGAGCTCGCCGCACACCTGGGACGACCTGGTGCTGCCGGAACCCCAGATGGCGCTGCTGCGCGCCATCGAGAGCCAGGTGCGCCACGTCCACACCGTGTACGAGCGCTGGGGCTTCGAGCGCAAGCTGGCCGCGGGCCGCGGGTTGAACGCGCTCTTCACCGGCCCATCGGGCACCGGCAAAACCATGGCGGCCGCGATCCTGGCCCGCTCGCTGGGTCTCGACATGTACAAGATTGACCTGTCCGCGGTGGTCAGCAAATACATCGGCGAGACCGAAAAGAACCTGAGCCACATCTTCGAGGAGGCCGGCAGCGCCAACGCCATCCTGTTCTTCGACGAAGCCGATGCCCTCTTCGGCAAGCGTTCCGAAGTGAAGGACGCGCACGATCGCTACGCCAACATCGAGATCAGTTACCTGTTGCAAAAGATGGAGGAATACGAAGGGGTAGCGATCCTGGCAACCAACTTCAGCCAGAACCTGGACGAGGCGTTCGCCCGGCGCATGAGCTTCGTCATTGATTTCCCCTTCCCGGCCGCAGCCGACCGGGAGCGCATCTGGCGCGGCCTCTTCCCGGCGGATGCGCCGCGAGCCGCCGACATTGACTTCGCGTTCCTGGCGCAGCAGTTCGAGCTGGCCGGCGGCCACATTCGCAATTGCGTGCTCACCGCGGCCTTCCTGGCCGTCGAGGAGGGGGCGGCCATCGGGATGGGGCACCTGGTGCAGGGGGTGGCGCGCGAGCTCGCCAAGATGGGCCGGCCGCTGCAGAAATCGGCCTTCGCCAGTTACTTCACCGCGGCGCGCCAGGGCCGCAAGGGCTAACCGGCCATGCCGCCCCGCGTGCGCGCCCCGCGTGCCCTCATCGCGCCGCCGATCCGGGCGGCGGTCCCACAGCCGCCGATTCACACCAACGTCGCACCAACCGTCGAACGCCCGCACCTGCCGACGCAGCAGGAAACCCGACAGCAGGTTCAACTCACCATTGTGCAGTTCCAGGAGTGGCAGCGTCTGGCCGGCAATCAGGCCGTGGCGCGACGGATGGAAACGCATGCGCCTGCCCTGCCAGCCGTAGAGCCGCTCGCAGAGCTGCCGGCCGTTGCCGCCCGCGACCAGGCGCAGACCACCGTCCAGGTGCGCGCAGAGCCGCCGGTCGCAGCGCCCACCCCATCCCAAGCGGCGTCCTACCCGCCGGTGCGGCGCAACGGCCACGGCCAGACGATTCCCTCGCGTTCCGAACCTGCAACATCCACTCAGCCGCCGGCGCCGGCAGAGCCCGCCGCGACAGAAATGACATCCCGGCCTGAACAAGCCGCGCCAGGGAGCGCCGCTGAAGGTCAGCCCACAACAGGCGACGAACTCCAGCCCGCCGTTGAGACACTCGCGCCTCCGCCTGGGCCGGCCGAACCCCTACCGCAATCTACGGGATTGCGTTCAACACCCGAACCCGTACCGCAGCCTGCTGAACTGCGTCCGCCGCCCGAACCCGCGCCGCAAACAGCGACCCAGACACCTGAGCCTACCAGGGAGCGCGCCGCCGCATCGGCCGAGGCGCAACCTTCAGCCCAGGCGCCCGTGCCAGCGCCGCCCCAGCCAGCAGAAGCTCCTGCGCCGCCTGCCCAAGCCGCGGCGGCGCCACGACCGGTCACGCCAGAACAAGCCGCGGCAGCCGCGGAAGGCGAAGCGCCATCGGAGGCCGCGGCGGTCAGCGCGGAGGTTGTGGCCATCGTGGCCGAGGAAGCCGCGGCGACCGCTGCTACGGCCCAGGCCGAAGCCACCAGGGAAGCCGGGGGCGAACAAGGACCTCCCGAACCCGGCGGGGCCCCGCCGGTGGCACACATCGCCGCGGACATGCAGGCGTGGCGAGCCGGTGTGAGCGCGGCCACCCAGGCCATCCCCACGCCCGAACTGGGCCCGGCGGCCGAAGGCGGGACGCGGCTCCGGAGCCAGGGCGGCGCGCTCCGCCAGGGTCGCGCCGCCGCGCGTCAGCGCATCCCCGACGAAGCGCGCGCGGCTGTCAGGCCCCCGCCCCAGCCAGAGAATCCGCCGCCGCCCCCGGAACCGGACCCGGTGCCTGAGGCCACGCGCCTGGTGACCGAAAAAAGCGACCGCCGCCTGCCAGATCAGACCATGCCGGATCTGCAGCCCACCCCGCGCGGCACGCTTCCACGCGCCGGTCGCCAGCCGCCATCTCCAACTGAGCCGTCGCAGCCCCAGGTGATCACGCTAACTCGGGTAGAACCCGGCGCCGCGCCGGGACCTGCGGCCGCCGAAGATACGCCCGAAGGACAGCAGGTTGATCAAGTAGAAGAAACGGCATCAGAGACGCCGCAGACCGACCAGCAAGCCAGCAGCGAGGGGGTCACGCTCCAGGATCAGCCCCCGCCACAGCCGGAGCCGCTGCCGCCATTGGCGCAGGCCGCGGTCGCCGGGGTGCTGGCCCAGCTCATGGCAGAGCCCGATGCCACCGCACGCGAGGTACTGCAAAGCCTGCGCAAATCAGCGTATCCCAATGAGACGCTTGACCGGGTCTACCCTGAGATGGGTAACGAGCGTCTGTCCTCCCTGAGCGAGCTGCTCACCGTGCAGTTGCGAGCCGTGGCAGACCAGGCCGGCATCGCGGCGAACGAACTCGATGCCCAGGTGGCGCGGCGCCGGGACGAGCTGGCACAGCAGCGCCAGGGCGCAACCGATGACATCGCGCGGGCCGGTGACGAGGAACGCCAAGGGCTGGAAGACGAGGGCCAGCAAGAGACGGATGCCATCGCTGGCGCGCGGCAGGCCGTTGACGAGCACATCGGCAACCAGGTGGAGGCCGCCAGCGGCACGGCCGATCCGGCAATCATCAACGCGCGACGCGATCGGCGTCTGGCGGACGTTAACCGACGCGTGGGCCAACAGCGGGTGGCCTACGAACAAGCCCGTCAGCGTCGTGAGGCCCAACTCAACGACGCCAGGGACGCCCAAGTCCAGGCCTACCGGGCCACGGCCCAGGAGGACGGCCGCGCCATCCTTGCGGAGGCCGGTTCGCCTTCTCCGGTCCCGCTCAACGTGCAGTTGCAGATCACGGCGGCGCGCGACTGGGGCGCCGCCAGAGGCCGCGAGGTGGAGCGGACCGTGATCGCGATGAAAGAACGGGCGCGCGGTTGGGCGGATGGCTATCGCGACGAGATCCAACAGGCTGGCAACCAGGCCCGCGAGCTGATCAACCAATGGGCTGCCGAGCAGACGGGCGAGCAGCGCAGTTGGTGGGATCGGCTCTTGGATCTGTTCCGCGGCTGGGGCGAGCAGGCCCATGCTGAATCCGCGGCCTGGGAGGTCGCGCGCGCCGGCGAGACCCAGAACGCGATCCTGGGTGACTTCGGGACCCTGGCCCAATTCCGGCAGCAGCACGGTGAAGATGTTGACCTGAGCAGCGGGGAGGCGCTGCGCGGCCTCAGCGAAGAACAGCAAGCCGTGATCCGGGCCTATTACGGCGCCGCGCCCGGCCAACGTAACCCCCTGGCCGCCGTCGCGGCCGGCATCCGCGTTCGCCTGGCGTCCCAGCGCCGCACCGAGTTCACCCAGTACTTCGACCAGCAGTTGCGCGCCGTACCGGACAGCGAATGGGAGAACCTGGACCTGCTGGGACAGGCGCAAAGCGGCGGCTTCAGCGCCGATCGCATCCGCAGCGAGCTATATCAGGCGATGCACGGCGGGGTCACCGGCTGGGGCACCGACGAGGAGCGCATCTTCCGCGCCCTGGGCGGGTTGACCCCGGTGCAGGCGGCGGCAGTCCGCAAGTGCTACTCGGCGACCCATCACATTGACCTGGACGCGGACATCCGCAGCGAGCTGAGCGGCGCCGAACTGACACGCGCGCAGGCGCAGCTCTCTGGCGACCAGACGCTGGCTGACGTCGCCACCTTGCGCGAGGCGATGCACGGCGGCATCACCGGCCTGGGCACCGACGAAGACGCCATCATGCAGGTGCTGCGCGGCAAGACCGAGGAGGAACGCCAGCGCATCATCGCCGAATACCAGCGGCGGTACGGCGTTGATTTATCGTCCGAGCTGCGCAGCGAACTGAGCAGCCACGACCTGGATCGGGCCAGTGCGCTGATGGAAGGCGACACCTCCCGCGCCGATGCCATCGCCATTGACCAGGCCATGCGCGGAGGTATCACCGGCTGGGGCACCGAAGAGTCGGCCATCGAGGGGGTGTATCAACAGATCCGGCAGGATGTGGCGACCGAGGGCGCGCGGCAGGAGCCACCCTGGACCACGGCGCAAGTCGAAGCCGAGATCGCGCGGCGCAACCTGAGCGTGGAGAGCTCCTACAACGCCCGTTACGGCGGCGACTGGACCCCCGGCGACGATAGCGCGCTGCGCCAGGCCTACCGGTCCGAGCTTTCGGGCCCCGAGCTGGATTTGGCGAACTCGTTGGCCGACAATGACCTGATCCGAGCCGACGCGGCCCGCCTGGCCATCGAGTCACAGGGGATCTTCGTCAGCGACGATGACGTGATCAACGGTGTGCTGCGCCACCAATATGACCGGGCGCTGGAGGAGCTACGTCGCGACGAGTGGCCGGCCATCCAGCGCAACCTGGATCGCCGGGCGCGCGCCGAGAATTGGGACTCTTACCGCCGCCGCGCCGAAGAGCGCCGACTAGAGCGCGAGCTGGAGCGCCGGGCGCAGGAACGCTCGCGCGGCTACATGAGCCAGCTTGAGACCAGTTACGACGCCAACTACAGCCGGTGGGGCCCGGGCGGCCTGCGCGTCCTGGTCGAGTTCAACATGTCGGGCAACGATCGGGAGATGGCGCGGGATCTGCTGGCGCAGGGTGGGCATCTTACCCCCGCCCAGGAGATCCACTACGCCGTAGAAGGCGCCGGCACCGACGAGGACGCCATCCGCCGGACCCTGGCTGGTCGGTCGCGGGAGGAGATCGAACAGATCCGGCAGGAGTGGAACCGCCTGCACCCCGGCGAGAACATGGACGAACGGCTCCGCTCCGAGCTGGGCGGCCGGGATGAATTCGATACCAACATGCTGCTGGAAGGCGAACCGGAGAACGCCAGGCAGGAGATGGATCAGACGCGGCGCCGCGCCCAGTGGGAGCTGGACAACAATTCGGGCTTCCTGGCCGGCGAGCAAGAGCGCATCCTGCGCGACCGGCTGGACCGGGCAGAACAGCAATACCGCACCCTCAACGACCCTAACGCAACCGGACGCGAGCGCGAATTGGCGATGCTGCGGTTCCGCCAGCGCGCCGGCAACGTGCGCGTGGCCGTGGAGGGCTACCGCGAACAGATGGACGCCGCGACCGACGCGGTCGCCTCGGCCGCGGGCATCGCGGCCGCGATCCTGGTCGTCGTCATCGCGGCGGTGCTGACCCCCTTCACCGGGGGCGCGTCCGCGGCCGCGGGCGCGGGCATCCTGGCCACCCTGGGCGGCGCGCTGACCAGCGGCACCGTGGCCGCGGCAGCAGCCATCGCGGCCGCCACCGCCAGCGTGGTCGCGCGCCAGGTCATGCTCGGCGACGCGTACAGCGGCGAAGACATGGCCACTGACCTGGCAGTGGGCGCGGTGGATGCGGTGGCATCCTATGCGACGGCCGGGCTGGGCGGCGGGCTGCTGAAGGCCGCGCGCGGAGGCATGCTGGCGCGCATGGCGGCCAGTTCCAGCCGAATGACCCGCTTCGCCGCGCACGCGCTGGCCGAGGGCGCGGAAGGGATCGTCTCGACCCTGCCATCAGCCCTGACCGGCAACCTGCTCAACGATCGCAACTGGGAGCACGGCAACCCGTTCGTCAACATCCTGGCGGGCACAGCCATGGAAACCGGCATGGGCGCCGTGGTCAGCGCGGGCATGGGTAGCTTTGGCGGCCTGCGAGCGCTGGAGCCACCGCCGGCCCCACGCGCCGCCGGCGACATCCTCGCGCACCGCGGCACGCCAGCCGACCGCCTGGCGCAATGGCGCGCGTACAAGGCCGAGCACCCCACCGCCAGCATGCAGGAGTTCGTGCGCCAGTTCGACGCGGGCGTGGCGACGCGGCTGGCCGATGAACAGGCCGCACAGCAGTTGCAGCGCCAGCTGCGCGGCGAGCTGCTGAGTGGGCTCCCGCCCGCGCGGCGCGGGCCCCTGGCCGGCGTGCCCATGGACGTGGTCGGCGAGGCCGACTTCGGCCGGCTGGCGCGCGGCAACGCCGGACCGGTGGCGCTGGTTACCGTGGACGGCCGGGCGCGGCTGCTGGTGCGCGAGGGCGCCGACCCACGCCTGCTGCGCCAGCAGGGGGACGCTTTGGCCCGCTCGTTGGTGCGCGGGGCCGATGGTTTGCCGGTCGAAACGCGAAATGCGCTGCCCAGAGACCTACGAGGCCGCGTGCCCGTCCAGGTTGACCCTGACCTGCCCGGCAACACGGTGCGCATCCACTACGATGTCGACGCGGTCACAGGGCTGGTGACCAATATCCGCATGCGGGTTGGGCCGGCCGCGACCGCGGTTGACATACAGCTTCACGGCAACACTGTCCGCCTCATGCGGCGCTACGCGGGTTTCTCTGGCCGGGTCCGCCGGCTGATGGATCGCCTGGAAGGCTGGTTCCGCGCCAACGGCGCGGCGCCGCCCGGCTCGCGCGCGTGGGAAGCGCGACTGGAAGTTGAAAAACTACCGCGCATCATCCGGGAGCGGCTGGAGCAGCTCCAGAACACTGCGCTCGACGTGCGGTCACAGATGCGACTGATCGATGAGATCGGCGACCTCCGGCGCCAGCTTGATCACCACGCGCGCGTGGTGCGCGACATGGAGCTGGACCCCGGCCGGGGCTTCGTGGCCGCGGAAGCACGCGCCAAACCGAAAGCCGCAGCAGCCGCCCCGACTGCCGCGATCGAACCTCCCCCTGCCGCCGTGACCGCGCCGCCGGCACGTGCTGCGCCACGCACAGTGGATGACGTGGCGCTTGATCCATTCTGGACAGAGCTGCAAAGCCGAAGCAACCTGGGGCCTGTCATGAACCGTCTGCGGCAGCGACCGGAGCTGATGTCCGCCAGCAGCTTTGAGGGCATCTTGCGACACGCGCCCCGAGACGCGAAGCAGGCCGCCGAGCTCATCGGGCACCTGAATACCGCGCTGGCCAGTATGCGCCGCGCGGGCGATCAGGGCGTGGATCTGACGCGGGTCACGCGCATCTTCGATGACCTGGCTAGCGACAACCCGACCGTGCGAGCTAATGCTGAGTTCCTGCTGCAACGCATGTCACGCCACGGCGACAACGGCGTCCGCGCAGCGGACAACATCCTGCGGCGGTTCAGCCTCGACGACGTAGGGGCCATCCGCAACCTGACCCCGCCGCCGGGCGCGGCGCTCACCGACCGCCAGATCTTCAACGCGCTGGCAGAGATCAGCGAGCGCGTGGATGGCAACGCCTCGGATATCATGGGCCTCATCAACCGGGCAGGCCACGGCGCCAAAACCGGCGGCATAGCTCCGGACCTGATGCGGCTGCACAACATCCTCCAGATGATGCCGCCAGGCCGCCACACACTCGATGCGGTACAGGCGGCGATTCGTGCCGAGAATCAGCTTGCCGATCAGATCGCAGCCCTGGGCGACGATTTCGCCCAAGGCATCTTCCGTGGCCTGGGACGTGTCCCACAGAGGAAAGGCGTGCGGATGGTGGGTACCCTGCCGCGCTTTCGCGCCGGCGGCAAGCCATCAGGTAGTGCGATATCGGCCCACTTCCGCAAAGAGGGTCTTGTTGAGGGACTGGTGAAGGCAGTTGTGGGTGATGGCGTCGCCGTTGATGCCGCACGCTGGCGCGTACTGCGGGATGCGATCCGGAACACCGACATCGAGCCGATCCTCCAATCGGGCATCATCGGACATTACTGGGAACGGATGCGCCTGCAGATACTGCGCAACCAGCACCCCGGCAAACAGGTGTTGGATCAGGTTTACATCTCCGTCAAGGGGGTCAGGGAACAGGCCCGGCTGGATGCAGTGGTGATAGACAGCATAGACCCGCACGCGCGGACCATCCGCATCCGCCTGGAAGAGGATAAGGCCGTCTACCGTGCCATTGCGGATGAAGATGCGTTGGAACGCGCGCAGCGGGATGTCTACAACGAATGGCTAAAGACAGGGCCCAACAAATCCAACCCCAACCTGACCTATGACCTTCCGGAAACGATCTGGCAACAGGCTGGTGGGCGCGGGAAAGTCGAAGTGGTGATAGTGGACTTCCACATCGGGCGCGCGCCGTAGGGTGGAAGTGTCAAGGCCAATAAACGATTTGACAGGGGCAGGGGTTGTGGAGAAGATGAAGCTATGAGCCTGAGTCTTGGTGGGATCCTTTTTGCAGCTGATTTCGGCCGCGACCCGGTGGCGCTCTTAGGACGGCTGGGGCTGGAACCGATCACGGAGTTGCCGTCGATCACATTGCGCGCGGCCGCGCGCAGTGACTTTCGCGACATTGCTGTCGGCCGCCATGCCGGGGCCACGATCCTGATCCAGCACGACCTGCCCTACGACTGCTCGTTTCGGCCACGGCAGCTCTCCCCGCTGGATCGGCGCCTGGCCGCGCTCTCCGAAGCTGGTCCGGTGTTCTGTTTCATCCGCGAGGACGCCAGCATGTCGTCCGCGTTTTCATTTTTCCGATCCGGCCGGCGCGTGCGCTGCCGGGCGGTGGATCTGTCGGCCGTCTACTGCGACACGGGCAAGTCGCTGCCCGCGGAGGCTGGCTACGATCCGCAGACATTGGACGATGAAGGGCGCATCTTCGCTATCACCGCCGCGCTGCTGGGAACGCCCTTGGATGACATGGTCTACCGCAACGCGCTCACGCTGCGAGTCTTCCGGTGGCTTGCATGACCGCGCTCCTTCTTGGCCAGGCCCGGCAGCAGACGATCCACGCCCAGCGGCAAATCATTCGCTGGCTGGCCCACGACTACCGGCAGGCCGATGAACGCCTCACAACCGCGCTGGCCCAAGCCCTGGCCGCTGAAGACTGGGAGTTGCGCGCGAGCGCAATGTTGGCCGCCGCGCGCCTCAGGGCCACCTCCCTCGCCGTCGCCGTGCGTCGAGTGGAGCTGCCCAATACAGGCCGCGAGGGGCTGACGGAGGCAGATCGTAAGCTGCTGGTCGCCATGCGCAAAGCGGCCGCCTTGCTGCTGGCGGGAACCCCAGTGCCGAACGAGCCACCGGAGGCACCCGCAACCCGCGAGGAATGGCAAGCGCACCTGTTGCGCTGTGTAGCGGGTGCGCCGGTCAAGGTCTATGATCGCATCTTCCTGCTGAGCCATGCGCTCACGCAGCCCCTGCCAGACGCGCCGCTGCCGCCCCGCTTGCCTCCCGGCGTCCTTGCGACAGGAACCGGCTACCGATTGGCTCGCAGCGGCCTGGCCATGGTCTGGGTGCCGCCGATCGGCCACTGGTTGGGCGATGAAGTGCCGGCCTCATCCTTGCCCGCGCCCATCCGCCCGGTCATGCCGGTCGCGGGATACTTTGTGGCTGCCAGGCCGCTCACCCGGTCAGAGGTGCAACCGATCGCGCCGCAAGTTGCCCTGCGTCCGGTAGCGCAGAACGATCGCGGGTACGCGGGTTGCTCACTGGCGGAGGCAGATCGGATTGTTACGGCGCTCAGGGCGTTGGAAGGTGTCAGCGCCCGGCTGCCCACCGCCGACGAATGGGAGATGGCTGCGCGCGGCCCAGATAGCCGGCGCTATCCTTGGGGCAACGGCCTCGAACCTGGCATGCTGAACCTGCCATCACCCTGGGGCTGCTACGAGACCGTGGGGCTCGTCGGCCAGTGGACCTGCTCAACCACGGGTTCGGGTGAGCCGATCGTTTGCGGCGTGCCACCGACACGCGGCTGCGCGGCGCGCTTCTCCGCCCGTCCCGATGACCCCCACAGCATCCGGCCAGTGATCCTGCTGGACTAACAGATCATCCGGCAGCGCAAGTCAGTGGCCTGAGCCGCCGGATGATCTGGGTAATATCAACGCTGATCGGGGCCGGACCCCTGTTCTACGAGTCGTTCCAGGGCCTGCGCCGCGCGCTGAAGCTGGTCGAGCGCCCGGTCGAAGTCGGTCATCGCCTCTCTAAGTTGGCCCACCGCCTGCGCCAGCATGCGAGCCGACCCATCCCGGCTGGCGTGATGCATCGGCAGAGCCAGTGGGGCGGACGACTCGTGGATGATCTGCTGGTAGAGGGCCTCGGTTTCGGCCATGGGCGCGATATCCAGCTCAGCCGCGAGGACCTCACGACACGTGTTGTATTGACGGACGGCGAGAGCGCGTTCTCCCATCTTGATACAGATGCGCATGATCTCGCGGTGCACCTCTTCGCGCAGTGGATCAAGGACCAGGATCTTCTGAGCAGCCGCGATACTCTCCGCGTATTCCCCGCGAGAGCGATAGTAGATCATCAGCCGCGCCAGGCTGTCCAGATACATGCTGCGCACGCGCTCACGCTCGCGCAGCGCCCAATCGTCGTAGAAGCCTTCGAGCAGATCGGCCGTATACAGTGACAGCGCCGATTCCAGTCCCTGCGCCTGGTGGGGGGTCAAGGCGCTGGCCGGGGCAGCCAACAGCGGTGTGGTCGTGCGCTCGAAGGTCGTTACGTCAAGCCAGTGGTCACTCTCCCAGTTGAAACCCACCTCGCCGGTGGGCATGGTGAGCAGGTATGAGCAAGGCGATATATGCTCGCCCTCCAACGCGCGACGCAGCCGCCACAATGCCGTGTTCAGGCAGTTACGAGCTTGTTCGTCGGGCTGATCACCCCAACACAGGCTCGCCAACACATCGCGCGGGCTGAAAGTGCGCTGAAGCAACAGGAAAGCCAACAGGGTTTGGGCCTTTGGGGTCATCCTGATCTCCTGGGCGCCCCCGTCCAGGGCGACACGCACACGACCGAACAAACAGATGCGTAAAGCGCCCATGGTAAACTCCTTATGATGCCAGAAGCTGTTACGGTCTGTCAATACGGAAACTCCAGAACCAACTTACAGCCTGACCGTTTTGTGGCACAATGTCAATCTGAACGCTGTGACTGCCGTAGTTCAAGGCAGCACCCCCTGGCCAACGGGAGCCCTGCTCTGAGAAGCGCCACACCACACAATCCGGCTCGCCGCCACCGAAAACGCAATAACCTGCGTTGCGCTCGATGCGCTGATGGACGACGTTGCCGGTCTCATCGCTGATCTTGAACGTCACATCGCGGATACCCGCGCCATCGGACTGGCCAACGTTCCGGTCGAAAACCTCGACCTGGAAGACAATACTATCGCGAAAGACGACGATCCCGTTCTGGGTCGTGCCGAAACCGGGCAACACGACGTTGCGCCCCTGGTTCACGCCTCGATCGTTGCCCAGGCTCTTGTTGCCATCGCTCCCATCAACGGGGACAACAGCCACAAGGACGCGGGTCGCTGTGGGCAAAACAGGGCTGGTCGGCGTTGCCGTAGGTGGCCGGGGCGTCGGGGTCGGCGGTGCACTGCCTGGCGGCAGCGTCACCGGATCAAAGTTGCATGCCACGAACTGCTGCCCTGCGCTGACCCAGCCGCGCACGCGATCGGTCACACGCTCAACCTCGATCCATGAGCCACTGGGGAAACCGCGAGCCACGAAAGCTAGTGGCCGCAGCTCGGTGCCGGCCGCCAGCGTGGCTAAAGGCACGTAGACCGTGCCCGGCCCGGGGCGCAGATTGAGCCTGTCGGTGACTACCGAGCAGACAGCCACGGGCAGCGTTGGCGTGGCGGACAGCGCGGGGGGTGTCTCCGTGGGCATGGGGACAGCCAAAGTCGGCTCAGGCGGCAAGGTTGGATCCGGCGATGCCGGAGCCGGCGTTGCCGCAGCACCGGCCGCGGCCTGGGTCGCTGCTACCGCCGCGGCCACCGTGACCTGGAGACGGGCCTGCGCCTCAGCCGTGGCCGCAACCGCAGCCTCTACAGTCGCCTGCACGTTGGTTTGTCCCCCACCACCATTACACGCGGCCAACAACGCGACCGCAGACACCCATACCACTAGTACGAAACCCATTCGCTTCATCACCCACCTCCATCAAGTTGCTGCAAAGCGGCCTCCGCGACCCCCTGGTAGGGCCGGCAGATGCCGCCGATAATCGTCTGCGCCAACGTCCGATCCTCCGGCAGCACAACACCTTGCGCGATGCATTGCGCGAAAGCGTCACGCGCCGCGGCAAAGCGCGCGCGTGCAGCCGCGAGATCGTTGTCCTGCTGCGCCAGGCTCCCCCCTTGCAGCGCTGCCACGCCGAGGTAGGTGTATGCTTGCGCCAGCAGGCGATACTGCTTCAACTCAGCTAACGGCGCCAATAGCGGCCGCACCTCTTGCTCGACCCGCGCGTACCAGGTGAACGCCTCAACATCGTCTTCAACCGTGCCCAGTTCGTAATGCGCCGAGCCGCGTATCACATACGCGCCCGCGGCTGCCAGGCGCGCCAGCAGCTCCATGTGCGTGTCGCCGCCGGCCAGCGCTAGGGCAAGCGCCTGCGCGTACGCGTCATCAGCCCGATCCAGGGAGCCATCCGTGGCCAGCCGCTCGGCCGGGGGCTGGACCTGCGCCCGATCGGCCAGGCTGCCCCCCAGCACGATGTAGGCCCGCGGGTAGGCCGGGTTGTGAGCGATCGCTTGGGCCGCGGCCGTCTCAGCTTCATCGTACCGGTCCAGGAAGAGGGCCTGACGGGCGATGAAATAATAAAGCGTCTCCTTGCCTTCACCCTGCGCGGCCCAGCGTTCGAGCTCGGATTCAGCACGCCGAAAGGCAGTTAACGCCCGCTCATGTTCGCCCAGCAAGTCCTGCTGCAAGCCGCCCACCAGGCGCAGCAGCGCTTCAGCGCGCAAGCTGATGCGATCGGCAAACGACTGCCGCGCCAGGCTATCCGCGTTGACCAGATCGGCAGACAGCGTGATGGGGTCGCCCAACTGGTAGCGGCCGATGGTCTCGCTGGCCTCCGGCCGCAGGCGCGAGGAGACGTAGAACTCCTGCACGAACCGGCTGCCCGCGCCGCTGGCGTCCAGGTGGCCGTACACGACCACATCCGCACCCACCCGCTCGGCCAGGACCTCGGCCGCACGCCCCCGCGCCTCCGCCGTCTCGCCAGCTATCATGCCCAGCCTCACCCGCTTCTGATGCCGGGGCAGGCCATCGTGCCAGAGAGCGACCGCCGGCGCAGCCGGATCAGCGCTGCTGTTTGCCGCCATCAACGCCTCCGTCAGCCAGCGGTAGATCAAATCACCATCGACCGAGCGCTGCATCTGGCCATCCTCGCCGATGACGCCGATGGCCGCTATGGCCACGTTCATGGTGGATTTGGGATCCATATGGGCAGGGCCACTGAAACTATAGGCCAGCAGGGCCAGGGCGATCACCAGCCCAGCCGCGGCTATGCCGATTAGGACGCGGCGCCGGGCCTGCTCACGCGCCGTCGGCTCAGCCTTGCGCCACAGGTCGCCGTCGGCCGCACGCATGTAGAGGACCGGCGTACCCCACTCGTCGGGATGTCCGCCGGTGAATAGTGCCTTGCGCGCCTCGGCCAGAGCGGCATCCACCGCCGCGCCGGTAGCCAGGGCGCCGTAAAAGGCGCGCACCAGCGCCAGGGCCGCAGCGTCGCTGATCGCCTCACGCATTGCGATGACCGCGGGGATGCCGCCGCGCACCAGCTTTTGTGCGACGCCAGAGTAGTGATCCTGCCCCGAGGTGGCGGCCCCGCGACACGCATTCAGCAGCGCCAGCCGCAGTGAGCGATGGTCACGCAAGAGGGCGGCAAAATACTGGCCGCTCACCGCCTGGGCGCGGCCATCTTCCCCTTCCAGCAGCAGTACGCTGTCGCTCGCGGCCGGATCAAAATCGCCGTGGCCCAGGAAGTGCAGGATATGATACTCCTGGCGCAGCAGTTGGGCTTGGAGCGCGGCGACCGACGGAGATTCCAACCGATCCACCGCTACAGCGCCGCGAGCTTCCAGCTCACTCAAGCCGGCTTTGAGGTTCGTCCACTCGCGTTCCACGTCCAGCGGCGCGAAACCGGCCGGACTGGCGATGACAGCTAACACCCGCAGCCGGGGTTGAGCGTCCAGGTCCCGAGCAGGTTCGGGTAAATCTAGGTAACGGACCAAGGGCGTTTCACGGGAGAGGGCCAGAAAGCTGGCGCGGCTGTCGTCGTAGAGTAGCTCCCACGGGAGGTTGGCCAGCTCGGGCGCGTCGCCCAGGCGCAGGCGGATGCGCAGGCCCTTGCGCAGCCGGGTTGCCTCATCCAGGCTGCGGCGGAGGCAGCTTAACACTTCGCCTTGAAACACGGCGTCGAAGAGCTGCGCCCCGATCATCTGGGGCCCACTGGCGCCTGTGTCCGCAGCGAACAAGCCCTCCGCAAGAAGGACGTCAGCACGCGCCTCGCCCGCCGGCGAGCTCAAGACCTCGGCCCGGTACCCGGTTGCGCGGCGCTCGATTCCCAGATCGAAGTTGAGATACCCGGCTTCCGCCATAAGCGCCTCCCAACTCGATTGTAAACCAGGTGCTAATATCGTGCAAATGCAGAACGAATAATATTCGAGAGTAAACTCAGGATGATCAATGCGATGGCGCCAACTCCTCCCAAAGCGACCGGGTGACCAGGTCCACCGCCAACGTATCGAGGACGCGCTGCATGGGGATGAAATAAGATGCGCCGCTGCCGCTGGCGAAGCCCAGGCCCAGTGCGTAGTTGTCCTCATCCAGCAACACTGTGCCTGAATCGCCGGCATGCAGCAGTTCGGTGGTCATGATGACATCATCGAAGGCCAGCGGCACCTGGCCCGGGAGCGTGATGGACGCGCCCACGCGCAAGACCCGCCCTGCGGCCTGGCCACTGGTTCGTCCCACTGCAACCACGCGTTGCCCCGGGCGTACCGTCCGGACGCCGGCAAGATAACCACGGCCGCGCACTTGGGGCGACACATCGGCCAGGTCGATCACTTCCGCAATGGCCGCCGAGAGATTCGTCTTGGCCGCCGCCGGGTCGCTGCTCATCTCGCCCCAGCGCGCCAGCACGGCAATCATATCGCTGGATTGGTCACCACCATCAGCAAGGCCAGGCTGCACCACCAGGTCACCGACCTGCATCACGTTGTTCGGGCCCGTCAAACCGCTGTAGTCACACAAGAGGTAGATCGTACAAGGGTCGGCCCGATCGCACACCAGGCAGCCCAGGGTGGCGGCGGAGTTGACGGCGAAATGGCTGATGCTATCGCCGCCCATCGCCGGCCGGGCGCGGCGCGTGAAGGCCGCTGCCGGTTGGCCGTGAGGCATTGGCGTATGCGGCCGCTCGCGAGCCTCAGGCGCGGTGACCGCTTCGGGTTTGGGACGCGTCTCTATCTCGAACAAACGACCGTCGGTCGCGCGCATGAACAGAGCGGGGATGCCCCACTCTTCGGCGTTTCCCTCGGCAAAGAGCGCCTTGCGGCCCTCCACCACGGCCGCGTCCACCGAATAGCCGCCGGCCAGGGCGAGGTAGAATTCGTAGGCGAAGGCCAGGGACGCGGCATCGGACACAGCCTCGCGCATGGCAACCACAGCGGGGATGCCACTCTGCACCAACCGTTGGGCGGTGCCTGCATACGGGTTGGACCCGCCCGTCTGTGCACCCTGGCATGCATTGAGCACCACCAGCCGCAGCGAGCGATGATCGCCCAGAATGGTTGCCAGAGCGCTGGCGCGCACAGCCCGCGCGTTCCCCCGGCTGTCAGACATCAGGAGCAATCCCTCGCCGGAACCGGGATCGAACCCGCCGTGGCCCAGGAAGTGCAGTACATGGAAGGGCTGCCGGCGCAGCTGACGTTGCAACGCGTTCAGGGTAGGCTGATCCAGCCGATGCAACTCGACAAGGCCCTGGGCCGTTACCTCCGCTAGGGCGTTCTCCAGGGCGTCCCATTCGGCCTCGACATCTAGAGGTGGATAGCCTTTGGGACTGGCAATCACCGCCAGGATCGCGAGGGGCAATTGGACCGCCAGCGCCCGCGCAGGTTCCGGCAGCGCGAGATAACGCACCAAGGGGGTCTCGACGGATAGGCCCAGGGCGCGGCCTCGCCCGGGGTCGTAGAGGCGTTCCCAGGGCAAATCGGCCAGCTCCGGCGCGTTTTCTACCATCAACCGGACGCGCAGGCCCTTGTCGTGCCGCTCGGCGGCATCCAGGCTGCGGCGGTAGGCGGTGAGCACCTCACCGGCGAAGGCCGCGCCGAAGAGCACGGCGCCGAGGTCGGACGGCCCCGGCACGGATGGCAGTTGGAACGGCTCGTCGGCCTCACCGACTGTAGACCGGAGCACCTGGACTCGATATCCTGTCCCCAGTCGCTCGATGCTCAGGTCGAAGTTATCGTAGCTACCCAGCGCCATGATCCCTCCTGCCGCTGCGGTCAATGTCCATCCGCAGCCTGCTCTCTTCAGCCGCCAACACTTCCAAGCGGCCTTCCAGCGCCCCAACCCGGCCGGTGAGGAAGCGACGCTGGAATCCCGATGCGTTTTCCAGTGCGCCCCGCGCCTGCTCCAGCCGCCGCACGATCTGGGCGATCTCCGCCCGCACTACGTCCTTGCGCGCGATCAGGTCATCCCGGTCCACGTTGCAAGTCCGGCAGCAGCCGCGCCAGGCCCGCCAATAGGGCGTCCGCGTCGGCCGCGTCATTGTACGCCTGAAAGGAGACGCGCACAAACGCCCCGCCGTTCCAATGCACCAGCGGGACCTCAACCCGGTAGCCGTCGTACAGGCGAGCCTTCAGGCTGTCCAGATCGCACTCCGGCAACCGCGCGGCGAAGAATTGCGCGAACCAGGTGGGCAGAGCTGAGCTGTCCGGAAGCGAAGCTTCAGCCGGTCCCTCGCCCTGCGCGCCGGCCCCGCCAAAGCCTCGATTCCAGTGTGTGAGTGAGGCATTCTCAGGGCAGACAGCCGCCAGCCCCGTCAACGCTTCGATCCGCGCCCGCGTCTCGACGGCCAGTTTGTGACACCGCGCCCGCACCGCGGCCCAATCATGCTTTGCTTGAAAGCGGATCGCGGCCGGTACGGTCAGGTATGCGGCCACGTCGCGCGTGCCCTGCCACTCATGCCAGTCCACGAAGCGCGATGGCCCCGGCTGCTCCGCCTCCCAGCCCCAACTGATCACCAGCGGATCCAGCCAGGCCTGCGCCTCGGGCCCGGCGTACAGGAACGCCGCGCCCTTAGGCGCGCAAAGCCACTTATGGCACGCGCCTGCGTAGATGTCCGCGCCGATCTCACTGAGACTCAGACGAACCTGGCCGGGCGCGTGCGCGCCGTCTACGATGGTCAGGATGCCCGCGGCCCGCGCGCGCCGGCAGATCTCAGCCACAGGGAAGATCAACGCGGTGGGGCTGGTGATGTGGCTGAGGAAGATGACGCGCGTGCGCGGGGTCACGCCGGCCCAGAAACGCTCGACGAAGTCAGCATGGGTCGTCACCGGTAGCGGGATGGGCGTCTGCAGGTAGCGGGCGCCGGTCTGCCCGCAGATGTAGCGCCAGGTGCGATCCAGCGCGCCGTACTCATGGTCGGTGGTCAGGACCTCGTCGCCGGGGCGGAGCCTGACGGGGCACTCGGGCCGCGCCAGGTTGCGCGCGACCACATTAAGCGCAGTGGTTGGGTTCGGAAAGTAGACCACCTCATCGTCCGCGGCGCTCAAGTACGCGGCCAGCGCGGCCCGGCTCTCGGCCAGTAACCCGGTCACGCGGCGGCCCAGGAACGCGACCGGCTGCCGCTCCAGCTCGACCTGCCAGCGCTGATAAGTCTCGAACACAGGCCGCGGGCACGCGCCAAAAGACCCATGGTTCAAGAAGTGGATGTTGGGGTCCAGAAGGAAAAGTTGGGTGTTCGTAGTTGCTCACTCCACCATCATCTTAGCGAACAGGTCATCAAGGGCCTGCGGCTGCGCGCCAGGTAGCCGCTCCAATTATGATGGAAGGAGAGGCTGGCGCCGTGATCGATCAGCCAGAGCTGCCGCAACTGGAGCAGGATGTTGATGTTGCGAAGGGTCCGATCCATGTTGGTGACGTAGGCATCGAGCCAGACGATAGCCGACGCCTCGGCCGGGCTCGGGGCCGGCTTCAGCACCGGGCTGTATTCCAGAGCGTGGCTCAGGACGCGCAGGCCCGAATTGAGACTCACGCTGGCGTCCAGCCGCTCGCAGATCTCAGGATGGGGCTCGGCCGCGCCCGGCCTCGGCTCGATGAGGACGAAAGCCAGCTCAAGCACGCGCAGGCCCAGCGCTCGACCGACCTCACCGGCGACCAGCTCGGCGTTCAGCGCCTTGGGCCTTTGGGCCGCGCCCGCGAACTTCAGGACGTAGAGCGACTCGTCATCCGCCCCCACCAGGGCCGGGACCGAGCCGCTCTGGTGAAACGGCGTGATGTAACGGGTCGTTACGACGGTCCGGATCATGATGAGATTATTCTACCATAACCCGGTAAACCCCGCCTCTCAAGCTTACCACATAAAGCTCACCTGCCTCATCTTCGCCGAAAGAGCTGATGTTCAGCCCGCTTTCCAGCAGCAAGGCGTCCCGCCAGCCGCCCTCGTCAGGCGTCAGGCCCCAGATCTTGCCGGAGCAGTAATCGGCGTAGAGGTAGACGCCGACCAGTGTCGAGAACGTAGCCCCGCGGTACACGTAACCGCCGGTAACGGAGCAGCCATTGCCCGCATGTTCGTAATCCAGCACCGGGATCTCCAGCCCGGCCCGTTCGCAGGCCGCATCTTTCGGAAAACAGTGCGTGCCCTCCATGATCGGCCAGCCGAAGTTCAAAGCGCCTTGTGAGCCGGCCGGCACGAAGTGTACCTCTTCGTAGATGTTCTGCCCTACGTCCGCGATCCACAGGTCGCCCGTGGCGCGGTCGAAGCTATAGCGCCATGGGTTGCGCAACCCCACAGCCCAGACCTCGTCCCGCATATCCCGGCGGTTCCAGTCGGCATTAATCCATGGATTATCACCGGGGATCAGATACGGCACGGCGGGATCTGATGTGACGTCAAGTCTCAGCATCTTGCCCAACAGCGTATCGGGATTCTGGCCGTTGCCGAACCGATCGTTGGCCGCGCCGCCATCGCCCGTGCCGATCCACAGATAGCCGTCAGGGCCGAACGCCAACATGCCTCCGTTGTGGTTGGCCGCCGGCTGATCGAATGCCAGGACGCGGAATTCGCTGCCGGGGTCAGCGGCGTCGGGATCGGCGCTCACCGTGAAGCGCGCCACCACGGTGCCCCCGCGGCGATCGGTGTAGTTGACGAAGAAGTGGCCACGGCTCAGATAGTCGGGCGCAAAAGCCAAACCGAGAAGGCCTTGCTCCGAACCGCTGCTGCCGACCCGGTCGCGAATATCCAAAAACGGAACCGGCAGCACGCCATCATCGCCTATGATCCGGATCAAGCCGGCCTTCTCGACCACAAACAGCCGGCCGCTGCCGTCGCCGGCATGAGTGACGAACACCGGCGCGTCCAGGCCCAGGGCAACCGAGGCGAGGCGCAAGCGCAAAACATCAAGGCGCGGGGCGGGCGCCAACGTGATGGTGGGCGTTGGCTCGGTCAGCGGCGCCTCAGTGGGCAGCGGCGTCATCGTCGGAGCGGCCGGCGCCACGGTTGCGGATGGGATGGTAGATGTCATCGGCGGCGTCGTGGGCGTCGGCGGCGCGGCGGGCACCGCCTTCGTGGCCACCGGCAGCGGCTGCGTCTGGGACGTGGGGGCCGGCGCTGCTGTTGTGCAGGCCGTTAGCAGTGCGGCCAGTAGCAACACTGAAGGAGTCATGACCCGGCAGGCGCGAGACTTGTACAACATTGCGCGTATCCTTTCATCAATCAAAAACGAACCTGATTCAAACATCGATGGTGGCAGTATGCCAGCCATAACCGCCTCAGTCAGTGAATCGGCGTACACTATTGCTCGAAACTGGCGGCATCCTTCTTGCCAAAGCGCCGTTAGTCAAGTAACATGATGTCTCAAACACACACTTTGATGATGAAAGGAGCGATAACCGTGAGCCAGACGTCAGTTGAACCAATCGGATCGACGTCCCGTGTCCGCATCTTCCTGGGGGTGGCCTTACTGCTCGCGGCCTCCGTCCTTTGGCTGGGCGGCGTTGGCACAGTCCTGGCCGAAGGCGAAGATGTTGATGTCACAACGCCCGGCCCCAAGTGGCTTGACTTCTTCTGTATAGGCGGTGAGCAGTGCGCCGTCGGCGATTTTGACGGTGACGGCAAAGACGACGTAGCCGTGTTCTACCGGGACACACGCACCGGAGGTGAGCAAGGCGACGTCATGGTGGCGCGTTCGCTGGGTGATAGATTCGATACCCCGCAGAAATGGACCGAATCGTTTTGCACCGGGACGCAGGTTTGCAAGGTCGGCGATGTCGACGGGGATAACAAAGACGACCTCATCGCCTTCAATCCGGCGACAACCGGGCAGGTGCAGGTGGCGCTCTCCACAGGATCAGGCTTCGCAGCCACCAGCACATGGCACTCGTATTTCTGCCTCGGCCAGGAAATCTGCGATGTCGGCGACTTCAACGGTGACAACCGCGATGATATTGTGCTCTTCAAGCGCAGCGCCTACACAGGCGATGCTGTCGGCGATGTCGTGGTAGCCCTCTCCAATGGAGCGGCCTTTGTCGCGCCGGCCACGCCTCTGTGGCACCCCTTCTTCTGCATCAACGACGAACTCTGTGGCGTGGGCGACTTTGACGGTGACAATGATGATGACATTATTGCGTTCGCCAAGGGCTCCACCGGCACGGTATACGTTGCGCTTTCCTCCCGCTCCAATTTCGGGGCCGGCGCTACCTGGCAAAACTTCTTCTGCGTGGGCGCCGAAACCTGCGCAGTGGGCGATTTCACTGGGGATAATCGGGATGACATCTTGACCTTCCTGGGCGGTGGTTATGGAGGCACCACCGAAGGCGATGTGTACGTGGCGACTTCCAAGGGCAATGGCTTCGGCGATGGTTGGCTCTGGAACGGCTATTTCTGCCTGGCCGGCGAAGTGTGCATGGCCGGCGACTTCAACGGCGACAAGCGACACGACGTGGTGCGCTTCCTACGTGACACGCAAATGGATGACCGCCGGGGGGATGTGTATGTGGCCCTGGCCGGTGGCGCCGACCCGAGATTCCTGCCGCCGCCCCCGGTCAACAAATGGCACGAAACCTTCTGCGGCGTCAACGAGGTATGCACCAGCGGTGACGTGAACGGCGATGGGCTGGATGATGCCATCACCTTCGTGCGCAACGCCCAGACCGGCGCGGCCGCAGGGGATGTGTTGGTGGCACTGTCAAACGGCGTCAGCTTCGGGCCCACTCAGAAGTGGCACGACAGCTTCTGTGCGTGGGATGAAGTCTGCGAGGTGGCCGACGTCAACGGCGACGGACGGGATGACGTCCTGTCCTTCGTGCGCTCGGTGGGCCAGGTCTGGGTCGCACTTTCCAACGGCGTCAGCTTTGGCGCATCGGCCGTCTGGCATCCGTTCTTCTGCGTCAACCAGGAGATCTGCGAGGTCGGAGATGTCAACCGCGACGGCTTCGATGACATCATCACGTTTCTGCGGGGCACCAACCCCAACGACGCCAAAACAGGGGACGTCTACGTCAGCCTCTCGAACGGCAGCAGCTTCGGCAGTAGCATCAAGTGGCACGATTTCTTCTGCGTCGGCGATGAGCAGTGCAAAATGGGCGACGTGAACGGCGACGGCCGGGCCGATGCCCTCGCCTTCACCCGTGGGACGAGCGCCGATGTATGGATCAGCCTGTCCACTGGGACTAGTTTCGGCTCAGGGGTCAAGTGGCATGACTTCTTTTGCGCGGGGAGCGAAGTCTGCGCGGTGGGGGACTTCAACGGTGATGGACGGGCCGACGCGGCGACCTTCTTGCGCAGCGGTTACGATACATCCAGCGCAGGGGATGTCTACGTGGGCCTGTCCAATGGCCGAAACTTCTCATCCGGCCCTAAGTGGCACGATATCTTCTGTGTAGGAGATGAGATCTGTGGTGTTGGGGACTTCAACGGCGACGGGGCCGATGACGCGATCACCTTCACCCGAGGAAGCCCTATGGACGTTTATGTGGTGTTATCCAACCGCAGCATCCCATATTTCAGCTACCTGCGGGGTCCCATCCAGAATCCGGTCTGGCTGCCGATCATCCGCGCTTCCTTCTGGTAAACAAGAACTTGTGTGCGGCGCGTCGATAGGCGCGCTGCACACGGAGAAGCGTAATGGTCATGCTTCCTAAGACCCAGGCGATGCGCGTTCTCGAAGGCCGCGGCATCACCTATGAGCCGGTAGCTTACGATGCCCCAACACATCTATCGGCCGCCGAGGTTGCGGCAGCGATCGGCCTGCCCGTCGAACAAACATTCAAGACCCTCGTTGTCTTGCCAGATCGGCCGCGCGCGCGGCCGATCCTGGCCCTAGTCCCCGGCGGCAGCCAACTCGATCTACGTAAGCTGGCCGCTGCCGCCGGCGAGAAAAAGGTGCAGATGGCGCCTCACCGGGAGGCTGAGCGCCTCACCGGCCTGGAAAAGGGGGGCATTTCGCCACTCGCACTGTTGGACAAGGGCTGGCCAGTTTATGTAGATGAGACGGCCAGCCTGTTCGACCGGATCGAAATCAGCGCAGGGAGAGTGGGGCTTGGCGTGTTGATCCCCGTGGAACCACTTATGGTGTTACTTGAAGCCACCCTGACAGACATCACAGGGTGAGAGATCACCGCTTAAGCTTGTGCCAAAGCGCCTTCAAAGTCCTCACCACGTCGGCGCGCAACACCACGTCCATCTTGTCTTCAAATGGGGTCGGGGTCAGGTTGATCAAGATCAAGCGCGCGCCACGACGTTTGGCCAGCAACGGAAGGTCAGCGGCAGGCATCACCTCCAGCGAAGTCCCCACCACCAGCATCACATCGCACGCCAGTGCCGCTTCTTGGGCCGCGCTCAGCTTGCTGTACGGCAACGGCTCACCGAACAATACCACATCCGGTTTGAGCAATCCCCCGCACCGCGGACAGTCCGGGGGCTGACCACCATTAAGCACTTGTGACAACAATGGCTCAGAGGGAATCGCATGATCGCATGCCAGGCAGGTAGCAGAGCGCGTATGACCATGTAACTCCAGCACGTATTGGCTGCCTGCGGCCTGGTGCAGCGAGTCAATATTCTGGGTAATGACAGCCTTCACACGGCCGGCGCGTTCCATATCAGCCAACACCCGGTGCGCGGCATTCGGGCTGGCGGCCAATATCTGCTTCAGGATGGGGCGCAGCCAATGATAAAAACGCTCCGGATGATCGTGAAAAGCCCATAACGAGGCGACATCGAAGGGGTTAGCATAATTCCACAGGCCGCTGGACTCACTACGAAAGTCAGGAATGCCAGAAGGGGTGCTGATACCTGCGCCGGTTAATGCAACAACATGCTCTGCAGCACGTAACAGCGCGACAGCCTGTTGAATCTCGCGTGGCATGCATCCTCCGCGACTGACCGATTAGTGATGAACCTGGGACGCACCATGAACGCTGCCCTGCATCCACGATGCCCACTTTAGCACAGATGATCCGTTAATGCAACCACATTGACAGCCCTCGCCAGTCAGTGTAAGATACGCTTAGACAGTTAAATATCTGCTGATGGGAGAAGATCATGGTTGCCAACCTGGCCAGGACTTGGGGAACGCGCATCCTGGAGCCGATCGCTCGGCTTCTTGGGAGCTGGGGACTGTCGCCGAACGCTGTCTCGTTGTTCGGCTGCTTACTGACAGTTGTCGTGGCAGGCATACTGGCAACCGGGCATCCCCAACTCGCAGGCATCCTGCTCATCTTCACCCTCACCTTCGACGCCCTCGACGGCGCGCTTGCCCGGCTGACAGGGCAGATCACCCGCTTCGGGGCATTCCTCGATTCTACACTGGATCGCTGGGCCGAAGTCGCGCTTTATGGCGCACTCGTCTGGTCATTCTTGGGTTCAGACAACAACACGGGCGTTCTGCTGGCCGCGGGTGCGATGGCGGGTTCGCTTATGGTGAGCTACACACGTGCTCGCGCGGAGGGCATCGGCCTGCAATGCAAAGAAGGCATCCTCACGCGTTTTGAACGCCTCGTCTTGCTGATCGCCGGGCTAATCTTCAACCAGGTCATCTGGGCTCTCTGGGTCGTCACCGTGCTAGCAACCGCCACGGCCATCCAACGCATATGGGTCACTTGGAAGGCTGCGCGCAACGCAATCTGAGCGCAAAACGTCATCTGACGCCATGAATCTGCTCAATTGGCTCGCCAATGCGTTATCTTTCGGCGCATTTAGCGTCGTAAAGGATAAGAACACGCGGCCTGAGCCAGCCGAGCACGACATTGTACTTGAACAGGCGAGCCGAGGCGTGCCAGAGGCGCTGGCCGCGCTGTATGACCAGTATGCTGACAAGATCTACAGCTACATCTATCATCGCGTGGGGCACACCGATCTTGCCGAAGACCTGACTGGACAGGTTTTCATCCGGATGTTGGAAGCGATCCGCACCGGACACGCCTGGCGCACTTCCTTCTCGGGGTGGCTATATCGAATCGCACACAATCTGGTGATCGACCACTACCGGCGGAAAGGCCGCGCCATCCTTGTCGACTTGGACGACGCCGCCCCTGTACAAGCACAACGCGGGGACCCGGTGCAGGCGGCCGAAGCGATGATCGATAAGCTGCGGTTGCAAGCAGCGTTGGGGGCGCTTACTGAAGAGCAAGCCCAAGTTATCACCTTACGGTTCTTAGAAGAAATGAGCATCGCAGAAACTGCCGCAATCATGGGAAAGACAGAGGGCGCGATCAAAGCGCAGCAGTACCGTGCGGTGCTGGCGCTTCGACGCGTGATGGACTCATGAAACAACGCCAGGAGGTTCTGCTCATTGAGCTCATGGCCGAATGTTCGGACATGCTGTTGGCGGGCGCGCCCATCGCAACCTGCCTGGAACGCTACCCTGAGCATGCGGCCGAGCTCGAACCTCTGTTGACCACTGCGGTGCGCGTGCGTGCGTCGCGAGAGGTGCCGTTGCGCGCGCCGGAAACCGTTGAACGCAGCAGGGCCATGTTCATGCGCGCGGCACAGCAATTGGCCGCGGAGCAATCCCAGCCAGCTACCCCCAGCATTATCCAGCGTCTGCACGACGGATGGCAGCAGGTTCTCGCCGGGTTAGCCCGGGCCTTCAGCGGATACGCAGGGCCGCGCGCCATGCCGGCCGGCCTGGCGATGTTGCTGGTCGTCGTGATGCTCGGAGGCTTGCTGGCCACCGGCGCAGTCACTGCCTCCGCCAGGGCGCTGCCTGGCGACTTGCTGTATCCTGTCAAGATAACTGCGGAAAACATGGCCATCTTTCTGGCCCGAGATGCCTTGCAGCGTGAGGCGTTGCATCAGCAATTCGTGGAGCGCCGCCTCACCGAGATCCAGGCCATCGTGACCCAGGGGCGGACTGTTCGCCAGATGCCGATCACAGGAAGCATCGAGGCTTTCGGACCAAATGCCTGGCAGATCGCCGGACTGACCATCGAAATCACAGCCCAAACACAGATCGAAGGGCTTCCACAGATCGGCAGCGCCGTCGAAGGCGTGATACGGGCGCCGGGCGACGGTGGCCTGATCGCCGTCTACCTGGAAGTCATCGGGCCACGCGTGGCACAACCTTCACCAACACCAACACTCGCGCCGCCTACGCTGCGCCCTCCATCAACACCAACGCCCACGTGGATGCCGACCGCCACCCTTGAGCCGGCACTTAACGCCGTGCCGGCAGCAGTGCATTTGCCGCCGCAGCCTATCTTTGAGCCGACTGACGCGCCGACAGCCACCCCGACATTCACGCCGACTGCTACGCCCACGGCCACTCGAACACCGCGGCCGACGTCGACGTCCACGCCAACGGCAACTACACCTGCGCGCGAAATCGTTAAAGGGCGTATCCTTGGCTGGGTAAACAGCATCGAGTCAACCTATTGGCTCATTGATGGCAATCGTGTCGAGACGAACGAAGACACACTCATCGAAGGCAACCCCGGCGTGGGTTGGCGCGTGGAAGCCGAAGTGGCGCTCTTGCCCGGTGACCGATACCTCGGGCTGCGAATTACGGCGCTGGCACGTCCGGATTATGTCGAGCCCTGGAGCGCGATCGAAGATGTCAACGCCAAAGGCGGTGATGTCTGGATCATCGGCGGCTTCCGGGTGCATATCGGCCCTGACACCGTGATCGAGGGGGATCCCCAGATCGGTGACACAGTAGAAGTAAGCGGCGAGCGCCGAGCCGACGGCGAAATCTGGGCGAAACGCATCGCGGTGGTGCGCTCCCAAATTTACGAATTCTTCGGTGAAGTCCAATCTGTCAGCGGTTCCATCTGGGTTATCTCAGGCACCTCGGTGCGGGTGACCGACGAGACACAACTTATCGGCAACCCCAGTGTGGGCAATTGGGTAGGTGTAAGGGCTTCCATGAACAGCAGCAATGAGCTGATTGCGCTGTTGATCTACGTAGCGTCTCCCTAACCGTGGATGTCGAACGATCGATGAAGTGATGAGGACAGCGAACCCAAGGAAACGCGACCGTGAAAGACCGCACCCTACATCGGATAGGACTTGTGATCGTAGCACTGGCTGCCTTGCTGTTGGGCATGCCCCGCATCGGCACACCCTTGTATGCCATGCCCATGAGTCCAGCAGACACCTCTGAGGTCGAGACGCGCTTTGAGGGCTACATCAAGGCGATCGGTGCCGGAAAGTGGCTGATTGGCTCGCAAAGCGTGCTGGTTGACAGCGCCACTGTCATCATTGAAAAACGTGGGCTTGCTGAGGTGGGCGCGTGGGTGGTTGTCTGGGGCACAATTTATGAAAACGGCAGCATTCGCGCTAACATCATCTCAGTGGAGCGGCCCACGGGCAGCAACGGACCCACTTACCAGTTCTCAGGCATCATCTCGAAACAGCTTCCGGGCGTGTGGATAGTTGATGACCTGCTCGTTGAGATCACTGACCAGACGCAGTTGATCGGTGAAGCGCACGTCGGCTGGCTGGTATGGGTGGTGGCTGAATACACCGGGGACGGGTTCCGAGGCATCACCATCGAAGCGATTGCCGGCGCGCCCGAGGATCTACCTATCGACTTTGAGGGACGGATCGAAGCGATCAGCGCCGAACAATGGCGCGTGGACGGCCGGGAGGTGGCCATCAGCACCAGCACAGTAATCCTGGGCACGCCGATGATCGACGCCTTGGCTGAGGTGCGAGCCACGCGGGACGAATTCGGACAATTGCATGCGCACATGATCCGCGTGCTGGATTCGGGGTCTGACGCCCTACTGGGCGCGCTTACCGACGCTGCTGGCGTCACACAAGCAGACGCAGAGCCAGTAGACACCCCGGCCACAAGTCTCAACAGCATCGCAAGCCCCTGGAGCCCGCCCATCGCCATCGCTACGGGGTTATCGGATGCTGCGCGTCCGTCATTGGCGTATAGCGCTGATGGGGTGGCGCATGCGGTATGGGAGGTGCGCGGCCAAGTTTATTATGCCAACCAGCCACCGGGACAGGCGTGGGGTTCATCGAGACGGATCGCCACAGGGCTTTCGCCCACCGTTGTTGCTGACAACGACGGCCGGGTCCATGCCCTGTTCCATAACGAGTTCTTCGGCAACTACGAAATCTACCATCTGATCCTCCGGGACGATCAGTGGTCGTTACCGATCAACATCGCCCGCACCGCCGGGGTCTCGATGGACCCTGCAATAGTGCTCGAAGGCAACGGCATCCTGCGCGCAGCATGGATGGACAACACGCCCGGTTATTGGACCATCTACACCGGTTACTATGACGGTGCATTCTGGCGCAACTATCCTGTGCCAAATGCCCGTGGAGAGAACCCCTCCATCGCATCGGCGTCCGACGGGACAGTATATCTGGCTTGGCAGGACCGCGTGCCCACAGCATCGGACTACACAGGCACCTACGATATCTTCATCACCCAGTACAAGAGCGGCGCGTGGTCACTTCCGGTCAATGTCTCCACCCTGTCAGGGGTTGAAGCCACCGACGTAAGCATCACGACCACCTATGATAGCATGGTCCACTTGACCTGGGTCGCAGGAGAGCACACGCTCATGTACTGCACCGGCCGCAACCTGTACTGGCCCGTGCCGCAGATAGTTGTTGAGGCGTCAAAGCCCGTGCATGGGCCGCGCATCATCGCTGAAAAGGGTAAGGTATTGCATATAGCGTGGGATGAAGGGGATGCCATACGCGCGACAAAGGCCCTGCCTGCACCGCCGGCCTGGCCTGAGCCGGAGACCATCGTTCTTACCACTGGGCAACTCAAAGATGTGGCGCTAACAGAATCTCGGGAGAGCGGCATCACGATCGGCTGGGCTGACCTATCCTTGCCCAACGCCGCTGGGGTCTATGCCAGTGCCCAGGCTTCGAACCTTCCCAGCCCTCAAATCCGTGTCTGGTTACCTCTGATCGCAACGCCTTGACCACGCCAAACTCAACGCGTCCTGACGTCCACGGAGGCTAACAACTCATGGCCGCCGGACTTCGCTGGGCACCCACCGTCGCTCTTCGAATACCAGGCCGCCTTTCTGCAGTTCCTGGCGGATCGTCTCAGCACTGATATCTTCAATCACGCCCTGGTCGACCAATTCCATACGCAGACGTTGCAATGACCAGGCATTGAACCGTAGCCCCAATTCTTCAGGATCGGTCGTGGCCATGTTAACGATCGCTCGTCGCTGATCTTCACTAAAGAGCCGCGGCCGGCCTGGTGAGCGCCGCGGTTGGAGACCTGTCACGCCAAAACGATTGAACCGGTGCAGCCACTTACGAACATTGATCGGATGCAGCCCCACCTGTCGACTGATATCGTGCACACCGATACGCTGCGCCGACAGCAAAATGATCTCAGCGCGCTTGGCCAGATCGCCGTCAACCTGCAGCCTCACAAGCTCATCAAGCTTCGCCTTTTCATCGCTGTTCAGCGTCCGCACGTACAGAGCCATATAGCCCTCCTGGTTACACCGATTCGCTATACCTTTCGGTTAATAGCACTATTTAAAAGAAGTAGACGCATATCTCTCAAAAAAGAAACGGCCTCATAAAGGCAACCCGTGAAAATCACTATATACGATATTATTAGCAGCACTGCCCAAACACAAAACACCTATTGACCCAATAAATCAACGCCGATCAAGGGTAGGGCCACATTATGCGGCATTTCCAACACCTGAAGCTGATAGGCAACCCCTGCGTAGGCATTATTCGACGTCACCATGATGTAATAGTCCTGCTCATCGAGTGCTCGCCACACAATACGGGACGCCCGCGTGTCAGGGGATGCGTCGTCGTTCTTTGCCAGCAAGTTCCCTGCATCGTCCCACAAAAACAGCACCGTGTCACCGCCATCGCCCAGGTTCAGGGTGCGGATCAGGTAACCCATACCAGCCCGCGCACGGAAGACGACCCAGTCTTGATCTCCTACTGCATCGTAGGCGTGTGGCTGCACCAGCGGAGAAGGGATCAGCCTGGTGGCCTGGGCAGGCGTATCGTCCGGCTCGAACGCGTCCCCTGTGACGACGATGACGTTGCCTTCCGCAGCGATGTTATTATCAAGGTCAGCATCTGGCCAAGCCGCCCCGATATACGCGGCCACCGACCAAAAGACTTGAGCCCAGGTCAACGTGTGGGGTATACGTCCTATCACCATCAGCCGTCCCTTCTCACCGGGCTGCACCGCCGCGATATCCCACACGTACTGAGAACCTGCCCGTAGCGTGGCAACCGGTCCCGTACGCTGCACGCGCAGGTCGTCCAGCGCAACCGGCAGCGGCAGGGTGAGGCTGACGCCGGTGGCCGCCGCCTGACCCAGATTGGCATAGCTCAAGGTAAACGTCACCAGATCACCCATCGCCACCGAAGCAGTCGGCTCGATGACCTGGCTGAGCAGCAAATCAGCAGGGATCAGTTCAGTCACCAGCGGACCAGACCGATTGTCCGCCAGATCGACTTCGGCCCAACGGCTGCTGATGCTCATGTCAGCCTCGAGGGTGCGACTGCCGGTTGGCTGCTGATCAGCAATCAGCCCCGAGATGACAATCTGGCCGGACGCGCCCAGCGCTAACTCCGCCAGGTCCCACGTGAGATTCGTTCCCACACGCAGGTTGAGCGTGGGTCCAACCGCTTCCCAGGCAACATCCGTGAGTCCACCCGGCAGGTCAGCCTCAATCTCGACTCCCTTCACCCGCGCGCTGCCTGTGTTGGTGTAACTCACCGTGTAAGTGACTGGGGCGCCGGCAGCCAGTGGTCCTTGCGTGCCCGTGGCAGTCAAGCTCAGATTAGCGGGCGCCACACCGATACGCGTTGCCGGGTCGCCAAGCAGCACATACGTATCGACAAGATCGCGAAAACGCGGCGTTCCATCCGAGAACCGCGCCTCCGTGTAGAGATGTAGCAGCCCGGCCGCGGTCGCTTCGCCCAAGACGCGCATATCCCAGTCAAAAAGCGCATCATAAAAGCCCTGGTGCAGATAGTCGTGCCCGCTGGCCACGCCCTGACCGGTCGGCGACCAGCTTGCCACAGCACCCCGCCCGGCGAGACGCACAACACTTTCGGCCACGCCGGCATAGCGCGGGTTATGATAGGTGCCTTCCAGACACGTCATCGGCAACAAGATCGGGAGCCGCTTGCCGTTAGCGACTTGCGGCAGCGCGCTAACCCCGAACAACAACTCAGCGGCCCAATTGGTCACCGAACTGTGTCCGACGTAGTTGAACAGCAGAGCGCCAGCGTTAAAGGCGTCCAGCGTGGCCTGCTGTGCCTGCGCTGCCTCTGAAACGGGGTACTCAGCCGATCCCAAATAGATACGTTGGATCTCGTACTCGGGCGGGAAATATGCGGCAGCCGCATCCGATGACAGACCGAACTGACCAGCGGCATCCGGATTATCTGCCACAAAGACCGCTCTTTGGCGCCAGGCCCCAGGCTCCGGCGTCGCCTCATATGCCACGATCTTGTTCACCATGGCCGCCAGCTCCTCCTGAGTGTTGACAGGCAGCCGCCCGAGATGAAGATCGGGCAAGATGTCATTCCCGTCCACAGCCACATAGCGATTATCGGCCGCGGTCTCACCCATCAGCGGATCAACAGCAGCCAGGAAGGGCGGTACGAAGGTCTTGACGCCGGTGCCCTCGCGATCCATGAAGTCGTACGTGCCATCTCCGACCAGGAGGACGTAGCTGGGCGCGGGCGCAGGCCAACGAGAATAAGCATAAGCGATGAAGTCTCGAATTGCGTGCGGAACGAGCAAACCACCGCTGAACTCATCGTAAACGTCCTGCACATCAGCGACCCGCACACGCAGACCTTGATTGCGCCGGTGTTCCACGAGCGGCTGCACCCCCTGTAGGAAGTCGGCATGAGCAATCACGAGGTAATCGGCGCCTTCAGTCGTGGCGCGCAATCCCGACGGCGCATCAGCAAGCACTTCCAAAGGCTGCCGGACGCCGGCCGGTGAAAGCACAAAGTAACGGCCCCCAGAGGCCGCTGCGGTGTCGGAAAAATGGAGCACGTAACTGCCCGGCGCGCCGAACATCACGCCGCCCTCCAGGCGCACCGGCGCCGCCGGATCGGTTATGTCATAAGCGAGGCTCTTACCTCCTGTCCATCCGGCAATGGCAAAGTGCATCGAGCCAGGTGCGGCCATGAACGCCAATCGCTCATCAGCCAGCACAAAACTGCGGTCATATGTCAACCGGAAGAAGTTCAGCCAGTTAACCTCCCACAACCGATTGAAGGCATCACGAGCGCCCGTATCGGCCGGCGTGTAGAGGGTCAACGTGTTGCTGCCCGGTTGAAGCAGCCCCTGGCCAAACGGCAATTCCACCAACTTGTTGACTGCCCCATCCCACTGCACATCGCCGATAACTGTGCCGTTGATGTCGACACGCACACGGTGATCCGGCGCAACGCGCGCATCAGACGATGCACCCCATAGATCCAGCGCCAAAACGGCCGTTCCTGCCGGCAATGGATCCGTGACCGTAAAAGGCAGCGTCATCGTAAGGCTGCGCGCAGCACCCACGATGAACATCTGGCCCCAGTACCAATGATCAACATCCGACGCCATGGGCATCGCGCTACGGTAAACGCGGTTCACTTCGAAATGCTGCGTATCAGGAAACGAAGACGCTGCTGTGCTGACAACTGGCGCCACGATGCGCGTCGACATGCGCCGTCCCAGGCCATCACCTACCACCAGCCAAAGAACATTGGTCTCAGTGTACAGGCTGTCAACCTGCTCAGCATAAAAACGCACGATGTCACCCGGATCGAACCGGCCATCAGCTTCCCCTACCACCTCAATCGCCAACGCCTGGTCGCCCTGGTATAGGCTCAGCCAGCGCGGATCCAACGTCTCCAAGGGAAGGCCAGCTCGCACTAAGTCGACATGAGTCAGCTCGTAAACCCCGGTCTCTCGCAGGGCGACACGGTAACGGGTGCGCTCCAGAGGCAGGCCATCCGGAGTTGGATCCGCCACCGGAGACAACACGGGGGCAGCGGCGCGCCAAGCCGTCACGTAGTCCGGATTGATCACGGTCTGGCGCAGGACATCAACGAAACCGCTGGTATCAACGGCGCTCATCGCGGCAACTGCGCCACCCGCAAATTGCACCTCGACCCGCATATGAGACACAAACCGGATCGTTTGGGCAGCCGCACGATACCGCACCGGCTGAAGCATCAACCGCACCAGGCGAACACCGCGCATCACACCGGCCTCTTCAATCACAACCGTCTCCGCGGGTGTCAACGCGGTGCTGGCGTAGGCCACGGCATCCAGGTCGAACACCTCGCGCACCCCACCCTCGGCAGTCTCATCGTGGATCGATGTCGCGGCAGGGGCGAGGGGCGCGGGCAGTGTGCTATCTTGCTCCGCCAGGACTGTAGCTGTAACGTGCACTTCTGCGCCGGGCGGCGCTGCCAGCAAAACGCTGCGCACTGGCAACATCGGATGCCCTGGCAAACCTGTGCGCTCAAAACCCGCCAAGCTGAGCTGAGCGTAGGTCGTCTCGCCATCCGGCGCCTCGGCAAAGTCAAGGGTTATAGATCCTGGAACAACGTCTAGCACAACACCTGTCGCACCTACCGAGACAAGCCGTATCCCTTCACTATCTGTTGGGATGGACGGAGCTCCGTGGGCGATCGAACCTTCAAACACCAAGCTCAATACGGCCAATAGTACCCCAGCCAGGCTGCGAGCCCACCGGCCTTGCCACACGCCAGGCCGCCTGGCAAACCATCCATGCTTAATGCGCATACTGCGCTCCTTTCACTACATATCTCTAACTGTGAGACGATGACTCTTCAAAAAAGTCGCGTACCGTTCGCGGACTACTACACCTTTATGACCCTTATCATTTCGCAACCATTGCATCTTCCCATATAATGACGCAGAATGTCCGCACTAGCGCATACCCTATATTCCTGGAGGTTGGAGGTTTATGAAACGCCTGAATCCCGTTCCCAGCGACCTGGAAATCGCTCAAGCCGCTGAACTCAAGCCGATTGTTGACGTCGCCGCTTCGATTGGTTTGTCGGTGGACGACCTGGAAGTCTTCGGCCAATACAAAGCCAAAGTCCACCTTGACGTGCGCGACAAATTCGCCGGTCGGCCGCAGGGCAAGTACGTTGACGTCACTGCGATCACCCCGACCCCGCTCGGCGAAGGAAAGACCACCACAACCATCGGCCTGACCCAGGGCCTAGGCGTATTGGGTCAATCGGTTATCGCCTGCATCCGCCAGCCTTCGCAGGGCCCCACTTTTGGCATCAAGGGCGGCGCAGCCGGCGGCGGCTACTCGCAGGTGGTTCCGATGGAAGATTTCAACCTGCACCTGACCGGCGACATCCATGCCATCACCGCTGCCCACAACCTGATCGCTGCGGCCATTGACGCACGCATGCTCCACGAATCAGTCACCGAGCCGCAGGTCATGTTCGATCGCTTGTGCCCCAAGGACAAGGCCGGCCAACGGACCTTCTCGCCCACTATGCTGCGCCGCCTGGCCAAGCTGAGCATCACCAAAACTGACCCAGACGAACTGACCCCCGAAGAGCGGGCGCGCTTTGCGATGCTCGACATAGATCCGGCGACCATCACGTGGAACCGCGTCATCGATATCTCCGACCGCTTCCTGCGCAAGATCGAAGTCGGCCTAGGACCGGAGGAGAAAGGCAAGACGCGCATCACCGGTTATGACATCACCGTGGCCTCTGAGATCATGGCCATCCTAGCTCTGACCACCAGCCTCGAAGATCTGCGCGAACGCATCGGGCGCATCGTGATCGGCACCAACAAAGCTGGCGAAGCCGTCAGTGTAGAGGATCTGGGCGTAGCTGGCGCCGCGACTGTCCTGATGAAGGACGCCATCATGCCCAACCTGATGCAAACCCTGGAAGGGCAGCCTGCCTTCGTGCACGCCGGGCCGTTTGCCAACATTGCGCACGGCAACTCCTCCATCGTCGCCGACCAGATCGCACTCAAGCTGGCCGATTACGTCGTCACCGAGTCCGGTTTCGGTGCGGACATGGGCATGGAGAAATTCATGAACATCAAGTGCCGCTACTCGGGCCTGATTCCGAACTGCGTAGTGTTGGTAGCCACGGTGCGCGCGCTAAAAATGCACGGCGGAGGCCCGAAGGTTGTGGCCGGCAAGCCGCTGGACCACGCCTACACCAGCGAGAATCTGCCGCTGCTGGAAAAAGGCCTTGCCAACCTCGAGGCCCACATCGAAAACGCGAGACGCTTCGGCGTGCCGGTGGTGGTAGCCATCAACCGATTCAAAGACGACACCCCCGCCGAGATCGCCATGATCCGTGACCACGCGATCAAGGCCGGCGCGGAGGATGCGGTTCTCTCCAACCACTGGGCGCACGGTGGTGATGGCGCCGTTGACCTAGCCAAGGCAGTGATGGCGGCCTGCGACAAGCCCAGCAACTTCCAATTCCTGTACCCACTGGAGTGGAGCATCAAGGATAAGATCGAGAAGATCGCGAAAGACATCTACGGCGCCGGTTCCGTGGAGTACACGCCCGAGGCTGAGACAAAGATCGCACTTTACACCCGCCTGGGCTTCGACAAGCTGCCGATGTGCATGGCCAAGACCCACCTGAGCATGGGCCACGATCCCGCGGTGAAGGGCAGGCCGCAAGGCTATGTCTTCCCCGTCCGCGATGTCCGCGCCTCAGTCGGCGCCGGATTCCTCTACCCGCTGTGCGGCGAGATGCGCACCATGCCCGGCCTGCCCACCCGCCCTGTATTCTACGACGTGGACCTGGATCTGGAAACCGGACGCGTGGTCGGCCTGTTCTAAGCCTTCGCCATTTGGCAAACCTCAGCGTCTTGAGTATAATGGCTTTGACCTCCGAAGTTCAACAGGCTTCGGAGGTCAAAGCGTTTGCGGATAGACAGTGAGGGATGTTGTCATGCCGATCTACGAATACGAATGTGAACAGTGTGGTGTACGGTTTGAGCGCCTGCAACGCATGGCAGACGCGCCCCTGACCGATTGTCCGGAATGTAACGGACATGTCCATCGCGTCATGCAGCCGGTAGGCGTCATCTTCAAGGGGTCTGGCTTCTACGTCACGGACAACAAGGGCAAGTCATCCACCGGCATACCCGCTAAGAAAAAGGACGAAGACAGCAAGCCGGCGGACAGCAAAGCAGTGGAAAGCAGTACGGCTGTGACCGCCGCACCCAAAACTGATGCCTGACCTCGGCGCTCCACTCCTATTCATCAAGCGTGGGCCCAGTGCGGGCCTGCGCTTTTTTGTGAGTGCGTTTCCTGCCAGCTCGTTTGACATCTCTCGCCACGGGTGCTAACCTTACCGATCATGTCCGAGTTTCACGTCAGCGCGCGCGACGCGCACACAGCCGCCCGGTCCGGCGCGCTCACCACGCCGCATGGGACCCTGCTCACGCCGGTCTTCGCACCCGTCGGCACCCAGGCCACCGTCAAGACTTTGACCCCGCGCGATCTGAACGAATTGGGCGCATCGCTGGTGTTGGCTAACACCTATCATCTCTATCTGCGGCCAGGCAGCGCACTGGTGCGCGACTTCGGCGGGTTGCATGCGTTTATGGGCTGGCCCGGCCCCATGCTGACCGACTCTGGAGGCTTCCAGGTATTCAGCCTAGCCCAGATGCGCAAGGTGGACCCTGATGGCGTCACCTTCCGCTCACATATTGACGGCAGTCTACACCGCTTCACGCCGGAAAGCACCATCGCCGCGCAACAAGACCTGGGCGCCGACATCATCATGTGCCTCGATGAATGCCCCGAGCCCCTTGACCGCAAGTACAACGAAGAGGCGCTGCGCCGCACCCACGTCTGGGCTGCGCGCTGCCAGGCCGCACACACGCGACCCGATCAGGCGCTGTTTGGCATCGTCCAGGGCGGCATCTTCGACGATCTGAGGATCGAAAGCGCCCGCACCCTGCGCGCCATGGGCTTTCCGGGCTACGCCATCGGCGGGCTGAGCGTTGGTGAGACGAAAGAGCAAATGTACGCGACGCTGGATATCACCGTGCCTGAGCTGCCGGCGGACAAGCCACGCTACCTGATGGGCGTGGGCGCGCCGGAGGATATCGTGGAGGGGGTGGCGCGCGGCGTCGACATCTTCGATTGCGTACTGCCCACGCGAGTGGCGCGCAACGGTGGCCTGCTGACACGCCGAGGCCGACTTAACCTCCGCAACGCCAAATACGCGGCTGATCCGCTGCCGGTGGAGCCGGGGTGTGACTGCTACTGCTGCCAACATTTCAGCCGCGCCTACCTGCGCCACCTGTTCAAAGCAGAGGAGACCCTCGGCCTGCACCTGGCGACGGTGCACAATGTGCGGTTCATGACCCGGCTGATGAGCGACATCCGACAGCACATTGCTGCGGGAGACTTTGCCGCCTTTCGCACAGCATTCCTGCGCGACTATCGCCTGCCTGATCAAGAGGTACGCCACGCACAGCGCGCGGCCCACAAACTACGACGCGCTGCAAGCGCGTGATCCCGCGAAGGAACGCCATGGACATCATCATCGCCTTCATTCTGGGCCTCGTGCAAGGGCTCACCGAGTTTATCCCCATCAGCAGCTCTGCGCACCTGGTGCTGGTGCCCTGGCTGTTTGGCTGGCCTGCTTTCGGCCTGTTTTTCGACACCATACTGCACTGGGGGACCCTCCTGGCCGTGCTGGTATACTTCCGCAACGATTGGGTTGCTATCGTGAAGGGATTCATCGCCAGCCTGACCATGCGCGGCCCCTGGAACTCCGCGCCGGGCGGCCGCCTGGCCCAGCCCGCGAGCCGGCTGGCCTGGGGCATCATCTTGGGTACCGTCCCGGCAGTCGTGCTGGCGTTCCTTTTTGAAGATTTCTTCGAGGGCTTGTTTAGCACCCCGCGCGCTGTCGCTGCCTTCCTCCTGGTGACCGCCGTGATCTTGTATGTCAGCGAACGCCTGGGCCGGCGCGTTCGTTCCCTGGAGGCGCTCAACATCCCCGACACCCTGGCCATCGGCCTGGCGCAGGCGGCGGCTATCGCGCCGGGCATCAGCCGTTCGGGCGCAACGATCGCTGCAGGCCTGGCCCGCGGGCTGACGCGCGACGCGGCCGCCCGCTTCAGCTTCCTGCTCTCCATGCCGGTCATCTTGGGCGCTGGGCTGCTCCAAGCGCTGGATGTGGCGACTAACGCGGAGGTTGCGCCACCGCTGGCCGTGCTGGTGGTCGGGTTTGCTGCTGCCGCAGTAACGGGTTATCTGTGCATTCGCTTCCTGCTCAGCTACCTGCGTCGCGGCAGCCTAAACGTGTTTGCCATCTACTGTGCGATCGCGGGCAGCACGGCACTGACCTTAACCTTCCTCCGCTGAGAGCCGTCACCGTGTCACAGCGCCATCGCCATACTCCGGCACTCTTGCTGGTCACAGCCTTGCTGTTAGTCAGTTGTGCTGGCCGCGGCGCAGCCACCCCTGCGCCGGTCACGCTGCGCGTCGGCGGGTCTTCCAGCATGATCCCATTATTGACCGACCTGGCGCAGGCCTACCAGGCGCGACATCCCAACGTGCTGATGGCGTTGCGGGCGGGCGGATCGACCGTCGGAATCGAAGAGCTGCAAGCAGGCCGGACCGATCTCGCGGCCGTGTCCTGGCAGCCCCCGGATGCAAACCCTGTCACTGGGATCCAGGCTATTCCCCTGGGCCGGGATGCTATTGCGGTAATCGTGCACCCGCGCAACACCACACCCGGCCTGACCATCTTACAGTTGCGCGCCATCTTCCGCGGGGACACGCTGGACTGGGGCGCCCTGGGCGGCGCAACCGGCGCGCCAACAATCATCAGCCGCGAGGATGGCTCCGGTACGCGCGCCGCCTTCGAGGCCCAAGTGATGGGCGACGACCGTGTTACGCTCAACGCCCTGGTAATGCCGAGCAGCCCAGCAGTCGTGGATTACATCGCCACGCACCCCACAGCGATCGGCTACGTCTCCTTGGCCTGGGTGGATGAACGGGTGCGCGCCCTGCCTGTGGAAGATATCAGGCCCGACGCCGCCGCTGTCCGATCCGGAGCCTATCATCTGGCGCGAACACTGTATCTACTCGCGCCGAAACCTGCCCCTCCGGCCTCCCAAGCCTTCATTGATTTCGCGCTCAGCCCGGCAGGACAGGCCATTGTGGCCCGGCAGCACGTAGGGTTGCGACCTTGATAATGTAAGCGCGCAACTTGCGCGTTTGGGCGGGCTGTGCTAAACTAATATCATCGTAAACCTCCGAAGCAGCAGTACTCAGGAAAGTGGGGACCACCCCACTTTCTTTGTTGTCAAGGGTCGATACGGGCAAGTTGCTGCGCCAGGTGGTCACAGGTATCTTTCAGGAGTGGTTTTGGGCATATGAAGAGTGATCTGATCATGGCGATCAACCAGATCTGCGCAGAGAAAGATTTGCCGCGCGACGTGATCTTGGGGGCCATCGAAGAAGCCTTGGTGCATGCGTATCGGCGCAACTACGCCAACAATGCTGCAGTCGTGCAGGTAAACATCGATCCCAACACCGGCGATCTGCAGGTCTTCTGCGAAAAGAGAGTCGTGAAGGCTGTAGAGGACCCCAGCGTCGAGATCACCCTAGCCGAGGCGCGCAAGCTGGACAAAAACGCTGAGTTGGATGGCACGGTGTTAGATCCGCGTGAACCAGCCAACTTCGGCCGCATCGCCGCGCAGACTGCTAAGCAGGTCATCCTGCAGCGCATTCACGAGGCCGAGCGGGATGCGCTTTACGAGTTCTTCCACCAGCGCGAAGGCGAGTTGATCACCGGGGCCGTGCAGAGCATCGACTACCGCACCAACGCCGTAAACATCTCGCTGGGCAAAAAGACTGAAGGCATCCTGGCCGCCGAAGATCAGCTTCCAAACGATCGTTATCGCATCGGCCAAAACGTGCGCACGCTGCTGGCTGAAGTCAACAAAGGCACGCGTGGCCCGCAGATCCGTCTTTCCCGCACGCATCGCAACATGTTGCGCCGCTTGTTGGAACGGGAGATCCCTGAGATCTACAACGGAACCGTGGAGATTAAGAGCATCGCCCGGGAGCCCGGCCAACGTTCCAAGGTGGCGGTCGCCGCCAGCCAACCCGGCATTGACCCGGTGGGCTCGTGCGTCGGCATGCGCGGCACGCGCATCCAGAATATCGTGGACGAGCTAAACGGCGAAAAGATAGACATCGTCGAATGGTCACCTGATGTGCGCCAGTTCATCAGCAACGCGCTTAGCCCCGCGCGGCCAACCGAAACGCTGCCCATCGAAGATGGGGATGTGCGCACGGCCATTGTCGTCGTGCCTGACCGCCAGCTTTCGCTGGCCATCGGCAAGGAAGGGCAGAACGCGCGCCTGGCCGCCAAACTGACCGGCTGGCGCATCGATATCAAGAGCGAGACAGAAGCCACCACCGAGGGCCTCCACGAGCTCAAGTATCAGCAAATGCAGATCATGAAGCAGCGCACGCTGGAGGCCAAGGTCGCCAGCATGCCGCCGAGTGATGACTTGCTGGGCCGCGCCGAATGGTTGCTGCGCGAAAAAGACAAGGCGGCAGTGACACTGGAGCAGGTTGCACGCAAGATGGCTGAAGCCGAAGCTGAAATGGCCAAGGGTGAACCGGCAGCTGAAACACTACCCGAGGTCGCAGAAGACAGCACGGCTGTCACCCCGGCTGAACCAACGCCGCCTGTCACGGTCGAGCCAACGCCAGAGGCCGAAGCGCAAGTACCTGAACCTGAGACCATCCCTGACGAAATGGCCGTGCCCGCCTGGGAACCCTTGACCGAGACGAATGTCGATTATAGTGCTGACGTCGAGTATGCTGGCGAAGAGACCGACGAAGAGGGCGATGCCGATGGTGCCAAGAAGGGGACCAAACGGAGCAAGAAGGCCAGCAAGAAACGCGAACTCGTCTTCGATGAGGATTTGGGCGAGGTGGTGGCACGCCGTAAGCGCAAGCCTGGCCGTGGCGGGTGGGACGAGACGGATTATTAGGCGGCGCATCGATGCCCAAACCTAAAGGCCCACGGCCCAAGCACGTGCCTATGCGCACCTGCATCGCATGCCGGGAAGAACGCGGTAAGCGCGAGTTAGTTCGGGTCGTGCGCACACCAGACGGCGCAGTGCACATCGATCCGACCGGCAAACAGGCTGGCCGCGGCGCGTATCTATGTCGGGCTCGCCAGTGCTGGGAACAGGCTCTCCAAGGCTCACGCCTGGCGGGCGCATTGAAAACGACCTTGACTGCCGATCAGCTGGCAGCGTTGCGCGAGTTTGCTGCAACACTGCCGGCAATGCTCCCTGTCGAGGCATAAGACAAGCAGCACAGGAGTCGAGACATGCTGGCGGTGCAACGACCGCCTTTACAGGCCCGGGGACAGATAGCGGTATGCCTGCGAGGTGAAAATATGTAAGATCGTCATCGCGATCCTCTCACCTGCTTTCCCCGCTTGTCTCCCCGCACAACTTTCACATGCATCACACCAGGCGCCCAACCGTTTTGTCGGCGGGATGAGCCAGGTTGCCCACGGGCGCCTGCGCCACCCCAACACCGAGCGGGTATGCCAGGGCGCTGAAGGGCGCAAGGAGATATTCACGATGGCAAACGATAAGCACAAAAGCGACACAACCAAAAAGCAGGCAGCCCAAGCCAAGCAACCGGCCAAGCAGCCCGCCAAACCAAACAGCAAGCCTGGCAAGCCGGCTGATGCACAATCCAATAACAACGGCACACCTGCGCCCAAACTACCACAGATTCCCAGGCCTGCAAGCCTAGCGAAGCCGGGCAGCAACCCAAACACGGCGCCAGGCCCTAATCCTGTGCGGCCAGGGCAGCCGCGGCGCGATGCGCCTAGTGGCGCGTCCGGTGCATCGCAGCGCGACAATCGTGGCTGGCGACCCGATAACGACGATAACGGCGAGGTCTTCAACCAGCGTGTCTTCGATCCCGATGCGCAGGACACCGTGCCTGTGCGGCCCGGCAGCCGGCCTCACGGGGGCGGCGGACGTGACCGCGGCCGCAGTGTCCCACCGATCAGCAGTGGCAGCCGGACGCCTCAAGGCCGTCCAAGCGGCGTCCCTGCTGGCCGCGCAGGCGGTGATCAGCGCCGCCCCGGCTCTGCACCAGCCTCGTCCGGCCAACGGCCCGGGGGAGGCTCGCAAGGCGCACCCGGCGGTGACCGCCGTCCCAGCAGCGCTGGGCAAGGCACCGGTGGCCAGCCCAAACGGCCTCATGCCGCGCCGAAACCGCGCCTGACTGAGCCAACCGCGGCTCCCGGTCAGGGCAAGGCATCTACGACGCGCACTGCAACACCGCCACCGGCGCCAGTCACCGAGATTATCATCCCGAACATCCTGACTGTGCGCGAGCTGGCCGAACGGATGCACCGCAGCCCCATCGAGGTCATCAAAACCCTGATGAACTACGGCATGATGGTGCCGATCACTGAATCTATTGATTTCGACACGGCACAACTCATCGGCGAGGAGCTCGGTGTCACGGTGAAGCCGGAACAAGAACCCGAACCTGAAGTGGTCGAAGTCCCAGAGGAAGAACCCAAGACCCTGCGCCAGCGCATCATGGCCGAGGAAAAGGAAGAGAACCTGGTCGTCCGATCCCCCATCGTCACCGTGTTGGGCCATGTAGACCACGGCAAGACCACCCTGCTCGACGCGATCCGAGAAACCCGCGTAGTGGAGGGCGAGGCCGGCGGCATCACGCAGCACATCGGCGCGTACCAGGTGGAAAAAAGCGGTCGCAAGATCACCTTTTTGGATACGCCGGGTCACGAGGCGTTCACCGCCATGCGCGCGCGCGGCGCCCAGGTCACTGATATTGCCGTGCTGGTCGTCGCGGCCGATGATGGCGTCATGCCGCAGACCAAAGAGGCGATCAGCCATGTCAAGGCCGCACAGGTACCGATCATCGTGGCGCTGAACAAAGTTGACAAACCTCAAGCCAACCCCGACCGAGTCAAGCAAGAACTGGCAGACAACGGCGTGCTGATCGAAGAGTACGGCGGCGACACCATGTGCGTGCCGGTCTCGGCCAAGTTCCGCCAGGGCATCGGCGACCTGCTGGAGAGCATCCTTCTGGTGGCCGACATCGAGCCGCAGCGGGCCAACCCCAGCGGTGAATGTGTCGGCACGGTGATCGAAGGCCGGCTGGATAAGTCCCGGGGGCCGACGGCCACCCTGTTGGTGCAAAACGGCACCTTGCACGTGGGTGACAGCATCGTCACCGGCGAGACGTACGCCAAGATCCGCGCCATGTACAGCGATAAAGGCGAGCCGATCACCGAAGCGCCCCCGGCCACGCCGGTGCAGATCCTGGGGCTGGCCGACGTCCCGGTCGCAGGGGACACATTCAAGGTCGTCGCCGATGACCGCACCGCGCGCGCCATCGTGGCCGAGCGCCAGGCTGACAAACGCGCGGTTGCGGCCGCCACGCCCGCCCCTGCCCGCACGCTGGAGAGCATTTTTGCCCAGGCCCAGGCCGGCCAGGTGAAGGAGTTGAACCTGATCCTGAAAGCCGACGTCCAGGGGTCCATCGAACCCATTGTCAACTCCCTGGAAAAGCTAGGCGACGAGAAACTCAAGGTCAAAATCCTGCACGCAGCCGCCGGCAACATCAGCGAATCGGATGTGATGCTGGCCACGGCCTCCGGCGCGATCATCCTGGGGTTCTCGGTCACCGTGGATGCGGCGACCCAGCGCCAGGCCGAGCTCGAAGGCGTCAGCATCCGCCAGTACAACATCATTTACAACATCATCGAGGATATCGAAAAGGCGCTCAAGGGTATGCTCGAGCCCGTCTATCGGGAAGTGATTACCGGTCACGTCGAAGTACGCGCGGTCTTCAAAGTCAGCAAGGTCGGCAAGATCGCCGGCTCCTATGTGCTTGATGGTGAGGTGAACCGCGGCGCGATGGTGCGCGTGAAACGCAGCGGCCAGGTGATCGCGGAAGACCGCATCTCAAACCTGAAACGCTTCCAGGAAGACGTCGCCGAGGTGAAGACCGGCTACGAGTGCGGCATCAACCTGCACAACTTCAACGATTTCGAGGTCGGAGACATCCTCGAGGCGTACAAGAAGGAACGCGTGAGCTGAGGGGCTTGAACCATGGTTTCGCATCGCCAACAGCGCATCTCTGAGATGCTGCGGGAAGAGCTCAGCCTGCTGATCAGCACTGAGCTCAGCGACCCGCGGCTGGAAGACGCGCTGGTGAACGTCACCGATGTGCGCGTGACGCCCGATCTGCGTAACGCGCGCGTCTACATCGAACATGCGCTGTCGCACGAGGCCACGCGGCCCGTACTGGAGGCGCTGCGTCACGCGGAAGGCTTCCTGCGCAGCGCACTGGCCCAGAATCTCAGCTTGCGTTTCGTGCCCGAGCTAAGTTTTCACATTGACACCAGCAGCCAACGGGCGCAGCGCATTGACACGCTGCTCGATACCATCGCCTACACATCGCAGGCCAATCATGCGCCAGCAAGCCAAGACGACGCTGGCTGACCTGGCAGGCCGGCTGCGCCGCGCCCGGCGCGTGCTCGCCCTGTGCCACATTGACCCCGACGGGGACGCGGTCGGCTCGCTGCTGGGGCTGGGCTGGCTGCTACGCGGCCTGCCGCAACCGCCAGCCGTTACCCTGGCGTGCGCCGACGCCGTGCCGACTGCACTGGCCCATCTGCCGGCCGCGGCCGATATCACTACCGCGCCGCCGGCCGGCAGATGGGATATCGTGGTGGCCCTCGATGCCAGCGACGCGGCGCGGCTTGGCCCCATTTTCAAGCCAGAATCCTGGGCCCCGGCCCCCGTCGCCGTGGTTGACCACCACATTACCAACCTGTACTTCGGCGATTTGAATTATGTAGACCCAAACAGCGCGGCCACGTCCCAGATCATGGTGGAACTGGCCGATGCGCTGGACATCGCCATCAGCCAGGAGGCCGCAGTCTGCCTGCTCACCGGCATCGTCACCGATACGCTCAGCTTTCGCACCAGCAACACCACGGCTGCCGTGCTTGCCACAGCGACCCGCCTGGCCAAGGCCGGCGCCAACATCACCGACATCGCGGACCGCGCCCTCAACCGCCGGCCGCTTAGCATCATGCGTTTATGGGGGAAGGCGTTAAGCCAGATTCGCCTCGACGACGGAGTGGTCTGGACGGAAGTGACGCCAGCCATGCGTGTCGCGGCCGGGGTGTCCGACAACGAGAACGGCAGCCTGGTCAGCCATCTGATTACTGCGAACGAAGCGCGCGTGGCGGCCGTGTTCAACGAGCGTGCCGATGGTCAGGTGGAGGTCAACCTGCGGTCACGCAAAGGGTACGATATAGCGCAGATCGCGCTGCAACTGGGCGGGGGCGGCCATCCCCAGGCAGCCGGCTGCACGTTGCCGGGACCGCTGGCCGCGGTCGAGGCGCAGATTATACCGCTGCTCATCGCTTCGGCTCGCGGTAACGTGTAACGGAATCCGCTGGATTGCGCCACATCTGGATCAGAGATGAACGGGATCCTCAACATCAACAAACCGGCCGGCTGGACCTCGCATGACGTGGTGGCATGGGTGCGCAAAGTCTTAAAGGAGAAGCGAGTAGGTCATAGCGGCACGCTGGACCCCCTCGCAACGGGGGTGCTGCTGATCTGCGTCGGCCAGGCCACTCGCGTGGCCGAGTACCTGATGTCGGGCACCAAGGTCTACCGGGCCGAGGTCGAGTTGGGCATCACCACCGACACCTACGACGCGGACGGCGCGGTGGTGGACACCGCGACAGTGCCGGCGCTCTCTGAGGCTGACGTGCGCGCGGCGCTCGGCCGCTTCACCGGCGATATCATGCAGGCGCCGCCTGCCTATTCTGCCATCAAGCAGGATGGGGTGCCGCTGCACCGCCGCGCGCGCCGCGGGGAGGATGTGCGGCCTGTCCCGCGGCCCACCCACATCCACGCCATCACGCTGCTGGCGTGGGCCTCCCCGCGCCTGACCATCGAAGTTATCTGTGCGCCCGGCACCTATATCCGCAGCCTGGCGCACGACCTGGGTCAGACATTGGGTTGCGGCGCGATATTGACCGGCCTGGTGCGCGTCCGCAGCGGGAACTTCGCGCTGGAGGATTCCCTGACCCTAGACGCACTGGCTGAGGCAGCACGCGATGGGATGCTGGCGCGCCACCTCCAACCCCTGGCCGCGGCGCTCAGCGACTTGACGCCCGTCCCGGTTGACCGCACAGACGAGCAGCGGTTGCGTAACGGACAGGCTATCGGCGGGCCGGCCACGGTGGCGAACCCGCAGGGCTATGCCCTGGCGCCTGACAGCATCGTGATCGCCATTTTGTGCCACGAAGCCGAGACGGCCTCCTGGCGGCCCGTGAAAGTCTTTGCCCCCGAGGCGTGACGCCGATGTCATACCAAGCAGGCTAACGAGTGACCATCGACCAGGACGAAAATCTAGCGAGCCATCTGGCGTGACGGCAGATAAGAAACTTATGGAAACCTACAACGGCTTCCCGCCCTCCGCACTTAAGCGCCCCGTTTACCTCACCATCGGCAATTTCGATGGCGTCCATCGCGGCCACCAATACCTGGTCAGCGAGCTGGCGGCCGCGGCTCACAGAGCCGGGGGCCTGGCCGGTCTGCTCACCTTCGAGCCACATCCGCTGGCCGTGCTGCGGCCAGGCGCTCAGGCACCACGCCTGACCAGCAACGAAGAGCGCGCTGGCCTGCTGGAAGCACTTGGCCTGGACTTCATGTTGGTGCTGCCCTTTACGGAAGAGACCGCCACGACACCGGCAGAGGACTTTGTGAGGACGCTGGTTGCGCGGGTGCCGTTGCGCGAGCTGTGGGTCGGACCGGATTTTGCGCTCGGCCAGGGCCGGGCGGGGAACGTCAAATTCCTGACGGGCCTGGGGCGCGCCCTTGGCTATCGCGTACAAGTCGTCCAGCCGTTCGAGATCGAATCGGGCGCAGTGCGGAGCAGCCGGGTGCGTTCGCTGCTGACGGAAGCGGGGGCAGTTGACCAAGCGGCGACATTATTAGGGCGGCCCTACCAGGTGTGGGGCGAGGTTGCCGAGGGCGCCCACCGCGGCCGAACCCTGGGCTTTCCCACAGCGAACTTACGGTTGCCGTCCGACCGCCTGGTGCCGGCCCACGGCGTATACGCTTGCTGGGCATGGCTCGGTGACACGGGCTACCCGGCCGTGGTCAACATCGGGGTGCGGCCCAGTTTTGACAACGGCCATCCGTCGATTGAGGCGCACCTGCTGGATTTTGCCGATGACATCTACGGCGAGACGGTGGGTCTGAGCTTTATCCGACGGCTGCGGCCGGAAAAACGCTTCCCGGATGTGTCAGCGCTGGCCGCGCAGATCCGAGCCGACGCCGAAGCTGCGCGGCAGATCCTGGCCGCCCCGCCCAACCAGGCGCAGGTCACCTGCTGGCATGCTGAAGCAGCGGTTCGGCCTTGGACCGAACTGCGCCACACAGCCGATTGGGCGATTGACGTCACAGCTCCGGATGCCCGAACGCTATTCGCCAACACCGCAGCGGCAATGTACGCACTGCAAGACGCAAATCCTGCCCGGCCTTGCACGGTGGCGCGCACGGTGCATGTAACAGCCAACGACTACCCGGAGCTGCTGGTGGCCTGGTTGAACCGGTTGTTGCTAGGGCAAGAATTGGACGACGCGATGTACACGCGCTTCGAGATCACCGAGCTTTCGCCACAGGGGCTGCGAGGGGTGGCATACGGTCATCACGGTTCGCCCAGCCACACGGGGATCAAGGCGGTAACGTATTACGACGCCCATGTACACGACACGGCCGAGGGCTGGCAGGCGCGCGTGACGTTTGATGTGTAACGTGATCGCCGCTGAGAACAGAAATCGAGGCTTCAGCCGGTTTCTTGCGTTGGGCATCAGGCCAGCGCAAGCCTCAATGTCAAAGGCGAGAGACTAAACCGCCACTTCCGCCCTGATGTGCGGGTGCGGATCGTACCCCTCCAAGCGGAAATCCTCGTACTTGAAATCAAAGAACGAACGCACATCGGGATTGATGCGCATCTGCGGCAGCGGGCGCGGCCGGCGCTGCAACTGAAGCTGCGCCTGCGCCAGGTGGTTGCTGTACAAGTGCGCATCGCCTGAGGTGTGAATAAACTCGCCCGGCCGCAACCCACAAGCCTGGGCCAACATCATGGTCAGCAGCGCGTACGAGGCAATATTGAACGGCAGCCCCAAAAAGACATCCACCGAGCGCTGATAGAGCTGGCAGGAAAGTGCGCCCTCTGAGACGTAAAACTGAAACAGGACATGACAGGGCGGCAGCGCCATCTTTTCGATCTCGCCCACATTCCACGCGCTGACGATCAGGCGCCGGGAGTCGGGGTTGCGCCGGATCGCCCCTACGACCTCGCTGATCTGGTCAACCGTCCGGCCGTCGGCCGTGGGCCACGAACGCCACTGCGCGCCATAGACGGGGCCCAGGTCACCGTTCGCGTCAGCCCACTCGTCCCAGATGTGGACACCGGCTGCTTGGAGACTGCGCACGTTGGTCTCGCCGCGCAGAAACCACAGCAGCTCGTGAATGATGGATTTGACGTGCAGCTTCTTGGTCGTCAGCAGTGGGAAGCCCTCGGTCAGGTTGAAGCGCATCTGGTAGCCGAAGACCGACCGCGTGCCGGTGCCGGTGCGGTCAGCCTTCACTGCGCCGTGGTCAAGGATGTGCTGCAGCAAAGTCAGGTATTGGCGCATGATAAGTTCCATAAGAACCCCGGTTTCTTGCAGAAACCGGGGTTCTTAACAGTGTCATGCGCCGCGCAGATCGATCAGCGTCACATCTGCCTGCGCTGCCGCCTCACGGACGGCTGCCTGATCGATGCCCACCACCTTGAGGGTCACACGGTCAAACCCTGCTTCGGGCGCAGCATAATTCACCATACTCAGGATGTTGCCCCCGCGGTCTGCAATAGCCTGCGTGAGCCGGGCAAACACGCCCTTTTGCGAGGGTGCGCTCACCGTGAACCGCAACCCTGCCGTGCGCGCGCCCAAGAGCTCCACCAAGATCTTGAAAATATCCGTCTCGGTGATGATGCCGGCCAGCTTGCCGTCGTCCACTACGGGCAGCCCGCCGATCTTGTTATCGGCCATGATGCGGGCAGCTTCCTCCAGCGGCGTATCGGAAGTGACGGTGATCACCGGGCTGGACATCACCTGCTTGACCGTGAGCTTGGCCAGCAGATAGTGCAGCTCATACACACTGAGCGTGGTCGCCGGAGACGGGGCCGCGTGGAGCAGGTCCTTGTCCGACACGATACCGACCATCTTGCCGGCAGCGTCAACCACCGGCAAGCGGCGCACCTTGCGCTGGCGCATCAGATGCAAGCCATCATCAATGCTTGCTGTGTCCTGGATCGTAACTGGGTTGCGGGTCATCCGCTCACCGACGAGCATAGGGGCCTCCTGTAAGCAATAAATGGGCTGTTAGTTGAATGCGCCGGTAAGCGCCGCGACACCAACGCCCAGCCCGGCGAAGATGGCGCTGATCACGGCCGTCACAATGAAGACGACGATCGCGGAAATGATGACGGTCAAGGCGGCATTCGTATCGTCCTGGTCCAGGGACTGCCGAACCGCAATAAAGCCGGTGACGATAGACCACAACCAGGCCGCGATGCCCACCAGGGCACCGACACAGGGGATGGCGGCCAGTAGATTCAAGGCTTGCGGCGCATATGCGAAGCCGAATGCCCGTTGCACCTCACCAAAATCGCCTGTGCCCTTAAAAAAGCGCGTTCCCACATACTGCGCAACAAAGACCCAGAGGTAGTAGCCACCGACCGCCAGCGCCAGGCCCAGGATCAAGCCCAAGATCGCTGCCAGAATGTTCGCGCCGCTAAGCAAAGCATTTAGAAAGCCGCCCAACGCCCCAAGCACCGACACCAGGATCACCACAGCCAACGCATCCTGGCTGTAACTGGGATCATGCTCGACCTCTTCGTAGAATTCCTTATCCAGTTTAGCTGCCCTGATCATACCGTTAAGGATCCGATTGAAATCCATGTGATGCCTCCTTGTGAGATAAAGCAAACTGATGAAACGACAGATTGATAGCCTAGGACCGTACTGCGCTGGATTTTGCCCGCCGGCCTCCTTTCCCAGCCTTCTGTTTGGGCCGCTGATACCCTAACCGGCGCAACTCCTCTTCGTCGGTGCGCCACTTCGGCCGTACTTTCACCCACAGGTCCAGGTAGACCCGTGTTTCCAGCAACTCTTCGATCTGCCGGCGCGCGGCCTGGCCGATCTGCTTGATCATCGCGCCGCCCTTGCCCAGGACGATGCCTTTCTGCGACTCGCGCTCGGCGTAAACCACCGCCGAGATGTATGTCATGCCGCCCTCCCGCTCCTCAAAGCGGTCAACCAGCACAGCCACCGAATGCGGCACTTCGTCGCGCAGGTGCAGCAGCACCTGCTCGCGCACCAACTCAGCAGCCATAAAGCGCACCTGCTGGTCGGTCACCTGGTCTTCAGGATAAAGCGGCGGGCTGAGCGGCAACACCGCAGCGATCTCGGCCACCAACGCTGGTAAGTTATCACCCCGGACTGCGGAAACCAGCAGCGCCTTGGCGCCTGGGGCCAGCGCTGAATACGCCGCGGTGTTTTCCTGTGCGTATTCCGGCAGCAACCGATCACACTGGTTCAACGCCAGGATGACCGGTAACTGGCGGCTGCTGGACGCCAGCATTGCTGCCACCCGCCGATCCTCCTCATGGGGCCGGCCGGCCACATCCACCACCCACACGACCGCATCGGCATCGGGCAGGGCCGAGGCAGCCGTCTCCACCAGCACCTCGCCCAACTTATGCAGCGGCGCGTGGATGCCGGGCGTATCGAAGAAGACGATCTGTGCGTGCTCCTCGGTCAAGATGCCCAAGAGGCGGTTGCGCGTCGTCTGTGGCTTGGGCGAGACGATGGCGATCTTCTGCCCCAACAGCGCGTTGATCAGAGTGGATTTGCCCACGTTAGGCCGCCCCACCACGGCCACGAAACCGGCGCGGTAGTCGGGCGGGGCTGCCGATGGCGCATTGACGATTGCCGATTGCTTCACACCGCCACCTTGAACGGGTTGAAATCCGTGTCTGTGTCGTAATAGTCTTCGCGCTCGGCTTGTTTCAGCACGGCCACCACCCGATAGGTGACCGGCGTCAACAGGACCTCGATACCGACCTTGAAGATGTAATTCGCCATGATGATACTGAGCGCAACGGCCCATGGGAACACACCTAACGCGCTGGCGATCAGCACAAACAGGGCCGTATCAATCGCCTGCCCAACCAGCGTCGAGCCGATGGTGCGCGTCCAGAGCCATCGGCCACGCGTCAGCACCTTCATGCGGGCCAAAACGTAGGAATTGCTGAACTCGCCGACAAAGTAGGCGATCAGGCTGGCGACGATGATGCCGCCGCTGCTGACCCCGCCCAGGATAGCGTCATAGGCGGGCTGGCCCGCGTAGCTCTCCCAGGCCGCCTCGCCAGGCAGCCGGCCCACCAGCCATAGGGTGAATCCCATCAACGCGGCAAGCGCAAAGCCAACCCAGATCACTCGCCGACCCCGCGCGTAACCGTACACCTCGGTGAGCACATCCCCGAAGATGTAGCTGATGGGGAACAACAGCGTACCGCCGTCGAACGCCAGCGGCAGATCAACGACCGGCAGCGATACGCCCCAATCTACGATCTTGGCCGATGAAGCGATGTTGCTGACCAACAGCACGGCCACGAACGTGGCCATGATCAGATCGTAGTAGCGATAAATTCGTTTCATCACATATTGGACGAAGGTCTCTCGACGAACGACGAGAGAGCATTTCGTCATCCGTCAACCGTCGCCGTCAACGCCTATCAGCCCAACCTCTTCCGCAACGCCTCCACCTGCCGCTGCAATCGCACCGGCAAGCGCTCGCCAAACTGGGCAAAGTGCTGCTCGATGGTGGGCACTTCGCGCCGCCAGGCATCCGCGTCCACCCGCAGCAGTTCATGCAGGTCCTCAGCGGGGGTGTCTAAGCCGGTCAGGTCCAGGTCCTCCAGGGCCGGGAGGTTGCCAATGGGGGTTGCCACAGCGTCCGCCGTGCCATCAACGCGCTCGCACATCCATTTCAGCACCCGGCTGTTCTCTCCGTAACCGGGCCACAGCCACTTCCCGTCGGGAGCCTTGCGGAACCAGTTAACGTAGAAGATGCGCGGCGCGTGCTCGCCCAGCCGATCCCCCATGTTCAGCCAGTGTTGGAAGTAATCGGCCATGTTGTAGCCGCAAAACGGCTGCATGGCGAAGGGGTCACGGCGCAAGTTGCCCACCGCGCCGATGTTGGCCGCAGTAGTCTCGGATGAGGCCGTCGCGCCCAGGAAGACGCCGTGATCCCAATCGAACGCTTCGGCTACCAGTGGCACCACGCCCGCGCGACGGCCGCCGAAGACGAAGATGTCAATGGGCACGCCTTCGGGCTTCTCCCAGTCACTGCTGATAATCGGACATTGGCCCGCAGGCGCCGTAAAGCGTGCGTTGGGATGCGCCGCAGGCTCTTTGCCGCCAGGCGCCCAGTCGCGGCCCTTCCAGTCAATGGCGTGAGCCGGCGCGGGCACGCCCATCCCCTCCCACCAGATATCACCGTCATCGGTCAAGGCGCAATTGGTGAAGATAACGTTCTCTTTGATCGAATCCATCGCCATCGGATTCGAGCCGTAAGAAGTCCCCGGTGCGACGCCGAAGAAACCCGCCTCCGGGTTGATCGCGTAAAGCCGGCCGTCCAGGCCGATCTTCATCCACGCGATATCGTCGCCGATGGTCTCGGCCTGCCAGCCCGGCAGTGTGGGACGGATCATTGCCAGGTTGGTTTTGCCGCACGCCGAAGGGAACGCGGCCGCAATATGATACTGCTTACCGATCGGGCTGGTCAGCCGTAAGATCAGCATGTGCTCGGCCATCCACCCCTCGCGCCGGGCCATGGCTGAGGCGATGCGCAGCGCAAAGCACTTCTTGCCCAGCAGCGCGTTGCCGCCATAGCCCGATCCGTAGGACCAGATCAGGTCCTCTTCGGGGAAATGGCTGATATACTTTTGCTCCATGGGCGCACACGGCCAGGGGACATCCTCCTGCCCCGACGCCAGCGGTGCGCCGACGGAGTGAAGGCACGGCACAAACTGACCATCTGCCCCCAACACTTCGATCACTTTCGTGCCGACGCGGGTCATGATGTGCATATTGCAGACCACATAAGGGCTATCGGTGACCTCAATGCCGATCTTGGCCACGGGCGAGCCAAGGGGGCCCATCGAAAACGGGATGACGTACATGGTGCGACCCCGCATACAACCCCGATAGAGCTCGCGCATGATACCCTTCAGTTCTTCGGCCGCGATCCAGTTGTTGGTCGGGCCGGCGTCCTCCTGGCGGGTCGTTGCAATGTACGTGCGCGCCTCAACCCGTGCAACGTCGCTGGGATCGGAGCGGAACAGGAAGGAGTTCGGGCGCTTCTTGAGCTGTATGGCGCTGCCGGTAGCGACCATTTCTGCCATCAGCTCGTCATATTCCTCTTTGCTCCCATCACACCAATAGATCGCGTCAGGCTGACACAAAGCAGCGACTTCCGCGATCCAATCGACCAGGCATTGATTCTTCACTTCGTAAGCCACTCGCTTCCTCCTTGAATGACGCGGCTCGCTACAGCTTTAGGGTCGCCATGGTGCTGCGGATCAGGTTCGCGGAACGCTGCAAAGCCGCCTGTTCGGCTTCATCCAAATCGAGCTGGATGATGCGCTCGACCCCGGCGCTGCCCAACACAACCGGCACGCCGAAGCAGATATCGTCCAGGCCGTATTCGCCCTGCAGGTACACCGAGGCCGGGTAGATATGGTGCTGGTTTGCGACGATCGCCTGCGCCATCTTGCAGGCCGAAGCCCCGGGGGCATAATAGGCGCTGCCCGTCTTCAGGTAGCGCACGATCTCGGCGCCGCCATCGCGGGTGCGAGCGACGATACGATCGATCTGCTCCTGGGTCAGGAAATAGCTCAGTGGCATCCCTGCGATGTTAGAGTAGCGCACCAGGGGCACCATCTCGTCGCCATGGCCGCCAAGGACGGTGGTGTGGATGTTCTCCGGGCTGATGCCAGCCTCCATGGCAATAAAGGTACGCATGCGCCCGCCGTCCAGCACGCCCGCCTGTCCGATGACGCGCTCCCGTGGAAAGCCGCTGACCTTGTAAGCCAAGTAGGTCATGGTATCCAGCGGATTGGTCATCATAATGATCTTGCAGTTGGGTGAATGCGCCACAACCTCTTTGACGACCGAGCTGACGATCCCGGCGTTGATGTTCACCAGATCCTCTCGGGTCATACCCGGCTTGCGCGCGACACCAGCAGTAATGATGACAATGTCAGAGTTGGCCGTATCCGCGTAATCGGTAGTTCCGATCGCATCGATGGTGTGGCCGGCGATGGGGCCGGCCTGGATCAGATCCAGGACCTTGCCTTTCGCCAGACCATCAACCACATCCAGCAGGACGATCTGGCAGTTGCCGGAAATCATAGCCCAGTGGGCAACCGTCGAGCCGACGTACCCGGCGCCGATGATGCTGACTTTGCTCATAGTGTGTCTCCTTTCGACGTTGAGCCTATGATGGGTATGCCGCAGCGCTGCGGCATAGGATGAAACACTGGTTTCCGGGTCAAGCCCGGGCAGGGCAAGGAGCCGACTGAGGCGCGGGTACGAACGCCTCGGAGGGCGACACCTGGATCCCATCCGCCGCCAGCACCGGCTTGAGGGCGGAGATAGCGCATTCCAACATAGCAGGCTCAGGTTCACGCGTTGTCAGGCGCTGCAACATCAACCCAGGCGTGATTAAGGCGCGCACCAACGGATGCCCCACGTTACGCGCGGTGAAGCGCATGAACTCGTACGCGATCCCTGCCACGGCCGGGATCAACAGCAGGCGGGAGGCCAGGCGCAGAAGCAGATTATCAAAGTGGAACGGCGCGAAGACCAGGATGGAAATCACCATAACGGACAACAGGAAGCTGGTGCCGCAACGTGTATGCGCCGTGGTGAAGCGGGCGACCGACTCGGGGGTGAGCAGCGCGCCGGCCTCGTAGGCGTTGATGGTCTTGTGCTCCGCGCCATGATAAGCGAAAACCCGGCGAATATCGGGCATGAAGCCGATGCCCCACAGGTAGAGCAGGAACAGCGCCAGGCGGACCACGCCCTCAATGATGCTTATGAGGAGCCCCCCCGCGCCCAACGGCGCCAGCCAGCCTGCGACCGCCGTGGGCAACATGAAGAACAACCCGATGGACAGTGCCAACGAAGCGGCGACGGTCGTCCACGCCACGGGGCCAGCGAATTTGACCTCTTCCTGGCCTTCCTCTTTCAGCGATACATCAGCCGACCAGATCAAGGCTCGAATGCCCAACCCTAATGCATCCCACAACATCCTCAGGCCGCGCACAAACGGCCATTGGCCCCATTTTCTCGTGTAGATCGCCGCGGTCAGCGGCTCTTCGTGCACCACGATCTCGCCGTTGGGTGCGCGCACCGCCACCGCCATGCGCTGGCGCCCGCGCATCATCACGCCTTCAATAACTGCCTGCCCGCCATAGTAGAACTGTCCCAATGTCCTGTCTCCCATCTCGCGCTCCGGTGCTTTCCGCGCCGGGCCATTCTGTTGCGTTTGTGTTGCTATTGTACACGACGGCCGCGGGGGTGTCAAAGGATAGCCACGCTCAATCCTATGGCGTCTTGCCCTGTTTAACGCTCCTGCTTACGCCAGATCCGTCTCGCCCGGCTCATCCCCCTCGGCCTCCAGCCCTAATGCGATCAGATAACCGCGCGCCCGCTCTGTCTTGGGGTACCGGTTGACCAGCCTCCAAAAGCGCGGCCCATGGTTGGCCTCCAGCAGATGGGCCAGCTCATGCACGATAACGTAATCTTGCACCCACCCCGGCATAGCTGCCAGTCGATGTGAGATACGGATCATGCCAGTGGCGGGTGTGCAACTGCCGTAACGCTTGCTCTGGTTTGCCACGTAGCGGATCTCGCGCCAGACCAACTTGCCACCGAAATACGCCCGATTAAGTTCTGCCGCGCGCCGCTGCAGGCTACGATCATCGGCGGTCTCGGCCTTTTCCTGGTGGCGCACGATGCGGCCTCTAAGGCGGGCAATGATGGGGGCCAGTTCTGCGTCAGTGGCGTTGGCCGGCGCCAGCACCTCGATAGCCGCGCCGTTGTCCACTGACCGCGCTGAAACCGTCTTGGCCCGCCGTGCGCTCCGGATGATGCGGATTTCGGGGTCAGCTTCCATACACCTATGATAACATGCCGGAGCCTTAGTGACAAAACACCGTAGTCTTTGCTTGCTGCCTGGAATTGACCCGGAATCCCTGGCTTGAGGATGTCCACCATTTATGCTACACTGTCATCGTTGTTCGCCCGCCGAGGATCCAAGTCATGCGCGAAACTATGAACCGTATCGCCCGCTTCTTCGATGCCGAATACGCCGACTACGAGGATGACCTGCCCGCGCTGGAGGCCTACGCCAGCCGAGCCGGCGGACCGATCTTGGAGTTGGGCTGCGGCACGGGCCGTGCGCTGATCCCCCTGGCCCAGGCCGGCTTTCAGACCACCGGCGTAGATCTAAGCCCGGAGATGCTGTGCCTGGCGCGTGCCAAGGCAGGTGCAGCGGGCGTAGGCGACGAGGTAACGCTGATCGAGGGAGACTACGCCAGCGCACCGTTGCGCGGCCCGTATAAGCTGGCGTTCAGCGTGATGAACACCTTCCTGCACCTGCCCGACCAGGCCGCGCAACTGACGGCCCTGCGGCACTGGAGAGCAAACCTGGCCCCGCGTGGCTACCTGATCCTGGACATCCTGCACCCTGATCCAGGGCAACTCGCCGCGCTTGACGGCCGCATTGAGTGGCATCACACCTGGCCCGACCCCGTCACCGGCGGCATCATCATCAAGCAGATGATCCGCACCGTGGACCTGGCCGAGCAGATCATGCACGTGACGCTGATGTACGATCAGGTCGCGCCCGACGGCCAGATGCGGCGCACGCTGGCCGCGTTCGACCTGCGCTATCTGTGGCGGTTCGAAGCAGAACTGCTGCTGGACAAGGCCGGCTACGTGGTGGAGACTGAGTACGGCAGTTGGGACCTGGCGCCGTTTACGAGCGACAGTAACCGCCTGATCTTGGTCGCCCGGCGCAAGGGTTAGCCATCGTCCGCTACAACTCTCTTGGGAGGCAATCACATGCTAAAACGCAGGATTATCGTGTTCGTTACCGTCGTCATCCTGGCACTGGCTGGCCTGGGGCTCACCGGCTGCCGGCAGGACGACTCCGAGGTCACACCAACCCCGGCAGTGCTCGCTACACCCCAGAGGCAACTCGTACCGATGCTGGGCGGCGGTGAATCTTCGCCTACATCCCCGTTGCCTACACCGGGCACGGGCAGCTCGCCGATAACGCCGTGACGCCCTGACCCATCACAAGAAAAGGCCCGGCACTGAGGCGATGCCTCGTCGCCGGGCCTTTTCGTGCTTTCAAGCATCCCTGCTATGGCGCCAAAGTCGCGCTTGGCTGCGGCTCAACGGCCGGCGGCTCTTGCGTGGCTTCCGGTTCCAAGGTAGGCCCCGGCTCAACCGTGACTTCCGATGAAATCGGCGTGGGCAAGGATGGCGGTGACGCATAGTCACAACCTGAACCCTGACGGCCCTGCAGGGCCAGTGGCTGGCTGCTGAACAAGCCTTCCAACTCCCGTTGCACCTCCGCTGGATCCATGATTTTGACCACCTGCGCCCCACCACCCACGATGGCTGGCGCGATAGCCTTGGGGCTGAAGGTCATGCCGTGCACCTGATCGGCGTCCAGCTTCGCGCCTAACCGGGCAAGACGGATCGCATCCAGCACCCCCAGGTCGGTCTTGAAGGTTTTGGAAAGCACCCGCCACAAGTCGGGGATCTTCGGGATCGCGTCTACCTGCAAAGCTCGCTCGCGGATGGCCCAGATGAGCTGCTGTTGACGCTGAGCACGCGCGAAGTCGCTGGACGCGTAACGATAACGCGCGAACTTCGCGGCCGCCGCGCCATCGAGGAACACCTCACCCGCCGGCAGGTCAAACCGTTCATACGCGCCACTGTCCGGCGCTTTGGGATCTGGGGTCAGCTCATGCAGCGGGCAGTCCAAGGTAACAGTGACGCCGCCCAACGCATCCACCAGTTGCGGCAAGGCCTCAAGTTGGAGGCGCACCCAATGCTTGGGCGGAATAGGGATCTGCAGGTTATCCTCAATGACTTCAGCCATCAGCGCGGGTCCGCCACCGGGATACTTCAGCTGCTCACCCTCAAAATCCACCTGGTTGATGCGCCCCATGCCGTAACCGGGGATCTGCACCCACAAGTCGCGGGGAATGCTGACGATGCCGATCTGGCCGGCATCGTAGTCAATCGCCACAACCATGATGGTGTCCGTACGCCAGGCGCCCTCGCCTGGGCGTTGATCTGCGCCCAGCACCAGGAAGTTGTCGGTCTCCCGAATCGTCTTTGGAGCCGGCGTAGGGGTGATAGTGGGCGTTGCGCTGGGCGTGGGCGTCGCGGTAGGTGACGGCGTGGTAGTCGGCGTCCAGTCAGGCGTCGGCGTTGACGCGATCGGTTCCGGGGTTGCCGAAGCGGCCCCGGTGGGTTCAGCCGGAACAGCAGTTGGGGACTGAGCGACCGGCGCGGCCGTCTCCTGGCAGGCGGATAGCAATAATGCGGCTATCAGCCAGGCCATCAACCAGGCTGATAGCGGTCTTCGCACATAGCACATGAGTAACCTCGAAATGTTGTATCCGATGCAGTTATAACTTGTAACCGATCATCCGCAAGAATCCCTTGCGCCAGGCCACCCCGTCGGCGTCCTCGATGCCCTCAGTGTGGACCCCATCAATCACGCCCAGCACCCCGCGGCCCTGGGCGCTCTCAGCCAGGATCACCTGCACCGGGTTAGCTGAGGCGCAGAAAATGCTGGCCACCTCAGGCACCATCTTGACCGCGTTGAGCACATTGATGGGGTAAGCGTCGCTCAGGAACAGGATGAAGGTATGGCCGGCGCCCAGCGCCAGCGCATTGCGTTCAGCCAACGCAACCAGGTCAGGTTCAGTGCCCGTGGAGCGCACTAACGCTGCACCGGAGGCTTCGCAGAACGCCAGCCCGAACTTCGCGCCGGGGATGCTGCTCACCACCACCTCGTGGATGTCTTCTACGGTCTTGATAAAATGGCTCTGCCCCAAGACGAAGTTCAGCGCGTCCGGATTCTCGATTTGCACCAGCTTCAACTCAAATGGGATATCAGTCATAAGCACCTCGGGATAGTGTGTACGATGTACGATCTACGATGTGCGAACGTATGTCATTCTGAACGCGGTAACGAATCTCGCTTGTTCAACTCCGCCAGGGCATGCTGCCGGAGCACATCTAGGGCGCGAAGGGTGACCCAGCGGGATGCCAGGGTGCCAACACCGCCGAACTGGTAGTGCTTGACAATGGTCGTGCTCGGTGTTCCCAGTGCCAGATAGGTCTCGCCGGGATTATCACCGTAGATATCCCCCTGGTCACCGCAACAGCTCAGGATAGCCATGCCCCAGCCACCTTCATAGGTGTCAATAAGCCGGGCTGCCGCCTCGGCCGCGACCATCTCGCTGACCCAGCCGAACGCTTCGATCTTCGCCGGGGAGAGCTCGAGCTTCTCCACCAGGCCGGCCGGGCCGTCCACCACGTGCGCGGCGGTCAGCACGCTCGCGCCTTCAGACGCAGATCGCAATAGCCGCGCCACCTCACCGCCGCTGGCGCTCTCCAGAAGCGCCAGCTTCGCCCCTGCCTGCGCCAATAGCCGGGCCGTCACTACTTCCAGCTGGTCGGCGCCCGTGCCGAAGATATGGTCGTCGCCGATGCGCAGGCGCACCTCAGCCTCCATCGCAGCGATCGCCCGATCGGCCTCGGCCTCAGAGGCAGCCCGGGCCGTGATCCGAATATCGACTGCGCCGAGGTGAGCCGCCAACCCCACAGTCGGGTTGGCTGAACGCATCTGTACATCGAGTTTCTCGTCAATCCAGCTTTCCGGCAGCCCCACCGTACGCAAGACGCGCGCCTTGATGACTGCCTGTTCGCTGCCCAGCCGCTCTTTCAGGAAGGGCAGCACCGCATCCTGCATCAGCCGTTCCATTTCCCGCGGCACGCCAGGGAGCGAGATGATGGTGCCCCAATCGGTTTCCACAATGAAGCCCGGCGCGGTGCCGACCGGGTTGAGGATCGGGATCGCGCCGGCAGGGAGATAGACCTGGCGGCGGTTGTTGTCGCTCACCACCCGGCCCCACCGCGCGTAGAGCGCCTCCATGTGTGCCAGGCATTCGGTGTTTGGCACGAGCTCACGGCCGGTAGCAACTGCCACGGCCTCGCGCGTTACATCATCCACCGTGGGGCCCAATCCGCCTGTGGTAATCACCACGTCAGCGCGCGCCAATGACTGGCGCAGCGCCAACGCCATCCGTTCCACGTTATCGCCGACCGAAGTCTTAAAATATAGGTTTACCCCTATATCCCGCAGCGCGCGCGCGATATAGGTGGAGTTGGTATCCACCGTCTCGCCCAACAACAGCTCGGTGCCAGAAGTAATGATCTCAGCGTTCATCGAAACAAGCAACAACCATCTAGGGTCAGGCATCAGACCTCAGAAGTCGGGCACTCTGACCGCTGACGCCTGATCACTGATAACCGATCACACCATTAACATCGCCTGGGCGCGGATATCACGTAGGCGCTTGGCCGTCTCGGCCGCATTCGCTCCCTCCTGCGCGGCCATGCTGTCAGCCATGCGGCCCATCAGATCCAGCACCTCAGGGGTCAGCTCGGCCTGGTGCTCCTTCAACAACGCCCGGGTGTCATCAGGATAGGGCGTCGCCAGAAGTTCGTTGATCAATTGAACCTCGGGCGGCATACTCTCCTCCACCATGGTCATGATCTCATCGTAAACCATCTCCAGGCGGTTGCGCAACGCCTCATCCTTGCGCTGATCGGCCTGCTGCATGTTCATGGCCAGCACGTTCATGAAGAGGTCGTCAATCTCCGCGATCCGCTCGCGCACGGCCGTGCGCGGGCTGGGCGAGTTGATGATCTCCTGTAAAAGCTCCAGCGCCTGGTGGATGTCCTCGCGCGCCGCCTCATCGAGCTGCCGGGTCACCTCCAGCATCCGCTCGCGCACGCGGGTCAGGCGCTCCCGTTCCGCCCCCGATGCCGCATGAATCCGTTCGCTCAGCTTCTGGAAGAACGCGTAATCGAACAAAGGCCGCGCCGAGACCGCCAGCGCCGGCAGCACGTCGAGATCCGAGGCTGCCACTATGTCCAGGAGTTGTTCCGGCGACTGTACTTCGCGCAGAGCCTCTACGGCTGCCCGTTGCTTGAGCACCTGCTTGCCGAAAGTCGTCTGTGGCATTAAGTTGGTCTCCAGCAACTCCAGCCGCTCAGCTGATTTCTGGTCTCCGGCCGTCGCAGCCTGCTGCTTCATGCCCGACAGGATGGAAAAGAACTCCATGTCGAACTGCGCGTCGTTCCCCTTCATCATCATCTGCAGACCCTTAGGGTCATCAGCCATGACCATGAGCTGCTCCACCAGTTTCATCTTCTTGCGCTGGCGATCTAGCTCCTCCTGGCTGATCCCCATGGTACCCAAGACCGCGTCCATCAGACTCTGTCGGTTAGCAAACTGGCGCGGATTCAGGAAATAGCCCTTGCGCTGGTCGGCCGGCAGCGAGCGCATCAGTGCCTGCGTCAACTCCCCAATCATCTTCTGCTTTTCCAGCTCCGGGATGTTAAGCTGCTGCGGGAAGTAAACGGCCAGGAACTCGGCTGCCGGATCGTGATAAACGAGCGGCACTTCCAGGATGCCGCCGGTCCCGCACTTGGGGCAGACCGCCAAATTCACTTGGCCGGCCAGGAACGCCTGGCGCAGCTCGGGCTGCTGGCCAACGTCAATCACCGAGCGGAGCGGCGTCTGGAACTGCGCGCCGCAATTGGGGCATTGAATGGGAACTGCGTTCGTGTCGGGCATAATGTACCTTTCATGATGCGTATGGCTTATGTCGTATAGCCCGTGGCTTATTACGCGTAGCCTATGGCGTATGATTTGACTTCCTGCAACCTTCGACAACGATATTTCGGAAGGCGTTGATGCCTTTTGCGAGACACTCGCCGTCCAAACACCAATCTCACTGTTATCAGCTACCGACCATCCGCCGCAACGCGGCCTCATCAATGACCGGCACGCCGAGTTGGGTGGCCTTGTCTAGCTTGGAACCGGCAGCCTCGCCGGCAACCAAGTAGCTGGTATTCTTGCTGACCGAATCGGTCACCTTGCCGCCAGCGGTTTTGATGAACGCTCTAGCGTCGACGCGACTCATAGTCGGCAGCGTGCCGGTGATGACGAAGGTCAGGCCGGCCAATGGCTGTGCTTCAGCTTTCGGCTCTGGCCTGGCCTGCGCAGTGGTGACACCCGCAGCTACCAGTTTCTCGATAACCCGGCGGTTGGGCGCCTGCCTGAACCAATCGGTGATGCTCTGGGCCAGCACCGGCCCGATGCCGGGAAGCGCCTGCAGCTCCTCGGTTGACGCCGCGGCCAGGGCGTCCAACGAGCCATAGTGCGTCATCAAGTCCTCGGCCACCACCTCACCCACCCCCTTGATGCCCAGCGCGGTGAGGAGCCGCGCCGGCGGCCGGGACTTGGACGCCTCGATGGCGGTCATCAGGTTGGCGACCTTCTTCTCGCCGTACCCTTCCAGCGCCAGCAGCTTGCTGGCGTCCAGGTAATAGACGTCGGCCAGATCGCGGACATAACCCAACTCAACGAACAGCTCGGCCTGCTTGATGCCGAACCCGGCGATATCCAGCGCGCCGCGGCCGACGAAATGCTCGACTCCGCGCACGAGCTGGGCCGGGCACGCGCTGTTTACACAGTACCACGCCGCCTCCCCCTCGTCGCGCACGGCGTGAAAGCCACAGGCCGGGCAGATCTCCGGCATCTGCCAGGGCTGCTCGGCACCAGTGCGCAGTGCAGTCAGCGGCCGCAGCACTTGCGGGATCACTTCGCCGGCCCGCTTGACCGCCACCATGTCACCAACGCGAATGTCGTTATCGCGCACGTAGTCTTCGTTATGTAACGTCGCACTGGACACCACTACGCCGCCCACCCGGACAGGCTCCAGCACGGCGTAGGGATTCAGCGTGCCCGTGCGGCCCACGTTCACCTTGATGTCCAGCAGCCGGGTAACAGCCTCCTCGGCCGGGTACTTATACGCCACAGCCCAGCGTGGGTCCTTGCCCACGTAGCCCAGGCGCTCCTGCAGCGCAAAGTCGTTAATCTTGATCACCAAGCCGTCGGCCTCGTAAGGGAGCTCCTTGCGTTCCCCCGCGCCCCAGGCCTCACAACAGGTCACTAGGACGTCGAAGTCATCGAACAGTCGGTTGCGCGCCTCCACGGGGAAGCCGAGCCGGCGGAGATACGCCAGCGTCTCCCACTGGGTGCGCGGCGCCTCACCCCCCGCCCCCTCCAGCGCCACGATCTGATAAACCCACAGTCGGATGGGCCGGCCCGCAGTGATGCGCGCGTCGAGCTGGCGTAGGGAGCCGGCCGCGAAGTTGCGCGGATTAGCATAGGTGCGGCCACCAGTCTCAGCCTGCGCCGCGTTGAAACGGTCAAAATCCGCGATGGGCGTGTAAGCTTCGCCGCGCACCACCAACCGGGAAGGGGCTTGAAGGTTCAAGGTTGCAGGTTCAAAGTCAAATCCCCCCTGCACCGTTGCTCCTTGACTCCTCCGCCCTCCCGCCACCACCGGAATCCGCAGCGGCACGGCCTTCACCGTGCGCAGGTTGTCGGTGATATCCTCGCCCACTTCGCCGTCCCCGCGGGTGGCGCCCAGGATCAGTCGGCCATCATGGTAGTGCAGCACCACGGTCAGGCCATCAATCTTCGGTTCCACCACATACTGAATGCTTGCATGCTCGGCCGCAGGCAGCAGTTTTAGAAAACGATCGCGCCAGGCGTAGAGCTCCTGCGGACCGAACGCGTTGCCCAGGCTGAGGATAGGAGAGGGATGGCGCACCTTGGCGAAACGCTCAGCCGTCGCGCCGGGCACGCGTTGGGTCGGGCTCTCCGGCGTGACCAGTTCGGGATGCGCGGCTTCCAGCGCGACCAACTCGCGCCAAAGGGCGTCATACGCCGCGTCGCTGATCGCCGGTTCATCGAGCACGTAGTAGCGGTAAGCGTAGTATTCGATAGCCTTCCGCAGTGTGTCTATACGCTCGCTCACGTCACCCATACGCAACACCTCTCTACACACAGAAACCAGGTTTCTCGGAGAAACCTGGTTTCTCGATCGGAGATTATAACCCGGATACTGATGCATGGCAAAGCCCAGAGGGTGATTTCGCAATGCTGTGGTACAATTGAACACGTGCAGCAGATAGCTAATCACCTTCCTCCAAAGAAGGCCTTCGACGAGTCGTCGCGCATCCCCAACTCGCGAGGGAAGCAGGCAAAAAGGACGATGAACGAAGAAATCGACCTTGAAGAACTGGCGCCCTGGCTGGTCGCATTCATCACATTGATTGGTGGTGGGTTGCGAGTTTTGCTGCTCGACCATAAAGGGATGTGGTTGGATGAGACATTCAGTGTATGGCTGGCCAACCACAGTGTTGTCGGGCTGCTGCATTGGACGGTCAAGATAGACCAACATCCACCCCTGTATTATCTCCTGCTTCACGCCTGGGCAGCACTCGGCACAGATACGCCCTATCATGTCCGTCTGCTCTCTGTGCTGTTCAGCACCGGCGCCATCCCAGTTGTTTACCTGATCGGTAGACGCATGTCGGGCCCGCTAATGGGAACGGCGGCAGCGGTGCTCCTGGCGGTTTCGCCATTCAACATCCGCTACGCCCAGGAAGCGCGCATGTACGCCCTCCTGACGTTCAATGTCGCCGTGGCGATTTATGCCCTGGTCAGACTACTCACGGATTCACGCGCCAGCAGGCCCATCGGCAGCCAGTTGCGGGAGTATCTGCACACCTGGCGAACATCGGGGCCGGTCGAACCAGAGGGCCAGAAAGGTTTCAGCTATCAGATCGAACCCCATAATCAGACCGGCTGGCGTGCCTGGCTATCTCGCCGTCGCTGGCCGCCCATCCGGACCATTGAGACTGACCTGGCCTGGGTGGCATTCATCGTCTTCTCGGCTGCGACCTCCCTCACCCATAACACGGCTGTCTTCTTCTCTTCGGCCACGAATATCTTCGTCCTCGGCCTGCTGCTCTTTCAAAGGATCAAGAAGTCAGGGCCTCTACCTGCCTTCCAGGCTCCCTCTCTTGGGAACTGGGTGATGGCTCAGATCGGCATCTTTTTACTCTGGAGTCCATGGAGTATTGCCTTCATCAGACAAGCCAGTCGCGTCTATGGAGAGTTTTGGATTCCCGCACCTACGTGGGACACCGTGACCCAGGCGCTCAAATCCTTTCTGAATACCCCCACGCCTACGCCCCATCAGACCGGCGATATCAAGATGATCTGGATCGTGTTCGCGCTGGTGCTTGGCTTGGGGGTATTGCATTACCGAAAGAAAATCGCGCAATTCCTGTTTCTGGCAACCCTGTTCGTCATCCCCATCCTGGGTGAGCTGATCGTGAGCATCCGCCGATCCATCTTTTACGATCGAACCCTGATCTGGATCACGATTCCGTTGATCCTGGTGCTGGCGGCCGGCATCGCTCAACTCAAATTCCGCTTTCTGATGATCGCAATAATAGGGATCTTGAGTACTTTCAACCTGTTTGCGGCCAGTGATTACTTCAGGTTCATGTACAAAGAGGATTGGCGCACTGCAGCCGGTTACGTCGCCAATTTCGCGCAACAGAATGATTTGGTCCTTTTCAACTCCAACTTCGTGGAAATCCCATTCGACTATTACTTCAAGCCCTATGAAGAGCAGTATTCTCTTCAGGTGGTGAAAAGGGGCGTTCCTCTCGATCTGCTCGACAGCGGCATCCTGGAACCCAAGATGACGACTGACGATATACCCGGGTTGATTTCATTAGTGAACGGCCGAAAGAGGGTCTGGCTGGTTTACAGCCATGACTCATATACTGATCCGCGGGGGCTGGTCCCGCAGACGCTTGCATCGCGAATGAGAGTAACCCGGCAGCGAGATTTCTATGGGGGTCAGGTTCAATTATATGAAGCTCCCTAAACCCGATTTTTACTCCAAGCCTTACATCGAGATCAGCGCGATGGTCGTTTTGTTCGCCTGTCTGGCTGCCGCGACTGCACTCTTCATCCAGCACATGGTCCAGGCTGCGTTCTTCCGCTACCCGCTGGACTACGGCGAGGCCCCGCTGGTGGATCAGGCGCTGCGGCTGGCAGCCGGGCAAAACATCTATCGACCAAACCTTGACACGCCGCCCTACACCATCTCTAACTACCCGCCGCTCTATCCCCTGGCGCTGGCGGTCCTGGTGAAGGTCTTCGGCCCCTCGATGGTCGCCGCCCGGCTGCTCTCCATCGCCTGCGTCGTACTGACAGCCCTGCTGCTGGGCGGGATCATCGGCGCGCTCACCCGCGACCGCGTCGCCGCGGTCGTCTCCGGGCTGATTTTCCTGGCGTTCCCCTTCGTCCTGGGCTGGGCAAAGCTGGCCCGCGTGGATCTGCTGGCGCTGGCGCTGAGCACGGCCGGGCTGTACGCGCTGGTCCGACGACCCGCTTCCAGGCCAATCAGCGCGCTAACCTCCACAACTCAGGCCTTCGACACCGGACATCCGCGTCTATCCGCGTTCGTCCGCGTCCTATCTCCCTGGCGTGGCGTGATCAGTGGCGGGCTGCTGCTGGTAGCAGCGATCTACACCCGGCAGTCCTACGCGCTGGCCGCGCCGCTGGCTGCGGTCATCTGGCAGTGGACGCAGGATCGGCGGCGTGCGGTCGGCCTGGCTGCTCTGGTCGGCGGCCTGTCGCTAGCACTGTTCCTCGTCTTGAACGCGCTCACAGCAGGCGGCTTCTTCTTCAACGTCGTGACCGCCAACGCCAATGCGTTCAAGATGGACAACCTGGCCCACTGGTGGCGCCAGCTCAGGACCGCCACGCCGGTTCTGTTGATCTTAGGGGCGTTGTACCTGGTATCTGGTATCCGCCTGAAGGCTTCGAACCAGACTCCCGCCGGCACTGGAATCGAGGCTTCAGCCGGTTTCTCCCGTGACGAGCCAAACCGGCTGAAGCCTCGATTCCCAATACTGGCCGCCTGGCCCCTGCTCGCCCCCTACCTGGCCGGCGCGGCCCTGTCCGCGCTGACCATCGGCAAGATCGGCTCCAACATGAACTACCTGCTGGAGCTGTGCGCCGCGCTGAGCCTGGTCGCGGGCGCCTGGGTGGCGGGAAGCCAGGCGTGGCCGTGCTCAGGGGCTGATAGCACAAGCGGTGTCACGGCCCCTGCGGATCAAAACTTAGCGGAGCTCCCCGTAGCGCACACCAGCCCAGCGAAGCATCCTGAGCGGAAGGCGATAGCCCGTAGTCGAAGGATGCGGAGCGGCTTTCAGCCAGGGCCGCACCATTCGACTACGCCGGTGATAGTGCCCACCGGCTCCGCTCAGGGTGCTTCCGAAGTTGCTTTCAGAACAGCGCTGTTACTGGCACTGGCGGTGCAAGCCGTCTTGCTCATGCGGTACTCCCTGCGCGACCCGGTGCCGGGCCTGGCGTGGCGCATGGCGCAGCCCCGCGGCGACCTGGCCGAGTTGGAGCGCATCGCGGCCGGGGCCGACGCGCCCATCCTGGCAGATGAGTTCATGGGCATGCTGACGTTACATGGCAAGCCCCTGTACATCCAGCCCTTTGAAGTGACCCAACTGGCGGACGCGGGCCTGTGGGATCAGGCGCCCTTGCTGGCCGATATCCGCGCTCGCGCGTTCCCGGCGATCTTGATCCACCACTTCCCCGGCTACCCGGTCTACCAGGAGCGCTGGACGCCGGAGATGCTGGATGCGATTCTGGCTAACTACGCGGCGTCGACCTTCCTGGCCGAGACCATTGTCTACCGCCCGCGCGACCCCACGCGGGACCTGCCTGCGAATGCAGAGGCCTGCCCCGGCGCCCCCTGGCGCCTGCCAACCCGGAGCGAGCTGGGCGCCTGGTGGCTGGACGGTCGCATCAGCTTCATGGGCGAGGGCTACGAACGCAGCGTGCCGGTCTACGCAGTGGCCGACGGCCGGTTGACGCGTGGCGCTGACTGGAACGATACCGTCGCCATCCGACATGACGACCCGCTGCATCCCGGCCAGGTCGTCTGGACCTACTACGGCGGCATGGCCAGCGGCTGGGGCGGCTGGACGTTCATCGAGCCGCGTTTCACGCTGGGCAGCAAGGACATCCCGGTCAAGCGCGGGGATCTGCTGGGCTTCCAGGGCCAGTTCTCGGCCCAGCTTGGCACGCCTACCTGGGTGCACCTGGAATTCACCGTCCTGCCGGCCGGGGCAGATGGCGGGTATCCGGAGCAATTAAGCCGGGGCCAGGAGGCGTCAGGAGTCCTGGATCCGGCGCCGTACCTGGGGATCGAGGGCCGCGCGGCCACCGGCCAGGCCGTGTGGATGCCGTTGTACTGTCTGGATAAGGCGCCTTGAAACGGGATGCGAACAACGCGGATGAGCTTAAGGACGTCCGCGTCGTCCGCGATAGCCGCGTTGTGCCCGAAACTGCGGGGCAGGCGCTCCGCGTCCAAGCCCGTTCGCAATCCGAGGAGCACCATGTTCAGCCACGGCGCGCTGGCGCGCATCTTCGCCATCATGCGGAAGGAGTTCACCCACATCCGCCGCGACCCGCGCACGCTGGCGATCGTGCTCATCCTCCCCATCTTTCAGCTGCTGATCTTCGGCTACGCGGTGACCAGCGACGTCAAGCACCTGCCCATGGTCGTGTTCGACCAGGATCGCAGCGCGGCGAGCCGCGCGCTGGCCGACGCGTACCGCGCCTCATCCTATTTTGACCTCGATTTCTATGTCCAGGACAACCGGGCGCTGACACGCCTGATTGACGGCGGCCAGGCCCGGGTAGGGCTAACCATCCCGCCGGGCTACGCCGATCGGCTGGCGCGACGCGAACGGGCCGAGGTCAGCCTGATCATTGACGGTTCGGATCCCACCGTCGCTAACACCGCGCTGGCCTCCGCCGCCGCCATCGGCCAGGCCCACGGCGCGACGATCACCGAGCAGGTGATGCGCCAGGGCGGTGCAACGCTGAGTGCGCTCCCCGGCGTGGACGTGCAGACGCGCGTCTGGTACAACCCCAACATGATCAGCGCCAACTACATGGTGCCGGCGCTCATCGGGCTGATCCTGCAAACCCTGACGGCATTGCTGACCGCGGTTGCCATCGTGCGCGAGCGCGAACACGGCACGCTGGAAGGCCTGATCGTCACCCCCATCCGGCCGCTGGAGCTGATGCTGGGTAAGATCGTGCCCTATGTGCTGGTCGCCTTCACGGCCATGTTGGAGATCCTAGTGGTCGGCACCCTCTGGTTCAAAGTGCCCATCAGCGGCAGCGTGCTTCTGCTGATTGCGCTGGCCGCGCTGTTCCTGATGAGCGCTCTGGGGATCGGCCTGCTGGTTTCCACGGTGACACACACCCAGCAGGAAGCGATGATGCTGGCGTTTTTCACCATCCTCCCCTCGGTTTTCCTGTCCGGCTTCATGTTTCCTATCGCTTCCATGCCGGTCGTGCTACAATGGGCCAGCAAAGCGATCCCGCTCACCTACTTCCTGGTGATTGACCGCGGCATCGTGCTGAAAGGGAACGGCATAGACATCCTGCTGCCCCAGGTGCGCGCGCTGGCCATCTTCGGCGCGGTGATCCTGACGCTGGCCGTAGTCCGGTTTCGGAAGAGGTTGGAGTGATCGGGAAGGTAGAATGTGGAATGTACAATGTTCAATGTACGATAGGTAGTCGCCGATTCGCCATTCGCTATACGCCATCAGTCCTTCGCCGTTAGCCATCTGCCATGTCCCACACAACACCTGTTATCGAGACCCATGACCTGACCCGCCGGTTTGGCAGGGTGACGGCGGTGACCGGGCTAACCCTGGCCATTGGCCGCGGGGAGGTGTTCGGGCTGATCGGGCCGGACGGCGCGGGGAAGACCACGGCGCTCCGCCTGCTGGCGGCGGTGATGCTGCCCACCAGCGGCACGGCGCGCGTGCTGGGCTTCGACACGCGCCGCGAGGCCGAGCGCATCCGCGGCGGGGTCGGCTACATGCCGCAGCGCTTCAGCCTCTACGGCGACCTGACCGTGGCCGAGAACCTGGCCTTCTTCGCCGACGTGTTCGGCGTGCGCGGGGCTGAGCGGCGGGAGCGCATCGACCGGCTGCTCGCCTTCTCCCGGTTGACCGTGTTCACCAAACGTCGCGCGGCGGCCCTGTCCGGCGGCATGCAGAAAAAGCTGGCCCTGGCCTGCACGTTGCTCCACGCGCCGCAGGTCATTTTCCTTGACGAGCCCACCACCGGGGTTGACCCCATCAGCCGCCGCGAGTTCTGGGACATCCTGGCCGATCTCCATGTGGCGGGCGTCACCATCGTGGTCAGCACCCCCTACATGGACGAGGCCGAGCGGTGTAGTCGCGTAGGCCTGATGTACGAAGGACAACTCGTGGAATGCGCTTCACCGGAGGCGTTACGTCAACAGGCGCCCGGTGAGCTGATCGCCATATGGACGCCGCAGGTGGTCCGCGCGCGGGAAGCGCTGCGCGGCATGCCCGGCCTGCTGGAGACGCAGACCTACGGCGATGTGCTGCACGCCTTCGTGGCCAATGCCGCAGCCGCCTTGCCGTGCATCCGCGAGACACTGGCCTCGGCCGCCGTTCCGGTAGCCGAGATCAAGCAGACCAGCCCGCGGGTCGAAGAGGCGTTTATCTCGTTGATCCAGCGGCGACAAAAGGAATAGAACCCGGTTCCCGCTGAAACAACGGACGCAGACGAGCGCGGACAAATGCGGATAGATGTACTTTCATGTCATGCTGTGCGGGTCAACAGGTCAAGTCGCGTTGCGGCGAAAATCCAGCGAAGCATCTCGCCCCAGGTGAGGCCCTTCCGCGCAGCCAAGGCAGACCCTTCGCCGGGATCTCGCCGGCATGAATCTCACGGGACTCACCCGCTCAGGGTGACAGCGGTAAGCGAATCAGCGAGTAAGTGAATCAGCGAATGAAGGCAATCACCGATCACGCAGAACACGATACGCAATACGCAACACGCAGTACGGAATCCGCGGTAACCACCGAAGACCTCACCAAAACCTTCGGCAGCTTCGTTGCGGTGGATCACATCAATTTCGCCGTGGCGCGCGGCAGCATCTTCGGCTTCCTGGGGCCAAACGGCTCGGGCAAGACGACCACCATCCGCATGTTGCTGGGGTTGCTGAAGCCCACCGCGGGCCGGGCGACGATCCTGGGGTTCGACTGCCAGCGCCAGACCGAGCAAGTTCGGCGCCGGGCCGGCTATATGTCACAGCGTTTCAGCCTCTACGGCGACCTGACCGTGGCGGAGAACCTGGCGTTCTACGGCCGCACCTACGGTGTGGCCGGCCGGCGCTTCGCCGAGCGCAAGGCCTTCGTGCTGGAGATGGCTGGGCTGCGGGGCCGCGAGCGGGAACTGGCCCGCAACCTGTCGGGCGGTTGGAAGCAGCGGCTGGCGTTGGGGGCGGCCATCCTGCACGAGCCGGAGATCCTGTTCCTGGACGAGCCCACCGCGGGCGTGGACCCGGTCTCGCGGCGGGAGTTCTGGGAGCTGCTCTACACCCTGGCCGAAGGCGGCGCGACCATCTTCGTCACGACCCACTACATGGATGAGGCTGAACAGTGCCAGGCGCTGGCGTTCATCCACCGGGGGCGCATCGTGGCCGGGGGCAGCCCGGCCGAGATCAAGGCCAGCCAGATGCGCGGGCAGGTGCTAGAAATCGCGTGCCGACCCACCGGGCTGGCGCTGCCCGCGCTCAAGGCGCTGGGTTGCTTCGAGGAAGTCGCGCTTTATGGCGCGCGCATCCACGCCGTAGCCGAAGGGGTCGACAGCCTGCTCCCCCGTGTCGAGGCTGCCCTGGTCGCCGCGGGCGTGACGACGGAGCACGCACTGGTGATCCCACCATCGCTGGAAGATGTGTTCATCGCGCGGATACGATGAAGGATAACACTGGAGTCGAGGCTGCGCGCAGCCTCGACTCCAGCGCCACAGAGGACCCTACCATGCGATTACGACGCATTTCCCTGATCATCCTGGTCCTGGCCCTGATCGCTGCGGCCATCATCTTCCGCGCCCAACTCCTCGACCTGGGGCGCGCAGGCTGGGCCGCGGCCGGCGAGCGCATCGCCCAAATCCGCAATCCGCAATCCGCAGTCCGCAATCCCCTGACCGTCTCCGGCACCATCGAAGCCCGCACCCTCGACGTTGCCAGCACCGCAGCCGGGCGGCTCGCTGCGCTGCACGTGACCGAAGGTCGGGCCCTGGCCGCGGGGGACCTGGTGGCCGAGCTGGATGCAAGCCTGCTCGACGCGGAGATCGCCCAGGCGCTGGCTGTGCGTGCAGTCGCTGCGGCGCAGGTGACGTTGCTCCGGGCCGGCGTCCGGCCGGCTGACGTAGCCGTAGCCCAGGCCGCGATCGCAGTGGCCGAGGCCGGCCGAGACGCGGCCCAGGTCGCCTGGGGGGACGCGGAGGCCATGATCAACGCGCCCGGCCAGTTGGACGTGCAGATCGCACAGGCGAACGCTGCTGCGCACGTGGCAGCGGAACAGGTCACCGCCGCGCAAGAAGCCGCGACCGCGGCCGACCTGGAGCAGCAATTGTGGGCGCGCATGGTGGAGAGCCTGGCACAGGGGTTTGAGGTGCCTTCACCCATGCCCGGCGGCGGCACGATCCACATGGACGCGCCGCCGGACAAGCTGGCCGAAGCGCACTTCCAGTGGAACCTGGCCAGCCAGCGCACATGGCAGGCCCACGCCCGCCATGTGTCGGCCACCGCGGGGCGGGATGCCGCGCAGCAGGCTCTGGCCGACTTGCGAAGCCAGCGCGCCGAGCCGCTGGCGCTGCGCGGGCAGGCCGACGCCGCCCGCGCAGCGTTTGATATGGCAGTCGCGGCCGTGGAGGCCGCTCAGGCCAACGTAGCCGTATTGGAGGCGGGCGCGACCGCCGAGCAGATCGCCGCGGCCCAGGCGTTGGTTGACCAGGCGGACGCGGCGATTGCGGCGCTGGAAGTCCGCCGCGACCAGGCGCGCATCCTCGCACCCGAGGCCGGCGTTGTCACGACCGTGGCACGGCGTGGAGGCGAGGTGGTCGGGGCAGGCACAACTATCGTCCGACTGGCCGACTTGAGCCAGGTGACCCTGACGGCCTACGTGCCTGAGCCGGAAATCAGCCGGGTGGCGTTGGGCGGGGTCATGCAGGTGACAGTGGACTCGTTCCCCAGCCGGGTCTTCACTGGGACCGTGACCCACATTGCGGACCAGGCCGAGTTCACGCCCAAGAACATCCAAACCCGTGCCGAGCGCGCCAACACCGTCTTCGCCGTCAAGGTGGCGCTGTCCAACCCTGGTGCCGCGCTTAAACCTGGAATGCCAGCCGACGCGACCTACTGCGGTGCGGACATGGACGCATGTCCCCCGATCGACGCTGGGACGCCCAATGCGACGCCTGCCAGCGACACGGACACGGCACCAACCATCACAGCCTCCGGAGCCATCGAGGCCATCGAGGTCACGGTGGGCGCCGAGCTGAGCGGCCGGGTCGTGCGAGTGGCTGTGGCCGAAGGAGATGCGGTGACCGGAGGGCAGACGTTGGTCGAGCTGGACGGGGCCGAGCTGGCCGCGCGCCGACTCGAGGCGCTGGCAACGGTATCCGCCGCACGTGCCGAGCTGGCGCGGGTGACAGCCCCGCCGCAACAAGCCCGCGTAGCTCAGGCTAAGGCAGGCGTCAAACAGGCTGAAGCCGCACGGGCCGCTGCGCAAGTCGCGCTGGCAACAGCCCGCACGTTGCGCGACAGCCCCCAAGAGCTCGACGCCGAGATCAACAGTGCGCGCGGCCAGGTGAAGACCGCCACGACCGCAGTGGACGCCGCGCGCGCCAGCTTGAAGGCTGCCCAGGTCTTGCAAGAAAGCCTGCCCAACCCAGGATCAGACGAGGAGAAGACGCGGCGCGCGATGTACGACCGCAACGTCGCCGCCGCGGAAGCACAGCTCCGAGCAGCGCAGGCCCAAGAACGCGGTGCGAAGGCCGTGCTCGCCCAGTTGCAGGCCCTGGTCGTGGCATCGGTTGCGCTCGACGCAGCGGTTCATCGCGCTGAAGGGGAGCTCGCCCGGACGGAGGCTGGCTTGGCGACCGCGCAGGCCGCGCTGGCCCAAGCGCAGGCCTCAGCCCAGGCTGAGGCGGTGGCAGTCGCGCAGGCGCGCGTAGCGCAGGCTGCGGCAGGACTGGCGCTGGTGGATGCGACGAGGGCCAGGCTGACAGTCGTCAGTCCGATCACGGGTACGGTCACGACGCAGGCCATCCACGGCGGCGAGGTGGCGCAGCCAGGCGCCAGCCTGCTGACCGTAACTGACCTCCGAGCAGCGAAGCTGGTGATCTACGTGCCCACGGGCCAGATCGGTCAGGTGCGACTAGGGCAGGAAGCCAGGGTCGTTGTGGACGCTTATCCGGGCCGCATGTTCCGCGGCCGGGTGACCCGCATCGCCGACCAGGCCGAATTCACCCCGAAGAACGTGCAGACGCAGGAGGAACGGGTCAAGACGGTATTCGCCGTGGAGATCGGGCTGGAGAATGAGGAGGGCCTGCTCCGGCCGGGGATGCCAGCGGACGCAACGCTGAGACCATAAGTCATTCCAGGGGAGTTTTCTGCCCATTAAGGTCTTCCAATACCGAATCGGGGAATTTCTTCGGTGCTATTCTGAGCGGATTGCCCCCTGGTCGCTCGCGAGGGTGTGCATCCAGCGAATAATCTCCGCAGCACTAGAAACTGCACCGCGCATCCAGGCGGTGCAGACCGGCATCCAGCGCGGCCTGCACCGCGGCACGGTACTCGGCGCGGGTGATGGGATGGTTCAACTCTGGGTATGCGCCCGCACGGTACGCAGGCCGGTACTGCGACATCACGTTAAGGTAGGTGTCCGGCGAAATCTCGGTTGCCAGAAAGCGCACAATCTCCTCGGTGCCTGCCAACCCGCCGGGCAGCAGCAAGTGGCGCACCAGCAGCCCGCGCATGGCCAGCCCCTGCGGGTCGATCTGCAAGTCACCCACCTGGCGATGCATCTCCTTGACGGCCGCCCGGTTGACCGCCGAATAGTCCGGCGCCAGTGAGTAACGCAGGCCGTAGGCCGCATCCGCGTATTTCATGTCCGGCATATAGATGTCCACCACGCCGTCCAGCAGCCTCAGGGTGGAGAGCGCGTCGTAACCGCCGGTGTTGTAAACTAGGGGGAGCCGCAGCCCTGCCTGTGCCGCGACCAGCACGGCGGCCAGGATCTGGGGAACCACATGAGTGGGGGACACCAAGTTGATGTTATGGCAGCCGTAGGATTGAAGTTGCAGCATGACGGCCGTCAGTTCCTCCGGACCGACCGCATTCCCCTCGTCGGTCTGGCTTATATCGTAGTTCTGACAGTACTGGCAGTGCAGGTTACAGCGGGTGAAAAAGATCGTGCCCGAACCGCGCCAGCCCCGCAGCGGGTCCTCCTCTCCAAGGTGTGGCCCAAAGCTGCTGACGCGCGCCTGCCCGGCGGTGTGACACGCGCCCAACTCCCCGTGCAGGCGGTCAACCAGACAGCATCGCGGGCAGATGTCGCACGCCGCAAGCCGGGCGTATGCCGCTTCGACACGACGCACCAGCTCCCCGCTGCGCCACAGGACGACGTAGGACGGTTCCTCAACCTCAATCATTATGGCGGTTCCAGATCCTCACTCCCGATGGTCGCTCAGAATGACAGGGACAGCCGCATTTCCCACTGCCGGATCGTCACCAGGAAGTGCAGCGCGGCCAGAGCCCGATTGAGACCATCGTCGGCCGGCACGTTGGTAATGGTCAGCATGCGGCCGCGGTAGCGATGCGCCAACGCCTGCAACAGGGCGCGGCCTGCCCGCACCGGCCCAAAATCGGGATCGACGCCGGCGCCGAGGATAGAGACGGTCTCTGCATGATCGGTCACAATGCACCAGGCAGCCGGGCGACCATCCATATCCAGCCGATAGCCGCGCGTCCGGTCGAGCATCTTGCGCAGGGTGGCCGGCTCCCGCTGCCAGCACGGCGGCTGATCGTGCCATCCACCGAAATCGGCCAGCAGTGCAACCGGGTCGGCGGGCGCCAACAGCTCCGCGGGGATGGGCAGCGAATCGGCGTCCGCCGGGAAGCGCCAGCTCAAAAGCTCGCGCTCGACCACGAAGCCGAGACCCTCATACAGCGCACGCGCTGGCGCGTTGCGGTCAATGACCTCCAAGGTCAGCTGGCGTAGGCCGGTCGAACGCGCCTGGTCCAGGAGCGCAGCCATCATGGCGCGGGCGATGCCCTGTCGCCGCCACTGGGGCCGCACACCCACGGCGCACACCCACCCGCGGCCGCCGCGCTGAGCCAGCAGCGCCAGGCCGGCCAGTTCCGCCCCGGCTCGCGCCACCACAGAAAGGTTGCCCTGAATGTCATAAAAATCGTGCATTGCGGCCATCTGATCGGGGGTCAGGCGCAGGGGCACGAAGTAGTCAGCATATGCGGCGTTCAGCGCAGAAGCCTGCTCGGCGGGGCTGACCGCCGCGGCCGGCAGCAATTCCCAATCGATCATCTTTCACCTCATCGGCAGGATAGCACAGCGGGCCAAGTGCGTCAACAGGAGCGAACTGTAATGCGCGCAGCTTGTCAGACGCCCGCACCCGACCTATAATTCCCGCATTATGAGCACAGGTTCGTTGACGGCAAGCATCGCGCGGCCCAAGCCGCGGCTGAGTGTCGGACATAGCCTCCGGCGCTGGCTCGGTCGCGCGGCGGTATACCTCTTCCTGATCCTGTTCGTGGTTAGCGATGGGTACATTGGCGCAGCGCGCATAGATTTCGCAGTGCGTCAGGCCATCGCTGGAACAGGCTTCCCCCTGGCCGCATGGGAGGTTCAGGCTATCAGCCAGAAGGTGCGCGATGCCGTGGGGCGCCCCGGGAAAAACCTATCGCTGCAGGAACAGCATGACCTGGTGCTGGCGTACTTCGACGGGGTGAGCCGGATCGAACAGCTCACGGCCGAGATCGAACGCATCTACGCGGACCCCAGTCTGACCAACCACGCCAGCGCTGCCGCCCCACAGCAGGCCGAACTGGAAGCGCTGCGCGCGACGCAGGAGGCACGGCGGCCTGCGGTCGAGCGCATCCTAGAGCAGCAGGTGGGCGAGGTGCTGACCGACCTGGGCCTGGCCACCGCAGGCCACGTCTGGCCGCCTGTGCGGTTCCAGTTCACCGAAAGCCCGAACTACCTGATACTCTCCCCGCGCAACCGGATCGCGGTCGAAAGGGGGGTATACCTGGACCCGACCTTGCCGGTGGCGGAAATGGAACGGATCGAGGCGCAGCTCCAGGCCGGGTTGGACATGAGCGCCCTGGTGGATGGCACCGGGGGGTTTTCGTCCTACCCTACCATGGTGCTGGCCTATTCGGTGCCGGAATGGGTGATTGACACGGTGGCGCACGAGTGGCTGCACACCTACATGCTGTTCCGACCCCTGGGCTGGCACTACTACGACAGCGGCGGGATGCGGACCATCAACGAAACTGTCGCCTCCATCTTTGGCGGGGAGGTCAGCCGGCAGGTCATGCTGCGGTTCTATCCCGACCGGGTGCGGCCCGAGGCGTGGCCTCGCCCATTGTCCATGCGCCGCGATTGGCTAGACCCGGCTGAGACCGGCGACGACTTTGATTTCGGCGCCTTCATGCGCAGCACCCGGCTCGAGGTCGACCGCCTGCTGGCCGCCGGACACATCGAGGGGGCCGAGGTGTTCATGGAGGCCCAACGCCGTGTGCTGGTCGAGCGCGGCTATGGCCTCCGGAGACTGAACCAGGCTTATTTTGCGTTCCACGGCTCCTACGCGGTGGGCTCGGCTGCCACCGATCCCATCGGCGGCAAGCTGCGGCTGCTGCGCCAAAGCGCGGGCAGCCTGGACAAGTTCGTGCGGATCGTAGCCCGGTTCAATGACCCCAGCGATCTGGACGCCGCTTTGGCCGATGCTGCCCTTCGCTGACCCCCTTCTGCCAACCACCTTCTTGCGCCGCGAGAACCGGTTCCGGGCGACCTTACGACTGGAAGGCCGCGAGATTGCCGCGCATGTACCCAACTCCGGCCTGCTGGGCGAGTTGTTGGCCCCTGGCGCCGCCTGTTACGTCACCCCTAACGCAGCCGTCGGCAAAACCAGCCACACTCTGCGGATAGTCAACTATCGCGATCAACTGGTGAGCGTGGACACCCGTTTGCCCAGCTCCCTATTTACCGACGCATGGGGGCGCAAGGGGTCTTACCCTGAATTTGCCGGCTACACGCAAAGAGCACAAGAGGTCACCCGCGGTGAAAGCCGACTGGACTTCCTGCTGACGGACGAGGCAGGCCGGCGGCTGTGGGTCGAAACCAAGTCGGTCACGCTGGTGGGGGATGAGCGCACCGGGCTGCCTGCGGGCGTGGCCTTCTTCCCCGACGCGCCCACGGCGCGTGGCGCGAAACACCTAGGCGAACTGACGGCAGCGCTCGCCGATGGGGACTCGGCTGCTGTCGTCTTCGTGGTGCAACGGGGCGACGCATGTGCGTTCGCGCCCCACCCGACGGCCGACCCGACATTCGCGGCTGCGCTGAGTCGGGCACAACATGCAGGGGTGATGGTTTTCGCTTATGTGTGCGATGTGACGCTGGAAGGGATTGAGATCAGCCGCGCAATCCCGGTCGAATTGCTCTGAAATCACGACCCGGCGTGCCGAAATCGAGGCTTTCGCCGGTCTGTCCCGTTAACCACCCAACCGGCCTAAGCCTCGACTCCAGATAGCCAGCGTCATTACCGCTCCGACCTCTCGCGGCCGGTCCACAATGCCTCCGGCTCCTCCAGCAGCGAGGCGCGTTGGATGGCATGTTCACCGAAACGGGCACGGATGCGGTCCAACGCGGCTTCGAGTTGGGCCTGGCGCGTGTCCTGTTGCTCGAACAAACGCAGCTGCCGGGCGGCCTGGGTCAGGTTATCCGCGCTGACCCCCAACAGCCGCACGGGCCGGCGGTCCCATGCAGCTTCGAACAGGGCCAACGCCTGGGCGTAGATGGCCGCGCCGGCGTCGGTGGGCTCGGCCAGGGTGGCCTGGCGGGAGAGGGTGGTGAAGTCGCCGTAGCGCAGCTTCAGGCTCACCGTGCGCGCCCGCAGGCCATGGTACCGCAAGCGCGCGGCCACGGCATCGCTCAACCGCAACAGCTCCCGGCGCAGCAAGGCTGGATCGCGGATGTCTTGCGCGAAGGTCTCCTCGCGGCTCAGCGACTTGGCCTCGTGCTCCGGGGTGACGGGGCTGTCGTCGAATCCGTGTGCGGCGCGCCACAGCCCATCGCCATGCGCAATGCCGAACCACAATCGTAACTCCTCAACTTGCAGCCGCGCCAGGTCGCCGATGGTTTCCACGCCCAGCCGGGCCAGCTCACGCGCGGTCACCTGGCCCACGCCCCACAGCTTGCGGATCGGCAGCGGCGCCAGGAATGCTGCCTCCTCACCCGGCGGGACCACAGTGATGCCGTGCGGCTTGCGGAAGTCGCTGGCAATCTTGGCCACCAGCTTATTGCCCGCCACACCCAACGACGCGGAAAGCCGCAACTCGGCCAGGATCCGATCCTGGAGGGTGCGCGCCAACTGGGCCGGCGGACCGTAGTGCGCTTCGGTGCCGGTCACATCCAGGAAGGCTTCGTCAATGGAAAGCGGTTCCAGCAGCGGCGTGTATCCGCCCAGCAGTGCCATCACCTGACGGGACATCTCGACGTAGCGGTCGCGGTGGCCGGCGACGATGATCACATGAGGACACAAGCGCAGCGCCTGCGCAGTGGGCATGGCTGAGTGAATGCCGAACTTGCGCGCCTCGTAGGAGGCCGACGAGACCACCCCGCGCGCCTCAGGGCGACCGGCGACGATCACCGGCAAGCCGATCAGTCTTGGGTCATCCAACCGCTCGACCGCGACGAAGAAAGCGTCGAGGTCAAGGTGGATGATGGCGCGAGCAGACATAGGTTTCACGGGATCAGAAACCAGGTTTCTCGGAGAAACCTGGTTTTTGAAACGCTTACTCGGGCTTAGCTGCGGCGAAGACCAGGCCGCCCAGCGCGCCCAGCGCCGCGCCGATGAGCAGGCTGGCCGGGAAGCAGCACAGCAGCGCGATCCCCGCGAAGGTGCCCGACCCGAACAGGACATTGGGGTCAATGCCCGCCTGTTGAAGCTGACTCAAAGTTTCGAGCGGAAGCTGGCTCACGAAGGCATCCGCACCGCCAACGAGGGACACGCTCAATGGGGTCAAAATGACCTGGAGCAGGCCCGCGATGGCGCCGGCGATGAGGCCGGCCAGCGCGCCTTGCCCGGCCGCGGGGCCAGCTTCGCGCCGCGGGGGCAGCCAGTAACCGGCCAACGCGCCGGTCACCAGGTAGCCGATGAGCATCAGCGGCAGGCTCAGGCAGCCCAAGATGGGCACCAGGCTCAACAACTCGAAAATGATCAGGAGCAGGCCGCCCGCCAGGCCGGCCTTGAGAAAGGGACGGGACATCGGTTCCTCCTTGCATTGTGTGGGACGATCTGACCTGGACTATAGCACCCCACAAGCCGGTTGTCAACGATAACTGGAGCAAGAGCGCCATGAAATTGGCCCAAGACGGGACCTTCACGTATAATCACTTCTCGCTAGCGGTGCGCGCACCCAATCCAACACAGGATAAGTCATAATGTCATCCGTTGCCCGCGCAGGCGATGTCGTCCTGCTGGTCAGTCCTGACCGCAAACACTACCTGATCCGGCTTGCACCAGGCGAGCAATGGTTTTCGCACCGCGGCTCGATCCACCACGACGAGCTGATCGGCCGGCCGCTAGGTCGCACGATCTACACGCAGCACGGGGCGGCCATCCTGGCGCTGGAGCCGTCCACCCACGACCTCATCCACGAGCTGCCCCGCACCACACAGATCATCTACAGCAAGGATGCGGCGCAGATCGTGCTGCGCCTCAGCCTCTACCCCGGCCGAACGCTGATCGAGGCGGGCACAGGCAGCGCCGGGTTGACCCTGGTGCTGGCCCGTGCGGTTATGCCCACAGGCCGCGTCTACAGCTATGAGACCCGCGCCGAATCGTTCGAGATGGCCCGGAGTAACCTGGACGAGCTAGGCCTGTTGCCTTATGTCACCTTGTACAACGAGGACATCATGGGCGGGTTCCACGAGACCGACGTGGACGCGGTGTTTCTGGACCTGCGTGAGCCGTGGTATTTCCTTAACCACGCCTGGAACGCGCTCAAGGGCAGCGGCTTCTTCGGCGCGCTGGTACCCACGGTAAACCAGGCGACAGAACTGATCCGAGGCTTGAAGGCGCTGCCCTTCGGTGACATCACCATGCAAGAGATCCTGGAGCGGCCCTGGAAACCTGCGCCCGAACGCCTGCGGCCAGAGGATCGCATGATCGGGCACAGTGCATTTCTGGTGTTCGCGCGCAAGATCGAGGCTGGGGATGAATCGCTGAACTGGGTCACAGACAAAAAACGCCGCGCCTACTTGGGGAAACTGGCCATGGCGCAGCGCGAGGCCGAGCAAACCGCGGCCGGCGAAGCATAGATAGAGTTCGAACGGCGCGCGGACGGCGCAGCTTGCTGCGTGAATGCATGACCCCAGGCGCGTTAGTATCAGGCTTCTAGGCCTGGCGTTTGCGGGCAACCACGAGCGCCAGCCCAAGCAGGCCAGCGCCACCCAGCGCGCTGATCCCACCCCAAAGCAGGGCGCGCAGATCGCCCGGCACGCTGTTTGCCCTGGCATCTGCAGCAGATGGCGTGGCGGTTGGCCGCGGCGGCAACGTCGAGGTCGGCGTAGCCGTGGCCGTGGGCGTCGCCGTAGGCGTGGGCGTGATGGTGGGGGTAAAGGTCGCTGTGGGCGTGGCGGTTTCTGTGGCTGTTGGGGTGATGGTCGGCGTCAGTGTAGAGGTCGGCGGGATCGGGGTGGCGGTCGGCCGCGGGGCCGCAGCCTGGACGCGCGCCGGCGCGGGCGTCGGGCTGGGCGGCACGGCGGTCGGCTGCTGGACCGGCTGGCTGGGATCCAGATACAAGCCTACTGCGTCAATGAAGATCTGGTTCTGGCCGGTGGAATAGTTGTGATCCACATACACAAACACCGTCACGGTGGAGGATCGAGCCACGGCGCTGACATCGATATTGTAGTAGCCCGGGTTGCTGTCATTCAGCACCTTGCCCGGCCCGCGCAACATCGGCCCCCAAACCACAGTAGGCGCATTAGGATCAGTCCCGCCGGTGGGGTCAATGCCAAGCCGCCGGCCAAAGGATTCGGCCGGATCCGTGGGTGCGCCCCAACCCATGGAGGCGTAATACGTGGCGCCTGAGGTCACTCCGCCCACCTGGGTCCAGATGCCAGCCACGAAGGTGCCGCCGTCGGACCACATGCGCAGGCTCGGCGCACCCCAAAAGGTATCAATGCTGGGATCATAGGCCAGGCTGCCCGCCAGCACAAAGGGGGTCCAGCCGTTGGGGATCTGGCCCCGCGCATCCGAGTAGAAGGTGTCGAAGCCGCAGTTGGGAATGAGGTTCCCCTCTTTGCAGCCGTGGCCGCCCGGTCCGCTGGCTGACGCCACCGGCGCCAAGACGACCTGGCACAGCAAAAGGACGAGCAGCCATCTGCCCGTCCCGGTGAATCGTGAAAACGTCAAACGCATGAGCCATAGTATAGCTGGGTGAGGGGTATGCGTCAAAATCGCCGTTGGTGCGGCTGACCAGTTCTAAAACCCGCGCTTCTGGCATTCGCTGGCGAGTTGGCGCCAGGGTTTGTCCTTGCTATAGCTGGCAGCGGCCTCAGGCGCGACCCCTTCCAGGAGCACCTGACGCACGCCGAGGCGTTTGACCCGTTTGCCCAGGGGCGAGAAACGCTTGTTCATCTCGGCCACCATGGCCGCATGCAGCAGGGCGAGCAAGATCTCCACCTCCTGCGCATCGGGCCCGTAGCGCGCGGCCAACAACTCAATGGTCGACAGCACGGCCGGATCGACCGCCTTGCCGGTCCGCTTGTACACCTTCACGATATCCCCGTATAGCTCGCGCGCGCCGTGGATCTCCGCCAGCCGCTGGAGCGCGGTGAAGTAGGCCACGTCGCGCGGCGCGTGGCGCGGTTGGCCCGGCCGGGTCAGGTAGATGCACCACTCGTCGAAGCTGCCCGCGTCGTATTCCAACAAGCTGCCATCAACGAACTGCTTGATGATCTGGGCCATCAGCGTCACACCTGATCCGTCCGGGCCGATATCATGCAGGCCAGGAACGCCAACATGATCATTGCTTCCGACGATACCGCACGCGCGTCAGCGAGGGCCGCACCGCGCCCATGCCGTATACCGGCTTCGGGGCCTTATCCAGCAGTTCCAGGTCGAACTGCTGGAAGAGCAGCGCGGTGATCACCATCATCTCGTTGTTGGCGAAGTTCACCCCGGCGCAGCGGTGCATGCCGCCACCGAAGCCGATGAGCGCGAAGCGGTGCTTTGCGTCCTCGGCTCGATCCGGCGCGTAGCGCAGCGGATCGAACTGCTCCGCATCGCGGAACACGGTCGGCAGCCGGTGGGCGAACCCGGCGGCCACCGTCACCAGCCAGCCTTTGGGCACGATGTAGTCGCCGGCCTCCAGGTCCTCTTCCGCGTAGCGCATCAGCAGGTCGGCCGACGGGTGAAGGCGCTCGATCTCGCGCACCGACCAGGCCAGGTGCTGCATTTGGCGCAGGATGCTGCCCTCGATACGCGCGCCTGGCGGCAAATGCTGGGCGATCTCATCCTGCACCCGCTGCCGCGCTTCAGGATGGCGCAAAAGCTCGATGATGGTCCATGTGGCCTGCCCTGCGGTCGTCTCGTGCCCCGCGAACATCAGCGCGCGGATCAGGCTGCTAATCGTCTCGTCGTCCATTGGCTGGCCGTCCTTCAGCCGGCCGTTGACGAAGTCCTGCAAAAAGTCGTCGTAGCGGTCGGGGTTTTGCCGCCGCTCCACGATGATGGGGGCCAGGATGGCGCGCATCTTGGCCTTGGCCCGATCGCGGCGGATGTTTTTGGGCAGCGGCCAGTCGGGCGGCGTAGCCAAGTCAATGCTCCTGCCCAGCACCGCGTACTGCTCCCAGAACTCACGGCCGGCGCGGCGCTGAAAGTCCTCGCCCATCAAGGCGTAACCGGCCACGTTCTGCACCAGCTTGCCGGTTTCAGCCGTGATGTCCATCTCGCCGACATCACCCAGGCCATCCAACCACTGCTGCACCACATCCTGCATGATGCGGACATACTGCACCATCTTCTGGCCGGTGAACGGCGCGTACAGGATGGGCCGCTGCTGAAGATAGGTCTCCTTGGAAGCCAGGAACGCCACATTGCCGATGGCCGCGCGCAGGCTGCGGTAGGGCTTGTCCATGCCCAGTTTCTTGTCGGTTTCAGTGAAAAAGATCTGGTGCAGGTCGGGACCGATCAGGGCGGCGACGGGCTGGGGGCCAAGCCGGAAGCCGAAGACCGGGCCGTAGGTTTCGTAACCCCGGCGGAATAGCGCGACGCGATCTCGGTTGAAATCCAGCAGGTTCCCCGCCAGGGGCAGGCCAGGCAGCATAGGTGGAACGGGTTTCGTCACAATGGAATCTCCTATCTTACTCAGGGCAACGCAGGATACTTCGCCTGCGCCGCGTACGCCACGCCGACCAGGCCCGGCCCCGTGTGCGCGCCCAGCACCGGCGCGATGGAAGAGATCGGCAGCCAGTCGCACGGGAACTCCTGGTCAATCAACCGGCGCAACTGCTCAGCGCCCTCAGGGTTGTTGGCGTGCATCACTTGGGCGCGCAAGGGGGTACCCGGTGCGTGATCATGCGCGATCACGCTGACCAACTTCGCCACCGCCCCGGAAAAACTCCGGGCGCGGTCCCGCTGGAAGTATTTGCCGTCCTCTTTGCTGACGCCGATGATGGGCTTGATGTTCAAAAGGGATGCCAACAGCCCCTTGATGTGGCTGATGCGACCGCCGTGGATCAAGTATTTGAGCTCGGGCAGGGTGAAGATAGTCTCGGTGGCATCGCGCACCTTGCCCAGCAGGACCCGGATCTGCTCGGCCGACCAGCCGGCCTTCGCCGCGCGCGCTGCGGCCTCCACCTGCCAGCCTTCCGAGCCGGAAAGGGTGAAGGTGTCAATGACGGTGATATGCGCCTCCGGCACCATCTTCGCCGCTTCCACCGCGGTGTTGTAGGTGCCGCTCAAGCCTGATGAGATGTGAACCGAAACGATCTCCGGATCGATCTTTGCCAGCTCGCGATACAGCGCCATGAACTCGCCCGGCGATGGCAACGAGGTGGTGGGCATCCCCTCAGAAGCCGCCAGCAGCGCGTAGAATTCTTGGGGCTGGATATCCACGCCGCTGACATATGAACGGCCATCCAGCGTAATGGTCAGGGGCGTGAAGTGGATGTCCAGCCCTGCCAGTTGTTGGGGCGCGAGGTCGGCCCCCCGGTCGGTTACGATGATCATATTTCTCTCCTCGATGTCTGTATGGATAGCACTATTCTCCGATGGGCTATTGGTGAGCCATCGGCTGCCTGCGCAACAGGGCTGGGCCGATCCGGTCAATGATCCAGCCGAACAGCGGCTCCAGCCAGGGCACCACGCGCAACCAATCTGGCACGTAAGCCACCCGCCGCGGGTGATGCAACACGCCGATCACGCGCGCGGCCACGCGCTCGGGGCTGACGGCGAACCGTTCACCGGGGATGCGCCGGCCATTCGCCCGGCCCGCCGCCCGGTCGTTAAACTCCGTCTGCACCGGTCCAGGCCGCACCAGGCTGATCTTCACCGCCGTATCGTGAAGCTCACGGTACAGCGCGGTCGTAAAGTTGTCCACGAAGGATTTGGTGGCGCCATATAGGGCGATGCCCTGCTCAGGCAGGCTGCCGGCGACGGAACTGATGTTAACGATGTGCCCTGTCCCGCGCACCTGCATGTCGCGCAGCACCGCCAACGTCAGGTGCGCCAGCGCGGTCATGTTGGTCTGGATCATCGCCTGGGCCACATCCCAGGGCATCTCGCTGCCGTAGCCGTACCAGCCTAAGCCGGCGCTATTCACCAGGATATCAACGCCGCCGGCCAGATCGCGCGCCTGGGTCAACACGCTGGCGCGCTGGCCCTCATCCGCCAGATCGGCGACGATCACGTGCGCGGCCCCCCCGTCTCGCCGGATCTCATCTGCCAGCAATTCCAACCGGTCAGCGCGGCGGGCCACCAGCAGCACATGTGCGCCCCGGTGCGCTAACTTGCGCGCCACGGCCGCGCCGATCCCGCTGGACGCACCGGTCACCAAGGCCGCCTTGCCTTCCCAGCCGGATGCGCGCCGCTGGCGCGCCAGGTGGCGGCGCCAATGGGGCGACTGCGCCAACAATGACCGCTGCACGATCGACTTGAACAGGCGCACGAAAACCAGCCGCGGGCCGAGCAGCCGCGTCATGTCTCGCATATAGTCGTCGAGGGAACGCGTCTGATACTTCAGCAGCCGTTGGCTCTCCTCGGTGTCCAGCCAATCAGTGGCAAAGGGCACCGTGGCGAAGGCTTGCTGCGGCAGCATCGGCAGGCCCATCGCGGCCATAATGCGCGCCACCATGTCGCCGAACACATACTGGCAACGCGGGCCACCCCCGATCAACAGCGTCTTGCCCCAGATCGCATCGCTGCTGATCGCGTTCGCCAGCGCCAGCCCTACGTCGCGGGTGTGGACATATTCCATGCGGTTGTCCAGCGGCACGTCGAACATGCCAGGATCGAGCTTCAGTGCGATGGGCAGCGTGGCCGCCAGGCGTAGGATGGCCCAGGTCAAGCCCGAGGCACGGATCATCGCCTCGCACTGAACTTTATGTCGAGCGTAATGTTCGATCGGGCGCGGCGTCTCGGCGACGGTGCGCGGGGGCGGCAGGTGCTGCGTGCGGCCGTAGACGTGCAGGGAGGAGGTGAAGACGAGCCTGGGCGGCACAAGCTGCGCCAACATTGCCCGGATCAGGTTGCGCGTGCCGCCGACGTTGACCGCCTCAGCGAAATCCGGCCGCAGCTCCGACTCGACGCCGGTGCGCGACATCTTGGGAATGATGAACGCGACATGGAGCACGACATCCACGCCGGCCACGGCAGTAGCCACGTCAGCCGGAACGCGCAGATCGCCCCAAACAACTTCGACGCGGCCGCGGTAACGTCGGGCGGTGCGCTCGTTGCCCGGCGTTCGCAGGTCGAAACAGCGGATCGCATGTCCCTGTTGGAGCAACGCCTCGATGGCGCTCACACCGACATTCCCGAATGCGCCCGTGAGTAAAACCTGCATGGTGACCTCTCTAACGCAAAGATTGGAATAAGGGCTCGAACGCATCACAGAGAATCGATCGGCTCATCGGCTAGCTAACCCCTCCAACAGCAAACGTATGGACTGTTCGGCCGCTTGGCTCCAATCGCCGCCGGATGGATCCAGCGCCCCTTGCACCACCAAACCCACGCCCAACGAAACAATTGCAAGCGCAGCCAGATCGGGATCCACTGGACGCAGAGAACCATCCGCGATGCCGGCTTCTACCAGCGCAGCAAACCCGGCCCGAAATCGCCGGTACGGTTCGATGGTGGTTTGCCACACCTCGGGATCTTTGGCGGCCTGTCGCCAGAACTCCAGGAACATAGGGACCTGCCCCTGTGCCACCGAGAAGACCGGTTCCACGATCTGTGCCAGGCCCAGTAGCTGCTCGGAAACCACCTCATCGGGGACGCGCGCCGCGCGTAGCGGCGCATCCACGCCGTGCAGCCACTGCTCCATCAACGCCAGGAAGGCCGCCTGCTTGGACGGAAAGTGGTGATAAAACGCGCCCTTACTCACCCCAGCGCGCTCGCAGATCTCAGCCACGCCGGTGGCATCGTAGCCGGAGCGCGTGAAGCACTCGATGGCTGCCGCCAGGATGCGCGCTCGGGTTTCATCGCCACGGGGTTGATGGGTCATAAGATCTCCAGAAAAGAATCAGACCGACCGGTCGGTTTGATTATCACACCAGGAGGCAGTGTTGTCAAATTGCGGGGGTAGGGCGAGGCAAATGTATAATTGCGGCGATCCACGACAGAACCTGGAGGACATCCATGGACCCACTCTGGCCCGTCACCACGTACAAGGCTGACGACGGCGCGCTATGGTTTGGCGGCTGCGCGGCGACAGCTTTGGCCCAGCAGTACGGCACGCCGCTGTACGTCTTCGATGAGGCGACACTGCGCAGCCAGGCTCGCACCTACCGGGAAGCGTTAGCCCGCCACTACCCCGGCACAGCCCAGGCGGCGTACGCGTCGAAGGCTTACCTCTGCACCGCCATCGCCCAGCTTTTTGCCGCGGAAGGTCTCGATCTGGACGTAGTCTCCGGCGGCGAACTCCATGTCGCCTTACGCGCCGGCTTTCCACCCGAACGCATCCACTTTCACGGCAACAACAAGTCTAGGGAGGAGCTGCGCCAGGCCCTTGCCGCCGGCATTGGCCGCATCGTCGTGGACAACTTCCACGAGCTGGAAATGCTGGCGGAACTCACCCAGATTCCAGATTCCACATTCCAGATTCCAGATTCCACTCCCATCTGGCTCCGCCTGGCCCCCGGCGTCAGCGCGCACACCCATCACCACATCCAGACCGGCCAGGAAGACACCAAGTTCGGCTTCTCCATCGCCTCAGGCGATGCGGAATGCGCGGTCGCGCAGGCGCTGGCCGCGCCCGGCCTGGCGTTGATCGGCTTGCACTGCCACATCGGCTCGCAGATCTACGAACCGGAGGCACTGGCCGACGCGGCCGCCGTGCTGATGGCATTCGCGGCGACCGTGCGTGATCGCCACGGCTTCGCATTACGGGAGCTGAGCCCCGGCGGCGGCTGGGGCGTGCCCATGACCGAAGCGGATCCCGAGGCGCCGGTCGAACCCTACATCGCCGCGCTAAGCGCCGCGGTGGCCGCCGGCTGCGCGCGGCACGGCCTCCCCCTGCCCCACCTGGTGCTGGAGCCGGGCCGCTCGCTGGTCGCCCGCGCCGGGGTCGCGCTTTATCGCGTCGGCGCGCGCAAGGAGATCCCCGGCGTGCGCACCTACGTCTCGGTGGACGGCGGCATGGCCGACAACATCCGGCCGGCGCTGTATGGGGCGAGATACAACGCGAGGGTGGTAGGGGTCAGGGATCAGGGATCATGGGGCGGTCTGCTGGACGCAGTACGCAGTACGCAATACGAAGTGCTCGCCATCGCCGGCAAATTCTGTGAATCGGGCGACGTGCTGATCCGGGACATCGAGCTGCCTCGGCTGGAGCCGGGCGATCTCCTGGCGATCCCGATGGCGGGCGCGTACACCCTGGCGATGGCCAGCAACTACAACCTGGCCACGCGGCCTGCGGTCGTGCTGGTCAACGAGGGGCACGCGCAGTTGATCCAACGGCGAGAGACTTACGCCGACCTGGTCGTGCGCGATATCGCGCTGCCAGGCGACCGGAAGTCGCAGCCATCCGCGCCAAGTCGGCCTGCGCAGACTGTCCCCCAGTCCACGCAGGCGAACTTCGCAGCGGTCGCCGCGGGTTCAACCACCAGGTTCCGCCCTTTCACCAAATATCACGCCCACGGCAACGACTACCTGGTGCTCGACCCGGCCGACTGGCCCCAGCCGCCGAAAGCGAGGACGATCCGCCGCATCTGCGACCGGCACCGCGGCGTGGGCGCGGACGGTGTGCTGTGGGGGCCGGCCGCACCCACCTCACCGTTTTCCCTCCGCCTCTTCAACCCCGACGGCGGCGAGTTCGAGATCAGCGGTAACGGGCTGCGCATCTTTGCCCGTTACCTGTGGGACCGCCAACTGCCGGCCGGGCCGGCGTTCACCATCGAGGCGCCGGCCGGCCCTGTGACAGCGCATGTGCTGGACGCCGGGGGCGAGCGCATCGCGATGGACATGGGGCGGCTGTCGTTCCGCAGCGACGAGATCGGCCTGACGAGCCCCGCGCGCGAGGTGATCGAAGAAGAAGTCGAGGTCGCGGGTCTGCGCGTGCGCATCACCGCGGTCACCATCGGCAACCCGCACTGCGTGGTGTTTGTGGAGGAACTGACCTGCAACGTCACCACCGACGTTGCAGGTCTTACCCAGCTCGCGCACACCCTCGGCCCCGCGCTGGAGCGCCTGCCGCTTTACCCCAACCGCACCAACGTCCAGTTCGTGCGTGTAGTCAATCGTCACACGCTGGATATCGCGATCTGGGAGCGGGGGGCTGGCTACACGCTGGCGTCCGGCACATCGAGCTGCGCGGCCGCGGGCGCGGCCATTCGCACGGGCCGGTGCGCCAGCCCGGTCACCGTGCGGATGCCCGGCGGCGAGATGTTGGTTGAGGTGGCTGACGACTGGTCGGTTCGGCTGACAGGAGCGGTGGCATTTGCGTGTCGAGGCGAGTTTGCTGTGGCGTAAAACGTACTGCGTACTCCGTAATCAGCGCGCGCAATCCGAGCCGCATGCGCAGAGTACGCAGCAGCCAATACGCAATACGCAATACCCCGTCACGCCGCCCGTTTCACCCGCACCTGACTCATGCACACCATCGCCAGGACCAGGAAGAGCGCAGTGAACGGCCAGATGGCCCGGTAGCTGGTCAAATCCACCAGCGCGCCACCCACGATGGGGCCGGTGATGGCCGCGGCCGACGAAGCGAAGTAGTAAAGCCCGGTATACGCGCCGATGCGGCCCGACTTGGACAGGTCGTAGACCATGGGCAGCGAGTTGATGTTCACCAGAGCCCAGAAGCCGCCCATCACCGCCAGCAGGATGAGCAGCACGAGCTGGCTGCGCATGAAGAACGCCAGCAGGGTGCCTGCCGCCATGCCGGCCAGCCCGACCAGGATCGTGGGCTTACGGCCCACGCGGGTGGCGATCAGGCCGCTAGGGATGGAGAACAAAATCAACATAGCGGCGAACGCGGTCAGCATCTGCGTGCCCGTCCCCACCGGCACGCCCAGGATCTCGCGCGCGTAGAGGGTGAAGAACGCCTCGGTCGCGTTCCAGCCCACGAACCAGCAGAAGATCGCCCCCAGCAGGAACAAACCGCTGCGGTCGCGGTCGGTCGCTACCTGCTGGATGTTCTGCAACAGCGTCAGCTCGGCCGCGGCCTGGGCCGGCGGCGCCACCGGCGGATCCTCGACCCGCCACAGCACAATGGCGATGGCGATCAGCATGACCGCAGCGCCAAAGATAAACGGGATGGGCACGCCGATCTTGTAAAGCGCACCGCCGGTGAACAACGCGATCGCGCCGCCTACACCGCCCATCAGATTGATCACGCCATTGGCCTTGCTGCGTTCCGCAGGCTTGAACAGGTCGCCCAGGAACGCGATGGTCGGCGAGCGGAACAGCGCCATGGCCAGGTTGGTGCCCAAGATCGCCAGCGCGATCAGCACGAAGTTCTGACGCACGAACGGCACCAGGATGAAGAACACGGCCGCCAGCGGCGCACCGACCATCAACCACGGCTTGCGCCGGCCAAACCTGGTGTGCGTGCGGTCCGAGCGGCTGCCCACCCAGGGCTGGAAAAACATGTTGATGATGTTGTCCCAGGTCAGTATGAACCCGACCACCGCGGCGCTGAGGCCGAGGTCGGCCAGCATGGGCGGGATGAGGCTGTTAAACAGCGGCCAGATGATACTGATTCCAAAAAAGCCAAAACCGAGGATAAACGTGTTGCGCCAGGGGAACGGTCGTTCAGGCATGTTGGCGGTCCTTTCTTCGTTGAAGATGAGTGCATAACGCGAGGTCTATCTTACCACAGCGCCGGTGTAGCGCAATCCGGCGGATTGCGTTGATACGATCCAGCGGAGTGTGTTACACTGCCTGCCGCGCGCGCCACCAGAGCCAAACCGTTTGCGCCAGGGTGGCGATGACCATCCCGGTCAGGCCCACGTAGAGGCCTGTCAGCGCGCCCCAGGCCACCCCGGCGAACAGCACCGCCGCGCTGGTCGCCAGGAAGATCGCGACCGACTCGGTGATGCCGCGGGTGCGCCGGCTGTGCAGGATCGCGCCCTGATACCAGCTCTGCAGCGCGCTGAGCGCGGGCATGGGCAACGCCACCCAGAGGCCGAACCGCGCCATATCGGCCAAGTTGGGCGGCAGCGCCGAAAGTCCCTGAAACCAGAACTGGCTGAGCGGTGTGGCCGCCAACAGCAACAGCATGGCCGTCGTGGCCAGCGCCAACAGCAACGTGAAGCGGCGCAACGCCGGCCGCGCGGCCGGCGCATCCAACAGCGCCACCACGACCTCGTTGTACGCGATCCCCAGCCCACGCGCCATGAACACCAGCCCGGTCACCACCGGCCACACCGCCAGCGATGTCAGCGCCTGCGGCATCCGGCTCAGCGCGGCGCTGCCGATAGGTTGCGCCAACAGTGTCAGCAGCGACGTCAACACCAATGGGATGTAGAACATGAAGAAGGAGCGGTAGGTCAAAGGTGGCTCGACCGCGGGCTGGGCCCGCAGCTCGTCTCGTAGGACCGGCCGCACCCGGAGGCCCACGTAAAGCGCCTCGCTCAGCACCGCAGTAGCCATTCCCGCCGACGCCACGACCACGCCTGGGATCGTCCCCACTGCGAGCCCGATCAGCAGCACGGTCAGGTTGGCAGTGAGCCGGATCGCTGTGCCTACACCTACGGACCGGGAATGGCCGAAGCGGATCAGCACGCCCTGGTTGAACCGGCGGTACGCGATAGCCCAGGTCCACGGCAGCATGATGATCAGGCCCATACGTGCCGGCTCGAGGATGGCCTCCGGCACGCCGAGGATACCACGCACAACAACCGTGTACAGCGGCGTCAACGCGACCAGCAGGTGCAGCACGGTCAGGAGCGCGCCCGCGACCTGCATGTAGTTCCACACCTTGCGATAAGAGGCCCAGTCCTTGCTCAACGCGGTCGAACCGGCCAGCAGCATGATCACCGGTGATTCGATGATCAGCGCCAGCGGCCAGACCACGCCCCCGAACGCGGCCAGGTTGATCTCCGGCTCGGCCAGGCGCGCGATCACCGCGCTGAGCGCGGGCATCTCCGCGCCCATCAGCAACCAGCTCGCGGCCAGCGGCCACCAGGTGCGTGCGATACGGGCGAGGGTCAGCGGAGAGCCTGCCGGGTCCAACTGTGGCGATAACGTCTTCATACAGCACGCCATTGTACCGCAAGCAAGCCAGAGTGCAAGGGAACGCCTTGCATATCGTTTCAACGGGCGTTTCAACCGCCGCCCAGCAAAACTCCTGACTCCAACCCGGTACAAAACCTATTGACACAGACATCGGTTTGTGATATCCTGATCTTGTCAAGGCGCACGATGTTCCCCCCATCCCAGTGCGCTCCGTATCGTCTCGACGACGTTTGATCAACTGCATACTGGAAGCGCGTCATCCGACACGCGACGGTAACCGACCTCAGGCCCCCCACCATCGCCGACGCACATCGCACACCCCGTCGGATCCTGAGGCCGCACCGGTGATCCTGGATGTGAATTATGCTCACCTGGTGTCTCGGTTGCCCTTGGAAAGCCTTGTCCCACACGCGCCGCGCCGCCCGGCTCAGCACGGCATCCTTGTTCGCCCCGGTCTTGCCCGCTCGTTTCCTCGGCACTCATCGCGTTGTTGATTTTCCACTTAACCACCTCATAGGGGGACACCATGATCGTCAGACGCTTCGCCATCTCGCTGATCCTTATCGTGATCACCGGCCTGCTCGGGGGCGGCCTGCCATTGGCGACCGCCTCAGTCCAGCAGGACCCACCGCCAACAGGCCCTGAACCGCCGTCCAGCCGCCTACCCTACGACGGACCGCTGGAGGCGCCGCGACACCCCCTGGTGGAGGGAACGACGGCCGCGCCGGAAGCACCACAGGCGCCCCTGGCCCCGGAGTACGCGTCCTGGAGCCGGTTGGTCTTCCAATCGGCCCGCAACGAGCACGACTGGGAGGTCTACCGCGCCAACGGCGATGGCTCCAACCAGGTCAACATCTCCAACCACGGCAGCATGGATGTCGTGCCGCGGCTGAACCGGGGCGCCACGCGCGTCGTCTTCGCGTCCAATCGCGATGGCAACTACGAGATCTACACCATGAACGCCGATGGCGGTGGCCTGGCCCGCCTGACATTCAACGGCGCCAGCGACCTCTACCCGGCCTGGTCGCGCGACGGAAGTCGCATCGTCTTCCAATCCTACCGTGACGGCCAGTCGGAGATCTACGTGATGAATGCCGACGGCAGCGGGCAAACGCGGCTGACCTATCACGACGACTACGACGGCGAACCGGCCTGGTCACCTTGGGACGGGAGCATCGCCTTCAGTCGCCGCAGCTACGGTCAATATCGCATCTGGGTGATGGGTGCAGATGGCAGCGGCGCGTACCAGCTTTCCAACCAACCCTACAGCGAGAACCCGGCCTGGTCGCCGGACGGCAACCAGATCGCGTACGACGCGGACGGCAACGGCGACGGTTGGCAGGAAATCTGGCTGATGGACACGTCCGGTGGCAATCAGCGCCAAGTGTACGATCCGCCGGAGTCAAACACCGACGCCTGGGTCCGCAGTTGGTCGCCGGATAGCCGTTCTATTACTTTCACTCGTGTCTCGTGGATCTACTATGAGGGTAATTGGTACTGGATGACAGCCTACCTAGACGCCTGGAGCGACGCTGGCGTTGCGCGCTTAAGTGGAGCTGGCGCAGACTGGAATCCCGATTTGCAGACAACAGATATTCAAGCCCCCACTTCATACGTACTTCCCCTACCTACCTACTCACGCGCTGCTGGGGTCGAGGTATGTTGGGAAGGAAGTGAGATCGGATTGTCAGGTATTGTGAGTTACGATGTACAGCCCAGTACAGGCGTGAGTGGCTTGTGGGTCCCTTGGCTCGAAGATACGATGGCAACATCGGCAACTTACAGAGGCACTGGCGGCGACGTTGTCGCCTTCCGCGTCCGGGCGCGTGATGCCGCTGGCAACCTGGAGGCCTGGCCCGCCGCTGACGCCGGTGACACATCAACCACCCTCTATGCCTGGCAGCTAACCGGCCGCCTGGCGGATAACCGTGGCATCCCGGTCGGGGGGGCAGCGATAAATATCACGCCCCCATCCCTGAATATGGTGAAAACGGGGGCAGATGGCAACTACCTCGCGTACCTGGCTGCCGGCGCCGATTACTCGTTGGCTGCGGCTCGGGCGGGATACGGTCCGCTTGCTGCGTCTCCGGTTGCAGTTCAGCAGGATCACCGGCTCGATCTCTATCTGCCGCCAGCACAGAACTTTGTGATCAACGGCGGCTTTGAGGTCGGTGCACCCCTCCCTAGCGACTGGATTCTGGCAGGGCCGGAAGGCGCGTTTGGCCTCTCGGCCGATGCACACACTGGCTTGCGCGCATTGCGGTTGGGCCAGACCGGTGTCTATCAGCGCCAACCGTTAGCTACTACATCAAGCACCTACACCGTCACAGCCAGCCAGCAAGTCTCCATTACCGCGGACATGCATCGTCCCACCCTGGCAGCCAACTACGCGTCGTCAGGTGGTGCGTCTCCGCTGCTGATTTGGGTGGACAATGGCATCTTAGCCACCGAGGTCTTTTCCGCTACTGCGACCGCCGCATGGCAACTGGCGCACGCCGATCTGTCCGCGTGGACTGGCCAGCAAGTTACGGTCACGTTCATGCTGCGCCAAATGACGGATATGGCTTACACTCAGATTCGGATCGACGATGTGACCCTCGGCGAATGGGCCACCCCAGTTGTTGTCTCGATCGATCCACCACAGGGAGAGGCCTTGACTGCCACGCCTATCGTGATTCACGGCATGAACTTCATCGCCACACCAACTATCAGCGTCGGCCCGGTCGACGCGGAAGGCGTAACCTGGATAGATGAAGATACACTGCACGCCACCGTACCAGCTACCTTACGACCTGGAATACACGACTTGTGGGTCACCAACCCAGGAGGAGCGGCAACCCTCCTTGCGAACGCTTTCCGAACGGGAAAACAGCTCTACCTGCCGCTGATACGAAAATAGCCCGATGACACATTCGCGCCGCCAGGGTCAGCCAAACGGCAGCCGAAATGGGGTAACAAGGAGGAAACAACATGCACATCAAGCCTCGCCTGGGCCCGTTGCTCGTCCTGGCCCTAGTCACGCTGCTGGCCGCGTGTGCGACCACAAAGACGGCAACGCCCGTGATGCCCACGGCTACACCCGTGCTGCCCACAGCTACACCCGTGCCGCCGACCGCGACACCGATTCCACCGAGCGCAACACCGGCGCCACCGACCGCCACGCCTGCTCCGACCAACACGCCGACGCCCCCGTCGGCTGAAGCCATCCTGCAGGCCGCATTTGATGCCTCTCAACAAGCCCGCTCCTACCGCTTCGACATGGCGCTGCTGATGACACTGAGCGGGGCGGCATTCGGCGCAGGCACTGAGCTCCCCATACATTTCACCGGCGAAGTGCTGTCACCCGATCGCATGCAGGGCACGATGACCATGACGGCCAACGACATCGAGGTCGCGACCCAGCTTGTGGTCATCGGCGAGAGGAGCTTCGTCAAGAACCCACTCACCGACAAATGGCAGGTGAGTTCCCAAGCGGCGTCGCTGTTCAGCCCGAAAGACCTGATCGTTAACGCCTCTGACATCGAGGAGCTCGCACTGCTCGGTGAGACGACCATAGATGACACGCCGGTCTACCACCTAACCGGCCGGACCAGGCTGCCGTTCAACTTCGAGGCGCCGCTCGGCCAGGCAGAGGCCGACATGCTGATGGACTACTGGATCGCCCGGCAGGGCCTGCGGCTGGTGCGGTCCACTGGCGAAGGGGATGCCGTCCTTTCCGAGGAGCTCGGCGCCACGGCAGCAATCTCGATGACCATGCGCGTGTTCGACTATGACGCGGCCATCGAGATCGCTGCGCCGGAGATCGCTGACGCAGCCATCATCACCGTGCCCCAAGTGGGGCCGCTGGCGGTTACGGCGACGCTGCTGGCCCCGCTGACGAGCGACACCCCGGAGGGGCACATCCAGCGCGGGCTGGCAGCCGTGGCCGACGGCCGGTTCGGGTTGGCCGATGCGCACTTCGACCGGGCGCTGCTGCAGCAGCCCGATGGAACGGACGCGCTGCTCTATCGGGGCGCGGTCCAGGCCATTGACGGCGACCCGGACGCGGCCTTTGCTGATCTCGACCGGGCCATTAAGGCGGAGCCGGAGCGGGCCGACGCCTACGCGCTGCGCGCGTGGGCCCACCTGCGCATGCTCATGCGCAAGGACGAGGAGAGCGACACCGCCATTTCCAGCGCGCGTGCCGACATCGAGCAAGCGCTGGCCCTCGATCCGAAGTCCAGCGCCGCGGCCGCCCTAGGAGCATCCGCGGATATCCTGGAAGCGCTCAACTTGTACGATTCCGCCCAGGAGAAGGCCGCCGCCCAGTTTGAAGCAGCGATGGCTGATCTGGAAGCCGTGCTCCGACACGATCCGGACGCTGCGGCCGGCAACTACCTCTCGATGCTGCAAACCCTGGCCAGATTGAAGATCGAGGAACGCGCCTGGCTGTTCCGCCAGGCGGACACAGCATCCATGCAGATCACGGAAGACCCCAAGGCCTACGCCGCGTACGCGGTGCGCGGCCTGATGAAGCTGTTCCTGGGATTGCAGCCCACCCCCAACGTGCAGGCCATCCAGGAGGCGGGAGACGACCTGCTCTACACCATCGCGCTGGCCCACGACCACATGGCTGACCTGGCCGATCCTGCCGGCGGGCCGCTGCAAGTCGCGCGGATCTGGGACCTGCAGGAGGCCGCGTACGCCAGCGGTAACCTGTACGCCCAGGTCTTCTTCAACCAAGATCCCGCTTCGTTCCCGGCGTTCGCCCAGATGCTGGTCAGCTACTGGGAGCTGCACGACCTGTTCATCGAGATCGTTGACGACCCGATCATCTTCAGCATTGCGTTCAGCCTCGATGGCACGCAGATCGCGACGTTGAGCGAGTCCGGACCGAGCTACCTACGGCTGTGGGACGCCGTCTCCGGCGAAAAGCTACGCGAGGTCGAGCTGGGGCTGGATGGCTTCGTGCTCGCCACCACCCACGGCAACCTGGCGTATGACCCCGACGGCGCGCGAATCGTGGTCGCGTACACCAATCCCACGGCGCGGGTGATCGACACGGCGACCGGCGAGGTGATGCTGGCGATCGAGCATGCCAGAGCCGTTGACTCGGCCGCGTTCGCGCCGGATGGCAAGACCATCATGACCGTAGACCCCGACTTGACTTCTCCGATCCTATGGGATGCCGAGACCGGAGAGCAACTGCGGACGATCAAAGCCGATAACCCGATCGCCGCGTCGGCCTTCAGTCCCGATGGCCGCCAAATCATCGGCGGCGGCGAGAAGGTCCAGGTGTGGGACACGGCGACCGGCAAACTGATCGCCATGTTCCCGGGCCACTCGTTCAGCTACACCAACGCGCCGGCTGTCAGCCCGGATGGTCGCCTGCTGGCGGTTCCCGGCAACCCGGCGCGGGTATACGACCTGAAGACGCAAAAGGAGCTGTTTGCCGTCAGCCAGGGTGCGCGCACAGTTGCCTTCAGCCCCGATGGTGCACTGCTCGCCACCGCCGGCAATGACGCGGCCGGCGTGTGGGATGTCGCGACCGGCGACCTGCTCTTCCTTGCCGGTCACGTGCGCGGCGCCGACGCGGTCGCGTGGAGTCCCGACAGCCGCCTGCTGGCCACCGGCGGGCCTGATGGCCGGTTCCGCGTCTGGGATGCTGAGACCGGCGCCGAGCTATGGAGCGTCATGGCGGCCACGTTGTGGTGGCAAGACACGAATTGAATAGCCCTGGTAAGGAGGAGGCACTATGAAAAACCATGGATATCGGCGAATGCTTGTCGGCACCCTCATCCTGGCGGCCGCGCTGTTGGCTGGCTGCCCGGCGCGCCCCACACCGACCCCAACGCCGCTCCCGCCGACGCCGACCGAAGTCCCCACGGCTACACCAGTGCCGCCCACCCCAACCCCCACGCCGATACCGCTGTCGGCCTGGGTGGCAGAAGGCTATGCACGGATGGACCGCAGCGACTTCGCCGGGGCCATCGAGTTGTTCCAAAAGGCTGCGGATGCAGACCCGACTCACGCGCCGGCCATTGTCGGGTTGTCGGCCGCACATACCTGGCAGGTAGGCCATGAACCGCGCGCCCTGGAGCTGGCACAAAAAGCTGTGACGCTGGCCCCGGAGAGCGCCGAAGCCTATACCATCCTGGCGCGCGCGCAGGGTAACATCTTCAACAATGCGAGCGCCTTGGAGGCTGCCCAAAAGGCAGCGGCGTTGGATAGCGCCGCTGCCGAGACGCAGATAGCGCTGGGCCAGGCCCTCCTGGCCGATCGCCAGTACGAAGCTGCGTGGGATGCGATCAGCAAGGCGATCGCTTTGCAGGAAGACCTCCCGTCAGCCTACGGCGCCCTGGCTTCATACTACTGGGTTACCGGGGATGCGGGCCGCGCCCGGGCGGCCTGCGAACGCACGCTTACTTTACGGCCGGAGTTTGCGCCCTGGCGTATCGCCTTGGGCAACATCTGGATGGTGTTAGGACGCTATGAACTGGCGAAGGCAGAGCTCGATAAGGTGCTGACGCTGACACCCGATTCCGCGGATGCGCTGCTGGCGCTGGCCTATGTGGCCATGAATCGCGGCGACTACACAACCGCTGAGTCCCACATCAATGAAGCAGCGAAGCTGATCCCGGACGCGCCGCAGCCTTACCTGGCGCGGGGCCGGCTCCTGCGTGCACAGGGGGAGCAAGATGATGCTCGTGCCGAATTCCGCAAAGCGCTGGACAAGCGCGCCGATTACCCCCCTGCGCTTGAAGCCATCGGCTGGACGTACTTGAACGAGGGAGAATGCGATCTGGCTGTGCGGCAGTTTCAGACATTAATGACTGAACAACCCCGGTCGCCCGATGGCCTGGTCGGGATGGGTTTCGCCCGTCTGTGCGACGATGACCCGGTGAAAGCGCTGGAATACCTGCGCAAAGCAGCCAAGCTTGACCCGTATGAAGAGTGGGCGCACCTAGGGTTGGGCGCAGCCTACGCCAATCAAGAACGCTGGGAGGAAGCTGCCCTCGCCCAGGCGGAGGCCTTGCTGGTCGGACTAGAGGATGCCGCCTTATATCGCGAATTGGGCTCAGCCCTGTCGCAGCAGGATGAAGCCGAGCTGGCTCAGGCCGAATTCGAGATGGCGTTGCAGTTGGATCCGGACGGCATCAGCAACGATTCGGCTCACGTCAGCCTCAGCCTGCTCAACTTGCAGGATCAAAAGCTCGATCAAGCGGAAACACACGCCCGAATGGCGCTCAAACTGGATCCGAAGGACACTTTCGCGCAGCTCCTGCTGGGGATGACGCTGGTTCGTCAAGCCAACATCGGGGAAGCGGTGACTGTTCTGAAGGGCTTGATTGCTGAAGAGCCGGAAAACGCCTATGCGCACTACTTCCTGGGAGTGGCCCAGAGGAGAGAGGGACGCTACACCGAGGCCCGAAAGTCTCTGGAGACCTTCGTCGCCCTGCAACCTGGCACCAGCGATGCCAGGCAGGCGAACCGCCTGATCGAGGTTCTGCTGCAGGGTTACACCTTGACCGAACCTAAAGCGTTGGCGGACTTGACCGAAGAGCTGGAGGACTACCTGGAACGCGAAGCCACCATTGAAATCGCTGCCGCCGACGGTGGAGAGCGCACATTAACAGTCACCTTGACTGCCGATCCCGAACAAGAGCCGCCGGAACTGGTGCAGGATATGGCGGTAACTGCGGCCCTGACTGCCTACTATCTGCCGCGCATCGAGCCGGCCATCGAAGATGGCCTGCTGGTCCGGCTGTTGGAAGAGGATGAGCTCCAGTTCACCATCGTAGCGAATCATCACACCGCCGAGGAGTTCGCCGATGGCATCTTGGGCAGCCTCGAATTCGTCACTGCCTTGGAATTCAAACGGATGCGAGCGGACTCCGCGCAAGCTACTGTGGACGAAATCAAGGATAACGTCGCCAGCACCCGCGAGCTGACACCCACCGTCAGCGTAGCCTACCAGGTGCTAACCGAGGAGGCGCTGCGGGCGCGCTACGAAAGCGAATTGGACGACGATGATCGCGCCAGCCTTCGGGTCGGCCAGGCGTTACTGGCGCTGCTGGGCGTCATTGACGCAGACGCTGATCTGGCAACATTGTTACTTGACCTCAATACGGAGCAGGTCAGCGGATTCTACAGCCTGACAGAGCAAACCTTCTATCTGGTGGATCGAGGTGAGTCATCGGCCGCGGACCAGATGACTGTAGCCCACGAATACGTTCATGCACTGCAAGATCAGCACTACAATCTACGCACATTGCAGGAAACCAGCGCCAACTCCGACGAACATGCCGCCATGAAGGCATTGATCGAAGGGGATGCAACGCTGGCCATGCTGATGTACGGCGACGGCCATGTGATGCTTTTCGACCGTATGCAATCCATCTCGGAATCGGGAGGCATGGAGGACACTGCGCTCGAGGCCAGCCCGATCTTCATCCGGGAAAGCGAGATGTTCCCCTATCTGGCAGGCCTGCAATTCGTCACGGCCCTCCACGATCGCGGAGGATGGGAGGCAGTGAACGCGGCGTATCAGTCACCCCCACGCTCCACCGAGCAAATCATGCATCCCGAACGCTACCGCGAGGAAGACGCGCCCATGACAGTCACGCTGCCCGACCTGGCGGCGGCGCTGGATGGCGGATGGCAGGAAGCCGACCGGGACGTGATGGGGGAACTTGGGCTGAAGCTCTACCTGCGTCAACATGCAGGCCCCACCATGTCCGGGCTGGCCGCTGAAGGCTGGGGCGGGGATAGTTATGTTCTGCTGCAACAGGGCGCAGAGGGCCCGCACCTGCTGGTGATGCAGACTCAATGGGACAGCCAGGAAGAAGCCAATCAGTTCTGGTTGTTGTACCAGGTGGCGATGAGCAACCGCCGCGATGCCGAAGAGACGGTCAAGACCCTACTGGGCGAACCCGACGGCCGCTGGTGGCAGAGCGATGTCAGCCTGACCTTTGCCCGCCACGAGGATGAGCGTGTACTCATCGTCATCGGCCCAGACGAGGGGACCATCCAGGCGGTGTTGCTGGCGTTGAAAGAGGCCGAATAAGGCGAACGCATGATCACGAACCCACAGTTATTTGAGAATCGAGGGTTCTGAATCCAACTCATGACACAGGAGGCTACCACCATGATAAGGCAAAACCGTCTCGGAGTACTGCTCGCCCTGGTCCTGGCCACTGCGCTGCTGAGTGCATGCCCTGGGACCCCGACACCGACCCCCGTTGCGAACCTGCCGCAGCCTGCCGCAGCCACCGCAACACCCGTGCCACCGACGGCCACGCCCGTGCCGCCCACTGCGACACCCCTGCCGCCCACGGCCACCGCAGTCCCGCCGACCGCGACCCCTGTGCCGCCGACGGATACGCCCCTGCCGCCCACTGCGACTCCGGTGCCGCCGACAGACACGCCCGTGCCGCCCACGGCCACGCCGGAGCCGCCCACCGCCACGCCGACCCCGGCCGCGCCCCAGGCGGTCGCCAAGCAAAATATCAACCTGCGTGCCGGGCCAGGCACCGATTACCCGGTCGTCGGCTCCGCCAAGGCGGGACAGGCGTTTGAGGTCGTCGGCAAGAACGCCAACAGCACTTGGCTCCAGGTGTGCTGCGTGGCCGAGAAGCAGGTTTGGCTATCGGCCAGCCTGGTCACCGTGCAGGGTGACATCGCGGCCGCGCCGGTGCCGGCCGATATCCCCACCCCGCCGCCGCAGCCTACCGCGGCCCCCAGACCTCCGGGCGGCGCGCTCAGCGGTGTGTTGATCTACTCGGTGGCCAACATGGACGCGGGCAAGTGGGAACTGTGGGAGCATAACTTCACCAGCAAACAATCGCGCGCCCTGTTCGACTGGCGCACTGAGGTCGCGTTCTCCGGCGACTACAAACAGATCGCCTACTTTGCGTGGCCGCCGGTCGCGGGTGGCAACCCCGGCATCTGGATAATGAACCGCGACTACACCGGCGAGCGCCTGGTGATCCGGGGCGGCGCGTACCCCTCCTTCGCGCCCGGCGGGGGCCGTCTTTCAGCCGGAGATGGGACTTATGTCTATGTGCTGAACTCGGACGGAAGCGGGCTACGGCCTGTGATCGAAGGTGAATACCCGGCCTGGTCACCCAACAGCAACTGGATCGCGCATCGTGCGTGCGTAGGCGGCGGCTGCGGCATCTACCTGACCGACCCCGACTCGGGCGCGCAGCAGCGGCTGACCAGCGGCGGCAGCGATGGGCAACCGGCCTGGAGCCCCAATGGCAAACAGATTGCCTACATCTCGCAGGATGACGGCAACTTCGAGATCTACCGCATTGATGCCACCGGCGCCAACAAGGTGCGGCTGACCAACAACCCCACCAGCGACGGCCTGCCCGTCTGGTCCCCCGACGGTGCGTGGATCGCGTTCCGCTCCGATCGCGGCGGCAGCTGGGCGATTTACGCGATGCGCGCCACCGACGGCTCGGATGTGCGCAAGCTGGTGGATGCGCCGGTGCTGCCGGTGTGGTTCTTCGAGAAGATGGGGTGGCGGCCGTAGAGGGTGCAGCAAGCGAGAATCCGTTGTCCGGCTCTGCAGGTCGCAGGGCTGGACAACGCGACGCATCGGAAGCCTGGTAAGTGGCAGAAATGAGTTGAGCATATGAATATGACACGAGTCATCCAAACAAGCTTGACTGTCGCAGCCCTCGCGGGCCTGCTTGCCGCCTGCGTACCCTTACCGGACACGTCCGCGCTCACTGCTGTGGATGAGGGCACTGACCTCGGATCGCACTGCGCTTCGGTCATCGAAGGGATCCGCGCGCTGCGGGCGCCCTACACCGAGGAGTTTCCCGCTCACCTGAGGCAGGGGGACGGGCGAAAACAAGGGGATGAGTTCGACACCAACAGCTACTTCACCGTGCTGCCACACCTCTCTTTGCCTCCCGGCAAGGTTTTGGATTGGGTGCAGTTTGTAGAAACCATTGGCGCCGAGCCGATCCTGTACGTGCGTGACGCCAGTACCCCGCCCTTCGCAACCTACAAGGAATACGAATCGGCCGGAGGCACCGGCAGCATCCGGGATCCCAGCCTGCAAGCTCTCAACGAGGTGCTTGCGGATGACACTCCCGAAGGCTATCTTGAGCTGGCGATTCTGCACGTGACGGCCACCCAATTCTATCGCTGGTGGCACGCGGGCTACAGCGATAGTCAAGTGGCCTGCAGCCGCGCCGGGCTGGAAGCTATCGCAGCCGAAGTCAACGTGACTTTTGCTGCTCTGTTCGATGCGCTGTATAGCGAAGCCACCCCGACGCCTGAAGACAAAGCAAGAGTGAGTGCCATGGGGTTCAGTCTCGCCCCCTACGAGCCGCAGGCAACGGACGCGCAGTTGCAGCCGGTCGTGGTCCTGGACAGCGAGACAGCCACGGTCACCCTCGCGATGTTCACTAAGTGGGGCGGTTTACAGCGCCACGCTTTCACCTTCTCCCGACATCCGCCGCACGGCTTCGCCGCCGCGGAGCCGGAGATGATCGAGCCGTGGATCATACCGATTATCTTTTGAGTAAAACTCCGGTGTTTTGGGTTGTGTCTAGAAAGATTCGGGCGCTTTTTCAGTGATTCGGACGAGCGCCGGTTGCAACGGCTACCCGGAGGTAATGTATGGCGCTCAAACGCATCCCCTTCCTGCTCCCTTTACTGCTGGCAGGCATTCTGATCCTGCCGGCGCTGGCCGGCGGGGGTCAGGATGCCATGTCCAGCCCGCCCGCGGCAACGCCCGCCCCGGCCGGCAACGGCCACACCCCCTTCGACCCGGCACAGCTCCGGCCGGGTGCGCCCTACCCCGGCGCGGGTTATCCGTGGACGCGCGTGAGCCGGGCAGCGCCGGCCGGTTGGGGGCCGGCCGCGCCGCCGGATGGGGTTGACCTGGACGTGACCTTCATCAGCCGGACGCCGAAGTACAAGTCGTATTGTGTAGAGTACTTGTGGGGGGCGCCTGGGGAACCGGGCATCCCGACCCTCTGCCCCGGCACCGAGGGTGAACAGCGCTGGCCCGCGCCGGGTGAGGTCATCACCTTCACCGCCCACATCGCCAACAAGGGCGCGCAGCCCAGCCCCGCGTTCGCCTATCGCTGGGAGATTGATGGCGCCGAGGTCGCCTCCGGTATCCTGCCCGGCCTGGCCGCGGGCGCCATGACCACGACCGGCTATCAGTGGCCGTGGGGCCATGTCATGGACGGCGAGCGGGTGACCGATGACCACACCGTGCGCTTCACCGTTGACCCCCTGAACGAGATTGCCGAGACCTACGAAATCAACAACACGGTGGCCGATCGCACCAACGCGCTGGGGTTCCGCATCGCGATCACGCCGGAGATGATTGCGGCCTACGACACCCCCTGGGATCCCGCCTTCTCCTACTCGGCCGAGGACTGGCTCCAGCGCCAGATCGCGGCCATGAACTGGGTCTTCGCCAACTCGATCTACCCCACCACACCCGCCGGCGCGACCGAACGCGTGCGCATTGACGAGATCGTGGTGGTGTCCGCGCCGCCGATCAACGACCGGTCCAGCGACGGCGGCTGGTTCGTGGACGCGGACTACCGCATCATCAGCGCCTGGTATGACCCCCTCACGGACATTGACTGGGCGCTGGTGCACGAGCTGAGCCACCAGGTGGGGGTGATTGACCTCTACCAGCTCGATATGAGCGTCACCAGCGTGCACGTGCTGGATCGCAACGGAATGCCGGCCAACTTCGGCTTCTCCTGGCCGCGGCCCGACCTGATGGGCGGGGGCGACATCGCGCCGCACACCGACGGCCACCTCTACAGCAGCCACGGCGCGGCCGGCTTCTCGTCCACCAAGGGCTATCGCCGCGGCTACTACGGCGAATACCAGTACGACATCCCGACTGAGAACTGGCTGCGGGTGCTGGACAACCGGGGGAATCCGGCCGCCGGCGTCGAGGTCAGCCTCTACCAACGGAACGGCCCGGCCGTCTGGCCCGGCGACATCACCATTGACAACGGGCCCGAGTTCGTGGGCAGCACCGGCGTCGATGGCCGCGTCCGGCTCGCCAACCGCCAGGTCATCGGCGGGCCGTGGGCCACGGCCACCGGCCATGTGCTGCGCGATAACCCCTTCGGCGTGGTAGATGTGGTCGGCGGCCGCAACCGCTTCCTGGTCAAGTTGGCGCGGGGCAAGCACGAGGAGTTCGCCTGGCTGGACATCACCGACTTCAACCTGGCGTACTGGCGGGGGGACAGGGAGGGCCACACCTTCACCCTTGCCTCCCACGTGCCGGCCGAGGCCATCCCCGCGGCGCCGGAAGGCCTGACCGCGCAGGTGGCACAGCGCCAGGTGACGCTGCGGTGGCGGGGCAGCCTCATTCCCGAAGTGAGGGGATATTATGTCTACCGAGCAACCCGGCCCACCTACGCCTACGAGCGGATCAGCGGCCTGGTCCAGGGCGCCGACCCCATCTACGTCACCGAATGTCACGGCGGCGACTGCGTCTACACCGTAACGGCCCTCGACCTGGACGACCGCGAGAGCGGGTTCAGCGCCGCGGCCTGGGCCCCGGATCTGATCCTGCCCAGTGCGATCGTCATCACGGATCGCGGCCCGGCCCCCACACCCATGCCCGTGACTGTGACTGCGCCGCCCAGCGCACTGGCAGGAGCGGACCCTCGCGGTCGCCCTGCCGGGCAGGTGCAAGACATGCCCCTACGGGTGATCCTCGACACCCACGCTGGGCCGCTGATCCGGCAACTGCTCGATGAGCGCTACCTGAGCCGGATCGGGAGCGTCCACGTCAATCTGACCGGCTGCCGCTACCTGGCGTTCGACCCGCACGGGGAGGGGCGGTTCCTGGTGAGCGACCCCAAAGAACACAAGGTGCTGGTGATGGACGCTGCGCTGGATTCGCCCGCCTTTCCCTACTGGTTCGGCGAGTACGGCACGGAGCCCAACCAGTTCCGCAGCCCGGCGGGCGTGGCCGTTTGGGATCAACCCTGCAACAGCGATGCCTGCCAGCGCATCCTGGTGGCCGACAGCGGCAACGACCGCATCCAGGCGTTCAATCCCTATGGCAGTTTCATCAGCATGTACGGCACAACAGGCAGCGGGCCGGGGCAGTTCCACGACCCGCAGGGCCTGGCGGTGGATGATCTCGGCCGCGTGATCGTGGTTGATCGGGGGAACAACCGCCTGCAACTGCTGGCATTCGACGGCCAGAGCTTCAGCCACCTGAAAACCGTCACCGGCGGCTTCAACGGCCCGACCGGGGTATGGGCCTACGGCAGCGACCGCATCCTGGTGGCCGACACCGGCAACAACGTGGTCAAGGAGCTGATCCCGGACGGTGATAGCTACATCGTCAAGGAGCACCGGGAGCCGCTCTCCGAGCCGCGCGGGGTAGCTGCGGACCGGGACGGCAACCTCATCGTGGCTGACACCGGCAACCAGCAGGTCGTGACGCTCCCGGGCGTCCTGCCCACCTTCACGCCGCTGCCGCCGGTCACACCCACCACGGCGCCCACCGCCACGCCCACCTCAACTCCCAGCGTCACACCCACGCCCACCACCACCATCCCCGGCTCCATCAGCGGTGTCGCCTGGTACGATCGGGACGGCGATGGCAGCCGGGATCCCGGCGAGCCGAGCCTGGCGGGCGTGATCATCCGGCTCTCCCGATGGGAGACCGAGATCGCTGAAACCCAGACCGCGGCCGATGGCACTTACCGCTTCGCGCCGCTGGTGCCGGGCACCCTCTACCGCGTGCGGGAGGTCCAACCGGCCTGGCTGCGCTGGTCCACCACGCCGGACGAGGTCCCGATCGCGCTCGCCAACGGGCAGCACGCCGTCGCCGATTTCGGCGACTGGAACGGCCGGCCGACCTGGCTGCCGTTAGTTTTGCGATAAACAGCATCACTCACAAGGAGGCACACCATGAACCCCACCCATCGTTCCGCACCCGGCGCAGGCCTGCCACGCGGATGGCTTTCCAGGGCTTGCATGATCCTGATCCTCGCGGCGGCGCTGGCGCCAGTCGCGGCCGCAGGGAACGCTGACTTGCCGACCAGCGCGCCGGCCGCACCGCAGGCCGCCCGCTTGCATGCAGCCTACGGCCAACTCCCGCTCCTCTTCGTCGAGAACCGCGGCCAGACCGACCCCCAGGTCGCTTTCACCACGCAGGCCGGCGGCGCCACGGTCTTCTTCACCCCGACCGGCGTCACCTATGCGCTGGTTGAGTCGCCGCCGGACGCTGACGCCCTGGCCTCAGCCCGGCATAGACCCGGCGCACCGGCCCGCGCGGCCGCCAGCCCTGCACCGAGCCGGCGTTGGGCCATCAAGCTCGACTTCATCGGCGCGAATCCCAACGTCCGACCGCACGGGGAGGAACCGGCTGAAACCATCGTCTCCTACTTCCGCGGCCGGCCCGACCAGTGGCACACCGGGCTGCGCACCTTCGGCCGCATCGTCTACCCCGACCTGTGGCCGGGCGTTGACCTGGTCTACTACGGCGCAGGCGGCGCGCTCAAGTACGAATTCGTCGTCCGCCCCGGCGCGGACCCCCGCCAGATCCGCCTGGCTTACCGGGGGGCTGAAGGGGTGACAATCAACGCCGCGGGCCAGCTTGCGGTGCGCACACCGGCGGGCGATCTCATGGATGACGTACCCGTGGCCTGGCAGGATGGCCTCGCCGGCCGCACCCCCGTTGAGGTTGACTACGCCTTCGCTGACACCGTCTCCCAACTTCCAACATCCAGCAACCAACCTTCAGCAGCCAACTTCGGCTTTCAAATCGGTCCGTATGACCGAACCCGCACCCTGATTTTGGATCCGACCGTGTTCTTCTACTGCGGCTATATCGGCGGCGCTGAATATGATGGAGCCAGAGATGTGGCGGTCGATGCAGCCGGCAATGCCTATATCACAGGTGTCACTACCTCAACTCAGGTCTCCTTCCCTGTGCATGGAGGGCCAGACCTAACCTTCAACGGTACCGCCGACGTCTTCGTGGTCAAAATCGGGGCAGGCGGAACGTCTCTGACTTACGCGGGCTACATCGGTGGCGCAGGCGACGATTCAGGTCACGGCATCGCCGTGGATGCCGCCGGCAACGCCTACATCCTGGGAGACACATCTTCGGACCAAACCACTTTTCCCGTCACCGTAGGTCCGGATCTCACTTACAGCGGTGGTAACACTGACGCTTTCGTAGCCAAAATTAACCCATCTGGTACGGCTTTGATCTATGCTGGCTATATCGGTGGCGGGGGCGAGGAAGAAAGCTCCAGGATTAGTACCGATGACGCCGGCAACGCCTATGTCACAGGTACCACATCTTCAGACCAAACAACCTTTCCCGTGAGTGGCGGGCCCGATCTGACCTTCAACGGTGGTAGAGATGCCTTCGTAGTCAAAATCAATCAAGTCGGCACCGCTTTAGTCTATGCCGGCTATGTCGGCGGCATTGAAGGGGATAGTGGCCACGGTATTGCGGTAGATGGCGCAGGCAACGCCTACATCGTAGGCGAAACCTTTTCAGACCAGGCTTCCTTCCCAGTGAAAGGAGGCCCAGACGTGACCTACAACGGGGGAGGTGATGCCTTTGTCGCGAAACTCGACTCGACCGGCGCTCTGACCTATGCCGGCTATATTGGCGGGGACACGTTGGACTCTGGTCATGATATCGCCGTGGATGAAGATGGCAACGCTTATGTCACAGGTACTACCTACTCAGATCAGGACTCCTTCCCGGTGTTGGGGGGACCCGATCTCACCTACAATGGCGTTGGCTGGGGCGATGCCTTCGTAGCTAAGGTTAGCCCTGATGGCTCCAACCTGCTCTATGCAGGCTACATCGGAGGGGATAGCGCCGATGCCGGCTACGGCATCGCGGTCGATGCCGCCGGCAGTGCTTACATCACAGGCGGCACCACATCAGATCAGGCCTCCTTCCCGGTGCGCGATGGGCCAGATGTGACTTACAATGGCAGTGTCAGCGGCTGGGGAGACGCTTTCATAGCAAAGGTCGATCCTTCCGGCACAATGCTGATTTACGCTGGCTACATCGGTGGCGCAAGCGATGAATCTGGCACAGGCATTGCGGTGGATATTATGAATAACGCATATGTCACGGGCACAACTGACTCAAACCAGGCAACGTTCCCAGTGGTCGGCGGACCAGATCTGACTTACAACGGCGGATACAGAGATGCTTTCATAGTCAAGGTGGGTCAACGCCAACCTTTGTCACCCGTCCTGTGGCTGCCGCTGGTGCTGCGGTAGCACACGCCCTGGGCCGCCGCTTGTGGCGGTCCAGGGCACTTCAAGGTTCGCAAGGAGGCACCCCATGAACTCCACCCATCGTTCCGCACCCGGCGCAGGCCTGCCACGCGGTTGGCTTTCCAGGGCCTGCATGATCCTGATCCTCGCGGCGGCGCTGGCGCCAGTCACGGCCGCGGGGAACGCAGACCTGCCGGCCAGCGCGCCGGCCGCGCCGCAGGCCGGCGGTTGGGCCGGCGGGTTCGGCACGCCCGGTGTAAACCACTATGTCTATAGTCTGGCAGCAGGGCCGGACGGATCGGTTTATGTCGGCGGCAGCTTCACGGCCGCCGGCAACGTCGCGGCAAACTGCATCGCGCGTTGGGATAGCGCGACCGGAACCTGGCATCCCCTGGGCCAGGGGATGGCCGGGTGCGACTTCTCCGGCAGCGCCAGCGTCACTGCCCTGGCGGTGGGGCCGGACGGCACGCTCTACGCCGGCGGCGGATTCACGACCGCAGGTGGTGTTACGGCCAACTACGTTGCCCGTTGGGATGGCACGGCATGGCACGCCCTGGGCAGCGGGATGGATAAGTGGGTCTCTGCCCTGGCTGTAGACAGCCTGGGCAACCTGTACGCCGGTGGGGCGTTTACCAGCGCAGGCGGCGTGGCAGCCAACTACGTCGCCCGCTGGGATGGCACAGCATGGCACCCGCTCGGCAGCGGCATGGGCGGGTGTGCATCCAGCGGCGACTGTGTTAAATCGCTGGCAGTGGATGGGGACGGCAACCTCTATGCCGGTGGCGGATTCACTACTGCCGGCGGCGTGGCGGCCAACGGCATCGCGCGCTGGAATGGCGCCGAGTGGCAATCCCTCGGCAGCGGCATGGACGGCTGCGGGGGCTTCCACTGTGTCGTCTGGGCGCTGGCAGCAGGGCCGGATGGCTCGCTCTACGCCGGAGGCCAGTTCACCACGGCTGGCGGTGTGGCAGCCAGCAATATCGCGCGTTGGGATAGCGCGACCTCGACGTGGCATTCCCTGGGTAGTGGGATACCCAGCTACGGCCAGGTCACAGCCCTGGCGCTGAGCACAGGCGGCATGCTCTATGTGGGGGGCCACTTCAGCAGCGCAGGCGGCGTGTACACCGATTGGATCGCTTCATGGGATGGTACGTGGCACGCCCTGGACAACGGGGTCAGTAACCCGGTCTGGGCGCTCACATGGGGCGCGGATGGCTCAATCTACGCCGGGGGGTACTTCACCAGCGCCAGCGGCGTACCGGCCAGTCATATCACTCGCTGGGATCCGCTGGCCTCATCGTGGCACACCGTGGGCTCGGGCAACGGGATGAGCGGCGGCGATGCATCCGAAGGCGTCAGGGCTTTGAAGCGGGATTCCAACGGCGTCATCTATGCTGGGGGCGACTTTGCCGCAGCGGGCGATGTTGCAGCCAGCCGCATTGCCCGGTGGGACGGCGCGGCATGGCGCCCACTGAGCAGCGGGATGAGCAACAGGTACTCGAACGCCTATGTCTCCGCCCTGGGGATCGGGTCAGATGGCGCGCTGTATGCCGGCGGCCAGTTCGAAAGGGCCGGCGCGACATGGCTAAAGAACATTGCGCGTTGGGATGGCACAGAATGGCAGCCCTTGGGCGATGGGGTGAATGGAAGCGTTTTCGCCCTGGCTGCGGATAGGGATGGCAACATCTATGTCGGCGGCTCGTTCAGAACCGCAGGCGATGTGACAGTCAACAACATCGCCCGCTGGCATATCGCAACAGGGAGGTGGCATGCCCTTGGCGGCGGGGTGACCGCCCCCGACTATTCTACCGTTTTCGCCCTGGCGATAGGGCCAGACGGAGCGCTCTACGTCGGGGGGTATTTCAAAACAGCAGGAGATGTGCCAGCCAACCACATCGCACGCTGGGATCCCGCGACTGCGACGTGGCACAGCCTGGGCACTGGGCTGAACTACTATGTCCGCGCGCTCGTTTCTGGGCCGGATGGCTCGCTCTACGCCGGAGGCCAGTTCACCACCGCGGGTGATGTGGCGGCCAACCAGGTCGCCCGCTGGGATGGCACGGCATGGCATCCCCTGGGCAGCGGCATGGGCGGCTGCCAGTACGGCTGCTCGGTTAATGCCCTGACATTTGGGTCGGACGGCTCGCTCTATGCAGGAGGGAACTTCCCGACCGCTGGCGGTGTGACGGTCAATCACATCGCCCGCTGGGATGGCGCCTCATGGCGCCCCCTGAGCAGTGGCATGTATGTTGATAGCCACGATCCTCCCACTGAACCCCCCTATGTCTATGCCCTGGCATCCATGCCAGATGGCTCGCTCTACGCCGGGGGGGACTTCAGAATGGCGGGGGGAGTGCCGTCGAGCAAGATCGCGCGCTGGATGGGATATCCGGAGCTAAACAGGAAAGTCTGGCTGCCGCTGGTGCTGCGGTGACATGCGCTCTGCTGGGCCATCACAAGTAATGGGCTGGGACTTGAAGACCATAATGAGACACTTGCCGAAGGCAGTCTCACCAGCCGTTCACAACACAATTTTTGACCGGTTCTCAAGGAAAGGAAGCCCTAACATGCGACCCAAACACCTCATAACCATCCTCGTTCTGCTAGCGTTGACCATACCAGCAAGACCCGCGCATGCAGGTGGTGTCGTGCATGTCTGCGATGAGGCACACCTGCTGGCGGCATTGGCCGCTGGCGGCACGGTGACCTTCAGTTGCAGCGGCACAATCGCCCTGAAAGCCACTATCACGATCGCGGCCGATACAACCATTGATGGCAGTGGACAGATAGTCACCATCAGCGGCAACGACACGGTGAGGGTATTCTTTGTTAATTCGGAGATTACTCTGATCCTAAACAGATTGACTATAGCCAATGGAAGCAGTCCCGGCGGAGTGGGCGGGGAAGGCGGAGCCATCTACAACAACGGCGGAACAATCATCGTAAGTAACAGCAGTCTGTCTAACAACAAAGCCGGAGAAGGTGGCGGTGGCATCTACAATTCCGGTATACTGTCCGTGAGCACTAGCGTTTTTTCAGGCAATCGCGCCAATGGAGGTGTCGGCGGCGGCATCACCAACCTTGGTACACTTAACGTAACCAACAGCACTTTCTCCGACAATAGCACCGTAGCATCGGGGGGCGGTGTTTACAACGCCTTCGGCTGCACCTTGACTGTGGCCAACAGCAACTTCTCTCATAATAGCGCCACTACCGGATCCGGGGGTGGTATCCACAACGAAAACGGTACTCTAGCTGTAACCCAAAGCTCCTTCACTGGCAACAATTCCGCTTCCGCAGGCGGTGGCATCTACAACATCAATGACTATTCAGGACAGTTGACCGTGACTAGCAGTACTTTCTTTAGCAACAGCACCGTCTACTACGGTGGAGGCATCAGCAGCTCGGGTACAATGACCGTAAGCAACAGCACTTTCTCTGCCAACAGTGCCACCAACTCCGGCGGAGGTATCTACAACACGCGTATGCTAACCATAAGCAACAGCACCGTGGCCAGCAATAGTGCCGGGTCTGGTGGTGGCATCTATACCACCCCAGCCGGCACTGCAATAATCAACAACACGATTGTCGCTAGCAGTCTGGCAGGGGGGAACTGTGCTGGCTCCATCACAGATGGCAGCGGCAACCTCAGCTATCCCGACACCACTTGTCCTGGCATCAATAGGGACCCCTTGCTTGGCCCGCTGCAGAACAATGGCGGACCTACTCATACTATGGCACTCGGTTTAGGTAGTCCGGCCCGGGATACAGCGGATGACGCTATCTGTGCCGCCATGCCGGTGAATAACCTTGATCAGCGCGGTGTTGCCCGCCCCCAGGGACCGCATTGTGACATCGGCGCGTATGAAGCCGCGCCTCCGCGGGTTTGGCTACCTATCATCAAGAGATAGTTTAGATGCAGACACCCACAAGCACTGATCACGGGTGGCACAATGCAAGCGTGGTCTAGGAACGCCAGAGGCGTTGTCCATTACCAATGATGCACTCAGGTGGATAAGTGGTTGGAGACATTCAGGCAACGATGGAGTTCAGCCTCGCGCAACGCGGACTGGGACCCTACTCCGCGTGCGCGAGGCCCAGATCGCGCTCGCCAACGGGCAGCACGCCGTCGCCGATTTCGGCGACTGGAACGGCCGGCCGACCTGGCTGCCGCTGATTCTGCGCTAGAGAGCATCATATGCAAGGAGGCCACCATGAAGCCCACCCATCGTTCCGCACCCGGCGCAGGCCTGCCACGCGGTTGGCTTTCCAGGGCCTGCATGATCCTGATCCTCGCGGCGGCGCTGGCGCCAGTCACGGCCGCGGGGAACGCTGACCTGTCGGCCAGCGCGCCGGCCGCGCCGCAGGCCGGCGGTTGGGCCGGCGGGTTCCATTTGCCAGGCGTTAGCAGCGGGATTATGGCGTTGGCGAGGGGCCCAGATGGTTCAGTCTATGCAGGCGGATTCGCCCTTACCACTGCTGGCGATGTGGTCGCCAAGGGGGTCGCCCGGTGGAACGGTGCGACTTCATCGTGGCAAGCCCTGGACGCCGGCTTGGCTGGTTATTACATTCTGGCACTGGCGGTTGGCCCGGACGGCGCGCCTTACGCAAGTTACTATACATTCGCCGGCGGAGCGCCGTCCTTCGGCGTCACCCGCTGGAATGGCACATCGTGGCAGCCCTTGGGCACAGGGATGAATGGCGAGGTCCGTTCGCTGGCGTTCGGCACAGACGGCGCACTTTACGCAGGCGGATCCTTTACCACGATGGGGGGAGTAGCAGCCAAAAACATTGCCCGGTGGGATGGCACGTCGTGGCATCCTTTGGGCAGCGGAATGGATACCAGCACTCCCTATAGCTACGCCTATGTCTACGCCTTGGTAGTTGGGGCGGATGGTGTGCTCTATGCGGGCGGGAGTTTCACCACTGCCGGCGGCATCCCCGCCAATAACGTTGCTCGCTGGAATGGTACAGAGTGGCAGCCCCTGGGTTCAGGGACAGGAGGCGAGGTTCGCAGCCTGGCCATGAAAACGGACGGAACGCTTTACGCAGGAGGCGCCTTTACCACGCCAGCCAACAACATTGCGCGTTGGGATGGCTCGACCTGGCACTCCCTGGGGGCAGGGACAAGTGGCCCGGTATACAGCCTGGCATTTGGTCTGGATGGTTCGCTCTACGCAGGAGGCGCCTTCACCACTGCGGGGGAGACGGCCGCCAACAGAACCGCCCGCTGGGACAGCACAACCTCTTCGTGGCATGCCCTGGGCGAGGGCTTCAACGGCAGCGTCAACGCCCTGGCGTTTGGCTCAGGCGGCGCGCTGTATGCCGGAGGTATCTTCACGGCCTCCGGCAGCACGGTGGCCACCTACATGGCCCATTGGGATGGCGCTTCATGGCTGCCGCTGACCTCATCGGGCAATGGGATGTCTCATATGGTCTATGAGATAGTGAACGGGCCAGGTGATACACTCTACGCCGGAGGTGGGTTCATCACGGCTGGCAACGTCGTGGTTAACCGCGTAGCCCACTGGAATGGCGCATCATGGCAACCTCTCGGTGTCGGTATAGATGACGAAGTCACTGCACTGGCAGCCGATGGAAGCGGTAACCTTTATGCGGGAGGTTGGTTCTCAACAGCCGGCAGCGTGGCCGCCAGCGGGATCGCCCGCTGGGATGGGGCGACCTGGCATTCGGTGGGCGGCGGAGTCTTCGGTGGCGGCGGTAACCCGGTGCATGTTATCGTCGTAGATGCGAACGATGACCCCCACATCGGGGGCTTTTTCTATAGGGCGGGTGACGTAAGCGCCAACAACATCGTGCGTTGGGAGCACACGACATCGTCGTGGCAAACCCTCGGCGATGGAACGAACGGCGGCGTGCGTGCGCTGGCGATCGGCACGGATGGCTCGCTTTACGCAGGAGGTGAGTTCAGTTGGGCCGGTGGCCAAACCGTCAACGCCATCGTCCGGTGGGATGGCACATCGTGGCATGCCCTGGGCAGCGGGATGGGCGGCAGTTACCCGCGCGTCTTCGCGCTGGCGATTGGCCCGGATGGCTCACTCTACGTTGGCGGGAGCTTCACCACGGCCGGCGGGACAACGGTCAATCATATCGCCCGCTGGAATCCCGCGACCTCAGCGTGGTATCCCCTGGGATCCGGAATGGGAGGCAACTCGCCCAGCGTGTACGCCCTCGCGTTTGGGCCGGACGGTTCGCTCTATGCCGGAGGTACGTTCTCATCGGCCGGCGGCAGAGCAGCCAACAACGTCGCGCGCTGGGATGGCGCCTCATGGTATCCCCTGTACACCGGGACGGACGGCAGCGTTTGGACCTTGGCCTTTGCAAGCGACGGCACGCTCTATGCCGGTGGTGGCTTCAACACGGCCGGATGGGCGGCGTCCAATCGCATCGCCCACTGGCTGGGCGACATCGAGTACACGGAAAAGATCTGGCTGCCGCTGGTGCTGCGGTGACACACGCCCTGGGCCGCCACAGGTGATGGCCCAGGAAGGTCAAGATCATGATGAGCGGCTCGGCCCCGTTGCCAGGTTCTGACAATGACCGAGCCGCCACAGAAAACCGGCCGCGCGCAAAGCGATGAATGTGGGTCAGGGTTCGGCGAATGAAGAGCAGGCACCCGCAAACCCCGCAGAAAATCACGGTTATCAGCGAACGGAGTCATTTGCCCGGATGCCCATGATCATGATAAACTTGGGAGCAGGATCAATGAAAAGACAGCAATAACATGATGAGTGTTGCACACGTCACCCCAACCGGATTCCAGACCTCAGTAGCCGATGAGCTACCGGAGGCGGTGGCGCGCCTCGCCGAGAGGTTGCGCCCAGAGAAAATCATTCTCTTCGGCTCCTACGCCTACGGCAGGCCGACCCCTGACAGCGACGTAGATCTGCTTGTCATCCTGGAAACAGACGCGTCCGCCACCGAGCGTTACCTGGCTGTCTCCCGCCTGCTCTATCCGCGACCGTTTCCGGTTGATATCCTGGTGCGCACACCGGAAGAGATTGAACAAGCGTTGGATACAGGCGATTTCTTCGTTAGAGAGATCACCACTCAAGGCCGCGTGTTATATGAGCGAAGTAACTGAACCGCCTCACACCCTCTCCCGAAAATACGCGATCGTCTCCGCCAACCCCTCTTCCAACCCCACCCTGGGCTCCCACCCCAAAATCGCCCGCGCGCGCGTGATGTCCGGCCGGCGCTGTTTGGGGTCATCGGCCGGCAGCGACTGGTAAATGATGCCGGCCGGGTTGCCGGTCAGCCGGTTGATGGTCTCCGCGAACGCGCGGATGGGCATCTCCAGGGGGTTACCCACGTTCACCGGCATGGTCTCGTCCGACAGCAGCAGCCGCACCATGCCATCCACCAGGTCCGAGACGTAGCAGAAGGAGCGCGTCTGGCTGCCGTCGCCGTACACGGTCAGCGGCTCGCCCCGCAGCGCCTGGCCCACGAAGTTGGGCACCACCCGGCCGTCGTTCAGCCGCATCCGCGGGCCGTAGGTGTTGAAGATGCGGATGATGCGCGTGTCCAGGCCGTGGATGCGGTGGTAGGCCATGGTCATCGCCTCGGCGAAGCGCTTGGCCTCGTCGTAGACGCCGCGGACGCCGATGGGGTTGACGTTGCCCCAGTAGCTCTCCGGCTGCGGATGCACCAGCGGATCGCCGTAGACCTCCGAGGTGGAGGCCAGCAGGAAGCGGGCGCCCTTTTCCTTGGCCACGCCCAGGGTGTTGTGCGTGCCCAGTGAGCCCACTTTCAGGATCTGGATGGGGATGCGGTCGAAGTCAACCGGGCTGGCCGGCGACGCCAGGTGCATCACCGCGTCCAGCGGGCCGGGCACATAAATGTAATCGGTCACGTTGTGGTAGATGAACTTAAAGCGCCGCTCCCCGGCCAGGTGCGCGATGTTGTCGGTGGAGCCGGTGATCAGGTTGTCCATAGCGATGACGTCGTGGCCGTCAGCCAGCAGCCGGTCGCACAGGTGCGAGCCGATAAACCCGGCCCCGCCGGTGATCAGGATACGCATGAAGCCTCCGTAAGAATCAACGAATCAGCGAATGGCGAATCAGCGGAAATACAGGGAACTCAGGGAAACAAGGAAACAGGGAAGGTATCCTCTCAATTCGTAGGGGCGTACCCTTGCGGTCGCCCAAGCGGGCAGGCGCAAGGCCGTGCCCCTACCCCGGATTATTGAGAGGATACCAAGGAAACAAGGGAATCTTGGGCATCTCCACTGCCATCCACTCCGCAGTACGCACTACGCAGTACGCAATACGCAATACGCACTACGCAAGTCTACCCCTCCAGCCTGCGCAACACCCCCACTGCCACCACAAACAACCCCATCAAATCCGGCAGGAACAGCGAGTTGTCAATCAGGCCGTGGGCCACGGTGGCAACCAGGCCGGCCAGAAGGCCCAGGGCCAGGGGCCACGTATCGGCGGCGCCCGTCCGGAATTGACGCCAGGCGGCCCGCAGCGCGGCGATCAGCGCCCAGCCGCCCACGGCGGCGCCGATCAGCCCCAGCCGGGTCCAGAGATCCAGCAAGATGTTGTGGGGGTGGCTCAGGTTGAGCTCCTGCCAGGCCGAGGGCAGCACGTAGCGGGTGCGGTAGGCGTAGAGGAAGTTGTCCGGCCCGACGCCCAGGAGGGGGTGATCCAGCGCCATCCGCCACGCGCCCTGCCAGAGCTTGAGCCGCACGAAGCTGGTGCCTGACTCAAAGTTGAACAGGTCGGCGAAGCGCGGGGTGCGGAACAGCAACACCAGGCCGGCCGCCGCCAGGACCATCAGCCCGACCAGCGCCCACAGCGGCCAGCGCCGGCCGCTCCGCCACGCGCCGCCGATCAGCACGACCGCGATGCCGGCCGGCAGCCCCAGCAGCAGCGCGCCCTTGCTGAAGGTGGCGACACAGGCGAGGGTCAAAAGCAGGAGAACAACCGTCGTAACACTCTGCAGCCCCCTCTCCTGCCACTCCTGCGCCAGTCCAGCGCCGCGTCTCCCGCTCTCCCCCTCTCCGTGTCTCCGTGTCCCAAAAAACGCCAGCGCCAACGCCAGCGGCACGCCCCGATCCAGCACCAGCGCCAGGTTGTTCGGCGAGCCGTACAGCGCGGTCACGCGCCACACCCCCTCCACATCCACCCGGCCCTGGCCGGTGATGAGCTGCCACAGGCCGATCAGGCTGGCAATGACCATCCCGCTCAGCAGGCCGATCACCAGCGACCGCCAGGAGAAGGTGCGCCCCGCCGGCCACGGCACGTGTGCAATCAGCCCGTAGAAGGCCGCACCGAACAGAAAGACGATGCGGAACTCGCGCCATGCTACTCCCTGCTCAGCCGCGGCCAACGTGGCAGCCAGGCCGGTGAGGAGGAGGGCGAGGATGGCGAATGTGGAATGTGGAATGTGGAATGTGGAATGTGGAATGTGGAATGTGGAATGT
>CAZKEF010000002.1:248541-336993 GCA_964551735.1 uncultured Anaerolineales bacterium
GAATGTGGAATGTGGAATGTGGAATGTGGAATGTGGAATGTGGAATGTGGAATGTACGGTGTACGATGTTCGAGCGTTGCGTCCGCCTGCGGCCTGACGCCTGACCCCTGTCCCCTGACACCTGCCACCTGGAACGCCCATCGCGCGACGAGGGCCGCGACCGCGACCCAGAGGAACAGTTCGAGGTGGCCGAATTCCCAACCCAGGAGTTTTTTCGGCTGCTGCCAGAACGGCAGGGCCGCAGCGATGAACGGCAGCGAGAGGTCAGGACGGATCAGGAAGACGAGGCCCAGCCCGGCCAACGCAGCCAGGTCGAATGGTGTCCAGCGGGAGAGGACGAGCAGCAGCGCACACGCAAGCGCCGCGGCCCACCAGGCGGCATCGGGCCAGGCTGCAAGGCGTGCCAGCAGGCGGTGTATTGAAAAAGACCCGTCACCATGCTGGAGTCGAGGCTTCAGCCGGTCTGACTCATCATGCGAGAGACCGGCTGAAGCCTCGATTCCGGGTTCAGCGCCATCCGCGCCCGTCCGCGCTCGTCCGCGTCCCATCTTGCCCCACACGGCCCACGCGACGCTCCCTGCAGCCGCCAGGGCCAGCAGCAGCCAGGCGGGCCACCGGAGCGACGGCTGCGCGTCGGTCACCGCGACACCGCGCAGCGCCCACTGGCCCCAGCCACCGGTCGCCACGATGCGCACGGCATGTTCGCCCAGGGGCAGGCCGCGCGCGAGCGTGACGGTGCGGGCCGCGGCCAGGGGGTCGTGCAGCACAAGGTAGGCGGCGCCGCTCTCGTCCCGCGGCAGCGCGTTGGCCGGTTTGCCGTCCACGATGACCCGATAATACGCCCAATATGGCCCGCCCTGCACCTGGAGGTCAACCCCGGTGCCGTAGAAGCTGAAGTCCAGCAGATCGCCGTCCGCATCTGGGTCGGCGGCCTCTGCAGTGACGCGCCAGCCGGGGCTGTAGCGCAGCGCAGGGTGATCAGGACCGTGTTGGCCCGGCGCCAGGATCGGCTCGGGGCGGGCAGCGTCGGCCACCGCATCCCAGGTTGCCCCCCAATCGCCATCCGTCGCGCACAGTGCGAAACCGAGCCAGGGGTCATCCGCAGAGCGCGGGGGGCAGTAAGCGGCCCAGAACAGCGGGCCGAGCCACGGTTGCTGCCGCGCGGCGATGCGGTAGGCCTGCCGTGCATAGTCAGCTTGCTGAGCCGCGGTCACCTGGCCCCAAGGCGTCATGGTCGCCGCCTGACCGTCGCGGGGGGCATTCCAGCCGAACGCCGTCGCCCACAGCGGCGTCTCGCCGTCGCCGTGGCGCAGCATCACCTGGCGCAGCAGCTTCGCGCGGGCGAAATTGAGGGCCGCCGGGTCCGCCGAGGCATCGGGGGCCGCGGAGAAGCCATAGGGCTGGGCCGCGATGACGTCGAACCACTCCCCTGCGCCGAACTCGTAGAGGGCATCCAGGTAGGTAATATCGCTCAGGTTAGCGCCGCCGGCCTCCGTGGTGGGCGCGAGCGCCGCCAGCACGATCTGCGCGTCGGCGTCGGCAGCCCGGATCTGGACCGCAGCCTCGCGCAGCAGGCCCATGTAGTCCGCCGGGTCGGCCGGCCGGCTGCCCCAGTGCGGCGCGATATTCGGCTCGTGCCACACCTGGTAGTAGCGGACCTGCTCACCGTAACGATCAGCCACGGCCGCGGCGAAGGCGCCGAAGTAGCGGCGCTCGTGGGGCGGGGCTTGAAGATTTGCGCGGTCGGCTTCGGCCCGCGCCCAGGCAGGGGAGCTATCCAGTACGACCACAGGTTCCAGGGCGGGATAGCTGGCCAGGGCTGCAAAAACCGCATCCCAGCGCGCCCAGTCATATTCGCCCCAGGCCGGCTCGATCTCGGCCCACGACAGCATGAAGCGCACCCAGCGGATACCGGCACGGTCAAGGTTAGTCAACGCGACGGCTAGGCGTGCGGGCTCCAACTCGGCCCACTCCAGGTTGACGCCGACTGCGGCCGAGAACTCGGGATGCACCGGCTGAAGTTGCGGACGGGCAGCGTTGCCGAAAACCGACGTGCGTCCGAACGCAAAAAGGACGCTGATCCATAACAGCGCCAGGAACAGTGCGGCCGACAGGCGCCAGCGACGCGAAGGTTGAGCGTTGGGCATGCGCGTTGGTCTCAAGAGGCTGATTGCACAATCTTGATCCATGCTACCACAACCGCCCCCGCCGCGCAACGTTGCTGCGCGCGCAACGATACCCCAATGGTTTGACGAAAATGCCCGGCTGCGCTAAAATCGGATGTTGTACTTATGTGGCCCGGCTCTTGCCGGGTCATTGTCTGATTTGTTCATAACACTGACGGGCTGCCCGGCGACGACGATCGCTCTGACCCGGAGATCTGGCCTTGAACTTGAAGGAGACAATGACAATGGAAAAGGTAGTTTTACAGGCTGAACTTCGCGCGACGGGTCGGCATGCAAACCGTGAACTGCGCAACGATAAACGTGTGCCAGCAGTGGTTTACGGGCATGGGCTGGAGGCGCTTCCGATCTCAGTGGATCGCAAAGCGCTGGGCATCGCCCTGCACCGCGCAGCCGGCGGCATCATGCAGATCGAGATCGCTGACAAGCCCATCATGAACGTCCTGGTGCGCGAAATCCAGCGCCATTCGACCAAGCATAACGTCCAGCACATTGATTTGTTGTCCGTATCCATGACGGAAAAAGTGCGCCTGCACGTGCCGGTGGTGCACGAAGGGGTTGCTCCGGCCTTGGTCAACCAGGACCTGGTGCTGGTGCGCAGCGCCGACACGGTCGAGATCGAGTGCTTGCCCGGCGATATCCCCGAACACTTGGTGGCCGATCTGTCTAACCTGGCCACGGCGGACGACGAGATCCTGGTGAAAGACCTCCTGGTTCCGGCTAACGTCAGAGTCTTGACCGAAGGCACGCACGTGGTCTACGCCATCGCCATCTCGCGCGCGGCAGCGGTGGAAGAGGCGGAAGCTGGGGCCCCCGCGGCTGATGAGGTTGAAGTCGTCAGCAAACGCAAGGCGAAAGAAGAAGAGTAAGCTGACTAAAATCAGCCAACTAACAATATGCAAAGAGCCGCAAGGGATATGCCCCTGCGGCTCTTTGCATATCGCTGTCGCGCAGAGCATGAACGCCCCGCCTTGAACCGAACGCTGTCGCACCCAAACGCCGCGAACTTGATCACCCGCAGCCCTCGCCCGAAGGCCCCTGCTTCAGCTCCAGTTTGATCTTAGGCGTGTATTCCACGGTGAACGCGTGCGGGTCTGGCGTAGCCCCAGGCGAACGCGCGCCCAGAGCCAGGGTAAAGTCGTAGCGCAGGCGGTCATCCCCGGCCGCGGCCGCGGATCGGCGCAGCGTCGGGTCGGCTCCTGCGAACGCGTCCAACCAGCCGTTGACGCCGCCATCCAGGATGTACGCGTTGGGCACGCTTTCGGCGGTCAGCAGCCTCCAGGCCTCGGTGGCGGCCGTCTCATCGTTGCTCATGGTCACGAAGACCGTGTTGGCCGGCTCCAGCAGCAGGGCCGGGATGCGATCGGGCAGCGCGTCCAGCGTCACCCGCCGCGCGCCCTCGATATGAAACAGGTTGTAATCGGCCTCGCCTCGCACGTCCAGCATGACCACCTTGAGTGCGTCGTTGTGCAGCGCGTCCAGCAGCCCGCCGGGATGGATCTGCACGCTGCGCGCGGCCAGCAGCGGCTCCTTCTCCGGCGCCAACGCCTGCCACTTGTCGCCGGCCGTGGGCTGGCCAAGGAAGAGCAGCGCGACAGCGCCTGCGACCAGGGCGGCCGCGCCGGCATACCGAACCCTGGGCTCCCGCTTCAGGTCCCGGCCGCCGAAGATGCGCTCCAACTGCTCGCCGCCCCAGAACATGAAGAGCGCCATCAGCACGATGATCAGCACCACCACGCCCACGGGCAGCCCCAGCCAGTCCTGGAGGGTCAGGCGGCCCAGGTAGGAGGCGTTCCAGAACCCAGCGTAGCTGTCCACCGTCTCCCCGAACAAGAAGATGCCGAACAGGCCGCCCAGCACGAAGAAGATCCCGTCAATCTTGCGCGTGGCCGCGGCGACCAGCGAGGTGCCGGGGCAGAAACCGCCGATGATGAAACCCACGCCCATGATCAGCCCGCCGACGATGTCGGGCCACAGGTAGGTGGTGTTGACGTAGATCAGGTTGTAATCCAGCAGCCCCAGCCCGGTGGCAGCGAAGATCAGCACCATCGCGGTCACGATCGCACCGAACATCACCTTCAGCACCGTCAGCTCCTTGAAATAGAACTGGCCGGCCAGCTTCAGCGAGTTGCCGAAGCCCGCGCTCTCCAGGACGTAGCCGAAGGCGAGGCCGATGAGCGCATAGACGATGTATTGGCCCCAATGGCCGAGAGCGGTTGAAAGGGTCAACGGAAAAGGCGCCATGGTGCCTCCTAATTCCAGAACTTCCGCAGGAAATACGCCAGCGCGTAGCCGCCACCGAAGATCGCGAACATGAAGGCCCACGCGCCGGCCGAAAGCACCAACCCGCCGGACAGGGCATGGCCCGAGGTGCAACCGCGCGCGAAGCGCGCGCCGTAGCCCATGATCGCGCCGCCGATGAAGGCCATGGCCCACCGGGTGCGCGGGGTGATGCGCGGGCCGTGCATGGTTTCCACCTTCAGGCGGCCGTTGCACCAGCCGGAGACGAACCCGCCGTCTTGGACGAAGCCAACGATGTTGTTCAGGCCGCCGGAAGCGCCCAGCCCGTTGCCGGTGAGCAGGAAGGAGAGGAACAACACCACCCCCAGCAGCGCGCCCGCCAGGTAGGGGTGGATATAGGGGTGGGTCGGCCGCGGGGTGAAGAGCCCGCCGCGCGGCTTGCCCGCAGGCGTGATTTTGCCGGTTTCAACTGCCATAGGATGCCTCCGGGGCGGGTGTCAATGCCTCGCGGCCGCCGTGTGGGGGCGCGGCCTCGGGCGCATGGGCCTCCACGTCTTCCCACCCCAGCATCATCGCCCGGATCAACGCCAGGGGGGTGTGGCCGGTAGTGGTGAGGTAGACGTGCATCAGGACGAACGCGGCCAGCAGCCACGCGATCAGCGAGTGAACCGGGGCCAGCAGCGGCAGCCCGCCGACCCGCTGGGCCAGGTCGGGCCACTGCTGCGCGCCCCAGATCAGCGCGCCGGTGATGATCTGGCCGGGCAGCAGGACGTTGAGCAGGCCGAAATAGGTGATCTGCTGCAGCGCGTTCAGCTTGCGGCGCGGCGTCTTCTCGAAGGGATGCGGCTCGTTCTTCAAGATGCCCCGCAGGTAGTACTTGGCCTGCAAGATCGCCTGGTCGTAGAAGCCGCTGGGGCGGGGGATGAACTGCTTCACCTCGCCGCTGGCCAGGTGGTAGAACAGGGACAGGCCGGCGTTGACCATGACGATGGCCGCCGAAGGCCAGCAGGCCAACCCAATCTACCAGGGGGACCCGAGACTGCCCAAAGATGTACAGCCCTTGTTTGGCAGGCGTCGCCTGATAACGCAGCGAGCCCTCGGCCAGCGCACCGTCGCCATCCGCATCCAGCGCGGCTACCACCTCAGCAGCATAGCGCCGCGTATTCAGCGGAGCACCCTGAGCGAAGCGCAGCGCAGTCGAAGGGGCGGAGCCGCCGTCGAACCAGGCTGCGGCCAGATCCGCCTGGCGCACCGGCCGCGGCGGATCGCCGTAAACCCAATACCAGGCGGTCACCAGGTTGTGCGGGGTCAGCCGGGCCTTGCTGTCCACATCCTGGCGGGCGAGCAGCGCCGGCTGGAAACCGGTGACGAGCGACGCGGCGGCCAGGGGATCGCCCTCGACCCCGCGGAACTCGCGCCGCTGCTCGCCGTCCGCGGTCAAAACCGTCCAATCCACGCTTTGCAACGCGGGTGCGTAGAGCTGCGGGATGTGGCAGCTTTCGCAGGCCACGGTGTCGAAGTGGCGCTCAGCGTAGGGGAGCCAGGTGTGAGTGGCCTCGGCGTTGTGGCACCCATCGCAGCGGCGCATGGTGTCGGCCAGCTCAGGCGCGCTGGTGGCCTGGGTCGCACCGCCCTTGGCGAAATCGTGCACGGGGCGCTCCAGATACTCGCCCAGGTCCAGGCGCCGCGGGTCGAAGGCCAGGTGGTCGGGCCGGTTGTCCGCACTCCCCCGGAAGTAGACCGGGTTATTGAGCGAGAAGTGACAGTCGGCGCACTCAAGTTGCCGCGCGGCGTGGATGTCCCAGGGGCGGCTGAACGCGGCTTTATCGGCCAGGTTCATGCCCGAGTCCTTGATCTGCTGCGCCGCGATGATCTGGCCAGTGGTGAGGCTGGCGTTGAGTCGGGCCGCGGCGGCGTCCCACGATTCGGCCGTCGCGGTTGCCAGGGAGAGCGGCGTCTGCGCATCTGCGTGCACCAGGCCATGACACTGGCCGCAGTTGGCATTGGTCGGGTCTTGTACCAGCACGAACTCCGGCTTGAGCTGGCCCTCGGCGTCGAAGGCGTCCGGCCGCCAGCGATACGCGTCGCCCCTGACCTCCACCAGGCCAGACCTGAGCAGGGTGGCGGTGTTAGCCCGGCCGAACTGCCCGCGCTGCAACGCGACGACGCGGGCGTCGTTGGCCGGGTTGGGCAGGTGGCACAGGAAGCAGTTCATTTCCACCGCGCCCGAGGCGGCCCAATCCCACGCCATCGCGCGGCCGGTGGCGGGATCCAACACGGCGGTCTCCGGGTCGGCCGCGTCCGGGGGCAGCTCGGTCAGCAGGTGGCCGTCGCGGGCATACAGCGCGGGGCCGCCGCCCACATGGCGGTCGCCGAAGCGCATCACCCATTCCGGCGTGCCCAGGTCAAGCAGGGGATCGCCGGCCGCGGCCAGCGCACGGTTGCGCAGCGGATCCCAGCGACCGAATGCGCCGGCGCCGATGTCCCACGCGTGGCTGGCGTCTTCCGTGCCCGCACTCCCGATCTCGTTCATGCCCAGGGAGGCGTGGTAGCTATGGGATTGGATGAACGCCGTATCGTGGCACGCGCCGCAGGTCTTCAGCGTGGAGACCGGCCGGCCCGACGCCAGGACGTTGGCTCCGTCGGCGTCCAACAGGGGGAACTGCGGGTGCAGCGGCGCAGCCTGGGCTGCCGCACCGTTCAGGCTCAGCCCGGCCGCCAATAGCAGGGCGAACAGCAGGACAAATACGCGTGCGCGGTGTTTGGTTCGCATCATGGCCTCAGAGTATTGAGACTTTCTTTCTTCCCCGGCGACCGAGGTCACGGCCACCATGGCAAAGTCGGCCTGCGCCGACTACCTCAGTGCTGTTGATTACTTCACCAGTCTGCGACTGCCCCATTCGATGGGGTCGCCGTCGTAGCCCTGGGTGCGCCACTTGTCCAGTCCCCATATCCGCGCGGGGTGCCAACGTGATAGGGAACGGCTCCATCTGTTGGTCAGCCAGGCGTGCACCCGTTCCCTCCACAGTCAACCCTGCGCCGCTAATCGCCGGCCGTTGACCGGAACGGACATGCAATACTCGCGCCAGGGTCTCGGTCTCGAAAAAACAGCTCATCTTCACGCCCAACGCCCCGGCCAGCCGCTGCAGGGTGGCAACGCTGGGCGAGATCTCGTCTCGCTCAATCAGGGAGATGGCGTTGGGAGAAAGGCCTGACCGTTCCGCAAGCGCCCTTTGCGATAAATCGCGCTCCCGCCGAAGAACGCGCAGCCGGGAGCCAAGCGACGGTCCGCCGTCGGTTTGGAATCGGGTCTCCATCATGTAAGCACCGTTAGATGTGAGGCTGCCAGAAGTCAAAGAGTCACCGCACCCTGGAGATGGTCAGCTAGAAATACAACAGTCAATTAGGGGAAGAGACGGGTGTACACTAACCCGCGCCGAGACGCATCCAGGTCGCCTGTTCAATGGCTGATCGCGGCCAAAACCGCATCAGCCAAATGCTCAGGCGTGATACCGGGTGAATCAATGCGGAACGCCCGGTAGGCCTGGCCGAAACGCTCGACGAGCGCGGTGCGCTGCAGCTCAGCACCGTGAGCTGCAACTTGCAGAGCGTTCACCGCCCAGGCAGGAGCGATCGTAAAGTCACCAGCCAACTCTAAGTCATCAACCAAACCTTGACGCAACCGGGCTGTGACGCGGATTAAGCCGCCCGGGGCTTTGAACGCGCCCTCGACCACACTGACATCTTCATGGATCTTGATCCTCGCTCGTCGCAGGGCGCCTTTCTGATTCAGCCATTCATCGCTGCCAAACCGTTGGTCCAACTCAGCAGCCAATGTCAGTTCAACAGCCGTAGGCGCGCCGGGGACAATCTCTCGCCCCAATGCTGCCGATGCCCGGGCCAGGTAAAGGTCAGCCACCAGGCCGCGGTCGGGTACCGGATCAATACACTCAGCCAGGGTGGTCATGTACTGCGCCAAGCTCTCAAAGACCTTGTCGCGCATCTTCTCCGACGAGACCTTGAGCACGCGAGCCATGGTTGCCTTATCGAAGGTGAACATCAAGCTGCCCACCAACACGTCGGCGTCGCCTATTTGTGCCGCCCCAGTGCCGCCGATCTTCTTGCCCCCCACATGGATATCGTTGACGGGGCGGTGATTGGCGGCGATACCCAAGGCCTGATATGTTTCCACCAGCGGCCGGATATACAGCTCAAACTTGGCCTCCAGGCTGCCGGGCAGTACGTCACGGTGAAAGACCCACTGCACAAAGAGCTGACCGGCGTCCAGATAGACCGCGCCGCCGCCTACCTCGCGGCGCGCAACCGGCAGGCCCCGCTGGCGACAAAAAGCCAGGTCCACCTCCCGCTCCAGATCCTGGTGGTAGCCAATGCACACGTAGGGACGTTCTGGCGCCACCAGAATAATCGTGTCAGGGGTGTCAGCCGCCAGCGCGTAGCCGACAGCATGATAAATGGTTTGTGAGCGAGTTGGAGGCACAAAGCCCAGGTCAAGAAGACGGATGACGCTCATGGACGCATGTCCGCGCATCTTATCACCATCCAAGGATCGGTCGCCAATAAACTAGGTTTCCTTACCCAACACGGCCCACAGACGCGCATCCCACCCGCGGGCCGCGTTGGGTTCTTTGTAGGTCACCTCCGGAGGGTCATAACACCTACTTTTGTATCAACGGCCAAAACACGGGCAGTAGGGCCATGACCACCCCGAAGAGCAGCAGCGTCAGCGGCCAGCCTACCTTCAGGTAGTCACGGAACCTGTAGCCGGCCAAACCCATCACCAAAACATTGACCGGGTGTCCCAGGGGTGTCAGGAACGCCATGGAGCTCGCCAGCGCCACTCCCATCGCTAAGGCCCGCGGGTCCAAGCCACCCTGCTGCGCGGCGTGGATGGCGATGGGCGCCACCACGGTAGCCGCGGCCGCCCCGTTCATGGCCTGGGTCAAGACGGTCGTCAGAAGAAACACGCCGGCCAGCAGCGCCGTTGGGCCCGCCGGACCCAATACCGCGATAAGCTTGTCGGCCAGCAGGGCGGCCGCGCCGCTTTGCGTCATCGCCAGCCCCAGCGGCAGCATCCCGGCCACCAAGAACACACTTCGCCATTCGATCGCAGTGTAGGCCTGATCCATCGTGAGAACTGCGGCTAACACCATCAACAGCGCGGCGCCCAACATGATTTCGCCGATGAGGGGTGTGTTAAAGGCAGCCAGGATGAGCGCGGCAGCCATGATGGTGACCGCCAGCCAACGCTTTCGTGGCGCCACATTAATTGCCCGAGGGCCAGTCTCGCTGCCGGCGAGCACGATTAAGTCCGGCTCAGTGCGCAGCAGGGGAATATGGGTGCGCGGACCCTGCAACAGCAAGGCATCGCCAAAAGCCAAAGCCAGATCACTCAGGTTCGTTCGGATCGGCCGGCCCGTCCGCCAGATCCCCAACACCGTCATGCCATACTTTTCGCGGAAACGGGCCGTCCGTAGTGTTTGGCCCAGCAGGGCGGAACGGGGGGCCAGGACAACCTCAACAATGGCTGTCTCTTCAGACTCGAGGCGGCTAACCTGCCAGCCGGGGACAGGCAGGATCTCCAGACGAGGCTCGACATCCCGCGCCTGGAATTCTTCCAACTTACCTTCCAACAAAAGGATGTCGCCCTCGGAGAGCACTGTTTCTGGGGACGGCGCGAAGATGAGCTCCCCCGTGCGTTCCAGGGCCACCAGGTTGACGCCATAAGTGTCGCGCAACTGGCTCTGTTCCAAACGGTGGCCGTGCAATCGCGAACCGGCCGGCACCCGTGCCCGGAATAGCCGTTCTGGCAAGCGATAGATGCCAGCAAGGTCAACGGGCTGGGTACCATTCGCAAGCGCTGTCTGTTCCTCCAAAGACCGGCTGCGTTGACCCATTGCCGTCTGTGTGGGCAGGAGCCGCCGGCCCACGAGCCCCATGTAGACGATTCCCACGATCACGACGGGGACGCCCACCGGGGCAAAGTCGAACACACCGAAGCCAGAGAGGTTCTGGCCGCGCAGGATCCCGCTGACAACGATATTGGTGGTAGTAAACAGCGTAGCCATGCCGCCCAAGATCGTCGCGAAGGCCAGGGGCATGAGCAAGCGCGCCGGGCTGATGCGGTTCCGCTGCGCCAGGCCTGACACCGCGGGGAGCAAGATCGCGGCCGCGGCAATGTTGTTCATCAGCAGGGACAGGAGCGCGCTGGCCACCATCACGATGATCACCAGCCGATCCTCGCTGCCGCCGCTGATACGGCCCAGCAACTCCCCGGCGCGCTCGGTGACGCCTGTGAGACGCAAGGCATCGGTGAGGATGAAGATCGAGACGATCGTGACGACCGCCGAGCTCGCGAACCCGGAGAAGGCCTCGCGCGTGCTCAAGATCCCGCTAAGGCCGAGCGCCACGACGACCAGTAATGCAACCAGGTCGGCGCGCAGGCGTTCAGTCACCATCACGGCAAACGCCAGAATCAGGATGGCAAGCGTGAACAGAAGTTGGTCAGTCATGGCAAGCGAATGAACCCTTCATGAGTGCGATTGTACCACACGAACTTGCAAATGGAGATTTCCTTCGCGGTCACTTCGTCCGATCGACATGCATAGCGAAGCGTTCATCTTGAGCAGACGCTTCGATGAACTCTGGGCCCGAGTCCATAACGCGCCCCAGACGCAAAACGCACCCGATCAGCATAACCCGCTAGACAAATCCTATCGCCTGTTCTATAATTCGCACATACCACAATGACATCAGTGAACCGTTTCAACGTAAACGGGTATTATTTGATATAGCACGTTCGCCATGTAACCGCTCGTGCGATAGATTCAACGATATTCGGTTCCCGCAGGCGTCTCGATGCACACCACAACCTGGTACACTACCCTGCGCAGTTCACTCCTGCTGCTCGGCCGGCCGGTGGCTGTGCTGCGCGGCCTCCGCCGCGATGACCTGCGCCCTGACCTGGTTGCTGCCCTCACCGTGACGTTGATCGTGCTGCCGCAGGCCATGGCCTATGCCCTGCTGGCTGGCCTTCCGCCACAAGCCGGGCTGTACGCTGCGATCCTCTCCAGCCTTGTTGCCGCGCTGTGGGGTTCATCCAACCACCTGCAAACCGGCCCGACGAACACCTCTTCACTGTTGACGCTGTCCGCGCTGGCTACCATCGCTGTGCCCGGGACGCCAGCCTACCTGGCTGCGGCCGGATTGCTGGCCATGATGGGCGGGGTCATGCGCCTGGTCATGGGGCTGGCCCGGCTCGGTTTGCTGGTCCGCTTCGTCTCCGACGCGGTCATCGTGGGCTTCACGGCCGGCGCGGGCGTGCTCATTGCAGCAAGCCAGTTGCGCAACCTGCTGCGACTGGACGTGCCTTCCACCGCCGAGCTGGTGGACACGGTGCGCGTGATCGGACCGCGGCTCGGAGAAGCGCACCTGCCGAGCCTGGCCCTCGGTTTCGGTGCCATGCTGCTCATCCTGATCCTCCGCCGAGTGAACCGCCGCATCCCTGGCCCTCTAGTCGCAATCGTGGCCGCCGCGGCCATCATTGGCCTGCTGCGCATAGAGGTCAAGGTGGTCGGCCGGCTGCCGATTGGCCTGCCACCTTTTGGCCTGCCGCCCATCACCAACCTGGAGTTGATCGGCAAGCTCTCGACCAGCGCGCTGCCTATCGCGGCCATCGGTCTGGTCGAGGCGATGTCAATCGCACGTGTCTTGGCTAGCCAAACCAGCCAACGGCTAGACAGCAACCAGGAATTTGTAGGGCAGGGCCTGGCCAACATTGCATGCGGCCTCTTCTCCGGTTACCCCGTGTCCGGATCGTTCATCCGTTCCGCTGTCAACATGCAGGCCGGCGGCAAGAGCCAATTTTCCAGCATCGCCACCAGCATGCTGCTATTGATCGCTACGCTTGCCTTAAGCGCCCTGGCCGCGTACATCTCGCTGGCAGTGCTGGCAGGGGTGCTGATCCTGACCGCGTATAACCTGATTGACCGCAAAGAGATGGCGCGCATCTGGCGCGGGGGCGGAGCCGATCGGCTAACTATGGTCGTGACCCTGGTCGCCACCCTGACATTGCCACTCCACTTCGCTGTGATGGCTGGTATCCTGATGTCGTTGGCGCATTACCTGCTACAAACCAGCACCCCACGGGTAGTGGCGGTGCTGCCCACGGGTGGGTTCCGACACTTCGAGCATCAGGCCGACCAGCCACCCTGCCCGCAACTGGGGATCATGGAGATCCTGGGCGATCTGTATTTCGGCGCGGTGCAACACGTCGAGGAACAGATACACCGTAATCTGATCAGCCACGCCGGTCAGCGTTTCCTCCTGCTGCGCATGCAAGGCGTCCATAACTGCGACATTAGCGGCATCCACGCGTTGGAGTCCATCGTGCGCGCCTACCGCGAGCAGCACGGAGATGTCTTCATGACACGCGTGCGCCGGCCTGTGCAGGACGAAATGCGCGTGTCAGGGTTCATGGACCAGCTGGGGCCTGATCATCTGCTGGCCGAGGATGCCGCGATCAGTTACCTCTTCCACCATGTGCTCGACCCAGCAATCTGTATCTATGAATGCCCGCTGCGAGTCTTCCGGGAGTGCCAAAACCTGCCGAAGCAGCACCTTGAAATCAGCATTCCACGCACTGTGCTGCCGGCCGTGCGGCCAGCAACGGTCGAGCCGCGCGCGCTGTGGCAGGCACTACACAGCGCAGCCCCGCCGCTGGTCCTTGATGTGCGCGAGCCGCGCGAGTACCGCCAGGGCCGCGTGCCCGGAAGCCACTTGCTGCCGCTTCCCGCGCTGCTGGCCAACCCGAACCAGGCCCCGGCTGATCGGGCTGTGGTGCTGGCCTGCCGCAGCGGGAGGCGCAGTGAGCGAGCGGCAGCCGCGCTCCTGGCTGCCGGCCACCCCAATGTCACCGTGTTGCGTGGAGGCATGGTCGCCTGGGAGGGCGCCAACCTACTGGAGGCGAGCGGATGAATGACGGAATTGTGCTGTCACCCAACCTGGGGCTGGATCTGGTGCGCGCCACCGAAGCCGCCGCGCTGGCTGCGGGCCGCTGGGCCGGCCTGGGGCGGCTGGATGAAGCCGAAGAAGCCGCGGCAAAAGCCATGTCATCTGTCCTGGAACACATCGCGCTCGACGGACGGCTCTGCCTGGGCGAAGAGGCTCGCCTGGGTGACCACGCCACCTTCACCACCGGGCAACGGCTGGGTACGGGGCGCGGCCCCGCTGTAGATGTGTTGGCCGACGCCTGCGATGGGCGTCGGCTATTGGCCGGCGGGTATCCCGGCGCTTTGTCGCTCATTGCCGTGGCCCCGCGGGGATCGATCTGGTTTCCGACGGCGACGCGCTACATGGAGCACATCGTGGTTGATGCCGACGTGGCCCCCGCGTTAGTGCCGGAATGCCTGGACGCGCCGGCCGCGTGGACGCTGGCGCTCATCGCGCGCGCCAAGGGCAAACCGGTGCGCGACCTGGTTGTCTTCGTGCTGGACCGCCCCCGCCACGCTGACCTGGTGGCCGAGATCCGGGCGGCCGGAACCCACGTCCTGCTGCGCTCAGGCGGCGACACCGCAGGCGCGCTGCTGGCCGGTCTGCGCGACGGCAAAGTGGATGCGCTGATGGGCATGGGCGGCGTGCCCCAGGGGCTGCTGGCCGCGTGTGCGGTCAAGGCTGCCCGGGGAGGTATGTTGGGCCGGCTGGCGGCCCAAACCGAGGCCGAAGCCGCCGCATTACGCGCGGGGCCACCCGAAGACCGCCGCACCCACACAGTAGACGATCTGGTCAACAGCTCTCGCATCTTCTTCGCGGCCACTGCCATCACCGATAACCCGCTGCTCGCTGGCGTGCGCTATCACGGCGCACGGGCTGAGACCGCCTCAATCCTCCTGCGGGCCGAAACCGGCATCCGCCGCATCATCATGGCTGAACATCAGCTGCCAGAATAGCAAATCACCACAACTTCTTCATAACTCCGGCATATCGCCTTCACACACGTCCGTTACACTCAGGACAGTTCAGGGCGTTGGCGCTGACAAACACGCAAGCCGGCGCCCATCACACTGAGGGAAAGCAATATGACCAAAGGCACCATCTCCACCAAGACACGCAATAACTGGCTGATCGACGCCGCCGTCTTCATCGGAGGATTGGTGGCAGCCATTACCGGCATCTACTTCCTGTACCTGCCTTCGGGCGGCTACCAGGGGGGGCGCAACCCCATGTACGGCGTCACGATCTTGTTCGACCGGCACACCTGGGACGACCTGCACACCTGGTTCAGCGTGCTGATGATCGCGGCTGCTGCCGTGCATATCGCCATTCACTGGCAATGGATCAAGAGCATGACGCTGCGTATGGCGAAGTTGTTGATCGGCAGGGACGCGCGCATGAACCGCTATGGCTACTTCAACGTCGCCATCAACGCGGCCATCGGCCTCAGCTTCTTGCTGGCTGCGCTCTCGGGCGTCTACTTCCTGTTTGCGCCCGGCAGCGGCTGGGTCGCTGATCCTGGATTCATCTTCACGCGGACGACGTGGGATCTGATCCACACCTGGTCCGGCGTGGCTCTGATCATCGCCGCAGTCATCCACTTCGCCATCCACTGGCGCTGGGTGACCAAGGTGACCCGCAACGTGCTCCGACTGCGCCGGCCGCTACCAGCACCGGTGGGCGGGGCCATGCGGGGCCAGTTGGGAGCCTGACCACAACTCAACGCAAGGTAACACAACTCACCATTACTCTGAACAAGGAAAGGGATACTACCATGTTGAAAAAAATCGCACTCGGCGCCCTGTTGACCGGCCTGGTAGCCGTGCTAGTCCTGGGCGCAGTGATTCGGACAAACGCAAAAACCAACGAAGTAGCCGGTGAGGGCGGGCGCCACGGCCGGACCACAGAGACATCAGCGGCAGAGGCCGCTCATGAGGAACATGTGTACCTCGGCGAGGGCAACAGCGGCCGCTGGGGCGCAGACGCAGAAGCGGAGGTCGTGACCGGCCAGGGCGGCGGTCGCTGGGCTCAGCAGGACAGCAGCCAGGCGCCGTTCGGCAACGGCATCCCGCAGGCAGATGTGCTCCCCGCTGAGTGGACCACCATCGAAGGCATCGTCAGCAGTGCAGCGGACGACCTGGTAGAAATCGAGACTGCATCCGGCGAGACCGTTCCGTTCGAGGGCCAACCGCTGCGCTACGCCCTGCAGCAAGGGTTCACCGTGCAGGTCGGCGACGCAGTAAGTCTCCACGGCTTCGATGAGGACGGCGAGTTCAAGATCGGCCAGGTGACCAACCTGGGCAGTGGCGCCACCGTCACCCTACGTGACACTAGCGGCCGGCCAGGCTGGTCGGGCCAGGGCCGGGGCTGGCAGGGGTAACCGCGCACGCCACGACTGATAACTGAACTGCAACACAACAGAGCGGCGGCCGAGGACTCCCGGCCGCCGCCCGCCTGTTCTGGGCCATAAGAACCCAACGAAGGTTGAACCTCACCGGTGAGGCTACCGAATCACGATCCCATCAATCAATAACGATTCATACGGTGACACCGACAACGGGCCTGCATCGGCCGCAATGGCCGGCACCAGCCGCTGTTCCAGGCCGGTCTGCCACCAGCCGATCTCAAGCTGGTAAGCGCCGGGCTGGGTGCTCGGATCGACCTGCAAGCGGTAGCGGTCCCAGTACAGCTTGTCCGGCTGCCATTCGAGCATAGTGAACCCGGCCGGCGCAGTCTTGTCGTGCTGGCCCCACAGCGGGTTGCCCGTGGCCGGGTTGAACGGCCCCAGCAGGTGCGCGAAACTGTGCGCCGGCAGGTCAAAAGGCGCGTCGACCTGCCAGTAGAGTGTGATGGTGAGCCAGTCGCCGGGACGCAGCGATGCGCGAGGCAAATCGTAGCCACACAAGCGGATGCGGCCGCCGAAGGTCACATCGGTCTGCACATCGGCCTCGCGGATGGCGTCACAGGTAGACGCGGCGCGGAAGGCGGTCGTGTGCGGGTCGAGCACCGCGACCTTGAGCGCCAGCAGTACGGTGAGGCCGAGTAGAACCCAGGGCTCAGGCGCGGGTTCACGCGGCTCAGGGATTGGAGGTCTCCGCCTCAAGATGAAAAGCCCCCGCAGGGGCTGGGCCCCAATCAAGGTGACACCGAGCAGCGCCAACGCGGTCAGCCCGCTGAGCACCAGCCCGGCCGACTCGAACGGGGTGGCGCCATAGCGTAGCATCAAGCGGTGTTCGCCTGCGGGCACAGCGGCCTGGGCGTAACCGGTGTCCGCCTGCGCGGTCAGGGGGATGGGCCGGTCATCGAGCCACGCCCGCCAGCGCGGGTAATAGAGGAGGTGCAGCGTAGCGGTGATGGGCTGAGCGGCAATCAGGTCAAGATCCCAAGCCTGATCGCGCACCTGCGCCGCCAGCACCTGGAGCCCGGCGTCCGGGCTGGCCAGGGGTTGGGCGCCGGCGTCGAACCCCGCGCCCAGGTCATCCAGCAGCACCTGGTCAAAGGTTGCGGTTCGCGCGCGCGGGGTAAACTCGCCGAACGCGGTCAGCGCAGTGCCGTGATGGCGGATCTCCATCGCGCGCACGTCGGCCAGGTTGTAAGGCGGCGTGGAGAGCGTGTAGGCGTGCTGATATTGCGGGTAGAGTGACGGCAGGGCGGCCAGAAGGAGCCCACCCCCGGCGAACAGCGCGGCCAGTCGCTGCCATCGCGCGGGCGCGAGCGCGATCAGCAAGCCGATGGCCGTCGCCGCGGCCAGCGCCTGCACGCCCATCAACCGGGTGCGATAGAGCAGCCGCGCCATCACATCCCCGCCCAGCCGCCACAGCCAGTCGGACCAGCCCGTCAGCAGCCAAAACAGGAAAAGACCGGCCAGCGCCGCGACGAGAAGTGTTGCGGTCACTCGGCGGTCGCCGCGTCGGGAGGCCAACGCAACCAACGCGGCGGCCGCGGCAACGCCAAGCAGGATCGTCTGACCCAAGCCGACCCGATCCCCCATGTTATTGTTAGCGCGGCCAGTGTCGTAGATGGCCGGAGGGGCCAGCAGATCGGCGAGCGGCAGCGGGTTGTCCGCGGGGATGGCCTCGGGCTGGATGAAGTCGCGCTCGACGTGCACCCATGCCTGCTCCGGGATCATCGGCGCCCAGATGAACGCGGTCAGCAGGCCGCCAGCTAGCAGTGCCAACAGCGGAGCAGCCGTACGCCGGCGCCACCCCAGAAAAAGTGCCAGCAGCCCAGCAAACGGCGCCAGCATCAACGGCCCCAGCACGTGCGAGCCGATGCACGCGGCCCAGGCCAGCGTCGCTAGCAGGAAACGTCCAACTGACCTCAAATCAGGACGCGGACGAGCACGGGTGAACGCGGATGCCCCAACTCTTGTCCCTTCGTGTGCCCCCTGCGGTGCAGGCTCTGCCGTGAGAGCACCCCCGCGCGCTGCTGGAATCGAGGCTGTGCGCAAGCCCTCTTTAGAGTCAGCCGGTCGCTTGCCTTGAGCGGCTGACCGGCTGAAGCCTCGATTCGGGGCCAACAGCCTTTCATCGCCCGCACCACCAGCCACAGCATGGGAGGCCGGCCGCGCCAGCCGCAGCAGGCTCCACAGCACCAGCGGATAGAGGAAAACGCTGTACGCTTCATTGGATCCGCGTTCCAGCGCGTTGCGCAAAATGTAAGGCGCGTAAAGGTAGGCCGAGGCCGCGGTCAACGCGGGCCAGCGCCGGCCCGTGAGCTCCCGCACCAGCAGATAGGCGCCCACGAACGCCAGCCCGAAGCCGGCCGCGACCAGCCAGCGCCAGCCCAGGTCGTGCGGCAGGCCCAGGCGGTGGAGCAAGTCGAGGGCGTAGTAGGGCAGTGGCGGCTGGAAGGTAAACAGCGGGCTGCCCAGGCCCCAGTGCAGCGCCTGCGACCAGCGCGGGTAGAGCACGCCATCATCAATCGCTGCCGAGAACGCCACCCCGCGCAGGATGTGCTCTGCGGCTGCGTCATGGGCCGTCGCGCCGATATCCTGGGTCAGCGAGACGATCAGCACGGGCGCGGCGAACAGCGCCAGCAGCCAAAGCCGGCGCAGGCGGAGGGATATGACGAAACGTTTCCTGTGAGATGCGGGCATGAGCGCTCGTTCGGCAGATGATCGGATGGGGCGATTATAGCGGGTTCCTGCCGGACGCGCCAATAGAGGTGAGCACGATATCAGGGCGCTTGCATACTGCGCAGCAAACGATCTTGTGGTAAACTGCCAGCCTGACGACAGCCGCCACGCAGCTTCTCGCTTTTCGCTACTCACTGCAGCAACCAAGGGATTCCATTATGACCGAGCTTATCACCCTCCACACCCTGGCCAAGATGATTGACCACTCGCTGCTGCACCCCACGCTGACCGACCAGGCATTGGCTGAGGGGTGCGCGCTGGCCCGGCGGTACGACATCGCGACCGCGTGCGTCAAACCCTATGCGGTGGCCCAGGCCCGCGACCTGTTGGCTGGCTCGGATGTGGCCGTCTGCGCGGTGATCGGCTTCCCCCACGGCAACAGCGCCACCGCCATCAAGGTCGCCGAGACCGAACAGGTGCTGCGCGATGGCGCGGCCGAGGTGGACATGGTGATCAACGTCGGCAAGGCGCTGGGCGGCGCCTGGGACGACGTCGCGGACGAGATCCGGGCCATCAACGAAGTGGCCGTGGCCGGTGGCGGCCTCCTCAAGGTGATCTTCGAGACCGACTACCTGGCGGACGCCGACGTGATCCGCCTGTGCGAGATCTGCTCGGCGTGCGGGGTTGCATTCGCCAAGACCTCGACCGGCTATGGGTTCGTGAAGCAGCCCAGCGGCGACTACAACTACCGCGGCGCCACCGATCACGTCCTGGCGCTGATGCGGCGGCACTGCGCACCGGGCGTGCAGATCAAAGCCGCGGGCGGGGTGCGCGCCCTCGATGACCTGCTGCGCGTGCGGGCGCTTGGCGTCACCCGAATCGGGGCCACAGCCACCCAAGTTATCATGGATGAGGCCCGCGCACGAGGCTATCCTGCTGGCTCGTAACAGGGTTCGCAATAATCGTCACTTATGATATGGTGGTTTCTGTCCTACTCGCCGAACTGATCTTAGAAAGGAGCACGGGCATCATCATGCATCTCCAATTCACACCCTGGGTAGCACTTGTCCTCGGCCTGCTTTTGGGCTGGCTGCTGGAATGGCTGTTCGAGCTGTTCCGGTTCCGCCGGAGCCGTCTGGCCTGCCAACAACGCCTGGCAAGCCTGGAAGCGGAACTGGCAGCGCGCAAGGCAGATGTCCGCACCGCGTCTGATCGCATTCAGACGCTACAAGCCGATTTGGCTGCCTGGCGCGGCGGGAGGGGCTGAGCCATGCGCACCCAACAACCACCCTTCTGGTTCCGCCGGCTCGACCGGCCTAAGGCCGCGATCGGCGCGCTGCTGGCCGTGGCCGCGCTGGTGCTGGCAGTACGCATCAACCCGCCATCCCAAGTTGTTACACCCACGATTCAGACGGACGCGGGTGTGGGGCTCACAGCCGGCACACCCATTGCCCTCAAGGGCACGGCCGCGCCCGGCGCCAAAGTTCTGATCTACGATAACGATGAACCGCTTGCTGAGACAACCGCCGGCCCGGACGGCGCATGGCAGTTCTCCGTGCCTGCGCTGCCTGCCGGCAATCACAGCCTGGTCGCCCGCACGGCCGACGCCGAGGGCAAGCCCGTGACGTCCCAGCCCCTCACATTCAAACTGCCGGAGGTCAAGCCGCCCAACGTCAAGGCGCCGGAGCTCAAGCTGCCGGCCGCGGCCGACCTCCAAGCCAGCTCCCCCTTCACCCTGTCCGGCACGGCCGCACCGGGGGCGAAGGTGCAGGTCTACGACGGCGAGACCCTGCTCGGTGAAACGACCGCCGGCCCGGACGGCGCCTGGCAGTTCAACGTGCCCGCGCTCCCGGCCGGCGACCACAGCCTGACCGCGCGCACGGCCGGCGCGGACGGCAAACCCGTCACGTCCCAGCCCTTCACCTTCAAGCTGCCGGAAATCGCGCTGCCCGAAGTCAAACTGCCGGAGCTCAGGCTGCCGTCCCTGGCTGACCTCAAAGCCGGCTCGCCCTTCACCCTGTCCGGCACGGCCGCACCGGGGGCGAAGGTGCAGGTCTACGACGGCGAGACCCTGCTCGGTGAAACGACCGCCGGCCCGGACGGCGCCTGGCAGTTCAACGTGCCCGCGCTCCCGGCCGGCGACCACAGCCTGACCGCGCGCACGGCCGGCGCGGACGGCAAACCCGTCACGTCCCAGCCCTTCACCTTCAAGCTGCCGGAAATCGCGCTGCCCGAAGTCAAACTGCCGGAGCTCAGGCTGCCGTCCCTGGCTGACCTCAAAGCCGGCTCGCCCTTCACCCTGTCCGGCACGGCCGCACCGGGGGCGAAGGTGCAGGTCTACGACGGCGAGACCCTGCTCGGTGAAACGACCGCCGGCCCGGACGGCGCCTGGCAGTTCAACGTGCCCGCGCTCCCGGCCGGCGACCACAGCCTGACCGCGCGCACGGCCGGCGCGGACGGCAAACCCGTCACGTCCCAGCCCTTCACCTTCAAGCTGCCGGAAATCGCGCTGCCCGAAGTCAAACTGCCGGAGCTCAGGCTGCCGTCCCTGGCTGACCTCAAAGCCGGCTCGCCCTTCACCCTGTCCGGCACGGCCGCACCGGGGGCGAAGGTGCAGGTCTACGACGGCGAGACCCTGCTCGGTGAAACGACCGCCGGCCCGGACGGCGCCTGGCAGTTCAACGTGCCCGCGCTCCCGGCCGGCGACCACAGCCTGACCGCGCGCACGGCCGGCGCGGACGGCCAGCCCGTCGCCTCCCAACCCGTCACCTTCACCTTGCCTGAGGCCGCGCCGTCGCTATACCCTGTGCCTTATGTCATCACCCTGGCGCCCGGTGAGACAGCCACCCTGCCCGTGCGCGGGTTCTGCCTGAACTACGGCAAGCCGTTCCCCGGCGCTGAACTGCAAGGCGCCGACCTGGGGCCTGACCAAGTACGCGCAGCCATCGCCTACGCGCTGAAAAAGGGCTACGTGGACAGCGATCCGCTCCAGGTGCAGCTCGCGATCTGGACCCTGCTCGACGGCAACCAGGTCCCGGGGCAACGGTACACATTAGCCAACGAGATCATCGCATTCGCCAGGAACGCGCCTGTACCGGAGCCCAACACCGCGCAGACCCTGGCTGACGCGCTGGCGCAGGCGTTGGTGACAGCCTACATCAACAACTTCGCGAGTACCTCGCCGGCCAACTACCAGTATGCGGGAGCCGGGTCACTGGCGCTGAAGAACGTCAGCCAGCAGACCCTGACGCTGCTGGTGCCTTACGGCATGCGGTTCACCGACAGCAGCAGGGCCGGAAGTCAGGACATGGGCATCTTCCCCACGTCGAGCAAGTGAGCGTAGGACCGCGGCAGCTGCGGGAGGCGCGGTCATTCGAGTGACAACCGCTGCTAAACCGGAGCATGTAGCCTGTTACCTGACTAACAGAAGACCAGGTTCCATGCGGGGACCTGGTCTTCTCCATGATGAAACGTAAAGGTCATACGATGATTGAGCACGCTGCAGGGATCCTGAAACGTATGCGCGGTGGGGCTGTGTTGATGAACGCAGTACAACCGACCGCGGGCGAAGTCTTCGTGCCCGCCCGCCTGGCGCAGGCATACGCCCTGGTGGAAGGGGCCACGGTGACAGGGCCGGCGCTAGAGAAGCGGCAAGGCCTCGAGCTGACAGATGTGACGACCGTCTGTGGCCTATCACCTGAGGCGTACCGGGCCCGGACACCGTTCGAGCAGTTGGTCGTCGTCAGCCCAAACGAGCGGTTCGACCTGGGCGCGGCCGGCGATGTGGCGATGCGGGCCGTGGATCTGCTGGCGCCCATCGGCAAGGGCACGCGCGGGCTGATCGCAGCGCCGCCCAAAGCCGGCAAGACGACTCTGCTGGAGGGCATCGCGCGCGCCATTCGAGCCGGGCAGCCCGACGCGCGGATCGTGGTGCTGCTGATCGATGAGCGGCCTGAGGAGTTGACCTACTTCCGGCGCACCGTGGCCGCAGAGGTCTTCGCCAGCTCCAGCGACCAAGGGCCAGCGCAGCACACCGCACTGGCTGAATTGCTGCTGGCGCACATCCGAGTCGAACTGGAATGCGGCAACGATATCGTGGTATTGCTGGATAGCCTGACACGCCTGGCACGCGCGTTCAACCTGGGCAGCCGCGGGGCTGGCCGCAGCCTGTCGGGCGGCATGGATGCCAGCGCGTTGGTGATCCCGCGGCGCTTCTTCGGCCTGGCGCGAAAGGTGGAGGGGGGCGGCTCGGTGACGCTGCTGGCCACCACACTGATCGATACCAACTCCCGAATGGACCAGCTCATCTACGAGGAATTCAAGAGCACCGGCAACAGCGAAATCGTGTTGGACCGGGCCCTGGCCCAGGAGCAGATCTTCCCGGCCATAGACGTGCATCGCAGCGGCACCCGGCGGGAAGAACACCTGTACACCGCGGTCGAGATGGCAAGCCTGGCGCGGCTCCGCCGCTACCTCGCCGGCTATCCCCCGCGCGAGGCGATGATGCGGCTGCTCCAGATCTTGAGACGCTACCCAACCAATGCTGAATTGCTCCAGCGGCTCCAGTCCTCGGCCAGCGCGCAAGGCGTCGGCCAAGCCGGATAGCCGGTGCACAATGCGAGGTGCGCATTTAGGAAATGCACACCTCGCGCGCGAACCCAGACGCCAGCAGGTCGCTTCAGCTTACTTCAGCCGAGCGCCGCACTCCGGGCAGAACGTGACCGTAGCCTTCACCTCGGACTGGCAGTTGGGGCAGGTGATCAACGCGAGCGCTTCCGCCGCGGGCGGGGCCTGCTCCTCGACCACGGGCTCCGGGGCTGCCGGCCCGGATTCTTCAACCGCAGGTGCCGCGGCCATGGGCTGCCCCCCCACCTGGTGCTGCTCGTTGCGGACAGTTTCTAGCCTTTCCTTTTGCTGCTGAACCTGGGCTTCCAGATCAGCAAGCTCCTGGGCCAGCGCGGCCACTGTCGGGTCGGCCAGCGAACCGGCCTGATAAAGTGCGAGCGCGGCCTGCCCGAGGCCGGCCAGTTTGGCCTGCACCTTCCGCTGCATATTGGCCAGGGCGCCTTCCTCGCGCTTCACACGCACCAACTTGTCCGCCTCGAAAGCCGCCTTCTCTGCGGTGCTCTGAACAGACTTCAAAGCCTTATCGAACCAAGCCATGGATCCTTTTCCTTTCTCGCTGCAAGTGAAAAACAACACTGGACACAATTATACCATACCTCGGGCCGCGCCTCAGCCACTGGCGAGCCAGGTGATAAAGGTGCTGTGCTCCGCTGCCTTCTCGTAACCGATTGTGAGCGCCGTTGCGACCGACGGCTGGTTGCGGGCCCAGCAGTGCCAGCCGATGTGCCTGATGCCGCGCGCGGCCGCGTGCTCGATGAAGGCCGACCCCATCGCAGTCGCCAGCCCGCGGCGCTGGTGCGGCTCCAGCGTACCGATGCCCACCTCGCACCGGTCGCCGGTGTTGTACTCCGAGGTACACCAGCCAGCCAGCTCATCCCCGTACAAGGCGGCGATCCCGAAGCTCCTGGCCAGGAAATCGGCCACCGACGGCCGCTCAGAGCACAGCTCCTCCCGCAGCGCGTCCAGGTTGTAGATGTGATCTTGCGCCAGCAGGCCGGCGTCAATCCGCGTCAGGCGATAGCCAGCCGGCAGCACCGACCGCCAGTCGTGCCGCAGGCTATGGTAGACGTAATAGTGGCGGCGGGCCAGGATGGGCGCCTTATCGCGCAGGATGACGCCGGTGATGGCGTCGGCCCAGCCTTCGGGCGCATACGCCAGCTCTATCATCTCCAGGCCCGCGGCCTGCGTCTGCGGGAAGACTGTGTCCATCAAGAGGCCGCGCACCGCCTGGCTGAACGCTCCGACAGCGGGTGAACCGGTGAGGAAGAAACGGTATCCCGTCCAGGTGAACGCGGCGCACGGCCGGATCGGGTGATCCACGTACAAGGCCGCGGGCGCCGAGCCCTCCAGGATGGCCGCGACCGCCAAGTGATCATCCAGCCCGGCAAAAAGCGGCCGGGCGACAGCGTAATCTGCAAGTGAAAGAAGATACATGGCACGCGTTTCCTTTCCAGGAGAGATGTCCATGCCGGGCGCGACGTGCATCCTGAGCGCCGTCGAAGAGCCACAACCCATGAAACCGGACGTCGCAGCTTGCTGCGTTCCGGGGCAGGCCTCGGCGTCCGAGTTTGCAGAGCAGTGCCCATGTCACGGATGGCACAAGCAGAGACGAAAACTGGAACGCGGAGAGTCTGCCCCGCAGTTTCGGGCACGACGCGGATACCGCGGACAACGCGGACAGGAACAGAGTTTGTCCGCGTGGTCCGCGTCGTCTGCGTAGTCCGCGTCCCATTTTGGGGTCAGTCTCTGCCGCGAATGACACGAGCGGAAATGAAGTATACCGCGCAACCTGAGCGTTGTCATTTCCTTGCGCGGCGCTCGGTGCTAAACTCAACGCATCAATAAGAGCAAGGAGACCTTCGCTGGTGGCACACCGCGGCGAAGATAGGCGGCGCAGCCGCTCAGGGTGGCACCGGAAGCGCCTCCCTGCCCTCATCCGGGGAGACCCATGCGTGCACTCAAGCGACTCATCCATCACCTGCGGCCGTATTGGCGCGGCTTGACCGCGACCACAGCCATCATCCTGCTGCAAACCGCCCTGGGGCTGCTGCCGCCCCTGTTCCAGCGCGAGATCGTGGACGGTGTCATCGCTGCGCGGCAGGTGGAGCGCCTGCTGCCCCTGGCGCTCGGTCTGGTCGGCGTGTACGCGCTGACCGGCTTGACCGAGTTTGGCGACCAATATCTGCGCCACACTATCGGCGAGCGCATCCTCTACGACCTACGGGTGCGCATCTACAACCACTTGCAGCGGCTCTCGCTATCCTTCTTCGAGCGCACCTCCACGGGCGAGTTGATGTCGCGGGTCAGCAACGACGTCAGCGCGCTGGAACAGTTCATCACCCACGGCACCATCCTGACCCTGGTGGCCGCGGTGCGGCTCGCCGGGGCCGCGATCGTGCTGTTCGTGTTGGAGCCGCGGCTGGCGCTGGTGGCGCTGCTGCCCGTGCCGCTGATCGCGCTGGGGCTGCGCTGGTTCAACCGCCGTGCGCGGCCCATCTATCGCCGGGTGCGTGACCGGCTGGGGGACGTCAACGCGCGGCTCCAAGATGACCTGGCCGGCATGCGGGTGATCCAGGCGTTCGGCCAGGAAGACGCGGAGTTGGGCCGGTTCAGCCAAGTTAGTGGCCGCTACCTGGACGCACGTGTGGCCTCCATCGGCACCTGGTCCACCTTTTTCCCGGCCCTTGGCTTCCTGTCGGCGCTGGGCGGCGCGCTGGTGCTGGGGGTGGGGGCGGGTATGGTGCTGCGGGACGAGCTCACCCTCGGCACTCTGGTCGCCTTCGTGTCCTACATCGCCTCGTTCTACGAGCCGATCCGCCGCCTGACCGACATTGACAACATTCTGCAGCAGGCCATCGCTGCGGCCGAGCGCATCTTCGAACTGCTGGACGCGGCGCCAGATATCCGCGACGCGCCGGATGCAGCCGCGCTGTCCGAGGTGGCGGGCGAAATCGCCTTCGAGGACGTGCATTTCAGCTACGGCGACGGGGATGAGGTGCTGCACGATGTAGACTTCCACGTGGCGCCGGGCGAGGTCGTCGCGCTGGTGGGTCCCAGCGGCGCGGGCAAGACCAGCATCGCCAACCTGCTCTGCCGCTTCTACGATCCCACCCACGGCCGGGTGCGCGTTGACGGGCACGACCTGCGCGCCGTGCAGATCGCCTCGCTGCGGCAACATGTGTCGGTGGTTCTGCAGGACACCTTCCTCTTCAACGCCACAGTGCGCGAGAACCTGACCTACGGCCGGCCGGATGCGACGGAGGCGGAGATCGAAGCCGCAGCGAAGGCCGCGTACGCGCACGAGTTCATCGCGACCCTGCCGCACGGCTACGACACGGCGGTGGGCGAGCGGGGTGTGAAACTGAGCGGCGGACAACGGCAACGGCTGGCGCTAGCGCGCGCAATCCTCACCGACCCGCGCATCCTGATCCTGGACGAAGCAACCTCGTCAGTTGACGCGGAGGCCGAATACCTGATCCAACAGGCGCTAGAGCAAGTTTTGCGCGGCCGTACCGCCCTGGTGATCGCCCACCGCCTCAGCACCATCCGCAACGCCGACAAGATCATTGCGCTGGAGGGTGGCCGCATCCGCGAAGTGGGCAGCCACCACGAACTGCTGGCCCGTAACGGTCTGTACAGCCAGCTCTACCAGCGACAACTGGAGCTGGCCACGGAACCGTAACACACGCACAATCCAGCGGATAGTGTTACTTCTCCAAGCCGATACGAACACCCAGCCGTGGCAGAATCGCCCGGTGGGTCACCAAGATCAGCAGCGACGCGCCGAACGCGATCCCGAAGATGATCAGCGACGAGTTGAGGGTATTCATCAGATTGGGATTTACCAGCATCACCACGGCCAATGTCAGCATCAGCATCCCGCCGATCAGCTTGAGGATCCGCCCGTGCTTCTCCTCCAGCTTGCTGGCCCGGAGGCTGAGCACCGCGGCAAGGAAGATGCCCAACTCGTCGAGCTGGTAGATGAGCATGTAGAGCGCTAACAGCGTGATGAACACCCCCGCCGTCACCCCCTGCGCCACCAGCAGGTTGGTCCACAGCACTGGGAACCCCGCCGTACACGAGAACTCCACCAACGACGCACCGGCCGACATCACGATGGTTGCACCGATCAGCGCTGGCAGTGAGTCACTGGCCTTGAGCACCCGGCGCATGGAGCGGTACAGGCCTGGCTTCTTCTCATCCGAGATGGTGAACGAGAGGCCTTCTTTATACCAAAAATAGTCTTTAATGTTCACCAACGCGAAGAAAAGCGCCACCAGCGCCACCACCACCTGGATCCAGCCCACGAAGCTGATCACGGTCAACATGGTGAACAGGCCTGCGATGAACAGAACGTAGACCAACGACGTCACCGTGATGAAAACCAGACCGATGATAAACACCTTCTTGCGCGACCCCGTGTGCAGCGTCAACGCCAGCAGCATGGAGAGCACCCACAGCGAACACGGATTGAAGCCGTCCACGAACGCGATGAGCGCGGTGCTGATCGCCAGGGATTGGGTGGCCAGGTTCACCGGGCCAATCAAGGGCAGCGTCAACATGCTGGCACTAGTGGTTACCGCAGGGGCTGCGACCGCTGCCGGCCCGGGGTTTTCAGCTGGGCCAGGGTTAGCTGGCGCCTCGGCGAGGGCCGGCGCGTTCGTAGGCACCACAGTAGGTGGCGCCAAAGTAGGCGGCTCGGCCGGGCTGAACACCCCCTCGCCTGCGTCCGAACAGCCGGACAGCGCGCACGAGGCCACGACCGCCTCCATCTCACGGCCGGTGAACTCCTCGGCAAACCCCACCCAGTAACGATCGGCGATGAAGAACGTGGGCACGCCGGTTGGCTCGAAACCAAATTTCGCCGCCATGAGCGCAAACGACTCCCGGCTGCCTACGTCATTGTAGATCTCAAAATCACGGACCTCAACCCTCGGATACTTCTGGGCCAACCTGGCCAGGAACGGCTTGGCCGCGGCGCAATGCGGACACCCTTCGCCCCAGAAGAAGTAGATCACCACCTTGCCGCCCGGTTGCGCGACCGGCTCCGCCAGGGCAACAGGCAACGATGGCCGGACCAAGGCCATACTCCCGAGCACACTCACCAATGCCAATACACAGATCAATCGCCACCAACGCATCAGATCTCACCTCCAACAGAGCCAGCATACCGGCTAGCTGTCACTCAAGTTCATGGCCAGGCAGCGGTCGAAACAGCTAGCCATTCGCATATGCACGACCGGACCCTTATTGTGCCACAAAACACAAAGAAAAGGCAACTTCTGAGAAGCCGAAAAACAGGCCCACCGGTGGAGGTTCTTCGCTGGATGCTCGCCGTTGCGAGAAAGCAAAGGTTGAATCGCTCAGAATGCCACCGAAAACGCTCCCTGATTCTCTACCAGGACCTACGCAAGATGCTGGCGCGGGCACCCCCACAGTCTTGCGCAGGTCCCGGGCTCGTATCTCAAATGCTTACGCCGCGCTGCGCAGGACCAACGGCAGATACACCTTCAGAGGCACGATGCCGCTGTACCAATATCCGCCGCTGACTGCATAGTGCGCGCTGGTTGATTGGGGCGGGCTGGCTGCCCCCTGGCCGACCGATGCATTCACTGCATAGTGCGCCGAGGTCACAGGCTGACCGCCGCCCGCGATGACGTGCCATTCCAGGTTGTAGTGGACTGAGGTCTGGGCCAGGGCCACGCCTCCGGCGGCCAATGCAGCCACCAGGGCGAGCACTGCGATCACGCGCAGGGTGCGTTTGTACGTCATCTGGCCCTCCTTACTGCAGCGTGACAAAGACATAGATCTGCCCTTGTCCTCCGTCCCAATGTTCCAGCGCTTTGCCCAACACCGTGCCAGGCACGGCGGATGGCGTGCCAGCCACCGTGACCTGCGGCGCGCGGCCGGCATGGGCGGTCAACGCTGCGCTGCCGAGCAGATCGCCGGGCTGGAGCGCGCCTGCCGCGGCGTCAACCTTAACCAGTGCCGGGCCCTGGATCACCAGCAGCAGATATTCGCCCGGTAGCACCGGCCCTGCAAGGGTCACTTCCTGGTCGCCGGCCAGATCCCCGCCCATCGCCTGGCGCTCCCGGGTTACAGTCGCAATGTTGAAGCGGCTATAGACCACACCTGCCACGGCCGTGCTGCCGGCGGTTGTAGCCCGTGCCACCTGGGCCACCGGCGGGCCGCCTGCCTGGAGCGCCGCGGTCATACCGCTGAACACTGCCACATCGCCCGGATCCAGCGGTTCGGCCCCTCCGTTCTGGACCAACTGCATCAACGCGCCGGCCAGGTGGTAGTTAAGCGAATAGATGTTGTCAGGCGTGTAGAGGCCGTAGTTGTTGCTTGCCAGCCCCGTCTGGGCCCACATCCCGAAGTCCGCATCGCTCTCGCCCCACACGCCAATGAAAGACTCGCTCTCGCCGATGACGCCCGATCCGCTGCTCGCACCATACGTCGTGCCTTGAACCCCGGCCCCGATACCGACGCGGTAACCGCGCACGCCGATCCCCTGGCTGCCGCCGGCAGTGCCCCACACGCCAGCCGTGTTATACAGGTCACCGGCGTCAGTGCGGCCATAGACGCCGGAGCCGGCGGCCACACTTTCCCCGCGCACGCCAGTCCTGCCGGTGCCATACACCCCGACACCGTTTGCGCTCTTGCCGTAGACGCCGGGCGCGTGCATGTTGGTGAAATGGGGCGTGGCGCTGCTAACGCCGTATACGCCGATGCCGTTCAGGCTGGAGAAGTAGCCGCCGTAACCGTGCGCCGTCGTGCTGCCTCCGTCCTGACCATAGACGGCGTAGCCGTCGTCCGTGTAGCCGGCCAGTCCGTAGCCGCCAGGGGAGGCGCCGCGCACCGCATCGCCGGTGCTGGTGGCGGCCCACACGGCCGCGCGCGTGGCGTGGACGCCGGTCATCATCACCCGCAGCACGTAGCCGGACGGATCGGGCTGACCCGTGATGTCCGCCCCCGGCCGCAGGCCCAGCGCATAGGGCACAGGCAACAGTTCCTGCCGCGGTGTCAGCCATTCGCCATCCACGTAGATGCGCAGCCATAACTCCCCGCCGTTGAAGTTGCGCGGATTTACGCCCAACACCACGTTGAACAACCCGTTCACAACTGGGACGCTGAGATTGCCGCTATCCCACCACAGCGTGCCGCCGGTCGCTGCGCTGTAGATCTGAAACCGCATCGTGAACGTGCCACTCAGCGGCGCGCCTGCAGCATTTGTCAGGCGGCCCTGGTAGTTGATCTCGGCTGCGACGTCCGCCTCAGGGGCGTCGGGCAACGCGCCGACCACACCTCCGGCCAGTATCAGGCCGGCCAACACACAAACCGTGATCCACAAGGTGCGTGACTTCATGAGGAGCCTTCCTTTCATCGCGCTGAGTGACGATGTTATAGCCGTCGGTTGATCTCCTGGCGTAGTGCCAGCGCGGCCGGGCTGGCTGGGTCGAGCGCCAGGGCCTGTTCCAGGGCCACGGCGGCGGCCTGGGATCGGCCCTCAAGCCACAGCGCACGGGCCAGGCCAATATGGGCCCCGGCCGAATCCGGGGTCCAGTGCACCGCCTGCTGAAAAGCATTGAGCGCTGCTGCGATATCACTCGCGCCCAGCTCAGCCTCACCCAGGCGGGTGAAGGCGTAGCCATCGGTCGCATCCAGGTTCACGGCCCGGCGGAAGTGGACCGCGGCCGGCGCGTAGCGTCCTCCTTCAAGGTCAACCATGCCCCAGGCGGTGTAGAGCGTCGCCAGGTTCGGGGCTAGAGCGGTCGCCTGGGCGAACGCCTGGTGGGCCAACGGCAACCGGCTCGCGTCCCACCGAACGCCCCAGACGCCGTACAACTCGCCCAGGGCCGCCCAGGTGCGATACTCGCCGGGGCGCAGGTCGCGCGCCGCGAGCAGCTCGGCCTCAGCCCGCGCCAGCAGGTGTCCCCGGCACTGCAGGACGCTCCCCACGGCGCACGGATCAGCAGTCACATCCGCAATAACGACCAACGCCGGGGGTTCTGCGCCATCGGCCGTGGCCAGTGCGATCACGCTTTGAAGATAAGCCCAGCTCAATGTCCGGCGATGGGCCGGCTCAACCGGCCACCAGGCCACAGCCCGCTCCGCGGCACGCCGCGCGCCCCACCAATCACCGACTGCGATGCGACGTTCCGCCGCGCGCGCGGCAACGTCCGCGGCGATAGGTCGCACATTGGCCTGCCAGATCGCCCAGCCGCTCCCCGCGGCAATCACCAGAGACAACGACAACGCGGCCCACCGCAGGCCCGGTTCCGTCCGGCTTATGGGGGCAGAGAAACGGCCCGGCGCCTCCTGCGCTGCGCCGCCTCTAATGACCTGCGGCGCAGCAGGCCGGGCCAGCGCCACACCTAACGCCAGCAACAACGCCGTGGCGGTCGCGGTGGCCGTGACATCGAAGCTGACCAGGTTGCCAGCCACCGCACCGCCGACAGCCGCCAGACAGCCGATCAAAAGCACCCGCTGGCGAATATCGGCTGCGCACTGGGCCGCGCGCCAGGTCAGGCAGAAGAAGGCGACGAACAGCGCGCTCTGCGCCAGCAGGCCGATCACGCCGGACATCATAGCCCAATCCAACAGCAAGTTGTGCGCCCGGTCAACCAGGATGCCACGGCCCTGGTAGTAGACCAACTGCGGGGGGTAGACTGCGGGGAAGACCAGCTCCAACGAGTCGGGGCCGTAGCCCAGGAGCGGCCGCCTGGCCAAGAGTGACAGGAGGGCGCGCCAGATGGTCAGCCGCGCTGCGGTGGAACCACCTGCCCGGCCGACCCACAGGGCGAGGGTCAGGCCGCCACCCAGGCCCACAAGGCCAGCGCTAACCGCGGTCGCCTGCCAGATCCGACCGCGGGCTCGCAGGCGCGGCCATAACCAGGCCAGTCCAAAAAGCGCCATTGCCACCCCCGCAGCCAGCCAGGCCGCGCGCGCGCGGGTCAGCCCGATAAGCACAATCTCGCCAGCCAGCAACACGCCGACAGCCAGCCGGCCCACACGCCCGCGCGCGGCGCAGCCTTGAGCCAGAGTGAGCGGCAGGATCAGAGCCAGGTATGCGCCGAGGAAGTTGGCGCGGCCCAGGGTGGCATAGACAGGAGAACGCGCGTCGTTATACAGCGGCACGGGCGCCCAGCCCAGCGCCTGGGCCACACCGAGAGCTATCAGCGGCACGACCGTGGCTACCATCGCCTGCACCAGCCGGTCAACCTGCGCTGGCGTGCGCAAGTAGGCCGCGACCAGCAGAAACAGGAGGTAGTAGCTCAGGAGGGTCGACCAGCCCAGGCCTCGCTCGTAGCTGCCCCAAAGGCTGAGTGCGGGCTGGACTGATAGCGAGGTTGCCAGCGCCTGCACCAAAACCACGGCGGTCGCTGGCCGGAAAAGGGGCTGGGTGGTTACCTCGCGCCACAAGTTGCGGCGCTCAAGCAACCCGCCCACCAGCCACAGGCCTGCCATCGCCCAAACAAGGGTGCGCAGCAAAGCGGCCTTTGAAGGCTCAAAAGGTTGTTGGGCCCAAAGGTTGACGGCCAGGGGAATGAGCAGGGCGATCAGCAGCCAGGCAACTTCCAACAGAGCATGATATGGTTGCGAGGCCGCATCGTGCTGTTCGGACATACCCAACCTTACAGGTGCCACATGACCGCACTCACCGTCGCCACCGAACCCATGATTGAGGGCGTCTTCGATGGCGCGGCACCGACCTATGATCGGGTCGGGCCGGTGCTGTTCCACCAGTTCGGGCAGCGGCTGCAGGTTCTGTTGGCGCCGCCAGCCGGCGCGTCGGTGCTGGATATGGCGACCCGCACCGGCGCGGTCCTGGCGCCGGCTGCGGTACGCGTGGGACGCGCTTACGGGATCGATCTGTTTGCCGGGATCCTGGCGGATGGCCTGTCAAAGGTCCTTAGGCTTCATCGCCTTCCGCTTCCCATTCCTCGTCGTCCTCATAATCCGGATACTGCTGGGGCGCCACGCCCACCTCTTCCACTAAGCGCGGGTACTCCACGCCAGCATCCGCGTTCGGGTTAACCGCATGGACGCGCACTTTGAAACGCCATTCATCGCCATAGTCAAAGAGATACAAGAAGGTCTGGCCCTTTGTGAGGCTCAGATCGGCCAGGATTGTGGTCCGCACATCACCGGCAGGTGTATCATCAAACAGCATGGACCCCAGCAACTCATCCTGGAGTTCCTTGGGCGCGGTCATCAGGACCTGTTCGGCAAACTGATCCGGGGTCAAGGTGTTGAGCTTGTCCGCGTTGCGAAAGATCAGTTCCGCCATCGCGGGCGGCACGCCGGTCTGGGCCACCATAAGCTTGACGAGCTCAGCGCGCAGGGCGTCGTTGTCCTTCACCATGCCCAGCATTTGGTCGAACGACTCAGGCGCTGGCCCACCGCCCAGCGCAGCCGTCATCACCTGAAAGGCCTCGGGCCCAAGGACGTCCTCTTCATCCGTCAGATCCAGGTCTTCATCGAGCGCCTCTTCGCCCAGATCCTCATCGGCAGGTTCTTCGTCATCGAATTCCTCGCCGTCCAGATCATCCAGGTCTTCACCCCACGGATCAATACCTTCCGGCAGCATGTACTCCGTTGAAGCATCCCATGCGCGGCCGCTCATGAAGAAGGAATACAGATGGTCGGCGTCAAAATCGAAGGCATCCTGAATCGCGAAATGGAGATCTTCCAACGTCTGATCGGCGGTCAGCTCGACCTTGCGCCAGACCCGGCCGGTGTTCGGAATGGAAACGTGAAAGGTGTAGGATTCCATGAAATTGCTCCTCTCTCGATTGACGGCCAGCTTCGGCCGTGAAGGTTACGGTATATCGCGTCCAGTGTACACGGAAACGAAGCGGGAGGCAAAAGCACCACAGCACAAGCTTGCTTTGCTCTCACCTGTGGTACAATAGCTATAACAAACACAAATCCCGCCGGAGGCGCCCGATGACCATATCCCCCGATCTCGAAACCCTGAACTGGCAGAAGCTGGTCAAGCCGTATGCCCGGCCCGACCTGCGCCAGGGCATCTGGCAGCTCGCCAACACGATGATCCCTTACCTGGCCCTGTGGGTGCTCATGCTGTGGAGCTTGCGCGTCTCCTACTGGCTGACCCTGGCACTGGCCCTGCCAACGGCCGGCTTCATGGTGCGCGCATTCATCATCTTCCACGACTGCTGTCATGGCTCTTTCTTCGCGTCGAAAAGGGCCAACGAGGTCGTAGGGATGTTGTTGGGCATCCTGACAATGACGCCGTTCTACCAATGGCGGCACGATCACGCCATCCATCACGCCACAGCCGGTAACCTGGACAAACGGGACGTGGGCGACGTGCCGACGATGACCGTGCAGGAGTACCTGGCCGCGCCGTGGTGGCGCAAGGCAGTCTATCGAATCGTGCGCAGCCCGTGGATCCTGTTCACCGTCGGCGCCACGATTATGTTCGCGATCATCCACCGCATACCGCCCGCACATGCGGACAGGCGCGAACGCTGGAGCGTGATCTACACAGATCTGGCGTTGGCGGCGCTGGTGGCCGGTATGGGGCTGCTGGTCGGGTTCAAAGAGTATTTCCTGGTGTCGGCGCCGATCCTGGTCATCGGCTGCACGGCCGGGGTGTGGCTGTTCTACGTCCAGCACCAGTTCGAAGGGGTCTACTGGGAGCACAAAGAGCGCTGGAGCTTCGTCAGGGCCGGCATGCAAGGAAGCTCGTTCTACAAGCTGCCCATGATCCTGCAATGGTTCACCGGCAATATCGGGTTTCACCACATCCATCATCTCAGCCCAAAGGTTCCCAACTATCACCTGCCGAGCTGCTACCGGGAAAACCTGCCGTTTCACATCAAGCCCTTGACGGTGTTGGAAAGCCTGAAGACGGTGCGGCTGCACCTGATTGACGACGCCACAAGGCGGCTGGTGGGCTGGGATGCCCTGCGCCGTCACCGCCAATCCGCACAGATAGGCTGAGCAGGATAGATGACGCAGCGTCAGGGAGTAGACAAGGAATTAGCTCCAGCCAATTGCAGTTATTTGACAGGCGGTTACCCCGTCAGGTAGACTTACCTCCCGCAAAAAAGAATCAGGGTTTAGGAAAGGGACCGCTATGCAGCTGCTGCTTGCCATCGTTCAAAGCGAAGACGCAGATAGGCTCTGTGGCCGGTTGAACGCTGCCGGGTTCGAGCTGACGCGACTGCCCAGCGTCGGGGGGTTCCTGTCACGGGGCAACGTGACTGTGTTGATCGGCCTCGAGCCCGTTCAGATCCCACCTGTGCTCGAGATAATCCGGAAAACGTGCCGCACCCGGCGCCGCTACATCAACCCCGCGGTGACCGGCACCGAGCCGGCCCACATGACCCTGGCCGCGCCCGCCATCCCTCTGGAGGTACAGGTGGGCGGTGCAACGGTGTTCAAGTTCCCCATGCTGCGGTTCGAACGGCTGCATGCAGAACAAACGCCGCCAACGTCGGCTCAGCCGACCACTATTCCAGCCCAAGGAGCCCCAAAAATGAACCTGGTGCTCGCCATCGTACACAACGACGACGCGGATGCCGTGACCCGCGCCCTCCTGGCGGCCGGGCGCCGGGTCACGCGCATCAACACTGCCGGCGGCTTCCTGCGCCGCGGCAACGTCACCCTGCTGATCGGCGTCGAGCCGGCCGAAGTTGACGCCGTGCTTGAAACCATCCGCCAGAACTGCCAGCCGCGCACCGAGGCGGCCGGACGCGGGGATCAGGTCGCCACGGCCGGCGCGACCGCGTTTGTGCTGGAAGCAAGCAGCTTCTTACATATCTAGAGGCTCTCCACCTCCGCCAACCACGCCGCGGCGCTGGCATCCGACGGCATCCGCCAGTCGCCGCGTGGGGAAAGCGCCACCGACCCCACCTTGGGTCCATCTGGCATGGCTGAACGCTTGTACTGCTGGCTGAAGAAGCGGCGGTAGAACACGCGCAGCCAGCGGACTATCACCTCGGTTGGATACTCATTGGCAAAGGCCTGCTGCGCCAGCGCGTAGACCTTGCGCGGGGCGAACTGAAAGCGGACAGTGTAATACAGGAAGAAATCGTGTAGCTCGTAAGGGCCGATGGCCTCCTCGGTCTTCTGCGCCAGCTCACCGCCCTCGCTCAGCGGCAGCAGCTCAGGGCTGATGGGCGTGACAACGATATCATGGAGCACGCTTGCGGCCTCCCCTGAAAACTCGGCGTCGGCCGCCCACGCCACCAGGTAACGCACCAGCGTCTTCGGCACCCCTGCGTTGACGTGATACATGGACATGTGGTCGCCGTTATACGTCGCCCAGCCCAGCGCCAGCTCCGATAGATCTCCGGTGCCAACCACAAACCCGCCCACCTGGTTGCCCACGTCCATCAGGATCTGCGTCCGCTCGCGGGCCTGGGCGTTCTCATACGTTATGTCGTGTACGTTCTCATCGTGACCGATGTCCCGAAAGTGGCCGCGCACCGCATCCGCGATGGGGATGACGCGCAGTGTAACCCCCAGCAGCTCGGCCAGGCGCTCAGCGTTGCTCCGAGTGCGCGGGGTGGTGCCGAAGCCGGGCATGGTGATCGCGACGATACCGGCGCGCGGCAGGCCCACCAGGTCGAACGCTCTGGCCGTCACCAGCAGCGCCAGCGTGGAATCGAGCCCACCCGAGACGCCAATGACCGCAGTTCGGCTGCCGGTATGCTGCAGCCGGCGGGCCAGGCCGGTCGCCTGGATCGTAAAGATCTCCTGGCAGTGCTGGGCGCGCCGCGCCTCGTCGGCCGGCACAAATGGGGTTTGCGAGAGGCCCGGCCGCAGCAGATCCGCTATCTCGACCGCACGCGCGGCGCCGGGCAGGGTGAAGCGAATGGTTCGCATGGGAGGTGTGATGGCCGCGGCCTGGCCGAACGCGCTGTTCTTGATACGCTCTAACGCCAGGCGGTTCACGTCAACATCGGCCAAGGCCATCACGGTGTCGAATCGAAAACGCTCGGTCTCAGCGAGGATGACGCCGTTTTCGGCGACCAACGAGTGGCCGGCCCACACGATGTCGGTGGTGGATTCAGTAGCGCCCGCGCCCGCGTACAGGTAGGCGGCCAAGCAGCGGGCAGACTGCTGGCGCACCAGATCGCGGCGATACTCGACCTTGCCCAGCAGCTCGTTGCTGGCCGAGCCGTTGAGCAGCACCGTGGCGCCGGCCAGCGCCAGCTCGCCGCTGGGCGGGTTCACGGCCCACAAGTCCTCACACACCTCGATGCCCGCCACGAGATCAGGCAAGTTCTCGGCAGCGAACAGCAGATCCGTGCCAATAGGTGTCTCGGCGCCATCCAGCACGACCTCATCCACGGGGCACAGCCGGCCGGAGGTGAACCAGCGGGCCTCGTAGAACTCGTTGGTGCTGGGCAGGTACGTCTTGGGCACCAGGCCGAGGACCCGGCCGCCCGCAACAAACGCGGCGCAGTTGAACAGCCGGCCATCCACGGCCAGCGGCAGGCCCACGACTGCGGCGATATCGGCCTCGGTTGCGGCCTGGGCCACGGACGCCAGCGCGGCCCGCGCGCGCTCCAGCAGCAACGACTGAAAGAACAGGTCGCCGCAGGAATAGCCAGTGAGGCAGAGTTCCGGGAACAGCGCCAGGCGGCAGCCGCGCGCGGCCACTTCACGCAGCGCGGCGGCAATGGCCTGCACGTTGAAATGGATATCAGCGACGCGCAGCTCCGGGCTGACGACCGCGACGCGGGCAAAGCCGAGGGAAGCAGAGGTGATCGGTTGCATAGTGAACTCCATGAGCGCGTTCAGGGATTGAAATCCCTGCCTGTAAGTGAGAAGCACCCGTCCCACAGGGACTTCCTTCGGCCGCCGGCGCTGCTACGAACCCGCCACCCAGGCCTTGCGGGGCCTTTCACGTTGAGGGGTGGTTTCCAACTACTGAACCCGCTCAACATACGCGCCGCCCCCTGTGTTGATCTGCCGGCCGATCTTGTCGCCCAGCACCAGGTCACCGCCGACGCGCACATCCCGCCCCGCCTGCACGCCACGGCCGCCAAGAGTCTGGCTGACGGCCGGCCCGACTGCGGGCAGCGGCGCCAGCGGATCCGGCGGCGTCACCCCCTTGCTGACCCCCTGGCCGCCGAGCAGCAGCGCCACCGGGAAGTTGTCGCCGCTCACCTGGAAGTCCGGCTGCTGTTCCTGGCTCCAATCCGCCCGCGCGCTGACTGGCACCCGGCGCGCAACGTGGCCCATCACGTCCGAGACCAGCACCTCCGTCGCGCCCGCCGCGGGCCCCGCATGCCCGGTCAGCGCCTCAATCAGGTGGTAGGTGAAGATGCTCATCGCCCCATCGCGGCGCAGGTAGGAGGACCGCGCGCCCTGGGACGCGCTGAGCACCGCGCGGCCCGCGCCCTGGCTCAGCGCCTCCAGCTCCTTCGCGCCGGGCGCTACCCCTTTATGACCCCCCATCAGCAGTGCGGGCGGGAGCGCGACGCCGGCGAAGCCGCCCGCGTCCTTGACGCCCATACCGGCCGCGTGGCAGCAGTCCAGCAGAACCAGCAGCCGCCGCGGGGCCAGATCGGCCACGGCCGCAGCGAAATCGGCCGCGGCCAGCGCGCTGGCCGGCGCCGGCAGGCCGCCCGCCCCCTCCCGCGCGTCGTAAGGCAGCAGGTAATAGGCGTCATCCCCGCGGCGCCAGCCATGACCGCTGTAGTAGATCACGGCCGTGGCGTTTCCGCCCGCGTCCGCTTGGAGCCGCTCGGCCAGCCAGGCCAGGCCGTCCAGGATGCCCGCCCGCGTGCCGGCCGCGCCGGTGACGGTCATGATGTTGACGGCCGGGTAGCCGCAGCGGTCGGGATGCGCCAGCACGCCGGCCACCGCCGCGATATCCTTGCCGACCGCCGGCAGCGCCCAGCGGTCAACCTGGTTGGCGTCCACGCCGATGAGCAGCGCGTAGCCGTGGGGGAATATTGTCATGGCCTGCTCCTTATCTCGTAATCGCTTCCGGCCAGTCTGCGACCGGCGACAGCGAATGCCGGCGCACGAAGTCCTGGATCACGAAGACGCTGGTGGCGCGCCCTTCGTGATCTTCGCGATCCAAACACCCGCGCGCCACACCCCGCGCACTGGGGAAGGGGCGTAGCCCCTTCCCCAGACCCCATCCCCCAGAACGCCAGCAACCAGCATGCCGCAGAAACCAGAAACGCAGAAACCAGAAGTCATAGGGACACAACCACCCGCAAACCGACATCGCCGTCGAAGTCGACGGGTACGTCCCCGTCACGGACAGCGCAGCGGGCGAGCCACTCATTGCCGCCCCAGGAACCGCCACGCACCACGCGCGGGCCTTCGGCTTCTGGGTTGTTACGACCATCATCCGCCCGGTAGGGATAGGACTGATACACGCTGCCCGTCCACTCCCAGACGTTGCCGCCCAGATCGTGCAGACCTTCCGGCGTTGCGCCATCGGGATAGGCGCCGACCGGGCTGGGGCGCAACACGTGGCCTTCCCAGGTATTGGCCCGGCTGGCGTCCCAACGACTGCCCCAGGGGTAAACCCAAGACCGCCCCAGCCGCGCTGCGCGCTCCCACTCGGCTTCGGTGGGCAACCGCACATGCCCAGCAGATGCTGGCCGCCCGCCAGGGACGTCCCGCATCTGCTCCGTCAGCCATGCACAATAAGCGTTTGCTTCATACCAATTAACCCCCACTACAGGCTGAGATAGGCCCTTGAACCGTTCATCCTCCCAAAAAGCAGGCCGATCGCGCGGCCGGTCAGCATACTGCTTGGCTGCCCATTCCTGGACTTCAGCTTCTTCCATCTGAAGCAGTTCCTCCCAAGCTGCAATTGCCTGCGGACTCCAACCTGCTTGCTTGAGCTGTTGTAACTGCCTGGGATTTGCCCGCAAAGCGCGCCAGATGTCCATGATCTGCCCCACAGCGCCGCTGTCACTGATCTCCCCCCGCAACCAGGCGCGCGCCGCGGCCGTGCGCCACCACCCTTCCTGCCGGTAACCGCCGGCCGCCACGAAGCAGGCGTACTCGGCGTTGGTCACCGGGTACTGGCCGATGGCGAACTCGGCGACTTCGACGGCGTGACGAGGGAGCGCGTTTCGGGCTGAATACTTGCGCAAGCCCAACCGCCACACCTCCCAGCGGCTTGACCCCATCTGCACCGTGCCGGCCGGGATGCGCACCAGCGGCGGCAACAGCACCCGCTGGCCGTTCACCGTCACTGCTCGAAAGCGCGGATCACCCAGCCGGCCCAACACGTCACCGGCCGCCAGCCGCGCGCGCAGATGCACCCGGCGGCTGCCCAGTTCGGACAGCAGGTCCGCTTGCACGGCCGCCACCACTGCATCCGGCCGCTCGATGCCCGATTCCACCAGGCAGCGCGCCGCCAGCACCGGGTTAGCCAGCCGGATCGCTTTCAGCAACGCATCGGGCGTCGGCGTCAGGCCGGCGGCCAGGATCGTCGGCTCCTCCCAGCCGGTGGCGGGCGGCGGCGGCAGCGGCTCGGAGTCGCTCAAAGGGCCCGTGGCCGGCATCTCGCCCACCGTGCGCGGCGCCCGCCAGCGACCCGACAAGTCCTCACCGGCTCTTAAACGGCTCAGCAGCGCGCGCGCGGCGAAATATTCCTGCAATTGATGATGGTAGAAGCGCACCCGTTCGGTCTCACCGGCAGCCAGTTCAGTGTCCAGCAACGTCGCGGATAGCCCCAGGCGCAAAGTCGTCGCGGGCGGTATCTCAACGGGGCCATCCTGGCCGGCGACTTGCGACGGGATCAATTGTAAAAGCTCGGGCCGGGGCAACCGTGTCCCCTGGCCCAGGGGCTGCAGCGCCTCGGCCAGCGCGGCCAGCGCAGCCCTCAGCGGCTCGTCGCCCGGCCAGTCCGCGTGCCCACGATCGGCCTCCCGGCCCAGCAGGTAGCCCACAAACTCATCGAACAGTTGGGCAGGATTCTCCGGCCAGGCGTCGGTGCGCGCGACGATGAAGCAGAGCATATTGAGGTAATAGGGGTTGCGCACCAGTTCCAGCAAAGTCGTGCCCGCCAATCGGATCCAGGCTTCGGCCGCGCGTGTTGGCGTCAGATACTTGCCCAGGAACGCCTGCACCCGGCCATCATCCAGCCGCTCGATCTCGACCTGAGGCAGCCCCAGCGGTTCGCCGTAGTCCCGGCTGCGGCAGGTGAAGACCCACCGGTTGCCCGGCCAGTCACCGACGAAGCGCCGCCAGGCGCCCACTTTGTCCCGGTAGTCGCGGTCGCTCTCGAAGGGCATCTCGTTGAGCGCGTCGCACAGCAGCAGCAGCTCCCCCTGACGCAGGTGTTCCGTGATGTCGCCGGGTCCAAGATACTGCTGCCAGGTCGCTTTCAAGAACGCCTGGGGCGCAGCATAGCCCCGATAGTCCGCTAAGGGCAGCAACAGCGGCAACTGACCCTGCCCGGTGGTCAAGCGTGTTTGGGCGGCATCCAGGGCCAGCTTATGTAGAGTGGTTGTCTTGCCCGCGCCGGGCTCGCCCAACAGCGCCAGCGCAGCATGGCGGGCCGTGGCTTCGGTGATGTCCGGCAGCCGGATGCGGCGCACCTGCCGACCGGCGCCTTCACCGCTGACCATCCACTCGGTGAATTCCGGCGGCACATCGCCCCAGCCAGGCGGCAACTGAGCGGTGGTGAGGCTGCCGGCCAACGGCACAAACTGCCTGGCCCAACGGCTGTAACGCGGGTTGACCAGCAGCGCGGTCAAATAGGCGCGCTCGTTGGCCTGCCGCGCCGCGACCGGTAGTAAATCGCGCGCGGCTTGCTCAGAGAGAACGATCGCTGGCGCGTCCGGCACAGTCACCGTCAACCGCTGGTGCTGGGTATCGGCGCACAGTTTCGCCTTGCCGCCCGCCAGCATCTCGCGCAGGTGTGCCAGCACCAATTCTAGCTGCTCGCCGGTGTAGCCGCTGATCGCAATGATCTGGTCCCGGCCAATGAAGGTGCCGCCGCCGGTGCTCACATCTCCAGCGATGTAGGCTCCACCCTGTGTCTGCGTTGTATCAGGCATCACTGCCTCCAAAGTGGTTCCAGTAAGGGGTCGTTGGTTCAGCGGAGCTGGTCCTTGCCCACAAAGTCGCCGCCACCGGTATCCACGTTCCCCCCGATGTACGCGCCGCCGCCGGTGTTGACCTGCGTCCCGACGCTGTCCCCCAGCACCAGATCCCGCTCGACGTTCACATCACGAGCAGCCTGCACGCCCGTCCCGCGCAACGTCTGCTGTACTTCAGGTACATTTGGCGTCTGTCGCCGTTCCCTTTCCTGATGAGCCGCCGCCTTCCGCCGGCCGGTCAGGTAGCTGAACAGGGCCACGCCCGCGACCCCCAACCACAGCACGATCTGCGCCGCGGCCTGCAGGCCCTGGATCAGCTCGCTGTTCGCGCCGACGAAGGTCAGCAGCGGCGGCAGCCAGGCGCGCACGGTCAGCGCCAGGACGGCGAGCAGGAGGAGGAGCGGGATGAGCAGGAGCCAGCGTTTCATGGGCGAACTCCTTGATGGGCTTGTCCCCGCGCCGCGCGGACGCGCCGACAGGACGCGGGGACGGTTCGATATTTGGCCGGCCGTCTATGCGACCAGACCTTCGAGGTTTGCGAAACCTCGAAGGTCTCACGCGCGACAGGCGCGACCGGGGCCGGACCGGGCTATCTTCTTCTTCTGGGCGCCGTCCTGCGCCCGTGGGCGTCAGGCTTTGCCGGCCACTGAGAAGGGGTTATGGACACAACCACCCGCAAACCGATATTGTCGTTGAAGTTGTCGGGTACGTTCCTGTTACGGACAGCGCAGCGGGCGTTCCTCTCATTGTTGTTCCAGGAACCGCCACGCACCACGCGCGGTTGCGGCCCAGCCCCGAGAACGCAGCCCGAGGGCTGCGGGGTCTCCATTTTGCGTTCGTAGTGACGACTTCAGTCGTCCGCTGCTGGGGGGCGACTAAAGTCGCTACTACGAACGTTACTACGAACCCGGGTTCTCCCCCAGCGACTTCTGCCAGCCGCCCAGCAGGCGGCCGACCTCGCTGACCATGCGGATGCCATGCGCATACTGGCCCAGGCTGATCAGCTCCAGGTCGCGGCTCAGGCGCAGGTAGTGGCGCAGCTTGACCAGCATAATGTCGGCCTTTTTCAACCGCGGCAACGGCTCCGGGCTGTACGCGGCCTTGATGATCTGATCGTGAAACTTGAACGCCACCCGCTGCAGCTTGACCGCCATAACGAACCGCTGCTGCCGCGGGAACTTCACCGTCAGCGGGATCAGCCAGCGCAACAGGTCGTAGGTGCGGGTGAAGATGGGTGATTGTTTCATAACGAGATTCTTCGCTGGTGACATGCCGTAACGGGATTTATGTCGTTAACCCGCTCAGAATGACAGTCAGGCCTTTGGCGGCAAGGTCAGCAGTGCCCGCCGCAGCCGCCAGGTGTCCCCGTGCGCCGCATGGGCCACCCACCCCTGCACGCGCGGGGTGAGAGCGGCCAGGGTCAGCTTGTCGCGAGCGACCTCGCGGCGCCAACCGCGCAGCCGGCGGGCGAACGCGACGCCGTTGCGCCGCTTCAGCCGGCGGTGGTCGGGATACAGCCGAAAGCCCAGGAAGGGGATGCCGGTGGCCGCAGGGTAGACCGTGCTTTCCCGTTGATGGATGGTCAGCCGCAGGCCAGCCAACCGGCCGACGATGGCGACCTTCCAGTCCCAGAGTTGGCGCTTGTCGTCGGCGAACAGCAGGAAGTCGTCCACGTAACGCACGTAGGCCGGGCAGCGCAACTGCCGCTTGACGAACTGATCCAGCTCGTTGAGATACACGTTGGCCCAGAACTGCGACGTCAGGTTGCCGATGGGCAGGCCGCGGGGCCGGTTGACGGCAAATAGATCATCCCCAGGGAAGTATACCATCTCATACTCGTTTGCCAGAACGCCGGCGCCGCCATCCATGATGCGCCGGGCCAGGCCCATGACTTGCGGGTCCGCGATCTTGCGCGCCAGGATGCCGTCCAGGGTGGCCAGGTCCACGCTGGGGAAGAACTGCTCCACGTCGCACTGCAGCACGTAGCGGTAGCGCCGGGCCCAACTTTGCGCACGGTCCAGCGCGGCGTGCGTGCCCTTGCCGACCTGGTTGGCGTAGGAATCGCCGATGAATGCCCGCTCAAAGATCGGCGCGATGACGTTGCACAGCGCGTGATGCACCACCCGGTCGCGAAACGGCGCGGCCGAGATCAACCGGTGCTTGGGATCGCGAATATAAAACGACGTGTACGGGCCGGGCTGATAGGTCTCGTTGATCAACTCATCTTGCAGGCGCAGCAGCTCGTCTTCCAGGTTGAAGTCGAACGCGGCCACGGCCGGCTGCCCGCGCTTGCCCCGCGCGGCCTTGTGCGCGGCCAGCCACAGGTTCTCGAAGCTGGTGAGGGTGGAGTAGAGATCGTGGTAGCGTTTCATATTCGGGCAAAGACGGCGGTCACAGACCGCCTGCAAGCATCAAACATACCTGCTCCCAGCCGGTCTGCGACCGGCGCCGCGGGCGCAGGCTGGCCGCAGCAGCAGCGACGATGGCGGTCACAGACCGCCTGCGAACAGCAAATGGGCTGTGTGCGCTGGGGAAGGGGGCGCAGCCCCCTTCCCCAGACCCCTTCCCCCCAGAACCCAGTATGCCAGAAGTACGCAGAATCCAGAAATACAGAAATCAGAACGATAGGGACACAACCACCCGCAAACCGATATCGCCGTTGAAGTCGTCGGGCACGACCCTGAAACGGACAGCGCAGCGGGCGTTCCTCTCATCGTAGAACCAGGAACCGCCACGCACCACGCGCAAGTCCGGCCCGCCCGGCTCCTCGCGGCCATCTTCAGGCCGATAAGGGTAGCCGTAGTCAGGCGTGCGTATGCTCCTCCGGCCCCATCGGCTGCACGTCCATTCCCACACGTTGCCGCTCATGTCCAGGACGCCGAACGGGCTGGCGCTTCGAGGAAAGACGCCCACAGCGCTGGTCTCGCCCAGGCCTGCCTCCTCCGTGTTGGCCCGGTCAGCTTGCCAAGCATCCCCCCACGGATAACGCAAACCTGCCGGGCCGCGTGCGGCTTTCTCCCACTCCGCCTCGGAAGGAAGCCGCACGCTGAGCTTCTGCCGCGACAGGACGCGGGCCATCACCCGGCTGTCCTGCCAAACGTTGAAGGGCTGCCCTGCCTGCGCAAGCTGTGCGCTCAACCAGTTGCAATAAGCGACCGCTTCGTACCAACTAACCCCCACCACGGGGCGTGTGGCCCTGCCCCACTTGGGATCGCCCCACCAGTAGGGTAGGCCCCGTTTCTCACGCGGCCGGTTTTTAAGCCAGTCCGCATACTGTTTCCTGTGGTTCTCATCGTCAATCGGCGAAAGGTCGGCCTCGGCCCCCTGCCGCCAGGCCCATCCTTCGGGAGTCCAGAACGCTTCATCGTCGTAACCACCGGCCTCAATGAAGGGCGCATACTGCGCGTTGGTGATGGGATAGCGGCTGATGTAAAACTCCGGCAGGGTCACCGTGTGGGCCGGGCGCTCGTCAGCCCATGCCTTTTCCTCCTCTTTGGCGCTGCCCATCGTAAATAGACCGGCCGGTACGCGCACCCACAGGATGTCCGGCGCCTCGACCTCACCGACCGTGATCGTCGCCACGCCCGGCCGCGGGTCACCCAGTTGGCCCAGCACATCGCCGGCCTCGGCGCGCGCGCGGGCGCTCAGGTGGCCGCCCTCGATCAGTTGCACCAACCAACGCCGGGCACGCTTCAGCAGCGCGGCGTAGTGATCGTGGCCCTGGGCCTGCTCCCGCAGCCGCAGCTCGGTCAATGCCATTCCGGCCAACACAGCAAGCTGCCAGTGCGACTCGCCGCAGTGCGTCACTTCCTCAGGACCTTCGGGCAGCAGCACGTTCACCACGGCCGCAGCCTGCCCCACCCCACCGCGCCGGGCCTTGCCGATGCCCAGCAGGCACACCTCCCGCCACCAGACCGGGTCGGCGCACGCCAGGGCTTTCAATGCGACGGCGAAATCGGGTTGGTCCGCCAGGTGACACGCGGCCAGGTACTCCTGGAAGGTGCGGTGCGGGAAGGCATACACGCCATCCTCGCGCGCCACCAGCAGGCCCGCCCGGTCGCGCAGGTAGCCCAGCAGCGTGTCGGGCGCCACTTCGCCCAGCAGCGGCTTGAACGCCACCAGCAAATCCGCCTCGGTGATATCGGCCGGCGCGTCTTCCCGCTCCGGCTGCGCGCGCTGGCGCTGCTGCACCGCGTACGCGAGGCGCTCCAGCGCCGCACGCAGCCGCGCCTCGCCCACACCCAACGCCTGCGTGATGCTCGGCTCCACCTCCAGGTCGCCGTCGGGCCGGCGCACCTCACGGGCGCGCTGCCATCGGCTCAGCAGCAGCTTGACCGTCTCCTCGTACAGGTCGGCGCGATCCTCCGGCAGCTTGCCCCAACTGGAGTGCAGCGTCGCCATCAGGGTCAGCAGCAACGGCCGCGACGCCAGGTCGCCCAGGTAGGCCCGCTCATTCAGCGCCGCGCGCAGCTCTGCGCCCTTGCCGGCCGCGGTGGCGGGGTTCCAGCCCAGGGCGCCCCGCACGGTCTGATACCACCGTTTGATGAAGCGCTCCACCTGCCCCTCGTTGAACGGGGCCAACGCCAGCTCAGCGAAGCCGGCCAACCGCCAGCGCGGGTCGGCGTAGGCGTAGGGCCGCGCGGTCACCAGGACGCGCGTCTTGCCCTTGGGCAGCGCCGCGGTCAGCTTTGCCACCGCCCCGATCAGCACCTCCCGCCGCTGCCGCGCCTCCGGCACCTCGTCCAGGCCATCCAGCAGGATAAACCCGCCCTCGGCCAGCAGCCGGCGCTGGAGGTAGGGAAAAAGCTTGTCGGCGAGGGGCTGGCCGAGGTGGGAGGCGATATCATCGGCCAGCGCGTTCCACAGCATCTGCTCCCTGCCCTGCGTCGCTTGCGCCGGCAGGTGGCGCGCGGCCACCTCGCGCAGCACCAGGCGCGCCAGCAGCAGGCCACGAAACGGGGCGGGCAGGCGGTCGGGATCAGCCGCCAGCAGGTAAGCCAGGTAGTTCACGAAGGTGGTCTTGCCCGTGCCCGCGTCGCCCAGGAGCACGGCCCGCCGCGCGGCGGGCTGGCTCAACGCGTCCAACAGCGCCGTGCGCTCCTTGCCCTCGCCCCGCGCCAGTTGCAGCGCCCAGGCGCGGGGGTTCTTGCCGCGTTCCTGCGCCGGCGCCACGACGTCCAGGTCCACGTAGACGTCGGGCAGCGGGATCTCCTGCTCCCCCTGCCCCGCGCTGCCCTGGCGGGTGCGCAAAAACTCGTTGTCAATCACGCCCAACGGCAGGCGGCTGCACTCGGCCGCCACGCAGTGGTAATAGGCGCGGAGCAGATCCTCCGGCGGGGTCTCGGCCGTGAGGTTGATCTGGATGCCGATTTTGTCGCGCAGCACCAGATCCCCCTCTACCGTCTGGTCGCGGCCCACCTGCACCCCACGGCCCAACAGCAGTTGGCGGACCGTGTCGGCCTGTTGGCGCATGGGGGCCAGCAGCACCTCGTCCATGCCGGCCGCGGCCGGGTCGGCCAGGAAACGTTCTAACGCGGCCAGTTGGCGGCGGAGTTCGTCTTGCGCGGGTGTCGGTGTCATGGGGCTGCTCCTCCCGGTGGGTTCAACATGGCGTGGCTCCGATTTTAGCACGCCATCCCCTCGCGTGACAAACGACTGCATTGGAACCGCAACCTGACAACCCGACCGTTCTGCGGTATACTGCGCCGAGATGCTTCCCACAGGGATGCTGCGCGATCACTAGCCATTCGCTGCAACTGACTTTGAGCGGCAGACCTGTTCAGCATGCACGACAATCACCTTGCACGGCCCCCAGGGGGTCTGTGACCCCCGGCCGCCGGTCGCAGACCGGCTGGGAGCGAATTGTCTATGCCGGAGCCAAGACTTTATGCCTAAACAACCCTTCGTTCGCGCTGCGCTCATCCTGGCCCTCATCCCGCTACTCAGCCTGATCTGGGCGGGCTGCGCGGGGGCGCCGCAGGCCACGCCCACGCCCACCAAAACCCCACGACCGCAGCAGGTCGCGGCCGTCCCGACCGCCACCGTCACGCTGCCCCCGCTGCCCACCGCGACCCCGCCACCGACTGCTACGCCGATCCCGACAGACACAACCGTGCCCACCGCCACGCCCGCGCCCCCGACCGCGACCCCGGAGCCGCCCGCGGCGACCCCGCCCCCGCCGCCCGTCGAGGTCACGCGGCCGCCCGCCGGGCCCACGGCCACGCCCCGCCCGCCCACCGCCACACCCGCGCCCGCGGTGGACTTCGTCATCGCCGAGCTGCGCGCCCTGGGCCTGGGCGAGAACAACGGCGGCATCGAGTTCGGCGGCCTGCGCAACATCTACATCAATGTGGTGGACGCGGGGGGCAACCCCATTGACGGCGCGGTCATCGTCAACACCGCGCCCTATCCCATGCGCGTCGTTACCGGGGACAAGGGGCCGGGCAAAGCCGAGATCCTGATGGACAAAGAGGAGTTCCGGCTGGCCGTTGAGAGCGTCAACGGTGCGGCCGTGCGCAGCGAGACCACCCGCACGATGTCGCTGATCAACCCCGTGCCGGCTGACATCGCCGGCAAGCTGGGGGACACGTGTCCGACGGTGGACAACTGCCCGCTGCCGCCGTATAAGCATTTCTCGTATGTGCTGACATTCAGACGGGCGTACTGAAGGTCCCTGGTCGGCGCAGGCCGACGGCTCGACTGATCTCACGCCGAAGGCTCGCCGCAGTCTTCGCAATGGTTGCTGCGGTTTCAACCGCCCGGTCACTGGAGACACCATGCATAGCCTACCGCTCCTGATCAACATCACCATCGCGCTGATCGTCGCGTTCCTGGGCGGCGCACTCGCGCGGCGGGCTGGCCTGCCCACCATCGTCGGCTACCTGCTGGGCGGCATCGTGATCGGCCCGTTCACCCCCGGCTTCGTGGGCGACATCGAGACGATCCAGCAACTGGCCGAGTTGGGCGTCATCTTCCTGATGTTCGGCGTAGGGCTCCATTTTTCGTTCCAGGACTTGTGGCGCGTCCGCGATATCGCGGTGCCCGGCGCCCTCATCCAGACCGCGCTGGCAACGCTGCTGGGCGTTGGGTTGAGCCAACTCTGGGGCTGGACGCTCCCCGCCGGGATCGTGTTAGGGTTAGCTATCTCCGTAGCCAGCACCGTCGTCCTGCTGCGCGGGCTGATGGATAACTCGCTGCTCAACACTTCGCACGGGCAGGCGGCCGTGGGCTGGCTGGTGATGGAAGACATCTTTTCGGTGCTCATCCTGGTGCTGATGCCGGCCCTGAAGTTTGAGTCAGGCGCGTTCAATTGGGCCTCGCTGGCGATCACCCTGCTCAAAGCCGCAGGGTTCGTGGCGGTCATGTTCTTCGCTGGGGTGCGCGCCATCCCCTGGCTGCTGGAGCACATTGCGCACACCCGGTCGCGGGAGTTGTTCATCCTGGCGATCCTGGCGATCACCCTGGGGACCGCGCTGGGGGCTTCGGAGTTGTTCGGGGTCTCGTTGGCGCTGGGCGCGTTCGTGGCCGGGGCCATCATCAGCCAGTCCCGCCTGAGCCACCAGGTGGGCGCGGACATGCTCGCGTTCCGGGAAACGTTCTCCGTGCTGTTCTTCGTCTCGGTGGGCATGTTGGTGAACCCCCGCTTCCTGTGGGAGAACCTGGGCCAGGTCGCTTCCCTGACCGCCCTGGTGGTGCTGGGCAAGCTCACCATCGTGATCCTGCTGGGGCTGCTGTTCCCGCGGCCGGCGCGCACGTTCCTGATCGTGGCGGTAGGCCTCAGCCAGGTGGGCGAGTTCTCCTTCATCATCGGCCAGGGCGGCGTCGCGTTGGACCTGCTGAGCGCCAGCCAGTACTCCCTGATCCTGGCGGCCTCGCTGATCTCGATCACCCTCAACCCCTTCATGTACCGGCTGCTCCCCGTGCTGGAAAAGACGCTCAGGCGCGTGCCGGGCTTCTGGAAAAAGCTGGAAGCGAACAAACCGCTGCCCGAGCTGGACGAAGAGCAGTTGCACGATCACGTGGTCATCATCGGCTATGGCCGGATCGGGGTGCACCTGGTGCAGGTGCTGAGGACCCTCCACGTCCCGCAGTTGGTCATCGAAGCGGATGTGGAACGGGTTGAGGCGCTCAACGAGCAGCACATTGCCACCCTGTACGGCGACGCGGCCAATTCCGAAGTCATCACCCACGCCGGGCTGGACCACGCGCGGGCGCTGGTGGTGACGGTGCCCCAGGAGACCACCGCGCTGATGATCGTGGCCGCGGCCAAAAGCCTGAACCCCCATCTGCCCATCATCGTCCGGGCAGCGTCAGCCGAAGGGGTGCATCACCTGTTCAAGTTGGGCGCGCGGGATGTGGTCCACCCGGAGTTAGAAGGGGGCCTGGAAATGGTGCACGACACGCTGTTGCAGCTCGGCTATCCCTTGCGCGAGGTCAACGCCTACGCCGAGGCGGTCCGCCGGGATGCCTATGATGTCGAGACCCTCTCCAGCGCCGAGCACCGCACCCTGCGCGATCTGCTGATCGCCACCGATAGCATCGAAATCACCTGGCTGGACCTGGGACCCCATAGTCCGGTGATCGGTCGAACGCTGCGGGACTCCGACATCCGTGCCTGCACGGGCGCATCAGTAGTTGCAGTGATCCATGATGGCCGGCTGGTCGCCAATCCCAAGTCTTCGCAAGTATTTCAAACGGGGGATCGCATCGGCCTGATCGGCGAGAAAGACCATGTTGAAGCCGCGAGAAGCTGGTTAGCGGGCTGAAAGAACCGTCCCAATGTCACGGCTTTGCCGTGAGCGGGTCTACAGCTCAAAATCAGTTGCGGCAAACATCCAGCGAAGCATCTTGGTCTGAGACTCTTCGCTGGCGTTGAGCCGTCAACAGCGTTGAGTCGCTAACCCGCTCAGTGACAGGTGAATCCATCTTCAGGACCAGAGCCGATAACTAAAACCGAAAGCGTTCGATACCATATGAAAACCTTAGTTCCCCACCTATTCCACTTGCTCAAACACCGGCCCACCCGGATCAAAGTAGCCAGCCTGTTGCGCTTCCTGGCCGGCCTTGCCGCGCTGATCACGCTCTACAGCATCGTGTTTCATTTCATCATGGCGTGGGAAGGCCGCCAGCACAGCTGGATCACCGGCTTCTACTGGACCCTGACCGTGATGTCCACGCTGGGGTTCGGCGATATCACGTTCGCTTCGGACCTGGGCCGCATCTTCTCCAGCATTGTGCTGCTCAGCGGCATCGTGATGCTGCTGGTGGTCTTCCCGTTCACCTTCATCGAGTTCTTCTACGCGCCCTGGATGCGGGCACAGGAGGAGGCTCGCGCGCCCAATCGTCTGCCCGCCGACACGCGCAGCCACGTCATCCTGACGGCCAACGACGCGGTGGGCAACGCGCTGATCGAGCGCCTGGTGAAGTACCAGTATCCCTACGTGCTGCTGGTTCCTAACCTGGACGACGCGCTGCGGCTCTACGAGATGGGGTACAAGGTGCTGGTGGGCGACCTGGACAACCCGGAAACATACCGCCGGGCGCGGGCCGAATCGGCGCGGCTGGTGGTGGTCTCGGCCCCCAACGACCGCGTCAACACCAACGTCGTATTCACCGTGCGGGAGGCCACCGAGGCGCCCCCTATCTTCGCGACTGCCAGCCAAAAGGCATCGGTGGACATTCTAGAGTTGGCCGGGGCAAACTACGTGCTGGAGCTATCAGAAATGCTCGGCCAGGCGCTGGCCCGCCGGGTGTCGGGCGGCGACTCGCTGGCGCACGTGATCGGGGAGTTCAACGGGCTGCACATCGCGGAAGCGACGGTGAACAACACCGACCTGGTGGGCAAGACCCTGCGCGAGGCGGAGCTGCGCCAGCGGATCGGTGTGAACGTGTTAGGCGCGTGGGAGCGGGGGCAGTTTGTGATCGCCGCGCCCGATACGTGCATGCACACGGGCACGGTGCTGGTGATGGCCGGCGACCAGGCGGCGCTGGACCGCTACAACGAGATCCAGCAAAACCAGCCGATTTCGACCGCGCCGGTGCTGATCATCGGCGGCGGCCGGGTGGGCAGCGCGGCCGCGCGGGCTCTGACCGCACGCGGCCTGGATTATCGCATCATCGAAATGCAGCCCGAACGCATCCGGGACAGCGACAAGTGGGTGCTGGGCGACGCCGCCGATCTGGTGGTGTTGGAGCGAGCCGGCATCCGCACGGCGCCGGCTTTGCTGGTCACGACGCATGACGACGATACCAACATCTATCTGACCATCTACTGCCGACGGCTGCGGCCGGGTGTCCAGATCATCAGCCGGGCGCGGCTGGAACGCAACGTGGAGACGCTGCACCGGGCCGGCGCGGACTTCGTGCTGTCGTACGCCTCCATGGGCGCCAACACCATCCTGAACTTCATGCACCGCAGCACGGTCCTGATGGCGGCCGAGGGGCTGGATATCTTCAAGGTGCGCGTGCCGGGCTCGCTGGCCGGCCGCACCTTGGCCGAGATTGACCTGCCAGCCCATACCGGCTGCACGGTGATCGCGCTCTACTCGGGCGGCGAGATGAGCACCAACCCACCCGCCGATGCCCCCCTCCCCGCCGACGCAGACCTGGTGCTCATCGGCCGGGATGAAGCCGAGGACCGCTTCCTCGCGCGGTATGGGGGGGAGATCGCGTAGGGGCCTGGCGATCAAGGTCACGGCTACCTTTGCGAAGTCCACCTGCGTGGACTAGGCAGCAGTCGGCGCCGGCCGACTTGGCAATGGTTGCCGCGGTTTCAACCGCCGGGTACAGCCAGGTACAGATTAGCCCGGCGACCAAGGTCACGGCTACCTTTGCGAAGTCCACCTGCGTGGACTAGGCGGCAGTCGGCGCCGGCCGACTTGGCAATGGTTGCCGCGGTTTCAACCGCCGGGTACAGCCAGGTACAGATTAGCCCGGCGACCAAGGTCACGGCTACCTTTGCGAAGTCCACCTGCGTGGACTAGGCGGCAGTCGGCGCCGGCCAACTTCGCAATGGTTGCCGCGGTTTCAACCGCCGGGTACAGCTTGCTCCCGTCCCGGCCGGAACTGCGTCTCATACAAACCCGCGTACAACCCGCCGCGGGCCAGCAGCTCGGCGTGGGTGCCCTGCTCCACCAGCCGGCCCTGATCCAACACCAGGATCACATCCGCCGCCAGGATGGTGCTCAGCCGGTGCGCGATCACCAGGCTGGTGCGGCCCTGCATGATGCGCTCCAACGCCTGCTGGATCAGCGCCTCGGACTGGCTGTCCAGCGACGAGGTGGCCTCATCCAACACCAAGATGCGCGGGTCCTTCAGGATGACACGGGCAATCGCCACGCGCTGCTTCTCGCCGCCGGAGAGGCGATAGCCGCGGTTGCCGACCACGGTGTCGTAGCCGTCGGGCAGGCCCGCGACGAAGTCGTGGATGTTGGCTGCCCGGCACGCTTCGATCATCTCAGCCTCGGTCGCGTCCGGCCGGGCATAGAGCAGGTTGGCCCGGATGGTGTCGTTGAACAGGTAAGTCTCCTGCGTCACCATCCCGATCTGCCCGGCCAGGGTGTCCAGCGCCAGGTCGCGCAGGTCGCGGTCGTCAATGGTGATCGCCCCCTCGGTCGGGTCGTACAGCCGCGGCAGCAGGTACGTCACTGTGGTCTTGCCAGCGCCGCTGGGGCCCACCAGCGCGGCCAACTGCCCCGGCCGCACCTCGAAGCTGACGTCCCGCAGCGCCCAACGAGGCTGGAAGCTGGAAACTGGTGGCTGGAAGCTGAAAGCTGGAAGCTGGTCGCCCTCGTTCCCCTGCTCCCCGCCCCCCGACGCCTGACCCCTGACATCTGTCCCCTGTCCCCTGCCCCCTGCCCCCTGAAGCCTGCCTTCTTCCTGCGACAGCGGCACGCTCAGCCCCTGCCCGCGGCGGCTGTAACGGGTCACTTCGGCCAGGCTGGCCGCGGCCGCGGCGGGCGCGTCCTCACCCGGCTTGTAGGAGAACGACACGCCGGAAAAACGCACATGACCTTGCACTGCATCCAGCCTCACCGCATCCGGCCGCTCCTGGATCTCCACCGGCAGGTCCAGCACCTCGAAGACGCGCTCGAAGCTCACCAGCGAGGTCGCCAGATCCATGCGCGCGTTAGTGAGCGCAGATAGCGGGCCGTAAAGCCGCCCCAGGTAGGCCGTAAACGCCACGATGGTGCCGATGGTGAAGCCGGCATCTTCCAGCACCAGCCAGCCGCCGAACCAGAACACCACCACCGTGCCCACCGCGCTGATCAGGCTGACCGTGAGCATGAACCAGCGCATCATGAACGCCTGACGCACCCCGGCATCCCGCACCCGCTGCGCCCGGTTGCGGAACCGCCCCACCTCCGCCATCGCGCGGCCGAACAGCTTCACCAACAGCGCGCCGCTGACGTTGAGCGTCTCGTCCATCATGGCGTTCATCTCGGCGTTCAGCGTCATCTGCTCGCGCACCACCTTGCGCAGGCGGTTGCCCAGCAGCCGGGCCGGGATCAGGAACAGCGGCAGCACCGCAATCGCCATCAGCGTCAGGCGCCACTCCAGCCGCAGCATGATCGCCAGCGCGCTGAGCAACGTGACGGTGTTGGTGAACAGGTCAACGATGGTGCCGCTCACAGCCCGTTGCGCGCCCTGCACGTCGCTGTTGAGCCGCGACATCAGTTCGCCGGTCTTGGTGTTGGTGAAGAAACGCAGCGACATGCGGTGCAGGTGGTTGAAGAGCGCGGTGCGCAGGTCGCAGATCACCCCTTCACCCACCGAGGCGCTCAGGTAACGCTGGACAACCCCCAACAGGCCGCTGATCAGCGGCACGGCCAACATGCCCAGCGCCAGCAGCGTCAAGCGGCGCATATCCCGGTCGGGCAAGGCATGGTCAATCAGGTCGCGCGTCAGCAGCGGCGGCGCCAGGCCCAACAGCGTCGTCACCAGGATCAGGCCCAGCATCCCGGCGATCATCCCCGCGTAGGGCCGGCTGTACGCGGCCGCGCGACGGATCAGCGCCCAGCTCAACGCCGGGCGGTCCTGCTCCTCGTCGTAGCGGATAAACGTCCGCCAACCACCATCCTGCATAACAGCTACTCCTCTGCTTTGTGCTTGAGCAGACAAACCGACGGCATCATACCTTGTCAGGGGTGTCTCCGTCAACTGCGTTCAGGGCACCGACGACTTTTCACAAACATGATAAAGGGACTTGTCAGGAATGTGACTTTGGAGTATGATAGGCGCAGCACCTCAAATGGGCATAGGCGCCCAATTATATCACCACCTCGAAGGAGTCGTGGCAATGCACAAGAAGCTGTTCATCCCCGGCCCAACCGAAGTGCGGGACGAGATCCTGCAGGCCATGGCCACCCCCATGATCGGCCACCGCACCACTGCTTACGCCGATCTGCATAAGTCCGTCGAAGAGAAAGTAGCAAAGCTCCTGGGACACGAAGGCCGGGTCTTCCTGTTCACATCCGCTTCCACGGGTGTGATGGAAGGCGCAGTGCGCAACTGTGTCGGCAAGAAGGTGCTGCACACCCTCAACGGCGAGTTCTCGCGGCGCTGGTTCGAGATCTCGAAAGCCAACGGTATTCCCAATGAGACCGTCGAGGTCGAGCCCGGCAAAGCCATCACCCCGGATATCGTGGACGCCAAGTTGGCCGAAGGCGGGTTCGACACGCTGTGTCTCACCTACAACGAAACTTCCACCGGCATCCTGAGCCCGGTGCCCGAGGTCGCGAAGATGGTCCGGGAAAAATATCCCGATGTGCTGATCCTGGTGGACGCGGTGAGCTGCATGGCCGGCACTCCCATCAACTTTGATGACTGGGGCCTGGATGTCTGCCTGGCCGGCGTGCAGAAGTGCTTTGCGCTGCCGCCGGGCTTCACCGTGTGCGCGGTCAGCCAGCGCGCCATGGAGCGCGCCAAGACGGTGCCCAATCGCGGCTACTACTTCGACTTCATCGAAAACGAGAAGCACGCGGCCAAGTTCAACACCCCGGCCACCCCAGCCATCAGCTTCCTCTACGCGCTGGGCAAGCAGATGGACGCCATGTTCGCGGAGGGGCTGGAGAACCGCTACGCCCGCCACCTGGCCATGGCCGAACACTGCCGGGCCTGGGGCAAGAAGCACTTCGCGCTCTACGGCGAGGAGCAGTATCTCTCGCCCACCATCACCCACATCACCAACACCACCGGCTTCGACTTCAAAGCGTTGAGCAAGGAGCTGGGGCAGCGCGGCGCACAGATCTCGGACGGCTACGGCCCGTTCAAGGGCAAGACCTTCCGCCTGGGCCACATGGGCGACCTGACACTGGCCGACATGCAATGGCTGACCGCACAGATTGATGATATTTTGGGGCTATAAAAATGAAAATACTCGTATGCGATTCCATCTCCCCCAAGGCCGTCGAGCGAATGCGCAAGGCATGCATTGAGGTGGATGTCAACGACAAGATCACGCCGGAAGAGCTGCTCCAGGTCATCGGCGGTTACGATGGCATGGTGGTGCGGAGCCGCACCAAGGTGCGCAAGCCGGTGCTGGACGTGGCCGCGAACCTGAAGGTCATCGTGCGCGGCGGCGTGGGCGTGGACAACATTGATGTCGCCTACGCGGAAGCCAAGGGCGTCAAGATCATGAACACGCCCGGCGCCAGCACTCACGCGGTCGCCGAGCTGACTATCGCCTATCTGTTCGCCATGGCTCGCCCCATTGTCCAGGCCACCGCCTCACTGCGCGAGGGCCTATGGGAAAAGTCCAAGTTCGAGGGCATTGAGCTGGCCGGCAAGGTGCTGGGCATCATCGGTATGGGGCGCATCGGCATGGCCGTGGCGCAGCGCGCTGCGGCCCTGGGCATGCTGGTGCTGGGCTACGACAGCCGCACTGTGGGCCCGGCGCCCTTCATGCAGATGGTGGAACTGGATGAGTTGTTGGCCAAGTCCGACTTCCTCTCCCTGCACATCCCGCTGACCGAATCATCGCGCCACATGATCAACGCCGAGTTCATCGCCAAGATGAAGAAGGGCGTGCGCATCGTGGACTGCGCCCGCGGCGGCGTGATTGACGAGGACGCGCTCTACGACGCCATCGTGTCCGGCCAGGTAGCAGCGGCCGCGCTGGACGTGTTCGAAAACGAGCCGCTGACCGACCGCAAACTGTTCGAGCTGCCCCAGGTGATCGGCTCGCCGCACATCGGCGCCGGCACCAAGGAAGCCACCGCCCGCATCGGCGACGAGGTGGCCGATCTGTTGATCGCGTTCGACAAAGAAGGCTGCCAGTAAACGACAGACGACGGACGACCGATGAACGCTATGGACAGGCGTCGTCCGTCAGCCGTCGGCCGTCGGCGCAAACAAGGTGTATCGTTGCTATGAATCCCTCACCCACCACCGGCGTCCAAATCCCCAAGGTGCTCCTGCCCAAGCCGGGCGTTGACCTGCACAGATGGGCCGTCATCGCGTGTGACCAGTTCACCTCGGAACCGGAATATTGGCAGGCCGTCGCCGAGCTGGTCGGTGACGCGCCCTCCACCTACCACATCACCCTGCCCGAAGTCTACCTGGAGACGCCGGAAGAAGCCCAACGGATCGCGTCCATCAACCGCACCATGCAAGCATACCTGGACGGCGATCTCTTCGTCGAACGCGAGGGCATCATCCTGGTGAAACGGTATGCCGAGGGCAAGACGCGGCACGGCATCATGCTGGCGCTGGATCTGGAGCACTACGACTACAGCAAGGGCTCAACCAGCCTGATCCGCGCCACCGAAGGCACCATCCTGGAACGCATCCCTCCGCGGGTGCGCATCCGCTCCGGCGCGCCGTTGGAGCTGCCGCATATCCTGGTGTTGATTGACGACCCTGACCGGAGCGTCATCGAACCGTTGGTAGCGGCCGGCGCCGGGCTGCCGGTGCTGTACGATTTCGACCTGATGTTGGGCAGCGGCCATCTGACCGGCTGCTTCGTGGATGATCCGGCGCTGGAAAGCCAGGCCATGGCTGCGCTGGCGCGGCTGGCCGACCCTGAAGTCTTCGCAAGCAAGTATGGCCTGGGGCCGGATCACCCGGTGATGACCTTCGCGATGGGGGATGGCAACCACTCGCTGGCCACGGCCAAGGCGATCTGGGAGCAAGTGAAATCCAAGGCAGGCCCCGATCACCCGGCGCGCTACGCCCTGGTGGAGATCGAAAACATCCACGACGCAGGATTGACCTTCGAGCCGATCCACAGGGTGCTGTTCGGCGTCAAAGAGGACTTCGTCGCCGCGTTGGAGATCTTTTTCGATTGCCGCAGCTACATGGTGCCCTGCGCCACAGCCGAGGCAATGACCGCGCTGGTGGACCAGGCTGCCACCCGGGGCGGGAGCCATGCGTTCGGTGTAATCACCGAGCGTAACTTCAGCGTGGCTTACGTGCCCCAACCGCCCAGCAACCTGCCCGCAGGCACCCTGCAGACCTTCCTGGACGACTGGGGCAAACGCGGCGGTTACGCCAAGATAGACTACGTGCACGGCGAGGATGTGACCGTGCGCCTGGGCACGCAACCTGGCAACGTGGGGCTTTACCTGCCCGCCATCGCCAAGGACGCTTTCTTCAAGACCGTCATCCTGGACGGTGCGCTGCCGCGCAAAACGTTTTCCATGGGCGAGGCCAAGGAAAAACGCTTCTACATGGAGGCGCGGCGGATCACAACATAGGAGGTGAACCACTCACGGACCCTCTACCATGTGTTTTTGTCATCAGCCACCATGTCACAGGAGGTAAAAATGTCACGCGTTGTGTCCCAACAAAGGCTGTTTCGGGGTCTGCTCGCTGTCGTGATGCTGCTGTCGGTGGCAATCACCCCAGCTTTGGCCGCACCGGCTGTGCAATCCGAAAGCACCGTGACGGTCACTGTGCTGCACACCAACGACTTTCACGGCAACCTGGAGCCAGCCGGCAGCAATCCTGGCATCGCCCGTGTGGCTCAGGTCATCAACGATGTGCGCGCGTCAGTAGGCGCAGAAAATGTCGCCTTGCTTGACGCAGGCGACATCATGCAGGGTTCCCTGCTCTCGAACCTGTTCAAAGGTCAGCCCACCATCGACCTCTTCAACTACGTCGGCTATCAGGTTGCTACGTTCGGCAACCATGAGTTCGACTGGGGCAAGGACGTGCTTCAACAACGCCTCAGTGAGGCCGCATTCCCCTTCGTCACCGCGAACATTGTGGTCAACGACACGGGCAACTGCGCAACTGCAGGCTGGACTACCCCGTCGTGGGCACAACCGTGGACTACGGTCACCGTCGGTCCCGCCGGGAACCAGGTCAAGTTCGGCATTATCGGCGTGACCACGCAGGAGACCCCCTACATCACCATTGCATCGGCGACGGAAGGTCTGTGCTTCAAGGAACCGACTGACTCGATCGTGCACTACTATGATGCCATGGAAGCGGCGGACATCGACGCCGTCATCGTGCTGAGCCACCTGGGCTACTACGACGGCGGTTACGGCTACGGCTTCAGCGTCTACGGCGATCAGACTTTGGCCAAGAAGCTGGCGGCCGCCGGCAAGAAACCTGCGCTGATCATCGGCGGCCACAGCCATACCGACCTGAGTGCTGCAACGATCGTTGATGGCATCCCCGTCGTACAAGCGCACTATGCTGGCCGCAAAGTAGGCCGCGCGGACATCACGGTTGACAAGGCAACCGGCGCAGTGACGGTCGCCTGGCAGCGGCTGGTCGTTTCACCCTCCGGCCCGGAGGATCCTGACGTCAAGGCGCGCGTTGCCACCTGGGCGAACGACCCCTGGTATCTGAGCGAGATCAACCGCGTGGTGGGCTACACCGCGGTGGACCTGGTGCGCAACTACAACGGTGACGGCACCATGGGCGCGTTCGTTAACGATGCCATCTACAAAGATCTGAACACCGATGCGACACCGGACAACGACGTGGACATGGTGTTCAACAATCCGGGCGGCTTGCGGAACGACATTCTGACGGGCGGGACCGTGCCCTACACCCTCACCCACGGAATGCTGTTCAACGTCCTGCCGTTCGGCAACGCTACGGTGGTAGGCGATATGACCGGCGCCCAGATCATGGAGCTGATGAACCAAAGCGCAACCCTATTCAAGGGCGCGCTCCAGGTCGGCGGCGTGCGCTACGCCTTCTATAACTACACCGATTCCAATCCAGGCCCGCAGCCCTGGGCCTGGGGCGCCCTCCGCGTGCAGGTGATTGACCGGACAACCGGCCTCTGGACCAACCTCGACGTCCACCGGACCTATCGGGTTGCGACCAATGAATTCCTGGCGCCTGCTGGGCAGGACGGGTTCATCGCCTTCAAGTACCTGACGAATACCAGCTACTGGGGCGACATGCTGGACGGCGTAGAACGATGGGTTTCAAAGACCTACACGATCGATAACCCATACAATAAGGGCCTTGATGGCCGCATTACGCGCCTGGGTGATGCCACCAGCGGCCCCATCGTCCCGGTGACGTTGCTGCATCACAACGATTCGCACGGCAATCTCTACAAGGGGCGTTATGTGGGTTACACTCAGTTGGCCACCCTGATCCGCCAGGAACTGGCTCATAACCCAGAGCGAACCATACTGCTCAACGCCGGTGATCAAATCCAGGGCGACGCCATGATGTATTACTTCAAGACGGCCCCCACCGGCTACGGCGCGGATGGCACCCCCTTACCGGCCGAACTCACGACCCATCCGATGATGGCCGTGATGAATGCCATGGACTATGCGGCATGGACCGTGGGCAATCACGAATTCAACTTCGGCAATGAGGTGTTCACATCAGTCCTGAAGCAATCCGAGGCGCCCGTGCTCCAGGCCAATCTCCTGGATGATGGCCGCTACGGCATAGCCAAAGTGCCGGTCAGAGTGTACACCACCGTCAGCCTGCCCGCCCCAGGCATCGCCCCCAACATCAAGATCGCGGTCCTGGGCATCGGTAACCACCGCGTGCCCAACTACGAACTGCCCAGCAACATCGAGGGGCTGACGTTCCTGGATCCCATCGAAGAGGCGAAGAAGTGGGCACGGCCGCTGAAGTTTATCAGCAACGCCGTTGTCGCCCTCACCCACATCGGCTTCACCAGCGACCCCAAGAGCGTCGAGGTTGATACCAAGGTGGACACCGCAATGGCGGCCGAGACCCGCGGCCTTGACGTGATCATCGGCGCTCACAGCCACACGGATCCCAGCAAGGGCGCTGACCCATACAAGTATCTGCCGACCTTCGTCGGATCGCCCGATGGGACTCCGGTCCTGATCAACCAGGCCTACCGTTACAACAACACGCTCGGCGAGGTAGTGCTGGGCATGGCGCAGGGTCCGGGCGGCGTCTGGCGCGTCGTCACGCGCGCTGGTCGCTACATCCCTGTCGCATCGAACACCCCAGAAGACGCAGAGATCAAGGCGCTGGTTGATCCTTACATCGCAGCACTGAACACCTACACCAACACAGTCATCGGCCAGACCACAGTGCCGATCGACGCGCTGAGCGCCTACACCCAAGAGACGAACGCGGCCAACTTGCAGGCCGATGCCTCCGTCTTCGAGCTGACCCAAAACGGCGTAGCTGTGGACTTCCATCTGTCGGGCGCCATGAGCAACCGCAAGGTAGCGGACGGGGCAACACCCGATGCACCCGTCACCCTCAAAGTGAACGACATGTTCACCTTGATGCCTTACGAGAACTCGTTGGTTGTGATGAGGATGAACGGCCCGCAACTCAAGACCGTGCTGGAGCGCGCATACCGTAACTACTTCTACTACAAGTACGTGCCCGGATTCGGTGGCTACTCCTACTACACTACGTGCATGCTGGACATCAACGCGGGTGGCCAGATCACCTACAACGATGCCTACCCGGACTACCCGGACAGCAACAATGTCGTGTCGCTGGTGGTCAATGGAGAAGCTGTCGACTTCACCGATGCAGACAAGTACTATCTGGTTTCCACGGTAAATTACCTGGCAGCCGGCTCATGCAATTTCAACAATGACGGCGTCTCGCTGTGGCCACTGAGCCAGATTGAGAACGACACGCAGTACTACGTCCGGGATGCGGTTATCAACTACATCAAGGCCCAACCCGATCCCATCGCGCCGGCCATCGAAGGTCGCCTCGTATTCCAAGGCGGCGCAGGGGCAACGGCGACGACGGCATCGATCCGCACCGTCCTTGAGGCTGCCCAGGTCCTGCAGTGGACCATGCCCCTTCAGATGACCGTTGCCCCAGACGTTCCCGACGAAGACATGCAGAACGTCGATCTGACATGGGCTGTAACGCCGTAGCAGGCCCATTCCTGCACTGACACGTTGCACGTTGGAGCACTGGCAAGCGAATCCGCTCCAACGTGCAACACCGTCAGCGAAAAAGCGACTGCCGCAGAGGCGAGGTCCGCGCAGAGACACCCCTCAGCGTTGGGCACAGCCTCTGCGGTTTTCACGCAAGGAGACATCATGCCCACCGCCGATCACATCCGCCGCTTTCCCCTGGCCTTCTTGCCCACCCCGCTGCACCCGCTATCCCGACTGAACGACTGGTGGCGCAAGGAGCATCCAGGTTCCAGCTTCCAGTTTCTGATCAAGCGCGACGACCAGACAGGCCTGGCCGGCGGCGGCAACAAGACGCGCAAGCTGGAACTGCTGGTGGCCGATGCGCAGGCCCAGGGCGCCGACACACTGATCACCACCGGCGCGGTGCAGTCCAACCACTGCCGGCAGACCGCCGCAGCCGCGGCCCGAGCCGGTCTCGCGTGCCACCTGGTGTTGGGCGGCCAGCCACCGGACGGGGTAACAGGCAACCTGCTGCTGGATCACCTCCTGGGCGCCAAGCTTCACTGGACGACCCGAGAGAACCGCTTGCCGCGGCTGCGCACATTGGCGGACGAGCTGCAGGCGGCTGGCCGCCGCCCCTACACCATCACCTACGGCGGCTCCGACCCGGTAGGCGCCACAGGCTACGTGCTGGCGCTGGAGGAACTGTACGGCCAGGCGCGCGCCCTCGGCATCGCGTTGGACGCCATCGTCTTCGCCTCCAGCTCGGGCGGCACGCAGGCCGGGCTGGTCGTGGGCGCCTGGCGGCTAGGCTGGGACGTACCTATCCTGGGCATCAGCATCGATGAGCCGGCCGACCGCCTGCGGGCGAACGTGGCCGACCTGGCCACCCGCACTGCCGCGCACGGGGGCCGGCCGCACACCTTCGCGCCGGCCGATATCCTGGTAGACGACAGCTACCTCGGCGGCGGCTATGGCGTAATGGGAGCGCTGGAGCGAGAAGCAATCGCCCTCATGGCGCGCACCGAAGGCATTCTGTTGGACCCGGTCTACACCGGCCGGGCCTTCGGCGGGCTGCTGGACCTCATGGCGACGAGACCTGACAGGTTTCGGAAACCTGTCAGGTCCGACCCAGCCACCATCCTCTTCTGGCACACCGGCGGCAGCTCGGCGCTGTTTGCCTATGCAGGCGAGCTCGTCTCATGACCATCGGCACCGAACTCCCTGCCTTGGCCGACGCGGTCATCATCGGCGGCGGCATCAACGGCACAGCCGCGGCGTTCTTCCTGGCGCGCGCCGGGCTGCGCCCGCTCATCGTCGAGCGACTGCCGGTGCTGGCCGGCCTGACTACTGCCAAATCCATGGAGGCGTTCCGTGCGCAGTTTGTTGAGGCGGAGCACATCGCGTTGATGCGTGAAAGCATTGACTTCTACGCGCACTTCGCGGAACGTATCGCCCTGCCCGAAACCGACATCGGCATCCACCAGCAGGGCTACCTGTTCCTCACCACACAGCCCGAGCGGATCACGGAATTTCGGGAACGGGTGGCAGTCCAGCATGCCCACGGCCTCGCCGATGTCGCCTTCCTGGACGGCAATGCAGCCTGCAAGCAGTTTCCGTACGTGTCGCGCGAGGTCGCGGCCGCTACGTTCCGCGCGGGGGACGGCTGGCTCTCGTCCAACGAGGCCGCGCAGGGGTTCGCCCGCGCGTCCGGCGCGCAGGTCGCGTTGAACACCACCGTGACCGGCTTTCGCCTGGCCGGCGGCCGCGTGGCCGGGGTCGAGACCGACCGCGGCCCTATCGCCGCGCCCGTGGTCGTGCTGGCTGCGGGGCCCTACTCGGCCCGCGTGGCAGCGCTGGCCGGCGTAGACCTGCCGCTACAAGTCATCCGTCGCCATCGCGTCACCATCGGCGAACATCCGCTGATCCCGACCTGGGCGCCCATGACCATTGACCAGGACACCGGCGCGCACTGGCGGCCCGAGGGGCCGGGCGCCGCGCTGGCTTGGGCGCAGGACCACGAGCCGCCCGGCGAGCCGGTAGACAACGTGCGGCCGCGCCAGGACTTCCCCTTTGAGGTGCTGGAAGGGGTCAGCCGGCTCAGCCCATTCTGGGAGACGGTAGCTGGTGAACTGAAGAGCAGTCAGGTGCGCCTTTCGGCTGGCCAGTACACCATGACCCCAGACGGCGAGCCGATCATCGGGCCGCACAATGAATTGGGCGGCCTCTACTTTATACTGAGCTGCAACGGCCACGGCGTGATGGCCGCGCCCGGCGCCGGCCGGCTGTTGGCTGACCTGGTGACCGGCCAGATCGAGGACGTGGCCAACCCCTTCAGCTTCCGCCGGCTGGCGCAGGTCGGGCAGCGGGCCACTGTTCATCATCGCCTGTTGTGACCTTTGTGTAGAAGCATGCTATAATCAGCGACAATACGGCGTCCGTGTCGCGTGAAGCACCACCACGAAAGAAGGTGCGATCCGCGTTCATCCGTGCACGTCCGCGTCCGATTCTGGACTTAGCATGGCGGTATCGGGAGCACCCTTATGGCAAGAAAATCGCTCGGGCACGTCGAGCTAGAATGGACCTGTCCCAGCTGCAACACCCGCAACCCAGGCAGCGCTCGCAAGTGTCTGCAGTGCGGCACGGCGCAGGGGGAAGAAGTCAAATTTGAGCAGGCCCCCGAGGAGAAAATCCTTACCGACGAGGCCAAGATCGCTGAGGCCAAGGCCGGGCCTGACATCTACTGCGCCTATTGCGGGACGCGCAACCCCGCCACCGCCGAACACTGCAAGCAGTGCGCTGCGCCCCTGAGCGAGGGCAAGGCCCGTGCGGCCGGCGAGGTCTTAGGCAGCCTGCGCGCCGAGACCGCGCCGCCGGTCAAGTGTCCAGCCTGCGGCACCGATAACCCGGCCATGGCGCTGAAATGCGCCAACTGTGGCGCGCCCCTTGGCAAGGCTGCCGCACCCGAACCGCCGGCTGCCCGGCCCACAGGCTGCGGCGTCCTGCCCCTGATCCTGCTGGGCCTGGCCCTGCTTGCAGTGATCTTCTTCTTCGTGAGCCAAGGCGGCCGCGACGACACTGGCGATCCCGGCATACAAGGCGGCGGACAAACCGGCACAACCCTGGTCGGCCAGGTGGTGGATTACTCCTGGCGCCGCGTCATCACTGTCGAGGCGCTGGCCCCGATCACCCGGGAAGGCTGGCTGAACGAACTGCCGGCCGGCGTCGAGGTGCTCCAGTGCCGCAAGCAGGTCTACGAGATCGTGGATGAACCGGTGCCGGGTGCTCGGGAGGTCTGCGGCACGCCCTATGTGATTGACCAGGGGAGCGGCTACGGCGAGGTGGTGCAGGACTGCCAGTATGAGGTCCTGGCCGACTACTGCCAGTATCGCACCCTAGCCTGGGCGACCGGGCCGCCACTGTTGCTGGAGGGCCGTGACCTGAGCCCACGCTGGCCGGATACAGCGCAGTTGATGCAGAACCAACGCGCCGGCAAGCGATCCGAGGAGTACACCATTGTCTTCCAGGCCAACGACCGCACGTACACGTACAAGACCAGTGACGAAGCGCGCTACCTGGCATTGATCGGTGGCGAGGCCTGGAACCTGAGCGTCAACCGCTTCGGGCAAATCACCAGCATCAGCGCGCCATGACAGTTTGGGTGATCCTGAGGCGCTGCGTATAATGCGCCCTGTGCTAGCGCCAAACTGAACTCTGTGTGAATCGAGAGGATCATTTATGCGACGAATCTACCTGATTGTGGGCCTGTTGCTGCTGGCTACTATCCTGACTGGCTGCGAAGGGGCTGCTGCGCCGAGCGCAGCGGCAGCCGTCGATGTGGGCAAGCTGCCGAACACCGTGGATGTTGCGACGGTCAAGGCCTTGCAAGGGCGGTCAGATGTAGTGGTGTATGATGTACGCGAACCGTTTGAGTATACGGCCGGACACATCCCCAACGTCACCCTGATCCCTATGGGGCAGGTGCCGAACCGGCTTTCTGAGATCCCGAAGGATAAGACGGTGATCCTGACCTGCCGTAGCGGCAACCGCAGCGGCCAGGTGGCCGATTTCTTGCGCCAGCAGGGCTGGACCAACGTGCACAACATGGAGGGCGGCATCCTGGCCTGGCAGCAGGCAGGCTATCCGGTGGAGAAGTGAGCGGCCAGTCCATTGTGAGGCAGCTCCTCAGCTTTCTTTTGCACGGGGCCGGGTTCGGGCTGGCAGCAACCACCCAACTCGGCCCTTTCATGGCATCGTAGTTAGGAACCAAATTGACATCCGTTGCAAGAACCCGCCAGTCCAAGATCGGCCTGATCGCGCTGGCCTACATCGCCTTTATCTCACTCGGCCTGCCCGACGGATTGTTGGGGGTTGCCTGGCCATCCATGCGAGCCGACTTCGGCGTGCCGCTGGACGCGCTAGGCGCGCTGCTGGTCCTATCCACGGCAGGCTATCTGACGTCAAGCTTCTTCAGCGGCCGCATCTTGAGCAAGCTGGGGGTCGGCGGGCTGCTGGCGGTCAGTTGCGCCGCGACGGGCGGTAGCCTGCTGGGCTACACGCTGATGCCAACCTGGTGGGCGCTGGTACCCCTGGGGCTGGTGATCGGCCTGGGTGCGGGTGCAATTGACGCCGGCATCAACACCTATATCGCCGCGCACCACGGCGAGAGCCTGATGCAATGGCTGCACGCCAGCTTCGGCGTCGGCATCACCCTTGGCCCCATCATCATGACGGCCGGGCTGAATCTGTTCGGCGCGTGGCGCGTCGGCTATGTGGCGGTCGGCGGCGCCCAACTCGTGCTGGCGGCCTGCTTCGCAGCCACAACCGGCCTCTGGCGGCGTAACAGCGCGCCGAGCGATGCCGCAGCCGATGTGCGCCTCACCGATTTCAAGACGCCCCTGACTGCAACGCTGCGCCAGCGGGGGACATGGCTCAGCATGCTGCTCTTTTTCCTCTACACCGGCGCCGAGGTCGTCCTGGGGTTGTGGGCGTATACGCTGCTGACCGAGTCGCGCGGCATCGCACCTGCGGTGGCAGGCCTCTGGGCCGGCAGCTATTGGGGCACGTTCACGGTGGGCCGGGTCGTGGCCGGCTTATATACGCGGCGCATCGCCGCGAACCAACTGGTTCAGATCAGCCTGCTCGGGGCATTGGCCGGCGCGCTGCTGCTGTGGTGGAATCCATCCCAAGCCATAAGCCTCCTGGGGGTCGGATTGGTCGGGTTTTCCATCGCGCCCATCTTCCCCGCGCTGGTCTCCGGCACCAATGGCCGGGTCGGCAAGGAACATGCGGCCAACACCATCGGCATGCAGATCAGCTCGGCTGGGCTGGGTGGCGCGGTGCTGCCTACGGTGGCCGGCAGCCTGGCGCGCTACATCTCGCTGGAAGTGATCCCGATTTACCTGGCTGCATTGATCGTGACACTCATCGTGCTGCATCGTATCGCGACGCGGCGACAATATCTTACGGAGCCAACCTTATGAAACGCAACATCTTACGCCAACTCATCATCGTTCTCAGCGTCATCCTAACCATTGTCGTCAACGGCCTGGCCAATGCGCTGCCCCTGAACGGGCAGGAGACCGGCGTCATCTCCGATCGCTTCGAGATCTTCTTTGTGCCGGCGGGCTATGTATTCGCCATCTGGGGTGTGATCTACCTGGGCCTGATCGCGTTTGCCGTCTACCAGGCGCTGCCCGCGCAGCGCGCCAACCCTCGGTTGGCGGCCATAGACACGCCCTTCGTCATCGCCAGCGTCGCAAACATCCTGTGGATCTTCCTGTGGCACTACGAGGTGTTCCCTGCGACCCTGGCCGTAATGCTGGTGCTACTGGTCTCTTTGATCACGGTCTATTTACGGCTAGGCGTCAACCGGTTTAAAGTCCCAGCGGTCGAACGCTGGGCAGTACACCTACCCTTCAGCATCTACTTGGGCTGGATCACGGTAGCCACGGTGGCCAACGCCACGCAGCTTCTCTACTTCATGGGGTGGAGCGGCTGGGGGATCGCGCCACAGGCCTGGGCCGCGATCATGCTGGCCGTGGCGACGGTGCTGGCTGGCGTCATGGCGCTGACCCGCCGGGATGCAGCGTACCTGCTGGTGTTGATCTGGGCCTTCATCGGGATCGCACTGAAGCACGCTGCCACGCCGACCGTGGCGACCTCTGCGTGGGTGGCAACGGGGATCGTGGCCTTGCTGGTGCTGATCCTGGCCGGCAGGGTGCTGCGTCATGGTCGCGCTCTAGCCTGAGCGATGGCGCAGATCACCGGCACACTGCTGCCGATCTTCGCGGTCATCGCGCTCGGCGCGGTGCTGCGCAGCAGCCGGTTCTTTTCGCCCGGTTTCTTTCGCGAAACGAACCGGCTGGTCTATTGGGTTGCCATACCAGCTTATCTATTTCACAGAACGGCCGAAGCCACCCTGGAAGGAGCCACGGCCGTGCGCGTCTCAGCCGTGGTGCTGGGCGGGATGCTGGCGGCCATCGCCATCGGCTACCTCGTGGCCCGGCTGCTGCGCCTGCCAGGGCCGGGGACCGGCGCGTTCGTCCAGGGCGCGTACCGCGGCAACCTGGCATACATCGGCCTGCCCGTGGCGCTGCTGGCGTTGTCGGCGGCCGGCCGTTCGGAGCCCGGCATCGAAGCCGCAGCAGTGATCACCCTGGCGCTGTCCATCCCGGCCTACAACGTGGCGGCCGTCCTGATCCTGGTGGGCAGCCAGGGCAGGGGGGATGCGCGTGCCCGGCCCCACGCGGGACAGTTTATCGTGCGCCTGGTCACCAATCCGCTGCTGATGTCCTGCGTGGCCGGGCTGGCCGTGCTCGCGGCCGGCTGGACCCTGCCCTCGCCCCTGCGCACTGCGCTCAAGACGGTCGGCGACATGAACACGCCCCTGGCGCTGCTGGGCATCGGCGCGTCGTTGAGCTTCAGCGGCCTGCGCGCCTACTGGCGCAACGCGGGCATTGCGACCCTGATCAAGCTCGTGGCCTCACCCCTGGTTGGCCTGGCGCTGACCGCGGCTCTGGGCCTCGGCGCGGGCGAACGCCTGGTTGCGCTCATCTTCCTGACCTGCCCGACCGCGGCTGCCTCGTATGTAATGGCCCAGCAGCTCGGCGCCGACGATCAACTGGCCGCAAACATTATCGTGATCTCGACCGTGTTGTCGGTGCTGGCGCTGGGCGCGGTATTGGTGATCGCGTAGAAGTCCTCTGCAAAACGCGGACGTCGTAGCTTGCTGCGTGCCAGGAGCGAGCCCCGGCGCTCAGATTGATACACGCATCTCTATCCCCAGGCCAGGTGCTCGCCACCATCCACATAAATCATGGCGCCCGTGATGTAGTTGGCCTGCGCCAGGAAGCGTACAGCCTCCGCTACGTCTTCAGCAGTACCCCATCGGCCTAACAAGGTCCGCCGCGCGGTTGAAGCAATCTGCTTCTCTGTGTGACCAGGGGGGGGGAGCACCGGGCCAGGAGCGATCGCGTTCACGCGCACCGCAGGCGCCAACTCCTGCGCCAGGCTGCGGGTCAGATTAAGCACGCCGGCCTTCCCGGCCGAATGCGCCATGAAATTGCGAAACGGCACGTAAGCTGAGCGATCAATGATATTGATGATGGCGCCGTCGCCGTGCACGGCAAGATAGGGCGCGGCAGCGCGCGAGGCAAACGCCGTGCCTTTGACCATAATGTTGTACACCCGATCCCACTCTGCCTCATTCAGTTCTGCGAACGGCGTCTTCTGCCAGAGCGAGGCGCTGTTCACCAATACATCCAGACGACCGAAGTGGGCTGCGGCCGCCTCCACCAGCGCCGTGGCCTCGGCCACCTGCCCCATGTCGGCCCGGGTGTAGAAAACCCGCCGCCCCCTGGCCTCGATCTCGGCCGCCGTCTCGACCGCGGCCCCGGCGGACGAGTTATAGCTGAACGCGATGTCCGCGCCTCCGTCCGCCAGCGCCAGTGCGATCGCCTTACCTACGCGCACCGCGCCCCCAGTAATCAACGCGACTTTCCCGTGCAGATCCATGTCGATCCCTCCTTTCGGTGATGCGATGCCTTTTATTCTACCCCTGCGTGGCGCCTTTTGTCGAACCGGAGCACAGCCTACTGAGCCATCCTCGGGATTTTGATATTTTACACATGCATATTTGACAAAAATCAGGCAGGAATGATAGGATCTGCCGTTGTTGAACGGGTAAGCATAAGCAAAGGGAAGTGGGATGCTGCAGAAACAACTATCGGGTAGTCCAGCCGGCGAGATCTTGAGCACGATGCAGCGCCGCGGCCAGGTGACGGTCAAGGACCTGGAAGAGGCGCTGAACGTGACCGCCAATGCGGTGCGCCAGCAATTGACCGCACTCCTGGCCGAGGGTTATATCAGCCAGGAGGCCGAGAACATCGGCCGCGGGCGGCCTAAGCACGTCTACGCGTTGACAACCAAGGGTCGCTCGCTCTTTCCGCACCACTACGATGAGTTCACCAACTCGCTGCTGCGGGAGATCCTGGTCAGCGAGGGACCGGAGAAGGTGCAGGAGCTGTTGGGGCGCATGAGCCGCCGGTTGGCTGCTCAATATGAGCGCGAACTTGCCGGACTGCCTGCAGATCAACGCGCAAGGAAACTGACCGAGCTGCTCAATGCCAAAGGGATCCTGGCTGAAATCAGATTCCAAGAAGACAGCATCGTCTTTCACGAATACACCTGCCCTTACTACGAACTTGCGCGCGAACACCGAGCCATCTGCGAGATGGAAGAGGAGATGATCGCCCATGCCATCAAACGCCCGGTCGAGTTGGTGTCGTGTTCGCTGGACGGCCATCACGGCTGCCAGTTCAAGATCGAAGTAAGCAAAACATAGTGCGCAACACGCAGTACGCAATAAACACAATCATCAAGGAGAACGATTTTATGTCTGCCGAGTTGGTCATCAAAGATCTGCATGTAAACGTTGATGGTAAACCCATCCTGCGCGGCGTCAACTTGACCATCCGCCAGGGCGAAGTACACGCGTTGATGGGGCCGAACGGCTCCGGCAAGAGCACCCTGGCGTACACCATTGCCGGCCACCCGCATTACGAGGTAGTTTCCGGCGATATCCTGCTGGACGGCGAAAGCGTGCTGGAGATGGAGCCGGACGCCCGCGCCAAGGCGGGCCTGTTCCTGGCCTTCCAGTACCCCACTGCCATCCCCGGCGTCAGCATGGCGAACTTCCTGCGCCAGGCCGTCAGTGCGGTGCGCGGCTACACCGACAAAGCCAAGCAGGCCGTGGCCGAGGGCGGCAGCGCCAAGCCCATCGGCTCCGAACTGATGCCTATGCGGGACTTCCGCAAAGAGCTCACCGAGAAGATGAACCGGCTGCACATTGACACGGCTTTCGCCCGCCGCTACTTGAACGATGGCTTCTCCGGCGGTGAGAAGAAGCGCGCCGAGATCTTGCAGATGGCGATGCTGGAGCCCAAGATCGCGGTGCTAGACGAGACTGATTCCGGCCTGGACATCGACGCGCTGCGCGTGGTCTCCGAAGGCGTCAACAGCCTGCTGGGGCCGAACCTGGGCGTGCTGCTGATCACCCACTACCAGCGGTTGCTGAACTACATCAAGCCGGATTTCGTGCACGTCTTCTACAACGGCCACATCGTGATGTCCGGCGGACCGGAGATGGCGCTGGAACTGGAAGCTAAGGGCTACAACTGGGTGCGCGAGAAATTCGGCGAGCCGATGGCGGGACAAGAAAGTGCCTGATTGTCGATTGCCGATTTCGGATTGCGGATTTACCCTGCTGCCCCGATCAATCCGCAATCCGCAATCCAAAATCCGAAATTGGAGGATCCATGCCTGCAACTGATACCGATCGTCAAACGCTTGACAGCGTTAAGGACGAATACAAATACGGGTGGAGCCAGCCGGAGAACTACGTCTTCAAGGCGCGAAAGGGGCTGGACCACGAGATCATTGACCAGATCAGTGTTATGAAGCGCGAGCCGGAGTGGATGCGCCAACTGCGCCACGAGGCGCTGGACATCTTTTTCTCCAAGCCGATCCCGACCTGGGCGGCCGATCTGAGCGATATCAAGTACGACGATATCTTCTACTACATCAAGCCGACCGAGGCCCAGGGCAAGAGCTGGGACGACGTGCCGGCCGACATCAAAGAGACCTTCGACAAGCTGGGCATCCCGGAAGCGGAGCGCAAGTTTCTGGCCGGCGTTGGCGCGCAGTATGAATCCGAGGCCATCTACCACTCCCTCAAGGCCGAGTGGGAAAAGCAGGGCGTCATCTTCGTGGACTCGGACAGCGGCCTGCGCGAGCACGAGGACATCTACCGCGAGTACTTCGGCACGGTGGTGCCTTCCACCGACAACGTCTTCGCGGCGCTGAACACCGCGGCGTGGTCGGGCGGGTCGTTCGTCTACGTGCCGAAGGGCGTGCACCTGGACATCCCGCTGCAGGCCTATTTCCGCATCAACGCGCAGAGCATGGGGCAGTTCGAGCGCACCCTGATCATCGTGGATGAAGGCGCCAGCGTGCACTACGTTGAAGGCTGCACCGCACCGACCTACTCGCAGGACTCGCTGCACTCCGGCGTGATCGAGATCATCGTGCGCAAGAACGCGCGCTGCCGCTATACGACGATCCAGAACTGGTCCACCAACGTGTACAACCTGGTGACGCAGCGCTCGCTGGTGTACGATGGCGGCACGATGGAATGGGTGGATGCGAACCTGGGTTCCAAAGTGACCATGAAGTACCCGTCGGTCTACATGCTGGGCGAAGGCGCGCGCGGCAACATTCTTTCCATGGCGTTCGCGGGCACCAACCAGCACCTGGACACCGGCGGCAAGCTGGTGCACGCCGCGCCCAACACATCGAGCCAACTCATCTCCAAGTCCATCAGCAAGAACGGCGGCCGCGCGTCGTATCGCGGCCTGCTGAAGGTGGCCAAGGGCGCGCACGGCGCGAAATCCAACGTGGTGTGCGACGCGCTGCTGCTGGACGAGAAGAGCCGCTCGGACACGTACCCGTACATCGAGATTGACGAGGACGATGTCACCGTGGGCCACGAGGCGTCGGTCAGCAAGATCGGCGAGGAGCAGCTCTTCTACCTGATGAGCCGCGGGCTGAGCGAGGACGAAGCCAGCGCCATGATCGTGTCCGGCTTCATCGAGCCGATGGTTAAGGAGCTGCCCATGGAGTACGCGGTCGAGATGAACCGGTTGATCCAGTTGCAGATGGAAGGGTCCATCGGGTGACACGGGGATACGGAGACACGGAGATAAGCATGACAACGAACACATTGACGACGACCTACAACTCCCCCGTGGAAGCCATTTCGATGGCCAAGGGCGAGCCGGAATGGATGCTGGACATCCGCCGCAAGGCGTGGCGGTTCTTTGAGGAGATCCCGTGGCCGACCGGCGCCGAGGAGACGTGGCGGCGCACCCGCCTGACCGGCTTCAAGCTCGAGGACTTCACCCCGCACGCTGGGGGCGAAGCGCCCGCTATCCTGCCCGACGACGTGGCCAAGAGCCTGGCCGAGGTCGAGAGTATCGGCAGCCTGGCGTTCGTGGACGGTGCGCTGGCGCAGCACGAGGTTGATCCGGCCCTAGCCGGCCGCGGGGTCATCTTCACCAGCCTGGACGAAGCGGTCCGTCGCTACCCAGAGCTGGTCCAGCGGCATTTCAACAGCATAGTCGCGCTTGACGAAAACAAGTTCAGCGCGCTGCACTATGCCTTGTGGAACAGCGGGACCTTCGTCTATGTGCCGCGCAACGTGGTCATTGACCGACCCTTACAGGCCGTCATCAGCCAGCACGCGGGCAAACATGCCGGCATGCACCACACCGTGATCGTGGCCGAAGAGGGCGCGGCCGTGACGCTGGTCGAAGACTTCATCGGCGGCGCGAACGGCATGGTGAACAGCGTGGTGGAGCTGGCGCCGGGGACTAACAGCCAACTGCACTACCTTCACCTGCAAAACCTGGCCGAGTCGGCGTGGAACTTCAGCACGCAGCGCATGCTGCTGAGCCGCGATAGCCTCCTGCGCTATTTCATCGGCTCGTGGGGCAGCCGCCTGTCCAAGAACTGGATCAACATGGAGCTGAACGGCGCGGGCGCTCACGGCGAGCTGCTGGGCCTCTATTTCCCCGGCGGCCGCCAGCACCTGGATCATCACACCAACCAGTTGCACAAGGCAACCAACGCCACCAGCGACCTGCTGATCAAGGGCGCGCTGAAGGATCGCGCCCGGTCCGTGTACCAGGGCTATATCAAAGTCTATCCTAACGCGCAGCAAACCAACGCGTACCAGGCTAATCGCAACCTGATGCTCAGCAAACAAGCGCGCGCCGATAGTATCCCCGGCCTGGAGATCGAGGCGGACGACGTGCGCTGCACCCACGGCGCCACGGCCGGCCAGGTGCCTGCCGAATACATCTTCTACCTAATGGCCCGCGGCATTGATCGCACCAACGCTGAGCGGATGATCGTCCAGGGCTTCTTCGAGGAAGTGCTGAACCGCATCCCGGTGGAGGGCGTACGGAACAAGCTGGAAGCCGAGATCGCGCGGAAGCTGGGGTTATAGCAGAAGGCAGACCGCAGATAGCAGATAGCAGATGGCTGTCTCAGTAGATCACAATTTTGATGCTCCAAGCCGGTCTGGCCCAAAGGGAGGCTTCGCACTAACCGGCGGTCAGGGGTCGCAGACCCCCTCTGAGCTTGAATCTGTGGTCTACTGAGTCTGTGAACTACGATGTACCATCGGCACCCCGGGAGGTGGTTGGGATATGATTGAAATAAACTACGTTCATCCTGAAAAGCTTGTAAGCACGCAGTGGGTGGCGGATCACCTGGCTGACCCCAAAGTGCGGATCGTGGAGTCCAACGAGGACATCATGCTCTACACCCGGGGCCATATCCCCGGCGCGGTGCAGATTGACTGGGTAGCGGATCTGAACGACCCGATCACCCGCGACTACCTCAACCGTGAGCAGTTCGAGCACCTGATGGCGCGCAATGGGATCAGCAACGACACGTTTGTGGTGTTTTACGGCGACAAGAACAACTGGTGGGCGTGCTACGCGCTGTGGATCTTCGAGTTGTTCGGCCACACCAACACGGCCATCATGGACGGCGGCCGGCTGAAGTGGGAACAGGAGGGCCGGCCCATGACCAAAGAGGTCCCGACCTGCCCCATCACGGCCTACACCGCGCAAGACCGGGCCGACTACAAGATCCGGGCCTTCCGCGACGACGTGTTGGCCCATATCAACGCCGGCCGGCCGCTGGTGGACGTGCGCAGCCCCGGCGAGTACACGGGCAAGCTGTATCACATGGATGGCTATCCACAGGAGGGCGCGCTGCGCGCCGGTCACATCAAGGGCGCGGTGAACGTGCCCTGGGCGCGGGCCGCCAACCCGGAGAACGGCACCTTCAAGGCCGCGGATGAGCTGCGGGCGATCTACGAGGCCGAACAGGGGCTCAAACCCAGCGACAACGTCATCGCCTACTGTCGCATCGGTGAGCGCTCCAGCCACACCTGGTTCGTGCTCAAGTACCTGTTGGGGTATCCCAACGTGCGGAACTACGACGGCAGTTGGACCGAGTGGGGCAACCTGGTGGGTGTACCGATTGAGCGGTGAATTGGAATTTGGAGGTTGGAGGTTAGAGGTTAATCTCCCAACTTCCAGCCTCCAGCTTTGCACGCTCGCCTCGATAGCGGTATACTAAACCCATCGTTGATTCAAGAAAGACAGCATTGTGGATCGCCAAGCGCAGATAGACTTTATCCTGGATCATTACGAAAACCCGCGACACTACGGGCCGCTGGCGCAGCCGACGATCGTCCAGAAGGGCGGCAACCCCGGCTGCGGCGACGTCGTAACCTTCTACTTGCAGGTGGATGGTGATGAGCGGATCGCCGGCATCTCGTTCGAGGGCGAGGGCTGCACCATCAGCCAGGCCGCGTCATCGCTGGTCACGGAGCTATTCCACGGCAAGACCCTGGCGGATGTCGAGGCCACGCCGGCCGATGCCATCCTGGATACCCTGGGCCGCGAGCTGGCCGGCACGCGGCTCAAGTGTGCGGCGCTGGGGTTGAATACGACGAAGGAAGCAGTGCGAATGTTGAGAAAACGACAAGGAACAAGGCCATGAAAACCTATACCGCTGTTGTTGAGAAGTGTCCAGATACCGGTCTCTATATCGGTTATGTGCCCGGATTTCCAGGCGCACATACGCAAGCACAAACCCTCGACGAACTGCAAGTCAACCTCCGCGAGGTCATTGATATGTTGCTAGAAGACGGGGAACCGGTGCTGGAAGCAGAGTTTGTTGGAACGCAAATGGTGGCATTTGCATGATGATGGCGAAACTTCCCGTATTGCGTCCCCGAGAAGTGGAAGCAATTCTCAAGAAACTGGGATTCATCGAAGTCCGGCAACGTGGTTCGCACCGGCAATACCGCCACCCAGACGGCCGCGCCACAACTATTCCGTTTCACGAAGGGCGTGACATCTCGCCGATCTTGCTGCGGCAAATCGCAAAAGACATCGGGCTCTCGGCTGAGGAATTCCTCAGTCGCAAGTAACCCATATAAGCTGCCGCGGTGCGCGCCCATCGCTATTTTGCTATTTGTGAGGTGTGGTCATGCTCCAAGCAACCATGACCCAATTTGTCACCGCCGAACCGAACGGCCTCGACGTGGAGGCCATCCGGGCCGACTTCCCGATCTTGAGCCGTCGCGTCAAAAACAAGCCGCTGGTCTACCTGGACAGCGCGGCCTCGTCGCAGAAGCCGGTCCAGGTGTTGGACGCGATGGATCGCTACTACCGCGAGACGCACGCCAACGTCCACCGCGGGGTGCATACCCTCAGCGAGGAAGCCACGGCCCAGTACGAGGGGGCGCGGGCCAAGGTGTCCAACTTCATCGGCGCATGCTGCCCGAAAGAGGTCATCTGGACGCGCAACGCGACCGAGGCGATCAACCTGGTAGCCTATAGCTGGGGCCGCGCGAACCTCAGGGCCGGCGATCATATCCTGCTCACCGAGATGGAGCACCACGCCAACCTGGTGCCCTGGCAGATCCTGGCGGCCGAACGCGGGATCCAACTCGACTTCGTGCCCGTGGCCGATAACGGCACGCTGATCCTGGACAACCTGGATCGGCTGCTGACGCCGAAGACGAAGCTGTTCGCCTTTGCCGCAGCATCTAACGTCCTGGGGACCATCAACCCGGTGCGCGAGCTGGCGGAAGCGGCCCACAAGGTCGGCGCGCTGGCGCTAGTGGACGCATGCCAGAGCGTGCCGCACATGCCGGTGAACGTCCAGGCGCTGGATATTGACTTCATGGCCTTCTCCGGCCACAAAATGCTGGGGCCGACGGGCAGCGGCGTGCTGTGGGGCCGCCGCGAGATCCTGAACGCCATGCCCCCCTTCATGGGCGGCGGCGACATGATCCGCGAGGTGCACCTGCGCGACTTCAAGCCCAGCGAGCTGCCCTGGAAATTCGAGGCCGGTACGCCCGCCATCGCCGAAGCCATCGGCCTGGCCGCGGCCGTGGATTACCTGAATGCCCTGGGCATGGACGCGATCCACGCGGCCGAGCGCCAGCTCACGACCTATGCCATGGAACGCATGGTCGAGGTGGAAGGCCTGAAAATCCTGGGCCCGTCGGCTGACCAGCGCGGAGGGCTGGTCAGCTTCGTGTTGGGCAACATCCACCCGCACGATATCGCTGCGGCGCTGGACAGCATGGGCATCGCCATCCGCGCCGGCCACCACTGCGCCATGCCGCTGCACGAGCGTTACCGCATCCCGGCCAGCGCCCGCGCCAGTTTTTACGTTTACACCACGCGCGAGGAAGTTGATATCCTCGTCGCAGGCCTGAAGAAGGTCGTTGAGTATTTCAGTTTTTGAGATTCAAGAAGGCTCAAGAAGTCGGGTTTCTGTGAGAAACCCGACTTCTAAACCGTGAGAGAAACCGCCATGGACCTGTACGCCGAAGAAATCCTCGATCATTACAAACACCCGCGCCATTACGGGCATCTCGACGACCCGACGATGGTGTATCACGACCGCAACCCGCTATGCGGCGACGAGATCACCCTGGAGCTCAAGATCGAAGACGGCAAAGTGGCCGATATGGCGTTCACCGGTCACGGTTGCGCAGTCAGCCGGGCTGCAGCTTCGATGATGTCCGAAGAGATCATCGGCAAGTCGCTGGACGAGCTCAAGGGCTGGAACAAGGAGAGCATCCTCGACCTGCTCGGCATCGAGGTCGGCCCGGTGCGCATCAAGTGCGCTTTGCTGCCGCTTAAGGCAATGAAAGCGGCGGTGTGGGGGTTGGCGGAAGAAGAGTGAAAGAGTAGACAAGTAGACAAGTAGACAAGTCCGTGTATCCTTGTTTCCTTGTTTCCTTTCTCCCCCACTGTAGGAGAGACAATGAGCAACTATACAAAAGTCGCCCGTACAGACGAGATCGCGCCGGGCGAAAAAAAGACTGTAGAAGTTGACGGCATCGAGGTCGTCATCGTCAACCTGGACGGCGGCTTCTATGCCATCGAGGACGTCTGCACCCACGACGGCGGGCCGCTGGGCGAAGGGGAGTTGGAGGGCTGCCAGATCATCTGCCCGCGGCACGGCGCCCGCTTCGACGTCCGCACCGGCCAGGCGCTCACCCTGCCCGCGTTCGATCCCGCGCCGACCTATGAAGTCAAGATCGAGGATGGCGACGTGCTGGTAGAAACCTACTGAGTACTGCGTACTGCATGCTGCGTGCCATTGATGTTGAGCCGCCACCGCTCACTGTGCAGTACGCACTATGCAATACGTAATACGCACCACGCAACACGGAGACCCCATGACCACACCCACCGAAGACACCGTCCGCGAGATCATTCGCAAAACCGTCTTTGACCCCGAAATCGGCCTGAACATTGTGGATCTGGGCCTGGTTTACGACATCAAGGTGCCGGACGGCAAGAGCGTGGACGTGAAGATGACCTTGACCAGCCCCGGCTGCCCGGTCGGCCCGCAGATCATCGCCGGCGTGCAGACCTATGTGCACCAGGCCTATCCCGACCTGGACGCGATCAACGTCCACGTGGTCTGGACGCCCATGTGGAACCCGGAGATGATGTCGCAGGAAGCTAAGGACCAGTTGGGATTCTTTTAGCAGGAGTCAGGGGTCAGGCGTCAGGCATCGGCATCTGCCCACTGACCCCTGCCCACTGACACCTGACCGCTGACATGTCACACCACTTCCTCGGTACGCAAGGCTTCACCTACCCTTCCTGGGTGGGTACATTCTATCCACCTGGCACGCTTTCAAGCGCGTTCCTGGAAGCCTATGCCGCGCAATTTCCCACGGTCGAGTTGGACACCACTTTCTACGGCGTGCCGCGGGCCAGCACCATCGCAGGGTGGCGCGACCGCACGCCCGCTGGCTTCCAGTTTGCCGCCAAGTTCCCCCAGACCATCACCCATCAAAAGAGCCTGGTGCACTGTGCTGAGGAGGCTAACGCGTTCGTCGGGGCCATGAGCCAGCTTGGCGGCAAGCTCGGCCCGCTGCTGCTGCAGATGCCGCCTTCGTGGGGCGCTGGGGGCTTCGATGCGCTCAAGGCGTTCCTGCCGGCCCTGCCGTCCGGCTTCCGCTACGTGCTGGAGGTGCGCCATCGGTCGTGGCTGGGCCACGAGGTGTTCCCCGCGTTGCTCGAGACGCTGCGAGGACAGGGCATCGCGCTCTGCCTGGTGCAATACGCGGGGATGCCGGCGCTCACGGAAGCCACGGCGCCGTTCGTCTACATCCGCTGGCTGGGCCGCCGCGAGGACATCCCCGACGACGACTTCTCCCGCGTGCGCATCAACCGGGACGCGCAGCTTGACCGTTGGGCGGGGCAGATCGCCGGCCACCTGCGTGCGGGGTTGACCGTTTTCGGCTACTTCAACAACCACTACCAGGGCCACTCGCCAGCGTCGGTGCGCGCCCTGCAGGCGCGGCTGAAGGGTCTTGATTTCCTCAATCCCTGAGCCTGATCATTCCCAGGCTGCGCCTTCGATGCTACAATCACCCACAGTAGCATGTCTATCCTCACAAAGGAGTGACCCATCATGCCCGACCAGACCTACTGGGATACCTTCCTGGGCGCCGACCTCGGCCTGGTTGACTCCGACACCGATGCCATCATCGGCTACGAGGAAGAGCGCCAGGCCCGCAAGCTTATCATGATCCCCTCGGAGTCCATCGCGCCGGTGGCTGTGCGCCAGGCGCTGGGCTCGGTCTTCAACAACGTCTACGCCGAAGGCTACCCGCCCCTGCGCATGACGCGCGACGACGAGGAGCTGCTCCTCGATTATCCGCACCAGCTCGCCTATTACCGCCGTTACGCCGACCGCCGCTTCTACAAAGGCGTGGACTACGTGCACTTCGTGGAGACGCTGGCGCAGCGCCGCGCCGCAATGATCTTCGAGAACGAGCGCGTGGACCATAAGAACATTTATGTCAACGTCCAACCCCTCTCCGGCGCGGCGGCCAACCTGGCGGTGTACGACACCGTGGTGGACGTGGGCGATACCGTCATGGGCATGGATCTGTTCCAGGGCGGCCACCTGACCCACGGCAGCGAGTTCAACTTCTCCGGCAAGCGCTACCACGTGGTAAGCTACGGGGTGAGCAAGAGCACCGGCAAGCTGGACTACGACGAGATCCGTGACCTGGCGCGGCGCAACCGGCCCAAGATGATTATCGCAGGCTTCACGTCGTACACCTGGGCGCCGGACTGGGCCCTGTTCCGGGCCATCGCCGATGAGGTCGGCGCGGTGCTCCTGGCCGATATCAGCCACGCGGCCGGCATGGCGACCGTTGGCGCGTTCCCCAACCCCGTCGGCATCGCGGATATTGTCACCTGCACCACCCACAAGACGCTCTGCGGGCCGCGCGGTGCGATCATCATGGCCACGGACGAGGACCTGGCGCACCGCATTGACATGGCCGTGTTCCCCGGCGAGCAAGGCGGCCCGCACACCCAGAAGTTTGCCGCGATGGCCGTGGCGTTCAAGATCGCGGGGACAGAGCCGTTCAAACGCATGATGTGGCATATCAAGGAAAACGCGGCCGCGCTGGCCGACGGCTTGACCGGGCGCGGCCTGAAGCTGGCCTACGGCGGCACCGACACCCATTTCTGCATGTTGGACCTGAACAGCGTGGGCGACCGCAAGGGTGCACCCCTACGCGGTGAACCCGCCGTCCGCATCCTGGACATGGCCGGCATCGTCGCCAACAAGAACACCATCCCCGGCGACACGTCCACCGCGCTGGGCATGGGCATCCGGCTAGGCACGCCGTGGCTTACGCAGCGCGGCTTCGGCCCGGCCGAGATGGATGAGGTCGCCCGGCTGATCCACAAGACCGTCACCAGCATCAGGCCGTTCAGCTACACCGGCCTGTCCGGCGAGCTGCCGCGCGGCAAGATTGACCTGGAAGTGTTCGAGGAGATCAAGGCCGAGGTCGCGGCGCTGGCAGCGAAAGGTGCGGCGGAGACGCGGGATCGGGGCACGGGCTACCCGCATTTCTTTGAGGCTAAGGTTAAGGATAAGGCTGAGGATAAGGTAGCCTCAACCTCAACCTTAACCTTGCTCGTCTCTGGCGAGCGCGCAGTCCCCGGCTTGGCGCAAATCGTGACCAGCGACGTGGCTGCACTGCAACCGGGCCAGGGCCAGCTCGCATTCATGCTGGACCCCGATGGGGTGGTGATGGCCGAGGTCGCGCTCCTGCGCCTGGCGGCCGACGAATGGGGCCGCGACCGGTTCGCCCTGCGGGTCGCACCAGCACAGCACGAACGGGTCAAGACCTGGCTGCGCGGCCTGGGCGACGGCTACATCCTCTTCGACCGGGCCGACCTGTTCGCCAAGGTCGAAGGCCCGCTGGTGGTGGAGGAACTCACTGACGAGCAATGTCGCGCCGTGGATCCTGGAATCGAGGCTTTAGCCGGTCACTCTCTTAGCAGCGCGACTCTGGGCATGTCCGCACTCGATGCCTACCGCGCCCACCTCGGCCACTTCGAGCTGCGCAAACCGTACTTCGTCGGCCAGCAGACCCTGACCCAGGCCCGCGAGGAGCCGCAGATGGTCGAATTCGCCTGGCGCGAGCCGGAGAACGCGCCCCTCAAGCGCACCCCGCTCTACGACTGGCACAAGGCGCACACCCGCCACATCGTCCCCTTCGCCGGCTGGGAGATGCCCGTGTGGTACACCGGCGTGCTGGATGAGCACAACGCGGTGCGCAAGGCGGCCGGCCTGTTCGACGTCGCGCACATGGGGGTCTTCGAGGCCAGCGGGCCGTACGCGGAAGCGTTCCTGGACCTGGTCGTCACCAACTACGTCCGCTGGTATGCGCCCGGCGAGAGCTTCTACGCCTACCTGCTGGATGCGGACGGCAAGGTGATTGACGACCTGCTGGTCTACCGCCGCGCCCAAGACCGCTTCCAGATCGTGGTCAACGCCTCCAACGCGGACAAAGACTGGGCCTGGCTGAACGCGGTCAACAACGGCGAGGTGCTGATTGACCGGGCGCGGCCCGACCTGCGGGTCCTGCGCCCCTGCACGCTGCGCAACCTGAAAGATCCGGCCAGCGGCCCGGACATGCGCGTGGACCTGGCGCTGCAAGGCCCCGCGTCGCTGAAGATCCTGCAAAGTCTGACGGCCGACCGCCGACTGGCCGACCGCCTGGGCCGCGTGCGCAAGACCGGCGTCACCGAGTGCACCCTGGCCGGTTTCGATCTCGTCATCGCCCGCACGGGCTACACCGGCGAGGAGATGGGCTTCGAGATCTTCGTGCACCCGGAACGGGCGGTGGCGTTGTGGGAAACGCTGCTGGAAGCCGGGAAGCCGTTCGGGCTACAGCCGTGCGGCCTGGCCGCGCGGGACAGCACCCGCACCGAGGCTGGCCTGCCGCTCTACGGCCACGAGCTGGAGGGGCACTTCGGCATCTCGCCCACGGGCGCACGGTTCGCGGGCTACGTCAAGCTGCATAAGCCGTTCTTCATCGGCCGCAAGCCGTATCTGGAAGCGGAGAGGGGCCGGACGATGGAGGTCGCCCGCTTCCGCATGAACGATCGGGGCGTGCGCATGCCCAAGACCGGCGACCCGGTGGTGAACAAGAAGGGCCAGGCCATCGGCTGGGTCACCAGCGCGGCCGTGGACGTGGACGGGATCATCCTGGGGCTGGCGTACGTCGGCAGCCGCTACGCCAAACCTGGCGATGAGATCGGCATCTTCAACGTACCGGCGAAACCGGTGATGGAGAAACCCAACAAGGCCGACCTGGCCCCGGGCGACAAGGTGGCGTTGCCCGATCCCGCCACCCTGGTGCCCCGCTTCCCGGATAGGGTCGAGCGCGCGCACTGGCGGGGAGATGCAACACCCATTCTCCCAGTGCCCGAGCCGGCAGGTGAATAAAGGCGCATTACGGCCACTGCCCCTGGTGGATCTTAGACCTTCGAGGGCAGTGGCAGCATGGTTACGCGCCTTGACACTATGTGTATCGTGTGTATACTTCTTCCATGAATAGCCGAGAGATCATCGCCAGGCTGGAAGCAGATGGTTGGGTGCTCGTGCATATCCGAGGCAGTCACCATCACTACAAGCACTCGACCAAACCTGGCCGTGTCACCGTACCGCATCCCAAAAGAGATTTGCCGCTTGGGACGGTGCGCAGCATCTTCAAACAAGCGGGCTGGAAGTGGCAGGAGAACTAAACATGCGATACCCGGTTGTGATCCATAAGGACCCAGACAGCGATTACGGCCTCATTGTGCCTGACCTGCCGGGGTGCTTCAGCGCGGGTGAAACACTGGACGAAGCCCTCGAGCAAGCGCGTGAGGCCATCGAGTGCCATCTTGAAGGGCTCATGTTGGATGGCGAACCGATCCAACTGCCCAGAGCGGTTGACCAGCATCGCAACAACCCTGATTATGCTGATGGCATCTGGGCATTGGTGACCGTAGATACCACACGGCTTTCCGGCAGAACTAAACGCGTCAACATCACGCTACCTGAACGGTTATTGGCGCAGATGGACAGCTATGCCGCGCAGCACGGTGAAACGCGCTCCGGCATGATTGCTGAGGCCGCCATGGCGTACCTCGCCGATCGCGGCCGCCGTAACGAGAGAGCTGATGCAGAACGATGAAGCAACCCGAATCTTGCGCACCTACGGCCTGGACGTAATCGCTACTACCGAAGATGATCCACTCTTGTGGGACGCGGCGCTGACCAGGTACTGGCCGCGGCCGCACGATCCGCTGATCCGATTGTGGCGCGATACAACTGCGTGGCGTGTCTCGTCGCTTCGTTTCGGGGTCGGCCTCCCGGCGCCGGATACGCCGGGAGGGATCCGGATCACCCATCAGTGATGTTTCGAGCGCATCGGCGCCAATTCCTTGCGCGTCAGCCCCTATCAGGAGCGGATGCCCTCCTTCGAGAACCCATGGATGGGTCTCGACATCACGCGGCCGAGCCAGAACGAGGCTCAAGCGTTGATTCACCGATGGACGTTTCACCACGCGCGCGCCGCGCATGGCCAGGCCTACCTCTGGGCGCGTGCATCTACCGGTGATTGGGCGGAAGTTGAAACCCTTTCGGAGTGGATGGCCTGAAGCAATGTTTCTCCCCCGTGCCTGACCCCTCAAGCTCCAAAACTCGTCAAAATTCACCGCAACATTTCGGGCGTTTTGTGCTATAATGATTGCGTCAATGAAGCCTGGCTGCTCTTGTTGGCATCGCTGACAGACCACACCCCTACTTGGCTGCCAGGTGATCGGTCGTTCGTCCGTTCTCTCCACGGAGGGCGCCATGACGGTCAACCTCACTGGGATCCTGCCTCGCTATGGCCGCGTCGCTACCGCGGCATCCGTCCTGCCCGCGGCCAGTGAGCTGCGCACCTGGGCAAACCTGGTCACCCTGATCCGCACCCTCGCCGGCCTGGCGCTCTTCACCGTGGCCGCGGTGGAGCGCAGCCTGGCCTGGAACCTGGCCGGCCTGGCCGCCTATTGGGGCCTGGATGTGCTCGATGGCTTCCTGGCACGGTGCCTGGACCAGGAGACCCACTTTGGCGCGCAGTTCGACATCATCGCCGATCGCTTCCTGATCGCCTTCTTCTACCTCAACTACCTGGCGCTGCATCCGGAAGCAGCCGTGGTGATCGCCCTGTTTCTCTTCGAGTTCATGATCCTCGACCAATACTTGTCCAACCAGTTCTTGCGCTGGCCGATCCTGTCCCCGAACTACTTCTACGTGGTGGATGAGACCATCTGGCGCCTGAACTGGTCGCCGCCCGGCAAGTTCTTCAACTCGGCGGCTGTGACCCTGGTGTTGCTGGCAACCGGCTCGCCGTGGGCCGTGGCACCGATCCTGGCTGGCTTATATGCCGTGAAACTGTATTCGTTCGTGCGCTTGTGCCGGCTGCCGGGGCCTGATGCCGGGGCGCGGTCCTGCGTGTAGCTGTGGGGGTGCTGTCGCCGGTATTTTTATTCGTTCCTCGAACCAAAAAGTGCTGAAAGGCGCTGATGATGAGAGGCAACCCAGCTCTGGTAACTGCGATTGCAGCCTGCGCGATCATCACGCTGGCCGTCCTCCTGCCGGCCCGGCCCGCCTCTGCCCGCAACGAGCCGCCTGGCAACGACCTCCAGGATCTGGTCGAGCAATACGCGCCGGTGCTGTACTTCCATCCCGACGAGCTGTTCCGACCCCAAACCGTGGACGTCCTCCTGAACACGGCGCAGTTACGTCAGAGCCGAAAAACCTTGCCCGACATGACCGTGCTGACCAGCATCTCCCAGCACGACTTACCGACCTTCCAGGACACGTCTTACTACCTGGATGTATGGATGGGCAACAGCGGCGCTTCCGATGCCCGCAACTATTCGGCGCTGCGTGATTTCTACCTGACGACGCTGAGCCCCCTGATCGGCGGCCCACCGATGGCCACCTACGCGCGTCTGGCGACCGACGAGGGCTCCGGCCGCTTCACCATCCAGTACTGGTTCTTCTACTTCTACAATGACTGGTTCAACAAGCACGAGGGTGACTGGGAGATGATCCAGGTGATGCTGGATCGTGCCGGCCGACCGGAGTGGGCAGTGTATAGCCAGCACGAGGACGGTACACGGCGTCCGTGGCAAGACGTCCCGCGCGAAGACGGCACTCACCCTGTGGTCTACGTCGCCCTGGGCTCCCACGCCAACTACTTCCGGGGCGACGATCTCTTCCCCCATGGCCGAACCGTGGGCAATTCCCAGGCGCAGGTCGTCGACCGCACCGGCCGGCACGGTCGCATCAAACTGCCGCTGGTCTTGCTGCCCGAAGATCGGCCTCGCGCAGACGGCAAGCCAGCGGGCGGCGACGACCTGGCCTGGCTGGACTTCGGCGGTCATTGGGGCGAGAACACCGCCGTGGGCGGCTTCAGCGGCCCGCTCGGTCCCGCGTTCAAGGGCGAGCAGTGGGATCGGCCTTACGCCTGGGGGATGCGCCAGCCGTTGGATCTGGAAACCTGGTACGGCAATCGGCTGCGGGTGGCGGTGAGCGGCGCCGCGGCTGAGGTGACCCTGGCCTCGAACCTGCGAACCGACAACGCCGCGGTGGAGGCCTTGCCGGGGCTGGTTCTGCTGCACGCGGATCCCCTGCCCGACGAAGTATTCACCGCGAACATCCAGGCGCCGGCCGGCCAGCGGTTCGACCTGGTCGCCATGGTGCCGTCGCCTGAGACCAAACAGATCGCGCGTTACCTCTTCCGCAGCCTGACCACGGCTGATGCCGGGCGTGCCTACCTGGCCATCCGGGTCGGAGACACCCCGGTGCTGTTTGTGGAGGGTTCATCACCCAGGTGGCCGAACGCACTGGAAACCGCAGATGCCTTGTGGGATGCGCCCGACCTCGTGTGGATGGCGCAGACGGCCTCTGCCGGTGAGTTGCTGCTGGGCCTGCTGCTCAGCTTCCTGGCCGGGGTCGTGCCCGCGTACCTGTGTCTCACGCTGCTCTATTGCGCCGACCTGTACGAGAAGGAACCGCTGCGGCTGATATTGGCGGCCTTCTTCTGGGGCGCGTGGCCCGCTTTCTTGATCGGCCTGGCCGTTGTCGTCATCTTCCGGCTGCCCATCGAGCTGTGGGGACGGGACGCGGTTGAGGCGGTGCGGGTGGGCCTGCTGGCGCCCGTGATCGAGGAGCTGTCCAAGGGTGCGGTCGTGCTCTTCATCGTGCATCGCTATCGCAGCGAGATTGACAGCGTCCACGATGGCATCGTCTACGGCGCGGCGGTAGGCCTGGGCTTTGCCATGACCGCCAACATGCTTAGCTTCATGGGCGCCTTCCTGGTGCATGGGTTCGTGGAGCTGCAGCAGAAGATCCTGGTGGAGGGCCTGCTGCACGGCCTTAACCATGCGTTTTACACCGCATTCTTCGGCGCCGGCCTGGCCTACGCGACCTTCGCGCGCAGCCGCACGCGACACTGGACCGTGCCGCTGGCCGCGCTCCTGCTGGCCATGGCCGCGAACGGGCTGCATGGGCTGATCCAGCGCAGCAGCATCGGTATCAGCCCGTTCGCCATCGGCCTGACCTGGCTGGGCATCATTGCTATCGTCGCTATCATGTCCTGGTCCCTGCGCCGCCAATACCGATGCATCCGCCGTGAGCTGGTGGGCGAGGCGCCGGACGACGTACGCCGCACGCTGCTGCATCCCGTGGCCAGAGCCTGGGCCGAAGCCCGCGCGCTGATCACAGGCGGCTGGCGTGGTTGGCGGCACACCAGGCAGATCTTCCAGCTCAGCGCGGAGCTGGCGTTCCGCAAGGCACAAAGCAGCGCACATCCTGACAAGCCGAAGCTGGTCACGGAGGTGAACGTCCTGCGCGACCAACTTCAAGGGCTGCTGGTAGGGCAATCGCGTCTTATTCTTTGACACCGAACCGAAATGGATTATGGTTAC
>CAZKEF010000003.1:0-20750 GCA_964551735.1 uncultured Anaerolineales bacterium
GTCAGCAAGGGCATCGAGATCATCGAAGGGCTGCGCGGCCACACCTCCGGCTACGCCATCCCGACCTACGTGGTGGACGCGCCCGGCGGCGGCGGCAAGATCCCGGTGATGCCGCAATATCTCATCAGTCAGGCGCCGGGCAGGGTCGTGCTGCGCAACTTCGAAGGGTTCATCACTACCTACGACGAGCCCAACGACTACACCGGGCACACTGTGGCGCGGCCCGAAGCAATAGCGCCCAACTGCGAGGTCGGGCATGAAGGGGTCTACGGCTTGCTCAATGGTGCGGCAGCGCACATCAAGCCGGAAGGGTTCGATCAGCGCCACGTTCGTCCCGGCACTGTGCACTGGGACCCGTTGCCGATCGCAACAGTATCCGAGCTGCCACGGAACGGTAACGGACACAAACCTTCACCTCCCTGACGCACGCACTACGATCCGCTGGATTGCTCAGCCGTTATCCAGCGGATCGCAGTCTGATTTCCGCATATGAGGAAGGCCGATGGCTCGAGTCATCCTTGCGCACAACCTGATCAAGCCGGAGATGCTGCGCCAAGGGCCGCTGGATCGCACAGCGGAGCTGGACAACGAAACAACCATTGCGGCCCTCGCCGAGGCCTTGCAGGCCGGGGGACACCAGGTGATGCCGTTGGATATGGATGGCCAGGTTTGCCATCGGCTGCAACAGGCCGACGTCGATATCGTCTTCAACATCGTCGAGGGCCTGCGGGGAGAGAGTCGAGAAGCCCACTTACCTGCCCTATGTGAGATGTTCGGTATTCCGTACACCGGTTCCGGGGTCTTAACCCTGGCCACCTGCCTGGACAAGGCGCGCACCAAAGAAGTCCTGGCATACAACGGGATCGCTGCTGCACCATTCCAGGTGATGCGGACATGGGACGAGCCGCTCGACACCCATTTGCGGCTTCCTTTGATCGTCAAGCTCCTGCACGAAGGATCCAGCATGGGCCTGTCCGAAAACTCAATCGTGCATGATACCGATGCGTTGCGTCGCCAGGTTGAGGCCATGTGGCAGGCCTATCAAGAGCCGCTGCTGATCGAGGAGTTCATCCGGGGCCGCGAGTTCACCGTCGGCATCCTGGGCAACGCGGCGCCGCAAGTGCTGCCCATCGCTGAATATGTCTTTGATGACCCCTATGGCATCGTGTTGTTCGATCCCGACGAACCCGTAATGGAAGCGATGGCTGCCGTGCGCAAGGAAGCCCTTCCGGCCTTTCCAGCCACGCACACCACAAGCTGCCCGGCCAAGGTTGACGCCGAGCTCGAGGCTCGCATACGAAGCACAGCCCTGACGGTCTACCGAGCCTTGGGGCTGCGCGATTGGGGCCGCATGGAGATGCGCTTGGGGCCTGATGGCCTACTCTATGTGCTGGACGTCAACCCTATCGCCGGCATTGACCCCACTTATACCCTGCCGCGCCAGGCGTGCACTGCCGGCATGAGCTACACCGACCTTGTCAACACCATTTTGCACCACGCGCTGGTCCGTCACGGGCTGGCCTGACCCTGGAGGAGACATGGGCCTCAACGTGGCCGTGCTGGCCAATCTGAAACAAAACGCGCCGCATTACGATGGCATGCCCGCCGACGCGTGGGATGACTTGGATTCGCCCACCACCGTAGAGGCGATTTGCGCTGCGCTGGAGGCTGGCGGCCATCGCGCGACCTTCCTGGAAGGCGATTTGTCGCTGAGCGAAACCTTGCCGAAGCTGAAGCCCGACGTCTGCTTCAACATCTGCGAGGGACATTGGGGTGACTCGCGTGAGTCGCACGTGCCCGCTCTCCTGGAGATGTTGCGCGTCCCTTACACCGGCAGCGGCGTGCTGACCCTGGCGCTGACCCTGGATAAGCCGATGACCAAGCGCGTGCTCAGTTTTCACGATCTACCGAGCCCTGCCTTCCAGGTATTTGAACGCGTTGACGAGCCCCTAGATGACGATCTACGTTTTCCGCTTTTCGTGAAGCCCAGCCGCGAGGGCACCGGCATGGGGGTCAGCGCGCGCTCCATCGTCCACGACGAGGCTGAGCTGCGGGATGAGTTGACGGAACAGTTGACGCGCTATCACCAACCGATCCTGGTGGAACGCTTCGTGCGCGGCCGCGAGGTGACGGTGGGCGTGATCGGCAACCTGCGGCCGCCCGTCGCCCGGCGCATGCCTGACGACACCCTTGCCCGTCGCGTTATGCACGGCCTGCGCTTCCTGCCTCCCCTGGAAGTGGATTTTGCGCGCTACCCCGCCAGCGAGGGCGGCGTCTACACCAACCGCATGAAAACCGAATGGGCCGGCGATTTCCGCTATCTCTGCCCGGCGCCGCTCGGCCCCCAACTGGTAGAGCAGCTCAACCGGCTAACTGCCGCGGTCTTCCGCGTCACCGGCTGTGTAGACGTGGCACGGGTAGACTTTCGCCTGGACGCCGATGATGGCGACAGGCCGTACATCCTGGAAATCAACCCGCTGCCCGGACTCTACCCCGGCCTGAGCGACCTGGTACTGGAGGCTGAAGCGGACGGCATGTCGTACACCGAGTTGATTAACGCCATTCTGGACGCGGCCCGCGCAAGGCGCGGGCTATAATTCAAAACTTGCACATCTGCGCGAGTTGTGGCATTCTCCGGCCCGCAAGCATTGTGCTGCGCCTGCTTCCTGAGTGCAACCATGTTGATTGCCCCACGGCCCTCAATAAGGAGGAAGAAATGAGCGTCAAGGTCTTCTGTAAACTCGCTGACTGCGTTAACTGGGACAACGGCGTCTGCGGCGCGGAAGAGATCCGCATTGACCGCGAAGGCTACTGCGCGACCTACGAAGAGATCCCCGAAGAAGTCGCGGATGAGCTCGATCTGCCCGCGCATGAGGATCTCTCCTGGGAAGATGAGGAGGACGAGGATCTGGAGATCGATGAGCTCGGCGAGGAAGACTGGGAGGATTTTGAGGAAGACGAGGAAGAGGACGAAGAAGAATCGCTTGACGACGATCGCTGGAGCGATTGAGCTGTCCATAGATGCTCCGGCATTGCCCTTATGCGCGCATGTGAGGTGCGCCGCGCGGCGCACCTCACATGCGCTGATCCCCAACTGCCACAGCAACGATCCGCCATATTTTGCCAAACGGGCCGCGTAACCGTATAATCTTCTTTCGTGCGCCAGTTCCGCTTTTCCGTACCGGAAAAGCGCTGGTATGCCGCGTGTACGAACCGCCAGCTTATGGCACAAGCAGGCGGTTTTCATCGTGAGTCCAATTTTCCCGCGTATTCGAAGGCTGACGCGGGGCCATTGCTTTAGGAGGCACGTATCACATGTCTAAGAAATGGGTCTACCTTTTCACTGAGATAGAAGAAGCCGAAAAGCAGGTCGGCGGTATCTGGGATGCCGTTCGCGGCCTGTTGGGCGGCAAGGGCGCCAATCTCTTCGAGATGACGCGCATCGGGCTGCCGGTTCCGCCCGGCTTCACCGTCACTACCGAGGCCTGCAACGCGTACTACGCCGCGGGCCGCCAGTTCCCCGAGGGTATGTGGGAGCAGGAAGTCGCCGCGATGAAGGCGACCGAGCACGTCACCGGCAAAGGTTTCGGTGACCCGGATAACCCGCTGCTGGTCTCCTGCCGCTCCGGTTCCAAAGAATCCATGCCCGGCATGATGGACACGGTCCTCAACATCGGCCTGAACGATGTCACGGTCGAGCGCCTGGGCGAGCTGACCGCCAACCCGCGCTTCGCCTGGGACGCGTACCGCCGCCTGATCGAAGGCTTCGGCAAGGTCGTATTGGACATCCCCGACACCGCGTTCGAACACGCGCTGCACAGCCTGAAGGAACGGGCCGGCGCCAAGCTGGACACCGAACTGAGCACCGAGGATCTCAAGGGCCTGGCAGGCGAGTATCAGGCCATCGTCACTGCGCACAAGGGCTTTGGGTTCCCCCAGGATCCCTACGAGCAGCTCCGCCTGGCGACTGAGGCTGTCTTCCGCAGTTGGATGGGCAAGCGCGCGGTGGATTACCGCAAGCACGAAGGCATCCCCGAAACCCTGGGCACGGCCGTCAACATTGTGACCATGGTGTTCGGCAACATGGGCAACACCTCCGGCACCGGCGTGGCGTTCACCCGCAACCCCTCCACCGGCGAGAGGCTCGTTTACGGCGAGTATCTGATCAACGCCCAGGGCGAGGATGTGGTGGCCGGCATCCGCACGCCCCACAAGGTGGCGGTGATGGGCGAAGAGCTGCCCGAGGCCTACGCCCAGTTCATGGACATCTGCTCGATCCTGGAAAAGCACTACAAGAACATGCAGGATGTCGAGTTCACCATCGAGCGCGGCAAGCTGTGGATGCTGCAAACCCGCAACGGCAAGCGCACCGCCGCAGCAGCCATCAAGATCGCGGTGGACATGGCGAACGAGGGGCTAATCACGAAAGAAGAAGCTCTGCTGCGCGTCAGCCCCGACAATGTCAATTCGCTGTTGCATCCCCAGTTCGACCCGGCGGCCAAAAAGAAGGCCGCGGCCGAAGGCAGATTGCTGGGTAAGGGTGTCAACGCCTCCCCCGGTGCGGCCGTGGGCCGGGCCTATTTCGATGCCGACCTGTGCGAAGAGATGGCCAAGGAAGGGCCAGTCGTCATGGTCCGCCCGTTCACCAAGCCGGATGATGTCCACGGCATGATCGCGGCCAAGGGCATCCTGACCAGCGAGGGCGGCGCCACCAGCCACGCGGCTGTGGTCGCCCGCCAGTTCGGCCGGCCATGCGTCGTGGGCGCGGCCTCCATCAAGATTGACATGGAAGCCCGCACCATGACCGCCGACGGCGTCACTGTCAAGGAAGGCGAGTGGATCAGCGTGGACGGCGGCACCGGCGAGGCGTTCGTCGGCCAGATCCCGACCGTCGCGCCGAAGTTTGAGGAGCAGACCGACCTGATCACCCTGCTTGGCTGGGCCGATGAGATCGCGTCCGCGCCGGGCAGCCGCGCGGCGGGCAAGAACAACTCCCCGACCCGCGGCCTGCAAGTGTGGGCCAACGCCGACTATCCGGCCGACGCCCGTCGCGCCCGCGCGTTCGGCGCCCAGGGCATCGGCCTGTGCCGCACCGAGCACATGTTCTTCGAGGTCGAGCGCCTGCCCATCGTGCAGCGGATGATCCTGGCGAAAGACAGCGCCGAGCGCACTGCGGCGCTGAACGAGCTGCTGCCCTCGCAGCGCAGCGATTTCGATGGCCTATTCGAGGCGATGACCGGCCTGCCCGTCATCATCCGCCTGATTGACCCGCCGCTGCACGAGTTCATGCCCGACGAGGAAAAGCTGTTCGAAGAGATCATCACCATGCGCGTCAAGGGCGAGACCGAAGGGTTGGCCGAGAAGGAAAGCTTGCTAACAGCCATCCGCGGCATGCACGAATCCAACCCGATGATGGGCCTGCGCGGCATCCGCCTGAGCATCGTCATGCCTGAGATCGTGGAGATGCAGGTGCGCGCCATCTTCGAGGCAGCCTGCGACGTTAAGCTGCGCGGCTTCGACCCGCACGCCGAGGTGATGATCCCGCTGACCGGCACCGTGAACGAGTTGAAGGTGATCCAGCCCAAGCTGGAGCGCATTGCCAAGACCGTCATGGCCGAGAAGGGGACCGAGGTGGACTACAAGTTCGGTACCATGATCGAGATCCCGCGCGCGGCCGTCACTGCGGCCGAGATCGCCGGGCCGGACATGGCCGAGTTCTTCTCCTTCGGCACCAACGACCTGACCCAGATGACCTTCGGCTACAGCCGCGACGACGCGGAGCGCAACTTCCTGCTGAAGTACGTAGAGGACGGCATCCTGCCCTTCAACCCGTTCCAGACCATTGACCGGGAGGGCGTGGGCCGGCTGATGGACATCTGCGTGGAAGAAGGCCGGAAGGCCCGCCCGAGCCTGGAAGTCGGCATCTGCGGCGAGCACGGCGGCGACCCCAGCTCCATCGAGTGGTGCCATCTGATCGGCAACAACTACGTAAGCTGCTCGCCGTTCCGCGTGCCCGTGGCCCGGCTGGCCGCGGCGCAGGCCGCGATCAAGCACGCGGGGAAGTAGTGGGTAGATTGGGTAGACAAGTAGACAAGTAGACAAAGGAACCCTCTCGTGGGCGCGAGCCGACGGGAGGGTTTCTGTTTGGGTTGGGGGTGTGGTAGAATCTTCACCATCGGAGCAAGCTGAGGAGCAGCGGCAAGCATGTCATTTTCCACCGATCCCATCCTCACCTGGCTGCTCGACGGCGACCCCGCCATCCGCTGGCAAACGCGGCGCGACCTGCTGGACGAGCCGCCGGAAGCTTACGAGCCCGACCGCGCCCGCGTGACAACCGAGGGCTGGGGCGGCCGGCTGCTGGCGCGGCAGGATCTGAGCACCGGCATGTGGGGCGGCGGGCTTTATGGCCCGAAGTGGATTTCCACCACCTACACCCTGCTGCTGTTGCGCCACCTGGGCCTGCCGCCGGAGAACGCACAGGCGCGGCGGGGCTGCGCGCTGCTGCTGGAACGCGGCTTCTACCGCGACGGCGGCATCAACCTCTTCCGCTCGTTCAAGCACAGCGAGACCTGCGTCACCGGCATGGTGCTGGCGCTGCTGGCCTACTTCCGCCTGGCCGATGACCGCGTGCCCCGCGTCGTCGAGCACCTGCTGGGCCAGCAGATGGCCGACGGCGGCTGGAACTGCGAGCGGCCCAAGGGCGCGACGCACGGGTCGTTTCACACCACCATTTCGGTGTTGGAGGGGCTGCACGAATATGCGCTGACCTGGCCGGAGCAGACGGACGTGCTACATGACGCCGTGTTGAGCGCGCACGAGTTCCTGCTGCTGCACCGGCTTTACCGCTCACACCACACCGGCCAGGTGGCCGACCCGGCTATGGCCCGCATCACCTTCCCCCCGCGCTGGCACTATGACTTCCTGCGTGGCCTGGACTATTTTCGGTGGGCCAACGCGCCGGCCGACGAGCGCATGGCCGACGCCATCGCCTTGCTGCGGAGCAAACAGGGGCCCGATGGCCGCTGGAAACTGGGCGCCAACTGGCCCGGCCGCGTCTTCTTCGAGCTGGAGACCGTGGGCCAGCCCAGCCGGTGGAACACGCTGCGCGGGCTGCGCGTGCTGCGGTGGTGGGAGCACGAAGACATGAAGTAGGCGCAGAACACGAAGCACGAAGGCAGCGAAGGGTTCGCCGGCGGGCAGTGTGTCGGAATGCGTCAGCTCGTTCGATGACCCTCCCCTGGTCACCCGGCCCGGCGGGAGGGTTTTTGCTTGGGTCGGTGGTATGGTACAATTTCGACCAGCGAGGTAAGATGAGGAGCACGGCAAGATGGAAACCACACTGACCAAGATCAAGAATCTGGAACGCATTTACATCGGCGGCTATGGCGATGATTTCATGGATCGCGCGCTCGACAAGCTCCTGGCGCAGCAGCGCACCGATGATGAGGCCGCGTTGCGAACCTTGCAGACCGATTTGACGGAGTTGGAGCAACGCTACAACATGAAATCCGATGAGTTCACCCGGCGTTATCGGAAGGGAAGCATGGGGGACGCCGCGGATTTCGTCGAGTGGAACGCGCTCTATCGGATGTACACCAAAGTGCAGAACCGCCTGAGCTTGCTGCAAGGATGATGCGGTGAATGATCCGACCCGGATCGCCCACATCAATCCTCGCAGTTATCGGCGAGTTGGAACGGTTGATCTGACGTTTCCACGATGCGTTTCCCCCGTCTCCTGATCCTCCTCCTCATCGGCCTGGCCTTCCTCCAGGCCAGCTATTTCGCGCCGCTGCTGCCGGAACGGGTCGCGTCGCACTTTGACGCCGCGGGCCGGGCAGACGGCTGGTCGTCTCGCAACGGATTCCTGACCCTGAACCTGGCCTTCGTGGTGGGGATGGGGGCGCTCTTCCTGGGGCTCACCGCCCTGCTCAACAGAATCCCCAACGACTGGATCAACCTGCCCCACAAGGACTACTGGCTGGCCCCGGAGCGCCGCGCCGCAACGTTCAACACCATCAACGGCCAGATGGAGTGGCTGGCCGCGGCCACGATAGCGTTGCTGCTGGGCATCACGCAGCTCACCATCGAGGCCAACCTCGACGCCGGCCCGAACCTGCCAGGCGATGCCTTCTGGCTGCTGTTCGGCGGCTACATGGCCTTCTGCGTGATCTGGTTGGTCCGCCTGCTGCGCACGTGGTACGCGCGGCCGTCGTAATTCTCCTTGCCAGAGTGATAATCCTGCAACATATTGTCCTTGCGAGAAGGAAAGGCCTGAACCCCGATGGCGACATTCGCAAAGGAGCCGATATCGCATGACCCCTCCCTCCGTGGCCCACACAACCTGCCTCATCACCGGCGCAACAGCCGGCATCGGCCTGGCGACCGCGGCCGCGCTGGCCCGCCTGGACGCGACCGTGATCGGCGTAGGCCGGGACGCGGGGAAATGCGTCGAGATGCAGGCGCGGCTCCGGCGCGAGACCAGCAACCCCGCGGTCGAATACCTGACCGCTGACCTCTCAAGCCTGGCCGAGGTGCGCCGGCTGGCGGACGAAGTTGTGGCGCGCTATCCCCGGCTGGACGTGCTGGTCAACAACGTCGGTGCGTTCTTCATGAAGCGTCGCCTCAGCGCCGATGGCTTCGAAATGACGTGGGCGCTCAACTACCTGGGCGTCTCCCTGCTGACCGATCTACTGCTACCAACGCTCCAGGCAAGTACGCCGAGTCGCATCGTCAACGTCTCGTCCGACATGCACCGCTCGGCCCGGCTCAACTTCGACGACCTGCAAGGGGCGCGGCGCTACAGCGGCATGAAGGCTTACGGCCAGTCCAAGCTGGCGCTGGTCATGTGGACGTACGATCTGGCGCGGCGGCTGGCGGGCACGGGGGCGATAGCCAACGCGGTGCATCCCGGCTTCGTCGCCAGCGACCTGTACAAGGCCAGTTTCGGCAACATCAAGTGGCTGGCACCCCTGCTCAAACGGATCGCACTGAGCAACGAACTGGGCGCGGAGACCAGCGTCTATCTAGCAAGCTCGCCGGAGGTTGCGGGGGTCACCGGGCAGTATTTCGCCAAGAAGAAAGCCGTGCGCTCTTCGGCCGCGTCGTATGATCTCGTGGCGACCGCGCGGTTGATGACGGTCACGGCGGCGATGATTGGAGCAATGGCCGGGTGAACCAAGATAGTCTTGACATTCAACCCGTGGCCGGTGTGCGCGCCGGTTGGGGTGCGCAGTTTGCGGCGATGGCCGCGGCCGGTGCTGATCGGTTGCTGGACCCGGCGACGCATGGCCTGACCGAGTGGGACGTCGATGAGTGGGAATGGCTTTGAGGCGCTAGACGCCGCCACCCTGCCCCATGCCCTTGCCGACCTGACCGCCCGCGACCCACGGCTGGCCCGCCTCGTGGCCGAGCTCGGCCCGCCGCCGCTGTGGGCGCGGGAGCCGGGCTTCCCGACCCTCATCCACATCATCCTGGAGCAGCAAGTGTCGCTGGCGTCGGCGCGCGCCGCGTTCGATAGACTGCGCGCCATCGCCGACCCCCTCACCCCACAGCACTTCCTGGAGCTTGACGATGCGACGCTCAAGGCGGCCGGGTTCAGCCGCCAGAAGACCCGCTACGGCCGCGAGCTGGCGCGCGCCATCCTCTCCGGCAGCCTCGATTTGGCAGGTTTGCCGCACCTGGATGATAATAGCGCGCGCGCCGCGTTGACCAGGGTGCCCGGCATCGGCCGTTGGACCGCGGACATCTATCTGCTGATGGCGTTGGGGCGGCCCGATGTGTGGCCGGCCGGCGACTTGGCGTTGGCGGCTGCGGCCCGGGATGTTTTGGGGCTGCCGGCCATCCCCACCGCCGTCGAGTTGGAAGCCCTCGGCGCGAATTGGCGGCCCTGGCGGGCCGTGGCCGCGCGCGTGTTGTGGTGCTTCTATCTAGCGAAACAGGGAAAGTGAACCTTGCTGGAACTTCACCTATCTGCCCGTCCCCCCTTCTCCTTCACGGCCGTCGCCGATTCCCACGGCTGGCGCCAGCTGGCGCCTTTCTCCGGCGACCGCGACGCGCTGCGCTACATCCTGCGCCTGGCGACCGGCCGCGTGATCGCGTTGCGCCTGACCGGCGCGGGCGACGGCGTCCGCGTCACCGCCGAGGACGGCCTGGAATCGGCCGAGCAGGCCGAGATCGCGGCGACCGTGACCTGGATGCTGGGGCTGGAGCAAGACCTGTCGCCTTTCTACGCGGCGGCCCGGCATGAGCCGAAGCTGGCCGTCGCGGCCGCTGAGGCTAAGGGCCGCATCCTGCGCAGCGCCACTCTGTTCGAGGACGTGGTCAAAACGATCCTCACCACCAACACCGGGTGGAGCAGCACGAAGCGCATGGTCGCCAACATGGTTAACCTCTTCGGCGACCCCCTGCCGGCGGACCCGGCCCGCCGCGCGTTCCCCCTGCCGACCAACATCGCGGCCTCCGACGAGGCGATGCTCCGCCAGGAGGCCCGGTTGGGCTATCGTGCGCCGGCCGTGCTGGAGTTGGCGAAGCGCGTGGCTTCGGGCGCGTTCGACCTGGAAGCGCTGCGGACGGCCGACCTGCCCACGCCGGAGCTGCGCAAACAGCTGCTGGCGATCAAAGGGGTGGGACCCTACGCGGCCGCCAACCTGCTGATGCTGCTGGGCCGCTACGACGCCATCCCCATTGACTCGTGGGCGCTCACCGTGGTCGCCAAGGAATGGCACGGCGGCGCACCCATCGGTCCGGCCGAGGTGGAGGCCGCCTTCACCCGTTGGGGACAGTGGAAGGGGCTGGCGTACTGGTTTTGGGATTACGCGTAGAGACGTTGCGTGCAACCTCTCTACGGAACTGAGGAATGGCATGGCAGACAAAGACACCACCAACGACAAACCCGCCGCCGAGACGAAGCCGGAGCCGAAGGATCAATTGGTCGAGACCAAACACAGCATCGTCCTGGCCGGTGAGGAGATCCGCTACACCGTCACCGCGGGGACCATTATCCTGAAAGAGGAGGCCGAGAAGACCGGCGACAAGGCCGGCGAATCGGAGGGCGAAAAGCCCAGGGCGTCAGTGTTCTTCGTCGCCTACACCCGCGACGACGTCCCGGACAAGACGCGACGGCCCCTGACCTTCTCGTTCAACGGCGGGCCCGGCTCATCCTCGGTCTGGCTGCACCTGGGGCTGCTGGGGCCGCGGCGGGTGTGGATGGCGGACGACGGGGACCTGCCCCCGCCGCCCTACGGCCTGGTAGACAACGAGTTCTCGCTGCTGGATCGCACCGACCTGGTGTTCATTGACCCCGTCAGCACCGGGTTCAGCCGGCCGGTGGTGGGCGAGAAGGCCAAGGCGTTCCACGGCTTCAAGAAGGACATCGAGTCGGTGGGCGATTTCGTTCGCCTGTACACCACGCGCTACGGCCGCTGGACATCGCCCAAGTTCCTGATCGGCGAGAGCTACGGCACCACGCGCGCGGCCGGACTATCGGGCTACCTGCAAGAACGGCACGGCCTCTACCTGAACGGGATCATGCTCATCTCATCCATCCTGGACTTCAGCACCGCACGTTTCAACCCCGGCAACGATCTGCCGTACATCCTGTTCCTGCCCACCTACGCGGCCACCGCCTGGTATCACCGGCGGCTCCCAGCCGATCTCCTCGCGCGGCCCCTGGCAGAAGTGCTGGCCGAGGTCAAAGAGTTCGCGCTGGGCGAGTACACGCTGGCCCTGATGCAGGGCGCGGTGCTGTCGGCCGAGGATCGGGCCGGTATCATCGCAAAGCTGGCGCGCTACACCGGCCTTGCCGCCGACTGGATTGACCGGGCCGAGCTGCGCGTCGAGATCTTCCGCTTCACCAAGGAACTGCTGCGCGACCGGCGGCGCACCGTGGGTCGCCTTGACAGCCGCTTCATCGGCATTGACCGCGATGCGGTAGGCGAGGAGCACGAGTACGACCCCAGCCTGACCAACATCACGGGGCCGTACACCGCCGCGCTCAACGACTACGTGCGCTGCGAGCTCAAATTCGAGAGCGACCTGCCCTACGAGATCCTCAACCCGCGCGTGTGGCCGTGGAGCTACGCCGAGCACGAGAACCAATACGTCAACGTGGCCGAGACGCTGCGCAAGGCGATGACGGTCAACCCTTATCTCAAGGTCCTCGTCGCCAACGGCTACTACGACCTGGCGACGCCCTACTGCGCCACCGAATACACGTTCAACCATCTGGGCCTGGATCCGAGCCTGCGCGGCAACGTCTCGCTGACTTACTACCCGGCCGGGCACATGATGTACATTCACCTGCCCTCGCTGGCGCAGTTGCGCGCGGATCTGGCCGCGTTCTTGTGGAGCGCTGCGCCGGACCAATAGTCAAAAAGGTCGATTCCCGTCCATGTTCCGCTTCATCTTGCGCCGTCTGCTCCTGATCCCGATCGTGTTGCTGCTCGTAAACTTTTTGGGATACGCGTACGCGCACTTCGCACGGGCTGCGGAGGCAACGCGCAACCCGTTCGGCGCGGCCGGGCAGGAGACGGCTTCCATCTGGCAGGTGTACGGCGCTTACCTTAAGGACGCCTTGCAGGGCGACCTGGGGGTGCTGCCCACCATCGCCAAGGAACCCGTGGGAAGCGCCATCCTCAAGGCCAGCGGGGCCAGCCTGGGGTTATTGGCTCTGGCCTTCCTGCTCAGTGCTGTGATCGGCATCACGCTCGGCTTCGCGGCGGTGCGGGATCGCCCGCCCGCGTTGGCGCGTTGGCTGTTGCCGGCTTCGGCGCTGGGGTTGGCCGCGCCCAGCTTCTTCATCGGTGCGCTGGCGATCGGCCTGCTGCTGGCCTTGCTGCTACGAGGCGGCCCAAACGCCCAACTGCTGATCCCGCTGCAAGGTTACGGGTGGGATGAACACCTGATCCTGCCGCTGCTGGCCCTCACCGCCCGGCCTGCCGCGCAGATCAGCCAGGTGGTGTCGGGGCTGCTGCTGGAAGAGCTGCAGCTGCAGTATGTGGTGGCCGCGGCCAGCCGCGGCGTCCCCTGGTACGCGATCCGCTGGCGTCACGTGCTGCGCAACTTCCTGGCGCCGGCGATCCTGGCCCTGGCCGGTTCATTTCGGCTGATCATCGGGGAACTGGTGCTGGTGGAGTGGCTGTTCGGCTGGCCAGGGCTGGGCCAGCTGCTGGCGTTCACGCTGTTGCCCTCCACCACCGCCACCGTGATGGGACTCAGCGGCAGCCGGCCGGTCTTCCTCTACCCGCCGCTGGTAGCAGCGCTGCTCACCGTCTTCGGCCTGTTGTTCCTGGCGGCCGACACCATCGCGGCTCTGACTGTGCGCGCGGTTGACCCGCGCCTGCGCAAACCCGAACTCGAGCAGCACCATGATTGAGACCTCAACGCGCCAAAACATCGGGAACTGGCCCTTGCGGATCGGCCTGGCGCTGTTCGTGTTCATCCTGTTGCTGGCCTGGATCGGACCTAGCCTCGCGCCGCACGATCCGATCAAGCCCACCTACATCATTCAGGATCCAGCCACCGGCTCCTTCGTCAAGCCGCCCTTCCCGGCGTTCGCAGTGCCCGGCTTTCCTTTGGGCACGGATGCCCTGGGCCGCGACACCCTGAGCCAGTTGCTATGGGCCATCCGGCCGACGCTGGTCCTGGTGATCGTTGTAGGCGCGGCTCGGTTGATCCTGGGCATCGTGATGGGGCTGCTGGCGGGCTGGTCGGTGCGCTGGCCAGGCCGCATGGCCGATGCGCTCACAAGCATCGCCATCACCGTGCCGGTGCTGTTCGTGGCGCTGTGCGCTATCGCGGCCCTGGGCGCCGAGTGGGGTGTGTGGGCCTTCATCATCGGGCTGTCGCTCAACGGCTGGGCCGAGTCCGCGCGGCTGATCGCGGGACAGGCCCGGCTGATCCGAGGGCAGCCCTACGTCGAGTCCGCGCGCGCCATGGGCGCGTCCGGCCGCGCCATGCTGAGCAAACACGCGCTGCCCCACATCATGCCGCTGGCCTGGATCCTGCTGGCCTTCGAGATCAGCAGCACGGTGATGACCACCGCGGGCCTGGGCTTCCTGGGCTACTTCGTCTACGCCATCTGGGTGCCGGAGGGCGACTGGTCGGCGGTGCGCGGCAGCGGCCGGCCCGAGCTGGGCCAGATGTTAGCCAGCGGCGCAGCGATTGTTTTGCGCCAGCCGTGGCTGGTCATCGTAGCCGGCCTGGCCGTGGCGTTGATCGTGCTCGCTTTCAACCTGTTGGGCGAAGGGATGCGCCGTCAGTTCGGGATCGGCCTGGCGCGGCGGCCCCGGGGCCGCGTGGCCAGAGCACTGAACCGTGCCGGGGCCTGGCTGGGGGAAGAAGGGCTGGCGTGGGTCGTGGGCATGCAGCGCCGCGTCCCCGCATGGGCCGGCATCGCGGGCATGGTGGTGCTGCTGATCGGCGGCGGCTATACGTTGTGGCGCACCGCCAACGCGCCGCTGCCGGCCACAACCATGCCGGTGATCGGCGAACACCTCTGGGCCACACAAGGACGCGAAGGCCAGCGCACTTTCTGGGCGGCCTGGCCGGGGCCGAAACGCGGGGACCTGCTCTGGACGTTGGACCTGGGCGAGGCGCTGGCCGGCGGGCCGGTGGTCGCAGCCGATGAGACGCTCTACGTGTCCGCGGCGGCGGGCCGGCTGGTCGCCATTGATGGTGAGGGCCGTGAACTGTGGCGTACGGCATTGCCGGAGCCTGCCGTCTTCGCGCCCGCGCTCAGCCCGCAGGGCGAGGTTTACGTACTCGGCGCCAGAGGAAGCCTATCCTTGGTTTCCCGCGCTGGGGCGCTGCTGTGGGCCGTCACGCCGGCTGCGGCCAGCGCGCCGCTTTCCACACCGGCAGTGGCCGGTGATGGCACGGCCTTTTACGCGCTGGAGAAAGGGCTGGTGGCGGTGGGACACGCGGGACGCATCCTGTGGGAGGCGAAGTTGCCGACCTACAGTTACATCACCGCCAGCGTCAGACTCTCGGCCGATGAACGCTGGCTGCTCTTCGAGGATACGTTGGTGGATCCCCACACGGGCGCCGTCGTCTCTCCCTCGACAGCCGATGTCATGGACGCCTACCTGGTGGGCGTGGACGGCGGGCTCTACCAGGGGCTGCAGGGCGAGATTCGGCTGATCACAGAAAGCGAAGGTGCGCTGGTATCGGCTCCCTATGCCCAGTGGGACCTGGTCTCCAGCGGCCTGGGGTTTCGTGTGCCTGCCTTTGCCGGCATCGCGCCCGATGGCCGCATCTGGGTGCTCTATGCCAGCGCGTACGAATATGGCCGGCTGGCGTGGCTGGATCGCTCCGGCCAGGTGCTTTCGCTGAATGACTTGCCGGATCGGCTCGGCGCGCTGGTGTTGGTCGGGTTTGATCGAGATGGCCTAGCATTCACCTGCGGCGCGCTCCAACGCACCCGTCAGGATAACACCGTGCAGTGCCGCGGCCTGGCCATCGGCCGTGGCCAACCGGCCTGGCTGACCGAGATAACGGCCCGCGGAACACCGGTCGGCGGCGCGCTGGTCCCTGACCGGCTCTACGTCGCCACGTCCGATGGGATCGTGGCTGCGATCGGCGCCGCGCCGAGGAAATGACCCTGCGGCGCAAGAGCGCTGAATTGCGTAACACGGAATTCATTCCGCAACCTGACATTTGCGCTGAATGCACAAAAGTTACAGAGTCATACTATATCTCGGGAGGATACATGGCACTGACCCTGGAGTGGCAACACCGCCTCGAACGCTGGCAGCGAGCGCTCTGGGACGCCTGCCACCAGCCCCTCGGTACAGTTGCCCTGGCCGGCTTTACCACGCCGGACTACTTGACCGCTGAGCAAGCGGCCGCACGCGCCTTTCACCCCATGCCGCCGGGCACGCCCTGGGGAGCCAAGTGGGAATACGGGTGGTTCAGGGCTAGCATCGTCATCCCGCCGGAGGCCGCGGGCCAGCGCGTGGTCATCCGGCCCGATCCCGGCGGCCTGGAGAGCCTGGTTTGGGTCAACGGGCAGGCAGCCGGCTCGTTGGGTTGGGCCCGCAAGGAGATCACCCTGACGGCCGCGGCCACCCCCGGCGACCGCTACGACATCCTGCTAGAATCGTATGCCGGCCACGGCCGCATCACCGTGGGCGATGGCCCCTACCCCGACGGGGTTGAGTCGGTCCCGGAGCCTGGCCCGACCCAGACGGCTGTCAGGGAATCCACCTTCGGCATCTGGCGCGAGGAGGTCTACCAGGCCGCAGTTGACTTCACAACCCTCTTCGAGTTAAGTCAGCGGCTGGACCCGCTGAGCCTGCGCGCAGCCGAGATTGACGAGGGGCTGATGGCGGCGTCGCTGATCATTGACCCCGAGCTGTCGGAGGCGGAAATGCTGGCCACCGTCCGCGCCGGTCGCGCGGCCATGAAGCCGCTGCTGGACAGCAAGAACGGCCCCACCATGCCGGCCCTGTTTGCGTTCGGCCACGCCCACATTGACGTGGCCTGGCTGTGGGCCCTGGAACACACCGAGCACAAGATCGCCGCGACGGTGTTGAACCAGTTAGCGCTGTTCGAGGAGTATCCCGAGTACAAGTTCCTGCAGAGCCAGCCGCACCTGTACCGGATGTTGCAGCAGCGCTACCCGAACGTCTTCCGGCGCTTCGTGGCGGCCGTGCAAGCCGGACGCGCCATCGCCGATGGCGCCATGTGGGTGGAGGCCGACACCAACATCAGCGGCGGTGAGGCATTGATCCGCCAGATCCTCTACGGCCGCGCGTTTTTCCGCGATGAGTTGGATGTGGACAGCCGCATCCTGTGGCTGCCGGACGTCTTCGGCTACTCCGGCGCGCTGCCGCAGATCCTGGTGGGCTGCGGCCTGGCCGGCTTCGCCACGCAAAAGATCACCTGGGCCTATAACGGCGGCGACCCCTTCCCATACAACACATTCTGGTGGGAAGGCATTGATGGCACCGCTATCCCGGCCCACATCTTCAGCGACTACAACAGCGAGCTGCGTCCCAGCGCGGTGCTGGACCGTTGGAACGGTCGCCTGCAGAAGAACGGCGTCAAGTCGCTGATCATGGCCTTCGGCTGGGGGGACGGCGGCGGCGGCCCCACCCGCGACCACCTGGAGTTCTACCGCCGCGTCCGGGACCTGGAGGGGTTGCCGCGGGTCCGCATGGCTTCGCCCGCCGAGTTCTTCGCCGACCTCGAACGGCAGGGGCTGCCCAAGGAACGCTACGTGGGCGAGCTGTACTTCCAGGCACACCGGGGCACCTACACCTCGCAGGCGCGCACCAAGCGCGGCAACCGCAAGAGCGAGTTCGCCTTGCGCGAGGCCGAGCTATGGGGGATCGCAGCGCGCGCGCTGACCGGCTTCGACTTCACCTCGCACACCCTGTGGCCGGCGTGGCAAAATGTGCTGTTGAACCAGTTCCACGACATCCTGCCCGGCTCCTCCATCCACCGCGTGTACGAGGAGGCCGAGGCGCTCCACGCGCAGGCCATCGCGCAGGCGGAAGACGTGGCCCGTGCCGCGGCCGGGGCCATCGCCGCGGCGGGTGAGGGGCGCACGGCCTTCAACTCCCTGTCCTGGCCGCGCACTGCGCTGGTGGAAGCAAATGGCGGCCCGGTCGAAGTGGCCCTACCCGCTTGTGGGTGGGCCGTCGTGCCCGAAGCGCCCGCTGAAACGGTAGAGGGCGCATCTGGCGCTGCGCGCGCAAGCGTGGCTGTGACAACGGACGGCTTCATCCTGGAGAACGAGTTGCTCGCCGGCCGGTTCGACCGCCAGGGGCAACTGGTGAGCCTGTGGGACAAGGCGGCCGGCCGCGAGTTGATGGCCGGCCCCGGCAACCGCCTGTGCCTATACAAGGATGTGCCGGGCAACTGGGATGCTTGGGACGTGGACAGCATGGCCGAGCTGCAGCCCATGCCGACCGCCGAGCCGGCCGAAATCACCCTAGTCGCGGCCGGCCCGCTGGTCGCCAGCGTGCACCTGCGCCGCCCGTTGCACCACTCTACGGTCGAACAGGTCATCAGCCTGCGCCGCGGCAGCCGGCGGCTCGATTTCGCCACCACGGTGGACTGGCAAGAGCACCACAAGCTGCTGAAGGTCGCCTTCCCGGTCGCGATTCATGCCACCGAAGCCATCTCCGAGATCCAGTTCGGTCATCTGCGCCGGCCCAACCACCGCTCCCGGCCCCACGACGCCGACCGGTTCGAAGTCAGCAACCACAAGTGGACCGCACTGGTCGAAGAGGGCCGCGGGGCCGCCGTGCTCAACGACTGCAAGTATGGCCTCAGCGCCCGCGGCAACAGCATCAACCTGACCCTGCTGCGCGCGCCCATGGCCCCCGACATGACCGCTGACCGCGGCATCCAGACCTTCACTTATGCGCTCTACACCTGGAACGGGGGCCTGCTGGAGAGCGGCGTGGTGCGCGAAGCCTACGACGTGAACGTGCCGCCGCTGGTCGTCCCCGGCACGCCCGCCGAGCCTGTGCGCTCACTTTTCAGCGTGGACGCGGCTAACGTGGTCATGGAGACGATCAAGCCTGCGGAGGACGGCTCAGACGATGTGATCCTGCGTTTTTACGAGTCCATGCGGACCGCCACGCGCTGCACGTTGACCACGACGCTTCCCATCAAGACCGCGTCGCTGACCAACCTGGTGGAGGAAACGGACGGCGGCCGTCTGGAACTCAAGGATGGTGCGGTCGTTCTGGACTTCCGGCCGTTTGAAATCAAGACTGTGCGAGTTCAGTTATAGGTCTTTGTTTATTTGAGAGCAAGCGCGACTCATCAGTAAATTGTGCGTCTAATAATACAGCTGCAAAATCAAGCCGGCGTGTGCCGGCCTCTGTGTTTTTATCGCTGATCCTCCCTCTGCAGGGAAATGGCCCTGCCCTGGAGTTGTCCGTTGCATCGAGCGCATTATCGTCTGGTACACCTGATCACGCTCCTATCGCTGTTGGTCACATTCAGCGGCTCGGAGCCGCTTGCGGGCGCGGCGCCGGACGCCCCCGTGACCGTGCCGTGGCCTGTGGTTTCGCTCAGTGTCAGCGTCAGCCCGAGCTCGGTCGCGGCCGGCGGGACCGTCACTTACAGCGATGCCCTCACCAACTCGGGCGATGAGGCGGGCACGGGCGTCGCACTGGCCCACACGTTGCCGGCCGGCTTCGCCTACCTCACCAACACGGCGCGTATCTACCGTGACGGCATCGAGATCAGTACCGCCAACCCGAGCATCTCCGGCCAAACCCTGACCTGGAGCAACCTCGCGCTGTCAGCGCGCCGCGGCGACTCCTTTTACGGCATCAACACCATGGTGCAGGAAAGCTGTAACATCAACTACATCACCTGGCAGCTCGATCACACGCGCGAGTTGATGGGGTACCACGCCTTCGCCAAACAGCTTTTCTACGGCATCACCGTCGCCACCAGCGATCCGCAACCGTGCTGGGTGGATTACGTCAACGCGGCTTACGATCGCGGTCTGCACCCCGTCATCCGCCTGGCAGGCGTGCACAGCGGCACGTACTGGGAAAAGCCCCAGGCCAACTGGCCTGGCAACTACACCGATATCGCCCAGGCCTTCGCGCGCGTCGTGGCCAAGCTGCCTCGCCGCGGCAGCGAGAAGCTCTACATCCAGATCTGGAACGAGCCCAACCTGAACATCGAATGGGGCGGCGCGGCCAACGCCACCGAGTATGGGCAGTTCTTCGAACAAACCGCAGGCGCCATCCGCACTATGGTCGGCGGCGATTCGCGGATCGTGATCCTGAACGGCCCTCTTTCACCGGGCGGCAACATCGCACCGACCGCCTTCATGCGCACCATGTTCAACAACGTGCCCAACAGCCGTTGGGCGTTCGATATCTGGGCTGCGCACGCCTACCCGGGCAACTACCCGCCTGAGCTGAACATCCACCGCGGCCAGGCCGTGGCCAGCAACATGACCATTGACAGTTACGTGCCTGAGGTGCAGGTCCTGGAGGACTATGGCCGGCCTACGGTCCCCATCTTCCTGAGCGAAACAGGCTACGAGCTCTACAACCAGTACGACAAGCGGTATGCGGCGATCAACGAAACCAACCGTGCCGATTACATGAGCCGCGCCTACCAATATTATTGGCGCGCATGGCCCGAGCTCTTGGGCGTAGCACCTTACGAGCTCTCCGATCCACAGGGCGCCTGGAGCACGTGGAACTGGGTTGAAGCAGACAACAGTCGGCACGCTCAGTACAACAGCGTGCAGGCATTGGATAAGTCCTACCCCTACGCGTCCAGCCAGCTCACCATCAAGTTCCAGGCCCGCGCCGCCAGCACCGGCGGCACATACACCAGCAACGTCTCCGCCACCGGTGGCAACTTCAGCGTGCCGCCACAGTCGGGCGTGGCCGCGGTGATCGTCAGCCAGCCGACCGTCACCCCCACGTGGACGCGCACCCCAACGGCCACTGGGACCGCGACACCAACGCCGACACGCACCCCAACAGCGACCGTGACGCCGACCGCCACACAAACGGCGACCGCCAGCCCGACCGCTGAGCCGCCCACGGCCACCTGGACGCCCACGCCCACCGGCACGATCGAGCCGCCCACAGCCACACCGACCGCCACCGCCAGTCCGACCGCTGAGCCGCCCACGGCCACCTGGACGCCCACGCCCACCGGCACGATCGAGCCGCCCACAGCCACACCGACCGCCACCGCCAGTCCGACCGCTGAGCCGCCCACGGCCACCTGGACGCCCACGCCCACCGGCACGATCG
>CAZKEF010000003.1:20850-283504 GCA_964551735.1 uncultured Anaerolineales bacterium
CAGCCCGACCGCTGAGCCGCCCACGGCCACCTGGACGCCCACGCCCACCGGCACGATCGAGCCGCCCACAGCCACACCGACCGCCACCGCCAGTCCGACCGCTGAGCCGCCCACGGCCACCTGGACGCCCACGCCCACCGGCACGGCTTCGGTGACTGCCACTAGCACCCGAACGCCCACGTTGACTGCCTCCGCGACCCTGACCCGGACGCCGACGGCCACCAGCACACGCACGCCGACACGCACCGCGACTGCAACGCGCACCCCCACGCCCACGGTCACGCCGACCTGGACACCGGTCGCCCAACCGATCACCACGGTCTGGGTCGGGCAGCAGCCGCACGGTATCGCCGTGGACAGCTATAACGGCCTGGCATACGTAGCAAATCACCTGGTTGGCAACGTGAGCGTCATTAACGGGAGCACAGGCGCGGTCACGCGCGTAATCAGCATGGGCAGCGCCAGCGGCGGCAACGGTGCAGCCTATGACCCGGCCAGGGGCCTGCTGTACGTTGCAAACAAGTTCACCGGCGATGTCAGTCGCGTCGAAGTCGCCGATGGCGCCGAACCCATCGCGATCCCGGCCGGCTCGCAGCCTGATGGCGTCGCGCTGGATCCCAACACCGGCATCGTTTACGTGGCCGATTTCGGCAGCAACACCATCAGCATGATTGATGGCGCGTCTGGGACCTTATTCCGCCAGGTCCCCAGCGGCGGCGAGCCATCGTTCATCGCAGCCGACCCGAGCCGCGGTCGCTTCTATGTAACGCACCACCTGGACAGCACCGTGGGTATCTACAACCTGGCGACCGGCGAACGGCTTGCCACGCTGCCCACCGATGGCGGCCCCTACGGCATTGCGCTGGATCCCGACCGCGGCCGGCTGTACACCGCGAATCGCGACGGTCGCAGCGTCACCATCATAGATGTGACCACCGAAAACATCATCAAGCACATGCCGCTGAACTGCACCCCCTACCAGGTCGCGATCAACCCGGCTAGCGACCACTTGCTCGTGGTCTGCGCCGATGACCAGCAGCTGCATATCTACGACCAGGAGACCACCCTCTGGCTGGCCTGGGTGCCGGTCGGCCGCGGCGCCGAGGAGGGGATCGCCGTAGATCCTGCCACCGGCCACATCTACGTCAGCAACGGTCAAGATGACACCGTCAGCATCCTGCAAGACAGCGGCCCCACCATCGTGCCCACCCCCTGGCCCACACTGACGCCCGCCGGCACGCCGACGGCGACCCGCACGCCGACGGCGACGCTGACACCGTCGCGCACCCTCACGCCGACCGCGACATACACCATCACGCGGACACCGACCGTGACGCTGACGCCGACCCCCACGCGCACACCCACGCGCACAGCCACCGCCACCTTCACGGCGACCCCGACGCGCACGCGCACGCCGACCCCGACGCGCACGCCGACCCCCGTGGTGCCCGGCAAGCTCGACATGTACGAGCCGGATGACACGCCGGCACAGGCCAGCCTGCTCGTGCCCGGTGAGACCCCCGCACAACACACCTTGCACCTGCCCGGTGACGTGGATTGGGCCCGCTTCGCAGCCCAGGCAGGCCATGGCTACCTGTTCGAGTCCGTCGCATTCGGTGGCGTCAGGACCACACTGCGGGTCTACGCCTCCGACGGCACAACACCGCTGACGCCGGCCGATGTGGCCAGCGGCGCGGGCCAGACCAGCACTGCCGCCGGCCTCCAGGATGAGCCACAAACCACCCGCCTCATGTGGCGTGCGTCCAGCACCGGCCTGCACTACCTGCGCGTGGGCGAGGCCAACAACCAGGGCGGGGCCGGGGCCTACTACTTGCTGAAAGCGACCGCTTTCCCCTACGCCGTCCATCTGCCCCTGGTGCTATCGAGCGCCGGCAGCCCAACCGGCGCGGTCGCCGTGGCCGACGTAACCGGCCAGCCCGCGCCGCGTTGGACCCAGGCGCTGGCGGTGAACCCGGTTTCCGGCGAGCTGTACGTCGCCGGCGAAGGACGACTTGCGCGCATTGACCCCCTCAGCCGCCGCGTGTTGGCCCAGGTGACCATCGGAAACGACCCAGGCAGCATCGTTGTGGATCGAACCGGGCGCCGCGTTTACGTGGCCAGCCGCGAACAGGGCGCGCTCTTTGCCCTGGACGCAGTCACGCTGGCGCCGCTGGCGGCCGCGACTGGCTTCGCCCTGCCCGGCGGCATGGCGCTGGTCGAGACGGGCGGCCCCGAGCGCCTGTTCATAGCCGACGCCCTGGGCGACGCGGTGCGCGTGCTGGCGGCCGACGGCCTGCGCCTGCTGGCCGAGATGCCGGTGGGGCCTGGCCCTTACGCCATGGCCGCGCTGCCGGACACGGGCCGCGTTTTCGTGGCGCTTAACGGCGCCGACGGCGTCGCCATGCTTGACGCGGCCACAGGGGCCATGTTGGGTATCACCCCGCTCGACGGCCTGGGCCACCCGCAAGGCCTGGTGGCTGATCCGGCACGCGGCCGCGTCTACGCCCTAAACATCCTTTCCGTGCGTTACCACGAGATCGCGGTGCTGGATGGGGCCACCGGCGCGCGGGTGGAAACCATCCCAGCCACGCTGGCTCGTCCCCTGGCCGGCGCCGAGGCTTTGACGCTGGATGGCAGCGGCCGCTTGCTGGTGAGTGCGGCCGAGGGCCTGCTGGCCTACGATCTGGCGCAGCGCCGTTGGGTCGACGCGCCCCTGACCAGGCCGGCGCATCCCGCGCCGCTGTTTGGCCTGGCCCCCGACCCGGTGCGACAGATGATCTACATCGGGCGTCCAGAACGCCCTGAGCTTGCACCGGACGGACAGCCCTGGCAGGCGATTTCCGCAAGTGTTTTGACACCATGACGCCAGTCCTGTATAATTCCTCTTACTTCGGGATGGGCCGGCCGTCGCCGGCCCCGTAGAGCGCTGATTCGTTATGCCCGTCTGAACATGAGCGTTATTGACGAAATCAAGGAGCGCCTCGACATCGTCGACGTGATCTCCACGTACGTCCCGCTCAAAAAGGCGGGGCGAAGCTACAAGGGCCTTTGTCCGTTCCACAACGAGAAGACCCCGTCGTTTGTCGTATTCCCTGACACTCAAGGCTGGCACTGCTTCGGCGCTTGCGGCACGGGCGGCGATATCTTCTCGTTTGTGATGAAGCGCGAGAACCTGGACTTCGGCGAGGCGCTGGCGTTGCTGGCTGCCAAAGCCGGGGTCGAGCTGAAACCCCGGTCAGAAGCGGAGACTGGGGCCGACGCCCGGCTGGATCGCCTGCGGGCCATCATCAGCGACGCGGCCACCTACTTCCACTATTTGCTTATGCGCGCGGGTGAAGCCGGTATCGCCCGCGACTACCTGGCACGGCGGAGCTTGACCGAGGCCACGTGGGAGGCGTGGCAATTGGGCTACTCACTGGAGAGCTGGGATGCCTTACGCGACCGCTTGATGGGCAAAGGTTACACGCTGGAAGAGGTGGAGGAAGCGGGACTGACCATCCGCCGCGACGATGGCTCCGGCTATTACGACCGGTTCCGGGGCCGCTTGATGATCCCGATCCGCGACGGCCAGAGTCGCACCATCGGCTTCGGCGCCCGCATCTTACGCGAAGACCCGGCCCGGCCCGCGCCGAAGTACATCAACTCGCCCCAGTCGCCGCTCTTTGACAAAGGCAGCGTTTTGTTCGGCCTAGATATGGCTCGCAAGGCGCTGCGTGATGAAGACCTGGCCGTGCTCGTTGAAGGCTACATGGACGTTATCGGCTCGCACCAGGTCGGCGTGTGTAATGTGGTGGCCGGCATGGGAACAGCGCTGACCGAGGGTCAGCTACGCCAGATCAAACGCTATACCAACAACATCACCCTCGCGCTCGACCCTGACATCGCGGGTGATCACGCTACCTTGCGTGGCCTGGAGGCGGCGCGGCAGTCACTGGAACGCGAGTGGGAGCCCGTATTCAGTCCCACTGGCCTGGTGCGCCAGGAAAGCCGGCTGAAGGCCCAGATCTGCATCGCTGCCCTGCCTGACGGTCTGGACCCGGACGAACTCGCGCTGCAAGATGTGGTGCGCTGGCGCCAGGTCATCGCCAGCGCCAAGCCGATTGTAGATTACTACCTGGCCCTTGTCAGTCGCGAAGAGGATCTGACCACAGCCCGCGGCAAGGCCAATGCAGTCGAACGCATGGCGCCCATCATTCGCGAAATCGCCAACCCGGTCGAGCGCCAGCATTACGTGCAGGCGTTGGCCCGCCTAGTGCAAAGCGACGAACGGCTGGTAGCCGGGGAGGTGACGACTCTCGGTCGCGCTGCTGACCGCGAAGCTGCAGCCAAAGCTGAAGCGATCGCCGCCCGCAGTAAGACGACAGCAGGCCGCCAAGAGGGGGGTCCTGCGGCCCGTCGAACGGCCATTACGCAGCCGAGATTTGGGTTGGAAGAGCATCTGCTGGGGTGGCTTTTTCTGCGTCCCGACCTGTTCCCCGCCCTTGACGCGGAGATGATCGGCCAACAGGCCCCGCCATTGGCGCCTGAAGACCTGGACAGTACGGAGAACCGAGCGCTCTTGGGCAGCTTGCTGGCGCTTGACCCGGCTGATGCGGACGCTACCGCGGCCGATCGGTTGGCCGCTCTTCCTGAAACGCTATGGGAGCGCGGCAAGACTATCCTGGCCGAGGTGCAATGCAAACCGATGCTGACGGATGAGAAACTGCTCAAGGACCTCGGTGATACCATCCTGCGCCTGCGCGAACGCAACCTGAAGCGCCAGGTACAGCAAGTAGAATACCTGATCCGTGAGGGCCAGGCTGAGGGTGCCGTCGATGAAGCCCGCGCCCTCAGCGAACTGATGCTGTTCTACACAGCTCAGAAACGACAACTCCAGAAGCTGCTAAACACGCGTTCCATGATCGGAGCGCTAAACCAGAAGAAATCGGCTGCTGGGATAGGTGAGAGGATAAAAGATTAATGAGCGCTGAGCGCCGTCGCACACCTCATACCTCGCCTGAGCCGGCCCCGGAGCCGGTGCGTCCTGCGCGGCCCACGAAAGCTGGGCGAACGCGCCGGGCGAACGCGCCTTTTGCGCTCGACCGGACTGAGCCTGAGCCTGCGCCGGACGAAGAGCAATTGGTCGAAGTTCGTCTGGCGGTCGGGCCAGATGGGCTGCCGGAGATGTTAACTGACACAGACGAAGACGCGGAGGCGCCACCGGTCATCGAGCGTGACCTGAAGCTGGAACAGGAGATTGAGCGCGAAGCTCGCAAACCGCTGGCGGAAGTAATCGACGATTGGAGCGACCCGACCGTCAGCAGCGATCCCGTGCGGATGTACCTGCACGAGATCGGCCGCACTGCGCTGCTCTCAGCAGAAGAGGAAGTCACCCTCGCTACGGCCATTATCGCGGGCAAGGAGGCCGCGCAGCAGCTAAAACGGGATGACCTGGACCTCGACGCGCGCGACCAACTCACCCTGATCCGCCAACGTGGACATATGGCTGAGCAGCGCCTAGCCCAGGCCAACCTGCGCCTCGTAGTCAGTGTAGCCAAACGCTACGTCGGCCGCGGCATGTCGTTCCTTGACCTCATCCAAGAGGGCAATATCGGCCTACTACGCGCCGTGGACAAATTCGATCCCACCCTGGGCTACAAATTCAGCACCTACGCTACTTGGTGGATCCGCCAGGCCATCAGCCGCGCCATCGCCGACCAGGCACGCACCATTCGTATCCCTGTGCATATGGTGGAAAGCATTAACCGGCAGATCCGGGTGCAGCGCCGGCTTCTGCAAGAACTGGGCCGCGATCCTACCCCCGAGGAAGTAGCCCTGGAGATGGATTATCTGCCGCCGGAGGATCGGCTGGTTATCGAAGAGACCCAGGCGATGGGCAAGCCGCTCGACCCGGCCCTCAACCGTCGACTTCAGATCGCGGCTGCCAAAGTACGGCGCGTCATGCGCATCTCCCAGGAACCTATGTCGTTGGAGACGCCGGTAGGCACCGAAGAAAACAGCTCGTTGGGCGACTTCATTGAAGACGAGAGTCTCCCCGGCCCGGCCGACCAGGCCAGCCGCCACCTCCTGAAAGAGCAGATGAATGAGATCCTCAACGGGCTCAGCGAGCGCGAGCGTAAAGTTCTGGAGATGCGGTTCGGCCTGAAGGATGGTATCGCGCGCACGTTGGAAGAGGTGGGCCAGGAGTTTGGCGTCACTCGCGAGCGCATCCGGCAGATCGAAGCCAAAGCGCTGCGCAAGCTGCGTCATCCTATCCGCAGCCGCAAGCTCAGGGATTACCTGGGGTGATTTGACGTTAACGCCCTTTTTGACTATAATACCAATCCGTAAGCAATCCTCGATAGCTCAATCGGCAGAGCAAGCGGCTGTTAACCGCAAGGTTGGAGGTTCGAGTCCTCCTCGAGGAGTTTTCCCGGTCTGTGATTAGCCGGGGATAAGGTTGTTAAGGTGCGGGTCGTGCATTTTGGCAATCGGAGCAGTGCGAGTCGGCGGCCTGGCGGGGCTGCCGATTTGCATTTAAGGGGCCGGTCGCAGGTGCCGGCGCTTTTGGTCAAATGCTGCTACGGACTCGACAGTGACCATGATCGGGCTGTTGCGCGCTGTGGTCTTTTTGAATCCTTCAAGTTCCCCTTTTTGGTAGAGTACTCGAACAGTTTCGGTGGTGACGCTGAGTCGGCGAGCAGCTTCCCTAATGTTGATGACGGCCGGTATTTCCACGCGTTCCATGCGCTCGCTCCTTTGCCAAGAATGACAGAAGTATGGTTGATCGTAAAATGGTTGTCAAATGCGATTTGATGGGGTGGAAGGGGGGACGGAGAGGCGCGGCGAGGGGAACACAGGGCAATGGGCGAAGGGGGAGAAGTGTGTATGGTGAGACGCGCCTTGATTTGCGGCGGCGCGAGTATCCTGAGCAGCCCGGTCGAGATCGCATCTTTCGATTGACAAGTTGATTACAATTATGTATGCTTATGTCAGTTGGTTTGCCTGGTCTCACTTAGGCACGTATCCTCCCGCCTGTCAGCATTTGAACATCCTCTCGCGCCAAGGGAATAGCTTCGGAGGTGACTATGTCCGCCGGAAATGAAGACAACTGGTTCGAAAAAGCGAAGAAGGTTATCAGGCCTTTGGCTCGCAGTCTGCCTGATATCGTAGGGAAGCTTGTTATCCTCGTGCTCGGTGTGGGATTCCTTGTGTTGGTTGCTTGGGCGCTCTACCAGCTCTTTGACTCCATCAAATACTCCTCAGGAACCTTTCAAGGCTTCGTGACTTTGATCACTGTCACATATGTGATTGTGGTTCCTTTGCTGTTCGTTGTTGCTATCTGGCTGGTCTTTCGCCTGTTCATCAGGGGGCTTCGTCTTTTCTGGACGAGCGTTTGCCGCACTAATTCGGGCGTTGGGTGGGTCGCACTGGGGGTGACTACTCTTGTCTTTGGCCGTGTGGTGGTTCAATTCTTTCAGGCAGCTATCACATTTTTGCTGTCATTGCTTGTCAACCTGCCGCCGTACCTGTCTCAGACATGGCAGTCTGGTATGGCAAACTGCGCTTCTACGCAGTCGCTGAACGATTGTTTGGGCAGAGTCGGGTTGGATATGTTTATGGTTTGGGGGGGCACGATCAACAACGCGGTTGGGAGAGCTCAACTTGTGGCGTTGCCTTTTCATCAGTTGATCCTGTTTTTTGCGTTGTGGATGGTGTTGGGCCGGGCCTTGTGCGCAGCAACACGCAGGACCGAGCCAGCATGGGTGAACGATTTGCTCGATAGTTTTCGTAACTTAAGCCGGATTGTCGTCTCGCAGAATTTTGTGCTGCTGGTGTTCCTTGTATTGGGTTTGTATTTGGGTTTTGCGGCGCTTGTCGCGACTATTAGCCTTGAGAGCGTGACTGGCAGCCCGGAGCCTCCGGCGGTCGCGCAGCTAGAAGAAACATTGGCTGCGGTACCGGTTTGGACTGTTGAGAACATCGACAGCGCCGTTGCGTCTATCGAAGAGGATCCGTTCAAGAACCTTGAAGAGGGCTTGAAGGAACTTGATGTAGAGAATTGGCCCAAAGATGAGTTCGGCCGGGAGCGGTCATTGGTACAACAGATACGTAGTACGGTGGAGGCCAATCGTAGGGATCTGGCACAACTGAAGGGCGACTATGGGTTGCTCATGACGAATGCCATGAACAGTGCTGAGACTGCACGCAGGAACGTCGTGCAGGACTACGAATTGAACAGCGGGTATCGCACGGGCGGACAGGAGCAAATCAGGTACTTTGATCTTCTAAATGAGTGGTACGGCCAGCAGGTGAGGGGATGGAAAGAGCAGATCGCAGGCTGTGAGAACGAAATTGGCAATCTGCAGCAGTTGTATGGGCTTTGGGCAAGACTGGCCGATAATGAAATCGAGGCCGTGAGCAGAACGGTTTCCGGCACGTCCGGAGTAGGTCCTATGGATTGGGATACCTATTTTGAACGGCAGAGAGCGCTGGACCCGCTAGAATTGACGGCTACGGAAGTTCTTACAGAGGCGGAAGGTCAGTGTCAGTCAAGGGTGGCGACATCTGGTATGCCGCAGAGGCCACCCCCGGGATCCAGCCTTGGCGCGTTGAATGCTGCAACGAGTTGGTTGACCCAGACAGAATCACAATCCGTGGCAACGCTGGTAGGCGTGTTGGGTTTTGGATTGTTGGGATCTGTCGCTTCGACCTGGATTCAGAGACTGATGAGGAGCACGCGCGGCAGAAACTCGCCCCGATTGCTGATGCAAGGATTTCTGAGCGCGCTTGTGGTGTACCTTGGTGTGCAAGGTGGCCTGCTTGTCTTTGCCACCAACAGCACACCGAATCCGCTGGCTTTGATGTTTGTGTGTTGTTTGGCAGCGGTTTTCAATGAGAAGGTGTGGGCGGCGCTGGAGAAGTTTCTCGGTAACTTGATTGAGCGAAAGGGCCCAGAGGGGGAAAACGAGCCGGCAGAAGCACCGCAGCCGTCGCAAGCTGACACTCAGCCATCCACGGGCGGTGAGCAAGAGGCCGACGTGGCTCAGTCATCTGGCGGCGGTGAGCAAGAGGCCGATATGGCTCAGTCACCTGGCGACAGCGCACCAGAGGACAATACGGCTCAGTCATCCGGCGACATTGCGCCAGAAGGTGGTAAAGTTGATCCTGATGATGCGCCAATACCGCCAAAGCCGGTTTGATGACATGCGTCGCTCGGTCTTCCGGGGATTGTTTTGAGGGGTAGGGCTACCGATTCTGTTCTCCCAGCTCCGAACTTCAGGTTCGAACTGGGAGAACATCTTTTGGGGATCACGCGTTATCGCGTATTGACAGGATGGTGGTTGTTAGAATTGCTGTATGACTGATGAGTTTTGGCATGGGTTTGTTGAGGAGCTCAGGCGGATGTGCGCGGAGCATGGCCAGGGTGGTATGACGCCGGGGATGTTGTGCTGCTTTCTGAGCGAGGTCCGCCAGGTGTGCGTGGAGCCTGGGTTTGGGGTGGTCGGGGTGGTGATCGAGAAGCACCGGCCACGCCGGTTACGCGTGACGCGGGAGCCATGGTTGGAGGAGCGGACGGTGGGTCCGCCCAGACGGGATGGGGTGCGCGGTGTGACAGTTTAGTGTCTCACGGCCCGTCGGCGGTTGAACAGCCCGGGGCTGGACAGCATGAGAGTGTTGTTCAGCCTCTTTTTTGCTTTCAGACCGGCAGTTGGCGGTGCTGGCGTGTGCCGCGGCCGGCTGTACGGGGCGGGAGACGGCGCTGCGGTTGGGGATCGCGCCGGCTACGGTGCGGGTGCACTTGGCGCAGGCGCGGGTGCGGTTGGGCGCGCGTAGCACAATGCATGCGGTGGCGATTGCGCTTACTCGGGGGTTGATCGAGTTTACAATTTGATAGTTCAATCCAGCTGCTCGTCGCTGTCGCTCATCGGCAGGCCGAGCAGCGCGGAGAGTTTTTTTGGGGCCTCGATGATCGTCTCGGCCCGCTGCAAGCGTTGTTGGAGCCGCTCGTTTTCGCGGCGTAACCGGGCGATCTCGGCCGCCTGCGGGTCGGGCTTGCGCCCGCGCTTCTGCGGAGCCAACGCCTGTAAAGCACCGGCACGGCGTTGCTCACGCCATTTGTCCAGGTGCGAGCGGTAGAGCCCTTCCCGGCGCAGCAGGGCGCTAATCTCGCCCCGCTGCGTACATGCGTCGGCTTCCGCAAGGATGCGCTGCTTGTATTCGGCGGTAAACCTCCGCCGTTCGGCTTTCGGCACGACCTCCGGGTCAGGCGTGCTGACTACATCGACCAAGTGCTGGCCATTCCGACTGGGTTGAACGATCGGTTCGTGTGACATGGACAACGCTCCCTAGCTGAATTGTACACTAAATTCATCGGAAGAGTTGTCTTAGACGTCATTGACACCGTGGGCACTGACCCGTGACTCAGGCGACACATAGCGGCAGCCACATTGAACGTTCTCACGACGCCAGCCAACAAAACGCTTGCCACAATCAACACACGAACGTTCAACACCATAAACAACGCGCCCGTTATGTAAAACATCATACCCCAGGTAGGTGACGCCCTTGTGCTGCACCACCGTCAACTGTCCGCTGAACCCCCTGACAGCGAATCATCCCCCAGCATCCCCGCTCCTTTTCTCCCCATTACCCCGCCACTCCCGCCACCACTGCATCCAAATCGGCTACATTGTACACCATCCGGCCGGCCGGCCCGGCAGCGTTCCGCTCCCACTTCACCAGCCGTATCTCCGGGTCGCAGATCTCGAGGGCCGTGATCCCATCGCTGTAGGTGGCGCAGCCGGTGTTAAAATAGCACGGCAGCGGCTCTCCACGCGGCTCGACGGACACGATCACCCGGCCGCGCTTCTCCTCGACGCGCAGTTGCCGCCGCAGCTCGGCGATCTTGTCCTGGGTTTGTCGGGCTTCCTCGGGCGCCGCCCGGCTTTGGGTGGCCGCCGACCGCAGTGTGCTGATCTTGCTCTGCAGGCGCTCGGCGTGCGATACTGAGGCGAAGATGGCACGGTGCGTGTGTCCGCAAATCAGGATGGCTCGATTCTTTTTCGCCCAGGCGTAAAGGGCACGCTCAAGGTCTTTGGGGACCTGTGATTTCGTCGCGGAGCGGTCGCCGTAGAGCCCGATCAGCTTGGCTGCCGGCTCCACCAGCTTGAACAGCCGGACGAAGAAACGACTCATCCAGGCGAGCTTGTCGGCATCCACGCTGCCCTGGTGGCCGTGTACCAGCAGGAATCTGACATTGCCGGCTCGATCCTTCAGCTTGATCGCCTCGGCCGCATAGCGTGACGCCCTGCTATCCAAGCGGGCAGGATCTGCCAGGCCGCCCCACTCCCGGTCGTGATTGCCGAAGATGCGGCGGATCCCCGACCCTGCGAACGTCCGGAACGCGGCGTAAACGGAATCGTTGTAGCGCCGCTCGATGGGTTCCAGGTCGAACTGCCAGAACTCCTCGATGTCGCCCAGCAGCAGGAGCGTGTACCCCTCCCCCGCGTAGTAGCGCAGCGCAGCCACCAGCGCGCGCTCGTTGTGCCGCGAGTCGTCCGCCCGCCCGCCGTCGCCCAGGTGGATGTCGCTCAGCAGGACGTACTTTTGCCCGGCGGTTTCCCACACCTCCACCTCCGTGCTGACCCACAGGTCAGACAACCTCGCCGCTATCGAGTCCGGCTTTGCACGAGCCATAGCTCCTCCTCTTCTCCGCCCCTCACTGCCACCCCAACCAGGTTACACCCTCCGAGACATCCACGGGCAGACGGTGTTCGTCCGAGCCGTCGGCGTTCCTCACCCAGAGGCCGCGGGCGCCCTCACTGTCCGACTCGTACATGATCTGCGTAGCGTCCGGTGAGAAAGCGAAGAAGGGCACCCACTTCAGCTCGGTTGCCAACGGCACAGCCGCCGCGTTCGGCGTGTTCAGGGGGATCAGGTGGACCGAAAAGGCGCCGGGTTTGCCGGGCAGGATGCGTCCCAGCAGCAGCTTCGACCCGTCGGGCGCCAGCAACCCCAACAATGACCTGCGACCGGCCTTGGTCACCTCGTGCTGTTTCCAGGCATCCACCCTGGCTTGCAGCGCATTCTCCGTCAGTGTCTCGCCGTTCGCTTTCGCCTCCGCTTCGAACGCGGCCCTGCGCTCCTTGGCGCGGGCATCAATGTCTCCCGAATAGAGGCTCTCGTGGCGGCCCAACTGCTCGATCAACGCGGCCGCCCGCTCAGCCGACACCCGATCAATGGTCAGCCCACGGCGCGTAGCCGTCAGCAAAGAGACCGAGTCATCCTGGCTGATCAGGATCCACGACATCTGCCCGGCTTCGGCCGCCGCACTGCCAAGGAAAGAGCGCAAGGTAGTCTCAGTAGTCTCGGGGTCTGCGGGTTTGGAGGGGTCGCTCACCGCATCGAGAGCACCCTCCAGATAGTCGCCGCAAGCAAACTCACTTTCGCACTCCGGCGCGGCGAGGCCTGGCCGCGTGGACCGGAATGCGTAGCGGATGCCGCTGGCCTCAGAAATGGGATGGGGGGTTGCCCGGACGTCGGCAGGCGCGCTGTAGTAGTTGACTGCGTCCGTATCAGGATCAGGCGCGACGATCAGGAGCCGGCCATCCGGTAGGAACAGCACACTGTCCGATCTGCCCGCGATCTTTACCTGGTTCAGAGAGGAGGTGTCCGCCAACTGCCACCCTTCGTCCGTGCGGAAGACCAGGAAACGGCCGTCGGGCGAGAAGCTGCTTTCGGGCAGGCAGGCTGCCGGATCAGCGAGAATGCTCGTCTTATCGGTCGCCAGATCCAGGTGGACCAACTTCATGTTTTGCCCATCGGTGCTGCCCTCCAACAGCGCCACCTGGCTGCCGTCTGGAGCGATGGTGTCCAGAGCCGGGCCGCAGTACACGAGACCTCCTGAGCCGCAGCTGATCAACAGCAACGCGGCGAACGCCAAGGCAGCCAGCCATCTTGCTTTGTCCAGGATCTGACTCAGATTGGACATGCTATTCTCCTGGCGGGTGACCGCCTCACGGCGTGCGGCCCCACCCCGAACCTGCCGTTGTCCCCTCTCCCGCGCAGTGGGAGAGGGGATAGACTCTCAAAGGGGGTATTGGCGACGGTGCCGCCGCCAATAGCCCCTCATGTCGCCATTCTTCCCTTCTCCCCTGCTCTACAAAAAAGAAGGGGCCGGGTGATGAGGGTGCCTCGTCCTACGGCGCTGGCTCCACCTTCGTGGGCTCCAAGGTGGGTTCCACCTTCATGGGCTCTGTCGTGGGCGCCGCGACCGTGGGCGCCGCGACCGGCTGCTGTTGAGATCTAAACGGTGGTTGCGCGTTCACTGAGCGAAGACGTTGGCGCACCTCGCTGCCGTCGGCTTTGGCCGTGTAGTATGTGTGGATCCAGTTTCCTGCGGCGTCAGCTTCCAGGCTGAAGACGTGGAGGCTCTCCGCTCCCGCAGTCTGCACCGCGGCTGGTGGTGTGGGTTGTGCTGCAAACCGCGCTCCGACGCCTACCAACACTACCGAACGCGCGGTGAGCACATGGTTCCGGGTAGTCCCATCGGCCGAGACCACATCCAGGCCCACCTCCGGGCCCACTTCGTCGTTCGCGAGAAGCACCATCTTGGCGCCCAGGAGCTGGCTGCTGGCCCACGAGAGCGGGCTGGACGGGCTATAGGCCACGGCCAGGTAGCGATGATCGGGCGACGTCGCCACAACCACGGCATCCACCACATCCGCCAACAAGGGCAGCGAAGTGCCATCAGATTGCAGGGCGTAGAGTGTGCTCTTGCCATCCTTCATCTGGACGTAGCTGACGACCCCCGCGCCGTAGAGGGGTGTTGCGGTTGCAGTCGTAGTCGCGGTTGCAGTCGTAGTCGCCGCTGCAGTTATGGTCGTAGTTGGCGGGGGAGCACCCAGCCCAGGGAAGAGACCGCTCCGGATCAGCAGCCAGGCGACGACGCCCAGGATGACCAGGCCGGATGCGGCTGCGAGGATGGTCGCGAGCGGCCCTTTTCTGCGGTTGGCCGGGAAGGGTTCTGGCGCAGACTGCGTTGGCGCAATCTGCGCATCGGGCGGCGCCGGACGGGACCGCCCGACGCCTTCGGGGATCGGGACGAGATCGAATAGCGCGCCCTCGGGCGTCTGCATATAGAGCACGGGCGTACCCCACTCCACAGTGTTGGCCACCGCCAGGCTGACTGCCTTGCGCGCCTCGGTGACGGCCGCGTCCACCGGCAGGCCGCGGGCCAGCCCTTCGTAGAACGCCCGCGCCAGCTCGATTGCTGCTTGATCGGTGATCCCATACTGCATCGCCAGCACAGCCGACACCCCGCGGCGCACCAGGGTGGCCGCCGTGCTGGAAAAGATCGTCTGGCCAGAGCGCGCACCACTGCACGCGTTGAGGACGACCAGCCGCAGGCTGCGGTGATCGGCGAGCAAGCGGCCGAACTGGGTGGCGGAGAGCGCGGCACTGCGGCCATCCTCCCCCGCCAGGCAGATGTAGCCTTCGTCCGTCCCCGTGTCGAAGCCACCGTGGCCGGCGAAGTGGAGGATATGCCAGGGGCCGCCTTGCATCACCCGCTGCAGATCACGCCAGGTCTGCCCCTCCAGCCACGCCAGCTCTACCAGCCCTTGCTCTGCCAGCCCGGTCACCGCGCGGCCCACGCGCTCCTTTTCGCGCGGCACATCCAGCGGAAGCAGGTCGGACGGACTGGCGATCACGCCGAGGATGCGCAGGGGCGGTGTCACACGGAACGCCTTGGCCGGCTGGGGCAGTTCCAGGTAGCGGATAATCGGGGTGTTGCGCGACAGACAGACATACTCGCCCTGCTGCTCGTCGTACAGGTATTCCCAGGGAAGCGCCGCGAGCTCGGGCGCGGCGATGCGCAGCTTGAGCCGCAGCCCTTGTTCGTCCCGCGCAGTGCGCTCGCGGCTCACGTCATAGCGGCTACGGATGTCGTCGGTGAAGATCGCATCGAAGAGGGCCGTGCCAAAGTCACGCACCGCCTGCTCTTCGTCGGAGAGTGTGCTGCGCTGCCGGCCGCCGGAGCGGAGGAGCGCGATCTGGAGCTTGTTGAGGCGGTTTTCGAGCGCGAGCTGATCGAAGGGGAAGCGCATGACCGCGCGTGCCTCGCCCGCTGGCGAGTGGAGCACCGCGACGGGATAATCACACCCCCTGCCCGGTTGGATCTCCAACTCGAAATCCTGGTACTCCATGCGTTAATTATAGCATAACCGATCAAGCCCTGCTGACATTCATCGTGTGGGATTTGGAGGTTGGGGGTCGCAAGTGTGTGGAATGTGTTATGGGTCCCGGGGTTGGACGGGTTTGCCAATGGGGAGAGGGGTGTGCTAGAATCGGTGCGATTGTGACGAGAGTTGCGGGATGTGTTGGCCTTGATTAACACGAAAGCCGACCAGGTACGAGCTGGCCGGCCTCCTATCCCGATTCCTGTTGAGCCCCAGGAGCCGGGCGTTACAGTCCTCATTGTAGCAGTGTTACGCAGGACGTCAAGTGAGGCGGCTGCCCTTTTCTGGGGGTTATCCTAGGAGGTTGATTGTGTTCCGCACGCAAATGTTGAGAAGAATTTTGCAGGTTTGTGTCGTACTCCTGTTGAGTATCGGTCCGGCGGGTCGTGTTTCGGCAGGGACTAATGTATGGACCAGCTACGGACCTGAAGGGGGATCTATTGATTCCCTGGCGATTGATCCGCTGACGCCGAACACCCTCTATGTCGGGACATCCCACAACGGCGTGTTTAAGAGCACAGACGGCGGCGGGCACTGGGTTCATACCAGCCTGAGTAATTCCTTCGTGCTCGCTTTGGCGATCAACCCGGTTACGACCACTATCCTCTATGCCGGCACAAACGGCGGCGGTGTGTATAAGAGCACGGACGGCGGTGAGAACTGGAGCAAGGCCAACACCGGTCTCACGAACAATCGAGTTTTCGCCCTGGCCATCGATCCGGATATGCCGACGACTCTCTATGCCGGCACATTCGGCGGCGGCGCGTTCAAGAGCACGGATAGCGGCGGGCACTGGAACGCGATCAATGCCGGCCTGACTAATCAGGACATCTATACCCTGGTGATCGACCCGCAAACGCCAACCACTCTCTATGTCGGGACGGGTGGTGGCGGTGTCTTCAAAAGCACGGACGGTGGCGGGCATTGGGCCGCGATTAATACCGACTTAGCCGGGGCCTGGGTCGATGCCCTGGCAATTGATCCGGCTACGCCAACCACCCTTTATGCCGCAGCCGGCGCAGTCTACAAAAGTACGAATGGCGGCGGGAGTTGGAGCCAGGCCAGCACCGGTCTAACCGATAACTCTATCAACACCCTGGCGGTTGATCCAGTTACTCCATCCACCCTCTATGTCGGGACATCCAACGGCGGTGTGTTCAAGAGCACGAACAGCGGTGGAAACTGGAGCGCGGTCAACACCGGTCTGACCAATAAGCATGTCAACACCCTGGCGATCGACCCGGTGACGTCGGCTACACTGTATGCAGGGACGGAAGGCACGGGTGTGCGCAAGAGTACAGATCGCGGTGGGAGCTGGAGCGCGATCAACACCGGCCTGATCGCTGCTTCTGTTGATGCCATCGCAATCGATCCATTGACGCCAAGTACCGTCTATACAGGCACTGATGGTGGCGTCTTCAAGAGCACAAACGGCGGCGAGAACTGGAGTGCGGCCAACATCGCATTGACCAGTTACAGTATCCAGGCTCTGGCGATCGACCCGCTGACACCAGCCACCCTCTATGCGGGAACATGGTACAAGGGTGTGTTCAAGAGCACGGACGGCGGCGAGAACTGGAGCGCGGCTAGCACCGGCTTGGACAATGCCAGCATCCTTGCGTTGGTGATCGACCCTACTGCGCCGACTACCCTCTATGCCGGGGCATATTGGGGCCAGGGTGTCTTCAAAAGCACGGACGGCGGCCTGAGCTGGAGCGCGGCCAGCATGGGCCTGACCAACATGTATGTCAACGCTTTGGTGATCGACCCGGGTGCACCAACCACCCTGTATGCAGGGACAGACAACGGTCTTTTCAAGAGCACGGACGGCGGTGGAAACTGGGGCTCAGTCAACATTGGCTTGACCAATACTCGCGTCAATGCCCTCGCAATTGACCCACTGACGCCCACCACCCTGTATGCGGGGACTGATGGCGGTCCTTTCAAGAGCACGGACGGTGGTGGGACTTGGACTCCAGTCAACACCGGCCTGTTCGCAGACTATATTGGCTCTCTGGCCATCGACCCGGCGACGCCAGCCACCGTGTATGCTGGGACATATCGTGGTGTGTTCAAGAGCACGAATGCGGGTGGGAGCTGGAGTGCGTTCAACACGGGCATGCCCAGCCGCTATGTTTATGCCCTGGCAATTGACCCTATGACGCCGACGATACTCTATGCTGGAACGGGTGGCGGCGGTGTATTCACGATGCAGCAGATCATCTATACTGACCATGTCTATTTGCCGCTGGTAGTGAAATAGGGCCGCTGGGGTTTTGGGGCGCGGGTTCGGTGGTTGGAAACCGCCGGCTCAAGGTGAGCCACCTGCGGCTCGGCGCAGGCGCAGGTGAGGCCCTGCAGGGCCTGGGGTGGTGGGCGCCTCTCCCTGCCGCCCAGGGAGAGGCGCGGGGTCAGGCGGCGGGAGGCTAGGGGACGCCTTTGAGGCGGGCGACAGCGGCCCAGACGGCGTCGCGGAGGCGCTCGATAGGGTCGTGGGGCGCAGGGTTGTCGAGGGGCGCGCGCGACGGCGTCCAGGGTGATGCCGGCCTGGCGGGCGTTGCGGGCGAGCTTGCGGGCCTTGGCGACGATGTCGACGGCGCTGTATTTGGGTGTCTTGACTGCGATTTAGGCGGCCATGTCGGGTTCGAGGCCGATGCCTTGGCTCTTGGCCGCGACGCGGGCGATGAGGCCGCGGTTGTCAGTGGGATGCCAGCGTGAAGCGCAGCCGTTACCCCACGCTTGCGGCCGCGCGCCGCGCCCGCGCGAGTTGATCCACGGTGGCCCAGCCGCCCAGCGCACCCGTGACGAGCCCCCACACCGTGAACGAAAGAACGACTCTTGAGTCACTGTACGAGCCAAGGGAAAACAGAAAGACAACACCCAAACCGATGCCCGCCGCCAGTGCCCACGCCGCAAACAAAATCGCGACCTGGCCCCACCGGAAGCGGGTCTCGGCCCATCGGAGCACCAGGCCCATCAACCAAGGACTGATCAGCAGAAGCACAAGCACGTGATACCAGCGCAGGGCGATCCCTTCCCTACGGCAGACGAAAGCCGCGGCCACCCCGCCAAGGATAAAAGCCAGGGCAAGGCCCACCGGCACCATCTCGCTGTCGTTAGTCCCTATCAGTGCAACGATCATCAGCCCGACGCCCCACCCCGCGGCGATGATCGCTACCGGTGCCCAGTGCGGCCAGGTCGCCGCGGGCCACGGAGCGGCCGGCGCCGGCGCTACGTGCAGCCCGGTGAACACCCCAGCACTCGCAGCAGCGACCGACCGCAGCGGGAGCTCTACAGGCGGTTCGCCGGCCGGCAGCTCAACAATCGGCAGCGGTTCGTGCGATTCGGATGGCCTTTCGGGCGCCGGGGCCGCCGATTCGACCGGTATTTCCGGTGTCGGCTCGACCGACAGGACGGGCGCGGGCGGCGCGGCCTGCGTCCACTCCTGCCCATCGAACACATACCAGTCGCCGGTCTCGTAGCCGATGATCCACCAACGGCCCCCGTCGTCCTGGATCATCAACTCCTCAAGTTGCGCCTTAAAGTCATCCTCCGGCAGCACGCCGGCAGCGACCTGGGCCTTCAATGCCCGATAGCGGGCTTCGACATCGGTGTAATTCATGTTGTGGCCCCCTTATTTCCAATCCTTGGTGTCCCACGCTGGGCCCAGCGGATGGTCCAGCGGGTCAAAACAACACCAGCAGCCAGGCCAGCCAGGAAGAGGATCACCCCCCATGCTCCTGTGCCCGTACTTGGAAACATGAGCGCTAGCCCGAGCAGAAAAGACAACAACACGGCGCTGATGACGATCAAGAGGCGCCAGAACACCACCCCGGCATACCGACCGGCGACTTTGACCGCGGCCACCAGCGGCACCGACGATGTGGTGCGGCCGACAGGCACGCGCGCGGCCCAGTTTTCGCCATCGAACGCATACCACTCGCCCGTCTCATGGCCGATCATCCACCACGTGCCCTCCGTGTCTTGGAACATCGCCTCCTTAAGCCGGCTGCGCAAGTCATCTTCAGTGAGCGAATCGGTTTCGAGCTGCCGCCGCAGGGTGCGGTAGGTCAGCTCAACCTCGAGATAGCGCGCGTCCCTGGGCGGCGGCGCGGCACGCATCCCCTGGCGTGCCGCCAGGAAAAGCAGCCCCCAAAACAAGGCGGCAAAAACCAGGCAAACGAGGGCCAACAAGAGCCCAGTGGTAAAGCTAGACATGCCGACACCTCCTGAGCAAGCACGAGAGCCGTTACTTCGGCAGGGTCTTCGGTCTATCGCCGGGCTTGGGTGGGGTGGACGTGGGCACAGCCGGCCGCGGCAGCTCGGCCAGTTCTTTCCGCCGTCGGGCCTGCAACAACAGGTCGGCCGCGCGGCCGCGGCTCCGGTCTGTGTACTCCGGATCGAGCCGTGTGACCTCGCGAAATGCCTGGAGCGCCTCGGCCCAGCGGGCCGCGTCGAAATGCGCCACTCCCTGGGTGAACAGCTCCGCCAGGCTGATCTGCTGCTGCGCCGCGGCCAGCCGCTCCCGGACGTCCCGGTATCCCGGTTCGACGGCCGCGATCTGAGCCAGGAGCTCGGCTGCGCGGGTCCAGTCGTTGCCCGCCAGGGCCGCCTCGGCCTGTTGATAGGCTTCGGCCAGTGCGGCCTGCTGCTGCGCCGCAGCCTCTTCATCGGCCAGCGCGCGGCGGGCCCCCGCGGCCAGGGCCTCGACATCACGGTAGTCGGGCGCCGTCTGCTGGATCTCAGCGAGCTGCCGGAGGGCGGCAAGCCATTCGCCGGCCCGAAGCCGCGCGATGGCGGCATCATAGAGCTGCGCCAGCCGAGCCGCGCGCTTTGCCGCCGCGCGCGCCTCGGCTGCGGCTCGTGCTTGCCGTTCCGCCTCGGCCCGCTGCTCGGCTTCCTGTCTGGACTGGCGGCTGCGCGCGAGCAGATCGCTGGCAGATGCGGTGGGCCCAAGGCTGAAGCCAGGATCAGCCCCGGCCACCAGTTCAAAGCCGGCAACAGCTTCGTCCCAGTACCCGGCGTTGAGATGCGCCAGCGCCTGCCGGTACTGTTCGGTCAGCTCGCGGCCCCGGTTGACGCCAGCCAGCAATTCGGCTACGGTCGGCCGCCGGGCGGGATCTAGCTCCTGGGCTTGGAGCAGTGCGGCTTCGGCCGCATCCCAATCCTGGCCGGCCTGCGCGACCTGAGCCTGCGTGAGCAGATCGGCGGCCTGCTGCTGCCGCTGCGCCTCAGCTTCGCGATCAGCAATGATCTTGCGGACGCGGGCCAGCAGAGCATCGGTCTGCTTGTACCCCGGCGACTCGCTGGCGAGCTGCTCAAACCCCCGCTGCGCGTCCGCGAACCGGCCGGCATCCATATCGCGCATCGCCTGTCGGTAAATGCCGGTCAGCTGCTTCTCACGAGCCTGGCTCGCCAGGGTCGCTTGTGCGCCTGCCAGCAGCCCCTCGGGATCAGGGTAAGCGGGGTCAAGGCCGTGGATGTGCTCAAAGACGTTAACCACCGCCTGCCAGGCACGGGCCTGGAACAGCTGCCGCGCCTCGTCGTAGCACTCGGCCAACGTCTGCTGCTGCTGAGCTTCGGCCAGCAGCGCAGGGGCATCGCGGTAATTGACGTCCAGCGCGGTCACCGCCTCCAGGTGTGACACGGCCGCGGCCCAATCCCCCGCATCATAAGCCTGCCTGCCCTGCATGTATCGCTCAGACAAGATAAACTGCTGCCGAGCCTGCGCAAGCTTCTCAGCCGCAGCCGCATGTCCCGGCGCGTAGGCCACCATCTCCTCGAGCAGCGCAACGGCGCGAGACCAATCGTCAACCCAAAAGCATGCAAGCGCCTCGGTCCACAACGCTTCCACGTCGACCGACGGAGCAGGCGGTGAACGTTTGGATGAGGTCGGTGTTGGCCGCTTAACCTGCTCAGATTTGACCTGTTTGGGCTCGACTGATCCGGCCCTGTCCAAGGCCAGCGTTTCTGGCGGCGGAGCCGGCGCCTCCGGCCGCTGGCCGTGCAGCGCCCCGGCCTGGCTCACGGTCGTCAAATTGAAGATATAGCCGTCGGGGGCGCGCAGATAGAGCACCGGCGTGCCCCATTCCAGGTCGGTAGCCTTAGCGTAGATCCCTTTGCGCGCCTCGGCCAGCGCAGCATCCACCGGATAACCGTCCGCCAACGCGCCGTAGAATTCATGGGAGAAGGCGATAGCCGCATCGTCGCTGATCTCGAACTGCATAGCGATGAGCGCGGGGATGCCCTGCTGCACGATGCTCTGCGCGGTGCCCGCGAACGGGTCCGTGCGCGAGGCGCGTGCGCCCTCGCACGCGTTCAGGATCACCAGCCGGAGCGGTCGGTGGTCGCGCAGCAGCACGCCCAGATCCTGGCCGGTGACGGGCCGGCCGCGGCCGGTATCCTCCCCTTCCAGCAGCAGCACCCCATCTTGCGCGGCCTCATCGAAGGCGCCGTGGCCGATGAAGTGAAAGATGTGGTAGGCGCCGCGGCGCAGTTTGCGCTGCAGCGCGGTCAGGGTGGCTGTCTCCAGCCGCTCCGCGACCACCAGGCCGAGCGCCCGCACATCGGCCAGGGCGTCGCTCACCTTGGCCCACTCGCGTTCCACGTCAAGCGGGGGGTAGCCGGGCGGCGATGAGATCATGACCAACACGCGCAGCGGGGGCGGAACCTGGAGCGACCGGACCGCTTCGGGCAATTCCAGGTAGCGAACCAACGGGGTCTCAGATGATAGGGCCAGAAAGCGGTTGAGCGAGGTGTCGTAGAGGTATTCCCATGGCAGGTCGGCTAGGGCCGGCGCGCCGCGCAGGTGCAGCCGGATGCGCAGCCCGGTATCCTGCCGCCCCGCCAGATCGAGGCTCTTGCGCAGGCAGACGCGCACCTCCTCGCTGAACACGCTCTCGAACAGGCGGCCCCCGAAGCGCTTGGCCTCCTCGGTCTGGGGTGACTCTAGCCGGCGCACGATGCGCCGCGGCCGGCCGATCTTCAGCAGGAAGTTCTCGATCTCGGTATCCGAGAAGGGAAGCCGGAACTCACCGATGGCACGGTCTGCGTCCGCCGGGGCATGCAGGACGCGCACGTTGTAGCCCGTCTCCGAGCGATTGATCAGCAGATCAAAGTCCAGGTACCTGATCGCGCTCATGGCCGACCTCCCAGTCTTCGGTAAAGCCTATATCATTATAGGCCCTTGTGTGCCGTATGTCAACCACTTGTGCGCCAACGATCTCATACAGACCGAGCCCGCTCAGCGCCACCTCAACTCCAGGCGCGCCCAATCGGCAGCTCTGATTGGGCTGCCGATTGGGGACAAAACAGTATGAACGACGGTGCGAGGATGCGAATCCGGTGGTTCCGGAGGTTCGGCGCCCGCCGGGTGGGTCAATTGCTGCCGGGCGCAAGCGCAAAGGTGAATTTACCGACCCGGTTGGAGTTGGCGCTGGCCGCTGCAGGCGGCGCGCTGACAGCCTTAACCACGTAAAAGTAAGCGTTCACCTGAGCCAGCACACCCGGATCGGGATAGGCGCCGGCGGTCGGTTCGTCTAGCGGCGCAGCGCTGCTCCAATCGCCGGGGACAAAGTAGGGGAAGCTGCTGCGAAAAACCTGGTATTTGCTGGCTGCAGCGACTGCGCCCCAGGAGAGGCCGACGTTATCGCCGTTTACCCCAATGGTAACCACCGGCGCGGCGGGCGGGCTGCTAACTTTGAGCTTCGCCATGAATGCATCGTAATCACCGCCGCGTGCCGGGCCGCCCGTGGTCGGGAAGTTGGGCGAGGTTGTTGCGCCGCTGATAAAGGCGTGCCCGCCCGTATCCGTTGCGGCACTGTAGGCGCCATCTTCGCGCGTGCCGCCAAGATAGGTCGCATAGGTGACGGGGTTGGGCGCGCCGACCAACTGCAAGCGCGCGACGAACGCGTCCATGTCCCCGTTCTGGCTGGTGTCATAGACGCCAGACGTCACGGGGAAGTCGTTGGATGCAGTGGCGCCCGCTACGTAGAGACCGCGGACAGTGTCCACCGCGATCGCATACGCGGCATCGTCGCTGCTGCCCCCAAGATAGGTGGCGAAATCGGGCTGAAAGTTGAGCAGCGCGACGCGCACGATCGCCGCGTCACTTTCGTCGGCCGCCGGGCCTGGGCCTGTGGCGAGCGGGAAGTCCGCCGAGTAGGTCCCGCCGGCGAGATAAAGGTCGCCGTTGCCGTCGTCGTCTACGCTGGCGGCCAAGCCGCTGGCCCAATCGCCCAGGGTTCCACCGACCAGCGTGATGTCGCTCAGCGTGCCATCGCCCAGGAGCGCGGCGACGAGCATGTCGTTGTCGCCCGCCAGCGGCACCCCCGGGAAGATATCGTTGGACCAACTTTCGCCCGCGACATAGGCGACCTCATTGCGCACGGCAATGGCATAGCCCGCATCGAGATCGCTGCCGCCGACGCAAGAGGCGTACACCCGGCTGCCGGCCGCATCGAACCTGGCAACGACCATGTCCGACGCGCCGTTGGCCGCGCAGCCCGTAGCACCCGGCAGGTCGGCCGAGGTAGTGCTGCCCACCACATAAGCGTCCGTCCTATCCACCGCGATGCCCGCGGAGCGATCGAACCCCGTCCCACCCAACCGCGCGGCGTAGCGGAGCGCGCTACCGGCAGCATTGAGGGACGCGACGAAGATGTCATTCTGACCCGCAGCCCCCGGCGCGCCGGGGAAATCGGTTGACCAGGTCTCACCGGTCACGAAGGCCAGGCCACCGTTGACCGCGATGCCTCCACCCAGGTCGAGTCCCGAGCCGCCCAGGTAAGTCGCATAGATCAGGGCCGTGCCCGCAGCGTTGAACTTGGCCACAAACGCGTCGGTGGCGTTGTTGTAGGTCAGGTCGTAGCTGCCGACGACGAGCGGGAAGTTCGTGGAAGCGGTCTCGCCAGTGACATACACGTTGCCCAGGTAGTCGGTCGCGCTACCATAGCCGCCATCCAGCCCTCCGCCGCCCAGGAAACTGCTGTAAATGAGGTCCCCGGCAGCCGCGATCTCGGCGCTGTCAGCCGAAGTCGCGTGCGCTGGCTGCTGGCGGAGGTCGGGCGTGATGACGAAGGCCCCCGCATCGGCCTGCGGCGCGACAGCACTGGCGGCCGGGCCGGCACGTTCGGGCAGGGACCAGACGGGCAGCCCGATGTCAACGGTGTGGCGCGGCAACGCCAGACGGAGCTGGCCCGCCCCAGCCGTGACCGCGGCCGCACCCTCGACCTTCAGCGAGACCTGAGGCAGAGCGACTGCGGACCGGGCCTCAAAGCGCCATGGCACGCCCCCGACCGCATCACCGCCGATCACCAAGTCAACACCCGGATACAGGTCGCGGTAGCGCACGCCCGACCAGGCCGGGACCGCGGCCTGCCATCGGGCGGGGTCATCGCCGATGAGATACGACACCCGGCTGGCCACGCGGCCGAACGGTTCCAGGGCCGCGGGTGCAGCGGCGCCGGGGAACGTGAACCGCAGGGCGGCGCCCGTCCGGGGCACAGGCTGCTGCAGATTGCCCTGCCATCGGCGCGGGGAACGCGCATCAGCGGCGGCCGGGTCGGGCACGGTGAGCCAGATCGCGTCAGTGGTCAGCCAGATGCGGCGAGCGCCGTTGGTGAGCACGAAGCGCACCTCGGGGGCGAACTGTCCCACGTTCTCCACCACCAGGTAACGGGCCGCGACATGCTCGGCGGCCGCGACCGATGGCGTTTGCGCCTGCGCGCCTACGGCTGAGCCAAGCAACAAGCACAGCAGAAGCAAAAGTTGGCCTGCTGTGAAAAACGCGGGGTATGGTTTGGTCCGTAAATGAGCGTTATGCATGATTAATTCACTCCTCAAAACCCCTGTGGCTCTCCCAGGGAATCAGGTGCGGCTGAGGGCCTGCGCGCCTGAACCGCCGCGTCCGGCCAGGTTGCGCTGCGGCGACCAAGCTCTCTCTTCGCTACCGCAGCATCAGCGGTAGGAACACGGCATGCGGCGATGCAGTCCGAGTCGGCGTGGTGGTGGCAGTGGCCGTTGCGGTCTGCGTTGCCGTGGCCGTTGCGGTCTGCGTTGCTGTGGCGGTGGCGGTGAGCGGTCCCACCAGCGCAAACGCAGCATCGCCGGCCAGCAGTTGATAGGCTGGGCCGACGATCCGGCGGAAGTACAGCCCATCTCCGTACTGTGCTTTGGCGAGCCCCCAGTCCGGCGGCCCACTCTGAAACGCTTCGATTTGGAGCCAGTACTTCGTTCCGGCGGCAGCCTGAAAAGGGGCCGGCAGCACATAGGAATAGTCATAGGTCTGCACCCCGCCCAACACTTCAGCCGGTGTTTCATGTGCGTTGCCGCCCACTTCATACTGAACCAACGGAGGCTGCGACAGATCCGGTTGGCTGCCGGAAGGAATCGAGGCGTAGATGGCAACTGTGAAGTCGAACACCGGCCCCCCTGAGCCCAGCCAGGCGGGATCGTAGCCGCCGCGCCACTGCACTTCGGTAAGGGCCTGGGTCCAGCCGAACATAAAACCGTCCCAGACCCACTCGTCGGTGGCGCTGCCATCCGGGTCGCGTTTTGAAGACTTGAGCAGCCCGCCATCAAGGTTGGGCGGCTGGCTGAAGACGACCGCGGCCGGGGCCTGGGACCCCACATCGCCAAAGGCCGGTGCGCGGACGTGCGGCGCCTGAGCAGTGATCGCCAGCTCGCTGCCCAGCGCGCCGACAGCCAGCGCCAGGATCACGAAAGTTCGGAGTGTTCTGCTGGACATGGAACCTCCAGGACAGGCCTGAGAAGCGTGGGCGGGACCCGGCAATGCGCGTTGGCGCCCAGGCCCCGGCCAGATCGCCCACAGGCGATCGCCTTTCAGGGTGCGGCGACGATCTGACCGTTGGCCATTTCGATGGAACGCATCCCCGATGAAACGAGTTGGCGCGTGTGGGTGACGAGCACGATCGTCAACCCCAGGCTGGTATGGAGATCACGAAACAGGCTGACCATCTCCAGCTCCGTCTTTTCATCCAGGTTGCTGGTGGGCTCATCGGCGAACAACACCTGGGGCTGGTTGATGAGCGAGCGCGCGATCACGACCCGCTGCTGTTGGCCGGCGGAAAGCTGGCGCGGGTAGGCTGCGAGCTTGTCGGCGAGGCCCACCCGGGTCAGGAGATCGCGCGCGCGGGCGTAGGCATGTTCGGCGCGGCCGTTCGCGCCGAACATGGTGGGCAAGACCACGTTTTCGAGCACCGTCAACGTGGGCAGCAAGCTGGGGAACTGAAAGATGAAACCCATCTTCCGGTTCCGCGTCAGGGACTGCTGTTGATCGTTGAGGCGCCACAGATTCACCCCGTCGAGGGCCACCAGGCCGGTAGTGGGCCGGGTCAGGCCAGCGGCCAGGTTGAGCAGCGTGGTTTTGCCGGATCCCGAACGGCCGACGATGACAACGAACTCGCCCGCGGCGATCTGGAGGTCAACGGCACGCACGGCCGTGACGGAGCTGCCCCTGCCCAGATCGTAAACCTTGGTGACGTTTTGCAGCGTGATCATGGCGGCTACTCTCGCATCGCGATGGCCGGGTCTTGCCGGCTGATCTTGATGGCCGGCAGCAGGGCGGCCATCAAGACGCTGAACAGGGCCAGCAGCAGCCCCAACCCGATCTGCAGCGCCAAGGAGCCGGGGGAAGGCAACAGGAAGGGCACACCTAATGAGGTCATAATCAGCCGGCGGAAGAGATAGATGGCCAGGATCGCCAGGAACGCGCCGACCGATGCACCACAGAACGCCAGCAGGCTGGCCTCGGCCAGCAGTGACTTGGCCACAAAGCTGCGCGTGGCGCCCAGTGCCCGGAGCACACCGAGTTCGCGGCGGCGTTCGTTGGCAGCCATGAGGTAGACCATGCCGATGAGCACGATAGCTAACGGCCAGATCAGCGCCATCATGATCACGACCGTGCGGAGCAGGGTGTTCAACTGCGTGCGAGAAGACTGAAAGAGGTGGGCGCTGGCGATAGGAAAAACGCCGGGCACACGCCGGTAGATATCCACGGCGATCTGCTCGATGTTGGCGCCGGGTTTGGTTTTCAGCAGGACGGCCGAGACCTGGTCGGGCGGGATGATTAGCGGCGCTTCGGCCTGGGTGACGGAGACGCGGGCCATATCGTAGGCGGTGTCCAGGGTGAAGAAGAGGCTTTGGTCCAGCCCGGTGCCGGTCGGCGCCAGGTTGCCCTTGAGTCTGACCAGGTCGCCGTAGACCAGGATGCCATCCTCGCCTTCGGTGGCTGAGATGTAGTCGCCGCCGATCACTTCGCCCAGGCCCAACCCGGCCGGCAGTTCGTTCTCCAGCCATGGGCGCACTGTGAAATCGCTTTCGGGATCGTAAGCGATCATAAACATTTCCGGTACGGAACAGCAGTCGGCGCCCACCAGTGTCGCCAGGTAGATCTGGGGGGAGACAGCCTCAACCCCTTGGATGGTCGCAAGTTCCGGCACGTTGCTGCTGGGCATCCAGAACTGTGCAGGAACACCCATCAGCAGTGCGCCTTCCATCTGGGTTTGAGCACCTTCCGGCACAACGACGATGTCTGCACCGAGCCGGTCGGCGGCCAGCGCCAGGCTGGTGGCTGCGCCGCGCAAGAGCAACGTGGCAAACAGCGCGAAAGCAGCCACCACCAGGGCGCAGAGCGCTACGACCCAGCTCCGCAAACTGTGGCCGGAGATGTTCCGCCAGGCAAGTCGCAACAGATTCATGCAGCAACCACCGGGATCACGGCTGCTTCAGGCTCGCGCGCCGTGAAGAACAGGGCGCTGCCGGACACGATGGCCAGGATGCTGGCGCTGAGCAGGATGGGCTTCATCAGCAGGTTGCAGATCATCATGGCGTTGGCGCATGTGCCGATGAGCGCGGTGGGCAGCAAGAGGGCCGCCACCCCAGCACCCACGCCGACGATGGCCGCCAGTTGGATAGTCTCCTTGCGCCGGCCCCGCAACGCAGCGATGCCGCCGATACCCAGGGGGATGGCTGCCGCGACCTCGGCGATGCCAGTCCAGTGGCATTTCATGGACACCAGCCGCCCGTCGGCGGTGGTCAACATCTTGCCGTGCGATTCGCAGTCGGTGAACGCGGGCGCAATCGCCAGCACCAGCGCCATAAGGATCATTGCGACACCCAGAACGGTTTTCATGTGTTCCTCCCAGGAGTTTTTTGGACTGAACCGGCATACATTACTGCACGGTCATGACACCCCAATACCAATCATGCGGGCAACTGTATTTGAATTCACCCGATTCTTGCGGCGTGAACTCGATCACCTTTTTGTCGGTGGGGGACGCGAGGAGCACATAGGTTGACTCACGCTCTCCCCAGCGGACGTTCAGCTCGTTGCCACCGGGCACGTAGCCCAGTTGGCGGAAGACCAGGCGCACAGGGACGCCGGCCTGGACGGCGAAGTGCACGGGCGTATAGCCGCTGCGCGACACCACCAGCATGACCTCCTGGACGCCTTCCGCGTTGACGGGCACGACTTCGGGCGGCGGCAGATTCGCCATCATGGCGGCGATATCCTCCAGCGAGGTAACAACCTCGGCCACGGGCGCGGCGCCATCCAGGACCGGCGCAAGGAATTCCAACGCAACATCGCCGGCGATCAGTTGGTTATAGTAGCCTTCCATCTGATTGCCGCTGGCACGAAAATGCCGGCCATCGCCCAGCGTGCCCGTGCCGACGGCGAGACCCCAATCGGGAGCGCCGGCCTGAAAGGCTTCGATCTGGATCCAATAGGTGGTGGCTGGCGTCACCTCGAAGGGGACGGGCAGCACAAAGCGATACTCATATGTTTGCACGTCACCCGCCACGTCGGCCGGCGTCTCACCTGCGTTGCCGCCCACTTTGTAGTGCACCAGGGGCGCGATAGCAAGGTTCGGTTCGGTGCCCGACGGGATAGACGCGTAGATGTCGAGGGTGAAGTCATGCACTGGGCCGCCGGAGCCGTTTTTGGCGGGGTCATAGCCACCGCGCCAGCGCACTTCAGTTAGCGTTTGCGCATTTTCAAAGCCGAAATTTTCCCAGATCCACCGATCCGTGTCACTGCCATCCGGGGCGCGCCAGGAGGCCATGATGAGCCCGCCGCCGGACTTGGGCGGCTGGCTATAAACGACAATATGCGCCGGCTGCGGCGTACTGTCGGGGGCAGGGGTCTCGACCGAGGCCTCGGAGGCAGCAACAGCAACGCTCGACGCTGGAGCGTCAGTGGCGACGGGACGCGCTGTCTGCTGCGGTGGCGGCGTTGGCGTGGCGCGGCTACAGGCGATGATGGTGCAGGCCACCAGCACGCTTGCTACGCTGCGAACGATTTTCGAGAACATGCGAGCTCCTGAGGCTCTCAGGGGAGGGGCTTCTCCTCCCCTGAGAGCACCGATAGAACTTACGGCGTGAGAATGGGGAATGGCTGGGCATTCACCCACACGGAAGTGCCGTCGGCGTTGAACGCACGAACCCGGAAGTAATGGTTCGTGTTACGCGGCAGGTTGGTGGCCGGCGCCCAGAAGATAGCATTAGGGCCGAGCGTAGCAGTCGTCAGACCGCCACCGACAAAGCCGGCCTCGCGAGACCGTTGCACGGTGAAGCCGGTCTCGTTGTTGGCGTTATCGGTCCAGGTCATGGCGCACCGGGCGGCCGTGGCGCTGACGCGCCGGCAAGTGACAACCACATTGGAGGGTGCAGCAGGGATGTTCGGGATGTAGACGCTGGCGACGTTGGACCAGTCGGACTGGCCGCCCGCATTGACAGCAGCAACACGATACCTATAGGTGTTGCCCACCGCTACGCCCGTATCCGCATAGTTGACACTCCCGACGCCGGCCAGCGGGCCAGGGGTCGCGATCTGTGCGAAGTTCGTGCAGTCGGCGCCGGTGCAGCGCTGGACCACGAAGCCGGTCTCCGTGGTGGCGTTATCGGTCCAGGCCAGCAAGACCTGGGGCCCGAGCTGCGCCGTGGCGGTGAGCGCCGTGGGCGCGGCGGGTGGCGGCGGCACCACCAGGATATCGGCGACGTTGGAGGCGCTGGACACCTGGAGGGTAGAATAGGCGCCGGGCTGAGCAGCCGGGCCCGAATAGCCGACCTTGTTGACGGCGATGACCTGGTAATAGTTGGTCTGTCCCAGGATAGCAGCGGCGTCGGTGTAAGTCGTCACATCGGCAGCCAGCGAGGCCAGGTCGGTCCAGGGGCCGGCGGCCGCGAGAGACCTGCGCACCACGAAGCCGGTTTCGTTCTTCGAGTTGTCGGCCCAAGACAGAACCACGCTGTTGGCATCCACCACCCCCCCAAGGGCTGTCGGCGCAATGGGCGGCACAGCGGCGGATTGCGGCCGCATCATGTCCATTTCCTCATGGCTCAGGATGTGGCAATGCCAGACGTACTCCCAGCCGAAGTTCGTCATTTCGTTGGTGATGGGTGAGGTTGGATTGCCCCAGGCATCCTGGTTGTTGAAAACCAGGGTCGAGCCGAGCGGCGCCATGGGGTTAAGCGGCCGGATGCTGTTGGGCAGATCCCACGGCGCGACGGGCAGAACCGGCCGCAGCGCGACGATGGTATCTTCCAGCGGGCTGATGCGGACGGTGTCTTTCCAACCCAGCTCGTTGGGATCGGGCTTACGGATGATGCCATCCCAGCCGACCCGGTTGATCACCTGGACATCGTACAGGTGGAAGTGGATCGGATGAGTGTCCACGCCGTTGTGCGTGATCTTCCAGATCTGCGTGCCGTCGGTGGCGACGGTGATGGGCGTCACCTCGACATTGCCCTTGGGCAGATTGGTCATGTCAATCAGCTCGCTGGCGGGGTTGACGTAGGGATACAGGACCATGTTCTGGACGCCGGCCTGGGGGTTAGGCGACTCCACACCGAGGAACCCACTCATGCGACCGTACTCGTGATCGAAGGCCTCGCCCATCTCGTCCTGGATTTGTTTGGGCATGAGCGGGAAGGTGAGTGACGGCCCCGCGGCGCCCCCGGACAGAGTCTTGAAGCTGAAGAGGGTGTCGTAGATCTGCACCAGACCGGCGCTCGGGCCGCTGTTCTGGAACGAGGTCCCGTAAGCTGAGTTGTAGGCGCCCTGCCCGACGATGATAGGATGCTGGCCGTTCTCGAAGACGCCCAAGCCGCCCAGGCTCTCAGCCTGGAATGCAGTTTCCAGCGCGGCCAGATCAAACGCCGGGGCCGGGGTCGCGGCCTCGACCTTGATCTGCATCACGGTGCGGGTGTTGGGCCCGTAGCCGGGAAGCGTAGAAGATGCACCGCCGGTGTCGCGGTAATCGCCGTTGCCGGTGTAGTAGTCATAGCGCGGGTCGCGCGCGGGGAATGCCGCGGGCGCATCGTTGTAGAGGATCAGGGTCTGACCGGCGAACTGCGAGAAATCCACGACCACATCTGCGCGCTCGGCCGGGCCCAGCAGCAGCGAGTGCAGGTCTACGTTGCCGGCGTTGAAGACGGTGGGGTCGTTGACCCAGGTGGTGGGCTGGGCCGGGATGACCACTGGCGCGGGTAGGAAGCCACCCTCGGTGCCAAACTGGATCCACTCCGGGCCTTCGGTGCCGGCGAGCGGGGTGGGGAAGATGGTCGGGTCGGCCAAGGCCGCGGCCACCTCGGCCGGGTTGAGCGCGACTTCGGTGCAGGCGACGCCGGTGCTCTCGGCGGCCGGGGTTGGGTTATCAGCATCGCACAGAACGCCGTCGGCATCCACGGCCTGGTAGAGCGACAGGTTGAAGAAGCGGTCGCTGGCTGCGTTGAGCACGCGCAAGCGGTAGGCCTTAGGTTCGACCGTGAGCGTGGGATAGACGGCGCCGTTGACAACAGGCGTATCATGGAACGCTTCCATACCCATGGAGTTGAACGGCGTGCCCGGCATGAGCGGCGGCTCGCACCACTGGACATCAGGATCACAGTTCGGATCGTAGTAGGGATTAGCGACCGGTGGATAGGTGATATTGTTGGTAGGCGGCCAGAACCACGGGCCGTAGGCCCAGCGACCATACTGGTTGACGCCGGTGCTGTCACCCGGGTTCTGCGCCGGGGAGTAGACGTGCGGCAGCCATAGGTTGCCTTCACCGCCCCATTTGGCAGTATCCCAGGTCTCATCACTGGCCGCGAGTTGATCCGCGCCGGGCACGAAAGTCTTGTCCTGGACGACCAGCGGGATGGTGTCGGCGGCCGAGGGGATGAGCCCCTGGTCGACCAGCAGTTGTTCGATGTCGTCCTGGATGACATAGGCCGCGGCTTCGCCCCCGTAGACGTTCAGGCGGGTGATGCCCCAGGCATGATCGTGGTAGAACATGAGCCGAGCGGACTGCTGGTTGGTGTAGTAGTAGGTTTGCGCGCCTGCGCCAGGGTTGTTGGTGGCGCCCGGCACATCGCAAGTCAATTGGCCCGCGCAAACCGTGTTCCCGGCCGCATACCACATGTCAGGCACATAGGCGACGCTGACACCCTTGTTCTCGGTGACACCGGCGCCATCCGGGTATGCCTGTTCGCCGGCCGGGGTGATCCACTGATGGGGCGTGCCATCGCTGATCCACGGGGTGATGCCACCGTGCAGGTGAAGCACCGCACGGTTCTCGGTGAAGCAGCCGGCAGGTTTAGGCGTTTGCCCGCAGGTGGGCTGCGTGCCATCGGGCACTTCCACCATGCCGGCCAGCTCGGGCCCCATGCCCGCACCCATAACCGTCACGTCGGTGGGAAGGAAGAGGTTGCCGCCCTCACCCGTAGGCAACAGGTTGCGGAACAAGATGCGCACCGGCCGGTCCTTGGTGGCGACGATGGAAGCACCCAGGTAATGAGGCGCGTCCACGCCGAAGTAGCCGTTGCCTAGATCGTAGTGGCTGCCCTGAACGACGGAAGTCTCCAGTTGGACATAGCCGCGCAGGGTGGTGGGCGGCAGATCCGAGTGCATCTGCTCCTGGTATTCCACGACTGCGATCTCATAGTAATCGGCGCCGGGGTAGGTGGTGGTGTCGGGCGCCGCGACCGCGATGTACTGGCCGAGGTTGTTGGCGCCGGCGGCGCCGAGCCCGGGCAAGCCGTCAACAAACTTCCTGATGCCGCCGCTGACGGTGACGCTGTTCGTGTCAATCACCTCGGCGCTGAAGGAATACGTGCGCGCACCCCCATTGTTGGGATAGAGACCTGCGCCCAGCTCGATGACCGAATCCTGCAACGGCGGCGCCGGGACAGGCGGGAGACTGGTAAAATCGGATCCCGAACCCATATCCAGGGGAATACCCTGGCCGTAGAAGGCCAGCACATCACCGGCCTTCACCGGCAGATTGGCGACGCCGAACGTGGCGCTTTCGCTCACAGCCGGATTGGCCAGCGCGGGCACGGTGAGCAGGCCGCTGTCGAAGACAACGGTGTAGAGATTGGCGACCGTGGTGGGCCGCAACACATAGGCGTGGAACTTGAGCCCCGCTGACGGTTGGGCGCTGGCCCCGGCCGTCGCCTGGTTCCAGGTCTGGAAGCCGGTCAGCAACCCGTCAACCAGGAACGGTGTGTTATTGAGAACCACGAAAACATTGGCTGTGTTGTCGGTAGCGTAAGCCCGGTCAACCAGCGTGTTGCCGTAGGTGTTCGCGGGTCCCTGGTTGACCGTTGGCAACGGGGAGTTCGCGTAGTTCGGGTGACTGAAGTAGTGCGGCGCGGCAACCGTGACTGCCTGCGGCCCCATCTTGGAAGCCGCATCCTGCGCCACGATCATGAGCGGATTAAGGGCGCCCGCTTGCAACGCGCGTGCCGCGGCATCACTGCGCTCGACTGTGGTGACGCGACGTTCCTGCTTCTCCAGGGCCTTTTCGATCTTCTGTTGGTACTTCTCGATGGGTCCCAGTGGCCCGGGGGGCGCGGTGAGCTGTTCTTCCACCAGGAGCTCACGCGCAGAGACGGAGCCACTCACCCCGACGAGTTGGGAAACAAGCAGTATGATTAACAACAATAGGTTCAGCGATTTGCGGCCAGACATGGACGTACTCCTTTCGTGTTTCTTGGCCACCTGAGACGACAACTTACTGAAGCGCACGTACTGAGAGTCTCTGGAGTTACACCTCCATCCTGCTTTCCCCGGCGCCGCCAGCCCGAGAAACCTGGCGAATGACCGACAACAAAGAATCTGCTGGCGAAGACTTCGCAACAAACGCGGCTGCGCCGGCGTGCTCTGCCAAGAGGCGCATACGCGTGTCATCGTACAGACTGAGAATAATGACCGGCGTAAAGGGACAGTTCGAGTGGAGTAGCCTCGTGGTCGCGATGCCATCCATGTGCGGTATGTCTACATCCATGAGGACGACATCGGGGCGCAACGAACGGGTGAGGGCAAGCGCCATATGGCTATCGGTCGCCTCCCCGATCACAGCCAAATCGGCCTCGGCGGTGAGCCGCATGTGCAGGCCCTGGCGCACACCGGGCTGGCTTTCAACAATCAAGAGTTGGATCATTTTTACCCCAATTATCAGCCAGATTTCATAACGGGTCTCCCAGGTTGTGGTATAGTATCAGAAGTGTAAAGTCAAAAAGCGGACGTCTACGCAGCGCGAGATACAAAACCACCGGTTGCAGTATAGATGCTTGTGCCGGCGGACGCATCTGGACAAAGAGTGATTTATGGCTCATTCTTCGGATGGGCAGAGGCCTCATACTAAAGTTGCAGGAGGGCTTGATGGCGACGCGCATTTTGATTGCAGATGATCACAGCGTTGTGCGCCAGGGGCTGCGCATGTTTCTGGGCTCAGATCCAGAGCTGGAGATCGTCGGCGAGGCGCGCAACGGCGCGGAAGCGGTGGCGCTGGTGCGTGAGTTACAACCTGACGTTGTGCTGATGGACCTGCTGATGCCGGTGATGGATGGCATCACCGCGATTGCGGCCATCCGACGGCAGACGCCCGGCACAGAGGTGGTGGCGCTGACCAGCGTGCTGGAAGACGCCTCAGTTGTGGATGCAGTGCGGGCGGGCGCGATCGGGTATCTGCTGAAGGACACGGAAGCTCACGATCTGCGCCGGGCCATCAAAGCGGCGGCGGCCGGGCAGGTCCAACTTTCGCCGCAGGCAGCGACACGCCTGCTGCGCGAGGTGCGGACGCCCGAAAAAATCACCGAGCCGCTGACCGGCCGCGAGGAAGCGGTGCTACGATTGCTGGCGCAGGGCCAGTCAAACAAGGAGATTTCCCAGGCCCTAAACATCGCCGAGCAGACCGTGAAGACCCATGTCAGCCACATCCTGGACAAGCTGGGCGTGCCCAGCCGGACCCAGGCGGCGCTGTATGCGATCCGCAGCGGGCTGGTATCCGCCAGTTAGCAAACGGGGGAAGACGCATGAACAAATCGCTGCTGAGGAATGCGTGGCTGCCGGCGATCCTGGCGGGGGGATTCATCGTGCTGGATCTGGTCGCGGATCGGCTGCTGGGTGAGACGAGACGTCTTGACCTGGCGCACCTGATTCTAGGATCGGCGGTGCTGCTGATCTCCTCATTTCTGCTGCACCGGGCGGTGGTCACCCGCCATCGGGCGGAAGCGACCCTGCTCCAAGCGCTGAACGAATTGGACGCGCAGGTGCGCCAACGCAAGGCCGAGCTGGAACAGGCCAACGAGGCGCTACGCGCGGAGATCGCGGAACGGCGCGAGGTAGAGCAGGCGCTGCGGACCAGCGATGAGACAGCCCGCGCGCTCATGAACGCTTCGGGCGAGTCGGCGGTGCTGTTGGACCCGCAGGGCATCGTGCTGGCTGCGAACGAAACCGCTGCGCGGCGGTTGGGTGTGACGGTGGCGCAGATGGTGGGAGCATCGTTGTTCGATTTCTTTCCGCCGGAAGTGGCAGCCAGCCGACGCCGCTACCTGGACGCCATCTTTCAAATGAATGAGCCCTTGCACTTTGTTGACCAGCGAGCTGACAGGATGTTTTCGAATCAGGTTTATCCTGTTCGTGACAGTCACGGCCAGATCATCCGGCTGGCGGTTTTTGGTGAGGATATTACCGAACGTATGCGCATGGACTCCGCGCTGCGCGCGAGCGAGGAGAAATACCGGCTGTTGTTCCAGAACATGGCCGAGGGCTTTGCGCTGTACGAATTACTCTACAACGAGGAGGGTCAGGCGGTGGACTGGCGGGTGTTGGAGGTAAACAACGCTTACACGCACCACACCGGTGTTGCCCGTGAACAGATCGTGGGTCGGCGCATCAGCGAGCTATTTCCCGAGGCGGTAGTTGAGTATTTGCCACGCTTCACGGCGGTGGTCGAGACCCAAACCTCAAACGAGTTCGAGACGTACGCCACAGCCGTGGGACGTTATCAGCGCGTCGTGACCTTTCCAGCGGGAGGCCGGCGTTTCGCCAACACCATCGAGGACATCACCAAGCGCAAGCAGTCGGAAAATCAGTTGCGCCAGGCCCAGGCTGAGCTGGCGTTGGACTTGCAAAAGCGCAGCGCGTTGGAAGAGCGGCAGCGCCTGGCGCGTGAACTGCATGATTCGGTGTCACAGGCGTTGTACGGCATTTCGCTGGGCGCCAACACGGCCCTGGCGTTGTTTGAGACAGATCGCCAGCAGGTGCGAGAGGCGCTAGCTTACATCCTGGGGTTGGCACACGCGGGGCTAACGGAGATGCGCGCCCTGATCTTCGAGTTGCGACCCGAATCGTTGGAGCAGGAGGGATTGGTGGCGGCGCTGACCAAACAGGTGGCGGCGCTGCGCACGCGGCACGACGTCCAGGTGTCGCTGACAATGTGTGCGGAGCCGGCAATGCCAGGTCCGCTGAAGGAGGCATTGTATCGGATTGCACGGGAGGCACTCCAGAACGCGGTGAAACATGCACGTGCTAACCAACTAAACATACAATTATTGTGCGACCCTGAAGCGACGTTGTTGGAAGTAAGCGACGATGGGATCGGGTTTGACCCCCAAATGCCGTATCCGGGTCACCTGGGGCTGCAATCCATGCGTGAACGGGCGGCAAGTTTCGGGGGGACGGTGGAGATCCTGAGTGCGCCGGGACAGGGGACGCGGGTGCAGGCGCGCATCCCGGCATCTTTACATGCGCAGGAGGGGTGACAAGAGGGGATGCACCTTGGGTTTTGCCGCGACCCCGCACTTAGGGTATCATAGCACCTTGCATCTTAGTTCCGAGGCGTAGATCATGACTCAATCTCCCGCGCGCTTCTTCTGGCGCCTGGTAACCCTGTGCGCAGGCGCGGCCGCGGCAGTGCTGTGGGCCATGCCGGCCGAGAAGACCATCGGTGATGTGATCAAGCTGGTCTATCTGCACGGCGCGCTAAGCCGCGCAGGGATGGTGGGCTTTTGGCTGGCCGGGCTGGCTGGGGGCGCCTATCTGGTGGTGCGGCGGCCCGCCCTGGCCCGCTGGTGCGAAGGGCTGCTGTGGAGCGCGTGGGGCTTCTGGGTCGCGCACTTCATCGTCAGCATGCCGGCCACCCGCTTCACCTGGGGGCCGTGGATCGCCTGGAGCGAGCCGCGCGTCACCATGACGCTGCAGATCGCGGCCGTGGGGCTCATCAGCATCATCGTCGCCCGGCTGCTGAACGACACGCGCTTCACCGCGGTCACGGCCCTGCTGCTGGCGGCCGCGGTTGCGTTCCTGGCCGCGCGCACGGGCGTGCTGCGGCATCCGCTGGATCCCATCGGCGCTTCACCTTCAGACCTGCTGCGCCTGGTCTATGGACTCCTGCTCGTACCGGTCATCGGAAGCATGGCGCTGGTTGCCTGGCGCCTGACCCGCGTCCACCGCCAGTAGGGCAGGCCTTGTGCCTGCCCGTTTGCTTGCGCCTGCCGGGGCGACCGCGAGAGCCTGCCCTGAGCCATGTCCTGCGCGAAGTCGAAGGAGCAGTGACAGGGGTGCGCCCCTACCCGTGGAGGTTTGACGTATGAAACTGGTCAACGTCGAGGAAATGCGCCGCATCGAACAGGCCACCGATGCCGGCGGCCACACCTACGCGGCCATGATGAGCATGGCGGGCCACGCGGTCGCCCAGATCGCGCTAGGCGTGCGCCTGATCGAGCCTGAAGAACGGGTGTTGGTGTTGGTGGGCCCCGGCAACAACGGCGGCGATGGGCTGGTGGCCGCGCACGTGCTGCTGGAGGCCGGTTGCGAGGTGTCGCTCTACATCTGGAAGCGGGACATCAAGGGCGATGAGAACTATCGCACGCTGAAGCGCCGCCGCCGGGGCATCGCCATCCTGTGGGCCGACAACGACCCCGAGTTCACCAAACTGCGGGATGAGCTGGCGCAGTGCGACCTCATCATAGACGCGCTGTTGGGCACCGGCGCGGCGCGGCGCATCGAGGGCCGCCTGGCCGATCTGCTGGCGGTTGTCAAGCAGGAGATCGCGACCCGCCAGCAGGCGCCCGAACCACCTCCGCCACCTTTTGCGCTGCCGCGCTTCCCGCTACTGGAAGCGTTGGGGTGGGGCAGCCCGCCGCCTTCGCCGCCACCGCCGCCTTTCGACGATGATGAGGACGCGGCAATGGAAGAAGACGGGGAGAATGAAGCTGAAGACGAGGATGATTCCCTCGACGATGACGACTGGGAGGAGGAGCCACCCTCCCCGCCGTGGCCGCTGTTGCCCGTGCTGGCGGTGGACTGCCCCAGCGGGCTGAACTGCGACACCGGGGCCCTGGACCCGGCCGCGCTGCCGGCGACCGTCACGGTCACCTTCGCCTTTCCCAAGTGGGGCCACCTGCAATTCCCCGGCGCCGGCGCGTGCGGCATCCTGACCGTGGCCGACATTGGGGCGCCGCCCGATCTGGCCACGCCGGTGCAGGTCGAGCTCATCGAGCCGGATAGGGCGCGCGGCTGGCTGCCGCTCCGGCCCATGGACGCGCACAAGGGCACCTTCGGCAAAGCGATGATCGCGGCCGGTTCACTGAACTACACTGGCGCGGCCGCGTTAAGCGGAGCCGCGGCTATGCGCGCCGGCGCGGGCTTGGTCACGCTGGCCATCCCCGCCGCGCTCCATCCGGCGTTGGCCGGCGCACTGCCTGAGATCACCTGGCTGCCGCTGCCCGGCCCCAGCGCCCACAGCGCCGCCGGCGCGATCGGACTGTTGGCCGCGTTGGAAGGCTACAACGCCCTGCTGGTGGGGCCGGGCCTCACGACGGCCGACGAGGCCCGCGCATTCATCGAAGCGTTGTTCGGCACGAAGGGCCTGCCCCAGGCAGACTGGGAGGGCCGTACCGTCATCGACGCGGACGCGCTGAACATCCTGGCAGGCCTGCCGGATTGGCCCGCACGCCTGCCGCCATACAGCATCTTGACCCCCCACCCCGGCGAGATGGCGCGGCTCACCGGCCTCTCGGCGGCCGAGATTAACGGCCAACGCATCGCGACCGCGCGACGCTACGCCGCGACCTGGGGCCACGTGGTGCTGCTCAAAGGCCCGCATACGGTCATCGCCGCGCCCGATGGTCGGGCCGGCGTCCTGCCGTTCGCGACGCCCGTGCTGGCCACAGCCGGCAGTGGCGACGTGCTCGCCGGCGCCATCGTTGGCCTGTTAGCGCAAGGGCTCCCCGCCTTCGAGGCTGCGATCGCTGCGGCTTACCTGCACGGGTTTGCAGGCGCGCAGCTTATGCGTGCCGGTACGATCGTCGGCGCGACTGCACGGGACATCCTGGAACGTATGCTCGAAACGCTGCGCTTGCTCTACCTGGGGCGATAGCGGGGAAAAAGGAGCAGGCGGGCATCGCACGGTGCCCGCCTGCTCTTTGTATGATCAGGACAAACCGGTGCTTCTCAGGCGATCTCCTCAGCCGCTTTGCCCAACTTGGTCTGGGCCTCTTGCACCGCCTGCTGCGCCTTCTTGACGCTGTCCGACAACACGATGCGCCCACGCTCTTGCAGATGGGTCGCCTGGCCATGCGCCTGGTCAGACACGTGATGCGCCTGAGACTTGGCTTCCTCAGCCAGCTTCTGCGCCTGGGCCCTGGCCTCCTCGGCCAGCTTTTGCGCCTGGCCCTGGAGCTCGATGCGCTTTTCGTCCAGCTTATGGCGCGTCTCTTCGCCCGAAGCCGGCGCCATCAGCAGGGCCGCGGCCGCGCCAGCCAACGCCCCGATCACAAACCCGAAGAAGAACTCGCCGCCTTTATCGCTCATGGGAAAAACCTCCTTAAAAGAATATCAGAAACGGGTGGATCCGACCCAGTTGTACTCTAGATTCGTGCTTTCAGACGGGTTAACCGCCTCAAGCCTCGATTCCACAACCCGATCGCTGTGTTTGTCCTGTCAGGCTTTCCTGGCGCGACGCCGAAACAGCGTGCTCGCCGCCTGGCGCGCGCCAGCCGCAAAGCTAGACACCTTGACAACCGGTTGGACGATGTGATCGCTCATGAAGGTAGCTGTGCCGCGTACAGTGCTCACCGTCTCCTGGGTCGAATTCAGGATAGGCATGACTTCTTCACGCAACAGCTTCACCAGGCGGATCACCTGGATGACCAGCACAGCCAGCAAGACGCCGATGACGATAGACTCTACGGCCAGGATGATGATTGCGATGTCTCGCGCGACGCCCATTGCGCACCTCCGAATAATGACAGTTTAGCACAGGAAACGAATTTCGTAAAGACCCAACAGCTTACCAATTCACACGCCGCGATGCCGGTTCCCGATCAGCAGCGCCAGTGCTGCGCCGAGCGTGCCCCATAGCACGTGCACCTCGCCCACACGCAGCAGGGCAACACCCAGGAGATAGCCAGCCAGTTGTCCCAGGCAGAACCCTACACAGCCGACCAACAGGTCACGGAGCAGCCGCCGCCAGCCGCTGCCACGCCAGAGGCTGAAAAGGATGCTATACCCCACCGCCAATATGACGCTCAGCCAGAGCGCAGGCGAAAGCAGCAGATCCCATAGGCGATCACTCCATGCTGGGGGCATCTTCCGCCTCTTGCGCCCTGACCTGGGCGATCAGCCCACCGCCCAGACAGGCCTCGGCGTTGTAGAACACAGCGGCCTGACCTGGGGCTGCATCACGCACAGTTGCATCGAAAGCTACTTCCGTCGCGCCGTCGGACAGGGGCGTCACCCAGGCGACCTCGGGCCGCGCCCGGTAGCGGATCTGGGCCTCGACCCGGATCGGCCCCTCAGGTGGGCCGCCTACAACCCAATTAACCGGCCCGGTGCGCAGCCAGCGCGACCCGAGTTCCGCGGCCGTGCCCACCACCACGGCGTTGCGCGCCGTGTCCAACGCCAGCACATAAAGGGGCTGAGGGGCCGCGATGCCCAACCCGCTCCGTTGGCCGATGGTGTAGGCAGCCAGGCCGCGGTGCGTGCCCAACTGCCGGCCCTGGCGATCCAGGATCGGGCCGGGCCGCACCGCCTGAGGCGCATGGTCAGCCAGGAAACGCCGGTAATTGCCGTCCGCCACGAAGCAGAGATCCTGGCTGTCGGCCCGGCTGGCCGTCGGCAGGCCTCGCGTCTCCGCCAGTTCGCGCACCTCCGGCTTGGTGTATTCGCCCACGGGGAACAGCACGCGCGCCAAGTCGGCCTGAGTCAGCCCGCTCAACACGTATGACTGATCCTTGGCTCGGTCGACCCCGCGCAGCAGCTCGAAACGACCCGCCGCATCCCGCCGGACGCGCGCATAGTGACCGGTGGCTAGGTAGGCCGCATCCAGGCTGCGGGCGTAGTCCAACAAGAAGCCAAACCGAATGCGCCGGTTACATGCCAGGCAGGGGTTAGGGGTCAGCCCGGCGGCATAGCTGGCAATAAAAGGGTCCACCACATCCCGCTTGAACGGCGCCTCGGCGTTGACCACGTAGAACGGGATGCCCAGCCGATCGGCCACGCCCCGCGCATCGTGGACGGCCTCCACTGAGCAGCAGCGGTTCGTGACGGCCTCCACTGAGCCGCCGAGCACAGGCCGCGGCGGCTCAGCCCACAGGCGCAGCATCACACCGATGACCTCGTAGCCCTGCTCCAGCAACAGTGCCGCGGCCACCGAGCTATCCACCCCGCCGCTCATAGCGATGACGACACGTTCAGCCATGACGTATCTTCTTCACGATCTCCGGCAGCTTCTCCAACACGAAATCAACATCCGCCTCGGAATTCTCCCGGCCCAGGGTCAGCCGAAGCGCGCCTAGCGCGGCAACCGGGTCGTAACCCATTGCGGTCAACACGTGGCTGGGGGTGGGCGCGCCGCTGGCGCAGGCCGAGCCAGAGGATGCAGCCACGCCGGCCAGGTCCAGCGCAATGAGGAGCTGTTGGGCCTCAACCCCATGCACGATCAGGCTCAGGTGGCCGGGCATACGCTCGGCCGGATGGCCAGTTAACTCGATGTCGGAGATGCGTGCCTGGAGACCAGCCCATAACCGGTCACGCAACGCCAGCAGCCGGGCGGCCTCAGCCTCGCGCGCTGCTTGAGCCAGTTCCAATGCGTGCGCCATGCCGACAATGTAGGGCACGTTCTCGGTGCCAGATCGGCGGCCGCGCTCCTGGCTGCCGCCGGTCTGCGCCGGAAGCAGCCGGGTTCCCTTGCGCACGTAAAGCAGCCCCACCCCTTTGGGCCCGTAGAACTTGTGCGCCGACAGCGCCAGCAGATCCACGTTGAGCGCCCTCGCGTCCAGCGACAAGATGCCGCCAGCCTGCACCGCGTCGGTGTGGAACGGCACGCCGTGACGCCGGGCCAGCGCGCCGATCGCGGCGATAGGCTGGATGGTCCCGACCTCGTTGTTGGCATACATCACGCTGATCAGCGCCGTGTCGGGCCGGAGCGCTGCCTCGATGGCGGCTGGGTCAACACGGCCAGCCCGATCCACCGGCACGTAAGTCACGTCGCAATCGAAATGCTCTGCCAGTTCGGCTGCAGTGTGCAGCACGGCATGATGCTCGATCGGCGTGGTGACGATGTGCCGCTTGCCGCGCGCGGCTGCCAGCAGAGCAACCCCGCGCAACGCCAGGTTGTCACTTTCGGTGCCGCAACTGGTGAATACGATCTCCGCCGGCTGGCAGTTGAGTACGCGCGCGCAGCGGTTGCGCGCATCTTCCAACGCTGCGGCAGCCCGCCTACCCAGCCCGTAGAGGCTCGAAGGATTGCCCCACTGCTCGGCCCAATAGGGTAGCATCGCCGCGACCACATGCGAATCAACCGGAGTTGTTGCGGAATGATCCAGGTAAATCATCTTGCAGATAGCCTCCACAGTGGAACAGGTCTTCCCGCGTCACCAGTGAGCTCGCCGCCATCACGCTGCTGTCATGACCGGCCAGTCTGCGGCAATCACCGAAAACCCATCTTTATGTCTTGAACGCATCCTATGCAAAGCAGAACCAGTACAAACAATGCACATTCTACCCCGGCAAGGGGCGAAGGCCCAAACCCTGCGCCTTTGATATCAATGACCTGCATCATTTGCCACAAGGCCAAATCGTGTTATACTTCACATACCTTGTGACAGTGAACCATCTATGGTTGCGCACAGGGTAGCGCATGCGTCCAAAACAGGATTTCTTCTTGACAATCACCCTGATCCGAAACGGAATCGTGCCCATGCGCAGCCAGCGTCAGTTGGTCGTTTGGCCGTGTAGCAAACAAGCCGCTGCAGGGGGGCGGCTGCCTGGGCGCCTGTCATCTCACCCATGAGGCGTGACACTATGCTCGAAATGTTTACCGAACCGCGGGGCGTTGCTGTCATAGGCGCGTCCACCAGCCCGGAGAAGCTGGGCTATCAAGTCCTCCATAACATCATCCAGTACGGTTACGAGGGTGAAATCTACCCGATTAACCCCACTGCACCGGAGATCTTGGGGTACAAGGCCTATCCATCAGTGTCTGATTGCCCCGATCCGGTTGACCTGGCTGTGATCCTGGTGCCAAACAAGGCGGTGCCCCCGGTGCTGGAACAATGCGGGCAGCGCGGCCTGAAGGGCGCCGTGATCATCACTGCCGGATTCCGCGAAGTTGGCCCTGCCGGCAAGGCCTTAGAACAGCAGCTCATAGACACGGCCAAACGCTACGGCATGCGCCTGATCGGCCCCAACGTCCTGGGCATCATTGACACGGTGTGCAAGCTGAACGCCTCGTTTGCGGCCGGGATGCCGCGCCGCGGTCGGATCGCGTTCATGTCGCAATCGGGCGCCCTGTGCACCTCGATCCTCGACATGGCCCTGGGCCAGGGCATCGGGTTCTCCCGTTTTTATAGCATCGGCAACAAGGCAGATATCAACGAGCTGGACCTGGTGCAGGCGTGGGCCGAAGACCCGGAGACGCGGGCCATCATGGGCTACCTGGAAGGCATTACCCGGGGGCCGGAATTCATTCGTGTGGCCAGCGAAGTCACCCGCCACAAGCCCATCATCGCCATCAAATCCGGCACCACCAGCGCCGGCTCACAGGCGGTCTCATCGCACACGGGCACGCTGGCCGGTTCCGAAGCGGCCTACGACGCCGCATTCAAGCAGAGCGGGATCATCCGGGCGGGCTCCGTGCAAGATCTCTTCGACTACGCCCAGGCTTTCGCGCGCCAGCCGTTGATCGAAACAGAGGCCATCGCAGTCATCACTAACGCAGGCGGGCCGGGTATCATGGCATCGGATGCGGTCGAGCGCGCCGGCCTGCGCCTTGCCGGGCTGACCACCGAGACCAAGCAGAAGCTGCAGGCCAACCTGCCCGCAGCCGCCAGCGTGGCTAACCCGGTTGATGTGTTGGGGGATGCGCTGGCCGACCGCTACGAGATGGCGATCAACACCGTGCTGGCGGATCCCAACGTGTCGGCGCTGCTGGTGGTGTTGACCCCGCAGACCATGACGCAGATCCCCGAGACAGCCGAAGCGCTGGGCAAAGCTTCCAAGCTGTACGGCAAGCCGTGTTTTGGTGCATTCATGGGTGATAGCGCCATCCGCAAGGGCGTCGAGGTGATGCGCTCGTACGACGTGCCCAACTACCAGGTGCCCGAACGGGCTGTAGCCGCCATCGCGGCCATGTGGCATCATCGCCAGTGGCTGAACACCCCGCCGCTTGCCCTGGAAGAGGTGCCCGTGAACCGGCAGAAGGTGGCGGACCTCTTCGCCCGGGTGCGGGCCGAAGGCCGGGTGACCATCGGCGACTCGGAGGCACGCGACGTTCTAGAAGCGTATGGCATCCCCCTGCCCAAATCGGGGCTGGCGGCCACGCCCGACGAAGCCGTGACCCTGGCCGAGCAGATCGGTTACCCGGTAGTCATGAAGATCGCCTCTCCCGACATCTTGCACAAATCGGATATCGGGGGCATCAAGCTGAACATCATGTCGGCCAGCGAGGTGCGCGACGCCTTTGACCTGCTGGTCTACCGCGCGCAGCGCTTCATGCCCGACGCCACCATCTGGGGGTGCCAGATCCAGCAGATGGTCAAGGGCGGCCGCGAGGTCATTATCGGTGTCAACCGCGACCCGCAGTTCGGGCCCCTGATCATGTTCGGCCTGGGCGGCATCTACGTGGAGGCGATGAAAGACGTGACCTTCCGAGTGGCGCCCATCGACCGGCGCAACGCCAAGGAGATGCTGGGCGAGATCCGGGCGTACAAGCTGCTGCGCGGGGTCCGCGGCGAGAAACCGTCGGACCAGGCGGCCGTGGTGGATACCCTGTTGCGCATCTCGCAGCTTGTCACCGACTTCCCCGAGATCGTCGAGTTGGATATCAACCCACTGATGGTCTTTGAGCAGGGCCGCGGCGTGTTGGGCATTGACATGCGGTTGGCACTGAAGTAACCTTATAAGCAAACCTACTGAGGAGCGTTCTCATGAAGACTTTGTATATCACCAGCGCCGAAACCTTCTCCGGCAAATCCGCCCTGTGCATCGGCCTGGGCCTGCGGTTTCTCAAAGATGGACTGAAGGCGGGATACATGAAGCCCGTGAACGTCAAGTGCCAGATCAAGGATGGCGTCCCGTATGACGAGGATGTCGTGTTTGCCAAGGCCACATTCGGGCTGCCTGAGCCGACTGAGTTGCTGGCCCCGGTGGCACTGACGCCAGCCAAACTGGAACAACAATTGCGCGGCCCGGAGACCGATTATCAGCCCAGACTGATGGACGCCTTCGCCAAGCTGGCTGCAGACCGCGACATAATAGTACTGGAAGGCGGCCGCAGCCTGCGTGAGGGCTACGTGGCCGGCCTGCCCCCGAAGAAAGTGGTTGATTTGACCGACGCCAAGGTGTTGAGTGTCATCAAGTACGATGACACCCTGCTGTTCGACCGGGCCATGACCGCTCAGAACTACTTCGCGCCAAACCTGCTGGGCGCAGTATTCAACGAAGTGCCCAAGAACCTGTTAGATTACTTCCACGATGTGGTGACGCCCTACATGAAGCGTCACGGCATCACGGTCTTCGGTGTGTTACCCAAGGAGGAGATGCTTTCGGCGCCCAGCGTGCGTGAGGTGGCCGAGGGGTTGAACGCCGAGATCCTGTGCAGCGCCGAATGCGCTGATGAATTGGTGGCCCACATGCTGGTGGGCGCGATGAGCGTCGAAAGCGCGCTGACCTACTTCCGGCGCAAACCGAACAAGGCCGTCATCACCGGCGGCGACCGGACCGACATCCAACTGGCGGCGCTGGAAACATCAACACGCTGCCTGATCCTGACGGGCAACATCTACCCCAGCCCTGCTGTGCTGAACCGCGCCGAGGAGCTGTGCGTGCCCGTGCTGCTTACCAGCCTGGACACCCTGGGTACCATCGAGATCCTCGAAGGTTACTTCGGTAAGAGCCGCTTCCATCAGCCGCAGAAGATTGAACGTTTCAACCGCTTGCTGGAAGAACGCTTCGACTTCGCCGGGTTGTACGAGGCGCTCGGCCTGGGCAAATAGCTGTCAGACGCAGCAACGAGAAGCCAGAAGCTGGAGGCCAGGCGCAAGCATCTGCCTGGTGTCCAGCTTCTTTTCTTCCTTTGGCCGTGCGGCCAGGAGAGGAGGCTTATGCAGCCCCAACATCATCTGATCCCGCATCCTGTAGATTACGCATCGAAGGCGGGTGGTTTCACACTGACAGGCAAGACTGTGATTCAGATTGCCCCGGCGACCGATGAAATGACCGTGCTGGCCGGTATGCTGCAAACAGTGCTCGGGCGCACGTGCCCAGTGATGACGGCTCCCCCCAGCGGCGCCGCGGGCTGCATCCATCTGGCGCTGACCGAGGACGATCCGGCGTTGGGCAGGGAGGGCTACGCGCTGCGCAGCGCGCCGGAGGGGGTGCGCCTGACCGCACTGTGGCCGGCGGGTATCTTCTACGGCATCCAGACCCTGCGCCAACTGCTGCCCATGGTAACTGGCGGCGAGCACGAGGATAGCCCATGGACAATCCCAGCCTGCGAAATCCGCGACTGGCCCCGCTTCCCCTGGCGCGGGGCCATGCTGGACGTGGCGCGCCACTTCTTCTCGGTGAGCGACGTGCAGCGTTACGTGGATCTCCTCGCAGCTTACAAGCTCAATCGCCTGCACTTGCACCTGACGGACGACCAGGGCTGGCGGATCGCGATCGCTGCGTGGCCGCGACTGGCGGAATATGGCGGCGGCAGCGAGGTGGGGGGCGGGCCAGGTGGCTACTACACCCAGGCCGACTATGCGGCGATCGTCGAGTATGCCAGGATGCGTTACGTTACCGTAGTGCCCGAGATTGATTTGCCGGGCCACACCAACGCCGCCCTGGCTTCCTATGCGGAGCTCAACTGCAACGATGTCGCGCCCGCGCGTTACGTTGGCGCCGAAGTCGGCTTCAGCTCGTTATGTACTACCAAGGAACTCACTTATCGCTTCCTGGATGACGTTTTGGGCGAGCTGGCCGCGCTGACACCTGGGCTATACCTGCACATCGGCGGCGATGAAGCGGCCGCGACCCCAGAACCTGACTATATCCGTTTCATCGAGCGGGCGCAAGGCATCGTCGAAAAACACGGCAAGCAGATGGTCGGCTGGGAGGAGGTTGCGCTGGCGCGGTTGCGGGCCGGCGCCAGCATACAATCCTGGACCATGAGCGACCGCGGCCGGGAGCTGACCCTGGCCGCCGCGCAGCAAGGCGCCGGGATCATCCTCTCGCCGGCCAAGCACACCTACCTGGACATGCAATACAGCCCGGAGACGAAACTGGGGCTGAATTGGGCGGGTTACGTTGAAGCGCAGGACGCCTATGCCTGGGATCCGGCAACCATAATACCTGGCCTGCCTGAAGATAGCATCCTGGGCGTGGAATCGCCGCTGTGGACCGAGACGGTGTGCACTTTCGACGACATCACATACCTGGCGCTGCCGCGGCTGGCCGGCCACGCGGAGATCGGCTGGTCGTCGGCCACCGGCCGGGCGTGGGACGAATTCCGCCTGCGGCTGGCTGCCCACGGCCCGCGCTGGGACGCGCAGGGGCTAAGATTTCACCGTTCGCCTCAGGTGCCGTGGGCATAGGGGGCTACTCCAGCCGCCGTGTGGCTGTACCCAGCGCGGCCAGCCCCACGGCGGCCCCGATCAACCCCAGCGCCCGCACTTGGGGCCAGATCACAGCAAAGTTAGCGCCCTTCAACATAATTGCCCGAATGAGCACCAGGTAGTGCTGAAGGGGTGACAGGGCAGCTGCGCCACGCAACACCAGGGGCATATTCTTCACCGGCACCAGGTAACCGCTCAAGGCCACATCCAGCATCGCCAGCAGGAAGACGTAGAGGATGGCCTGCTGCTGCGTGCGCGCAAAGCTGGAGATGATCACCCCGTAGCCGATCTCCACTGCGATGAAAAACAAGCTGCATCCCAACAATAGCCCGAAGGAACCCCGCATTGGGATCTCAAAGCCGCGCACGACCACCAGGTACATCAGCAAGAAATCCAGCCCGCCCACCAGCCACGCCAGTGCAGCCTTGCCGGTGATCAGCTCAAAGCGCCGGAGCGGCATCACCAGGAGCTGCTCCAGGGTTCCCAACTCGCGCTCACGCGCGAAAGCTAACGACGCCACCGCCAGGGTCACCTGGTAGACGATGAATCCCATCTGGGCGGGGATCGTAAACAGCCGCGAGTCGAGGGCGGGGTTGTAGAGAACCTGGGCGCGCACCTCCACCGGCATCCGCATGCCCAGGCCGTTTGCCGCGGCAATCTGGGTCAGGAAATCGTTGACCACCCCCTCGGCCGCGGCCTGAGCTGTGCGTGCCACAGCGGTGTTGCTGCCATCCACGATCATCTGAAACGGCGGCAAGGGCTGACCTGCAGCCAACGCTTCAGCGAAGCGGGACGGGATCACGACCCCGATCGCTGCCTGTCCGCTCTGGATCGACGCAGCCAGCGCCGCGAGATCTACCGGCCGGTGGCGCCAATTGAGCTCTGGCACGCTGTTCAGTCTGAGCGCCAGGGCACGGCTTTGCGGCGTGCCATCCAGATCCACCACCGCTAATGACAGCTCACGCACACCCTGGCCTGTAGCCTGTGCCAGCAACACGAGCTGCAACATAGGGAACAACAACAAAAAGCCGCTCATGAGGCGGTCGCGCACCAGTTGGATTAACTCTTTGTGAGCCAGGCTCCGTATGCGCCGTAACACAGGGTCAACCGATCCGCTTGCGGAAGGCCAACAAGCTGGCAAACAGGCCGCCGGCCGCCAACAGGGCCAAGACCTCTGCATGCAACCGAAGCTCGACCAGGCCTGCACCCTTCAGGAAAATAGCGCGACAGATAGCAATAAAATGGGTCGAGGGTAGGGCGTATGAGGTCAACAGTGCCGGCAACGAAGCGGTATACACCGGCTGAACCAACCCCGAAACAAAGAAGCCCGGCACGAAAAACGCGAATAACACCAGTAGCATGGCTGTTTGCTGACTCCGGACGAACTGCGCGATCAACAAGCTGATACCCATACAGGCCAAATAGAAGTCAACAGCCAACAGCAGGAATAGGACAAAGCTGCCGCGCAGCGGCACCTCGAACCAAAACACCGCCACTGCCGCGGCCAGCGCTGCACTCACCAGCCCGCTCAAGATGTAGGCGACCAGCTTGCCGAGCAGGTACTCCGGGCCGCGAATCGGTGAGGCAATGATCGTTTCCAGCGTGCCGACTTCCTTTTCGCGCGTGACCGCCAGGGTGAGCGCCAGCGCGGGTAGTGTGAGCACAATGGCCAGCAGGCCCGGCACCATGCCCAATAATGATCTAAGCGCCGCGTTATACCAGGCGCGAGTACGAATCTCAACAAAGGGGGCTGCGCCGATCAGCCGTGTACCGAAAGCTTTCAGACGCGCGGTTAGGCTTCCCAGCACCTGGCTGGCTGATATCGCGTCAGCACCGTCAGCCAGAAGTTGAATGGTGGCAGCTGCTTCCGCCTGCTGCGCGACCGCGCGCTCGAAACCGGCAGGTACGATCACGGCAATGTCGAGCCGGCCCGCCAACAGCGCTGCCTCGAGCGCGGCGCGGCCGGTCGCGGTCTCAGTCAACTGAAATGCGCTGTCCGCGGTAATGGCAGCCAGAAGACCGCGTGAGGTGGCCGTGCGATCTTCATCCAGCCAGCCTACACTGACGTGATCCACATCGAAAGCAAAGATATAGGCCAGGATCAGGAGAAGAAACGCCGGGGAAATGGTGACCAGGAAGAAGATCCGGGCATCACGGGTAATGTGCCGTAGCTCCTTAGTGACAACGGCCCAGAACCGTCGCATGAGAAGGCTCCTGGAAACAGGTTGCCGCGGCTGAGGGCCGCGGCTCATCATATCAGGTCAACTGTCTCCTATACTGCTTTGCGTTGCCACGGCAAGCGTACTTTCCATCCGTCCTCACCTCGTTCAGCATCATTGCCGTGTCCGTTACGTGAAGACCGCCTGCGTTGGCCATTCTCATCATCGCTGTAGTAATAGTAGTAGTAGTAATAGCCGCCGCGCCGGGTGTCCAACCGGTTAAGGGCAACGCCCAACGTGTTTGCACCCGTCTTCTGCAATTCGCCGGATGCGGTGAGCAGGGCCTGCTCACGGGTCCTGCCGGCGTCAGCCACCAGCAACACGCCATCCACCTGGCGGCCCAACACCACAGCATCGGTGACAGCCAGCACCGGCGGGCTGTCGAAGATCACCAGGTCGGCTACTCCAGAAAGGGCTTCAACAAGCGTTTTCATACGGTGTGAACCCAACAGCTCCGAAGGATTCGGTGGGATGGGGCCGCTGGTCAACACAAACAGGTTTTCGATCTCCGTGGGCTGCAAATAGCTGCTCACCATAGATGCATCACCCGTCAACAGCGCGGTAGTCAGGCCGGTATTATTAGGCACACCGAATACTTTATGCTGCACCGGCCGCCGCAAGTCGGTATCAACGATGATGACTTTCTGACCCGTCTGCGCCATCACCACCGCGAGGTTGGCTGTCGTTGTGCTCTTGCCCTCACCGGGGCTGGAACTGGTGACCATGAGCGTCTTAACCGGCTTATCAACACTAGAGAACTGGATGTTGGTGCGCAGCGTACGGTAAGCTTCCGACTCCGGGGCTTTAGTGCGCAGCCAGGCAATCAGCTGGCGGGCGCCGCCGGTGTCCTTCAGCCGGGCGATGGCGCCCAGGGTGGATAAGCCAGAGACACGGCTGATATCGTCGGGGCTTTTGACGGTGTCATCCAGGTACTCGATCAAGAACGCCGCGCCCAAGGCCAACATCGCACCGACAACGGCAGCCAACATCGTATTGGTTGCCGTGCGCGGCCGGATCGGGTTCTGCGGGGTGACAGCAGGTTCCGCCACGACGACATTGTTGATGGCCTGCACCTCGGCGAGGCTGGCCTGCTGATAGCTGTTAACCAAATTGGAATAGGTGCTACGATACTGGGCGAGGCTGGTCTCCAGCCGGGTTCGCTGGGCGTCGTCGGTGGCAGCAGTAAGGGCTTCCTGCGTGCGCGCGATGTCTTCCAGGGTGCTGTCAATCTCCTTCTGGAGGCCAGCTTTGGATTGTGACACGCGGCCGATCTGCATCTCACGATTGCGCTCGATAAACACCTGCGGGAGCGTATTGGCGATCTCTGCGATCAGCTGCGGATTAGGGCCCTCGACTTTGATCTCAAGAAGCTGGGTGTCGCGCACCGGCGTCACGGTAATGGAGCGCTCTAACCCCTTAACGTCAATACCCAACCGCTTCGCTGTCTCCTCTAGCACCGGCTGAGTGGTCAGCAAGTTGGCGTAGGTGCGCGCCAGGCGCTCGCTGCTCAGGATATCCGAGTACACAGCCGAAGCGGTGCTTGCTGTGGCCTGGCTCACCATGAGCGTGGTCGAAGCCTGGTAAATCGGTGTGCTCTGACGACTCACGATATAGGATGTTGCACCCGCCAAGAGGGTGCATAACAGGATCAGCCAGAGCCACTTACGCAGAAGCGCCACATACTGACGCAATTCCATTGACAACTCCCTGACGCCGCCGGATCTAATCTGAAACGGTCTTCGAGCGACTTAATCCTCATAGAGGAACCAATTCTAGCATAACGCAGCAGATGCGACAAACCAGGACAGACGCGCTATCATGCTGTGAGGTGTGCAACAAAATGCTCCTCAAACAACGCGGCCAGGTGGCGGGTCAGCGGGCCCACCATGCCATAACCCACCGGCCGGCCATCTATGTGCGTCACAGGCATCACATGGCGGCTGGTGCTGGTTATGAAACACTCGCCCCAGCGCGGCAGATCTGCCAGTGCTAACGGTGCCTCGCGCAGGGGAACGCCGTGCTGCGCGGCCAGGGCGATAACCCAGTCGCGCGTCACACCCGACAATACTTCATGTGTGGGCGGTGTCAACACCTCCCCCCCGATCACTGCAAAAAGGTTACTGTTCGATCCCTCCGTAAGCCGGCCGTCGTGATAGAGCAGGCCTTCATGAACACCTGCCGCGCGCGCGCGCCGCTGCGCCAGGAAGCTCGCCAGGGTGTTGAGCGATTTGGCCTGGGGGAGGTAACGCGCGGCCTCGCAGGTGATGACCGAAACACCGTGGGTGTAGTATTCCCGCGGGTAGATCGCGGCCGCCTGGGGCCAAATGTAGGCGGTGACCTCATCCCCCTGGTCCGCGCCGACCACAAACAGACGCAGGGTGCAAGTGAGGGCCTGGTTGGCAACCAAAGCATCCCGGCACCACGCGGCGAAGGTATCCAGGTCGGCCGGCAGCGGCAGCCCGATGATCTGCGCCGAATGGACCAGCCGGCGCAGATGCGCCACCAACTCGAAGGCAACGCCGTCAACCACCTGCAATGACTCATATACGCCATAGGCCCCGAACAAGGCCGGGTTAAACACGGATATCCGCGCCTCGGACGGCACAATCAGCGCGCCGTTGCGCGAAACGTAAAGCGGTAGCGCCATATCAAGAACTCCAGGTCCGGATATCGGTTCAGCGCGGTTGGGCGCGCATCAACGCGAAGATGTCATCCAAAGCGGGTAACGGATCCCTGGTGCGATCGCGCGCACAGTTCAGCCCCGCGGCCGCGCAGGCGAATTTGACCTTCTGCTCCAGCGGCCAATCCTCCCGGAGCCACCCGTAGATAATCCCGGCCTTAAACAGATCTCCGGCGCCGCTGGTATCGAGGACGCCGGGGATGTCGTACGGTTCGATACCGAAGGGCGAGCCATCAGCGCGCACAACGAGCACAGGGCGTGGCCCATCGGTGATGATCACCGCGCCTGCGCCTTGCGCCTGCAACTCCAACGCGTGATCATAGTCGAAAACCCCCGGATAGTTGCTCTTCAGCCAGACGTTGGAAACGACCACCACATCGCTGAGCCGCGCCAGCGGGTACTGCAGCCAGATCGCATCGGCCGTGATCACAGCCCGATCCAGATCGCGCGCGACCTGAGCAGCGCGATCACGTTCCTCCTGACCATAGGCGTCCACACTGAGCACGCGCGCCTGCCGCATCATGACCGACGTCAGCTCGACTTTAGGGGTCTGATCGTACCAGTAAGCGATCCGGCTGCGCTCGCCATCAGGTGTAACCAGAATGCGCGAAAACGGCGTGACCACGTTCGGGTGCTGGACGATGTAGCGCGTATCCACCAGTGGATAGTCGGCCAACCTGGCTAGGATGAATTCGCCCTTGCGGTCGGTGCCGATGAGATTACCCACGACTAACACGCGCAAGCCCCACTTAGCCAACGCGACGGCGACGGTCAATGCCTCGCCGCCGATCTCGTCGTACTCCATGTAGGCCTGTACATCACGCCGTGGGGTGGGCAGGTGAGACAAACGCGTGACATTCTCCACGCTGATGGTGCCATAGCACAACACATCAAAAAGCTCAGAACCGTCTGACATTGCGACTCCTGAGTACCGCGCAATTAGCGATAGTCAATGAGATCATGCCGAACGTAAAGCATGCCCGTCCAGTGTGCTTGGCCAGCAACGTCACTGATCATCAGAAACGCGTCATCGTTCCGTTCGGACCCCCAGCCGGGGCTGAAAACCACGTGGATCACTTCCGGCGGGAATGTAGCCCGGTCCCCCAGCATCTGCCGCGCGTTGATACTGAAGTCCAGGTAAGGGCTGCTCGGCTCAAGGTAGTCTGTCCTGAGCAGCTCAATCGCTTCTGCGGCCGTCAAAAAGGCCCACTCCGACGCGTAGAACCCAAACTGGAACTCAGGGCCCATCAATGCCGCCAGGGCTGCGTAGTCCTTGGCGTTGACAGCCCGCTCCAGGCGCTCCAACAGCGGGTCCAACTCCAGCCCTTGGAGCGCCACCGTCACCGAACTGAGATGCTCGATGGCGCCGTCGCGCGGGCTCTCGGTGTAGACCTGGATGCGGCCCGGTTGGCTATTAGCCGGTACGGCAAACGGCACGGTGACGCTAAACGGGCCGCGCTGTCCGTACTCACCTACAATGATCCCGGGCGCCAGGCCAATCGGCGCACCCCCGGCATCCAGCACAGCAACGACCACAGTCTGCTCAAAGGGCGACGAAGCAAACCCGGACACGAGGACGGGGCTGGTCACGGTAATCCTGCGGCCGGGCACGGTGATGACGATCTCTTCGCAGGGGCAGGGCACCGTCGGAGCTGGCGTGGGCTCGGCGGTTGACTCCGGCGTAGGGCTGGCCGGGGCACGGGCTGGAAGCCGAAGCACCTGGCCTGCGTAGATCCGATCAGGGTTCCGGATAGCGTTACAAGCAACCAGATCCCACAGATTGACGCCGTAACGCGCAGCGATGCGCCTGAGCGTCTCACCCCATTGCACGACGTGCCTATCGTCGCCGCAGGTGTAGCCGGGAGCCGGGGTGGCCCAACCACCTCCGTAAACAGACGCGTCGGCGACCTGGCCCCGGGCAAGGGTCAGGCCAAGCACGGCCAAGAGGACCAGCGCTACCGAAGGAAACAGCCAGAAGATACGCTTATTCATGTCCTCCTCCTCCAGAAAACAATGACGCAAGGGATGCCCTTGCGTCACGTGTGCAAGCAAACGGCCTAGCCGCCATGGGCACGGATGAACGACTCAGTCTTCTCGGCGACCTGCAGCCACTGACTGTCAACCGTGATGCAGTGGCCCGACTCACTAAGTGTCACCAGTTCTTTATCATGCGACCCTGCCCGTTGATAGGTGCGGCTGGCGCTGAGCGGATGAATGGCCTGATCGCCCGGGCTGTGGATGATCAGCAACGGGCAGGTAACTCGGGCAAGGCGCCGGCGCACGTGCAATTGCAGCCGCAACAATTGGGCGGCCGCGGGCACAGGGTCAACATCATAGCACCAAAGCTGTGAATCGGCCTTGGGATCAACCAGGTCGCTGTCAGGAGACTTGGGACGCACGGAGATGAAGTGTCTCGCCACGGGGGTCAGGTAAATCAGCCGACCGCGCACCCACACAGCCGGCGAGTAAACGATGGCGCCCGGGAGATCGGGATGCTGCTGCGCCAGGTAAAGCGTGAGCAGCGAACCCATGGACAGCCCGGCAACGAAGACGCGCCGGCAGCGCGCCCGCAGGTCGGCCAGGGCGCTCTCAACATGGCCGGTCCAATCGGTCCAGCGGCAGCGATTCATGGCCTCAGGGGTCGTGCCGTGACCGGGTAGGAGCGGGCCCGCCACTGTCATCCCTCGCGCATGAAGATAGTCACCGACCCAGCGCATTTCGGTGGGCGAGCCGGTGTAGCCGTGGATCAGGAGGACGCCGGTGTCACCGCCTGGTAGGTAAAAGGGTGATGGATCGAGATGGGCATGTTGCGTCACGGAGTTTCTCCTCCCATATCAACAGCATTGTACCACATCTCACGGTGTTTGGTGAAACGTCAAAATTGGGGCCGGGTAGAGGCAACGAGGCCGGACGATTATCCAGGCAATTGCGTGAACTCGACGAGGTGGCCGTCAGGATCATAGCAGTACGTCTGCACGATGCCACCGAAGCGCGTTACAGGGCCGAAAGCAACGGCGATCCGGTGCGTCGCCAGCCGTTGGAGCAGCGCCTGAGTATCGTTGATGACCAGCGAAAAGTGGCGGGACGATCCCAGGTCAATGCCCGGCTGCCCGGAAACGGCATAGGAAAGGTCGCCGGGCGCATGGGTGGCGTAGGCCTCGACGATGAGGTGGATCTCGGCGCCACGGCTGCGCAGCCACGCGCCCCGTACCTGCAAATCCGCCGGCCGCGGCAGGTCTTCCATGCCGAGCACTTCGCAATAGAAACGTTTGGCGGCTATCAGGTCTTTCACTACCATGTTGACATGATTCAAATCGCGGATCTCAAACATCGATACGGCTCCTGGTATCGAGGTCAGGGTGTCGCCAGCCGGCCGACCATCTGCACCCGCACCCGCCACAGCATCGTCGAGGCGCAGATGAACAGGTCGCGCAGGTCGGCGCCGCCCCAGCAGAAGTTGGCGGCCTGCTCCGGCATGCGGATCACACCCAGGCAGACCGCGTGCGGATCGAAGACGTGGATGCCGCCCGGCCCGGCGCAGTAGAGGTTGCCGGCCGCGTCCAGCTTCATGCCATCGGGCACGCCCGGCCCCGTGCCCCGCACCTCAGCCCAGACCTCGCCGCCCCGCAGCCTGCCATCGGGCAGCACATCGAAGACGCGGATGTGCCCGCGCGGGGAGTCGTTGACGAAGAGCCGCTGCTCGTCCAGCGAGAAGCAGAGGCCGTTGGGCTGGTCGAAGTCGTCGGCAACGGGGGCCAGCGCGCCGCTGGCCGGATCCAGCCGGAACACGGCCTGGAAAGCCAGTTGTTGAGGCCGCGGCACGCCGTAACCCGCATTCCGCCGGCCGAAGTTGGGGTCGGTGAAGTAGATCGCGCCGCCGCGTTTGACCACGATGTCGTTGGGGCTGTTAAGCTCCTGGCCGGCGTAGTGCGAGGTCAGCACGGTCACGCGGCCGTCAAGCTCCCGGCGCACCACCCGGCTCGTCGCGTGCTCGCAAGTGAGGAGCCGGCCCTGGCGATCCTGCGTGTTGCCGTTGGCCTTGTGGCTGGGCCGGCGAAAGATCGTTGCGCCGACGATGCTTTCTTGGGAATCTGGAATCGAGGCTTCAGCCGGTTGCGTGGTCAACGCGGGAAACCGGCTAACACCTGCACTTGCGCCGGAGCGCAGCGCAGGTGCAAGTGAGTCTCGATTCCGGGTAGATGACCCCTCACCCATCCACAGGTGCATGGTGTCGCCCGGAATGTCACTGAATACCAACGCGCGCATATCTGGCAGCCAGACCGGGCCCTCAAGGAAGTGAAAGCCGGTCGCCAATGGCTCCATTTGCGCATCGGGGGCAATGATCTCGGTCAGGCGCGGGGCGCGCACCTCCAGGTCAACGGGCTGCGGCTGCATATTCATCTCACCCATACGCCCCGCGGAACTGCGCCACGCGCTCGGCGGCCAGGCTGGCTAGCGCGGTGCCGTCGGCCAGCACCAGAAGCAGGCCGTAGCCCCGGTCATAGAGCTGCTGCGCTTGGGTCCAGGTGCCCGCCACGGTGGCCAGGAACTTGCCCGTGGCCAGTACCTTCGCCTCGACGGTCGCGATGGCTGCCTGCACTTCGGGTTGAGAGGGATCGGCGAAGTGACCCATGGAGGTCGAAAGGTCCATCGGCCCGATAAAGATGCCGTCCAACCCCGGCACGGTGAGGACTTCATCCAGGTTGGCAACCGCCTCCGGCGTCTCCACTGCGGTCATCACCAGCACCTCGTCGTTGGCGCGCTTGAGGTAAGCCGTGGCGTTCTGGCCGTAGCCGGGCGCGCGCGGGCTGCCTGCGATGCCGCGGATGCCGTCGGGCGGGTACTTGCAGCCGCGCACCGCGGCCTCGGCCTCGGCCCGCGTGTTGACGTAGGGCACCAGCACGCCATAAACCCCGGCGTCCAAAATGCGTTTGAGCGCCACGAAGTCGTTCCAGGGCGCGCGCACGAACGGCAGCGCGGAGTTGCCTTTCATGGCCTGGATCTGAGCGATCAGGGTCAAGACGTCGCCCGGCCCGTGCTCCAGGTCAATCATCACCACGTCGAACCCGGCCTCGGCCAGGATTTCAGCGCTGATCGGGCTGGCGATCTGCGCCCACGCGCCGACGACCTTCTTGCCCTCACGCAGCTTGCGTTTTACGGTGTTATCGAAAATACGCATAGGGAGTCCCTTTCTACTTGTGGAGTCAATTTACCAGGTTGGGGCGCACTGCACGCTCTTCTCCGTGGTACCCAATGAACGGGACGCGGACGACGCGGATATTCCAGGTTCTTTGTCCGCGTCCTCCGCGTCGTCTGCGTCGTGACTTTCTGTCCCTGGCAGCTATGCCGATGGTTGCAGCGGATAGCGCCCCAATGCGTGCGCGGCGTCAAACAGCGCCAGCACATTGACAGGCGGCACGTCGAAGCTGATGTTATGGCACGGCGCCAGGATGTAGCCGCCGCCCCGGCCCAGGTCATAGAGCCGTCGGGCTACCTCCCTGCGCAGGCTCTCCGGCGTGGCGTTGGGCAGCACCTGCTGCACATCAATCCCGCCGTGGAAGGTGATGCGGTCGCCGAATCGCTCCTTCAGAGCGAAGGTGTCCTCCAGCCCGACCACCACCGTCTGCACCGGGTTGATGATATCCACGCCGATCTCGATCAGATCGGGCAGGATGGGCACGATGGTGCCATCGCAGTGCATTAGCACCACCACATCGGCCGCAGCCTTGATGGTCTCGATCAGCGATTTCAGGTACGGCTTGATGAACGCCCGGAACATGCGTGGGGAGACCATCAGCGATTTCTGCGTGCCCTGGTCATCGGTTATAACGGCGACTTGCACATGGCGGCCGACCGCGGTCATGTAGCGGCGGTACATCTCGTTGATCACCGTCGAGATGCGGCTCAGCAGCGCGTGGGCCAGGTCGGGGTTCAGCGCGAAATCGGTGAACAGCTTGTCGTAGCCGCGCAGTTGCGACGCGGTCTGTAAGATGCCAACCTTGATGCCGTCCGCGCCCACCACGTAGTCGGTCGCCTCGTGCCAGCCCCGCGCTTGCTCGGCCAGGCCGGCGAACATCGCGGGCTGATCAGGGTCCGGCCAGTCGAACGCAGCGATCTCAGCTTCGGTCAACCCCTCGTGGCCCAACGGCTGGCCCGCGATGGCGAAGTAACTGCCCACCTCGGTCCACTTGTGCGGCGTGCGCCACATGTCTACGTAGCCTGGCTCGCCGTCAATGACGACATCCTTAACGCCGACCCACTGCGGGACGATCCAGCGGAAATCCAACCCCAACCGTTGGCACAGCGCCTCTGGCAGGACAACGTTCTGGGCCATGCGATCCAGGATAGCCGGCTCGGCGGGCAGGCCCAGCTCCGGCGCGTGCGCCCGCAGCCGGTCATACGCCAGCCGGTGGAACGAACCGATGTGTTTGCCGTAATCCACCAGGACGCGGTCGGGTTCGTGATGATTGACTGTGGCAGCAAATGCTTCTCGACGATTCATACCCTTCCCCTGTCATGGCCAAAGATATAACTCGCTGTCAGCCGGTCTGTGACCGGCGTCCTGCGCGCATCCCGGTCGCTTGCCGAGGAGGACCGGGGTCACAGACCCCCTGCGAATGTAAAAGTTAGCAGCATTGGGCTTTAGCCAGTTCCTGTGTTAACAACGAGACGAGTTAAAGCCTCGATTCCAGCACGCAATACGTATCACGCACCACGTCCCTCAACACCCCGTCGCATCCATCACCGCCACCGCGGCGATATCCACGATGTCGCGCACGTCGTCGCCGGCTTGCAGCACATGCACCGGCGCACCCATGCCGAGCAGGATCGGGCCGATGGCCTCGGCGCCGCCCAGTCGCGCCAGCAGCTTGTAGGCCACGTTGGCCGCGTCCAGCGAGGGAAAGACCAGCACGTTAGCGTCCTGCACCTGGCTGAACGGGAAGCGCTCGTCCACGATCTCCGGCACCACCGCGGTATCGGCCTGCATCTCGCCGTCCACAGCCAGGCCGGGACAGCGCCCCCGCACCAGCTCGACGGCCCGGCGCACTTTCTCCGCGGCCGGGTGCCGGGTGCTACCAAAGTTCGAGAAGGAAAGCATGGCGACCCGCGGCTCCAGACCCAACTTGCGCGCGAAGTCGGCCGCCAGGCAGGCGATGTCGGCCAGGTCCTCGGCCGTCGGCTCGATGTTGACCGTGGCATCGGTGAAGAGGTAGGGCCGATCGTTGACGATCATGACATAAACGCCCGCCACCAGGCGCGTGCCCGGCGCGGTGTGGTGGATCTGCAGCGCGGGGCGGATGACGTCGGGGTAGTGGTGCGCCAGGCCCGAGAGCGCAGCGTCCGCATCGCCCAACTTGACCATCATCGGCGCCAGCACGTTGGGCTGCCGTACGAGCTGGCGCGCATCCTGGAGCGTCACACCGTGGCGCTGGCGCAGTTCGTAGTAGGCCTGGGCGTAGGCCGCGCGGCGCTCGAACGTTTCGGGATCCACCACCTCGGCGCAGCACTCCAGCCCCAACCGTTCGAGCTCGCGGTTGATGACCTCGGGCCGGCCGAGCAGGATCGGCAGCGCGATCTTCTCGTGCACCAGGCGCACCGCCGCGCGCAGGATCTTCGGCTCCTCGCCCTCGGCAAAGACGATGCGTGTGCCGCCGCCGGAACGCTGGGCGCAACTGGTGAGATAATGCCGCAGCTGCTCACCTTTGCCCAGCCGGAAAGCCAACTGCCGGCGATATTCGTCCAGGTCGAGCGGCCGCCGCGCCACGCCTGTCTCCATGGCGGCGGCCGCTACTGCGGTCGGGATCCATTGGATCAGCCGCGGGTCGAGCGGTTTCGGTACGATATAGTCCGGGCCGAAGCGCAGGCTTTCCAGGCCGTAGGCGCGCAGCACGCTGTCGGGTACGTCCTCGCGGGCCAACGCGGCCAGGGCGTGGGCGGCCGCCACCTTCATCTCCTCGTTGATGGTGCGCGCTCGCACATCCAGCGCGCCGCGGAAGATGAACGGGAAGCCCAGCACGTTGTTGATCTGGTTAGGGTAGTCCGAGCGGCCGGTGGCGATGATGGCGTCGGGCCGGGTGGCGCGCGCTAGTTCATACTTGATTTCCGGGTCGGGGTTGGCCATGGCGAAGACCAGCGGCCGCTCGGCCATGGTCGCCAGCATCGCCGGCTGCAACACATCCGCGGCGGAGAGGCCATAGAAGACGTCCGCGCCCCGTACGGCATCGGCCAGCGTCCGCGCGTCGGTGTCGGCCGCGAAACGCTCCTTGTACCGGTTCATGCTCTCTGTGCGGCCTCGGTGGATCACCCCGCGCGAGTCCACCAGCAGGATATGCTCCCGGCGCACGCCCAGGCGCACCATCAGCTCCGCGCAGGAGATCGCGGCCGCGCCTGCGCCGGAGATGCAGACATGCACCTCGTCCAGGCGCTTCTCCACCAGCTCCAGCGCGTTGAGCAGCGCCGCGCCGGAGATGATGGCCGTGCCGTGCTGGTCGTCGTGGAACACCGGGATGTCCAGTGCGGCGCGCAGCGTCTCCTCGATGTGGAAGCACTCTGGGGCCTTGATGTCCTCCAGGTTGATGCCGCCGAAGGTGGGCGCGATGGCCTTCACCGTCTGGATGACGACCTCCGGGTCGTGGCTGTCCAACTCGATATCGAAGACATCCACGTCGGCGAACTTCTTGAAGAGGACCGCTTTGCCCTCCATCACCGGCTTGCCGGCCAGCGCGCCGCGGTCGCCCAGGCCCAGGATGGCGGTGCCGTTGGAGACCACGGCCACCAGGTTGCCCTTGGCCGTGTAGTCGTAGGCCAGATCGGGCTGGCGGGTGATCTCCAGCACGGGAACCGCCACGCCGGGGGTGTAGGCCAGCGCCAGGTCGTGCTGGGTCGCCATCGGTTTGGTGGGCACGATGGCGAGTTTGCCGGGCCTGCCGGCCAGGTGGTGGTATTCCAGGGCGTCGTCGGGGGTGATTTTGCGCATAGTGTGACCTCACAGGACTATAGAATTTTTACGTCATGCTGAGCGGGTCTACAACACAAGGTCCACCGCGGCGAACGACCAGCGAAACATCTGGCTCATCCACACGAGACCCTTCGCTAGATTCTTGCTGCAACTGACTGTACGGGATCAACCCGCTCAGGGTGACATGGGTTCATAAAACCGGCGAAGATTACCCGATCCCCAACCGCGCCAGCCGTTCCAATGACGGCGCGCCGTTCTCGTCCCAGCCGCGCAGATCGTAATAGATCGGCAGCATGGTTGCCATATCGGGCGAGACGCCGGCTGCATCACCCGTGGGACGCGTTTCATGGGTGAAGCGCGGCGGCAGCCGATCGTCGGCCGCGGTGACGCCCAGGCGCAGGTTGATCAGCCGCTTGAGCTGGAAGATGCGATCGCCGGCATCCAGCACATCCTGCGTCGTCCAATCCCAGCCTAACGCGGCGTTGACGATCGCGCACAGCCGCTCCGGGCCGACGTGCCCCTTGATGAGGAACTTGCACAAACCGAGCGGGTTGTACACCCCGGCGTAGTTCTGGTAGTCATAGCACAGCTTAACCGTAGCCGCGTTTGACTCGTGATGCGGTACCGGGCTGGGGTAGCCCAGGTCGGGGTGCGGGACGCCGTAGCCGTTCCAGTAAGTGGCGGCCTCCAGGTGGCAGCCGCCGCGGGCCGCGGTCGCGTAGTTCACCGCCATGCTGACAAACGCGCGCGGATCGTGAAAGGCCACCTCCAACCCCTTGACGTGGATCGCGAACGCTTCACTGCCCTGGCCGATGCGCCGGGCCGCCTCGCGCACCCCTTCGGCCAGCGTCGCGCCGAGGTCCTCCCGCCGCGCGATCTTGCCGATCATGGCCAGCATCGCGTCCGCATCCCCGAAGCGCAGGGCGATCCCGCTGGTGTCGGCCGGGCCGATCAGTCCCCGCTCGAACGCCTCCATGCCGAACGCGATCACGCCCGCGGTCGAGATGGTGTCCAGCCCGTAACGGTTGCACAGTGAGTTCGCCAGCGCCACCGCCTCGAAGTTGTCCACATGGCACAGCCCACCGAAGCCGGCCAGCGTCTCATATTCCACGCCCTCGCCCCGCGGGACGAGATACGGCCCGTCTTTGACCTCGATCTCCTTGCCGCAGCCGATGGGGCAAGCGTGGCAGTGGGTATGTTTGACCAGGTATTTCGGATAGAAGGTCTGGCCCGCGAGGTTCTGTGCTTCAGGCCAGTTGCCCAGCGTCCAGTTGCGCACCGGGATGTCGCCGAACTTCTCGGTCGCCATGACGCCGCCCGCGGTGCCCAGGTTGGTCATGGGCAGTGAATGCTCCTTGATGAACTCGTTCTGCGCCTTAACCTCATTCCGGAAGCGCTTGGGGTCGGGATATTCCGGCCGGACTTTGCCTCGCACGGCGATAGCCTTGAGGTTCTTGCTGCCCAGTAACGCGCCCATGCCCCCGCGCGCGGCCGCGCGCACGTAGTTGGACGGCCCACACATGATCCCGGCGATCTTGACCTGGTTCTCGCCTGCGGTGCCGATACCGGCCACCTGGCCCTTCGGATCGGTCTCGGCCAGCAGCGCATCGCCGGCCTCGAACCAGTCGCGGCCCCACAGGTGCGCCGCGTCGCGGAACTCGACCGTGCCATCGTGGAGCCATAGGTAGGTGGACGCCGCGGCCTGGCCGGTGATGATCAGGCCGTCGTAACCGGCCACGCGCAGTTCCGCGCCCCAGTAGTGCGCCAGGTTCGCCTCGTTCCAGATGCCGGTCAGTGGGGAGCGGCCGCACCATGAGCTGCGGCAGCCGGTGGGCGCGAAGGTGCCCGATAGCACGCCGTTCATCACGATCAACGGGCTGGCGGGGCCCAGCGGATCGAGGGCCGGATACATCTCGTCGTAATAGATTTTCGCAGCCAGGCCGGAGCCGAGCAGCCACTTGCGTACGACCTCGTCGGCGATGGGTTCCTCGCGCCATGTCTTATTGGTCAGGTCAATTCTCAGTAGTTTTCCTGCGTAGACCGGCATGTTTTCAATCTCCCAAGTTCCAAGAACCGCCTTCTGTCACCCTGAGCGGGTTAACGGCACATCTTCAGTGACAACACAGCCCCAGCGAAGGGTCTCTGCTTCAAGTACAGAACGAGATGCTTCGCTAGTGTCTCGCTGCAGCTGACTTTGACTTGTAGACCCGCTCAGCATGACACTACCGGCGATGAACCTTAGCGGCAGAAACCAACTGAAGCCTCGATTCCGGATTGGACGTGCTCTTACCTCAACACGATCGGCGTAATATCCAACAGCCCACAAAACTGCTCCAACTCAGCCACAACCGACCCGGCCACGCCGGAGATGTGGTTGGCGCCGTATTCGGCGATGATGTGATCGAAGTCGGCGGTCACCTTGACGAACGCGGTGGGCAGTTGGTGGGCCCCGCGCGCGGCCACGAACGCGGCGTACTCCTCCTCGGTCGGCTCGACGGCCTCGCCGGGGATGATCGCCATGTGGTAGCGCCCCGCGCGGCGGAAAAGGCGCGCCAGCGTCATGGGGCCGGGCGCGGCGCGGAAGTAGGTGATGGCTGCGCCGCCAGGGCGGACGCTGGGCCGCAGCTCGATGTGCATCAAGTTCTCGGCCGGCAGGTCCGACCGGCCCGCGTACCACGAACAGACCGCGCCGCAGTTGGGCAGGTAGAGGGTGTGGGTGCTTTCGTTGAGATAGCTCAGGTCACCGAAGAAGGGCGGGACGCCGCCCGACACCAGCTTCAGCACCTGCATAGTCAACGCGCCGTCGGCATCCGCCTCGCACGCCATGGCGACCGGCTCCTTGGCGCCGTCGGCATCGTAAGGGCTGGGCAGGAATGCGGCCGAGAGGCACTGCGGCACGTAGTGGTTGGTCAGGTCGGGCATGCATTTCACTGCGACGAAGTCTAACCCCTTCTCGGCCACGATCTCTCGGGTGGCCAGGTAGCAGCGCGCCTGGTAGTTGAGCTTGTCTGGGGTCAAGCCCTGGTTGTTGAAGCCGATGCTCTTGACGTTGGCCCCCAGCCAGGCAGTCATCGGCTCGGCGGCCTCGACGGCCATCGCTTCCGCGCGGCGGATGATCTCGAGCTGGTCAATGTGCTCCGCGTCCACGCCGAACAGGGCGCGCCACTGCATCGGGTCGAAACTGCCGGTGTCAATCCCCAGGCTGCGGCCGCCGAAGAGGCCGAAGACGCTGCCGCGCAGCCGCCGGACCGTAGATGCCGCGCGCACGAAAGGCAGCAGCTTTCCTGACAGCGCCGGGCTATCGAAATCCTCGCGCACGCGCAGATGGCGGTAGCCGATCTGATCCAGCGCGCCGCCCGCGCCCAGCATGCCAACTGTGCCGTGGGTGGCTGCGCTTTTATTCGAGAGCAGGATGGTCGGCAGGCCCAGGCTTCGCACGCCGTGCAGCACCAGGTTGGGCGCGGTCCAACAGGGGGTGTGCGCCACCAGGGCCTCGGCGCCCGCGGCCTGCAGCGCGGCAACCTGGTTGTCAATGTCTGTGCGCGTGCGCGCCACCGCGTCGAACGCGTGCAGATCCATTGCGCTGCGCAGCCCGCGGAAGAAGGCCAACGCCTCCGCGTGCTTGCCCTCAGTCAGCCGGCGGAAGACTTTCTCCCACTCGTGCGGCCGCTCGTCGCCGAAGGTAACCAAACCGACTCTAGGGGCTGTCATGTCATTTCTCCATATGGCGCGGGAAGCCCTGGATCGAGCGCCCGCCGTCGGGGTAGACCGTCTGGCCGACGAAGTAGCTGGCGTCATCGCTGGCCATGAAGACGATCACCCGTGCGATTTCCTGGCACGAGGCGATGTAGCCGATAGGCAGCCGGTTCATCAAAGCCGCGTGCTTCTCCGGGCTGTGCACCACCCGTTCCATCAGCTCGGTCATCACCGGGCCAGGCGCGACCGCGTTGACGCGGATGCCATGCTTGATGAGCGCCAGCCCCATCGCCTTGGTGAGCTGGTTGACGCCGCCTTTGGCAGCACAGTACGGCACCTGGTCGGCTAGCGCCAGCTGGGCCATTACCGATGAGACGTTGACGATCGCGCCGGCTTTGCCCTGGGCCACCATCACCCGCGCCGCGGCCTGGCTCAGCAGGAACGTGCCCTTCAAGTCCACACTCATCACCCAGTCCCAGTCCTCCTCGGTGGTGTCGAAGAAGTTGGCGCTGTGATTGACCCCGGCGTTGTTGACGACGATGTCCACGGTCCCGTAGTGCTCTACGGTCTTCGCCACCAGCGTATCCACCTCGGCCTTTTGGCTTACGTCGCATGGCACAAAGATGGCGTCACCGCCCTGCGCCCGGATATCAGCCACGACGGCCTCGCCCAGATCAGTTGAGCGGCCCGCAGCCACAACCTTGGCGCCTTCCCTGGCGAACTCCTGCGCGCACGCCACCCCGATCCCCTTGGTCGCGCCGGTGATGATAGCGACTTTGTTTTGGAGTTTCATGGGTTGTCCTTTGGGGTAGATTAGTAAACTGGTAAACTGGTACATTGGTAGATCGGTAAGCCGGTCAGCGATCTACCAGTCTACCGAGTTACCAGTCTACCAACTCACTTCACCGGCGGCTTCACACCCACCGGCCAGCGCGTCATGATGTCGTTGACCAGCTCGGACACGTAATCCACCGTCCGGGTCACCAGCTTCTCGCCCTTCTCGCGCGTGGCCTTGGTCGGATCGCCGATCACGCCGTTCTCCAACTCAAGGTACTCCGGGCGGGCAAAAGTGCCCTCGAAGTGGTACATCATGCCAGGCCGGGGCTGCATGCCGGGCGCGATGATCCATTTGCGATCCACCAGCGCCTCGCCGCCGCCCTTGACGGCCTTGCTCATGTCCACGTACTGCGGGTAGAGGTAAAGGCCCACCGAGGTCTCGGCCTCATCCGCGTGCCACATGTAGTCGTCCAACACGTCTTTGCTGTCGCGCAGGAAATCGTACCAGTGCAGCGACAGGGTGAAGTGCCCCTCCAGCCCCAGTTTGTGGACGGCCACCAGGGTGGTGCTGACCTGGCCGTGGGCCGAGAGGATGATGAATTTGTTGTAGCCGGACACGGCCGCGCCCTTGACGATGTCCACCAGCAGCGCGATGTGGGTGTCGTAGCTCAGCGGGATGGTGCCGGGCATATACCAGTGGTGGTACGGGTGCGAACCGTACATGGGAGAAGGCAGCAGCATCGCGCCGGTCTTCCTGGCGATCAGCTCAGCCATACCGACGGCGTTGTAGTGGTCCACGCCGCACGGGCTGTGCGGGCCATGTTGCTCAACTGAGCCGATGGGCAGGATAGCCAGGTCACACTCTTCTTTTGCCCAGCGGCATACTTCGGTGTATGGCAGCTCTTGCCACCAGAGGAATTGTCGATCGGTCATGTCAGGTGTCTCCTTGTTGGTAAACTGGTAGATTGGTGCATTGGACCATTGGACGCTTCTGGAATCGAGGCTTTAGCCGGTCTCTCATGTTAACCACGCAACCGGCTGAAGCCTCGATTCCGGACTGTCACCCTGAGCGGGTTGACCCCGTGAAGTCCGTTGCGGCGCGTGTCCAGCGAAGGGTCTCGTTCCACACGACGAAGATTCTTCGCTGGTGGCTCGCCGCATCGTAGGTTGAGTCGCTAACCCGCTCAGAAGGACAGTCCTGGATTGTCCGCGTCAATCCGCGCTTGTCCGCGCCCTACTTCAACTCCGTCATAGCGCCTAGCTCGCGGCCCAGCGCGATCAGCTCGTCGTACAGGGCGGGCGGGAGCGGGATGCCGTTCGCCCGCCGCGCCTGCTCGGTGCGGTGCTCCAGCTCGCCGGGGATCAGCATCTCCTTGCTGGCGTCCCACATCGGTGAGGCCTTGATCTTGCTCACGAAAGCCGCCATGCGCTCCTCCAGCTCGGCGCGGGGCATCACGGCCTCGGTCTGGATGGCGATCATGAAGTGGCCGGTCAGGCTGGGATCATCGGGGAACTTGTACATCCCCTTCATGCCGTCCAGGAACGCGCCGCCGGTGAGCACGCCGCTCAGGATATCCACCATGTAGGCCAGGCCCAACCCCTTGTAGCCGCCCATGGGCAGCAGAAAGCCCTTGAACGCCAGGTCAGGGTCATCGGTGGGCCGGCCCTCCTTGTCGGTGGCCCAGTCCAGCGGGATCTTCTCGCCCTTCTTGCTGGCCAGCAGCAGCTTGCCGCCCGCCACGTTGGAGAGCGAGATGTCGAGCACGAAGGGGAACTCGCCGAAGGTCGGGATTGCCACCGCCAGCGGGTTATTGCCCACCACCGGCTTGCTGCCGCCCGGCGCGACCACGTTCGGCACCACGTTGGTCATGGCGATGCCGATCATGCCCGCGTCGGCCGCCATGCGAGCGTAGAGCGCGGCCGCGCCGAAGTGGTTGCTGCGCAGCGCGCCCACGACGCCGACGCCGAACTGCCCGGCCAGCGCAATGGCCCGCGCCATGGCGGCTTTGGCCACCACCGGCCCCGCGCCATCGTCGCCGTGCAGCACCTCGAAGGCCAGGCTGCCGCGCTCCTTGCGGATGTCCGGCCGCGGGTTCACCGCGCCCTTGCGCAGCCGCTCGACGTAAACCTTCGTCCGCAGTACGCCGTGCGAATCAATGCCCCACAGGTTGGTTTGCACCAGCGACCAGGCGTAGAAGTGCGCGTCGTCGGCGGGCATGCCGGCAGCTTGGAATAGCTCGGTCACGAACGCGTGTAACGCTTCGTAGTGGATGTTGAAGGAATTCTCAGCCATAAAGCTCTCTTTTGTGGTCAGATTTACGAGAATGATTCATCCAAAGACAAAAACTGGGACGCGGACGACGCGGATACCGCGGACAACGCGGACAGGCTCCAATTTTTTCCACGGCCTCCGCGTCGTCTGCGTCGTCCGCGTCCTGTTTTCGTGTCGGGCGGTTTGACGCTCAGACAGAGAGACCGGCCGACACTTGCACCTGCGCTGCGCTTTGGCGCAAGTGCAGGTGAGCCTCGATTCCGGATCTGTTGGGTGCGGCTTACCCCTTCACCTGCCCCGTGTAGACGCCGGCGCTCGGATAGAAGAAGGCGATGGTCAAATGCCCGCCCTCGTCGTACTCGAACACGTGCCACTCGTTCTCCGGAAAGTGCAGGATCATGTCGCGCTCCAGCGCCAGCGGCTTGCCCAGCGCGTCCGGTTGATCGCCGAAGCCGCCGTGGCGCACATAGCTGCGGTCGGAATCCAGCACGAAGACGATCTCCTCCGCGTGGCGGTGGGGCGACATGGGGCCGTATTCGGCCGAGTAGTGGGCGAAGCCCATGGTCACCAGGTTGCTCTGCGACGCGGCGTTTTCCTTGCCGGCCACCAGTTGGATGCCGCGGCCGGGCAGGGGGCGGATGGGAAGTTGGTTGCGGAAGATAAGGTTCATGGTTGGCTCCTATAATTGATACACCTGTGCCAGCAGCGCCAGTTCGTCGAACACCGTCCACTCGGCGACGAAGCGGCCGTCTCTGATGTGTTGATGGCTGATGCCCATCACCCGAACGCGCTTGCCGATGGGCACCCCGTAGATGCCGTGGCCCTCGTGCGTGCCCACAAAGGTCCAGCGCACGGCGACGCGGTAGGCGGTCTCCGCGCTCCCTTGCACCGCGAAGTGGTCAATGAACATCCGGCCATCGGGGAACGCAGCCAGCCAGTCCAGCACGAACTGCAAGGCATCGTTGTGCCCGTACAGCTCGCGGCCCGAGGCCGAGTGACACTCGAAAGTCTCCGCATACAGCCGGAAGATCTCGCTGAACATCCGCCGGTTCCAGACGTCGTGCCAGGCGCGACGGACGAAATCCTCGATGTCGAAGCCGTCGGCGGTTGAGGGCGGCAGCGGCTCCGGTGGCAACTGGCCCTTGCTCCGTTCGACTGCGGACTGGACCTCAGCCTCCGGCCCTTTGAGCGCGGCCCACCCCTCGGCAATCGCTTTGACCAGCGCAGCTTCGTCCAGCCCGATCTGGCGGGCGATGCTCAGCTCGTCGCGCACCAGCCACTCCTCGATGATGCGGTTCTCCCGCACCACGCAGTCGGCGATCACCCGATAACGCAGCTTGCGGCCGGTCGGTGGGCCATAAGGGCCGTAGCCGCTGTGATGCGCGGTGCTGGTGATGCGGTGCGAGGTGTAGTAGCCCTGCTCGTCATCGCCGCGCCAGATCACATCGTCGGCGAAAAGGCGGCGGTCGGGGAACATGGCGAGCGTTTGGACCGTGCCGGCGACCACCGATTCGACGCCGAACGAATCCCCGCGCGTGCCGTGGACCAGCGCGTTGTGGCCGTAATGGGTGTAGATCAGTCCCACCTGCTTCTCTTCCCAGATCTTGTGCGTGCAGCGGACGATGTAATCTACGATGTCCACGTAATCGGGATCGAAGCCGCGCATACCCTGGCGCCTTTCGGCGCCTGGCTGCATGAGTTTGGCGATGTCATTGCCGATGATTTCGGTGACTTTGGGTGCGGTCAAGAGTGCCTCCTCTCAAACAAATCCACCCCCATCTGCAGGAACAGATGCGGCAGATCAATAAAGACCCAGTTCTGCATCAGCTTGTCTCCCAACCGCCGCCACCAATCGGCCACGCGCATCGCGACTCGCGCGCCGGAGGCGGGCGTGCCCAGGTATGGCCCCAGGTGTGTTGCGCGCACACTCGGCCAGCCGGTGGAGGCGACGAAATGGCCCTCGGCGATGCGCGCCTTGTGCCGGCCGCCATCGGGATGGGTGAAGCCCTTGCGGTCAGGGAAGGCGGTCAGGAACGGGGTTTGATGGTTGCGTTCGTACTCCTGCCGGTTACGCGAGCTGCCGATGCCGCACGGGCCGTACCAGTGCATGTCGGGCGTCCAGAACGCGGTCTGGCCCATCTTGGCCGCGTCCGCGCCGTCGAACTTGCCCAGGCCGCCGATCATCGCCTCGACCAGGCGCAGGCTCTTGAGCGACTCGATGTCATCCTGGGCTGCGAGCAACACCCCATCCTCGCCAAAGGGCCGCGGCCAATAATCTTCGCCCGGCGCGGGCGGCAGCACGCGATGGCCGGCCTGGCGCATGACGTTCACCAGATCGAGCAGCAGGTAATCTTCGACGATCCGGCCATCCTGCACCGCGCAGAACTCGCCCCAACGGATGCTGGTTGGTTTGCCGGTGGCCGGAATGCCAACCCAGTCGGCCGCGAACGTGCCGATGAAGCAGCCGGTCGCCGAAACCCAGTCCTTGCCCTCGAACGAGCCGCCCAGCAGGATGTACGTCTCGCGCCTCACGTCAGGGAACGCGGCGCGCAGCGGCCGCCACCAGCCATCCACCACAGCCGCGCGGCCGGGGAGCTCGTTGAACGGGTGGAAGCCGGTCCAGGCGACATCGTCGGCCAGAGCGGTCGCGGCGACTTCCGCCAGCGCGGCAGGACTCGCTGCGTCGAGTTGCTGCCAGAAGTCCCAGATGAGGTGTTTGTTGTGTTGGATCAGGTTGTTGGTCATTTGATTCTCAAAAAGATCAGTCATATCCTGGAATCGAGGCTTCAGCCGGTCAGATGGTCAACACGAGAGACCGGCTAAAGCCTCGATTCCAGCTTTTTCAACCGCCCGACTGTCGGGTATAGGTCAGTTCGCGCATCCGCGAAAACACATCCATACCGAGCTGCGCATACACGTGCAGCAGATCCACCAGCACCCAGTTTTCCCGGATCAGGCCATTCTCGCAGCGCCAAAAGTCCAGGCTGCGAATGGTGATCGGCTGGTTGCCGGGCGCGATCCCCAGCCAGCCGTCGCCGGTGACCGTCATCTGCATGTTGGGCCAGCCCGTGGTCGCCACGTAGTCGCCATCACCGAACATCACCCCATGGCCGGAAAGGATCACCCGGCGGTCGGGCAGCGCCTTCAGGAAGGGGGCCTGATGCTGGCGGCGGAACGCAGCGATGCCCCGCGCCGTGCCGATGCCGGCCGGACCGTACCAGTTCATCCTGGGGTGCCAGTAGCGTTCCAGTTGCATAATCTCGGGGCCGCCGAGGCGGGGGTGCTTGCCCATGTCGGTCAGCATGTCGCGCACCAGGGTCACGCTGGCTTCCGTTTTCGCCGGGTCATACGGCCGCGGTGCGATGCCATCCTGCGTTGCCGGGCCGGGCACGAGCCATTCCACGCCCAAGCTCGGCACGAGCGGCCAGGCATGGGCCTGCAGCATCAACTGGGGGATGTCCCACACGGCCTGCATTTCAACCACGCGCTGCCCCACGATGCGGAAGAACTCGTGATAGCGCATGGCGACAGCCTGGCGGGTCGGCGGGATGTCAAGCCACGGCTGCGCAAACACGCCCATGTAGTGGCCGGCGCAGCCCACCCACGCTTCCGCCTCGGAAAGCCCGGCGATCGTGATGAACTCGCGGCGCTCCAGGTCGGGGATGGCGTTCAGCAGCGGCCGGTAGGCGTGCTCGAACAGACCGTCCGGCCCAGCCAATTCCTCGAACGGCGTGGGCAGGCGCACCGCGCAATCCGGTGCGAAGATTTCGCGCAGTTGGCCGGGCAACGCCTGTACGTCGCAATCGTAGAGCGCCGCGCCGAGTTTTCCGATGAGTTGCTTATCTTGTTGATAGCTATGGTAGGTCATAATCCCTCGGCGGATTACCCTTTCACCGCGCCCGATGCCAGGCCCTTGATCAAGTACTTCTGGAAGAAGATGATCACGAAGATGATCGGCAGCGTGATGGAGACGGAGCCGGCCGCGGCCAGGGTGAGATGGCTGGCATCTTCGCCGCTGGTATAGGCCGCGATCGCCACCGGCAGCGTCCAGTTCGATTGGGTTAAGATGCGCGCCAACAGGAATTCATTGTAGGCCAGCAGGAGGGTGAACAGGCTGGTGGTGATGATGCCCGGCCAGGTGATCGGCACGATGACCCGGAGGAACGACTGCAGCCGGCCTGCGCCGTCCATCATCGCGGCTTCCTCGATCTCGCGCGGGATCTCCATGAAGAAGCTGCGCAGCATCCAGATGGTGAACGGCTGGTTCACCGCGACCAACACCAGGATCAGCAACAGGTGGGTGTCGTAGAGGCCCGACATCTGGCCGAGAAAATAATAGGGCAGCACGAACGCCATCCTGGGCAGGGCGCGAAAGCCCAACGCCGCCACCAGAATCACGACCCCCAGAATGCCCGAATAGCGCGCTAGCCCGTAGCCGCCCAGGCAGCCGATGCTGATAGAGATCACGAGGGTGCCGACCGTGACGATGACGCTGTTAAGAAAGTAACCGTAGAACTCCGCCATGTTGGCGATGCGCGGCAAAACCAGCAGCGCGGCCACGAGCACGGCAACAATACCCGCGGAGATGGCCGTGCGTGACACGCGCCAGTTCTTGGAGAGCACGCCCACGGCGACCAGGATAGCGATCAAGACCAGCAGGCCGATGCCGTAGGGCGCGAAGTCCTTGAGTGGCACGTTAAGCCACAACTCAGTGTAGTTATTGGCCGTCGCCTCGAACCCGATGATCTTTGGGATGCGCGCGTTGGCGTCAATGGGCCGTTTAAGCGAGTTCAACATGGTCCAGGCAAACGGCAACACGCTGTACAGGATCCAGACCACCAGCAGCAGGTGGACCCCGATACGCAAAATCGGACTCTTGATGCGGGTCATCAGCGTTCCTCCGTTTGCTGGCGATAGGTCGTGATCAGGAAGGGGATCAGGACGACGAAAATCCCGATCACGGTCAGCACCGCCATCGCGTTCGCCTTGCCAAGCTGGCCGAATGATAGCGCGACCTTGAAGTTGTAATACATCAGCGTATCCGCTTTAAATAACGGGTTCTGCTTGGTCAGCACAAAGATGCTGTCGAAGACGCGGTAAGCGTCCATGATGCCGATCAGGCTGATGAACACGAGCAAAGATCGCAGATGCGGGATCACCACATACCAGATCTTCTGCAAGGTATTGGCCCCGTCAACGGTCGCGGCTTCCATCGGTTCCTGCGGCAGCGATTGCAGCCCCGCGAAGAGGGTGATCATGGCAAAGGGCGTCGAGTACCAAACGCCGTGCAGCATAATCAACGTGCGTACCGTGTCGCTATTCATCGTCAATCTGTAGTCGAACAGCAGATTCAGCAAGTAGGTGTAGAGCCCGCTGCGGTCGAACATGTTGCGGAACATCAGCGTGCCAACAACCGGGGTGACGATGAAAGGCAGCAGTGACGCGGCAATGTAGATACCGCGGAAGCGCGTGACCTGATCCAAGAGGGATGCGATCAAGAAGCCGATCAAAATCTGCGCGGGCACGGTGATCACGATGTAAAGCAGCGTGAAACGCAACGAAGCCCAGAACTCCGGATCCGAGAGGACCTCAGTATAGTTCTCCAACCCGACCCACTGCGGCGTTTCCAGGTTCCGAAATGTGATGAAGTTGAACCCCAGCCAGATGGCGGTCACCAGGGGCAACACCATCAGCAGCAACATCATCGCCAGACTGGGACTTACGAAAGTGAGAAACGTGCTTCTCTTCATGTCGCGGCGCCTCCTGAGCCGGGGAAAGTGAGAACCTGGCTGTCGTTCGAGTCAGGTTCTCACACGTTGACAGCACGGTTACTTGATATAACCTTGCTTGGTGGCCTCAGCCACGTACAGCTCCGCTGCGGCGTCCAACGCCTGTTGCGGCGTCATCTCGCCGGTCGCCACCTTGGGCAGGGTGTTCTCGATGGCCGTGCGGGCCAGCGCGCCGGCGGGGTTGGGACCGTAGTTGCTGGCGCCGTTGGCGATGGTTGCCAGAGCCGCCTCAAGATAGCGGCCGCCCTTACCTTCCTTGGCGATGGTCGAGCGGGTCACCAGACCCAGCTTGGCGGCTTCGATCTGGCTTTCGAGGTCTGCCGCTTCCATGATGACGCGGAAGATCAGGTCGGGATCCACGTCGGTCTTCGCCGGGATGACGTAGAAGTCAGCCGCGGCCGGGCCGGCGTGGGGGCCGCCCTTCACCGCGCTCGGGGCCGGCGCGAAGCCGATCTTGCCTACGAGCTGCGACTTTTCCGGGTTGTCCATGTTCGCCGCACGGCTGGCCCAGGTGTTCGCGCTCGCCTGCGTGCCGGTCTCCAGGCCAATTTCAACGTCGTCGATGCTGAGCGTCAGGCCCTCTGGGCCCATGCACGCCTCAACGACTTCCATGATCTTCTCGACGGCCTTCACCCCTTCGGGGCTGTTGAACTTCGGCGTGCTGTCCTCGTTCAGCCAGTCACCGCCGTAGGCCTTGAGCATGCTGTGAAACTCAATGCGCCATGCCCACCCCGCGTGCAGGTTGATCGCGAACGGCACTTCCAGATCCTTGTCTTCCTTCAGTTTGGCGCAGGTCGCGATCACGTCGTCGTAGGTTTCGGGCGCGGCCAGGCCGTGCTTGGTGAACACATCGGTATTGTAGAAGTAATGCATGGTGTTGGCAACGATGGGGATGCCGTACACCTTGCCATTGTAGGTGCCCAGTTTGTAGAGCGCATCCGAGATGTCGCCCAGATTGTATTGATCCTTGTATTTGGCGATGAGCTCATCCAACGCCAGCAGCTTCTCCTGCGCGGCCAACTCGGTCAGCAGCGGATCATCCACATGGACGATCTCGTAGGGCGAGGTGCCTTTGCCGGACAGCGCCAGGCGGGCCTGCTCGCGCGCGGAGCCGGAATCGAGCAACTGTGTGTTGACGCGAATATTCTGGACACCGTTGCACTTCTCTAGCTCTTTGGCGTAAAACGACGTGATGGGGAAGGCCCAGCCGAGCATGTCTACCTGGGTCGCCTTCTCAGGCGCAGCCACGTTGCAGCCGGACGGCTGAGGCGGCACCGGTGTGGCCTCGACCACCTTCTCGACCACCTTTTCGACCACCTGGGTCACAACCTTCTCGACCTGCACCTCTTTGGTCACGACCTTCTCCACCTCTTGGGTGACGATCTTTTCCACCACTTGAGGGGTCGGCGCCGCGCAGGCGGCGAACAACGTCGCCAGCAGGGCGACTACGAGCAGAACAGCCAGTTTCTTAGAAAACACCTTTTCCTCCTATTGTTCTGTGAAACGAGTAAACCATCCGCGTGTAGAACTACAAGACACTACGCTATCTTCTTTCGCCACCTCCGTCTTGCTCCCACTGGGACCACTGCAACATCAAATGCGCAATAGCTCAATGCTCGTCTGCTTCAGATACAACGGCGCGGGCTGTGTGATGCTCAGAAGACCCGGGAATCGTCTCTCTGGCTTTCCAGGAGCCCATTCCGCAACGATCATGGAGTCGTGTTGAACCGTTCGATGGTTCTTTGTATCGCCATGTCTCTGCCCGCCACCGATCCCTCGGGCGACCAGCCGGTCACCACTTTCAGCTCGTGCGAATTGCCCAGATACAGGTATGCCTTCGCCGTGCCGCCCGCCGCACGCACCATTCTGACCAGATCGGCGTTCCATGATGGAATTGAGTAGTGATCCATATCAGAATAGTGGAGATCCAATGGCGCCTTGATATACCAGGGATACTTGTGGGCATCCAGTTCGGCCATGATCGGCATCAAGGAGTTCGTCGCCGGGTCGGCATTCTTCTGATTGGCGACATAGGTGCGAACAGTGTCATACATCTGAGTCTTCTTCCGGGCAATGGCATCCTCGATGCTGAGCCAATACCAGCTGTCACTCCACCAGGATGGCATGTGAGGGAAGTAGGCCGGATCTGTTTTGGTGTCAATACTGCCTTCTTGCGGGCCATAGAACGCGCCTTGCTCCACCCGACCCTCGAAACAGCCGCTCCAAATCGAGGCCGCCGAGAAAGTGTTAGTCATGCGCGGCCCACTCGAAACAGCCAGGGCCGTGAGCGCAGCATCTCCACCCTGAGAATGTCCGGTAAGATAAATGCGGCTGGCGTCAACGCGGACATCACGTGCGCCCGCATAGCCCCACTGGCTCCAGTTAACAGCGTTCAGTGTACCGACTCCCTCAAGCAGGTTTAGAATATCAATGGCGTAGAAGATGGGAGACAGGTAACTCCCATTATCATACGCCTTGATGTAGTCCAGGCCTTCCGCGGGGATACCATTGACGGTGCCATGTCCCCGAAAACCTGGCATGAGGACAACGTAGCCTGCCTTGGTCCACGCATCGAGCATATCGCCGTAGTAAGCGTTCGCAGCATAGTTGAATCCGTAAGTCGGAGCCCCGGTCGCGCCGACCCAGCCATGAGCGTAGATAATGATGGGATACCCAGCATCGGGCATCGGCGTCGGCGGCAAATCCACACGAGTGTAAACACGCAACCCATCGGAACGATATGAGGCCATGTAGGTGTTGTAATACGGCGCCCCATAGTACTGGGAATAAGCAGAGGAGCCGGAGCTATCTCCGAGTTGCGTCTCAATGGTCAGCGTAGACCAAAACGGTCGCTTGCGGAGTCCATCAATCGAGATCTGTCTAAGCGAGGCAATTCCCACATCCGCCACTGAACTTACCGGTGGGTTGCTCTCTTTCACCAACGGAGCCGACGGGGTGAACTCATCAGTGTACACCTTGAACATCTCTTGGGACGGCGGCGCTGCATGAACAACAGCAACCGGGACAGCGAGCATCGCGATGACAAGTAGAATCACGAACTGTTTCACGCTATTCCTCCTGCAGAATGGACTTGGAGTTACAAACCATGCTTGCATACGTATTCATCAAACAATGCGAAATATGCACCTCCTTCTTGCACAGAAAGCCACCGTTACGGAATCGCAACCCGCGCAGAGGACCGCACGGTCAGGGTAGGGGCCATGAAGCGCACGACGCGCTCCGGCTGAGGGTGTTGGATCGCCTGGACCAGGACTTCGATGGTAGCATCTATCATCCGATTCACAGGTTGATGGATCGTGGTTAGATCATACTTGGGCCAGGCTGACATGGCAATGTCATCGAAGCCGATGACAGAAACATCTTCGGGCACGCGTAGCCCCAGCTGCCACCGGGCGGCATCCAGCGCGGCCAGGGCCATCAGGTCATTGGCGCAGAAAACCGCATCGGGGCGCTCCGGCCGGTCAAGGAGCCGTAACGCCGCCTGGTAGCCCGATTCATAGGAATAGTCGCCGCCCTCGCGGCCGCACAGAGACATGCCCCGCGCTGCTAACCGCTCGGTGAACCCCTGTTCCCGGTCCCGATTGGTGGAGCTGCCAGTCTCACCGGCAATGTAGGCCAGGCGGCTGTGGCCTGCGCTCAGCAGGGCGTCGGCCACCATGCGACCGCCGACCACGTTGTCGCAACAGACCGCGTTCACGCTGCTTTCCAACGAATAGCGGTTAAACAGCACCACCGGCGTACCCACCCGGGCGCACTCTTCAGCCAACACCGATGAAAGTGTGGCCGAGGTGATGATCAACCCATCCACCTGGTACTGCAACGCCATCGGGATCGCCTTCTCCAACGGCGTATCGTCAGCTACGTTCAGGACCAACACCCAGTAGCCCAGCGTTTGCAGCCGGTTGGTAAATTCCTGCAGCAGCCGCGCATAGAAAGGATTCCAGAAGCGGATCATCACCAGCCCGATGATGCGGCTGGACTGCAAGCTCAGGCTGCGGGCGATGGCGTTGGGCCGGTAACCGAGCTGTCGGGCCGCGGCGAGCACTTTGGCGCGCATCTCCGGCGAGACGCTGGCTCCGGGGGTGAAAACACGAGACACCGCGGCCTGGGACACGCCGGCCAATTCGGCCACCTCCACGGAAGAGGCCCGGCGTTTCCCACTGTTCGCAGCGGTGCTTCGTTCAGCCATGCTTGACACCCCGAGTGAAGTGTTTAAACAATCCGAATGTATACGTATGCAATTATACACGTATCTGGCGGTTTGTCAAGACCCAATTTCGTGGTGATTACCCACAAGTCGCCCTGGGCCTGGGGAAGGGCGACTTATGGGTAATCACCACGTGCAAAGTATCTCCTGGCTGAAACTGAACCACAAAGTCCGCAAATTTGACATATGGTATCGTTTCAGGTATACAGGTTTACAGTTATGGCATTGTCGCCGGCCCACAAGGACCGGCGACGCAGTTTAAAGGAGTCAGTTTCGTGAAGAAAGATCCGATCAGCAACAGCAACAAGTATTCTGTGACCTTTGAAATGCCGGCCGACGTCCAGGCCGAAACCCTGGCCGTGTTGGGCGATTTCAATGATTGGGACGCTTCCGCGTTCATGAAGCGGCGCAAGGATGGCACCTGGGCAAAGACGATCCGGCTGGCGCCGGGGACTTACCGCTTCCGCTATTTGGCTGGCGACGGCACGTGGTACAACGACCCGGACGCCGATGGCTATGAACCGTCGGGCCTGGGCGAGGACAACTGCCTGGTGGTGGTTGGCTAAACGACAAGGTCGCACAAAAAGCCGGGAGCCACGCGTGGCCCCCGGCTTTTCGTTTCCAGGACGTCAATAAACCTTACTTCTTCGCCTGCGCCTGGGCTGCGACGGCAGCGGCACGCGCGGCGGCTGCCTCTGCGTCGCCCAGGTAGTAATGGCGGATGGGACGCAGGTCGTCGTCCAACTCGTACACCAGCGGGATGCCGGTCGGGATGTTGAGCTCGACGATCTCCTCGTCCGAAATGTCATCCAGGTATTTCACCAGCGAACGCAGGCTGTTGCCGTGCGCGGCGATGATGACCCGCTTGCCCGCCTTCAACGTCGGGACGACGGTCTCGTGCCAGAATGGCAGGAAGCGCGCCACGGTGTCTTTCAGACACTCGGTCAATGGGATGTCCTCCAGTGCCAAGTCCTGGTAGCGCGAATCATGGCCGGGCCAGCGGGGATCCTCCTTGGTCAAAGCAGGCGGCTGCACATCATACGAACGCCGCCATAGCTTCACCTGCTTCTCGCCGTACTGCTCGGCGGTCTGGGCCTTGTTCAGCCCTTGCAGCGCGCCGTAGTGGCGCTCGTTCAGCCGCCAGGTGTTGATCACCGGGATCCACATCAGATCCATCTCGTCCAGGGTGATCCACAGGGTGCGGATCGCCCGCTTCAGCACCGATGTGTACGCGATGTCGAAGACGTAATCACCCTCTCGGAGCAGCCGGCCGGCCTCGCGGGCCTCCTGCAAGCCTTTTTCTGATAGATCAACATCCGTCCAGCCGGTGTACAGGTTCTCTCTATTCCAGACGCTCTCGCCGTGACGGAGCAACACAAGCTTATGCATACTTCCTCCCATCGAATACTGTGACAGGGTCAAGTGACCCGCTCTTCGCTTGGTACCCCCGACTGGATTCGAACCAGTGGCCTAGGCGTTAGGAGTGCCTCGCTCTATCCATCTGAGCTACGGGGGCTTTACTGGATAAACATTCTAGCACAGGCGGCCCACTTCTGCCAAGCCAAAAGCATGCGGCGCGCGTTTGGCATCGGCTAGCGCTTCATGTTACTATGGTAGTTGTTCTATCAGATATGCTGGATTGCATCCCATCGTTTGAGGCAGATATGTCGGTTTCCCCAAAAGTCGTAGTCGTCATGCCGGCTTATAATGCCGCGCGCACCCTGGAACGCACGTACAACGATCTACCAGCCGAGGTCGTCAACCACATCATCCTGGTGGATGATGTCAGCCAGGATGAGACCGTGGAGATCGCGCATCGGTTGGGGCTCAAAACGGTGATCCATGTGCAGAATCGGGGCTACGGCGGCAACCAGAAGACATGTTACCTGGAAGCGCTGAAGGATGGTGCGGATGTGGTCGTCATGTTGCACCCCGATTACCAATACGACTCACGGCTGGTGCCGGAGCTGATCGCGCCGATCTTGGCCGGCCAGGCCGATATGGTGCTGGGCTCGCGGCTGGCGGGCGGCGGCGCGTTGGCCGGCGGCATGCCGGTGTGGAAATACATCTCGAACCGCGGCCTCACCATCGTCGAGAACCTAGTGCTTGGCCAGCACCTCACTGAATGCCACACCGGTTTCCGCGCTTACAGCCGGCGTTTGTTGGAGACCATCCCATTCCTGCTGAACTCCGATAAGTTCGTGTTCGACACCGAGGTGATCGCCCAGGCGGTCGCGTTCGGTTTCCGCATCGCAGAGATCCCGGTGCCCACGCGCTATTTCGCCGAGGCCTCGTCAGTCAACCTGCACAACAGCATCATTTACGGCCTGGGCACCCTGGCTGTAATGCTCCGCTATCTGCTGGACCGCAGCGGCCTGCGCCGCGCGCCGCAGTTCCGCAAGCGCCTCAGCAACGTGATCAGCCGTCACCATGCGCAAGTGATCCTGGGCAAAACGCCAGAGCCGCCGGCCGAGGTGCCGCGCTAGGCCGCCATGAGCACACCCGTGCGCCTGCGACGGTGGTGGGCCGGCTGGGTGCTGGCCGCGGCGCTGCTGGCGGCGATCCCGATCCTGTCCATCGTCCAACCTGGCCTGCCCAACACGGCCGATGGTTACGTTCACCTGTTGCGCGCCCTGGAGACAACACAGCTCGTGCGCGCCGGCCACCTCTATCCGCGCTGGGCGCCCGACTTCTACCTGGGCTACGGCTATCCCTTCTTCAACTTCTACGCCCCAGGCGCACACCTGCTTATCGCCGCGTTCGCGCTGGCCGGCCTGGGCGTGCTGCGCGGGTTGGTCGCCCTGCAAGTGCTGGCGTTGCTCCTCTACCCCACCGGCGCGTTCCTGGCCGCGCGGAGTCTGCTGCGCGGCTGCGGCGATCGCGTGGCAGTGGCTGCCGCCAGCCTGGCCGCGGCTGCGGTCTACCTCTACGCGCCGCTGCGCTTTCGCGAACTGTTCACCCAGGGCAACCTGTCGCAGCTCCTGGCTTTGGGCTGGCTCCCGTGGGCCGCATGGGCGCTGATCGAGACGGTGCGTCGCGGAAGCTGGCGCTGGGCCGCGGCTGCGGGCCTGGCGCTGGCCGGGCTGGTTTACGCGCACCATCCCAGCGCGTTTCTGGGCTTCCCGACCCTCGCCGCGTTCTCGCTCTGGCTGGCCGTCGTCCAGGGCCAGGGCCTGCGCTCCCGTGCGACGCGACGGGGCGTCCTGTGTTTGGCCGCTGCGTTTACTATGGGCGTTGCCCTCAGCGCGCCGTTCTGGCTGCCCGCGGTGACCGAAATGCGCTACGTGGGCATCGAGGGCATCGAGGTCGGCATGTTCAACGCCCGGCAGAACCTGGTGCCGCTGGGCGAGCTATTGGCCCCCGCCGTGCGCCAGGATGACACGGCCCTCAACCCACCGCAGCCCATCAGCCTGGGCGCCCTGCAAGCCATCCTGGCCGCGGGCGGGCTGCTCGCGGCCGGCGTTTGGATCGTGAAGGGGAAAAGGGACCACGTCGCGGATCCCCTTCACGCAGGAGAAGCGGCTGAGACTGTCATGCTGAGCGGGTCGGCAAGCCTGGACACACCTCCGCAAGATTCCAGCGAAGCATCTCCGCATCGCGGGCCGCAAGACTCCCTTCGGCCCGGCTCAGGGCATGCTTCGCTGGGGTTACGCCGTCACGTACATTGGCCGGTCAACCCGCTCAGAGTGACAACGGAGGTCTTTTCTGGGGCAGGGACCTTCTTTCTCCAAATCAGACTCCTGGGCTGGACGCTTCTCGGCACAGCCGCGCTGCTGATCGCGTGTCTGGCGCTGATCCTGCCTGAGGCGGGGCCGCTTTGGGTGCGATTGCCCCTGGCCCGGCTGATCGCGTTCCCGTGGCGGCTGCTGGGCCCGGCCCTGTTGTTCGTGGCTTTGCTTGCGGCGGGCGCGGCGCTGGCGCTGCCCTCCCGCTTGCGCGGTGCGGCCGTGCTGGCGTTGCTGGTGTTGGCGCCGCTCAGCGTGGCGCCCTACCTGTTTCCGCGGCCTTTCGCGCCGGCGGCCGAGCCGACCCCCGCTGACATTGTGCGCTACGAGCAGACGGGTGGTGCGCGCGCCACCGCCAGCGCCAACGAGTATCTGCCGGTCTGGGTGTGCGATCCCGACCCGCCGGCCGTGCTGGCCGGGACCTACCTGGCCGGCCAAACCCCGCAGCGGCTGGACCGGGATGCCTTGCCGGCCGGCAGCGCAGCGACGCTTCTGGCCGCCGAACCGCTGGCCGACGTCTATCGCCTGATGCTGCCGGCCGCGGGACAGGCCCGTTTCCGGCGCTTCTACTTTCCCGGCTGGCGCGCCACCGTGGACGACCAGCCGGCTGCCATTGTGCCCGACCCCCGCTACGGCCTGATCCAGGTCGCCGTGCCCGCGGGAACGCACGAGGTGGCGATCCGCTTCGGCACCACGTCCGCGCGAACGGCCGGCTGGGTGTTGGCCGCGTTGGGGCTGGCCGCGGCGGCGCTGGCGTTGGTGCGCGCTGCTGCGCACCAAAACGGGACGCAGACAAGTGAAGACAAGCGCGGATCAGTGAAGTTTTCCGCATCCCTCCACATTCATCCCCGCCCCATTCTCCAAGCAATCGTCGTAATCTTGATTGTTACAGGGCTCAAATCGCTGTGGATCGAACCGGGAACGCGCTGGTTCCGCCTGGGTTCGCCGGTCGAGGCGCCGACCATGATGCAGCACGCCGTCGGTGCGCAGTTCGTCAATGGCATCGAGTTGATCGGCTCCGACATCCAGCGCAACCCGGTGCGCCAGGGGGATGAGCTGTGGATCAGGCTGTACTGGCGGACGGTGCGGCCGCTGGACGCCGACTTCAGCCCGTTCGTGCACCTGGACGCGCCCACCGGCGAGGTCACCTGGGCCAACCAGACCAAGCTGCACGCGGGCGACAAGCCGAGCCGCGATTGGCCGGTCGAGTTCTACGTGGTGGATGCCTATCGGCTGGTCGTGCCGGAGGAGACCCCAGCCGTGGTGGCGACCGTACGCGCTGGCTGGCTGGACGTCCAAGGTCACCCCGTGCCGACCCTGGCGGGGCAGAACACAGCAACGGTGGGGCAGGTTCGGGTGCTCGAACGCCGGCCGCTGCGGCCGGCCGCCGTCTCTGGCGGGCCAGCCTACCGGCTGGGGCCAGCGATCCGGCTGTTAGGCTACACGGCCACGCTGGCTGGCGACCGGGGGGCGCCGGCGGTAGACCTGACGCTGTATTGGCAAGCGGACGCCGCCATAGCCGAAGACTATACCATCTTCGCCCATGTGTTGGATGCCAACAACACAAAGGCGGCCCAGGGAGATGGGCCGCCCATGAACGGTTGGTATCCTACATCGAATTGGGCGCCAGACCAGATTGTTACCGACAGGCGCACGATCCCACTGCCGGCCAATGCACCAGCGGTCAGTCCACTCACCGTAGCGGTGGGCCTTTACCGGCTGAGCGACGGCAGCCGCCTACCCGTGACCACAACATCAGGGGAGCGCGTGCTGGACGATCAAATCATCCTGCCGGTCTCATTTGCTATGCAAGTGACCGGCTAAAGCCTCGATTTCGTTTAGAATCCAGCGTTCCCCGAACGGCGTTTACTCAGCCAGGAACCCATGCTTGATCAGCCACGCGCGCAACTGGGGCCGTGTGGGCTCCGTCAGCATGCTGCCGCGATCGATGCCGCGCGGGCTCTTGCCGGTAGCCAACGGGGCCGGGGCCTCGTAAGGCTCCAGGCTGTCACCCTCTGCGACCAGCAACGTGGGCGAGCTTTCGAACCCGACCCACCCCTTGACCCGCGCAGCCGCGGCCCGGTCTTCCTTCATGTTCACCATGGTGGCGGTCACCTGCCACTCGTTCAACGCGCGCTGTGTATCAGCGCTGGTGGAGCACCAGGGCGACATGTACATCACTAGACGCTTCGACATTTGAACCTCCCAGACAGAAATTAAGTTTGAATTCCTTGCTTCCTCGTGTATAATTCTCGTATTCTGAGATGACGGGCCTGCCGTCTGGGCGGCCCGGCCATTCACATCAAGGAGTGGACTATGACCTCGCTTCGCGCACGTTCCTTCAGCCTGATCGCAGTTTTGCTGCTGGCGGTTTCCATGCTAATACCTGCCATCAGCCAGGCTGCCGCCCAGGCACAGACCGCCTGCACTGGCTACTACTACGTCGTGCAGCGCGGGGACACGTGGAACACCGTCTCGCAAGCCACAGGCGTCACTGTCACCGAGTTGATACGCGCCAATCCCCAAGCGCTCCGTTGGAACAGTTGGTTGTGGATCGGCGACCGGCTCTGCATTCCGGCACGCAGCAGCGCCCCGGCCCAGCCTGCCAGCGGCGGCTACTGGTATCAAGTGAAGCCCGGCGATACTTGGAACACGGTGTCCACGGCCACCGGTGTGCCGGTACGTGAGCTCTGGCGCGTCAATCCCGGCCTGGTAAACGCGAGATACTGGCTATACATCGGTCAGCGCGTCTGGATCCCGGCAGCGCCCCCGGACGGCACAGATGGTGCAGCCCAAACCGAAGCAACGCCTGAACCAACGACCCCGCCTGCGCCCGCCGTGGTAGAACCGACGCCCACCGTCGTCGCTACCGCCACAGCAACACCGACGCCCACGGCCGTCGCGACGGCTACGCCGACGCCTACCGCGGTCGCCACCGCTACGCCGACGCCCACGGCCACCCTGGTCGTAGCTGCCAGGCCCACAACTGCCAGTGGCTGCCCGGGGATCCTGGCCGATTATCCGGCCGCGATCCTGGCTCACCTCAACACTGCACGCAACACAGTTGCTACCCTGACCGCCTGGCTGACCAAGTGCCAGGCCAGCGGCGAGGGCCGCGGTGACGTCGTGACGGCCAACATCCAATCTGCCCGCAGCACTGATGTGGTGATCACGCTGCGCGACCCGCTGGGCGATCCCATCTCAGCCAAGGGCATGCTGCTGATCTACCATACATCGCAGCAGGGATACACCCTGGCCCGCCAGGCCGAAGGCACAGGCGCAGTCGCCCTGCTCCAGGCGAGCGACCTCAACGGTGACAAGAAAGTGGATGTGGTCTGGACCGATACCTCTTGCGGCGCGCACACCTGCTTCTCGACCCTGTTCGTTGACACCTGGGACGGCGCGGCCTACCAGGATTGGCTGGCCGGCGAGCCGACCATCGCCTCGGCTGAGTTCTCCTTCAAAGACGTGACACCTGATGGCAGCGGCCAGGAGATCATCATGCACGGCGGCGTCATCGGCTCGGTCGGTGCCGGGCCTCAACGCGGCTGGACCGAAACCTATGCCTCGCTCAAAGACGCCCCGTATACGCTGTTCAAACAGGTCTACGACGCGTCCACATGCCTCTATCACCAGATCCTGGATGCCAACCAGGCGCTGGATAACTGGACCAAACAGGGCTTTGATCCGGCCATCGCCGCGTACAGAACCGCCATCGGGGATAAGGCCGCGGAAGCCTGCGGCACGATCCCTGATGAGCTCGTCACCCTGCGCGATTTCGCCCGATTCCGGCTGATCGTCGCCTATGTGGGCGGCGGCGAAGCGGCCGAGGCCGAAAAACTGGCGCCCCAAATCACCCAACCTGGGCTGCGCGGGGCAGCAGAGATCTTCCTGAAGTCCTACAAATCTACCCGCAGCGTGCTGCAGGCTTGCCGCGACACCACCGCGTATGCGCAAACGACGCCGGGCGCTTGGGAGTTTCTGGCCGATTGGGGTTATGCCAACCCCAGCTTCAAGGCTGAGGACCTCTGCCCGCTGAACTGATCTCAAAACGGTCTCAGCGCGTGGCCGTTCAGACCGGGCTCAGAATACGAACATTCTGAGCCGAATGAAGCGGCGAGCGGAGTGTAGTCGAAGGATGTGGAGCGACCCGCATCGGCCGCATCCTTCGACTCCGGGCTATCCCCCTCCGCTTACGCGAAGCGGCTTCGCTCGGCCGTTTTAGTGCAGCACGGTGGCCCGAACGCCGTGACAACTCCGCTCAGGAGGCTCGGCGACGGCTGAACGATCGCCAGGTACACTACTTTGCCTCAGGTGGCGCTGCCGGAGGCGGCTCCGCCGGCTGTTGCTTGATCAGCTCGTAGATATCAACTGGCTTTTCCGGCCCTGCCACGGGCGCGGGCGGCGCTGCAGGGCGGACTGGTTCGCCAGCCGGCGGCAGCATCTCTGTGACGGACGCGCCGGGCGCAGGGGTCACAGCTTCATAATCGGGCACAGGCGCCGGTGCAACCTTCTCTCGCCGCGCGGCGCGCAAGCCAAATGTGACGACAATCAACCCTGCCCCGGCAACCACCAGCAAGATTGGCCACCAATTCATCACCAGCACCGGCAGGCGCAGCGTCTGCATCACCGTCACCAGGCCCAACAGCAGCAGCGCACCCGCCGGGATCGCAGCCCACCGCGTATCAGGCTGGCCGAACCGGATGGCGTAGAGCAAAAGGAATACCAGGCCGATGCCGGCGAAAAGCACTGCCAACCGGCTGCTGTACGTCAAGTCCGACCAGAACCCCAGCAGGATGCCGACCACCGTGAGCACGCCGGCCGGGATGACGGCCCACCAATGCTGGCGCCGGGTCAACAACACCACCAAAAACCCGAGCGCCATGCTGAACAGCGCCAAAGGGCTGCTCCATGCCTCCATCTGGATGCCTTGGGATTGAAGGACCAACAGCCCGCCGACGCCCGCCAACGTAAACCCGGGCACGGCGCGCCACCACCGCTCCAGGTCAAGCGCGAACCAAACCAGGAACCCAATGCCCGCCGCAGCGAACAGGGCGCCCCAGATCAAATCGCCCCAGGCGCCGAACAGGCCGAGCCCTTTCAACTGCAAGAATAGCCCGGCGACCAGCAAAAAAATGCCCCAAATAAGCGCAGCAGAAAAGCGTTTCATGTTGGTATCCTCCACGACCTAACTTGCGGCCGTCCGCCAGCCACCGACACGCGCGGCGCGCCAACCAGCGATCATCTGCCAGGCAAAGGCCACCGCCAGTACGGCCCAGGCAACCCGTTCCCAGAGGGTCAGCGCGCCCCAGCTCAGGCTGATAGCGAAAAGCAACAATCCGGCGGCAACCGACACTTGCATGAGCGGCCAAGCAAACGCCTGGCGCAGCCGCATGCGGCGCCGTCCGGCATCCCACATGACGTAACTCCACGCGGCCAGCGCGATGCTCAGCCCCAGTATCCACAGCGCGTTCCGGGCTACGCCGGGCCAATCAATCAGTATCATATCAGGCATATCAGCCGTGCCTCAGGGCAAGCTCTGAGCTCCTTCGAAGGTGGTGTTTGCGCAACGGGTGGCCGCAACCTTCGGCTGGCTATTCTGATTAAGAGAGTTGGCGTGCAGACCTGGTCAGGGTGCTGGCGAACTAGTTGAACGAAGGTATCAGATGTGGTTGTACTATGAGCCAGACGCGGGCAGATGACCCCTATCCTTCAGCCAGTCAACTGCACCGATCAGGTCCGGCTCAAACACCACATCGGCGCGGGTGCGCAGCTCCGGCCATTTGGGATTCACGGTCATGCGCACCCCGGCGCAATCGAATAGCTCCAGGTCGCCGCGGGTGTCGCCGGCCGCCAGGGTCTCTTCGGGCGCGACGCCTAGCCGCGCCATCAGCGCACGGGCAAACGCGGCCTTGCCGCCCTCAGGCACGTGGTTGATCGCGGTGCCATCCAGAAGGCCGTCCCGGATGTTCAGCTCGTTGGCCAGGACGTAGTCCAGGCCAAACTCGGCGACGACAGGATCGGTGTTCAACGTGAAGCCCGCGCTGACCAGCGCCACCGTGACCCCGGCCGCCTTCAAGCCGCGCAACAACTCCGGCGCGCCAGGCAGATAGGGGTTATAGGTCAGCAGTTCATGAAGTCGAGCGACCGGCTGGCCGGCCCACAACGCAACGTCGCGGGCCAGCCACTCGCCGTAGCTGATCTCGCCCGCCAGCGCCAGCTCACGGTTAGACTGCGCCAGGTGCGCCACGCCTAACCGCTCGTGCAGATACTGATATGGCGACTCAGCCTGCTTCAGGGTGCCATCCAGATCAAGGACAGCCAGGCGCAAAGAACGTTTACGCTTCGTCAGAATCGCCTTCCTCAGGTTCCCACTCGCTGACCATCCAGGCGCTGCACACCAGGACCATCTCGACCTTTTCGTCACGGCCGAAGGCGAGCGCCAGGCCGCCCTCTTCGTCAGCCTCGCCGTAGTCGAGCAGCGCCAGCTTGTCGTCGGCCAGTCGGCCCACGGCCTCGAAGATGTTGTCCATGCCTACCACCGGATCCGCATTGGGATCGGGATAGGCAGTGGTGACGTAAAGCTCAAGCGCCTGACTATCCTCGAGGTAAAGATCGCAGTCAAAGAAGACGCGATCGCCAGCCGCGACCGGTTCCTCTTCTTCTTCGTCACCGATGGAATCCTCGTACAACTCGACGCCCAAGACCTTGAGGCCGAGCATCTCCTCTAACTCGGCTCGGCGGTCGTCGTCCAGCTCCGAGAAGAGATCGTCATCCATCATTGCGCCCAGATCGTCGAATTCCTCGTCTTTTCCGTTCTTAGACATGTGAGCATTCTCCTTGTATATGAAATGTCCTCAGGCTGCGAAACGCCGCATGAATTCGACAAGGAATTCGATGTGGCGGAAGTAGTCTACCAACCGGATGTTTTCGTTAGGCGCATGCATGCGCATGCCAGGATACCCCACGCCTGCAATGATCGCGCCGGGGGTACCAACCCCTTGCACCAGATCGAACAGCGGCCCCGAACCGCCGTGCGATGGATAGACCACCGGCTCATGGCCGTAGACTGCGGTCGCAGCGCCGATAGCAGCTTTCACCACCGCGGCGTCCAGGTCAGAGCGCGCGCTGATCATGCCGACGTAGCTGTGGACCTCGATGTCGCTGAATCCGCGGCGGTCTAGGTGCTCGCGAAGCAGCCGAGCCACCAACTCCGGCGTCAGATCGGGCACGAGGCGGAAATCCAGCTTAGCCATAGCAGCGCTGGGCAGGACAGTTTTCTCGCCCTCGTCAATGAAGCCGCTGCGCAGGCCGCAGATGGTGCACGTGGGCGCGGTCAGGAAACGCGTGAGCGCGGCTTCGTCGCTCATGTCGTTGAGGAAGGCAGGGAGGCCCCAGTTGGCTTTCATGGCCGCGCCGTCGCAGGGGATACGGCGGATGTAGGCCAGCTCGGCCTCAGTCGGCGGCCGCACGTGCGCCATCAGGCCGTCAACGGTGATGTTATCTTGGGCATCCTTCAGGGTGCTCAAGGCGTGCACCAGGCGCCAGGCCGGGTTGGGCGCCATCGGCGCATAGGCGGAATGAAGATCGTAGGCTGCACCACGGGCGCGCAGCTCGAAATAGGCGATGCCTTTGACGCCGGCATAGAAGGTGTAACGCTCAGCGTCATCGAAGCCGCCCCCTTCCCAGATCGCGCCGTCTGCGCGCAGCAGATCGGCATGTTGCCGGGCGACCGGGGCCAAGTGCGGGCTGCCCACCTCCTCTTCCCCCTCCACGAAGAACTTCACTCGCAACGGCAGCTCGCCGTAAGCAGCTCGATACACTTCAACCGCATGGATGCGAGCCACCGTGTCGCCCTTGTCATCGGCCGCACCACGGGCATAGAGCTTACCATCTCGCACAGCAGGTGCATAGGGCGGCGTCTCCCACTGGTCCAGAGGATCGGGCGGTTGGACATCGTAGTGCGAATAGCTGAGCAGGCTGCGAGGGCCATGCCCGATTTCCCCAAAGACGATCTGCGGCGCGTCATCTACTGCCAGGTGTTGGACATCAGCGCCCAACGCCCGCAGCCGCCGTGCCACCCAATCTGCAGCGCCGGTCAAACCGGCGGTGTTGCCGTTTTCACTGGGGAAGCTGAGGAGCTCTTTGAACTCAGCAAGGTAGCGCTCGCGATTTGCCTGGATGATGGTTCGGACGTGTTCCATGTTGTGCTCCATCGTGCAGTCAGGGACAGATTATACCACGCCTGAGCACGGGAGCGAATTTAGGGCAAGGCCACCAATCGAAAAGCACACGTTGCATCATTGTTCAACGGTTGCTCGCTGTCAGCGTCATCTTGCGATTTCCCTGCAACAAGATCATGTATTACAATGCTATCTAGCCTGGCGCCCGGTTTAGGTCAAACATGCACAGTAACCGGCAAGTCATCACGGGATCAGGAGGTTACACATGGCAGAGCAACCGCATCCGGCGACGCCTGGGCGCCGAAAGAAGGTCACTGGTTTCTGGCTGACCATTGCCACCCTGGCGTTAGCCCTGGCTGCGGGGGCTTCCATCCGAGCCAACGCCTTGGGACCGATGCCTTCGGCTCGCGCCGTCCAGGCTGCGGCCCCTGCACAGCAAGTTGTTGTGCTCGCACCCACGCCGGTGATGATCCCGCTGCAATTTCCTGATGACTTTCTGCCAACGGCGTTTTCGTTCTATGTGGAACCCACGCCTTATCCCCCCCTACCCGCCGATCTGCAGGGCAAGATCCTGTTCCTGTCCGATGTCAACATGGAGACAACGGGCTATCTTTGGTACAACGACGACCGCTGCGACGATCTGGTGGACGACCTGAGCGAGGATTCATATGTATATGTGATTGACCCCCTCACGCAGGGGCTCTGGCTCCTGACCGACGCGTGGCCTTATATGGCTGCGGCGGAGCGGGAGTCTTCCTCGGCAAACCTAAACTACCGCGCCCTCGTCAAAGACGAGAATCGCCACGAGATAGAGTGCTATTGGGACTACGACTGGGACGCTGATGAGTTCTATGAGGTGTGCGAGCCCAGTTATCCCATCCCGCAGTACCGCATCAAATACTACGACCGCCAATTCGACGTCACCAACGACCTGACGCGCTTCGGTGCAGGGGATGCGTGGGACCCTGCATGGTCGCCGGTCAGGGACGAAGTGGTTTTCGTAAGCAACGACAGTGGCAACGATGAGATCTACGTGGTGACCAAGGACCAGTGGCCGGCGCGGCAGCTCACACACAATACCGGCGCGTGGGATAAACACCCAAGCTGGTCACCCGATGGCCGCAGCATCGCCTTCTACTCCAGCCGTGGGGGGCAACAGCAGCTCTGGCTGATGGATGCAGACGGGACAAACCAGCGGCCGTTGACTGATCCGCTCTATCGGGCTTGCTCGCCGATCTGGGTGAAATACCTGGACTAGAAGCGGATGGTCATCCGGAGCGATGTGGCCTGGTTACGAACCGGGCCACATCGCTTTTCTGCCTCGGTTGTGGAAGGAAAGACACAGTACTTACGAGGCGCTACGGGTAGAATTCATATCCCAAGTTTTGGGCCAGATAGCAGCCCCGTCATCGGGTGCTTATGTAGCGAAACAAGTGTGTGGTGAAAGGTGAATTGAGATGAAGATGCGACACATCTTACTCCTGGGCCTTGTCATGATGGCCTTAGCTGCGTGTGGTGGGGCATCTGCCACACAGACGCCGGCCGACCAGCTCATTGGCCAGGCGGCGCAGGCGCCAACAGCCACGCCAAGCCCGGCCCTTACCGCGACCCCGGTCCCGCCGACCGTTACCCCTACAGCAACGCCGTCGCCGACCCGAACACCGTCGCCGCCTGCCACCCCAACCGCCACTGCGTCACCCACCCCTACGGCTACACCAACGCCGATCGAACCGTTGACGATCGCGTTCATGCGCACGCAGGAGTATCCCGGCAGTGACATCGTCGTCGAGCAGACGCTGCAACCGGGCGCGAATTACCAGCGCTACATCGCCTCTTACCTTTCCGATGGGCTGAAGCAGTATGCCCTGCTCACCGTACCCAACGGCCAGAAGCCGGCAACTGGTTGGCCGGTGATCGTTTTCAACCACGGCTACATCCCGCCTGCGCAGTATCGCACCACCGAGCGTTATGTTGCCTACGTGGATGGCTTCGCCCGCAACGGCTACATCGTGTTCCGGCCCGATTACCGCGGTCACGGCAATTCCGAGGGCCAGGCCACCGGCGGCTACGGCTCGCCCGCCTACACCGTTGATGTGCTGAACGCCGTAGCGTCCATGAAGCGTTACGCCGACGCCGACCCGAACCGCATCGGCATGTGGGGCCACTCCATGGGCGGGCACATCACTCTGCGCGCCATGGTGACCACGCAGGACGTCAAGGCGGGGGTGATCTGGGCCGGTGTGGTCGCGTCATACCCTGATCTGATGAGCCGTTGGCGGCGGTCAACAGCCGCACCAACCCCAAGCATCCCACAGAGCGCGCGACGGTGGCGAACGGAGTTCACTGAGAAGTACGGCACCCCGGAGCAGAACCCTCTGTTCTGGGCTTCCATCTCGCCCAGCGCGTTCCTGACCGACCTATCGGGGCCGGTGCAACTTCATCATGGAACGGCGGATAGCGATGTGCCGGTGGAATTCTCCAGTAACCTCTTCCAACAGGCCCAGTCGGAGGGGATCTCAATGCCGGTGGAATATTACGAGTATCCGGGGGACAACCATAACCTATCGAATAGCTTCAACACGGCCATGCAGCGTTCTGTTGCGTTCTTTGACAAGTATGTGAAGAACCTGAGCTTACAGACAGCGGGCAACAGACCGTAAGTCAAAGGGTTCCGATCATCGCGGAACGACGCCAAGCACCCCATAGAACGCAAGTGGCTCGGCCCCTTCACAGGGAACCGAGCCACGACATCCCTTGTTTCCGCTACCCAACCACTCACTCTGCCAGGAAATCGTCCAGCGCCTTCTTGCTGATCCGGTACGCGCTGCCGATCTTCTTGGCCTTGACCTGGCCGGAGGAGATGAGCTCCTCGACGTCGGCTTCGCTGACGCGCATGTAGGCCGCGGCTTCCGCCAGCGTCATGACCTCAGGAACGGCGGCGGCCGCCGCGGCAGCTCCCTGGGCCGGTTGCTGTTGCATCGCGCCCTGCATCGCCTGGGTGATCATGCCGGCCATGCCTGCGCCCAGGCCGAAGCCTGCGCCCAAGCCGACGCCGGTGCCGGCCGCACCGCCCGCTTCACCGCCACCGCCGGCGGTCGCCGCGTCGCCCATGGCGCGGGCCGCTTTGTACTGCAGGTACTTCTGCATGTCGCCGATGGCGCCCATCGCGGCGCGCTCATCAATGGCCTTCTGAGTCTCCTCGGTGGGGCTGACGCTGGCCAGGAACATCTGCTTCAGGGTGATGCCCAGCGCGGCGAAGTCCTCAGTCACCTTGACCCGGATGGCCGCGCTCATCTCATCGAACAGCGCAGGCAGATCGAAGAGGCTGGCCTTTGTCTCGCCCAGCAGGTCGGTCAGACGGCTGATGATGATGCTGCGCAGGTAGTCCTCGATCTGGCTGGTCTGATAGAGACCCTGGGTGCCGACAATCTTGGCCACGAACATCTGGGGGTCGCTGACGGCCATGGAGTAACGGCCGTTTGCGCGCAGCCGCACCAACCCCAAGTCCTTGTCGCGCAGCGAGATCGGCTCGGGCGTGCCCCATTTCATATCAATGAAGTCACGCATGTTGACGAAGTAGACCTCGGCCTTGAAGGGGCTCTTGCCGCTGAACGCCATGCCGATGATATCAATCAACAAGGGGATGTTGGCCGTGGTGATAGTATGGCGCCCGGCGCCAAAAGTATCCAGCGCCTTACCATCTCGGAAGAAGACAGCGTTCTGACTCTCGCGCACGATCACCTGCGAGCCGATGCGGAAGTCACCGCTGCCGGTGTTCGGCACGCGATAGACCATCTGGTTCAACCCCTGATCGGGGGCTTCGACGATGTCAAAGATACGGGCCATGTAGTTTTCCTCCTGGGTGTTACGTATTGCGTACTGCGTATTCAAACACGGTCAGAGGTCACGCAGTAGGTGTACGTAATGTGTAATATCAGTTTTCACTCGCCTGCATTCTGAACAACATCGGACCGGCGGACGAAGGTCTCATTGAGGCCGCTCAGCACGTCGCCGACGACGGTCAACGCATCTTTAACGCCTTCGTTGGCTTGCACAGCGCTCTCCAGCGCCCCGATGGCTACATCCAGCTGGCCAACCTCGTCGAAAAGGGCCTGATCAAACGCGATCAGGCGGTCCAGGTCATCTTCTTTGACCCTGTTGAGACCCCAGAGCGGGGCATAGCCGTAGGACGCGGTCTTGATGCGGTCAATGAGCAATTGCAGACGGCCCACCACGCGCTCGACATCGTCCATCCACAGCAGCCCACCGGACGACAGCAGCTCGCTTTGCAGCGCGGTCAATTTGCGCCGGCGGCTCTCCAGGCGACGCGCGAGGTTATCACGCACCTGCTTGTCAGCATCGCGGCGCAGCTCCTTTTCGCGGTAGCCCTTGATGCCCGGCAGCTTCGCCACAAATTTCTCGATGCTGCCCATTTCGGCTTTTGCTTGTTCGACTGGGTCCATATTTATCTCCTTTGAAGATGCCAGTCATCCTGAGCGCGTCGAAGGATGACGCTTTGCCCAGAAGCCGCACCCTTCGACGCGCTCAGGGTGCTCAGCTTTGGTGAGATGATTAATGCCGCATGAGCGTAGTCACTTCCGGCAGGCGGTTGAACATCCACACGCCAAACGGCAGGCCGATAATACTGACGCACAGAAGCCAGGCAAGTAACGACCAGAGCAGGCTGAACCACCAGCCGATCAGCAAGAAATAGACCAGCCGGACCGGCCACGGCCGTTGGCGTGCGCTCTGGTAGCGCCACTCCACAAGATCATCACCGCGCGCGCTGGCCACATTGTACCCCCGCGGCATCCTTAACGTCAACACCAGCGGCACGCGGTTGAGCATCCACACGCCCAGCGGCATGCCGATGATGGTCAGGTTGAGCAGCCACGCCGCCACGATCCAGTACAGCGTCACGTGCCAGCCGATCAAGAAGAACCAGAGCACCCGGATGATGAAGGGCATACCAGGGTCTTCGCGAACGTAGTTCTTTGCTGTTGCCATCTCGATCCTTTCACCCTGCCAAAAACACTTCCGCCCCGCAGAACGGGCACTTGATGACCCCTTTACCGACCAGCTCCACCTGGCCACCGCAGTTGGGGCACTTGCGGTCTGCGCGCATCTGGCTGGCCTGCTTGGAGTGGAGCACGCCATCCTGCCAGTTGATCGCGCCACTGAACAGGTTCTTGCCCACCAGGTCGCGCACCATATCCTCCACCTGGTCAATGGGCGTGTTCAACTCTAACGCCACGTCCGACAGCGTCACTTTCCCCTGGGCCAGCACCATGTTCAGGATCTTCTTCTGCTTAGCCACCTCGGCGAACTCGGTGACCTCCTGCCGGCCCTTGGCCAGCAGGTAGAAACCGCCGCCGCCCAGGGGCAACACGAAGACGATCAGTGCGATCAGGATGCCCAGGATCGCGCCTGTAACGGTTGTTTCACCCGTTGACACCTGTGCGATCAACAGCGCCGCCGCCACCAGCAGCGCCAAGACTGCGACCGCGATTAAAATGATACCGATAGTCCGACCCTGTCCTGGCATAGAAACCTCCTTGAAACCAGGCTGTATTTGCTGAATTCCGACATGCGATCGGAATCGCCGGCCTGAATCAAACCTGCTGCGATCACAGCCTTCCCTCGCGCCCCTGCATCAACCAAACCGGCTGCCACCGCCGCCACCACCGCCGCCGGAGAAGCCGCCGCCGCCCGAGAAACCGCCACCTGAAAAGCCTCTGCCGCCGCCACCGCCGCTGCCGCCGCCGCTGCCGCCGCTGGGCGCGGGCGTGCTAGTGAGCGTACGCGACGCTTGCGAGAGCATGGTCCCCAGGCCGGCGCTCATGCCGGCCAGCGACTGGCCCAGGCCTTTGGACATCCCTTCCAGCGAGGGCGGCGCGCCACCTTCCATCGGGACGCCCCGGCCGGTCATCTTGCCGCTGCCTGCTACCCGGCCGCCGGAAGGAGTATCACCGCTATAGTATGGCCGTCCATAATCGGCCGGGATCCACCAGGTTGGCGGCGGCGCCTGGACGTCTTGGAACTTGCGGATGAAGCTCTGCTCCAGCCCGAACGCTACGGCATAGGGCAGGTAGCTGCCGAAGATATCCGCGGCTTCCTCCACCTTGGTGTACTTCTCCAAGTTCGCCAGGTAACGCCTGAAAGCGTTCCAGCGCGCATAGGACTCGGCCCCCACATCCGTGCGGCGCGGCATGTAACGCGCCAGGATGATGACGCCGATTGCGCTCACCACCAAGCCCAACGGCACGCACAGGATCGCGTCGGAGAAGCGGGACAGCGCACCGACCAGGAACACGCCCGCGAAGAAGGAGACAAACAGCGCCAGTACACCCAGGGCGCCGTAGCGCGTGCGCGTGGCGTCGGGGCTTTCTTTGAACATGCCCTCTTCCACTACGGCCTTGTACAGCTCACTGCGGAGCGCAGGGATGGCTGTGTAGAACTTCTCCTTTAGGCTGGACAGCTTGACCTCAGTCTTTTTGCCGAATAGCTTGTCCACCAAGATCTGTTCGTAGCGCCGTAAAGGCTGAGATCGGTCAAGGCGCCGGTAGAGGAAGTCGGTATTCGTACCGATGCCCAGGAAGCCAGGTTCCTTCACCTCTTCGATCTCCAACACCCCGCGTTTGCCCAGGTCGAGCAGGGTGGAGAGGATATCTTGCACGTCGGCGCGTTCATCCAACAGCGTGCCCACGATGCCGGGCGGCAGGTCGGAGGGCGGCTCGGGCAGATAGTCGGCGATCAGGCCGACAGGCTTATCGCGGCCCCGTTTGTACCACCACAGGTAGAGCAGCACCGGCCCGCCCAGAGCCAGGAGCCCGCCCAACGACGCGAAGCCTAGGCTAAACACCGGCCCCCATTGTGCCTGGAACTGCTCCTCCCGTGCGCGCGCCGCGGCCTCTGCGTCCAATTGCTGCTGCCAGGCAGACGGTTGACCCGCCACGATGCCATGCTGCCACTCGGCCACCACCTCCACTTCCTGTCCCGGATTGATGCGTCCCTTCACCCGGATGGTCGCATCGCGCTGGCCCGGCTGGAACTCAGCCTCGGCCTCCGCGCCGTAGATGCCGTAGTTGGTGAATGTGGCCGGCTCCGGCACGTGCAGGGTGATGGTTGAGGATTGCGTGGGGAACGGATTGTCCTTCGGCACAGCTTTCCAGAATAACTGATCGACGCCGTCGTCCGGATAATATCGGAGCGCGCCGGACACAGTGTAGCCAATGATGACGGTCCGCCGCGTGTCGCTGCTGGGCGGGAAGTTGTAACGAACGACGAGATCGCTGCCCTCCGAGTAGGTGCGGTAAGTGTACGGTGCATCTAGCTCGGAACGGGTGTATTCTGGCCCATCCAGCTCAGCTACCGTCACATCGTCAATGCGATCCAGCCGGTAGCGCGGGATCACACGCTCGCCGAACCGAAAGGTGCCGCTGGTGAACACCAATTCCTGGGTCTCGACGACGCGCATGTCACCATTCGCCAACACCGTGATATCAACATCATAGCGCTGCCAGTAGAGGGTCATGCTCTGGGCCTGGGCAACGCCGCTGAAGGCCAGTAACAGGACAAGTGTCAACAATAGGAAGGATAGTCGCTTTTGATTCATGCCATCACTCCCATAGAAAGGTCAAGTTCACGATTGGACCACTGCTTGGCCTGCACCGCCAACAGGCTGCGCTGGCGACGGCTGTGTTGCGCCTCTGTTCTTCGTGCAATACTCCCCCTCGTATCCAATGCGTACGCAACACTATTGTACCACATTCCCGCGCGATGCCCGAACTTCCACCGACGCCTGGCTGACAATGTCTTGCACCGATCATTCGCCTATACGCAAAAGGGCGCTCACCCGTTTCGGATGAACGCCCTTTCGCGTCAATCGTTCAATTCATAAACTGGCTTACCGCGCTGTCGGTAGTGAGGGCGCTCACACGACCCTGCGCCGAATAGCGAAATTCACGGCTAGGGCGATCAGGATGGCGGTGAGTGCCGCCAGTGAACCCCTGGCCCCCGCTGAACTCGCCAACGGCGAGGCATCGAAAGCGGTCAGTTGGAGCGCGTTCGGCTCGCCGGGCGTGGCCGGTTCACCTAACTCCGCGACCGATACCAACCTGTCCGCCAACACGAAAACCGCTGTCGTCCGCGCCGGCACGACGAAGGTCCCGGTCGCTGGCGTGTACATCGCCGTCTTCACCACAGGGTCAATGGACCGCAACTGCACTGGGTGCAGGAAGAAGCGTTGCCCCACGAGACTGGCGTCGGAGAAGGTCTGCGTTTCGTCATTCGCGTTGAACAGCACCAGGATCATCTCGGCCCGTGGCTCAAGGTCCGGCTCCACCAGGTCCGAGAGGCTCATGACGATCAGGCCCGGCAGTTGATCGGGACCGGTGTTGTGGAAGGCCAGCCGCGCCTGGATGTCTTCCGCTGTCTCCAGGCTGAACAGCTTGGAACTGCTGCGGATCGCCAGCCACTCGCGGAACAGCCTGACACTGCGGCTGATATCGACCGGGCCCGGCTTGAGTGCCGGATCGGCCAGCAGCGGCTGCATGATGGGCCAGTTGTCCTGGTTCACGCGCGCCACAGGCAGACCGGAGCCCCAGCCGCTGTCACGGTAGGTGAAGTCCAGCCGGTTGAACCAATCGCCGGAGTCGTAGCTATCGCGGTCCATGGACTTAGAGCGCAACAGATCGCTGCCGGCATGGAAGAAGTGTATGCCCTGACCCAGGGCCACGAGGCTCAGGCCCACTTGTTGCAGGCGCACCCGGTCCGCCATGCTGGTGTCCACCGGCGTCTTGTACGCGTTGATGTCGTACAAGGTCTGGTTGTCGTGTTTGGAGATGTAGGTGATGTTTTCTTGCGGATCCTGGGTGTAGCCCGCGGGCTGGCCGTTGTAATCAACCTGCGAGCCGGTTACCAGGTCGCCGTTGCGGTCAACGAACTGATAGTCAGCCAGGTTGCCGGCCAACCCGACGCGGATCTGGTCGGAGAGCAGCAACAACGTTGCCTTTTCCGAGTCGGAACCGCTGTTCAGCGCGTTGGGGTCGTAGTAAAGGCCGTTAGCGAAGCCCTGGCGGCGCACCAGGTCCTGGCCGCCGTCGAACGGGCCACCGCCGCGCACCGCGTCGCGCAACCGATCGCTGAAGGTGCCGATGCCGGTGCCGGCCATGTTGAGCTGGGTGGCGTTCTCGCCGCGACGATTGTCCTGCACCTCGCCAAAGTTCCAGCCCTCGCCGTAGACGTAGATGGACTTGCCGTCTACGCCGTCGTTCGCCAGGGTCAAGCCATCGAGCTCCTGGCGCAGCTTGAGCATGTTGCGCTTCATGTGGTGGCCCATCAGGTCGAAGCGGAACGCGTCCACCTTGTACTGCTTGGCCCACGTCAACACCGAGTCAATCATGAGTTTCTCCATCATGTTATGCTCGGTGGCCGTGTTCTGGCAGCATGTGCTGGTCTCGATAGCGCCGCGATCGTTCAGGCGATGGTAGTAGCCGGGCACGATGCGATCCAACACGGACTTCTCGCTCTGGCCGGCAGCGTTGGTGTGGTTGTAAACCACGTCCATCACCACCCGCAGGCCCATGCGGTTGACCGCCTGCACCATCTCCCGGAATTCGACGACGCGGATTGCGCCATCGGGGTTGGTAGCGTAGCTGCCCTCGGGCGCGGTGTAGTGCCACGGGTCGTAACCCCAGTTGAAGGGATCCACGTCGCGCGTGGCCTCAACCAGCGCCTGCTGCTCCTCCGAATCGGGCGGGAAGCCGGCCAGTTCGGCAAAGCTGGGATACTGCCAGGTGCTCTTGTCCTCGTCAATGGTGGCGATGTCAAACACTGGCAGCAGATGCAGATGGGTCAGGCCGGCCTTGGCCAGCGCCGTAAGGTGGCGCACACCGTTGCTGACCATCGGCGACAACGTGAACGCCTTGAAGGTTCCCTTCAGCGCGTCCGGCACTGCAGGATCGTTGACGCTGAAGTCGCGCACGTGGATCTCGTAGACGCTGATCTGTTCAGGCGCGGCCAACCGCGGCTTGACAGTGCCATCCCAGCCCGCCGGTTTCAGCGCCGCGTCGTTCAGGTTCACGATCTGGGTGCGCGCGCTGTTGGTGGACAGGCTGAAGGAATAGGGGTCGGTGACCATGTTGTGCTCGACCCGGCCCGTCGCGTGGACGTAGACCTCAACTTCGTACAGGAAGAACTGGTTCTTCCAGCCCGGCTCACCCTTGATGGTCCACACACCGCTGTCCGGTGTGAAGTAAAGGTCGTAGACGGTGCTGGCCGTGGCAGGGTTGGAATCGGCAAACAGATGCAGCTTGACTGATTTGGCTGTCGGCGCCCAAAGGCGGATCACCGGCACGTCATCTTCCCAGGCAACGCCGAGCTCACCGCCGTAGGGGTAGAGGTCGTCGAGCACGCCTGGGATCTGCAGTCCGGTGGCGTCCTGCGACACACCGTCCGCGTTCAGGGCCGAAACCGCGATCTGGCCGCGGAGGATCTCCGGCGCCAGCGGCAGGTCGGCTTCAGCAATCTTGAGCGCCGGCAGATCGGCCAGGTGCGGGAACTTCTCCTTGACCGCCGCCGGCAGCCCGGCCGGGTCAAGGGTCAGCGGGATGCACTGGCCGCCGGTGATGCCGTCAACCGTGGCCTCCAGGCCGCCGTCCGGCGCGTAGCACAGCTTGTAGACGTTCGCCGAGTTGTCGGCCGCGGCCCAGGCGATGGTGTCCGCCAGCACCCAGTAGGCGCGCGGCTCGCGGATGTTGCCCGCGCTGCCGCCAGCCGTGCGCGGCACCGGCAGGATGTAGGGATCCTCAGGGTCAGCGCCCTGGAGCTGCCAGACTTCATAACCCTTGTCGGCAAAGACCAGGAACTGATCCGGGCCCGGATCCTTCTCATCCCCCTTGTGGAGGATGTAGCCGATCTGAGCTGCGTTCTCGAACAGCGGCACCTTGAAGGTCACGCCAAACAGGTCCTGGCTCTCGGGTTTGCGCGGGGTGGTCCAGCCGGGATCGGCCGCGCCGCCCCAGGTGTGCAGGCCCCAGAAGTCGTTGTAGTCGGTGCTCGTATAGTCGCCGTAGTCGCCGGCATCGCGGCGATAGTGCAGCGTGGCGAAGCCTTCGGCCGCGCCGCGCTGGTTGTAGACCTTAACGTCGTCCTGCTTCAGCCAGATCGTGGCCGTGTCGGCCGGCAGGAACGCGCGGTCGGGGCTGTTCTCCGGGTCTTTGGTATCGCCCTTATGCACGATGAAGTTCACCGGCTGGTTGACATCTTGCACCAGGATGTTGAAGTAGACGCCGTAGTCATCCTGGCCGTCCGGCTTGCGCGGGGTCGTCCAGCCCGTGCCCTCGGACGGGTCAATGGCGCCGCCCCACAGGTGCAGGCCCCAGAAGTCAGCGTAATCGTCACTGGTGTAATCGCCGTAATCGCCGGCCGGCCGCTGGTAGTGGATAGTCACGTAGCCCTGGGCCGCGGCCTGCGTTGTGTAGGTGGCCGCGTCGCCGCCCACCAGCCAGATCTCAGCGCCCTGGCCAGGATTGAAGAAGCGGTCGGCGTCGGTGCCATCTTTGGTGTTACCGCGGTGGACGATGAAGCCCACATTCTGCGCGTTGGGGGCCAACTTGACCCAGGCGAAGCGGCCGTATTCGTCTTCGCCCAGGAACGGCTTGGGCGCAGTCCACTCGATGGTCTCCTCGATATCGCCCCATAGGTGTAGGCCCCAGTAGTCGTTGAAGTCGCCCGTGGTATGGTCGCCGTAGTCGCCATCGGCCCGGTAGTAGTGGATGATGGCGTACTCAGGCGTGCTGCTGGGCGGCGGGGCCGCCTCGCCCACTACGGCCGAGACCGTCGCAGACATCAGGTGGCCGTTCAGGTCGTTGGCAATCGCGCGGAAGGTGACGCCCGTGCCCACGGCTAGAGCGGACACATCGTAGAACACCCGGTAAGGTGCGTTGGTGTCAACGCCGATCACTTCCCAGTCGCCGCCGCCGACCTTGACGGCAAAGGTGACCTCCGCCAACTGATCGGCGCCCAGGGTCACTGCCACCTCAGTTCGGCCGAAGACCTCGCCGCCCGCTGCCGGTTTCGCGAAGGTGACGCTGGGCGCGGCCGCGCTGGCCGGAATGGCCGCGTCAGCCTTGTAGATCACCAGGTCCAGCGCGGGCACGTCCACGGTGATCGCGCCTGCACCGTTGGAGAGCAGCGCTGCGTTGGCAGCCGGATACACCGCTGTCCAGGTGGCATCAGGCGTGAACGTAGCGAAAGTAGCCTGCTGATCGGTGGTTGCGTTGTTCAGCGCCACTACGTACTCGATTTGCTCCTCGCGGTCAATGCGCGAGAAGGCAAAGATGCCGGCGCTGTCCTGGCTGTAGCGCTGGATTTGCGCGCCGCGGCGCAGTGCAGCATGGCTGCGGTAAACGCCAGCATACTCGGCCAGCGCCTGGTAGATCGGATGGGTGACGTCGAAGTTGTCGTCGGCCGGGGTGGCGTCAGTGCCGATCAGGTCGTTGTTCATGTAGTCCGGTACCTGGCTGGGCAGCATGTCCTCGCGCGCCAGCTTGTCACTGCCGATGCCGACAAAGCCCTGCTCGTCGCCGTAGTAGATCACCGGGAAGCCGCGGGCGAAGAAGATCAGCCCGTAGCCCAGGTTCATGCGCGCCACGAGCTCGGCGTCGGCCGCGCCCGGCTGCGCCTGGCGCAGACGGCCGCCCAGACGCTCAATGAAGCCGTCGTGGTTGCTGACGAAGTTGCCCAGGCCATAGGCGTTGCTATCGGCGTCGGTGTAATAGTCGTCCTGGGCGAAGAAGCTGGCCAGGCTGTCCGTGGCCGCGCTGTTGGCGGCGAAGTTGGTCGACGCGCCGTGCAGGCCGAAGTCCAGCACGCTGGGCAACTGGCCCTCGGTGGTGAACCGGCTCAGCACCGTCACATCACCATCGAACACCTCGCCGAACATGCTGAAGTCGGCCTTACCCAACGACTGCGCATAAGCCATGACCTCGGGCGCCAACTGCTGCCACAGTTCGATGTTGACGTGCTTGACCGTGTCAATGCGGAAGCCGTCAATGTCGAAGGTGTCGATCAGGTTCTTGAAGATGGCGATGTAGCCGTTGACCACATCGGGGTGCTCGGTGAAGGTGTCGTCCAGGCCGAAGAAGTCGCCATACGTCGAGCTCTCACCGGCAAAGGTCGAGTCGCCCCGGTTGTGGTAGTAGATGGGATTGTTCAACCACGCCGGGTTCTTGGCTGCGTCATCGCCGGCGTTGGGGAAGATCGGCGTGTAGGGGAAGCTGGTCTCGGCGTCCAACACCGGGAAGGTGGCGCCGCCCGCATAGTCGCGGTCGTCGAACTCGTTGCCGTCGGCATCGCGATAGGGGAAGTCGGTCTTGTTGCGATAGGTGAACTGGCCCTCGGCGTAGCTGATGACATCGGCCGTGTGGTTGACCACCATGTCAAAGTAGACCTTGATGTCGTTGGCGTGCGCCTCGTCAATAAACGCCTGCAACTCAGCGTTGCTGCCCAGGTGCGGATCGGCGTTCTCGAAGTCCAGGATCCAGTAGCCGTGATAGGCGCCGCCGATGCCGAAGGCCGTGCTGCTGTCAGGCTGGGTCGGCTTGTTTTCGAACACAGGGGTGATCCACAGCGAGGTCACGCCCAGGCCAGCCAGGTAGTCCAGTTTGCCCTGCAGGCCGGCCAGGTCGCCGCCGTGGTAGAACGACTTGTCGGTCGGCAGGAAGCCGGTCTGCGCCAGCGTGCCGCCGGGGGCTGCACCCTCGTCATTGCTGGGGTCGCCATTGGCGAAGCGGTCGGTGAGCAGGAAGTAGAAGATCTCGTCCTGGAGGGGCGACTGCACAGGATCGCGCACCAGGTCCTCGTCCGGCACCTCGCCTGCGATGGTCTCGGTGACCTCGTTGGTGGCGCTATCGTAGCTGAAGGTGACAGTGGCGCCGCCGGCCGGCACGGTAAACAGCTGGTTACTGCCCGGATACGCCACGTCCCAGCTCTCATTGAGGGCTACCTTATACTCCCAGTTACCCTCGGGCACGTTTGCGGTGAAGGTGTAGACGCCGTCGCCATCCGGATCCTTCATCCACGTCTTCAGGTTGTCGGGCGACCAGTCCGCGCCGCCGATCTCCGAGGCGAAGTTGCCGGCCACCACGGGGATGGTGTATTCCGGCCGGCTGGCCACGAAGTTGTCGCCGCTGTCCCGGTCATAGTAGAAGTGGACCGTGCCGCCTGCTGTGGTGAAGCCGACGTTTGGCCCGCCAGGCACGCCGTTCACGCCGTAGTTCTCATCCCAGGTGCCGCCCACCGTGGCCTTGAACTCATACGAGCCGGCCGGGATGGCATCGGTCACGAACTTGTAGACGCCGTCGCTGTTGTCGTCCGTGCCCTTGGTGGCCTCATTGCTGGGGTCCCAGTCATTGCCCAGGCCGGCTGCGGCCGGGTAGTTGCCGGGGAAGGTGACCAGCAGCGGCGGCTCACCGCCGCCAACGACCTCGCTAACCTCGTTGGTGGCGCTGTTGTAGCTGAAGGTCACACTGGCGCCGCCGGCCGGCACGGTGAACGCCTTGTTGCTGCCCGGATACGCGACAGCCCAGCCCTCATCCAGCGCAACCTTGTACTCCCAGTCGCCCTCCGGCAGATCCGCGGTGAAGGTGTAGATGTCGTCGCCATCCGGATCCTTCATCCACGTTTTCAGGCAGTCGGGCTGCCAATCATCAGGGCAACCGAGTTCGCTCTGCATGTTACCCGCGACCGTCGCGATGACCTGGTTCACGCTGTCGGCCACGTAATGGTCGGCCGGGTCGTAATACCAACGCACCGTGTCACCGGCGGCCACCATGAACGGAACATCCGCGGCCGGGTACGCCTTGCCCCAATCGCCATCTTCCACGATTTTGTACGCGTAGCTGCCTGCGTCCGGGATCGCTACGCTGTACTTCCAGACGCCGTCGCCGTTCGCGTCGGACATGTCGGTCAGCGGATCGTTGTTCGACCAATCGCTGCCGCCGATCTCGCTCTCGAAGCTGCCGGCCACGTTGACCTGCGTCAACGCGGGTGCAGCAACGGGCGCCGCGCCGACCGGCAATGAGCCGATCAGCATCGAAATCACAACAAACACGGCCATCCAACGGTATCTGCGCATAAGAGAACTCCTTTCTATGTTGGTGGAACAAGTGTGTGCAAACGACAGACAGAGAACGAGGCCGCGCCCCAATCGGGGCGCGGCCTCGTTGATTCACCAGTTGATCTCAAAGATGCCGAACATGAGAGCAAACCCCTCTAAGCAGCGCTGCATCAAGCCTGTGTTCGCTTCGTATACCGGCGCGCCGTCTGGCAAGCGCACCTCAGGATGTGAGGCAAGAAACCCAAGACGTTGAGGCGATGGTATCATAGGCTGGCGGTGGTGTCAAAGAAACGTTTGGCTCAGCATCACGAATGCGTTATACTTGTCACACCGTCGGTGACCGACTGCGCACTCAGCGTCTTGCCAACCAAGGAGAGGATCATGCCAGACCCATCCATCACCGCGCCCAAGCCCATCCCCGGCCCCGGCGACCGGCCGCCGCTGGATCAGTTAAGCACGCTGCGCGACGGGCCGCACGCGTTCCTGCTGCGGATCGCGCAGGCGTACGGCCCCATCCTGCGCTACCCGGTCGGCCCGCCCATCGGCCCCGGGTTCGCGTTCTACCTGGTGTGCGACCCGGACGGCGTGAAGCACGTGCTGCAAGACAACCACAAGAACTACAGCAAGGACACCTTCCAGTACAATCTACTCAGCACCATCACCGGCCAGGGGCTGCTGACCAGCGACGGGGACTTCTGGCTGCGGCAGCGGCGGTTGGCCCAGCCCGCGTTCCACAGGGCGCGGGTGGCCGGCTTCGGCCCGCTGATGCTGGATGCGGCGCAGGCGATGCTGGCGCGCTGGGACGCGCACGCGGCCGCGGGCGAGCCGATTGACGTGGCCGAAGAGATGATGCATGTCGCATTGCAGATCGTGGGCAAGGCGCTGTTCAGCGCGGAGATCGGCGGTCAGGCGGACGACCTGGCGCAGGCGACCCTGACGGTGCTGGATCACATCGTGCATCGGGCGCGCACCTTTGGCGTCGTGCCCGAATGGCTGCCCACGCCGGGCAACCGGCGGCACAAGGCGGCCATGCGCACGCTGGAAGGGGCGGTGTATGAGACGATTGAGACCCGAAGGGTTTCCGAAAACCTTTCGGACTTAACGGATCTCCTCGGCATGCTCATGGCCGCGCGCGACCCCGACACCGGTGAGGGGATGAGCGACCGGCATCTGCGCGACGAGGCCATGACCGGGCTGATCGCGGGGCACGAGACGGTGGCCAGTGCGCTGGCGTGGACGTGGCACCTGCTGGCCGATAACCCCGAGGCTGAAGCGAAGCTGCACGCGGAGCTGGCCGCCGTGTTGGGCGGCCGGCCACCGACCGTGGACGACCTACCGCGGCTGCCCTACACGGAAGCCGTCTTCGAGGAGGCGCTGCGCCTCTACCCGCCCGCGTGGATCATCACCCGCAAGGCGCTGGGCGACGACGCGATCTGCGGCTACCGCGTACCGCCCGGGGCCCTGGTGGTCACCAGCCCCTATGTCACCCAGCGCCTGCCGCAATACTGGGATGAGCCGGAGGCATTTCGGCCCGAGCGCTTCCTGCCCGAGGCCGCGGCCAGGCGCCATCGCTTCGCGTTCTACCCGTTCGGCGGCGGCCCCAGGCTGTGCATCGGCAACGGGTTCGCGCTGGTGGAAGCCGGGCTGATCATCGCCAGCGTGGCGCAGCGCTACCGTCCGCGTCTCGTGCCCGGCCACCCGGTGGTCGTGGAGCCGGGGGTGACGCTGCGGCCCAAACATGGGTTACAGATGACGCTGGAGGCAGCGGATGGGAACGGATAAGCGGATGATCTGGCCAGCGGCTGTTGCCGATGTGAGATGAGCTCGATGTCAAGTCCCATCAAAGCGATCCTCTTCGACCTCGACGGTACGCTGCTGGACAGCAATATGGGGACCTTCCTGCCGCGCTATTTTCAACTGCTCTCAGCGCGGGTGGCGCACTTGGCGCCCCCCAAGGCGTTCATTGCCCACCTGCTGCAGGCCACCGAGGTGATGACAGCCAACGACGGCCGCGCTACCAATGCCGAGGTCTTTGCGGAGGCCTTCTTCCCGTTCGCCGGCCGCACGCGCGCCGAACTGGAGCCGATCTTCGAGGCGTTCTACGCCGAGGACTTCCCGCAGTTGAGCGCTCTCACCCGCGCGAGGCCGGAAGCACCGGAAATTGTGCAGATGGCCTTTGAGCAGGGCTACGCCGTGGCGATCGCCACCAACCCGTTGTTCCCGGAGACCGCAGTCCGGCAACGGCTGGCGTGGGCCGGCGTGGCCGATTTCCCCTACCGGTGGATCACCACCTATGAGAACAGCCGCCACAGCAAACCCAACCCCAGCTACTGGACCGAGGTCTGCGCGCACGTGGGCCATCCGCCCGCGGCATGCCTGGTGGTTGGGGATGAACACATGGACATGGTCGCTGCCGCCATCGGCTGCCCCACCTATCTGGTCCCCGGCCCGGCCACCGCGCTGCATGCCGACACGCCGGCGCCGACCTATCGCGGCACGTTGGCGGATCTGGCCGACTTGCTCCAGAGGAACGAACGCTCCTCCGGGATCGAGGCTTCAGCTCAATGTCACTAGATTGGGTGGTCGGCCAGCTTTACACCGGTTCTCAGCCGGTCTGCGACCGGCGTCGCAGGCGTTTTCAGGCTGCTTCTGGCGTCAGGATGGGGGTCACAGACCCGCTACGAACCACATCAACGATCGATAGGTATCCGCGCCCGTCCGCGTCTCTTCTTCGGCTCAGGAGGCAAGATGTCTGACACTGATCTCCACATTCGCTATGCGCCCATCATGCGTTTCTCGCGGGGCGAGCGGTTCTTCCCCATGGCTGTGGACGACTTCCTGGGCTACACGGCGCTTCACGCCAAGGGCAGCCGGCGGCCGGCCGTGCCGCGCGGCCGGGTGACAGCCGCTGACCTGCTGCGCCGAGGTGCGGTCGATCTGTTCCTGCGCTCGGTGGAGGGCGGCCCGTTGACCGGCATCGAGGTGGCCAGCCAGTGGGGCGCGGCCACGATCAAGCTGCTCTCCGAGTGGGCCAGCAAGCCCGCGGTCGCCTGGACCCCCAACCTGGCCGGGACGGCGTACCGCTGGTTCAGCGAGAAGACCAGCGCGGCCACCAAACGATTCTGGTGGAACGACCTGGTGTTCGCCCAGCTCTCCCGTGCCCTGGGCGCGGATCTGGGCCGCGATGACCTGCCGCGCTTCGTGCTGCCGGGCGACATGCGCCAGGCGGCCATCACCGCGTATGACGAGAGCCAGGCCGGCCGGCCGCGCTTCACCTACTACCACCGCACCATGCGCGAGGGCGACTACCTCAACCTGCAATACTGGTTCTTCTACGCGTACAACGACTGGGGCAACGGCTACGGCGGCTTCAACGACCACGAGGGGGATTGGGAGGGGTTCCACGTCTTCTTCAAGCTGGACGGCGGCCAGCCGGTGGAGCCGCCTGCGTTTGTCTGCTTCCTGGGCCACGAGTCGCGGCTGACAAAGTCCTGGGATCATCCGGAGGTGGAAAAGGTGGGCACCCACCCGGTGATCTACGTGGCTGCGGGCTCCCATGCCAGCTATCCACAGCCGAAGCTCTACCCGCTGATAGCGCTGTATAACCTGATTGACTACGCCACCGGCGATGCGCTGACCTTGTCGCACGATGCCTGGGTCAACCGGATTGCGCTCATGGAAAGCAGCGACCTGGCCCTGCTGAACTATCGCGGGTCGTGGGGCACGCGCTACTGGCTGAACCTCCGCTGGCTGCGGGCCAGCCTGCGCAGCGTCGCGACGGCAGGCAACGTCCTGGCCCGCGTGCTGCCGGGCGAAATCGCACTGCCTGGTGTGAGTGCGCCGCGCGGCCCGCGCTTCGCCGCCGGGGGCGACGAGCGTGAGAGCTGGCGCAACCCGCTGGCATTTGCAGGCATCCGATGAGCAACCCTGCCCTGTTCTTGCTGTCCGGCGGCACCGGCGCCAGCGGCGAGCTGCTGGTGCGCACGGTGCTGGCGCAATTCCGCGGGCCCGTGCCGCTGGAGATCGCACCCCACATCCTTAGCGCGGCCCAGGCCGAGGAGGTCGTGGCGCGCGCCCACGCGGCCGGCGGCATCGTCATCCATACCTTGGTGGATGGCGCCTTGCGCCGGGCCGTGACCGAAGCCGCGGCGCGGCATGGGGTCCCGGCGGTGGACCTCATGGGGCCGCTGCTGGAACAACTGACGATGGCGCTGGGCGAGCAGCCCGCGGGTAAGCCGGGCCTCTACCGGCAGCAGCGGGAGAAGTACTTCGAGCGTGTGGAGGCCATCGAGTTCAGCGTGGCCCACGACGACGCGCAACGCATCGAGGAACTGCCGCGTGCCGAGATCGTGCTGGTGGGCGTATCGCGCGCGGGCAAAACGCCGTTGAGCATGTACCTGTCGGTGATGGGCTGGAAGGTCGCCAACGTGCCCCTGATCCCCGGGCTGGACCCGCCCCCGATCCTGTCAGACGTGGATCCCCGCCGCGTGGTGGGACTGACCATCGAGCCAGGACAGTTGGTCGCGCACCGCCGGTGGCGTCAGGCGCACCTGGGCATCGCGACCACCGATTACACCAGCGCCGCGGCCATCTACGATGAGGTCGAAGAGGCGCGGCGTTGGTGTCGCCAGCAAGGCTTCGCCGTCGTGGACGTGACCGACAAACCCATCGAGTCCAGCGCGGAAGAGGTCATCGCCACGGTCACACGACGGCTGAAATGAACGCGGGCCTATTTGCGCACGAACGCGCGCACCGTCTTGGTGATCCAGAACACTGTCCACGCGGACAGCAGGATGCCCGCGATGGCCACCTTGACCGGGTCGAAAAGCGGCTCGTACTTCACGCCTTCAGCGTTCACGCGGATGTACCCCATCGGCTTGGCCATACCGCCGCCGCCCCCGCCGGCCCCCTGCGCTTCGCTCTTTTCCGTTTCCGTGCCGCTCTCGTCTGCCTGCCGGCCCGTACCGGAGCCATATCCGAAACCATACGCCACGCTGGCCACCGGGATCAACGTGACCTCGCCCTCTTTCACCGGCGCGCCGAAGGTCGCCGCCACTGTCAGCCGCTCCAACATCTCCTCGATGGGGCGCAGCATTGTCTTTTCATCCATGGGTATCTCCTTGTCTGGGTTAACGAACCCGGTATCTGGCAGAAACCAGGTTTCTCAGCACGATCACCAGGCCGCACACCGCGGCCACGGCCAGCCCGACGCCGGCAAGCGCGGCCAGCGTCTGGCGTGTCAGGTCGAAGATGGGAACCGTGGCCTCCCGGCCCTGCGGATCGAGCACCTTCACCCTGACCGGCATGAGCCGCACGCCGCCGCCGGAACCACCCGCGCGGCCCGTCATGCGCGCCACCGGCTGCAGCAGGTGCCCACCCACCGTCACCAGCGGGCCGAACAGTTCGCGATCGATCCGTCCTTGCGCATCCATCGAATCCGCCAAAGCAACCTCCTTTCGCTGGGGTGTGTTCCACAGCAACTGTAGGGGCGGGTTCCCTGACATTAACCGAACCCTTGCCGCCATCATGCGCTCGCCACACCAGGCCGAGCTTGTGTTGATCACGCAAAACCCGCCCCTACCCTCACGCGCTTACCATATCAAGCCGGCTTGCGTCCATTACGCAAAACCCGCCCCGGCTGCGTCAAAGCGTCCCACCCTTCACCTCACCGCGCAACAGCGCCAGCAGCCGCGCCTGGTCGCAGTGCGGCAGGCACAGCGCGGCGCGATCGAGCCGGCCGCGGCGGATGTAGCTCAACATCTCCTCTTCCAGCCAGGAGGCCCGCACGGGCACACCGTGGAGGGTGATCGCCTCGGCCTGGATGGCCTCGGTCGGCGCCCAGGCGTCTCCTTCCCGATGCTGGAGGCGGCCCATCACTTCGACCTGCACCCCGCCGAAGTCGAACCGGCCGAAGTGCGAGCGGTAGCGCCGGCTTTCCTTGAAGGCCACCGGCTCCACGACCTGAGCAGCGTACACCTCCGCGAAGCGGTGCGCGCCCGGCACATCGGTCTCGATGTCAATGTCCTTCACCCGCAACGGCAGACCGTGCAGCGCCAGGGACGTGCCCCCAACGACCGCATAGGGGACGCCGGCCGCATCCAGTCGCCGGGCGATATCGGTCAGCACACGCCGCCAGCGCGGCTTGCGTGCCACCGCCAGCAGGTGCTCGACCGCGCCGAAGATCAGTGGGTCGGCGGCGACTTGCCAGTTGGACGCGCACCAGGCGTCCCAGGCCGGGCCGGTCAGGGTGTTCACGCCATCGTTCTCCACCACGCTGACAAAGCCCTCGACGCCCAACAGCGTCGCCAGCTCGAAGCCCGCGCCCCAGATCAGCGATTCGGCCTCCTCCGGCCGGGCGAAGTAGCCGGAAAATGCGGCCGGCGCGTCCGGGGTGGGCGGCAGGCGGCCGGTGCGCAAGATCTCGGCGTAGACACCAGCCTCGGCCAGCAGGCGATCCGGGTAGCGGCCGGCGCAATCGCGGTGCGCCGCGAAGCGTGCGATGAACGCGGCGAAGAGCGGGCCGCCGGGCCGCAGCACGCGGTGCGCCTCGGCCAGGGCCTGCTGTCGCTCGGCCGCTTCCAGCAGGTGGTACAGCGGCCCCATCAGCAGGACCGCGTCGAAGCTGTCATCGGCGAAGCGGCCCAGGTTCAGCGCGGTGCCCTGCTCGAAGCCGGCCAGGGTCACGCCGGCCTCGGCCGCCTTCCCGCGCGCCAGCGCCAGGTTGCCCGCCGAGAGATCGAAGAGCGTGACCCGATAGCCCTGCCGCGTCAGCTCGATCGCGTAGCGCCCCGGGCCTCCACCGCAATCAAGCACGGTTGCGGGCGGCGGCGGCAGATGCTCGGCCAGGCCGCGCAACGTGATGTGGAACTCGGTGCGATGCCGGTCCATGCGCGCCCACTCGCGCTCGGGGTCCGCGTCGTACATGGCCGCGATGTGGTCGGAGACGAGGGTGGTCAAAGGAGGTCTCCTTGCCTTATCGCCCCTGACTGCGCTGTAAGGTTAGTTTCTGTCACCCTGAGCGGGTCGGTCCCGTGATCTGCATTGCGGCGAAAGCCTAGCGAGGGGTCTCGCGTGTCGCTACGAGATGCTTCGCTGAGGTCACGCCGCGGCGGACGCCAATTCGTCAACCCGCTCAGCATGACACAATGCGCTGAACCCCCTACACCGCCTCCACCACGACCGCGGTGCCGTATGCCAACACCTCGGTCATGTTCTCGGCCAGCTCGGTGGCGTCGTAGCGCACGCCGATGATGGCATTGGCGCCCAACTGCTCGGCGTGCTTCATCATCAGGTCGAACGCCTCCCCGCGCGTCTCCTCGCACAGCGACACGTATTCGTGGATCTTGCCGCCCGCGATGGTGCGCAGGCTGGCCGCGAACTGGCCCACCAGCCCGCGCGAGCGCACGGTGATGCCGCGCACCACGCCGAGTTGGCGCACGACGCGGTGGCCGTAGATCTCGAAGGTGGTGGATGTGAATTTGGGGTCCATGGATTGGCTCCTTGGGTGCAACAAGCAACGATGAGACGCCGATACCGGCACGCCGGTGGCGACAGGCGCCACATGGGGCTGTAGTCACTTCAGCGGCCGAAGCACGCGTCCCTGTTCAATACGTCAAAAGAGGCTGGTGAGTTGCGCATCTGCCTTCGTTGAGACAGGATGCGCGCAAACGGACGCGCACCGAGGGGTATGAGCGCTGGACGCGTTCGGGGCGTGCCGGCGCCGGCACGCCCCGAACAAGATGTGATGTCAAGGCAGGGCCTGGATGGGCGTTGTGACGTTCGGACAGGGCATACTGCCCGAGATCGCGCATGAGTTATTGGCGCCCCAGCCCCAGACCTGGCCTCGGGTGTTGATGGCCAGGGTCTCGTTGCGGCCCCGGTTGTTGAGCCAGACCACCCTGCCCATGTTGGATGGCTCAACCTGAACCGGGTCAGACGACCGTGCCGAGGTATAGATCGCAACATCGCCTAACTGCCCCACCCCGTCGCTGCCCCAGGCAAAGGCGAATCCATCCACGTTGATGGCCGCAGCGTGGTTGCAGCCGGCGGAGATTACCTTTGCCGGTCCCATCAACGGTTGGTTGGCCATGGGCCCCGGAGCAGATCGCGACGGAGTCGTTGTCGGAATACCAAGCCGGCCGAATGCATTGTCACCCCAAGTGTAGATTGTGCCGTCCCGGTCAAGCGCCAACCAAAACTCATTCTGGTTGACTGCGTTCTGACCACACGACCCGCCGCCGACTGCGATAGCGATAATGTTGGTCAGGCCAGCCACCTGTGCTGGAGGTGCAGACAGACTATTCCCCCAGCGCCAGACGGTGCCATCTTGCCTCAGCGCCAGGCTGCTGCGCGCTCCGGCCGCTACTGTTGCCACGTCGGTCAAGCCCGTGACCTGGATAGCCTTGCTCTGGGGCGTGCCACAGAGGGACGTTTCGACCTGGCAGAACCGGTTATCACCCCAAGCCCAGACTGTCCCGTCCTGTTTCAACGCCAGCGAGAAGCCGTCCCCGGCCGACACGGCAACGACCCACTGGAGCTCGATCCCGCTGGCCGTCATGACACGAACCGGGTGGTCGGCAAAGGGGAGATTCATGCCGCCGTCACCGAGCTGACCTCTGCCGTTGGCGCCCCATGCCCAAACGCGACTGTTTTTGGCCAGCGCAAGAGAGTGGTCGCCTTTGTTGCCATCAAGTGCAGACAGCGAACCCGACATAGGACGGATGATCTCCATGCTGCCGGCCGAGACATCAATGATGTGTTTCAGGTCAGCACTGCAGGAAGTATCTTTGACAGGTGTAGGATTAACCGGCGTGCCCGTCGAGACACAGTTGCCCAGAATACCATACTGCTGCGTCCCCCACGCCCACACCGGCGTATAACTTTCCAGCGCCATGCTGTGATCGCCGCCCAGCGCCACGTCCACCACCGGCTTGCATTTGCCCGCAATGCCGGCGTCGTAGATGGCTTTGATCTCCGCTGGGCTCAAGAGCCGCGAGAAGGCCTCCAGTTCGTCAATCTCCCCCTCGTACTGCCAGCCGAAGTAGAGATCACCGGCCGTTTGCAATGACCCGAGGCCTGGTGGCAGCACGTTGGCCCACAGCGGGTTGCCGTCCAGGAACCAGTAGACGGAATCGGAACTCCCAGAGCGGGAGACCCAGAGCGCGATGTGGTGCCAATTGCCATCGCCCACCTGTGGGCCAGGGCCAACCGTCCCCTGCAAGCTCCCGGTATCGTTGTATTCGAAGAAGAGGTGCCCGTCGAACAGGGAAATCCCACTGCCGCTCGTGGGGTTATTCGGATCGGCCTTGACGTACAGGTAGCCGCCCCAACCATCCCCTACGACCTGGTTCGCTCGCATCCAGAAGTCAACGGTATAGTCGGAGTTCGGGCCCGGGTCAAGGTTCGGATGGTGGAAGGCGCGCGCCCAGTTCTGGCCGTCGAAGCGCAACGCGTAACCCACGGCCCCCGGCAGGTGTTCCGGTGGCGGATTCCCGAAGAAATTCGCGTGATTGCCGTCGAAGATCTCCTTGGCTTGCAGGCCGGCCCGCTCATCAAACGGCCACCAGATCCTCGCGGTGGCCGAAGGTGGTGTGACGCACGGCCCCTCACGATTGGTGAAGTTTTGCCCGCCCACGGCCCCGCCGGACGGCAGATTGAAGGTCAGGCACGTCGGTCCCACCGGCGTGACGTTAGGCAGGTAGTCCACATCCTCACACATGACGTAGTTGCCGGGCGGCATGTCGAGGAATTTGAAGTTGCCGCCGTAATCGGCCTCGGTCTTGTAATCCATGTCATCGGCGTTGCCCCATGTGTTGTCCGGCCCGCACCACGTCGCCGTGATCGGCCAGCGGCCGCCGCCGGTGTCTACCGTGCCGTCCCCGTCCTGGTCTAGCCACTTGATGCCGTAGATGTTGCCGTACCTCACGTTCCCGAAGTTTACATCGGAACCCGTGCCACCGCACGGCACGGGCACGTTACGGCACCAACAACCTCCTCCTGACCAACCTGGCTTTGCCTCTTCACAAACACAGTAGCTGAAGAATTCACTTGGGACGTTGTAGAAACAATACTCGCCATTGGCACCCGTGACGGTTTGAGGATTGTAAGCATTTCCGCAGCTATCTTCCAGATGGAGGGTCATGGTCCAGCCTCCCACCCCTTCTTCGCCCGGGTCTCGCTGGTGGTTGCCGTTCAGGTCCTCGTATTTCACCCCACACACCGTCCCGTAGCAGATGTTGCCAAAATCCAACCCGGTCACCAACTCCCCGCTGGCGACGCTGACGGAGTGCGTGCCAGGCGAGGCTGGCGAAGTCTGTTGCCAGGGGGCAAGCGGGGCCTCGGAGAGCTCATAGGCGCCTGGCGTGACGTCGTTGAAGCAGTAGGCGCCGTTCGAGCTTGTCATCGTGCTCGATGGGGATCCCAGGCCGGCGAGGTTGATGGTGAAACCCGCCTCGCCAATCAGACCCTCGCAGACATTCGTGCCATTCCCGTCAAAATCGTTCCATTTGACGCCGCAGATGCTGGCAGGTTTGCATTTCCCGGCCGAACCAGCGTTGTAGATCGCCTGGATGTCTGCGTCGCTCAAGGTGCTCTTGAACAGCTCCACCTCGTCAATCGCGCCCTCGAAATAGTTGCCCGCGCCGCAGCCTGTGCCGAAACCGTTGCCCCTGCCAATCCACAGGTCAGCCGAGTTATCCAGGCTGCCCATTGGGTTGCTTTGATATGTAGCTGTAGTAGTCGGCGCTCCGTTGACATACCAGGTCGTCGGGATGCCGGTTGAATTGTCCCAGTCCACCGTGATGGCTATATGGCTGCAGCCCGTAGCAGGAACCGGCACACTCATCAGAGGATTACCCCACAGGTTTGTGCCGTCGCTCATTTCGAAGTAGAGCCAGTAATTGGCCCCGTCGTAGTAGAGCCCGAAGGAATAGCCTGCGCCGCCGCACTCCAATTTCTGCACGACTGCAGCCCTGCTATTCGGCGCCATCGGCTCCGGGCAAACCCAGGCGTCGATGGTGAAACTGCCCGAATCGACGTTCAGATCAGCGGAGTCGGGCACCTCTACATAGTCATCTGCGCCGTCGAAGCTCAGCCCATTCCCAACGACTACCGGGACAAATTGGGGAGGGGTCAGCCAATCGGGAATGAGCGTGCCGTGGTTGGCACCCACCCGATCAAACGTATACGTTCCATTCAGTTCGTCAAACGGCCACCAGGCCACCATGTTGCCGGGCGGGTCCACACAAGCCGGCGGCTGCGCCATGGCCGGGTGGCTCGAGCTCGAGAGGAACAGCATGGTCAGCAACAAGATGCCTGACAGAACCAGAACAGGAATGAGAGGTATGGGCCATCTGATCTTCCTCAATAGCGGGATAGGGGTGTGTTTCATGGCAACCTCCTCTTTACGCCACTTGAACACAAATGCGCGCGCAAACACACCAGGCCAGCATTCGCCAGGCGTTCAGGAGGGCGATGAATCGGGCTGCGATGGACGCGGGACAGGACGAATGCCGGCAACGGTTCACATGCCGAACGGACAGGGCACATTGCCGACCTCCTCCAGCCTGGCGGCGCGTGCCGCCAGCAGGAGGAGCCCCGGGCGATACCGGTGTGGATTGTAATACGAACGTGCGACTATAGTATCGCGCGAGGAGGCGCGTTTGTCAATAGGTTTTTTCCCAAATTCTCAACTTATCCTGCCAGGGCTTGAGTCGCGACTGCCCCGCAAAGTCCGTCTGCTTCCCAAACGGCCTCTCACCCTGTCGCCCCCACCGTCTGCAGGATCCCCTGCAGCGGGATCGAGACCCAGTCGGGCCGGTTGTTGAGCTCATAGCCCAGCTCGTATACCGCCTTCTCCACCAGGAAGACGTCCAGCAGCAGCTTGAGATCGTCCCCCACGGCCGGCAGGAAGGGCGCACTCCCGGCAGTCTCCAGGTAAGCTTGCAGATAGGCGACCGAGACCCACAGGTGCCAGAAGCGCGCCCACGGCTCCAGGTAGGGCGGTGGCGCGCCGTCGGGCGATTGGCCGAAGTAGGCGGCATATGCGGCATAGTGGAACGAGCGCAGCATCCCGGCCACATCCTGCAGCGGCGACCGCTTCATCTGCCGCTCGCCCAGGGGCCGCGCGGGCTCGCCCTCGAAGTCAATGAGCATGAAGTCGGAACCGGTGTAGAGCACCTGGCCCAGGTGATAGTCGCCGTGGATGCGCGAGCGGGTCGCGGCGAGCGGCCGCGCGGCCAGCGCATCGAAACGCGCAGCGATCTGCGCCTCCAACGCCAGCACCTGCGCGCCGGCCGGCCGGACCGCGGCCGGCAGCGCGTCGAAGCGCGCGCGCAGCAGCCCCATGATGCGGTCGGTGAGCCCGCGCATGCTGCGGTGCAGATACGTCTGGAACTCGGCCGTGAACGGCTCCGGCGCGAAGACCGGGTCGGCCGGGTCGGAGTTCAGCGCCAGGTGCAGCTCCGCGGTGCGCCGGCCCAGCAGCCGGGCGGACGCCAGGTACTCGCCGATGTATTGCGCCGCCAGGGGGTGAACCTCTTCGCGCATCAACGCCAGGAGCGGCGCCGTGGGCATGGGCAGGTTGTCCGCGACGGCCAGCCCCCGGCCGCGCGCGGCCTCGAAGTAGGCGGCCAGGCTGTCCAGGGTGTAGCGCCATGCGTCCCCCCGGTTGCGCACGAACCCTTGCAGCAGCGCCAGGGTGATCGGCTGGCCGCCGGATGGCTCGTGGCGGCGGAATTCCAGCGCGCCGGCCACCGGCGGCACGTTGCCGAAGCCGGTCTTCTCGGTGATGAACTGGCCGATCTCCTGGTCGGGGTTGATGCCTACTTCCAGGCGGCGGTACAGCTTCATGATGAGTTGCTCGCCGAAGCGGATCGAGGTGTTGCTCTGCTCGACGCCCAGCACCACCGGCGGCAGGGGGCGAGACGCGTCCCCGCGCAGCCGGGGCAAGACGCTGGCCGCGGTCGCGACCACGTTGCCGGTGGCCCCGCGGAACTGCCGGCGCGCCACGATGGCCGCCAGCAGCGCCTGGCAGAAGTCCAGGTTCCAGACCGCGTCGTAGAGGATGCCAGCGAAAACGGACGCAGATTCTCCTGATGCGCCTGATTCAGGTTGTCCAATTTGCAGCGCCGCGATGATCCCGGTGGGGCGCTCCGCCATGAACTTACGGGCCGCGGCGCCGGTCGCGAAGCCAACGGGCAACACGTAAGTTTCCGGCTCACCGGCCGTGTAGTCCACCCGCAGCAGGGCCAGGTACGCGTCGGGCAGCATGGGCACGGCCTCCACGATCGCGATCCCGCGGATCGTCCGCGCCTTAGAGCCGAACCAGCGCCGCGGGGTCAGGTAGCGCGGCAGCGCAGCCTCCAGCGCGGCCCTGGCCGGGGCGTGGAAGACCGTTTCCCACGCGCCGGAAACCTCCAGCGCAGGCAGGTCGGGTGGAAGGGCAGGGCTTGGCGGTTGTTGCGACATGGGTGGTTCTCCTTCGCGAGTTGGAGTGGATATGTGACAAGAGGATTATAACAGAACAGGAAAGCATCGCCCATTTGGGGTCGCGCGGAGGAAGACCGGTCAGGCTCCGTGACACCCGGTGTGCCAGGGAGCCTGACCCTTTGATATTTGCCTGGCACATGTAGTGCCAGACGGGGACGGCCGGCGCTCGCCCTCCCGGCACACGCCGCCGGTCTGACGCCCGCATCGGACGCGGGCCGGCGACATTCCGACCAGGTCTTGCGACCCTCGGAGGGCAATCGGGCGCACCGGAAACCGAGGTTGTCGTTCCTGTTCTCTGGGTTGTTCCTGTTCCGGACGGCGGCCCGGACGTTCCTCGTGTCATTGTTCCACGAGCCGCCCCGCAACACGCCCGCCGGCGCCCCCACACATTACGAGGCTTTGCGCCCCGCCGGTGCCTCTGGTATCTTTTTCAACCAACCGCCCAGCAGCTTACCGATCTCGATCAGCGCTGCAGCCGCATATTGGTACTGCGCGGCATTCGTCAACTTGCGCGCGTGGCTAAGCCGCATGAAGAGTCGCCACTTATCCAGCACCAAGTCAGCCTGGAGCAACACCTGTCGCTTGCGCGCTGTGCTCCGGGCGGCGGTCAACAGCAGCTCGTAAAACTCGAATGCCGCATCCTCCAGCCGCTTCGCCATGCGGAAGCGTTCGCTCTTCGGAAACTTCTCGGTGTGGTTCAGGAGCCACAGGATGAAGTCAAAGGTCTTGCTAAAGATAGGCGACTCGGCGCTCTCGGCTTCATTCTCCATCTTCGCTCCCGGCCAAAACAATATCGGCCAACACGGCCCGGCGCAGGCCCCAGGTGTCGCCGTAGCGCGCGTGGTTGATCCAGCCCTGCACGCCGACGCGGACGCGCTCCCGGCTGATCTCACCGCGGTGGAAGGCATCCCGCAACGCCCGCAGCCGGCGGCGAGCCTGCACCGCGTTGCGCCGTTTGAGCCGGCGATGATCCGGGAAGACCTGGAAACCCAGAAATGGCACGCCGCAGCGCGTCGGTCGCGGCTGAGCCGAATTCTCGTGGATGGTCAGCCGCAGCGCAGCCAAGCGAGCGATGACTGCGCTGCGCCAGGCGTGCAGCGTGGCCTTGTCATCAGCGAACAGCAGCAGATCATCGACGTAGCGAACGTAGCCGCGGCACCGGAGCTGGCGTTTGATGAAGTGATCCAGCCCATTAAGATAGACGTTGGCCCAGAACTGGCTGGTCAGGTTCCCGATCGGCAGGCCGCGCGGCCGGTTAGCGGCAAACAGGTCGTCGCCGGAAAAGTATACCATATCGTACTCGTCCGCCTGCACCCCAGCCCCGCCAGCGATGATCTTTGCAGCCAAATCCAACGCGTGCTCATCAGCGATCGTTCGACCGAGGATGTCCAGCAATATCGTATGATCAATCGCCGGAAAAAACTGCCGCACATCCATGGGCAAGACGTAGGTAAAGCGGCGCATGAACTCAGTGCAGCGATCCAGCGCCCGGTGCGTGCCTTTCCCTACCCGGTTGGCGTAGGTGTCGTGGATAAACTGGCGCTCGAACAACAGCCCAATCACGTTGCACAAAGCATGATGCACCACGCGATCCCGAAAGGGCGCGGCCGAGATCAGGCGCTTCTTCGGCTCGTGGATGTGAAAGCTGTCGTACGGCCCCGGCCGGTACGCGCCGCTGCGCAGTTCCTCTTGCAGTCCGAACAGGTTCTCCTCCAGCCGATACTCGAACGCGGCGACCGAGACCTTGCTCCGCTTGCCCAGGCTGGCCTTGCGGAAAGCCAGGAGCAGGTTGTCAAAAGAAGTAACTTCACCCCACAGATGAGAGTAGCGTCTGCCCATATTTCAGATGCGGTCAATCCAATAGATTAGCTGTTATGTTGATTACTAGTCAGCAAAAAATGCTCGCGGCCAAAGGGGGGCTTTGCCCCCCCTTGGATTCCCCCCGCTTCAGAAACCCAGAAATTCAGAAACCAGAAACCCAGAATCAGGGAGAGCGGGCGCACCGGAAACCGAGGCTGACGCCCCCGAACTCTGGGTCGTACCAGTTCCGGACGGCGGCCCGGACGCTCCACGTGACATTGTACCACGAGCCGCCCCGCAACACGCGGTATTGCCCCGCATCCGGCCCCTTGGGATTCGCCCCCGGCGAGCTGACGTAATACGCCGCGTCGTACCAATCCGCCACCCACTCCCAAACGTTCCCCGCCATGTCCAGCGCGCCGTAGGGGCTCGCTCCGCTCGGGTAGCTGCCCACTGTGGTTGTGTTGCCACCACAGCCACCATCTTTGCCCCAGTAGTTGAGCCGGGCGCAGTCCGGCGCTTCATTCCCCCACGGATACTTCCAACCATCCGTCCCGCGTGCGGCCTTCTCCCATTCCGCCTCCGTCGGCAGCCGGCGTCCCGCCCACGCGCAATAGTTCGCCGCCTCCTGCCACCAGACGCACACCACGGGATGATTTCCCTGGCCCGTGCCGCTGCACGCTGGCGCTGCGCACTTCCCCGCCGCCACGCAACGTTGATACTGGTCCTTCGTCACCTCCGTCCGATCAATCCAGTATGCCGCCAGCGTCACCTTGTGCTGCGGCTTCTCGTTGCTGCCAGCGTCGGCATCGCTATCGGCCGAGCCCATCAAGAACTCGCCGGCCGGCACATAGACCTGCACCATGCCATCGGCCGGCGATGTCCACGTCGAGCCGCTGCGCAGGGCCGGGGTCGCGGTCGCAACCGGTGTGGGCGGCGCCGGCACAACGGCCACAGCGAGAGCGTCCGTACCGGCGCGCACCACACTGCTGTTTACCCAACCGGCCTGGCCGTTGTAGTCGAACTGCCACCAATCGCCGGCCGCGTTGCGCCCCGTGATTACCCCAGCCTGGCCGGCTCGCAACGCGCCGATCACCGGATACACCGTGCCCGGCCCGGAACGCACGTTGACATTCGCATTAGCTACCGTGAAGCTGGGTGGCGCAGTCGGCGTGGCGCTGGGCGCAGGCGTGGTCGTAGGCCGCGGAACTGCTGTTGCGCTCGGAGGCGGCACGATAGTTGCTGGGACGGCCGTCGGCGCAGGAGGCACGGTGGGCACGGGTGTCAGCGTCGGCACAAGCGTTGGCGTCGGTGAGACACGGATCCGCGCAGTGGGCGCCGATGACACCGGAGGCACAGGTGTGACGGTGGGCGCCGGTTTGCCCCTCCCCCCTTCCACGGCACTGGCAATCAAGGCGATCACAACGATCACCAGCAAGCCCACCGTGCCGGCTATGGCAGGCCACAGCCACCTGAGCTGGGGCGCCGGTGACCTTGCGGGGGTCACGGCCGCTGCGGGCCTGGCCGTGGGCGGCACGATGACGGTCTCGCCCTCACTGCGGGGCGGCGCAGCGGCGGGAATCGGTGCGGCGCCTTTGCGCGTCAACGCGGCCAGCAGCTCGCCGGCGGTGGCGAACCGCTCGTCAGGCCGCTTAGCCAGCGCCCGCAGCACCACGGCATCCAGCCACGCGGGCACGCGGCGGTTGTGGCTGCTCGGCGGCTGCGGCTGCTCCGTCTGGATGCGCCCCACGTTCCGGGCCTGTGCGCCGGGGGTGTCCCGCTCGTCGAAGTCCAGGTACGTCCGGCCGGTCAGCATCCGGTAGAGCACTGCGCCCAACGCGTAGAGGTCGGCCCGCGGGTCGTCGCGCACGCCGTCCGCCTGCTCCGGCGACATGTAGGGCAGCGTGCCCGCCACGAAGCCCAGAACCGTGGCCCACGATCGGCTGAACATCTCCCGCGGCACGTGCGCGATGCCGAAATCCGCCACCTTGGCGTGGCCGTCGGCGGTGAACAGGACATTGGCCGGCTTCAGGTCGCAGTGCACCACGCCGCGGCCGTGCGCATATGCCAGCCCTTCGGCCACATCGGCCGCGACATGTACTGCGTCTTCCACCGGCAGCGCGCCGCGCTCGGCCAGCCGCGCCTCCAGCGAGCCGCCGGCCATGTACTCCATGGCGATGTAGTAGTTGCCCCGCTCCGCGAAGACCGCGTGCGTGCGCACGATCCGCTCGTGGGTCAGCCGCATGGTCGCCTTGGCCTCGGCCAGGAAGCGCTTGAGCATCCCCTCATCGCCGACCAGCGCGGGGATCAGCTCCTTGAGCGCGAGCTCCTCCTGCAGCAGGGTGTCGTGCGCCAGGTAGACGAACCCGAAGCCGCCGCGCCCCAGCAGCCGCTCGATGCGGTACTGGCCGTTCAGCAGTGTGTCGCCGGGTTGGAGTGACATCGTGAGCGCCTCTTCGCGAGTCAGGGTGCGCCGTGCCCTCCGGCATAGCGGTTCCTCGCGTGCTGGCAAGTTTACCATGTTGAAAGAATTGGCGCAATCCGGCATGATCGCCTTTGGGTCGAAACTGCGGGACATCGAAGCAGTAGCAGGGCGAAGACAAGCTTTCAGAGGCGGTTGGTGGGGTTGCGGTGCGGGCGAGAGGCGGGTCAAGCGCTGCGGTACGTAGCAAATCAAGGCCAGACATAGCCCGGCCGGGCTGGTGGTTGGTACGCCAGGGCGGATCAAGCGGGTTGGGAGCCGCTTTGCTGGGGCGTGGCCGGAAAAAGGGTAAGCGGTAGCGGGCCACGTCGGGTTGACGCGGTCTGGCAGCGCGCTGGGGCGTCAGTTGAAGTCAGCCGCCGGTGGCGGCGGTGGCCTCCCGGCACAGACGTGCCAGGGTGGTCAGATTGAGCCAGACATCGGCCAGGCCGCTCAAAGCCCGGCTGCGGGCTTGGCCATAGACGGGTAACCGCTTGAGACCGGCGCGTTCCAAGAACGCATTGCGCCCCTCGACGGCATTGCGGGCGCGATGATAGAGTTGCTGCCAGCGTTCGGAGCCGAAGGGCACATCGCGGACCAGGCGGAGCGAGCCGTCGGCAAAGCGTTCGGCGATGTTGCGGATCAGGCCGTGCGGGTGGTCCGCGCCGTGGTACGGGCATTCAGGCGGCGGGTAGACGGTGTCCGGCCGACGCACGGTGGGTGGGGTGTCTCGCTGACAGGCCTGGGCGCAGAACCACTTCTGGCGCTGCCGCGCCGGATCAAAGCCATTGGCGGTCAAGGGATAGCCAAAGGCGCACAAGGGGCGGCCTTGGTCGTCGTAGCCGCGCAAGAGCCAGCCGGCGACGTCTTTGTCGGTGTCATGATGGCGCAGATCCACCACGCGGCGGGCGTGCAAGGTGGCATAGATAATGTGCAGCGGCCGCTCGTAGCCAAAGCCGGCATCGCCGGCGACGGCGGCCACCTGCAGGGTCGGGTAGAGCTGCGGCAGGGCCAGCAATTCGGCGCTGGCTGGCGGCTCTTCCGGGGCCTCAGCCGACTGGAAGTGGCCGAGCAGAACGACACTACAGTGCCGCTGGGGGTCGGCGAGTTGCAGGGGCAGCGAACGATAACCATAGAACAGGCGGCCCTTGGGCTTGGGGGGGTCGCTGGCGGTGCTCTGGTTGGGGCTATTCTTGGGTTGGTTGGTGCCCGCATACCAGACACAGCGGGCCTGGGCATCCCGCGGCGGGGCGAAGCGGCAGACCTGTGCACAGGCTGGGGTCTGACAGTCGCAACCGCGGCGGTCTTTGGCTTGGGCGGCGCACGGGCGCGGGGCCGCAGCGCAGGTTGGTTCATAGCAGGCGGCCGTGACGGTCGTGCAGCGCATGCGCGAAGCGGCCAGTTGAATCATACCATCGGGGCAGAGCAGCGCCTGCTGCCACGCCGCGGCGGTGATGAAGCCATGGGTGACGAGCAACTGCACCGTTTGGGCCAACAGATAATTGATGCGATGCAAGGCCACCTCCTCGGCGGCGGCCTCACCCACGGCGGGCACTGGGATGGGCAGATCCAGGTCAGGCCAGGGCTGACCCAAGGCGGTCAGGAAGTAGCGTAGGCCGCCCTCGGTCGGATAAACGCCGTCCCGGAAGCCGAAGGCCTGGGCATAGTCCCGATAGCGGGGGTCAGCCAAGTGGCCCAGGGTGGCCCCGCGCGTCCAGCCATTGACCAGTTGCCAGCCAATGAGCAGAAACAGCGACAGGGGATCGAAGGGGATCCAGCCGCGGCCGGACCGCCAGCCGAGGAGTTGCGCTAACACGGGGCGCAGGCGCGTGTCATCGACCAGGCGCAGCAGCAGGTCAAACTCGGTCAAGTGGGGCCACACCTGCGGATCGGCCAGGTCTTGCCAGCCGCCGTAGACGTACTGCGAACGGAACCGCCGTTTCGGACAGGCGGGGGTGGTCGCCGGGGCGGGCCAGCACAGGGGGAGCTGGTCACGCAGCGCCAGCCAACTACACTGCACCGCAAACTGCGCATCCTGGGCCCGACTGGCGACGGCGGTCAGTTTAGGGGCCACGGCGCCCTCCCCGCTGGCGTAACCAGCCTTGGGTCAGGGCGTCGCTCGTTTCGTAATCGCCCAGCGTGTGCCGCCCCAGCAAACTGCGCAGCGTCTGCGACGTCGCCGGCTGCCGCAGCCGGGCCAAGGCTTCCTGATGCAGTTGCCGTGCCCGTTCGGCGCTGACCCCCAAGCCGCCGCCGATCGCCCGGAACAACGCCGGGGGCGCCGCGGCCAGCCCGTAGCGCGCCACCACCACGTAGCGCAGGCGCACTGGCAAACCCTGCACCAGCCGCCCCAGGGCCGCGTGCACGGCGGCGGTCACGACTGCTTCGTCCGGGGCGACCGGCACGGCGTTGCGCAGGTCAGGCGTCAGCGGCGGATCGGCTGCGGCACGCTGGCCTTTGACGGCCCGCCAAACGTGACGCATAATGGCGGGCCAGGCGTAGGTGGCAAAGGCGCAGCCGCGGCGGGGATCATACCCCAGGATGGCGCGCCATAAGCCGATGCGACCGGCCTGGAGCGCCTCCGCAAACGGCAAGTCGCCGAGCACTTGGCGGCGCACCACCGCCTGGACCAACCCGTCATGCTGACGCATGAGCTGGTCCAGACTGCGCGCACAACCACCTTGCGCCCGTGAGAACAGGGTGGCCTCGTCAAGCCCGGGGCCACCCGCCTGCAGTGGGTGCTGTGGAGACATCGAGACACCTCCGTTACTGTGAGATCTCGACTTTTGCACCTTGACAACTGATACTCCAAGCCGCCTCTCAGGGGCGTTTTCGGTGTCCTTTGGCTGATCCGGGGCAATAACCGCACCACCGCACTTGCCCGGAACCAAGTGCGGCGGCTCCCGCCCCTACGCCGGTTACTTCAAGCCCTGCAAACGGCCCGGATCAGCGGGGCCATCACTTGGGACAGGGCTTGGCCTTGGGCCAAACCGGCGCTAATGAACAGGCCTAGGCACCACAGGCTCTGTGCCTGTGCGGCTCGCCGCCAAAAAGCAGCGCTGCCCTCGAGCGTGATCTCGAGTTGACGTTGAAGCTGGTCGCGCAGGTCAGGGTCATGTTGGGCGGTGCGCAGTAAGCTATAGACTACGGCAACCAGTGCGACATGCCGTTGGATGGCACTGAAGTCCCGCAGTTGATACTGGTCCAGCCCTTCGGCCTTGCCTTCCTCGTGGTAGACTTCAACGGGCCAGCGGTGACGGCGAATGCGGGTGATGCCCGCCGCCTGCCATACCAGGCGGTTGCTGATGAAGAAGACGGGGCTGTCCGTCAAGTCAGCCCGGTCATAGTTGATCACCAGACGTTGCTTGCCGAAACCATGCAGGTTGTGCGTCTGACAATAGCTGTAGTAGGTCTCCTGCTTGCCCTTGTAGGTAATGGTGATGCGCTGAAAAACCGCTTTGCCGCCGGCGGCTACTGCCTGCAGGTGTTCCTGCTTGAGGCGGTTGGCGAAGTCCTTGAGCGTTTCCTGTCCGGTCTGCAAGTTCACCTTGTCGCTGTCGGCTAAGGTGCCGACATACGGCAAGTGCAAGGTCTGATCCAGGAAGCGACAGAAGTCGGGCTGGGTGAACCAGTTGTCAAAGGTCACCGGCAAGGCTTCATCCGGATGCGCCGTGACCCATTGCTGGAGTAAGGCCTGCGCAATGCTGAGCTTGCTCTCATACAGCGTACGCAGTTCTGGCTGTTGCTTCTGGCGCCGTTGCCAGACCCCCAACAAGTAACCGCGCCACTTGCGGGGCTCGGTTTCCTTCAGCGTTTCCTTGCTGGCCTTGAGGGGCACGTGCGCGGCCCGGAGACCTTGTTCGAGTTGCGCCAAGTCCACCGGTTTCCAGAGTTGAAAGAGCAATGGATAGTCCGTGTCGTCATCGCTGTAGTGGAGGGTCACCAGATCGTGCGCCCACACGTAGCTGCCGCTGACGTGGTCGAACAACTGGGCGATCTGCTCAAAGTCCTGACCGTAGTGGGTGAGCAGGGTGTCATCCACACTGAGCACGCCTTTGGCTTTCCGCCGGGTCGCCGGCACGCTCGCCAACACCGCCAGACGGGCCTGGTTCAAGGCCGCCAGCGAGAACGGGCTGGCGGTCAGCAGCCGGTTCAACGAACTCTGATTCCGGCTTTCCCAGACAAACAAGCGATTGATCCCGTCGACGGTTTTGTTCTCCGACACGATCAAACCGCTGATGTACCGCTTGAACTCGACGAGGGCTTCCGCTGAAAACACATGCGCAAAGTAAGGCGCATACCGCTCCACCACAGCGGGAAACGCCACCAAAGGCATCATGCTGCACCTCCAGGATGAGACGTCGCATCCTACATTGTACAGCAGTTTGCCTGTCTGGATACCCGGCAGTTGGAGTATGCAGTTGTCAAAGTACGCTAAAGTCGAAACTCGCTGTTATGTTAATGCCAAAGTCGAGTGAGATGTCTCTTTATCGCGCGAAACAGCACCAGCTAAAAGCTATATCTTTTTCAGCCAGCCGGGTAGAACCTTGCCTGGGGTTGATGAGAGGCGCCTGATCTGCTACGAAGTTCCCCCTTTGCCGTACCTTGCAATTGATCTCAAATGTGGTAGAATAAACAAAGCTTGTCCCTTTTCTTCTTGCGATGTCGGTTTCACACGGAGATCGCTGCTCCATGGGCATATTGTCCACTGAACTGCTGATCGTTCTTGCCTTACTTTGCCTTATCGCAATCTTTTTGCTTGTGCTGCTTCGTCCCGCAAAGCAAAGAGACCGAAAAAAGGAACGCCCAGCGCGGTCTGCAATCAGCACGCCCTCTTCCGCGCCTGTGCCAGTGCGAAGATCGGAGCAGCAGAAACCTGATGGCGCGACGTTGGTGCTCAGCGCTGTGGCTGGTTCCCTGGCAGGCCAGCAGTTTCCCATTCCAGCAACGGGCTTGCGTATCGGACGTGACCCTGAGAACGACGTGGTGCTCATCGAACCGATGATTTCTCGCCAACATGCGCACATCGTACCTCACAACAATGACTTTGTCCTGTACGACCGTAACAGTATCAACGGCGTGTTTGTAGATGGCATACGCACGTTTGAAAAACTACTTCGGCCTGGGAATCGAATCCAGATAGGCCTGGCGGAGTTTGTCTTCCTGCCCAGGGGCGCCCCATTCCCTCAGACCCCTTCTGATCCACTTGTTCCGCCGATGGTTGCCAGCCCAGGCTACGCACCTTTCCAGGCAGCCAAGTCTTTTGATAGCTTCCAGATTGAGGGAGTGATCGGTGGCGGTGGTATGGCTGATGTGTATCGCGCGCGGTTACCCAACGGTCATCTTGTTGCGGTCAAGATCCCCAAGGTTGCCAGCGACCCCTATCTCATGCGCAAGTTTGAGAAGGAAGGCAACCGTATTGGCGCTCTACTGCGGGGCCATCCGCACATTGTGCAGATTGAGCGTTTTGGATACAGCCGTGATGGCATTCCATATATCATAATGGAATATATTGATGGCGGGTCATTGCGCGATCACATTCGCAGAGAGATGAGCGAAGAGGTGATTCGGCGCATCATTGGACAGACCTGCCTTGCCTTGGCCTTCGCGCATCAATATGCGATCGTTCATCGTGATATTAAGCCCGAAAACATCTTGCTTACTAGCGCAGGTGATGTCAAGGTAGCTGATTTTGGCATTGCGAAAGAACTCTCTGGCGTGACCGTCACACACAAAGGCCCTGTGGGCACCCCCGAGTATATGTCACCTGAACAGGCGCAAGGCGAGGCTGTGGCACCGGCGAGCGACGTTTATGCGGTCGGCGTGGTTGCATATGAGCTGCTGACGGGGCAGGCACCTTTTCCAAGACGTTCCAATATCACCGACGATTTGCAGCAGGCCCTGGATGTGGTCGAGCGACATATTCGGGAGACACCTCGGCCTCCACGCCAGTTGAGGGCTGGAGTATCCACATCTCTGGAAACCTTTGTGCTGAAAGCGTTGGAGAAGGATCCTCGTAAGCGTTACAAGGACGGTAAGGAGGCCGCGAAGGTGTTGGGTTATGATAAGGTTGTTGTGCCCAAACCACCCAGCGCTCAGGTGGCGAAACTGGTCATCGTAGAGGGGCCGCAGCAAGGCAACATTATTTGGCTGGCAGGTGATGTGACAGAAATCGGTCGTCCTGCTCTTGATCCAGAGAACACCTTGATTTCCCGACGTCACGTTGTTCTACGTCGTCGTGGGGCTGATTATTGGATTGAGGATATTTCAGCGAACGGCACTTGGGTCAGCAACCAGCGCGTTTCTGGAGAGCAATTGATTACGGCGGGAGATTCGATTCGGATCGGAACCACGATCCTGCGTCTGGAACTATGAATGATACCTGTCTGTTCTACACCACATTTACCCAAGCACAAGGAGGAACCCTACCATGAGCGAGCAGAAAACTGTCAAAGTTGATACCGGCCCATTCGGCAGCGGTCAGCCGAATTACCCAGGTGGCCCAGGCGGTGGCAGCTACGGCGGTGGCAGCAGTTGGGAAGAGACCCAGTATGTGTCGCCGGATTTGCCGACACCCAGACCGGGTGAGGTGCAATGGCCTCCGCAACCGACAGGCCCCCAAGAGCCTTCAACCTGGCGGCAACAGCCGTCTCCTGCTGGCGGGGGGGCGCCGACAATACTGATCCCTACGGGACCCAAGCCGGAACCAGCATTTGCCTGGCTGGTCATGGTTTCGGGCACAGCCGGTAATCGGCAGCTGGGACTGCCGCTGCCAGTCAAGAGCAGCGGCACGACGACGATCGGACGTGTGCCCGGCAATAGTGTTGTAGTGCCGGATCCTGCGTGCTCTTCTAGTCATGCCAAAATTCGCTTCGAAATCGATGCGGAAGGCAAACAGAGCTTCGTGATCTATGACCTGGCCAGCTCTAACGGTCTCTATGTTGGAAGCAAGGACAGCTATAAGGATGAGTCTTCGCGAGTCTATCGCCACGTGTTGCAGGATGGCAACTATCTCTTGATCGGTGAAACCACCCTGGTGTTCAAGCAGATCTAGCGCGAAAGGGGAATACCGCTATGGCTAGAATACGTCTCAAACGCCGCCTGGCAAGCCCTCTCCTGGCGCTTGTCTTGGTAACAATGCTGGTAGTGACGGTCCTCGCACAAGGCAACGTGACTCTAAACATAGACAGCATGGAGAGCGGACCCGGCGACGCCATGAACGCCTACGTCACGGTGCGTGATGAGAACGGCGTGCCGGTGTCAGGATTGGCCCCGGAAAACTTTGCCATTGTCGAAGATCAGCGCACCTCTTTTCCGCCCGACACCATCAGCACGCGCGTCAACCCAAGGGCAGCGTTGTCGGTGGCATTGGTTATCGATCTCAGCGGCACCATGCGAGATCAGGCCCTGGCAGAAGCCCGAGCCGCGTCACAAAAGCTGTTAGAAACCCTACTCAATGAGCCAAACGATCCCGACCGGGCTGCCTTTTTTGGCATCAGCGGTCCAGTAGATATCAACGATCTGAGCATCCGTGAAGATCGGGAGATCGGGTTCACCAATGATCGCAACCGTATCCTAAACTTGATCAACGTGTCCGAGGGTGCGACTGGTGTAGCAACACCTCTGTATGATGCCCTCTTCCGGGTGATCAAGATCACTGCGCGGCAGCAGGCGCCGCGGGCCATTATCGTGTTAACAGATGGCCAGGACGTTCGTGTCAGTAAGCTGACGGCCGATGATCCCATCTCTGAAGCAAATCGTAACAATATTCCCATCTTCCCCATCGGCTTCAGTAAGGGCACGATCAATGACGCTTACTTGACTCGACTGGCCGCGCGCACTGGCGGCACTTATGCGCGCGCGGCCCGAGCTGACGAACTCACCGGGTTGTTTCAGGATACCCTGAATAAGCTCAGTGAGCAGTATGTGCTGACTTATCGCACACGGTTGACGCGTGACGCGCAGCCGCATGCAGTCATCGTGCGGTTGGACAGTCCCAAAGGCAAGGCTTTCGACGACGAGATCTTCATGTTCCGCGATGTGCCGACGGCGCTGCCCACCAGCGTCCCGGAGGCCACCTTGATTCCAACGACTGAAAGCGCTGTGGCAACCATCTCACCGGAAGTCACCGTGGGCGCCGAGCCGCTCCCGCCGACCCCAGCGCCGACGCCTGAGCCGTTCCCTCAGAACGTCATCACCGCCCTGAACGACTTCGTCACCAACCGCAGCAACCTTCCCATCCTGATCGGCATCATCGCTGCGCTGGTGCTGCTGCTGGCCTTGATTATCTTCCTGATCATTCGCCGCAACCGCGCAGCACAAGAACCCCTTGATGAAGCATACTATAAGGATGAAACCGGTGGCGTAGCCTACGAACCGCCAACTGCGGGAGGGCCCGGTATGCCACCAACTGACGTGGGCACCGGATCCTATCCTCCGACCGCGGGACCCTATCCTGCGACCGGCGACTCAACCCAGGCACCTCCTGCATCTCAGCCATTTCCTCCAGGTCCCTTCCCTCCGCCCACTGAGAGAGGGCCTGGTGCGCCGGTGGAGGGCGGAACGATAATCCTTCAGCGTGGCCCAAAGACGCAAATCGTGGCGATCCTCGTCAATCCTAAACAACCGCAACAACGTTACGAGGTGTTGCCATCTACCGACATCGGCCGTGCCACCACCAACACCGTCGTCTTGCAGGACGCCACCATCTCGCGTAACCATGCCAAGATCAAGCAGGAAAAGGGCGAATTTATGCTCTTCGATCTGGGCAGCGCGAATGGCACGCACGTGAACGACAAGCGCGTTACCGATCCGATAGCCCTAAAGGATGGGGATGTGGTGCGTTTCGGTGAGCTGGAGTTTCTCTTCAAACGTTTGGTTTGAAGACGCGGATCGGGATACTCGCGCCGTGCGAGTATCCCGATCGGTTCCCTCACAACTCGATCGGCACCAGGAGGAAAGATATGCCTGCCAAGCTAATTGTTACGCGTGGTGCTTCTCTGGGTCATGAGGAGTTGTTGACGGCCGACACCATCGTGATTGGGCGCAGCGAGACGTGTGAGATCGTCGTCAGAGACGATCAGGTGTCGCGCCGTCATGCCGAGTTGACTTCGCAAGCTGGCAAGTGGTACGTTCGCGATCGGGACAGTGTTAATGGCACCTTTGTCAATGATCGCCGGCTCAAGTCAGGCGAGTTGACCCCTTTGTCACCGGGCGGACGTCTGCGTGTTGGGAGCAACACGGAGTTTGTATTCCGCGAAGCCGTTGTAACCGAGGCCCCAGCTTTCGTTAGCCCGCTACCCGGTGTAGACTCCGCTCCTGCCCGGCCACGACCGAATCCGCTGTTTATCGGCCTGGGCGCAGCGGGCTTGATCTTGTTGGTGGTGCTCGCTTTCCTGGCCTGGCGGAACCTGGCAGGCGACAAAACTGAGGCGCCGGTTGCCGGCCAGGAAACGCCAGCAGGAGCCAGCGGGGGACTGGCCGGCATCGCCACCGCCCTGCCAGCCATCGTCACGGCCCAGCCACCCCGGGAGTTGGCGCTTCCCACGGTTACTCTGCCAACTATCGCGCTGCCGACAGCGGCTGTGGCCGGCGGGCAGCAACCTGCTGTACAGCCCGCCGGAACCAGTGGTCAATTACCTGCAGGCGCCGGTGGCCAGGTAGCGGTTCCGGCCAATCTCAAACCCGAACAGTTGCCGCAACTCATCGCTACTGCCTTCCCCGGCGTTCCGGCAGAGCAGTTACCTGCTGCCATCGAACAAGCCATCCGCTCGGGCCAGGTCACGCCGGATATCGCCCTGGGATTCATCAATGCGCTCTTCCCCGGTATCGCACCGGCCCAACTTCCCACCGCGCTGGCGGGATCGTTCGCCGGGTTCAATCAGGAGCAGATTGAGGCCATCGTGGGCGCTCTGTTTCCAGGTCAGAATCTGCCCTTACCGAAGCTTAACAGCCAGGAAGGTCAAGTCGTCTTTGGCGCCCTGGATGAGAGTGGCCAGCGGTTCAATATTTACCAGATGAACGCGGATGCCTCAAACAAGCATGTGCTGATCGAAAACGCCAGTGAGCCAGCCTTCTCACCCGACGGAAACCGGTTGGCCTATTTCTCGTGGCGTTCAGATGCGGTCGGGTTGCGCATCCGCGATATGCAGACAGGCGAAGATCGCCAGCTTACCGGCAACGATAACGATGCCTACCCTAGCTGGTCACCAGACGGCGCTCGGATCGCCTTCTGGAATCTCGCCGATGACACAATTTTAACCATCAATGCCGACGGCTCAGATCGGCGAACCGTCACGCGGGGTCAGTTTCCGGCCTGGTCGCCACGGGGGGACCGGATCGCAATCAAGGGTTGCATCGGCGGCGATTGTGGCATCGTTCTGGTCAATCTGGATGGCTCCAACCCCGTCAGGATCACGACCAATGCCAATGATGGCCAACCGGCCTGGTCGCCGGATGGCCGGAATATCGCCTTCGTGTCCAACCGGGATGGCAACTGGGAGATCTACGCTGTAAACGCCGATGGCAGTTGGTTGCGCCGCGTCACGGACGACATCCATACCGATGGTCTGCCGGCCTGGGCGTCCGACGGTATCCGCATCGCGTTCCGATCCGATCGTGATGGGAAATGGGCCATCTACACCGCGACCGGCGTGGGCGGCCCACCCTTCAAGCTGACCGATGCGCCGGTTCAGGCGCAAGGACGTTGGCAGTGGACGTGGGAGAAGATCAGTTGGCGGTGAGTCAGGAGGGGCAGGATGGCACGAAACGGGATGTCGGTGCTTGTGGATGGCCGGGGACACAGCCTGCCCCTGACCGGCGAAGCCCTGGTGGCAGGCAGGGCCGCGGAGTCAGACATTGTCCTCCGAGACGAGCGAGCCTCACGCCGCCAGTTCATGTTGCGCCGCTTGCCGGCTGGCTGGGCAGTGCGCGATCTGGACAGCACTAACGGCACCTATTTGAACGGTCGCCGGCTCAGGCCGGGCGAAGAGCATGTGCTGGCGCCCGGCGACCATCTGGCCGTCGGCAGCCTATCCTTCACGGTCCAGCTTCTGCCGATGCCCGGTCCACCTGTGGACGCCGCACCCGGCCTGCCGATGGCTTCCCCTCCAGAGCGTGCGGTCGCGCTACGCGAACCAGCCGCAGTGATAGCACGCCCAACCTGGCAGTGGGTCGTTACAGCACTGGTGGTGGCGGGGTGTGTGCTCGCCGGCATAGGTGCGTTCCAACCATGGGTCCGTATTGACCTACAATTCACCCTCGGCCAGGCGCCGGGCGGACAGGTACTCGAAGATCTTCTCTCGGCTGTGGAGCAGGCGGCCGGCGCGTTGTTGGGCACGCAGCCGTTGGTCAGGGCCAGGACGATCGTCCTGGAGGGCATGGATACCTTTGGTCCGCTCGTGTTGATCGCGGGCGCGTTGGCCTTGCTTGGGCTGCTGGTTGACCTGGGGATGAAGCTAAGTCGGTCCAGTTTTCCCGGACTGATCTATATCCTGACAGCTTTGCTTCCAATTGGTTTGATCTACGTGGAGATAAAGCGGTTCAGTAACGTTGCAAACCAGGAGATCCTTTTCGGGGTCAATCTGCTCACGATGCTGGAGGGCGCGACCAAGTTGCTGGCTCCCAAGGTGACGCCCCTGACTGGCCTCTATCTGACCGGCATAGGACTGGCATGTGTGTTGCTGGCCGGTGTCGTGCGCTGTCTATCTCCGCTCTTTGCCAGGAAGGACGGGATGTAATGCCTTCAGTTGATGCTTCTGCTGCACCGATCTGCTACGGCGTGTTGCGCGCCCGCTGGCTGGATGGGCCGAGCGACGAAATCCAGCTCACGCGCCCCTTGCTGCGCGTGGGCCGGCAGCCTGATAATGATCTTGTGGTGCAACACGGTTCGATCTCGGGTACCCATTTGGAAATCACATTCGCGCGCGAAGGCGTATGGGTGCGAGATCTGGGCTCCCGCAACGGTACTTTTCTGAACGCCGAACGCTTACCTGCCAATCAGCGGGCGCTGCTGCCCGTGGATGCCACGCTCCGCCTGGCCAACAGCCTGGAACTACGCCTGTCACCGCCGCCGGCAACGGGCGGGGCGGCCATGGCGACGCCTGCTCGCCTGTACCTCTTGCCTAAGCCGCAGCCCGGCTTAGTCATCCAGCAGCGGTCCGGCCAGGTGCAGCAAATTCCGCTGGGCGAGAAGCCGCTCAAGATCGGCCGGAACCCGGACAATGATATCGTGATTGCAGACCCGGTAGTATCGGGCCGACACGCTGAGATCTTGTCCCACGGCGGCGGACGGTTCAGCATCGAGGACCTTGAGAGTCGTAACGGTTTGACAGTGCGCGGGCAACGGATCAAGAGCAAGCCGCTCAGACCAGGAGATGCCCTTTACATCGCTGACCAGGTGCGGATTGAATTCCGCTCCGACCTGTGCTTTGCCTCGCAACTCCCTGCAGTTGAGGGGAAAACCAGCACTGAGCCGATTGGCATTGACCTTGAAGGCAAGAAGACGATTCGCATCGGTCGGGCGCCCGAGAACGAGCTGCGCATTGACGATGGCCGCGTGTCGCGTTATCACGCAGTGATCGAGCGGGTCGGTATGCGCTATCGTATCCGCGACTTGCACAGCCATAATGGGACGTTCGTCAACGGTAAACGTGTCGAAAAGGAGCAGTTCATCGCGGAGGGCGATACGATTCACGTTGCCAATGTCAAAATGCGCTTTGCTGAGGATGGGTTACAGCAGACTGATGGGAGTGGTCTGCGTTTAGATTTGATGCATCTGAACAAAGTGGTAGGGAAAGGTAAGAATCTGTTGCAAGACATTTCCCTTAGTATTCGCCCGCGCGAGTTTGTCGCGTTGGTGGGTACCGGGGGGGCCGGTAAATCCACCCTACTGGATGCAATGAACGGTTTTCGACCGGCGACATATGGCCAGGTATTAGTTAATGGGGTTGATTTATACCGTCATTATGATGCCTATCGGACTGAGTTAGGCTACGTGCCGCAGAAAGATATTATGCATCATGAGCTAACAGTTCACGAGGCTTTGGATTATGCAGCGCAACTGCGTATGCCAGCAGATACAAGCCCTAAAGAACGAGAGACGCGTATCCAGCAAGTTCTACGCGAATTGGATATGGAGCACCGGAGGGACTTGCCCATCCATAAACTTAGCGGTGGTCAGCAAAAGCGGGTAAGCCTCGGCGTGGAACTTCTGACCCGGCCGCGGCTTTTTTTCCTTGATGAGGCAACTACTGGTCAGGATCCTGCCCTCGAGCGGGAGGTGATGAATCTGTTACGCCAGTTGACGATAGATCCGCAGGAAGGGCGCACAATCATCATCATTACTCACGCCACCAAGAACGTCATGTTGTGTGATCAGGTGATCTTCTTAACCAAGGGCGGCTACTTGGCGTTTTTTGGTCCGCCGGATGAGGCGCTCAAATACTTTGACCAGTATCGAGGCCAGGAAGCAAAACGCCTCAAACCGGATTTCGAGTTCGATGATATTTATGACCTGATTGACCCGGATAAAGCACTACCTCCAAGCGCATCTGAAAAGGAGAAACTAGCACTGGCAGCAGCATGGGCGCAACGCTATCGGCAGTCACCTTACTACCAGAAGTATGTTGCTGACCGAGCTCGCGAGATCCACCAAACGCCGCAGCCCAGTGACCCGCAGCGCGCAGGCGCCGCCACTCGCCAGCGCCCACGCACTTCACCGCTCCGGCAGTTCGGCATCTTGAGCAGCCGCTCGTTGGCTGTCCTGCGGCGCGACCCGAAAAGCTTGGCGGTTCTGCTGGCGCAAGCGCCCCTGATCGGCATCATGTCGCTGATCAACCTCAACAAGGACATCTTCACCCCCGGAAAGGGCAACCAGGGCGATGCGCTGCAAACGCTGTTCCTGGCGACCATCATCGTGCTGTTGTTCGGGACGGTGAACGCCGCGCGTGAGTTCACCAAGGAAATCCCGATCTACAAACGGGAGCGCATGGTCAATCTCAAGATCACGCCCTATGTGTTTAGCAAGGTGTTCGTTTCCGGCATGTTCTGTCTCTACCAGGTGGCGTTCTATCTGTTTTTCACTTATTTCACCACGGATTGGCCTAACGAATTGATGGGGGTGGGCGGTTGGACGCAACTCTACCTGACGCTGACCCTGGCCAGCCTGTCGGGCATCATGCTCGGCCTGCTGTTGTCCGCGCTGTCGAGCAACGATGGCCAGGCTGTTGCACTGATCCCGGTGATCCTGATCCCGCAGTTCATCTTCGCGGGCGTGATGATGCCCAACCTGGCCAGCACGCCGGTGATCCCCCAGATCGCTACCAGCAAGTGGGCGGTATCAGCCCTGGCGAATATCACTTATGTTGAAAGTCTGCCGTTGCAGTCCAGTAACTCTGAGACAGCCAGGAAACAAAAGGAAGCGGAGGCGGCTTACAAACAGCAAGAGATACAAAAGGAAGTGGACAAGATCGTGGCCGAACGCCTGCCGACAGAGGTCGAGAAAGCGCTGGCCGATGAGGTACAGAAGGCTACCGACGAGCAGATGCGGATTCAGACGGAGTTGGCCCAGAACAAAGCTGAAGTCCAGGCGCGCAAGCAAATGGAAGGCCAGATCTTGATGACACAGGCGCAGAAAGATCAACAGGTCGCGAAGGCGAGGCAGCAGGCGGCCGCCCAGGTGGCGGCAAACCGGCCGGCAATCGAAACACAGATGCGCGAGAAACTCAGGCCGGCCGTCGAAGCCACCGTCCGCGCCGAGCTGACCGAGCGGGTGCGTGCAGAAGTAAGCCGCAACCTTTCTGCTGCGACTGACGCAGATTTGACGGGGCAATCCGACCTGTGGAGTCACATCTTCGGCACGCGTACGGTTACGGATTGGGCGGCAATGGCTGCCATAATGCTGGCGCTCCTGGGCATCATCCTGGTCTTGATCAAGCGCAAGGATGTCGTGTGAGGACATGTCTCGGGCAAAGCGGCTGCTGCTGATCAATCCTGCGCTTGGTGTTGATGGTCGGCGGCTGGCCAACGTCGCCGGTGTTACAACCATGGAGCCGTTGGGGCTGGCTTACGTGGCAGCCGCAACCCCGGCTGGCTGGGAAATCCGACTGGTTGACGAAGTAGCGGAGCCCCTCGAGTCACACCTGGACGCGGATCTGGTAGGCATCACCGCCCTGACGGCCACGGCGCCGCGAGCGTATGAATTGGCAGCCGGCTTCCGGCGCCGGAGCATTCCGGTCGTGCTGGGCGGTCCGCACGCCTCCCTGGCACCTGATGAAGCGGCCCGTTACGCAGACGTCGTTTTTCGCGGCGAGGCGGAAGGGGCCTGGCCGGCGCTGATCGCCGATTTCGAGGCCGGGCGGTTACAGGCGCGCTATGAGGGTGGGGGGCCTCCGCTCGCCGGGGCGGTTTTTCCCCGACGAGACCTGTATCGGCAGCGTTATGCTTTGACTCTGATTTCGGCCTCGCGCGGTTGTCACTACCGGTGCGAGTTCTGCGCCATCTGGAAGTTGGACAGTGGCCGCTTCCGTTGCCGCCCCGTGGAGGAGGTATGGGCCGAGTTGCAGCGCGCCCCGCGGGGTTGGGCCACGTTGTTCACCGATGATAACATCATGGCCGATCGCGACTGGGCAGTGGCATTGTTTCGTGGCATGGCCGAGCAGGGATTACGGCGACGTTTTGCGGTGCAAGCCTCCTTGAGCATCGCGGATGATGACGAGCTGCTGGGCTGGCTGCGGCGGGCCGGCTGTTTCGCCGTGATGACGGGGTTGGAGTCGGTCAGCGAAGCCAGCTTGCGGGCGATGCGTAAGGGGGTAAACCTGGGCATCGGTGTGGATCACTACCGGGAAAAGATCGCCCAGATCCATGCGCACGGCCTGATGATCGCGGGCACCTTCATCTTCGGCAACGACGGCGATGGCCCGGACATTTTCCAACGCACCACACGTTTTGTGCTGCAGGCCGGCGTTGACCTGGCGCACTTCGGCATCCTGGCGCCCGACCCCGGCACTGATGTGTACGACCGGCTGCGCCGCGAGGGCCGCCTGCTGTACACGAATTACCCGGAAGATTACGGGCGACACCATCTGGGCCAGGCATTGTTTGTGCCGCACGCCATGACCCCTGCAGCGCTCGAGGCCGGCGCCCGAGAGGCCGTGGCGGCCATCAGCGGCTGGCCTATCCTGCTGCGGCGGGGTTGGCGCACCTGGTGGGATACGGGCAACGCCTTCGCTGCGTTGATCGCCATGGCGTGGACGCGATCAGGGCTACGAGCGCGATCACGGGAGTCTGCCTGATTTGTCGGCTTTGTGAGAGAGGTCATAGTGACGTTTCGTCCCGGCGAAGTGCTGCAAGATCGTTACGAGGTCGTGAGCCTGATCGGACGCGGCGGGTTTAGCTTCGTCTACCTGGCGCGTGACCATGTCACGCGCACCGAGGTGGCGATCAAGGAGATGGTGCCGCCGCCGGTGGATGAGCGGCTCTGGCTGCATTTCTTTCGACAAGAGGGACGGATCGGCATGCGCCTGCAGCATCCCCGGATCGTTAAGGCGCATGAGTTGTTCCAGCGGGATGCTTCCTACTGTCTGGTGATGGCATACGTGTCGGGTGGCTCCCTGGCCGACTGGTTGCGCGCAGAGCAAAACTGGCGGCTAAGCGAGGCGGTGCGCCTGGGGCTGGAGTGCGCGGAAGGCCTGGCATATGCGCACGGCCAGGGTATCGTGCATTGCGATATCAAGCCAACCAATATCCTGTTGGATACCGGCCAGCATGTCAAGGTCAGCGACTTCGGGCTGGCGCACGTCGCGTCCGAGTTGGGGTCCAGTTCATGGCGCGGGAGCAGCGATCTGGCGGCCGGAACCCTCTATTACATGGCGCCGGAACAGTTGCGCGGCGAGCGGTCCGACCCCCGCATTGACGTGTATGCCTTCGGCGCGACTTTCTACCAGATGCTGGCCGGCGCGCCTTACCTGGACTTCGAGCTGAAGTCCACGCCGGAGTCGCACGCCAACAACATCGTGATGATCAAAAATCAGCCGCCGCGGCCGCTGACCATCGGCCGAGATGGACAACCTCTGCCGGACGACCTGCGCCGGATCGTGCTCAAGTGCCTGGCGAAGCAGCCCTGGGAACGTTACTATGAGGCAGGCGACTTGTATCGCGCGCTGTCGGCCTGGTATGCCGCCCATCAACCCGGTGCAGCGCCAGACGTCTCACCGACGCCGGAGCAAGCGGAGAATGAGGCGGTCATGGCCGAACGGACACGCGTCATTGCGTCAAAGGCTGTGTCGCCAGTGCCGCAGGCGGTAGACCCAGGGCCGACAAAGCCAGAGGCGCAAGCCAGATTGACGCCGATCCCTCAGGCTCAGCAGACACCGGGCCTGGACTGGGCTGCGCTCCTGGCGATCTTCGTGGCTGCCCTGGTTGGTATGGGGCTATGGGTTGTGGGCACGACCCTGTTCTCGGACGCTGAGGATCTCTTTTTTGCTCTGATCGCGCCGGCCCTGTGGGGGATAAGCGGCGTCGCGCTGGTCCTGCCGATGGCTCTTGCCTGGCGTTGGCCCACCAGGTCACATGGGAACCGTGGCTTGATCGGATGGTTTCTGGCGCTCAACATCGCGGCCATTGGCATCAGTGTGCAAACCGTTGCCCTGCTTTTTCCCCTTTCTGCCCTCGTATCAGATGATTCGTTCATCCGAGGGTGGCTGCACCTGATCTACTGGTTTCCGATCCTGGTGTTGTTGGCTTTTTTGACATGGTTATTTTTGCGCGGCCTGGGACGGGCGGCCGCGGTCGGCCGTCATCTGGAGGTCTGGGCGGTGATTTCCGGGTGGTTCAGCGGCCATTTCGGGACATTGGTTGCCAGCAGGTTAGAGGGCGAGTTATCGTCGATCGCACCGCAAGCCTCAGCACTTGCAAGGATCGCCAGGGGTGACGCCCTCTCCTTGTTGCTGACCATGCTCGTCGTGCTGGTTTCTTTGGGACTCTTGTTGAACCTGCGGCCGCGCCCTTGGCTGATCCTGACTGCCCTTACGCTGCTTGGTGGTCTGCTGACCGTGTTTATGATGCTGGTGCTGGGGATTGATGCTGGCGGCCAGGCGGTGAGCCGCTGGCTGCTCATCGCCTCGGCGGTTGCCACGGCGATCGGGTTCACGGCCGGCACAGCCATCATACGAGTGGAAGAAAGCAACTGGTGAGCTTACAATGATCGGTCAGACCCTCAAAGGCACGTACAAACTCTACGACAAGGTCGGCAGCGGCGGGTTCGCCACGGTCTACCTGGGCCGCAACCTGCGCACCAACCAGATCGTGGCGGTGAAGGTGCTCAAGGAGGAATCGGCCGAGGTTCCCGGGATGGTGGAGCGGTTTCGCCGCGAGGCGCAGTTGATCCAGGGCCTCGATCATCCCAAGCTGGTGCGCGTGCTGGATTATGGGGTCGAGGACGGCCGTCATTTCCTGGTCATGGAGTATGTGCAAGGTAAAACCCTGGCCCAGGTGATCGCGGAGCGAGGGCCGCTGCCGGTGGAGCAGACGGTGCGCTATGTCACCCAGGTCTGCGGCGCGTTGGCGCACGCGCACCAGCGCGGCATCGTTCATCGCGACATCAAGCCGGGGAACCTGATGGTGACCCCAGAAGGCGTCGTGAAGGTGATGGATTTCGGCATCGCCAAGATCGCGGCCATTACCGCGCTGACCCACAGCGGGCAGACCATGGGCACCCCGCGCTACATGTCGCCGGAGATGATCAAGGGCGAGCCGGTGGACGCGCGCGGGGATATCTACTCGCTGGGCGTGGTGCTCTACGAACTGCTGGCAGGCCAGGCCCCGTTCGATGCCGAGAGCCCCTGGACGGTGATGCGCCAGCACATCGAGACCCCCCCGCGGCCGATCGGTGAGCTGCGCCGCGGGTTGCCAGCCTGGCTGGAGGCCGCGGTGGCGCGCACCCTGGCCAAGGACCCGGCCGCCCGGTTCCAGACGCCGGCTGAGCTGGCGGCCGCGTTGGAGATGGGGCGCGCGCGGATGAACGCAGGAGCAGTATCTCCATCGGTCCCGCCGTCGCCTGCGACCCAGCCGGTAGCGCGGCCTGTCACTCCCCTGCCAACAACGAATCCCGCTGGTCAGATGAGAGCCGACACGCCCCGGCCCGCGCGCGGCAAGGCGCCGGTATTCCTGATACTGGCGGTGATCGTCGTGGCGCTGGCACTGGTGGGCGTCTTCATCCTGCTGCCGGCTCTCAAGTCGCCGCCGGCGCAGGTCGAACCCCCGCTGGCGCCGCCTGCCGCCCCGGCTGTACAGCCCACGGCAACCCTGGCGCAGGGGACGATCATACCGCCCGTCCGCGAGACGCCGGGCAGCGCCGTGCCGTTGACCCCGAGCGCCACCTTGCAGCCAACAGATATCAACACGGAGCCCACCGCCACGCTGGCGCCGATAGCAGCGCCTACGAACACGGCCGCGCCCCGGCCGGCGACCGCGACGCTGCAGACCGGGCGAGGTGGTGTCACCCCCACCGCACCGTCGCGACGCGTGCCGCCGCCGGTGTTGGGCGATCCGAACGGCGCCACGGTATCCGGGCGCATAACATTCAGTTGGGGCACTGGTGGGTATGGATTGCGTCAGGGCGAAGGCTATGCCCTCTTGGTCTGGAAGGCCGATGATCCAGGTTACCAGGGCAAGAGCGGGCTCGACCTGCCGTCCCTGTTCGATGCCTGTGCCGTGCCCTACATAGGCCTGAGCTTTGAGGGCGATCCCGGCGCCATCAACGGCCCCGGCGATTACAACTGGACGGTGGTGGTGGTGGATATGAACCGGAAAGACGCAACCGGGCGCCGCTGCGTGGTGATCAGCGACCAGCCGGGGCCGCATCGGTTTACGTACGCGCCGAGCGCGCCGTCTGCGCCTGTGACGGCGGTATCACCAACACCAATACCACCACCATGATCGTGCGTTATTGGAGACATATCACATGATCATTGCGCCCGGCCATACACTGGGTAAATACCGCATCGAAGCCGAGATCGGGCGCGGCGGGATGGGGGTCGTTTACCGCGGGTACGATCCGGCGTTGCGCCGGTCGGTGGCGATCAAGGTGCTGCCCCCGCAGATGACCTACGACGCGCAGTTCGTGGGGCGGTTCCGGCAGGAGGCGGTGATGGCGGCCAGCCTGCGACACCCCGGCATCGTCACGATCCACGATGTGGGGCAGCAGGGTGAGACGCACTACATCGTCATGGAGTACCTGGAAGGGGAGACGCTGGAGGGGTGGCTGCGCCGGCAGGGGCCGTTGAGCGTGGCGCAGGCAAGCCGGATTGTGCAGCAGGTGGCCGAGGCGCTGGACTATGCGCACAGCCGCGGGGTGATCCACCGGGACATCAAGCCGGCAAACATCATGATGGGACCGGACGGCCGGGTCACGTTGATGGATTTCGGGTTGGTGCGCGCGGCCGAGGGCACGAGCCTGACGCGATCGGGGCAGGTGATGGGCACGCCGGAGTACATGGCGCCGGAGCAGGCGCTGGGCGAGGCGGTGGACGCGCGGAGCGATGTGTACGCGTTGGGGGTGCTGGCCTACAAGCTGTTGAGCGGCCAGGTGCCGTTCTCGCGCTCGACCCCGTATGCGACGACCTATGCGCACATCCACGATCCGCTGCCGCCGCTGCGCTTGGTGCGAGGCGATCTCCCGGCGGGCCTGGAAGCGGTGGTGGGCACGGCGCTGGCCAAGCGGCCGGAGGCGCGCTACCAACGCGCCGGCGAGTTCGCGGCCGCGCTGACCGCTGCCGCGACGGGCCAGGCGCGGCCTGCGCCCCAGCCGGCCCGCACAGGGGGGGCGCCAGCGAGACCGCGCCGCGGGCTCTGGCTGGCAGGAGCCGGCCTCCTGGTGTTCGTTGTCGCGGCCGTTGTCTGGGTGCTCAGCCGGCCATCGGCCGATGAGTCCACCCGGCAGGCGTCAGCAGGCGCCGTTGCCCAACCCGCGCCGACGCGCACTACGGCGGCCATGGAGGTGTCTGCGCCGACCGTGCCGGGCCCGCTTGTAACAGCGTCTCTGGCGTCAGGGGCTTCTACACCGACTGCAGGAGCGGTTGCGGGACGCGCCACTGCGACGCCGTCGGCCACGATCGGGCCGGGAGCACCGGCAGCTCGGCCGACCGCTACGCCTGACGCCCAGGTGGCGTCTGCTGCTGGCGGCGCGCCAGCTCTGACGCCTTCGGTCACCGCGGTGGAGGCGACGCCGCGCCTGATTGTTTCCCGAACGGTCAACATGCGCAGCGGCCCGGGCACCAACTACCCCGTGATCGGCCAGCTGGCGGCTGGGCAGACGGCCGAGATCACTGGCAGGAACGCTGCGGGCGACTGGTGGCAGTTTAACTACAACGGGCAGTTGCTGTGGGTCTCGGCTCAGGTCGTCCAAGTGAACGGCTCCTTGGGAGAGGTCGCGGTGGTGGCTGTGCCGATTTTACCTCCGCCGGCAACTGCTTCCGGGTCAAACTTCGTGCAATTGTCTCTGGTAGCGTTGGCGAATGCTAACCTCAAAGATGGCTACGCCAACCCACCTCTGGGCCAGGTTACGTTGGGCGGTGTACCGTTCGACCTTAAGGCGGGCGAGACGGTGACGACCCAGGCCGCGCCGCTGCCGAACAATCTGACGCGCATCTGGCTGCCGGCCTCAGCCGCCAACGTCCGGACCGTATACCTGTTGCTCACAGGCGGAGATCTCTATCTGGACTACGATCGCCGGCCCTTCGGCAAGGTGCGGTTGCTTTTCGCTGATAACCGCGACTATGCCCTGGATTTGATCGGCGGCATCAACGTGCGCGAATGGAAGCATGGCAGCGGGGTGGTCACCAGCGTAACCAGCCCCGATGTGTCGGAGGTGTGGCGGAGCAGCGACCGATATGACGGTAGCCCCGCCATCATTGATCTGTTGCGCATCGCTGTGCCGGCCGACCTCCAGAGCCGCAGGTTGGAAGGCCTCGAGATCCTGGATACCAGCGCAGCAACCGTGGGCAACCTGGATCCGGCCATCAACCTGCTGGGTGTGACCCTGGCAGTTGAAGCGCCGCCTGCGCCGCCGACGGCGACCCCGCTCCCCGCCTGCGGCAGCCAGCCGGGGCCGACTTTCGCCAGGGTGTGGGATCGCGTGCGCATCGGTTGTCCCACCGGGCAGGAGACGGGTGTGCCTACAGCTTATGAGCCGTTCGAGCGGGGCTGGATGCTCTGGCGTAGCGATAACGATGGGCACTATGCCCTGTTCAGTGACGGCCGTTTTGCAGTCTATTGGTACCCGGCAGCTGAGCCGCCCAATTATGCGTGCCCTGAGGCTGCGTCGGCCGGGATGCCCCGGCGCGGGTTCAGCCGGGTGTGGTGCGAGAACCCGGATGTGCGCCAGCGCATCGGCCGGGCACTGAGCGATGAAGTGGGCGATTATCGCCCCGTACAGACCTTCGAACGCGGGTTCATGGTCTACGTTAAGGAACGCGGCACGGTTGTTTCGGTGTACGATGATGGCGCCTGGAAGGAAGTGCGCTGAATTCCGGCCGGAAAGAGAGAACCATGCGACAATACGATGACCAGGGTGCTACCTACGACGAAATCACCACGCGGCTGCCGCTTTCTAAGCAGGAAGCGTCAGACCCGCAGGGAGATGCTGCAAGCGCCCTGGAACCGCCCTACCCACCTGCTGAGCGCGCGGATTCCGCTGGGCGGTCCGTTGAGTTGCCGCCGCCGCTACCGCCGGTTGTCCCGGTTGTGGACGAGATACCCACGCCGCCCTACCTGCCGGTGGTGGTTGCACCGCCTCCGAGTGCGCAGGGCCGCCAGGGGCGCGGCGTCGGTCTTTCGATAGCGGCCCTGATCTGCTCTCTGCTGGCCCTGGCTGTGACAGGCCTGTTGACCTGGCGGTTGTCCTACGTCGGCCAGGGCACGCTGGCGCTGCTGGATGGAACCATCAGCCAACTGGAGTCCGTATGTGGCGAAGGGGCAAAGCCGTTCACCTTCGTTTTTTCGGAGACCGTGCGCTTCAAGGGTGAGGTGCCCCTGCCGGAGGGCCTGGTCTTCCCGTTCAAAGGCAATATCCCGATCAACACCGTGGTGCGGATTGAGGTGACAGGGTTCCCCGGCACGCCCACACTAGAAGTACCTATCAACACCACTGTGCCCATTGATACGAAGGTGCCTATACCTGGCGGGATCAAAATCCCCATTGATACCGCGGTGCCGGTGCGCCAGGAGATCCCTATCAATCTGTGCGGCGATGACAGCCCGCTGGCCGGATTCCTGGAGCGTACTATCGAGGATTTACGATCCTTGCGCGATCTGATGCGCTTTCCCTGAAAGGAGGTCCGTTCCTATGTCAACCCTTTCCCCTCGAACCCGACAGATTTTGCTTGCCGTTGGTGCGGCCCTGCTTGTGGTCCTGGTGGTCGTCGCCGGCATCGCCATCGGCAACCGGCTCGGCACGCGACAGGACAACAAGGAGGAGGTTGTCATTCCGGCCGCGGCGCCCGCTGAGCCGCTGGCGACGGCAACCCTCACCCAGCCCAGCCCCGTAACGCGCACGGCTGTGGCGGGCGGTCGCGCCGAAACGGACACCGGCATCGCGATCCTGCCGGCTGTGACTTTGAGCGGCGACCGGCGTTACGTGCTCCAGGTGACGTCCAAGGCCGGCGCGCTATCGTTCAGCGGCTCCTATTCCCGCGGCAGCATTGACCCCAAGATCGCGATTGATGCGATGCAGGAGTTTAAGGGTACAACCCCCTGGGAGCAGGAGATTCAGCCGCCCGCGCCTGACACGCGCACCTGGAACCTCGGAGTCAACCTCAGCACGACCCCGATCGGTAGGCACGTCCTGGTGCAGGTGTGGGACATCGGGCCAAAATGACCGAACAGCGGTTGATGGCGGCGTGAGATGGATGACAGCCTGACGCTCAACATCGGGGAGGCCAGCGACCCCGGCCTGGTCCGGCGGGAGAACCAGGACGCGTTGGGCTACCATGTGCCGTCCACCCCCGAACTGCGCCGGGCGCGCGGCGCGCTGTTCGTGGTCTGTGACGGGATCGGCGGCCTCCATGCGGGGGGCCATGCCAGCCGGCTGGCGGTGGACACCTTTCTCAAGGCCTATTACGAAGGCGCGGCCGATGCGCCGGACGCTCTGCTGCGCCGCGCGGCCATGATCGCCAACGATACGGTTTTTCGTGGCAGCCACGTCCAGGGGCGCGTCGTGCGGATGGGCACCACCATCGTCGCCGCAGCGATGCGCGAGGCCGAGCTGTGGGTGCTGAACATCGGGGACAGCCGGGCTTATCTGTGGTGCCAGGGGGTGCTACATCAGCTTTCCTGGGATCACGCGCCGGTCGGCAGACATGCGCCGGCCGATCGGCGCATCAACCAGGCGCTCGGCACCGATCCCCAGGTGAAACCCTTCGTGCGCGGGCCCCTGCCGCTGGCGCTGGGCGACACCGTGCTGCTCTGCACCGACGGCCTGACCACCGCGGTGCCTGAGCCGGTGATTGCGCGCACGATCGGTGAGTTCACGGCGCCGCAGGCCGCCCGGCAATTGATCGAGCAGGCCAAGACCGCCGGCGCGCACGACAATGTCAGCCTGCTGTTGGTCGGCGTGGCTGCACCGGGGACGTCTGCGCCGCAAGAAGCGGCGAGAGTTTCTCGCCGACCGGGTGACCGTATGCGGAACTTAGGGGCGGCACTCCGCCGCCTGACGTGGACCGACATCAACCCCGCGCGTGTGCTGCTCACCCAGGGCTGGCGCACCACGGGCGGGACCGCCATCCTGCTGGCGTGGCTGGCCCTGGCCCTGATTTTGGGTCTGGTGGTGGGATGGTTGCTCAGCAGATGAAGCTGCCAGGGAGGGGAACATGCGTTTGGTGACTCAAGATGGACATGCTTACCCGCTGCGCCCGGGCGATAACAGCGTCGGCCGCAGCCCGGAGAATACTATCGTCTTGCCCAGCATCTCGGTCTCACGCCGGCATGCGATCATCCGCTGGGATGACCGCGGACTCTACCTGGTAGACGCCGGCAGCGTGAACGGCACGATGGTGGGCGGCCGGCGTCTTGTGGCCGGACAATGGGTGGATATTCAGCCAGGCATGCAGATCCAATTCGGCGAGGACATGATCTGCCAGGTGATAGCGGAGCCTTCTGCGCCGCCGCAACGGCCGGTCACAGCGCCGATGACGGGCATTGAGGCGCCCCCAGCGCAACCGGGGTGGGCGCAGGCTGCACCGGCAGCGCCGGCCGGCCGTTGGGGCGGGCTCGACATACTGTTCCGTGCCGTGGATGTGTCGTTGAGCAAGAGCAAGCTGGCTTTAGCCCTGGGCGGGAGCCTGACTGCCGTCCTGGTCTGGTTGCTGACCGCGTTCCTGGCTTCCCGGCTGTTGGGTGATAGCTTGGTGTTCGGCGCCTTGTTCGTCATCCTGGGCAGTGTCCTGGCATGGCTGGCGTTTTCGCTGACGCTGGGCGCGCTGACCCGGATGAGCTACACTGAATTGACCGGACGGCAGCCGATCGCGCTGCGCGAGGCCGTGCGCTACGCGGGCCGGCGGTGGTCGCAGTTCGCGCTGACGCCGCTGGCGCTGTTGGCCGCCGTCGCAGTCGCCGGGATCGCCGAAGTCGCCGTGTTGCTGGTCGGGCGGGTGGACTATTTGGGCGAGCTGCTCGATAGCTTGTTGTTTTTGCCGGCCTTCGTGCTTAACCTGTTCCTGATTGCTGCCGTAGCTTTCGGCTCGTCGTTGGTGTACCCCATCGTGATCGACCGCGGCCGAGGCATCGCCGGATCGTTGGCGTATCTGATCAAATTGATGCGAGCCGTACCGGGACGAGTGGTGCTTTACCTGGGCACGGCCAGCATCGTGACAGGGATCGCGACCGCTGTGTTGTGGGGCCTGGTGTTCGCGGCGCTGGCGTTCACGATCCAGGCACTCACTGCCGGCCTCGGTATAGAGAAGTTCGGTGCGTTGATGATGTCGGACTTTTCGGGCCTCATGGGCATCATCCCAGGCCTGGACTTGCCCTATGGTTTCGGCCGGCTCTTTGCCGGCAACAACCCGGCTACCTATGCCATCGCCGGTCGTTTGCTGCAGCTTGGCATCGTCATCGTGTTGGCGGGCACGCTGGCGTATCCCCTGGTGCTGCAGACCAGCCTGGCGTGCGCGGTGTATCTGAACGTGAAGGAAGATGTGCCGGCGTAGGCCGGACGTCTTCGTAGTCGCTGGTGTGAGGGAGATTGCCATGAGCTATCTGGAGATCCACGATCGGGCCGGGACGCGCTGGCTGCCGGCCGGCCAACACCTTACCATCGGCCGCAGCTTGCAGAACCATGTGGTGGTGCAGGGACAGGCCGTCTCGCGCAACCATGCGCGGATCGTGTTCCAGGGCGCCCGAGCCTGGGTCGAAGACCTGGGCAGCACTTACGGCACCATGGTCAACGGACTCTATGTACGCAACTGGAAGCCCTTGCAGGATGAAGACCGCATCCAGATGGGGGATGCGTTGCTGATCTATCACGAGGCGAGCAGCGCGTCCCGGCAGGACAGTGTGACACCGCCGTTCGGCACCCCACGCCCCCTGCCAGAGCTGCCGCGCAACATGCTCCGTTGTCCCTATTGTGGCACAGGGAACCTGAAGACCAACAGCATCTGCTACAACTGCGGCCACGCGTTGGTCCCGGCCGGCAATCCGACGCGCCCCGGTTCTGTCCGCCGCGCGCCGGCCCCTGCGCCGCGTCCCGCTCCCGCGCGCTGGGGCACCGTGCTGCTCACCGTGCTATTGGTCGCCGTGTTGTGCCTGCTGAGCCTGTTGGTGGGTATAGTGTTGGTCGGCGGGCCAGTCGGGAGTTGGCTTTTCGGCCGTTAGGAGCCATTACGGAAACAGGAGGTCAAGATGATCCTTGTCAGTCAAACCGGCCAGAACTACTTTCTCCAGATCGGCGATAACGTCATCGGCCGCGGCGCCGATTGCCAGGTGCGCCTGGAGCACGAGCGGGTGTCGCGAAGGCATGCCGTGATTCATTGGGATGGTTCGCAGGCGCGCATCATGGATCTGGGCAGCACCAACGGCACCAGCCTCAACGGCCGCCGCCTGGAGCCGCAGCGCGCCTACCCGTTCACCGTGGGCGACCGGCTAGAGATCGGCGGCGCGGAAGTCCTGCTAGAGGTCGCGCCGCCCGCAGTCAGCACGGGGGCTGCCCTGATCGGGGCGCCGGCCCCCGTGCCCACGCCGGCCCGCGCGCTGCCCGTTTGGCTGATGGTATTGGGCGGCGTGCTGCTCCTGCTGTTGATCTTTGCGCTGGCTGTGCTCTGGTCCGCCAATCGCGCGCGGCCGGCATCAACGCCGGCCGAAATGACGCCTCTCGTGCAGCTCGCGACTGAAACACCGGCCCCGGTCACGGCGGCCAGCCCGCCGACGGCCACCCCGGTTGTCCCGGCGGTGGAGGGCGTGCAGCAACCCGGCGTGGATATCGGCGGCGGCGCGGCCGCGCCGGCCGCGGCCATGCAATTGCCGCCCGTGAACCCCACCACTCTCCCGGACCTGATCGCCTCGGCCACCGGCGGGATCCTGCCAGGCGACCTCTCCTCGCTCCTGGGCGGCACGCCCTTCCCTGGGCTACCGGCCGGGACGCCGGGCGTCACCCTGCCTGCTGGCCCCCGGCGTCACAGCCCCCCGCGGCTGCTGAACCCCGCCAGCGGCTCCAGCTACCAGGGGGAGGATGCGCTTATCATCCTGGAGTGGGCGCCGGTGGAAGGCCTGGCGGCCAACGAGTACTACTGGGTGATGGTGTTCTACCAGCAGAACGGCAAGGAACAGGCCGGCGGCACGTGGATCAAGGCGACCAGCTACCGGGTGCCGGCCTGGTTCCTGACCCAGGCCTCGGGCCGCTTCGAGTGGCAAGTGGTGATCGCCGAAGCTACCGGGCCGGTGGAGCGGGGCGGACGTTTGGGCGCGCGGGTCAGCGATCCCAGCGAGCGGTGGTGGTTCATGTGGGGGCCGGGCGGCGGTAGCGCGCCACCGCCGCCGACACCGTCACCGGTTCCGCCAGCCGCGCCGACGCCGACGTATGGGGGGTAACCCATCAGTGGGTCTGACATTTCGAAGAAACCGCACGGTTTGTTGGTAAAAGACTTTATATAAGCCATAGCTTTAAGTTACAGCATAAAAACGCCCAAGATGATTCGAGGCAGCGGATGGCCTGCGGCCAAACGGATAAGCGGATAGACTGCGCAGCCATCCGTTTGTCCGCTCCTATCCGTTCCTGCGCATTTTCTAAGGAGGCTTACTATGCACCGCAGATTTGGTCTCAGCAGCTTGCTTGCTGTTCTGATTCTTTCGGTGAGCGTGATCGGTTCGGCGTCGGATCTGGAACGTGTCCTTGGCATGGAAACCAAGCAAGTGGTTTCACATCTTGCTCTTGGGCAACAACCTGGTGTCGAACATCCGCATGAGATCTTGCTACGCTCGCGGCATTTCACTCCCCAAGTTGGTGTTGAGTCAGCATTAGTCCAGATGGAGACTGCGATGTTGCCCGGTGAGGCAGGGCGCATTCATATATTGCTACAGTTATATGATGCTCCTTCAGTAGAGGATCTGGCTGTCCTACAAGCAGCAGGGATTGAACTGCTCAACTACATACCTCGTAATGCGTGGCTTGCTTCAACCCCTGTAACTGGTCTGGTGAATATGCTGGCTAGTCCTCAGCTAATAGAGATTGTGCGGTGGGCCGGGGTGATTCAACCTGATGACAAGGTGCCGGCAGATATCTGGATGGGTCAGATTGGCAATTGGGCGTATACTCAAGATGGCAGGGTACGATTGGCGGTCAGTTTCTTTGACGACATCACATTGTACTCTGGACGCCAGATCGCTTCTCGGTACGGCGCAGATATTGAGGGCGAGGTCGCTGTTTCAAACAAGTTGTTGATCATCCTTCAGCCGACCGAGATAACAACACTGGCGCTTGAGGATAGCGTGCGCTGGATAGATCAGATACCACCGCCGCCCGTGATGGACAATGATGGCTCACGTGCTGCTGTGAACGCGAATCAAGTTCAGGCTGCGCCTTACAACCTCTCTGGACAAGGCGTGATTGCGGGTATTTGGGACGGTGGCGCGGTTGACTGGAATCACGATGACTTTGACCGCAGCGATGGATCATCGCGAGTCATTAGTCGAACAAACACAATTGCTGATCATGCAACTCATGTCGCCGGAATCCTAGGTGGTGATGGTGCAAGGAGCCAAGCCGCGGGCGGAACAGATCGTCAGTGGCGAGGCATGGCTGTCAATGTTGGTATTGTGTCTTATGACTTCAATGATCCGATCAATGACTATGGTGAGGCAGTCAATACCTACCATATAGCTTTTTCGCAGAACTCCTGGGGATGGGATTTTGATGTAGCACCCTGTTCCTATTATGGCGACTATCGAAACGCGCGTGACTTCGATCTGTTAGTAACTGGACAGGCTGGCAGCAGAATCCCCATCGTGTTTTCCGCAGGTAACGAACGCGGCTATGCCCATTGTCCAGCTTCTAAACCATACGGCAACATTTCACCACCGGGTGGAACGGCTAAAAACATAATCACCGTAGGTGCAACGAATTCCAATGACAATACGATGACAGATTTCAGCAGTTGGGGTCCCGTGGACGATGGACGATTGAAGCCAGAGATTGTCGCCCCAGGATGTCAAAGTGATGGTGACGGTGGTATCAATTCTACTATTCCCGATAATCTTTTTACCGATGAGAATGGAGATAGAGCAGATGATTATGTTTATCCATATGATGTTATGTGTGGCACTTCCATGGCTGCTCCTGTCATATCCGGCATCAGTGCGTTGCTAATTGAGCAGTACCGCAGTACTTACAACAACGCAAACCCTTGGCCCTCCACCATTAAGGCACTGCTTGTACAATCAGCGCACGATTTGGATGACGGAACAACATGGTACAATCCTGGACCGGATTTTGCCTCAGGCTACGGTATTGTGGACGCGAAGATCGCAGTAGACTTGGTGCGAGCGAAAGCGTTGCGTCAAGACACGATCGCACATGGCGAAACTGATACGGTCGAGGTGTGGGTTCCCGTCGGTGCGGCACAACTTAAGGTTACGTTGGCCTGGGATGATCCGGCCGGGGCAGAGAACGCTGATCCCGCTTTGGTGAATGATCTCGATATTACGCTTATCGGACCGACGACAACCCACTTTCCGTGGCTCCTGGATCCAGATCATCCTCAGACCGACGCCTTTCGCGGTCGGGATGGACTCAACAACCTGGAGCAGGTCTTAGTTACTAGTCCTGTGTCTGGTAAGTGGACAATTCGCATTAACGGTTTTTCTGTGCCACAAGGGCCACAACAGTACTCAATCGTTTCGGAAGCCTTATTTGAGATCGTGGAACCAGGAAGGGGCGGGCAGGTATACGCAGGACCGGCTACAAGCCCACAGAAGATCATCATTCAAACCACAAAGCCACGCGACGGACTGGTCGCAAATCAGTTCCAGGTGGCGATCGATGGTCGGCCGGCCAACATACTGACTGCTTATGAAGGAAGCGATCGTTATGTGCTCGAGGTCGCGCCGACAGTCGCGCCGGCCAACGGTAATTACGATCTTTCGGTGATGGTTCCTTCTGCCCTGGTTTGGAACGTTAAAGAGCGAGCGGTCTTGTTTGCAGATACCGCGAATGTGGATGTCGCCCTCGTCATTGATCGTTCCGGCAGCATGGGAACTGACAAGATGAACGCGGCCAAGGACGCTGCCAAGCAGTTTGTAGATTTGATGCAAGCTGACGATATGGTTGGTGTGGTTAGCTTTGATGACTCGATTGAGACGAATTTCGTGTTGACCAGCATTGACGGGCACTCAACAGTTAAGACGGGAGCCAAAAACGCTATTGACGCGTTGTACAGTCGCGGCATGACATCCATCGGCGGCGGGCTGCAACGCGGACAGGAGCAGCTTTCCACTCGAGGCCAGGCCAACCATCCATGGGCTATCGTTCTGCTTAGCGATGGTTTAGAAAACACGGCCCCGTATGTCAGAAGTGTGTTGCCTACCATCAAGGCCAGCAAGACAACCGTACATACGGTAGGTCTTGGTTCTGATGCGGACGAGGCGTTGATGTTGGATATCGCCGCGGAGACAGGCGGCACGTATAATTTCGCGCCTACGCCACAAGAGCTGACGGGGATTTACAACACGATTGCCGGCGCCGTAGCCAATCGCCAGACGTTACTGACCGCGACAGGGGTGGCACAGCAAGGTGTGACCGATCAAAAAGACGTCGTCATTGATTCGACGGTATCTGACGCGACTTTTTCGATAAGCTGGTCTAACAGCAGCAGCACGATTGACCTGGTGTTACGCAATCCTAACGGCCAGATCGTTGACCCAACTGTCGCTGCCAGTGACCCCAATGTCGAGTACGTGGCAGGTTCGACTTACAAATACTACCGCATCATGCGCCCGGCCCTTATCACGGGGGCGTGGCAGATGCGTGTCACGGGTGGGTCCGTGGCAACGACTGGCGAGAAGCAGGTGGTAGCCTCCCCATCCGGGGAAAGCTATGTGGTTCGTGTTTCAGCGCAAGCCGTCTTGACAGCGCATTTCTACCTTGATCGTAGCAGCTATCTCACCACAGAACCGATCAAGTTTGTTGTAACCCTATCAGATCAGCAACCCATTCGCAGCGCGACGGTACAGGTTTCTGTTCAAGCGCCTTCCCAGGCCGCAGTGGCGATGCGTTCCAGTGAATGGATCAATATAGACGGTGACACCGTGCCTGACCCCTCGAAGGTCGCCGAATTCAACGCAATATACGCACAACCAGCGACAGTCGTCACCCTATACGATGATGGTCTGCATGGTGATGGCCCGGTGAATGATGGCGTATATGCCAATACCTTCATGAGCACACACTGGCCGGGAACATGGGTCTTTTCAGCGTCGGCCAGCGGTTTATCCAATGGGGGTGAGACTTTCGCCCGGTATGCTGAGATTTCTACATACATTGCACAGAATCCCAATCCGCGCATTCGGCAACTCTACCTGCCCCTGGTTGTTCGTACCCTCCAGAGTGCCACATGGCGTGCCAGTAATCTGCTTGGCCGCACTGTACTGGATTTGAGTTCGACTTCCACCTCCACCTGCAATACTCTCTTCGCCGCCACCGACGCGGGCGTCTACCGCTCGCTGGACGGCGGCCGCAACTGGGCGTGGGCCTTCGCGCCGGCCGCGGCCGCGGCAGCCAGCGGACCGGCCCCGGCCTACGAGGGCCTGGCGGAGCCGGCGGCCGGGATGGCCACCGCGGTGGCGGCCTGTCAGGCCAACCCCAGCATCGTCTACGCGGGCGGCTGGGGCGGCGGGGTCTATCGCTCGGCCGACGGCGGCGGCAGTTGGCAACAGCGCACGACCGGATTGAGCGACCCCTGGATCTACGACCTGGCAGTGGCGCCGAACAACTGCGAGGTGGTCTACGCAGCCACCAGCAGCACGGGCGTGTTCAAGACCGCTAACGGTGGCGGCGCCTGGCAGGCGAGCAACACAGGCCTGGGCAATACCCTGGCGCGCAGCGTGGTCGTGGCGCCGAACAACCCGACCCGGCTGTACGTGGGCACGTCGGCGGGCATCTATCGCAGCGACAACAGCGGCGCCTCGTGGTTCGCCACCGGCGGGCTGCCCGGCGTCACGGCCTGGGGGCTGGCGGTGGCAGCCGGCAATGCGGATTGGGTCTATGCCGGGCTGGATGGTTACGGCGTCTACCGGTCGCTGAACGGCGGGGGCGCGTGGAGCCAGGTCAGCAACGGGTTGGGGAACGTCAAGGTGCGCGCGTTGATGGCCGACCCGCTGGCAGCGGCCACAGTGTATGCCGGCCGCGACGATGGCGGGGGGGTCTATCGCAGCCTGGACAGCGGCGGGAGCTGGGCCGCGTTCAATGCGGGTCTGGGCAGCGGCAACGTCAAGGCGCTATGGTTGGACGGCGGAAGCTGTCGCAACCTGCTGGCCGGCACGACAGGCGGCGTGTGGTATTATGGCCCGTAGTATGGGAGCAGGTCAGAACGCAAAGGAGTCGTCACGAACAAGTGCTACATCTCATCTAGTGCTCCAAAGTGAGCATCCTGAGCGGAGCAGCGCATTCGTCCGCGCTGCGGAGTCGAAGGATGCGGCCTTTGTGGGGCCGCTCCGCACCCTTCGACTGCGTGGCCGGAAAAGCACGGCCACTCCGCTCAGGGTGCTCCGCTTCGGCTGAATGACGACCTGCGACACTTATTCTGTGATGGGTCCAAAGGAAATCAACGCCAACAGGTAGTGGGGAGGCATTGTGGATGATTTGATCGGCCGTCGGATCGGCCCCTACGAAATCCGCGATAAACTGGGCCAGGGCGGCATGGCTACGGTGTATCGCGCCTATCAGGCTTCGCTCAACCGGTGCGTAGCGATCAAGGTGCTCCCGCCCACCATGGCGCAGGACGCCCAATTCGTGGCGCGCTTCCGGCAGGAGGCGCTGGCGGCCGGCGGGCTGAGCCACCCGAACATCTTGCGCATCTACGATGCCGATACGTTCGAAGGGCGGCACTACATCGTCATGGACTACATGTCGGGCGGTACCCTGGCGGATCGCCTGCGCTCCGGGCCGTTGCCGCCCGACGCGGCGGCCGATATCGCCGCGCAGATCGCCGACGCGCTGGATCACGCGCACCGCCGCGGCATCGTGCACCGCGACCTCAAGCCGAGCAATATCCTCCTGGACGAGGAAGGACGCCCCCTGCTGGCCGACTTCGGCATCGCGCAGGCGCTCAGCAGCGGGCCGCGCCTGACGCAGACCGGCACCAGCGTCGGCACCCCGGAGTATATGTCGCCGGAGCAGGGCCAGGGGCTGCGGGTTGACGGCCGCAGCGATGTATACAGCCTTGGCATCGTGTTGTTCCAGATGCTCACCGGCCGCATCCCGTTTCAGGCGCACACGCCCGTCGCCACGCTGTACCAGGTGGTGCATCAGCCGCCGCCACCGCCGCGGCAGCTCAACCCCCGTATTCCGGAATACCTGGAAAGCATCACCCTGCGCGCCCTGGCGAAGAACCCTGAAAGCCGGTTCCGATCCGCGCGCGAGATGGCTGCCGCGCTGCGGCAGCGCCGTGCAGTCACCGTGCCGTCGCCAGAGGACGATGCGGCCTCGGCGGAAACGCAACTGGTGGGGGCGGCCGCACCGCAGAAGGGCAAGGCTGCCGGCCGAAAGCCCACTCCCCCCCCAATGCCACGCGATGAGCCGGGCCGGCAGAAACGCGGCGGTGCAACACCAATACTGGTTGTCCTGGCCGTGGTGCTCGTGGCGTTGATCACCGGCGCTGTCCTGTTGGCGTTGAACGCCAGCCGGCAGTCTCAGGCGGCGGCCCGCTCGGTGATCGCAGCGGCGACGGAACAGGCGTTGCAAGAAATCATCGCCTTGGCCACGCGCAACGCGCAGTCCACCGCGACGCCGGCTGCGTTGGCAATCATGCTCTCGCCTGAAGTGATGGTGATCGAGAAGGTGGTGACGGCCACCCCGGTCCCCACCGACACGCCTGCGCCGCCGACGCAGACGCCGGTGATCGTCATCATCACCGTGCTGCCGACCGACACACCGCTGCCGCCCAGCGCCACGCCATCGCCGAAGCCCTCGCCCCAACCACCGGCTACGCCCGGTGCGGCCCAGACTGCGCGACCGACCGCAACAACCAAAATTGGCGTCGTGTTGGACTTCGAGAGCTTTGGCGTGTGGCGCCGCGGGGATGAGCCCTATGGCTCTTTTGAACAGACCGCAGAGCGCGCACACGACGGTAAATATGCCGCGAAATTGGCTTACAACTTCCCGGCTGTGGAGAAGAACTACGTGGTCTTTCGCCGGCAGCCGGCTGTGGCGATCGCGGGCCAACCCGGCGCGCTCACATTGTGGGTCTACGGCGATGGTAGCAATCATTTCTTGAATGCCTGGATCCGTGATAGTGCGGGCGAGATCCGCTCGTTCACCTTCGGCCGCGTGGCGCACACGGGAAGCTGGCAGGCCATGACGGCCGCGCTCGATACCTCGGCGCCGTGGCCCCAGGGACACATCAGCGGAACGGACAACGGCCGCCTGGATTACCCCATCAGCCTCGACGCGTTTGTGTTCGATGGCGTGCCCGACAAAGGAGGGCCGTTCTCAGGCGTCATCTACCTGGATGACCTGGTAACCGGTGAAGCGCCGCCGGCCGCGGCGGCCACACCGGGAGGCCAGGCCCCAACCGCGACTACCGTTGCGCCGGCCCCGGCCGCAGGGCCGCCATCCAGCTTGTCAGGTCGGATCCTCTACACAGCGAATACAGGCGGCGCGCCAGGCGTTTGGGCGTTGGATGTCGCCAGCAAGGATACCTGGCGCGTATTTGCCAATGCCCGGCAGCCCGATATCCGCGCCGATAGCCGGGTTGTGGTGAATGCGATCGGGGGAGGCAAGGATAACCTCTTCTCCATCAACTTGAACGGCAGCGCGGAGATCATGAGCGGCATGCATCCCGAGGATAGCTACCCCCATTGGTCTCCCTCAGGGGTCAGCGCGGTCTTTCACTCTGGATTACAGGGCGATGGCAATGACCGCATTTATATCCAGCAGGATATGTCGCACGCTGAAGAGCCCAGAAGACTTCGCGTCAACAATGTCGAGGTTTTTGGTCGTTATCCCACCTGGCTGGAGAACTGGCGGATCGCCTTTACCGGTTGTGACTACTGGGCGAGCGGCAGCCTGTGTGGAATTTGGACCCTCAACAGCAATGACTCCGGCGCGCCGGCCCGCCTCACCGACAACCCGCAAGATCGCAGCTCGGATAGCGCAGGCGGCATCTTGCTCTATGCGTCGGTACGGACCGGCAACTGGGATGTGTATGCGATGCCGAACAGTGGCGGAACGTCGAGCAACTTGACCAATCAGCTGAGCCAGGATACAGGGGCCACTTTCTCACCGGATGGGCGTTTCATCGCGTATATCTCTGACCGCGATGGTTGGAGCATCTGGATCATGAACGCGGACGGCAGCGGCGCCACCAAGTGGTTGGACGTGCCGACCGGATTCGGCCCGAACTGGTCTGAAGAGCGGTTGGCCTGGGGGCCGTGAGTGCTCCCATGACTCGGTAGTGAGAAATGGCGCTTTTATGTGTCCTTTGGCATAATGCCCAACCATAATATGCACGGAGTCACAGGATGCTACCTAATCTGGTCGGACACACCATCGGCAAATACCATGTGCTGGAACGGATAGGCCAGGGCGAGAACGCGGTGGTCTATCGCGCTCAGCAGATCAACCTGGGGCGGCTGGTTGCCCTGAAGGTGCTGCCGATTGCCAACAAAGCGGCCTATGATCGCCTGCGGCTGGAGTCACAACTGCTGGCGCAGTTGCAGCACCCCGGCATACGCCAGGTCATCAGCATCGAGGAAGCCGGCCCCCTGGCCTATGCGGTGCTGGAGTACGCGGACGAGTCGCTCAAGACGCTGCTGACAGGGCGGCGGCAGGAGCACAGGCCCTTCTCGCGCGCCGAGACGGTCAAGCTGTTGCGCCCCATCGCCGAGGTGCTGGATTACCTGCACAGCCGGGGGTTGGCGCACATGGACGTCAAGCCCGAGAACATCTTGTTGACCACCGATGGCCGCGTCATGCTCTCTGATTTCGGCGTTTCGCAATCGTTCGGCAAGCCGCTCAGCCGCGGCACGCCGGCCTACGTGGCTCCGGAGGTCGTCAAAGGGGAACCGGTCAGCGCGGCCACTGATATATACTCACTGGGCGTGGTAGCCTATGAGATGCTGGCCGGCCAGCCGCCTTTCACGGGCGATGCGCCGCTAACGCTCTGGCGGCACCACACCCAGACGCTGCCGTCGCCCGCGAATCGTGTCAATCGCAATTGCTCCAACTCCGTAGCTTGGGTCGTGAACCGCGCCCTGGCCAAGGCGCCGGACGAACGCTATGTGAGCGCGGCTGCGTTTATCTCGGCCCTGGACAGCGCGGATACGGTGTCGGTCCGGCTGTTCACGTTGCCGCGGCGGCGGCCTTGGGTCGCCGCCACCTCCGCCATGGGGTTGATGGCGGCCGCCGCCCTGGTGATCCTGCCGCTGAGTGGGAGGTGGCCCCCACCTGCGCCTGTATCCCCAACGCCCGTTTCGGTCACGGCTCCACCCTCAGCCACGTTACTTCCTCTGACGGTCGCGCCCGCTGGCACACCGGAAGAACCGCCAGCTACCATGCCGCCCTTGATCCAGCCCTCGGCAACGACCGGACCGACGGCAGCGCCGACCCAAACACTGGCGCCTACCGCCACCAACGCGCCCACCAGGACGCCTGCGCCATCGGCCACGGCCACCTCACCGCCTGACCAGCCCGCGTGCGTTAATCCCGGCTGGAAAGCCGGCGCGGTGATTGTCCAACCTGTCGCGAACGCTACCCTGCCGCAGCGCCGGATCATCGTGCGCGGCGTGGCCAACCTGCCCACGAGCATTGGTTATCAATTGCGTCTGTATCGGCCGACGAACATGGCAGACAGCGCAGTCGTCGTTAACCTGGAGTTTGCTGGCAAGGCGAACGGCCAGCTGGGCGTGGTGGATGCCGGCAATCTCGGCCCCGGCAAATACCTGCTGCGTCTGCGCGTGCTGTATCCTTCGCGCAACTATGAAGAATGCGATGTACCCATCGCCCTGGAATGAAAAACGAGGAGCGTCTTTATGAACCAACCCGTACCGCCCTCTTCCGGTTCAAGCCAGCCGCCAGCCGCGGCCAACAGCGCGCCTCCTGGCCCGGCGCCAACCTTCGAGGCGGCCTTCGCCACCCATCCGGGCATGGCGCGCGACCACAACGAAGATGCCATCTGGGTCACGCCGGCCGATCACCCTCGTGCCGCGGCTCGAGGCCGCCTGGTAATCGTGGCGGATGGCATGGGCGGCCACAACGCCGGCGAGGTCGCCAGCCAGGCCGCGGTGCGCGGGGTCTTCGACCGTTATTACGCCGATAACGAGGCGGACGTACACCGTAGCCTGGACAACGCCGTGCGCCGCACCAATGCGGAGTTGCACAACCAGGCGCAGGCCAACCCGGCCCAGCGCGGCATGGGCACCACCCTGACCGCCGCGGTGATCCGCGGCAACCGGGTTTACTGGGCGCACGTGGGCGACAGCCGGCTCTACCTGATCCGCGGGGGGCAGATCGAGCAGCTCACCAGCGATCACTCGTGGGTCGAGGAGCAGGTGCGGGCCGGGGTGCTGACCCGCCTGCAGGCCGAGAGCCACCCCCAGCGCAACGTCATCACCCGCGCGCTGGCCACCAATCCCGATGTCAAGGTAGACCACGGCGACCGGGAGCTGGCGGCCAGCGACGTGCTGCTGTTGTGCTCCGACGGCCTGAACACCGAGGTGGGGGACGCGCAGATGGCAGCCCATGCCACCAAGGCGGCCACCCTGAAGGATGCCGTGGACCGGCTGATCCAGCTCGCCAACGACAACGGCGGCGAGGACAACATCTCGGTGGCGGTGATGCGTGTTGCCAGCGAGGCGGCAACCCTGGCCGGCGCCGGGATCGTCGTTGGCCCGGACGCGGCCCCGAGACGCCGGTTCAGGCCGCTGATCATGGCCGCGGCTGGCGTCCTTGGGTTGGTGGCGCTGGCGCTGGTGGGCGTCCTCGTCGTGCTGCCGCTGGTTAAGCCGCCGCAGGCGCAGGTCGAACCCACGCCGGCGCCGCCTGTCGCCCAGGCTGTGCAGCCTACGGCGACTTTGGCGCAGGGGGTGGGCACGCAGCCAGTTCGCGAGACGCCGGGCGGTGTTGTGCCGTTGGCCCCGAGCGCCACCTTGCAGCCAACAGATATCAACACGGAGCCCACCGCCACGCTGGCGCCGATAGCAGCGCCTACGAACACGGCCGCGCCCCGGCTGGCGACCGCGACGCCGCAGGCCGGGCGAGGTGGCATCACCCCCACCGCATCGTCGCGACGCGTGCCGCCGCCGGTGTTGAAAGACCCGGATGGTGCGACGGTGCCCGGGCGCACAACATTCAGTTGGGATACCGGGGGATATGGATTGGGTTTCGGCGAAGGCTACGCTCTCTTAGCCTGGAAGGCTGATGATCCGAAGTACCAGGGCAAGAGCGGGCTCGACCTGCCATCCCTGTTCGATGCCTGCGCCCGGCCCTACGTCGGCCTTAGCGCTGATGGCGATCCCGGCGCAACGAGCGGCCCCGGCGATTACAACTGGACGGTGGTGGTGGTGGATACGAACCGGCGGGACGCATTTGGGCGCTGCGTTGTGATCAGCGACCAGCCGGGGCCGCATCGGTTTACGTATGCAGTGATGTCTACGCCACAGGAGACGATAGAGCCCGCGACTCCAACTCCAGTTCCACCTCCACCATAACTGGGGCGTGATGAAGTGACTTCAAGCGAGAAGCTCAGTCTTCAGAAACGTCATGCGGTTGAGCTGTCTTTGTCAGCCGCGCTCAGCATCGAAAACGAGTTAACCACGAAAACAGTCAGGAAGGAGGGGATATGCGTTATCTCATCCGCGTCTCATGGATGGTCCTTTCAAGCTCAATGCTGTTTGCGGCGATTGTGCTGGCGCTCACAGCCATACAGGTCAGCGCGCCTCACCCACGCAGTCTGGCCGTAAGTGAACCAGCGTCTCAACATGAGGTTGCCGCCGTTGCAAACTCCAGGCAAGCTGACTCACGGGGTGACACGACTACTATCCGGCATGCAGGAGCTTCGGCCACGCTTGACTACAACTGCTTGTCGGTGACAACCGTTCCTTTTACTGAGTGCTATTGGTTGGTCGAGCTATATAGCAGAACTCAGGGAGAGAATTGGCTCAACCACGAAAACTGGGTCAAGGCTCCGGATCCTTGTTCCTGGTGGGGGGTGAGTTGTGTTGACGCGCCAGGTTTGGCTGCAGCACCATCTCGTGTGATCACGATTTCTCTCCCAGGCAATAACCTGGCTGGCTCATTCCCTGGCGGTGCTGTAGTCGCGTTTGAGTCTTTGCGGGAGCTGGATGTTGAACGCAATCACATCATTGGTAAGCCTGACGAGCTATTGAGTGAATTTCCTGATAGCCTTGAGGTACTGCGCCTCAGCGCTAATCGTATCGGTGGCACGATTGTCGGTGACCAAGTCTGGCGCTTCGCAAAACTGGAGACGTTAACATTGGCGAGCAATCAGCTAGAAGGAGCGGTTCCGGATAGGCTTTGCGAATTGCCCAGCTTACAGGAACTTGACTTGGCATACAACAAACTGGACAACGATGGCCCTGCCTGCATCAGTCAACTGCAGCCGGAATGGGCCGATACGCAGACAGTTCCGCCTACAAACATGGATGTTGCCCAAGATGCCCATCGCAATGTTATGGTAAGTTGGGAACCGATCACTTACACTGTTGATAGTGGGTATTACGAGATTGAATATGCTTTGTCTGAGGCTACTGGCTTGAGGACTTTACGATCAAGTGTCGTGATCAGCACCACAAGCAAGGAGGTTACAAGTATCTCATTGCCGCCTCCAGAAGAAGACGGAAGTTATCAGTTTATTATCAGAACGATAACGCAGCCACACGACGTGCAGCAGAATAAGCTCGTCAGCAGGGACAGTAAGCCGAAGACGGTAGCCTTGCTCGGTAGGATTGAGCGGCCAACAAGCACGCCGACGATGACAAACACCCCAACGAAAACACCAAGCCCAACTGCGACAGAAACGCCGACAGGTACGCCGACGCATACGATGACGCCAACAAGCACGCCGACGCACACGGTTACGCCAACAAGCACGCTGACCAATACCGTTACACCAACACCTGTGCGCGGGTTTTTGCCCTTGGTGCTGAAGGCGCCACCACCGACCCCAACCCTCGATCCGTTTTTTGAGAAGGAACCAAATAACACGGCGAGCGATGCCACTGGGCCGATCATTTCCGATAGAGACTACCGGGGACTACCTGATGACATGTACGATCTCTTCTTTTTTGATGCAACTCAGAGTGGCCCGATCAGAATCACGTTGAGTAACCACACAGGTATAGGCGTTCAGCTTCAGCTTTTCTGGCAAGACACTACAGTGGCCAACCGCGTTGCCTATGACACGGTCGCGCCCTACGAGATTCAGTTTGGCGGTGACAAGGGAGCAGGGAGATATTACATCTATATCTACAGCGCAGGCAACTACAACAGCTCAACACCGTATGTTCTGCGCGCGATGTTTCCATAAGCTTTTGGGTGCGTGAGAGATGACCGACCTGACCGGCAAGACCCTGGGAGGATACCGCATCCTGCGCGAGATCGGTCGCGGGGGGATGGCGGTCGTCTACGAGGCGTATCAGCCGTCCCTGAAACGCCGCGTGGCCATCAAAGTGCTGCCGCCGCAGATGGCCTTCGATGCCGCCTTCGTGGCCCGCTTGCTGCAGGAAGCCCGGGCCGCGGCCCAGTTCAACCATCCCAACATCGTCACCATCCACGACGTGGGCGAGGCCGGTGGCCTGTATTTCATCGTGATGGAGAAGTTGGACGGCGAGCCGCTCAACGAGTTGATCCGCCGCACCGGCCGGATGGCGCCGGCGCGCGCGGCCAGGATCCTGGCCCAGATTGCCGCCGCGTTGGACTACGCACACGCCCACGGCACGGTACACCGCGATATCAAGCCAGGAAACATTATCATCGGGCCGGGCGACCAGGCGACCCTGACCGATTTCGGCATCGCCCGCGCGGCCGATAGCTCGCGCCTGACCCGCTCCGGGACGCTGATCGGGACGCCGGAGTACATGTCGCCGGAGCAGGCCTCAGGTCTCCCCGCCGGGCCGGCCAGTGACATCTACTCCCTGGGGATCGTGTTCTATGAGATGCTGGCCGGCCGAGCCCCCTTCCGTGCGGACAGCACGCCAGCGCTGTTACACCAGCACGTGTATGCGCAGCCCGCGTCGATACGGACACACGCGCCTGGAGTCTCGGCCGAGATGGATGCGGTGCTGGCCAGGACGCTGGCCAAGGAACCGGCCAAACGCTACCGCACGGCCGGGGATATGTCCCGTGCGCTGCAACAAGCTGCCGGCTCGGAAGTCCCCGCGGCGCGCAGCGACGATCCGACCCGGCTCTTGCCGGCCACGCCTGCTGGCCGCCGCAAGACGATCGCGCGGCCGATCTGGTACGGCGTAGCCGGCGTGGCGCTGGTGCTGGTGGTCGCGCTGCTGTGGCCGCGGTCGCCAACGCCAACGCCCGCGCCTGTGTCGGCTGTCGTTGTCCAGGCTACCGCCACGCTGGCGAGTACGCACACGGTGGCTCCACCCTCCAGGACACCGGCTGCTTCGTCGCCGGGCGTAACACAAGTGACTGGGCGGCCGCAGGTCATCGCGCGGCACGCGATCAACGTCTATAGCGGGCCGCATGACTCCTACGGCAAGATAGGTCAAACCACTGAAGGTCAAGTGCTGGACATCCTGGCAGTCACAGCCGATGGGGGGTGGTGGCGGGTGTGCTGTGTCGCGGGCGATCCGGTCTGGATCAGATCCGAGCTGGTGGCGTTAGTCGGGGATGCAGCCGGCGTACCCGTGGCAACCAGCGGGGTGCCTTCGGTTGCGCCGACCCTGACGCCCACCCGGCCGAGCCGGACAACGGCGCCGCGGCCGGCTGCCCCGGTCACAGCAACACCGGTCCCGCGCCCCACGGCAACCGCCATCCCGCCCCCGGCGCCGCAGCCCCCGCCGCGACCCGCATGCCGGGCGGAGAAATCGTTGCCGGCCGTCACTTTGCTCACGCCGATTAAGGACAAAACGTGCAATGGGCCGGTGCGCTTTACCTGGCAGTGGCAGGGAGGGCTCTTAGCTGGTGAGGCTTTTGAAGTCCATATCTGGGCGGAGCGGCAGCAGAATCGAGGGCCGGTAAAGCGGACGCGGTCAACCTCGGCTGTAGTTGATATAAGGCAAGATGTGTTGTGGATCAATTGGAATGAGACCCCACACCGGTGGGAGATCGTTGTGGTTTGTGAGGCAACAGGCCGTTGGGTGACGCAGGAGTCGGAGCCCAGGTTGTTCTACTTTTGGCCTTTAGAACCCTTTGACGCCAACAATCCTGATGGGAACTGCAAATAGGGAGAGACATAATCACATTGCCGGGTACAATCAGTTTCATTGAGTTGCCGTTTGGCGAGCGCCGTAGCCTCCTGTTGGTCGCGATCGGCCAGGCGCATACCTATCATTTCGAACGTAACGCTGCCTATCGGATGGCGGTCGCTGCGCGTGGCGTTGGGTCACGTTGTGCACCAACCGATTTCAGCCGCCTGTTGCGACCGGCCGCATTGACCTTCAAGAGCTACGCTGACCAGCTTGGGCCTTTTCCCTAGGACGATCCGCCCGCGCTCCTACGCTGGTTGAGTCAGCAGTTGTCGGCGCCGCTGGCGTCGGAGCGTTGGCCCGCGGTGCGCCAGCGCTATATGTCGTTGGAGGCGATGCTATGTGATATCTATCGAACGCATCTACGCGGATCTGGGTCTGTAAGATCGTGACCTCTACCAGCATAGCCGGTCGCACAAGCGTTGTTGTGCGAAATCGGCTACAGTGGCCCTGATTATGATACTGTTCTCACCGGATGGCACGAGACCGAGATGTGGTGTGCGGTTTAGCACTCGTCTTCATAATACCAGTGCAAACCCGTGCGGTTATGACTTGCACAGCCATGTCTGGCATTCAACACCTGATATAGGCTAGAATGCGTCGCTTTACCTAGACAGTCATATCTATGGCACGGCTTGTTGCCGCTAGACTCGGGACATCTTGGGCCGATGAGCACCATACCACAATCGAGTTCGACAAAGCATCATCGCCTCTCGCAGGTGACGCAAGACGTGACAGGAGGACAGCATGGCAGATCCTCTTCTTGGGCAGGAGCTAGGTGGTTATCGCATTGTGCGCCTACTAAAGCGCACCGGCATGTCTATGGTCTATTTGGCGCATGACGAAAAGCTACAACGCGATGTAGTCATCAAGATCATGTTACCGACCCACAGCGGCGATGAGAGCTTTGCTATACGGTTCCAGCAAGAGGCGCTCGCCACTGCTAGACTTGCGCACCCCAATATCGTGCATATCTACGACTTTGGTCAGCGCGAGGATCTATCCTACATGGTGATGGAGTATCTGCCAGGGGGGTCGCTGCACGACCGCCTGGTGGCTGCAGCGCGCGAAGGTCGTCACCTTGACCTGCCCCAGGTCACGGCGGTTGTCTGCCAGATTGCCCTGGCGCTTGATCATGCCCATCAGGCTGGAATTATCCATCGCGATGTCAAGCCAAGCAATATTCTGTTCGCCAGCGATGGCCGCCCCGTGCTAACCGATCTCGGTATCGCCAGAGCCCGAGAGGGCCCGCGCTTGACCAGGACCATGACCGCTGTTGGCACGCCTGAGTACATGTCTCCTGAGCAGAGTCGCGGTGATCCCGTAGACGGCCGTAGCGACATCTACTCGCTCGGCATACTTTTGTACGAGTTGGTGTGCGGCGCGTTGCCGTTCCAGGCGGACACCTCATGGGGATTGCTCTTCAAGCATATGTACGAGGCACCCCCGCCAATTCAGAACTTCAACCCTACGGTGTCCACTGCGCTGAGTTCGGTGGTCGAGAAAGCGATTGCCAAACGACCGGAAGATCGGTTTCAGACTGCGCGCGAGATGGGGGATGCGCTACAGCAAGCACTGAAATCGCCTTCCCGAAGGCTGTACCCGTTGCCGCCGATGCCTCAGCGAACGACTGCGCCACCCGGCGGCGGCAAGGTCGCGCCTCACTCCCAACGGTTCAGGCTCTCCGGGGCGACCTCAGCGTCGAATGTTACTCATGATGAGCCAACGCGGCTGATAGGTGAGGATATTGCACCCGTCGTGGTCGAACCACAGGGGGTGAGGCGAAGGTTGCGGCGTCCGCGCCTGTGGTGGATATCCGCCGCAGTGCTGGCTATGGTCGGCCTAGTGCTCATCTTCCGCTTCATTGATATTCTACCCCGCCCACAACCGAAAGAATTGATGATGACGACACCCGACGCGACTGTACAAGCGACCGCGTCACCGCTCACACCCGCCACTGCAACGATCCGGCCGACAGCCACTGCGAGCCTAAAGCTGTCTGCACCCATCCTTTCGCCGACGCCCCAAAGACCAACCACGAAGCCGCCTACTGCGACAGTAACGCGCGAGCGATTAATCTCGCCGACCACAACCTTAGTTCCGCCCATGCTGACTTCTCTGCCCCCAACAGTACTTATGACGGCAACCCAACCATTTCTCCGGCCTACTCCTGCCACGACCGTTGTGCCACGACTATCGCCAGTACCTGGGGGAGGGGCATCAAGGCTCGTGCCAGTGAGCCCTACCGATAGCGCACGATTCACTAACGGCGAGAACGACGTGATCCGATTATCCTGGCAGAACCAAGAGCCTTTGAGGCCGGGTGAGCAGTTCGTAGTTGTTATCCGCTTCGTTCACAACAATGAAACGTGGATAGACGATCAGTGGACAGACGCAACCAGCTTACAGGTCCCGGCCTATCTTCTGGATAACGCGACGTCTGATCGTTTCGAATGGCAGGTGCAAGTAGTACGAGAGGATCCCTCAGGTATGGAATTCGGAGGCAGTAGACGAAAAGGGGTCGTAGTAGGCGCCCCCAGTGCTGTCCGTCTGTTTTACTGGGTTAGGGGAGCTGTTCCCCCTGGCCCAGGCGATAATGGCAGTAGTCCAGAGCCACCGCCAACCTGGACACCTGACGGTGGGGTTGCACCTGCCCCTACGTGGACACCCAGCGGGTGATGTGGTTGGTCCTTTTACATTCGGCGACGCAGAGTCTTGGGGAATAATCCCGTGTCCAGCGGAGGGTTTGCTCTCCGGAAAAACTCAGAAACCGAGGAGGATGAACATGGAACGCAAACTGAAGCATACTGTGGTTTTTGGCCTGCGCATTGCGACATGTGTGGTCATGATGCTTGCTATGGTCACATCTGTCGGCGCGGAGGTCAACCTGTTGGAACCCGGTGGAGTCACCAATCCCACAACTGTACTCTACCAGGGCTATGTAACGGTGGGAGATGTTGCCTACCAGGGCACAGGGTATTTCAAGTTCGCAATCGTGAGTGCAACAGGTGCGACAACCTATTGGTCTAATAATAATAGCTCTACCGGTGGAAGTGAACCGACGGCCTATGTGACGCTGACCGTAAAGCGAGGTTACTTCACGGTCTTGCTGGGTGACACCAGCCTTCCGGGCATGACCCAGGCACTTGGCCCTGCAGTGTTCAGTGCGGCGGGTCGTTATCTACGTGTCTGGTTCGCCAGCGTATCAGGTGGACCCTACACTCAGCTAAGTTTGATCCCCATTGCTGCGACCCCTTACGCTTTGAACGCTGAAACCTTGGATGGTCTGGACGGCGCCGCACTTCAACGTCTGGTGTCGGGTACCTGTGCGGCAGGTTCGGCAATTCGTGTGATTAATGCGGATGGCACAGTCAATTGTGAGACGGATGATAATACTACCTACGCTGCTGGGACGGGGTTGGCCCTTGCTGGTACTACCTTTGCTGCTGACACCGCCTATTTGCAGCGTCGTGTTGGTAGTACCTGTGCAGCAGGTTCGGCAATTCGTGTGATCAACGCTGACGGGACTGTGGCCTGCCAGTCGGCCGGGCTAACGGCGCACACCCATTGGGGCGAAACCTGGTCCGGCACGAACCCTGGCCTGGTGTTGAATGGCTCGTCAACGACCGCTGCAACGCTGAAAGCCACGAACAACAACTCAAGCTCCTCTGTAGGACTTCAGGGCGAGACCGTTGCTGCCGATACTTGTGCTTCCTCTTATGGTGTGAAAGGGGTGCAGGGTGGGGGTGGCAGTAATCCTTATTGTGATACGGTTGCAGTGATGGGCGAAGGTGCCACGCGCGGTGTGCTTGGCACAGGCTCGAGCTATGGCACTGCCGGTGTTAGTCTTGCCGATGGTGGCAATGGGCTTTTCGGCAGGTCAAACGGCAACACTGCAATGACAGCGGGGGTCTTTGGGTATTCTCCCAGTACAGCAGGAAATCTCACACTAGGGGTTTATGGGCGGTCTGATTCGGATGGCGGAGCTGGGGTCGTCGCACACAATTACCTGGCTGGCTCTGGCCTAAGAGCACATTCGTGGAGTGGCAATCCGATCGAAGGCTGGTCCGGAGATCCGCCTGGCGGCACGCGCGTGTTCCGCGTTGACAACGCGGGCAATATGTACGCTAACGGCAGCAAAGCCGGTTTCGTGGTTGACATTGCGCGTAACGCAGATGCAGTGGCGCTGCTGCCCGGAGATGTGGTGGCGGTCACCGGTGTCTCCGATCCAGTGATGGGTCAGATCCCGGTGATGGAAGTCCGGCGTGCGACTGCCAGCGCGCCCATGGCGGTCGTCGGTGTCGTGGATCAGTTGTACGTCCACGAAGGTCAGCCGGAGGTAACCTCTGTCGAGTGCATGGAGCGGCTGGCCGCCGAAGAAATGGCTGCCGTTGAACAAGCAGTTGCGTCGCCGGGCGCGGTCACTGCTCCGAGCAGTTCGCTCGACACTGCGCCATTGTCGGCACCCGCGACTCAAGAACGCTCATCGGAGAGCTGTAAAGTCATGGATGGACTAGTGGCCGCGGCGGGCATCGCGCCCGGGCAGTACCTCAGCGTGGTCACGCTGGGTGCATATAGGCAAATCAGGGTGGATGCCAGTTATGCCGCTATCCAGCCCGGTGATCTGCTCGTAGCGTCACCCAACCCAGGATACGCTATGAAAGCGGGCGCGCCCCAACCGGGCTCTATCATTGGGAAGGCCCTTGACGCATTGACTTCAGGAACAGGAATCATTCCTGTGCTCGTGACACTGCAATAGGAGGTGGCACATGAGCAGCAAGAAGATCCTGGGGCCGCCGACCCTATTCCTGTTGTTAGCGGTGTTGGCAGGTGGTGTGGCGCTTGCCGCAGGCACGCCAGCCATCGAGCGCTCCCTGATCGGTGGCGGAGGTCAAACTGCCATCGGCGGGAATACCATCGTTGAAAGCGTCCTGGGTCAGTCGAGCGCAGGAGAAAGCACAGGGGGTACAATCGCGGCTTGCTCTGGCTTCTGGTGCGGCGGTGCGCCGGGCCGCGTGCTGTTGCCACTCGTACTGCGTGCGGCTCCATCATGTGATGCATATGAACCAAACAATAGCCAGGCTAGCGCTTGGGGACCGCTAGTGTCAAATCAGTCCTACCAGGCTAAGTTGTGCTCCGGTGACTCTTATGATTACTATTACTTTGACACTAGCACTGCAAACACCGTGCAGATGCGCCTTCAACTGCCAGCGTCGCTGGTTGGTCATGTCGCGATCTGGCTGAATGCATCCGATATGGCGGACTGTGGTACTGGCCCCGTTACATCACCCGATTACATACGTTCATGTTCAATCCCACGTCCCGGGCGGTACTATGTCCGGGTCTATTCAGGAGATGGCACTCACGATGACGCAAACTTTTATGTGCTTAAGGTAACATTTCAGTGAGTCCAGAGGGAATGGTTAATTTGCTGGGACAGATAGGTTGACACTGTCTGGCGCTTTCCGAATTGAGGCGAGTTGCAAGCTGGCCAGCTCCTCCGCTGCAAGGCCGAAGACCTGGGCGAGCGCGTACTGTTTGACCGGTTGGCTGACCATGACGGGCTGTCCTGCGCACAACTGGTCCAGCGCCTGCGCCAGGGTGGGTGCGTCGGCGCCCCCCGCCAGTTGCAGCAGGGGGCTGCCGGCGCGTTGGCCGCGGCTGAAGCAGTGGTGATTCCAGACCAGTTGCAGCAAGGGCAAGAGCCAGGCTGGCATGCCGCGCTGCAAGGCGAGATAGGGCCGCAGCCAACTGTGCAAAGCCTCCGCCAGGCTGGACGCGCGCTGAAAGAAGCTCAAGGCGACCCAGCAGGCCTGGACGGTGGCTTGCAGGTGGGCGGGGAAGCCGTCGCCGGGTGCCAACGCCTGCCGCTGGCGCCCGGCCCACAGGATCAGCGTTTCGGTGGCTGGGTCCAGGTGCTGGCGATACGACGCCAGCGTCTGTGCCAGCCCAGTCAAGGGTGCCAGCAGCGCCTCCAGGTGCTCGTGCAGTTGTTGGCCCAGCGAGTGGACCGCCGGCTCGGGCACGGTCGCCAGCAGGGCGAGCGCGGGTTCGATGGTGCTGCGCGCCGTCGTCACCGCCGCCAAGCCGCCGCGGTCATTGAACGGTTCCAGGGCCTGCCGCACTTCGCGCAGCAGCCAGCCCAACTGAGCGTAGGTCTGCATGGTCTGGGCTTCCTGCGCCGTCGCTTCGGCCAACGGCCCGCTGACCTTCCGGCGGGGGCCGCGCCGGCGGTGGGCGGCGGGAGCCTCCTGGGCGGCCCGCCGCACCCGCGCGGCGAGCTGCATGGTCTGATAGGCCTGGCGCGCCAACCGCTGGCCGACCTGCCAGGCGTCAGCCAGCAGATGAAGCAGGTCGGGGCGTAATGGCACGGCCAAGTGCACCGCGGCGGCCCCGGCTCGGATGCTCGTACCGCCATCGCTGGCCAGGTCTTGGAACTGGACGCCACGGGCTTGCAGGGCCCAGCAAGGCCCCCCCACGTCGTGGCATCACGGGCAGTGGCCGGCGCCAGGTTGAGCACCAGAAACGAGCGACCATCCACCACCGTCAGACAGGGCTGGCGGCCCTGAAAGATCTCGTCGGCCTCCGCCAGCACGGGCAGGGGCGGAGGCAAGGCGGCATTCGGGAGCGCAGCTTGGGTCCCGAGCGTCGTCAGCGTCTGGCTGATGTAGCCCACCGAACGCGGCGCGTGAAACAGCAGCGCACGGCCCAGTTGAATGCCGCGCACGGAGCTGCGCTGGGTTGCCAGGATGGCAATCGTCCGCTGGAGGAACGCCGGATCGACCGTCAGCGTCGTGACAGCCGGCCGCGGCCCCGGCGTCTGCGACGCCAGCGCCGCCAGGAGCGCCGCCCGACCACAGCCGCGCAGCTCATACAGCCGCGTGCGGGAGATTTGGTACGCCGCGGCCAGCGCCGTGACGCGGCCCCAGCCGCGCGCTGCGCGCGGCCGCATTTCCAGCGTCAACTCCAGCCGAGTTGACAGAGCCAGCGTCGTGAGCTGATACTGCGTCATGGGGGCCTCCTTGGAATGGACTGGGGTGCTGCCTTCTATCTCCATCCAAGTGTAGGTCCCCAGCAAACTGCGTGAGTTGTTAGAGCGTCAACCTATTCGTGAACCATGCACACACATTTCACCGGCAGCGGCCGCAACGCGCGCCCCGCCAGCCAACTCCGCGACTTCTGGGACATGGCGCCCGCCGAGCGCGAAGGCGTCTTGTTGGACGCCATCCTGGCCGCGCACGCCTGGCACTACCCGCGCAACCGCGTCTACCGGCAGATCGTCTCGGCGCGGGGCATCGGCCCAACGGCCGGCCCTGACGACCTGCCCCGGCTGCTGCGGCCCACGGCCCAGGCCTTCAAGTCCTACATTGACCTGCTGGGCCCGTTCCCGCAAGACCAGCCGGCCGCATTTCTGGCCTGGCTGGCTGATCAACTCTCGATCGAACTACCCCGCGAGCGATTTGCGAGCTTTCGGTCGCGTTATCGCTCGCTGGAGGCCCTCCTGGCCGATCTGGAGCGCATCTACGCCGACCTGGGCCTGGAAGTGCTTACCTCCAGCGGCACATCGGGCCGGGCAACCATCATGGTGCGTGACCAAGACGGGCTGGCCGGGACCACCGAGAGCTTTTACCTGTGCTTCCAGCGCTACTTCGGCATGCAGGCTGACCACTGCGCCATCTTCTTCATGCCGCAGCAGACGCGCATCGCCATGGCGCGCATGGCCGCGTTCAGCGTGGCCCGCGTGTGGACCGACGAGGCGCGCATCCACTTCACCATCCCCTTCCCCGCCTACCCCGATCAGGTGCGCGTGCGCGCCGGTCGCACCCTGCGCCCCGGCCTGGAGGGTGACATCGAGCGGCGTCTGCTGCACCCCTTCATGGTGTGGATGAACAACCACTACGTGACCCCGGCCGCGGTGCGCAAGACCATCGCCTTGCTACGGCGCAGCGCAGCCGCAGGCGAGAAGGTGCTTTTGTTCGGCGGGTTGGTCCAACTACACGCCGTCGCCTTGGCGTTGCAGCAGCGCAATGAGACGCTGGCCCTGGCGCCCGGCAGCCTCCTGGGCTCAGGCGGCGGTCTCAAAGAGCGCTATGACGTTCCCCCGGATGCCATCCGCCGCACTGTAGCCCAGGTCTTCACGCTCAGCGACGGCCGGCCCATCCCCATCGTGGACACCTATGGCATGGCCGAGGGCAACTGGGCCGCCATGCAGTGCCCGGAGGGCAACTATCACCTGCCGCCCTGGCTCTACGCGCGGACGCTGGACAGCGACGGCCGCCTCCAGGCCGGGCCAGACACCACGGGCCTGCTGGCGTTCTTCGACCCGTTTGGCGGCGGCAACCTCTATCCACCCTTCTTCCGGGCCGCGGATCGCGTGCGCCTGGTCCGCGGGGACCTGCCGGGCTGGCGGTGCCCCTGCGGCGACCCCGGCGCCTACCTGATGCGCGCCTCCATCCAGCGGGTTGACCTGTTGGATGAGGCCGGCTGTGCGGCGCAGGTGTAGGGGGCGGCGTGGACGGTTTCTGGCTGCCGCAAGACCTCCGCAGGCGCATCCTCACCGCCGGCGCCCCGCTGGCCTCCGCCACCATGCTGAACGGCCGGCCCGCGGCGCCGCAGGAAGCGGGCAGCGTGACCGCGTGCTGGCCCCAACTCGACCGCGACCAGTGGCGCGCGCTCCTTGCCGCGCTGGCTGAGAATCGCCGGCGCTTGCCGGCCGGACCGGCCCTGTGGCAGCGCCTGCAGGCCGCCCTGGCCCGGGCCGGCGCGCGGTTGGCCGACTCGTGCGACCCGGCGCATCAGCAAGCAGTGGCCGCGCTGCCGCCTTACACCGGCTACTCGGTGCCCATGATCCGCTTTGCGTTGCGGGCCATGGCGTTGATGGCGCTGGACCAGATGCCCCAGGCATTGGCGCTGGCGCCGGACCGCCGCGGCATGATCGATTGGCAGCCGATGGGCAACCTGCCGGGCCGCTGGCGCTTCTATCCCCAGAGTCGCTGGCGCCGGGCGTTGGACCGACTCCTGCCGCGGCCGGGTCGCGCCCTGTTCGGACCGGTCAGCGTGCCGGAGTTGGTGGTCGGCTACGGCGCTGGCAACGTGCCGGGCGCTGCGCTCCTCATCACCTTCCTGGGCCTGGCGGCCGGGTTGGCCGCGGAACACCCCCCGGCCATCGTGGTCAAAAACTCGCGGCAAGAGCCGATCTTTGCCCCCCTGGTGTTGAACGCACTGGAAGCGGAAGACCCCGAGCTGGTCTCGGCCGTCGCGGTGCTGATCTGGGACTACGAAGACGCCGATTTGCAGCGCCTTCTGTTGGGCCAGGCAGACTTGGTGGTGGCCGCGGCCAGTGACGAGACCATCGCGCAGATCCGGCGCAGCCTGCGCGCGACCCGGCCCGAGCGGCCGGCGCGTTTCCACGCGCACGGCCACAAGGTCAGCTTCTCGCTGATCGGCCGGGAGGTACTGACCCGGGGCGCGCAAGCCGATCCCGAACAGCCGTTGTTGGATGTAGTGGCGTTGCTGGCCGCGCTGGATTCGGCCGCCTGGGACCAGAACGGCTGCCTCTCATCGCGCATCCATTTCGTCGAAGAAGGCGGCTCGGATTGCCACAGCCCGGCGGAGTACGCAGCCGCGCTGGCTGCGCAGTTGCGCCTGTTGGCCGTGACCCTGCCGCGTGGGGCCTGGCCGCAACGTGAGCTCAACGACCGATTCGACCGCTACAAATTGCTGGAGGTTGCGGGCCAGGCGCAGGTGGTCAGCGAGTACGATGACCCCTTCGTCGTGGTCGTGGACCGACGGCCATTGGAACGAAGCGCGCAGGGGGCGGCCATCTTGGCAGCAACAGTCAACGATTGCCAGGGTCGGGTCATCGTCGTGCGGCCGGTGGAAAACCTGATGGAGGTGCCGGAACGCTGCCTGGCGCTACTGCCGCCTGCTAACCTGCAATCGCTCAGTGTGGCCGTGGGGCGCGCCGGTGAGGGGTTGAGCGAGCGTTTCCTGACGCTGGCCGCGGCGTGTGGCAGCCGCGGCGTCACCGCGCTCCGCACGGTAGGCCGTGGGGCCTTTCCGCAGTTGGCATATTCGTGGGATGGCCTGCTGCCGCTCGACCTGGTGCGCGCCAGATCTGCCGGCCATTTCACCACCATCGAGTTCGACGCGCCGCACGAGCAGATGCTGGCGACTTATCGGGCGCTGGTCTCACAATGATCCAAACCACCGCCACCCTCATCGCCCGCGCGAGCGCGGGCCCGGCGCAGGAGCTGACCCTGTTGGTGCCGGAGTTGGCGCGCGGCCTGGGGCCGGGCCAGGCGGCGCTGGTGAGGTGCGGCTGGGGCCAGGCCCCCTACTTGCGCCGCACCTTCTACCCCATCTCGATCGCTGCCGAAACCTGGACCCTGCGCGTGCCGCCGAGCGGGGACTGGGGCCACGCGTGGCTGGCGGCCGCGGCGGTCGGGACGAAACTGGATTGCCTGGGCCCGGTGGGGATCGGCTTCAGCGTGCCGCTGGGCATCCGCAACGTTCTGTGCGTCGGCGCGGGCGAGCCGGCATGGACGCTGCTGCCCGTGGTCGCGGTGGCCGAGGCGCGCGGGCTTTCGGTGGCGCTGGCGGTGGAGGCGCGCACGGCCCGCGAGCTGATCCCACCGCAGCGGCTGCCCGCTTCGGTGGAATACCACACCCTGACCGCGGACGGCGGCCGTGTAGCCGGTCAGTGGTCCGAGCTGCTGGCCGGGCCGGCCGGCGCGCCGGGGCCGGGCCTGCTGGCCTGGGCCGACCTGGTGTTGGCCGCCGGGCCGCTGCCGTTCTATAGCCAGTTAACCGCGGCCGTGAAAGCCGTCCGCTTCGAGGTCAGCCGCGGCTTCGTCCAGGCGCTCTACCCGGCCACCTTCCTGTGCGGCACGGGCGCGTGCCAGGCCTGCGCCGCCGACATCACCACCGGCCGCCGCCGCATCTGCCTGCGCGGGCCGGTGATGGATTTGGTGGAGGTTGGAGGATAGAAGTTGGAGGTTGGATGTACGATGGACGATGGACGATGTCGAATGTGGAATGTGGAATGTGGAATGTCGAATATGGAATGTGGAATGTGCGAACTGACCGCCGACGGCTGACCGCTGAGGGCTGACGGCTCACCCCTAATCCCTAATCCCTGACACCTGCGCATGATCGAACTTGCACCGAACAACAAACAGGGCCTGACCCTGGTCTCACCCCTCATCGCCGGCAGCGGGGCGGTGGGGTATGCGGACGCGTGGCCGGCCGGGGTGACGCCGGCGCAGTTCGGCGCGATCGTGACGCCGCCGATCTCGTGGCGGCCGCGGCGCGGGAGCGCGGGGCCGCGGCTGGCCGAGATCCCGGGCGGGTTCCTGCTGGCGACCGGCGATCATAACCCCGGCTATCGCCGCGTGCTGCAAAGCCATGATGCGACCTGGCGGCGGCTGGGCGTGCCGCTGATCGTTGCCCTGGCGGCCAGCGCTCCGGAGGAGTGGGGTCGGCTGGCCGCGCTGCTGGAAGAAGAGTCGGCCGCGGCCGGCCTGGAGCTCCACCTGCCGCACATCGCGCACCGCAACGACGCCGCGGCCTGGATCGGCGCGGTGCGCCGCGCATGCACGCTGCCGCTGCTGGTCAAGCTGCCCACCCCTCGCGCAGTCGCCCTGGCATCCACCTGCGCCAGCGCGGGCGCGGATGCGCTGGTGGTGGGCACCGCGGCCCTGGCACGCGCACCCGCAGCCGATGGGACGCTGGTCGCCGGTCCCATGGCGGGCCCGGCCGCGTTCCCGCTCACCCTCTACGCGCTGGCGGCCGTGGCGGAGTTGGGGCTGGGGCTGCCGCTGGTCGCGGCCGGCGGGATCACCCAACCGGAGGATGTGCAGCGCAGCTTCGACGCAGGCGCGGTCGCGGCCCAGGTGCGGAGTCTGGTGTGGACGGATCCGGGGGCGGTGGGGCAGTTGACTTGATGTACCGCAATCCGCTGGATTGCGCCCGCGCACAATCCAGCGGATTGTGCTACATGCTCAATTCCGCCCGTTGATCAAATTCACCACCATGCTGATGATCACCGCTTTCTCTGCGGGTTCGCTGACCGCGACCAGCAGGGTAATCGCCACCAGCGCGTTGTCCGCGATACGCCGGCCCCCGTCGGCGCGGCGGAGCAGGGCGTTTTTCTCCATGAACCACAGGAAGAGCGCGGCTGCGATGCGCTTGTTGCCGTCCACAAAGCTGTGATTCTTCACCAGGAAATAGAGCAGGTGCGCGGCCTTTTCCTCCACAGGCTCGGATACAGGTCGTGCCCGTCGAAGGTCTGCATCACCGTGTTGAGCGAGCTGTGTAGACTGTCATCCTTCTCCAGCCCGAACAGGGCGGACGCGCCGAACTTCTCGCGCAATTGGCCGATGACAGCGCGTGCCTCATCGTAGCTGATGCCGGCCGCCAGGCCCGTTTGGGTTGTCGCCGCCGCCACCCGCTGATGGTCGTAGTCGTCCAGCAGATCCAGCGCGTAGGCGTAATCCGTCACCACCCGCAGCAGCGCGGCCGCCTCCTCGGCCGAGACCGCGTCCCCGGCCAGCGCGTGCTCCACCAGCCGCAGCGATTGCCGCAGCTCGGCCAGCCGGCGCTCGTTCGCCGTGTAGCCCCGCACCAGGTGGCCTCGCAGCACATTGGTGGCCCAGATGCGGAACTGCGTGCCGCGGCGGGAGTTGACGCGGTAGCCGACGGAGAGGATCGCGTCCAGATTGAAGTATTCGACCTGGTAGGTCTTACCGTCGGCGGCAGTATGTGCAAAAAATGCACTAACTGAATCTCGGTCCAGCTCGCCTTGCGCGAAGACATTGCGCAGATGCTTGGTGATGACCGAGCGTTCCTTCTGAAAAAGCTCGGCGATCTGCGCCTGCGTCAACCACAGGGTTTCCCCTTTCAGCCGGACATCGAGCGTCGCCGCGCCATCGGGCGGCTGGTAGATGACGATCTCCCCGCCAAGGGTGGTGTTGAATGTATTGACTGGCATGGCTGTACTCCTCAGGAATGTCGGGCACATATCGCCGGGGGAGTAGCGAGTTGTGCTGGCGAGCAAGGAACTGTGACCAGCTTATTATACCGCAAGCTTTTGACTTGGAGAAGCCAAGGATGACCGTGTTTGCCCTGGGTGGTGGAGGCTGCCGTGCTACAGGAGCATCCCCACCGCCAACGCCACCGCATACGCCACCGCCAACTGCGCGGTGCCCGCCAGCGTCCGGTTCAGCGCGGGGCCGAGGATGGTGAAGACGGCGCGGGCCTGGCGGTAGGCCAGGGGCAGGGTGAGCCACGCCAGCAGCGCGCCGGGCCGGTAGCCCAGGGCCAACCAGAGGACGAGGGGGACGGCGTAGGCGACCGCCAGCAGGATGAGGTATTCGATGCGCGCGCCGCGGCGGCCCAGCAGCACGGCCACCGTGCGCTTGCCCGCGGCCCGGTCGCTGTCCGCGTCGCGCACGTTGTTCACCACTAGGATCGCTGTAACCAAACAGCCCATGGCCACCCCGCCCAGCCAGACCGCGGGCGTCAGCACGTGCGCCTGCACGTAGTACGTCCCGCCCACCGCGATCAGCCCGAAGAAGACGAAGGTGCCCAGGTCGCCCAGGCCGTAGTAGCCGAACGGCAGCGGCCCGGCTGTGTACGCGATGGCCGCGGCGATAGAGAGCACGCCGACCAGCAAGATCGGCCAGCCGCCCAGGATGATCAGATAAACGCCGCACAGCGCGGCCAGGCCGAACACGACGACCATACCCATCTCCACCTGGCGCGGGGTCAGCAGCCCGGCCGTGGTGACGCGCGTCGGGCCGACGCGGCCGTGGCGGTCGGCGCCGCGCAGGTAATCGCCGAGGTCGTTGGCGAAGTTGGAGCCGATCTGGATCAGCAGTGCGGCCAGGAGCGCGGCCAGCGCGGCCAGGGGTCGGAACGCGCCGTCGTGGATGGCGAAGGCCGTGCCCACCACCACCGGCGCGACCGCGGCCGGCAGCGTGCGCGGCCGGCTCGCCATGAGCCACGCGCGGCGCCGATCGGCGGGCACAGGGAGGGAGTCAGTAGGTTTTGGATCGGAAATGCTTGGCACTCTGGCGCCTCACACTAGAGGTGACACACGCTCCGGAATCGAGCCTTCAGGCGGCATAAGCAGGCATGGAAGCCGGAACGATGACAGGCTCAAGTCTTATCCGCGTTCTCCGCGTTGTCCGCGTAGTCCGCGTCCCAATTGCGGGTTGGTTCTTTCCTTGTCAGGAAGTAGAGTGCCGTGCTGCCGTACTGCCGGCGATCCACCACCCGCAGATGCGCCAGCGCCGGCTCGGCCCACTCCTTGGGGAAAATCTGCACGATAGCCAAGCCGTCGTCCGTCAGCAGATCGGGCCGGGCGTCCACGGCGGCCAGCGCGCGCAGCCACAGCCCTTGATACTGCGGCGGCGCGATGTAGATCACATCGAACGGGGCCAGGCCCGGCCGCGCCAGGTAGGCGAACGCGTCACCGGGGATCACCTCCGCCCGGTCAGGCACGCCGGCCGCGGCCAGGTTGCGCTGCAACACGCGCAGCGCGGCCCGGTCGCGCTCGCAGAAGACGACCTCGTCCGCGCCGCGGCTCAGCGCCTCGATGCCGACCGCGCCGGTGCCGCCAAAGAGATCCAGGTAGCGGCAGCCCTCGATCTGCTCCCGCGAGGTCAGGATGCTGAACAACGCAGATTTGACGCGGTCGGTGATCGGGCGCGTGCTATCACCCGGCACGGAGGCCAGTGTCAATCCTTTGGCGCTGCCTGCGATGATGCGCATGAAAGTCCTTATGGTAGGGGCAGGTCTTGCACCTGCCCACAGGGGCGACCGCGAGAGCTTGCCCTGAGCGCAGTCGAAGGGGTGCGCCCCTACACATCAGAGTGCTGGACTCGAGGCTTTGGCCGGTTATTCCCACGACCGGAAGACCGGCTGAAGCCTCGATTCCGGAATGTGAAGACCTGTCCCGCGCCAGTAAATCGCCCCGTGCGCAGCCAGGCCGCCAGCCGATCCCACCGCCACAACCTGCGATCCCAAACGAACCAGGCCAGCAGCCCCAGGCCGATGACCTCGAACGCGACGATAATCGGCGTCGAGCGGATGATCGTCAGGTACGCGTCCAGCATTGCCTGGGGCGCGCCGACATGCACCCACGGGTGCCAGTAGCCCGCGCCCAGCGGGTAGAACAGGCTCTCCTGGAACCCCCACATGCGGTCGGCCAGCAGGTGGCCGGAGAAGGCCAGAAGGTACGGCAGCGGGCCCCATCCCATCCCCTGCGGGGGCTTCTCACCTTGAGCCGGGGATTTCCAATCCCTGCGCCGTTCCCTGAACCGTACCACCACCCACGCGACCAGCCAGACGGCCAGGTGGAACCACAGGTTGTGCCCCCAGAACAGCGCCGCGTCGGTGTCGCGGTAGACGGTGAGCGCCAGCGGCTTGTCCAGCAGGTCGGGCGCGAGCGCGGCCAGCGCGACCAGACGGTAATCCGCGTCCCGAAACAGGCCGGCCTTGCGTTGGAGCAGGTTCAAGGCCGCCCAGGTGAACTCGATGTGGCCGGTGGGTAACATGCGCCGGGCTCACCCGCGGTGGAGCAGGGTGCGATAGACCGCGGTATCCACGCCACCGAAGCGGTGCTTGTAGTCCTCGTTCCCCTGCAGGAAGTCGAAGCGGGCGCGCCCCAGCGCGATCGCGTGCTGGATGAGCTGCGCCAGCAGCACCCAGCCGGGGCTGAGCTGAGGCACGGCCCCCGGGTCGTAGCCGGAGTTGTAGACCAGGATCGCGTCGCCGTAGTCGAAGCAGAAGTAGGTGGCGACCGGCCTACCATCCACTTCCAGGAACGACAGCTGCAGCCAGCCGCGTTCGGCCAGCGCGGCGGCAATGGCGCGGAAGTACGCCTGCATCTCATCGGTCATAAACGCGTGCTTGTCGGCCCGACTGAAACGGTGGAGCGCGATGAAGTCGTCCACGGCCGCGGCCAGGTCGGGCCCGCCGGCGACGAAGCGCAACTGCGCATCAGGGGCTTCGCGTTCCATGCGGCGCAGCTTGCGGCGGATCTCGTGCCGCTCCTTTTTGTCCAGCCCGGCCAGGTAGAGCTCCCACGCAGCTTCCAGCCCGGCCGCGTCGCCTGTTTCGGGTCGGGGCAGCGCGATCACCGGGCAAACGTCCTCCTGAACCACGTCGGCCTGGTAGCCGGCCGCGCGGGCCAGCTCGGGCAGCCGTGTGTGCGCTAGCGAGGCTGCGGGCTGATTGCACAGGTCAACCACGGTCCAGGGCGGGGCTTCGGGGCCGGTCAGCCAGGCCAGGAACGCCGCGTACACCGCCTCCTCCTGCCCGGCCTCGATGATCAGATCCAGATAATCGGAGACCTCGATGCAGCCGACGACGTTCAGGGCGACCTCGTCGCCGGCGCGCGTCTCGTACAGGGGCAGGATGCCCACTAGGCGGCCATCCTGCCGTGCAGCCAGGAGATATAACGGCCCCCGGCTGCGGCCCAGGTGCTGCCACCAGGTGCGCTGCCATTCCCAAGTCAGAAAGACGGTGTCGAAGCGGCTGCGGCGCAGCAGGTCGTTCCACTCAGCCTGCAAGGCCACAAAGCCGTTCTCGTCTCGGTAAAGGGTGAGATCCAAACTCGGTTCCTTTCCAAAGAGCAGTGTTAATGCGGAGCGGCGGGTTTCGCCCCATTGCGGGCAGATCTCCGCCTGCAATATCCCACGCAGACAGGTAAAACCCGCGCCCTGCACGCATCAAACCCGCCCCTATGACGGTTTGACTGCGCGCAGCAACAAGACAAATAGGCTAACCACGATCACGACTGCGAACAGCGCCAGCAACCAGGGGCGGCGCAGTTGCGCCAGGAGGCCTTCCAACACCCCTGGAACCGCAGACGCCGGTGTAGGCGTGGCAGCAGGGGTGGCTGTAACCAGCACGCGGCCAGCGAAAGCCTCAGTGGGGACGGCAATCGCAACGCGCGTCATCTCGCCCCAAGGGGTGGCCGCGGCTACCGGCTGTTCACGCTCGCTCACGCCCCGCGTCGATGCAAACTCAGCAGTCGCCGTCGCCTCGTACACGGAGCGCCCCGTCCCGTTGATGTCTACGTCCCTGTACCACGACGCATCGGCTGCCAACAGCTCGTCCGGGTACTCGCCGGCCGTGCAGCCCCACAACTGGACCTCATCCACGAACAACGCCGTGCGGCCGCCCAGGCCATCGTTAATGGCATTGAAGTACAGGTCGAATGTCTGCCCGGTCGCGCCGACGATATCGAAAACGTATTGTTGCCAGACCTGCGCGTCCTCCAGCACCGACCACGGCAGCGCCCACACTGTGCCATCTGTACCCAGCACGGCGAATTGCTGGCGGTCGCCGCCCGTCAGTGACTCCGCCCAAGTGTAAGCCCAAAAGCTAACCAGCACGCGCGGGCGGTCCCAAGGGACCGTCACGGTCTGGCGGATGGACGAGTATGTGTTGTAGTTCTCGTATTGCGAACCCAGGCGGACGGCGTAGACGCCCTCGTACACCGGATCGCTTACCACCGTGGCCGGCAGTAAACTCGTGCTGGGCCGCCAAGGCCACAGGCCCGACTCGAAATCGCCGTTGTAGGCCAGTTTGTCGCAGCCCGCGGGCGCTGTCGTATAGGTGGGCGCGACTCCGGTGGGCGTCCCGGAGGCCGCAGGCGCAGGCGTGCCAGTGGGCATAGGCGTGTTCGTAGGCGTCGGGCCGGGGTTGCACGCCCGGATAAGCACGTCATCCAGGTACATGGCCGCGCGGCCGCCGCCGCCATCGTTGTTGACCCCAAAGCGCAGGAAAACGGTCTGCCCCACGTAAGGGGCCAGGTCAACCTCCCGCCGTTCCCAGGCCCGCTTGTCGGTCGCCTCGTTCCAGAGCACCGACAGCGGTGTGCCGGAGGTATTCAACAGGTCAGCGCGCTGGTAGTCGTTGCCAGGGTTGGCTTCCAAGAAGGTGTAGGCCCAAAACTCCAGCTTCACCTGGCTGAACCCGGCCGGGATGGTCACCTGTTGGCGCACCGACGTGAAGTCGTTGATGCTCTGATCCAACGCGCCCAGGCGCAGCGCCGTGCTGCCGCTGTGCGGCGCGCTGGTGCTCAGGGCGATCCCGCGTGGGTCCCCTTGCTGTTCCCACGAGGACAGCCCGCTCTCGAAGCCGCCGTTGATCACCGCAGTGATGCAACCGGGGGTAGGACTGGGCGCTACTGTCGCGGTCGGCGCAGGGGTGAGGGTGGCCACCGGTGTGCCCGTGGTCACAGGAGTGCCGCCGGTGCATGCTTGCAACGAGACGTCGTCCAGGAACAGCGCCGCCGTGCCGCCCAGGCCATCGTTGTACACGTTGAAGTAGACCTGCACCGTCTGGCCGAGCCACGGCGACATGTCGAACGAGAGCTGATTCCACAGCCGGCTGTCGTTGTGCGATTGCCACGGCTTCGCCAGAATCACCGTGCCGGTCGCATCCAACAGCACGAGTTCCATGTAATCGGTCGTCGCGGGCGAGCTGGCTATGGCGTAGAACCAGAACGTCAGCGTGGCCTGCGTCACCGTGGACGGGATCGAGACCGTCTGCCGCGCCGACGAGTAACTGGCCACGTTGGCGCCGCTGGTGATGCCCAGCGCCAACGCCCGGTTGCCGCTGTGCCTGGTGTAGGTCACATATTGCGGCATGATCGGGCTCACGCCCAGCACCCACGCGTCAGCAGTCTCGAAGCCGCCGTTGACGATAAGCTCCGTGCAACCATCAGCGGCATTGCTGATCGGCGCCGCGCCGATCAGCAATGCCGCCATCAGTGCAGCCAGACACCAGCCGCTCACAAAACGCGTCGCCGTTCGCATGTCGTCGGCTCCTGAGTCATCAACGTTCGGGTTATTTTTGCACAGCTGAAATCCTCAGCACACGCATCATTCTAACACGAAGGTCGCGCCAGAGCAATTGACCCGACTCCGTGCCTCGTGCTATAATGGCGCCTACCTATGAGCGAAGCACCGATTGATCGCCTCGACCTGGCCATCGTTATCGTCAACTACAACACCAGTGCGTTACTGCGTGACTGCCTACGGTCCGTGTTCGCCAGCACGGGCGGTCTGCGGTTGACGGCGTGCGTGGTGGATAACGCCTCGCCGGATGACAGTGTCGCCGTTGTTCGCGCCGAGTTCCCGCAGGTGCACCTCATCGCCAACGCGGAAAACGTAGGCTATCCCGCGGCCAACAACCAGGGGTTGCGCTGGTTCGGGTTTGCGGACCCCGGCCCCGGCTCCTCGCCTGCGAAGAGAGGGGAGGCGCGTGCTCTCTCCTTTCCTGCCAGGGAAGGAGAGACGGGGAGGATAGATCTTCCCCGCTTCGCGCTGCTGCTGAACCCCGACACCGTGCTGCCACCGGATGCATTGGCAGTCATGCTGGCGTTCATGGCCGAGCACCCGCAGGCCGGTGCGGCCGGGCCGAAGCTGGTGCGCCTCGACGGCTCGCTGGATAAGGCGTGCCGGCGCTCCTTTCCCACGCCGGCCACCTCCCTCTACCATCTGCTGAAGTTGGACCGGCTCTTTCCGCGCAGCCCGCGCTTTGCCCGCTACGATCTTTCGTACCTCGATCCTGACCAGGTGGCGCAAGTGGACGCCATTGTGGGTGCGTTCATGCTGGTGCGCGGGGAGGCGATCTGCCAAACCGGGCTGCTCGACGAGACCTTCTTCATGTACGGCGAAGACCTGGATTGGGCCAAACGGATCACCGATGCCGGCTGGGAGGTATGGTATAATCCACAGGTGACCGTGCTGCACGTCAAAGAGGCTGCCAGCCGGCATTCGTACCGAGCACGCGTTGAGTTCTATCGGGCGATGACGATCTTCTACGAAAAACACTACCGGACCACAACGCCGTTCTGGCTGGACTGGCTGATCCGAGGCGGGGTGGCCTTCTTCGGCGGGCTCGACCTGTTCTTGCGCCGGCTCCGTGGACGCTACCGCACAGCAGCGTCGAGCACAAAGGGGTGATGGGATGAGACGGCCGCGCGTGTGGTTCACGCTGACCCTGGTGCTCGTGGACGCAGCCATGAGCATGCTGGCCTTCTTCCTGGCGTACGCGTTCCGCCGCTGGGTGCAGGGGAACGACACCGGCCCGACCACCGGATATCTGCTGTTGGCTGCGATCCAGACCAGTAACACGTTGCTGATCTTCTTTTTCTACAAATTCTACCATCGCCGACATGCCGCACTGCTCACGGATGAGAGCTACCGTATCTTCGGTGGGGTGTCAATCGCCACCCTCCTCACCATCGCTTTCATCGCCTTCGTGCTGCGCGACACCCTGCAATATCAACGCTCCACGGTGGTGTTCGCCTGGGCCGCAGGGCTAATCACCATTACCCTGGGCCGCGTGCTGCACGGCCGCGTGCAACGCGCGCTGCAACGCCGGGGCGTCGCCGCCGAACGCGTGCTCATCGTAGGCACGGGTGAGGTGGGCCGCATGTTGCTGCAGAAAATCCAGTACACCCCTGGTCTGGGCTACCGCGTCGTGGGGTTCGTGGATGGTCACGGGGAGGAGAGTGGGCGCTTGTCCCCAACCAAGGTGATGGGGCTGCCTGTGCTGGGCGCTGTCGAGGACCTGCCGCACATCATCGAAGCGCACGGGATCAGCGAGGTGATCATCGGCCTGCCCGAGGCCACCCACCAGGAGTTGGTCGGCATCGTCTCTCAATGCGAACGTGAAAAGGTCAGCATCCGGGTTTTTCCTGACGTCTTCCAGATCATGGCGTCCGAGGTCACCATCAGTGACCTCGCCGGGCTGCCGCTGCTCACCATCCGCGATGTGGCCTTGCGCGGCTGGAAACTGACTCTCAAGCGCATTGTAGATGTCGCATTCTCCAGCCTCTTCCTGTTGTTTGCATCCCCGATTATGATACTGACTGCGCTGTTGATTAAGCTCGACTCGCCGGGCCCGGTCTTTTTCGCCCAGGAACGGATGGGGCTGGACACCAAGCCGTTCAAGATGCTGAAATTCCGCTCAATGCGCGCCGACGCGGAACGTAACGGCCCCGGCTGGACGACCAAAGACGACCCACGGCGTACGCGCATCGGCGCCTTCCTCCGCAAAACCTCCATTGACGAGCTGCCACAATTCATCAACGTGCTCATGGGCGATATGAGCATCGTCGGCCCGCGGCCCGAACAGCCGGCTTATGTCGAGCAGTTCCGCCAGAGCATCCCCCGCTACATGGAACGCCACCGCGAAAAGGCCGGCGTCACCGGCTGGGCGCAGATCAACGGCCTGCGCGGGGACACCTCCATCGCCGAACGGACCAAATACGACCTGTGGTACATCGAGAACTGGTCGTTGTGGCTCGATTTCAAGATCATCCTGCGCACCGCGTTCAAAACATTCTTCGATAAAGCTGCGTATTGATCGCCGCAAAGACAAACGTCCCCTTTTTGACACCCTCGCCCCTTCGTGCTATCATTTGCCGCATAGTTTTAGCACTCTACCAGCGAGAGTGCTAAAACAAGCAGGCAGCTGAACGATGATCGAGATCCCGGAAATGACACCGCGTCGCCAGGCCGTGTTGGGCCTGGTAATTCGCGCTTACATTGAACGTGGACAGCCGGTCGGCTCCAAGACCTTTGTGGCAACCTATGGACTGGACATCTCCGCGGCTACCATCCGCAACGAGATGGCTGCGTTGGAGGATCTGGGCTTCCTGACCCATCCGCACACGTCGGCCGGCCGGATCCCGACCGACCTGGGCTATCGTTATTTTGTGGAGCACCTGCTGGGTGAGACGGAGCTGCCGCTGCCCGAGCAGCATATGATCCGCCACCAGTTTCACCAGGCACGGCTGGAACTCGATCAATGGGTGCGGCTGGCCGTGGCCGTGCTGGCCCACACCACTCAAAAGGCCGCTCTAGCCACGCCCCCCCGGGCGCGCCAGAGCCGGCTGAAGCATCTGGAGTTGATCGGCCTGCGCGATACGCTGGTGCTGATGGTGCTGGTGTTGATGGGCGGCACGGTGAAGCAGCAGATGCTGACCCTGGACGAGGCGGTGGAGCAGGAGGCGCTGAGCCGCATCTCCAACCAGTTTAATGCCCTGTATAAAGGCCTGTCGGCCGTACAGATCAGCGCGCAGCTCTGGCACATGAACGTGCTGGGCCGTGAGGTGGGGCGGATCGTCAGCCAGGTGATGGTGAACGCCGATGGCCGGCCGGACGACCTGTTGTACCGCGACGGCCTGGTTCACATCCTTGCCGAACCGGAGTTCGCCGAAGGCGGCCAGGTGCGCGGCATCGTGCAGACGCTGGAAGGCCCTACGCTGGCGAACATCGTGGCCACGGCCGCCGGGCCGCTGGAAATCGGCGGGGTGCAGGTGCTGATCGGCGGTGAGGGTCGGTGGCAGGAGTTCGCCGACCTGGCGCTGGTGCTCTCCCGCTACGGCGTGGAGGGTGGGGCCAGCGGCCTGCTCGGCGTCGTCGGCCCGCTGCGCATGACTTATGACCGTACCATCGGCGCGGTGCGGTACGTGTCCCGCCTGATGAGCGACCTGGTCAGCGATTGGTATGATGATGAGACGGTGGGGGACTAAAGAACACAATAGACATCATCGGCGATACGTAACTGTGTCACCCTGAGCGGGTCGATCCCGCGTACTGCGCTGCGGCATCTATCCAACGAAGGGTCTCGATGTCGCCAAAAGAATAGATACTTCGCTGGTTTCACGCCGTAACAAGAGGCTCGGTGCAGGCCTGCTCAGAATGACCGTGATTCCCGAAGATGATATGGATAAGGAGTTATTCGCATTTTATGGTTGATGAACATACGATTATTGAAGAAGCTGGCCGACCGGCCGCGGAAGAAACTGCTGTCGTTGCCCTCCAGGCGCAGCTCGCTCAGGCCGAAGCCCAAGCGGCCGAATACCTGGACAACTGGCGCCGCGCCACGGCCGACCTGAGCAACGCGCGCAAGCGCATGCAGCGCGAGATGGACGACCTGCGCGCTGCGGCCGCCGAGCGCGTGCTGGAAAAACTGCTGCCCATCGTAGACGACGTGGCGCGCGCGTTCACCGTCGTGCCGGCCGATCAGGCCGATTCCGACTGGGTCAACGGCTTTCGCATGATCCAGCGCAAGCTCGATGCGTTTCTGGAGAGCGAAGGCGTACAACCGATCCCGACCGCGGGCCAACACTTCGACCCAGCGCTGCACCATGCTGTCACCCATGAAGAGGCCGATGACTACCAAGAAGACCAGATCATCAGCGAGGTTGCTCGCGGCTACCGGCTGGGCGAAAAAGTGCTGCGGCCGAGCATGGTGCGGGTGGCGAAGGGATAGAGATTGGGGACTGGGGTCAGATTCCGGTGGATGGCAAGTGTAACCTTCCGATACCTGATCCCGAATCCCTGGTCCCCCAATAGCCATACCCGGACACATTTCAGTCAACAACATTCCTCTCATCAAAGGAGTATCAAAAATGAGCAAGATCGTCGGCATCGACCTGGGCACAACTAACTCCGTGGTCGCAGTCATGGAAGGCGGCGAGCCGGTGGTGATCCCGAGCGCTGAAGGCGCGCGCCTGTTCCCTTCAGTGGTGGCGGTCAATCCCAAAAACAACGAACGCATGGTGGGCCAGGTGGCGCGCCGTCAGGCGATCACCAACCCTGACAACACCATCTTCTCGGTGAAGCGCCTGATGGGCCGCCGCTTCACCGACGCCGAGGTCGCCAAGGCGCGCAAGGTGCTGCCCTATAAGATCGCCGAAAACGCCAACGGCGACGCCTGGGTCAGCATGGGCGGCCGCGAATACAGCCCGCCCGAGATCTCGGCCATGATCCTGCAAAAGATCAAGGCCGACGCCGAAGCTTACCTGGGCGAGCCGGTCACCGAGGCCGTGATCACCGTGCCGGCTTACTTCAACGACAGCCAGCGCCAGGCCACCAAGGACGCGGGCAAGATCGCCGGCCTGGATGTCAAGCGCATCATCAACGAGCCCACCGCGTCTGCTCTGGCCTACGGCCTGGACAAGAAGGTGGACCAGAAGATCGCGGTCTACGACCTGGGCGGCGGCACCTTCGACATCTCCATCCTGGACGTGGGCGAGGGCGTGTTCCAGGTGCTCAGCACCAACGGCGACACCTTCCTGGGCGGCGACGACTTCGACCAGCGCATCATCAACTGGGTGGCCGACGAGTTTAAGAAGGAGCAGGGTATTGACCTGCGCAGTGACCGCATGGCGCTGCAACGCCTGAAGGAGGCCGCGGAGAAGGCGAAGATCGAGCTCTCCACCGTGATGCAGACCGAGATCAACCTGCCCTTCATCACGGCCGATGCCTCGGGGCCCAAGCACTTGCAGATGACCCTCAGCCGCTCCAAGTTGGAGCAGCTCGTGGGTGACCTGGTGACGCGCACCATCGAGCCGTGTAAGCAGGCGCTGGCCGACGCCAAGCTCAAGCCAGGCGATGTGGGTGAGGTGGTGTTGGTGGGCGGCATGACCCGTATGCCCGCGGTGCAGGAAGCGGTGCGCAAGTTCTTCGGCCGCGAGCCGCACAAGGGCGTCAACCCGGATGAGGTCGTCGCGATCGGTGCAGCCATCCAGGCCGGCGTGCTGGGCGGCCAAGTCAAGGACATCCTGCTGCTGGACGTGACCCCGCTGACCCTGTCCATCGAGACACTAGGCGGCGTGGCCACCCCCATGATCGAGCGCAACAGCACCATCCCGACCAAGAAGACCCAGATCTTCTCCACTGCGGGCGATATGCAAACCGAGGTGGAGATCGTGGTAACCCAGGGCGAACGGCCCATGGCGCGCGACAACAAGCTGCTGGGCAACTTCCGCTTGACCGGCATCCCGCCGGCCCCGCGCGGTGTCCCGCAGATCGAGGTCACCTTCGATATTGACGCCGACGGCATCCTGCACGTCAGCGCCAAGGACAAGGCCACCAGCCGCGAACAGAGCATCAAAATCACCGCATCCAGCGGCCTGGCCAAGGATCAGGTGGATCAGATGGTGAAGGACGCCGAGCGCCATGCGGACGAGGACCGCAAGCGCAAAGCCCAGATCGAGGCGCACAACCGCGCCGACAATGCGCACTACCAAGTGCAAAAGTTCATCCAGGACAACAGCGACAAGCTGGCCGATGCGGACAAGCAGGCGCTGCAGGAGCAGATGGACGCAGTGAAGAGCGCGCTGGATCGCAACGCGGACGCAGAGGAGCTGGAAAAAGCCGCCAACAAGCTGATGGACGAGTGGCAGAAGATTGGCGCCAAGATGTACCAGGGTCCCGGCGGCCAGACCCCGCCCGGCGCTGAAGGCGGCCCGTTCGGCGGCGGCCAGGGCGGCCCCGGCGGCGAAGACGTGGTGGATGGCGAGTATCGGAAGGTGTGAGAACGTGCGGGCGTAGCGCGTATCTCGTGCTGCGTATTTCGTACTGCATAGATGGCGGCCCTCGGCGCGGGGATGGTGTCCCGTACCGGGGGCCGTTGCGCTTTCTACGCCTGCTTGCGCGCCCGACGGCCCAAGCATCCGAAACCCGACTCGTCAAAATATCAGGTCTGTGGTATCGTAAAGCAAAACCGCGGGAGACACCCATGGCCCCATACGATCTCCGCTCCCTGGCCCTACCCAAACTGACCGGCGCGGCGCTGGCTGCATTCGCCGCGGCGTTGGATAGCCCCCTGACCCGGCCGCTCCTGATCCCATCGGTGCTGAAGCAGGGCGGTTTCGACCGTTTCCGCGCACTGCGCCTGGACGAGCCACCGACCTTCCTGCCCCTGGCACCCGCGGCCGAGCCGGCGACCGGGCCACTGTCACTGGCGGCGGTCGAGGCGGCGCTGGGCGCTCATCCACCGCAAGGCGTTTTCGCCACCGCGCGCGCCTACGCGCAGGCGTACCGTGCCTGCGAAACTACGCCCGAAGCGGTGGCCGAGCGCGCCATCGCCGCGATCCGGGCCAGCGACGCAGCGGATCCGCCGTTGCGCGCATTCATCGCCAGCGACGCGGAGGACATCATGGGCCAGGCCCGTGCCGCGACCGAGCGCCTGGCCGCGGGCCGGCCGCTCAGCCTGCTGGACGGCGTGCCGGTGGCGATCAAAGACGAGGTGGACCAGACGCCCTACCCCACCACCGTCGGCACGGCCTTCCTGGGGCGAGCGCCGGCCCGTGAGGACGCGACCGCAGTGGCGCGGCTGCGCGCGGCGGGCGCGCTGCTGATCGGCAAAGCCAACATGCACGAGATCGGCATCAACCCCAACGGAGCGAACGCGCACTACGGCGCAACGCGCAATCCCTATGATACGACCCGCGACAGTGGCGGCAGTTCCAGCGGGCCGGCCGTCGCCGTGGCCGCTGGACTGTGCCCCATCGCTCTGGGCGCGGACGGCGGCGGCTCCATTCGTATCCCGGCCAGCCTGTGCGGCGTGGTCGGGCTCAAGCCCACGTTCGGCCGGGTCAGCGAGCACGGCGCGGCGCCGCTGGATTGGAGCGTGGCCCACCTGGGGCCGTTGGGCGCCATAGTCGAGGATGTGGTGCTGGCCTACGGCATCATGGCCGGGCCCGATCTGCACGACCCCAACTCGCTGCACCAGCCCACGGTGATCCTGGCCGGCTGGGATGCCGGCCACCTGGCAGGCCTGCGCCTTGGGGTATACCGCCCATGGTACGAGCACGTGACACCGGACATCGTGGCCGCGTGCGACGCAATGCTGGCGCATTTCCAACGCACTGGCGCGACGGTGCACGAGATTACGATCCCCGAGCTGGATGCTATGCGCCTGGCCCACATCGTGACCATCCTCAGCGAGATGGCGACCAGCATGCGGAACCATGGGGTGGCGCTGCGGCAGTTGGGGCCCTCGGTGCGCACCACCCTGGCGCTTACCGGCAGCTTCTCGGCAGCGGACTATATCAAAGCGCAGCGAATGCGCACCCGCGCGCTGGCCATCTTTGCCGAAGCCTTCGGCCAGGTGGATGCGATCATCACGCCGGCCACAGCCATCACCGCGCCGGAAATCCCGCCAGCCGGCGCGCGAACCGGAGCCTGGTCTGATCTCAGCGCGGACACTGAGGTGATGCGCTTCATGTTTCCGGCAAACCTGGCCGGCCTGCCCGCGCTGAGCTTCCCTGTGGGTTACGATGCCGCCGGTCGCCCCATCGGGATGCAGGCGATGGGGCGGCACTGGGAGGAAGCTACCCTGCTACGCATCGCATTTGTGGCGGAACAAGTGGTGCAGCGCCGCCGGCCGGGTGCGTGTTTTTCGGTTTTGAACGCGTAGGGACGGGTTTATCCTGGTTAACACAGGTCAGCCGGGCATAGCTGTTACATAAAAGCCACCATTTTATCGCTGATGAGAAGAAACCCATCTCTATACCTTAATTTTATTCGTTTCAATATCAAAATAGTTAATTTCCTCTTGACAAAAACTAAACTCCATGTTACACTTACGATACGCAATAAGCAGTACGTAATACGCAACACGGAGGCCCACCATGTATGCAGCCCCATCCAAATGTCCCATTTGTGGCGAAACGCTGGCAGTGGCGCGGCTGCACTGCCCAGCGTGCGACACTACTATCGAGGGCCGCTTTCAGTTCAGCCGTCTGGAGGCGTTGACCGCCGACCAGCGCAGCTTCGTGGAGCTGTTCGTCCGCTGCGATGGTAAGCTCAACTGGGTAGCCCAGGAGCTCAAGCTCTCCTATCCCACCGTCCGTTCCCGACTGGACGAGGTGATCCGCGCCATGGGCTACGAGGTGCGCGAGTCGCCGCCTGCTGAAGAAAAACAACGCCTGGCGGATCAGCGCCAAGCTATCCTGGACGACCTGGCGGCCAGCAAGATCACGTCAGCCGAAGCCATCAAGCTGCTGCAAGGCGTCACCGGGTGAAGGAGGAAACCATGAGCGAAGTCCTCACGTATCCAGTTGAAGGCATCAGCCAGTTGACCATCGAGACGCTGGCGCGGGACGCGGCTGTGCGCGGGATGCCTGACGCCACTGCTGTGCAGATCACCTACCGCGCAGGTGACCGGCCGGCCGTGCCCGAGTTCATCCCCGAAGGCCGCGGTGTCCGCTTCAGCCACGGCGTCGCCGAGCGCGTGCTGGCGCCCCAAGGCCTGGCCATCACGGTCAAGGAGGCGCTCGGCGACGTGCGGGCGCAAAACCTGACGGCCGAGCTCAGCCTGGAGGCTGTGCACGGTGACATGCGCCTGGAGGCCTTGACAGGGCCGGTGTTTATTGACCAAGCCGACGCCGACATCCGCGCCGAGGCCGTGGCCGATCTGCGCATCACTGGTGCATGCGATGGTGACCTGCGGTTCGCCAATGGCGGCAACCTGAACGCCGAGGAGGTGAGCGGCGATGTGCGGATCAGCTCGGCCGCCGACGTCCAGATCCGGCGCGTCCACGGCGACCTGTGGGCCGAAAAGTTGTCGGGCGGACTGACCGTGCAAGCGGCCGACGGCGACGCACGGATCAACGACATCGCCGGCGCGACTACGCTGCGCATAGTCGCGGGCGACCTGCGCGGCAGCAGCCTGGCAGGCGGTCTGGCCGCGGGCCAGGTCAATGGCGATGCGGTGCTGAACGGGCCTTTCACCGCAGCCGATGGTTATACCCTGGCCGCGGATGGCGACGTTCATGTTCACCTGCCGGCTGATGCCGATGTCCGGCTGATCGCTCGCGCCGCAGGACGCATCCGTTCCGACATCTCGTTGACCCCCGCGGCCGATGGCACGCCCACCTACTCGGCCAGTGTGGGCGCCGGCGCCACGCGACTGGAGTTCACCAGTAGTGGCGATCTGCGCGTGACGCGCGCGGGAGCGGAAGAAGTGCGGAAAAGCTGGGCCCGCCATCACAAAGATGACCCCGTCGCTGAGTTCGCCAACCTGGGCGAACGCATCCGCCAACAGGTGACAGCTTCGTTGGCCTCGGCCGGTATTGATATCGAGACTGGCGAGTTCAAAGGGAACCGGGGCTGGCGTGGCTTCCGCCCCCCGCGGCCGCCGATCCCGCCCGTGCCCCCAACGCCGCCGGAACGGCCCAAGCCGCCCGAACGCGCCAAACCGGCCACAACCGAAGAACAACTGAGCATCCTGAGAATGGTGGAAGAAGGCCGGATCACGCCCGAGGAGGCGGACGCGCTGCTCAAAGCATTGGGCGCTTAGGGGGTAGTGAGGTAGAATAGAGATGCACCAAATTCAGTTGCAGGGACGGGTTGCTCCGGTGTAGCGGGTGACCTGCCGACATAGCGCTGCCGCCGCAGCAGGCTGGTCTGCGTCAACCACGGGAAACTCGCCCCTACTGCAGGAAGCCATTTCGTGACAGCATTTGTTATCCCACGACCTCACCAAGGTCAGGATGGCCCACAGCCGTTTGATCCGGGCCGGCATATGCGCCAGGTGGCCCGGCTGGTGGGCAGCGTCTTCGCGAGTGAGTTAGATTCGCGGGGGCGCAAGGCGTTGCGAGACATGGATCTCGCCGGCCGGCTGGCCCCCTTTCTGGGCAACATGGTGAGCCTGGCGTGGTTCGACGACGCCATGTACGGCCAGGTATGGGTAGAAAACGGCCAGGTGATCGGCAACGTAACCTTGCAGCCTGGGGATCAATCAGGTGCACGCTGGCGCATCAGTAACGTGGCCGTTGCGCTAGAACATCGAGGGCGGGGCATCGCGCGCGGGCTAATGCGGGCCACGCTGCGCGAAGTGGCCCAACGTCAAGGCAACTGGGTGCTGCTTCAGGTGCGCGCGGATAACATCGCCGCACACAGGCTGTACCGGGATCTAGGCTTCGAAGACGTGGGCCACGAAAGCCTGTGGCGACTGCCGGTATCCCCGGCGCAGCCGCCGTCGCTTGACCCTGATGTGCCGCTGACGCCGTTGCGCTCATGGACGGGCAACGAATGGCTGGAGTTGGCACGGTCTGTGCGGTCATCCCTGGCGGAGTGGGCCGAACCACTTAACCGCGCCGATTATGAGCTGGGGCCAGATCGGTTACTGGGCGAGGCGCTGGGCCGCTTGACGGGATTTTACCGGGTGGAGCGTTGGGCTGCCCGGGAGGAAGGGACGCTAATCGGCGCAGTTGAGACGCGCGCTGTCCCACTGTTGGGGCACGACACCCTACGTTTCGCGGTCCGTCCAGCAGCCCGCGGCCGCCTGGAAACTGCGCTGGTGGCACGAGGCTTGTGCTCGCTAGGCGGAAGCGGTGGACGACCCGTGGTCGTGGCCCACGACCATGAGCACACTGAAGGCATTGCAGCCCTGGAAGCGGCCGGCTTCCGGATCGAACGCGAGCTGATCACCATGCGCCGGGCCGTGAAACCGGCCGACATGCGCGGATAGGAGAAGGATGATGGCAACCAACGACGAACGCATGCGTATATTAAAGATGATTGCTGACAAACAGATCACTGCGCAAGAGGGCGCGCGGCTGCTGGAGGCGTTGCGTGCGACTGCGCCTGAGCCGCAGAGCCGGTCAGAAGCGTCCAGGGCGCGTTGGCTGCGCATCCGCGTCACCGACCGCAGCACCGGTCGCAGCAAGCTGAACGTCAGCATCCCCACGGGCCTGGTGGACGTGGGCCTTAAGATGGGCGCCCGCTTCGCCCCGGAGATGGCCGGCATGGACACCAGCGCCATTCAACAGGCCATCCGGGATGGGATCCAGGGGCGCATCCTCGAGGTAGATGATGAAGAGGACGATGAGCGGGTCGAGATTTTTATGGAGTGAGTTAGTTAATGCGATGCATCCCTACCCCGGGACAAGGAGACAAAAATGCGGTTTCTGATTCGTTTGTTGATTAACGCGGCAGCATTATGGGCCGCTAGTGCAGTCGTGCCCGGCATCAGCCATGATGGCGGGTGGGTTAACCTGCTGCTGGTGGCGTTGGTCTTCGGCGTGCTCAACGCGGTCATCCGGCCGATCCTGGCCTTTCTCAGCTGTCCGTTACAGATCCTCACGCTGGGCCTGTTCACGCTGGTGCTTAACGCCGGCATGTTGCTGCTCACCGGCGCGGTTTCACAGGAATTGGGCCTGGGCTTCACGGTGGATGGCTTCTGGAACGCGTTCCTGGGCGGCCTGGTGATCAGCGTCGTCAGCATCCTGCTGTCGGCGTTCGTGCGAGATGACAACGAGCGTCATTGATCCGTAGCGTAGGGGCGGGTTTCTTCGCATCAACGAGGGGGCTCTCGTTATGATACGACCACCGAGCAAAGTGCGCCTGCGTTAACCGAGCCAAACCCGCCCCTACACTTTCCCCATCCCCTCCAACCGCTGCCGCGCGTAGACCGCGGCGCCGATCACGACCGCATCATCGCCTAGCTGCGCGCCCACGATCTGGATGGAACGCGCGTCCCGCTTGTTCAACGCGTACTGGTACGCCACGCGGCGGATCGGCTCCAGGTACGCCTCGCCCATCGCCTCTGCCACCCCGCCCCCTATCACGACCACCTCGGGGTCAATGAAATTGATCGCCGACGCCACCGAGAGCCCTAGGTAGTACTGCATCCGGCTGATCACCTCGTAGACCAGTGGATCGCGCTTCTCGTACGCCTCGGCCAACACGCCACTGGTCAACCGGCCGCGGCCGTCGCGTTCCATGATCTCCGGCACGATGCTTTCGCGGCCTGCGCGGATGCCGGCCCAGATGTCGCGTTCCAGGGCGGTGCGGCTGGCCACCGATTCCACGCAGCCGCGGCGGCCACAGCCGCACACTGGACCATCGGCCAGCACGGTGGTGTGCCCAAGCTCGGCCGCGGTCTTGTGCGCGCCTTGCCACAGCCTGCCGTCCAGGATCAACCCGCCGCCCACGCCGGTGCCAACCCAATAGCCGACCACGTCACGATAGCCGGCGGCCGCGCCGTGCGCATGTTCGCCCAGGGTGCCCAGATTGCCGTCGTTCTCGATGAACACCGGCACGCCGCTCAGCGCGCTGCTCAGCAGCCTGGCGAAGGGGACATCCTCCCATCCAGGCAGGTTGGGCGCGTGGCGCACCATGCCTTCATCGGGATTCAGCGCGCCGGGCGCGGCCGAGCAGATGCCTGCCACGTCAGAAAGGGCCAACCCCGCTTCTTTGGCCGCGTCGCGCGCGACTTTGGCGATCCGATCCACTACCGCCTCGACGCCGGCCTCGCCCTTGGTAGCCTTCTTGGCCGTGCCGAGGATCTTCCAGTTGGCATCCACCACGCCGGCGAGCACCTTGGTCCCGCCCACGTCAATGCCGATCACCGGCCCCGCGGGTTGAGTCTTGTCCTTTACCATAGCTGCCTCCTGCTGATTATCATAGTATACCACTGACAACAGCAGACAACACAAAGGGCCGCATCCCCCATCAGGATACGGCCCTCTGGCAAGTTTTATCGTCTTGTTGGCTGTGCGCACGATACGCACGCCGTACGCAGTCTTACGCGGCGTGCTGTAGCACCGGCCGGAATTTATACCCGTACAAGATTTGGCCCTCGTCGCCGTCCTGGGTTAACTTGCGAGTCACCATCTCAACCGGCATCCCGATCTTGACATCCTCAGTATCCACATCGGTCAACTGGGCGGTAAGGATCGGCCCTTCCGCGGTCTTGACCAGCGCCATGGTGTACGGCGCGAACTCTTCGAAGCCGCCAGGCGTATTGTACATGGTGGTGAAGGAATACACTTCCCCGCGGCCGCTCAAGTTGGTCCAGCTTTGTTTCTCGGCGGCACAATGCGGACAAACATCCCGCGGGGGGAAGATATGCTGATGGCACGTGTTGCAGATTTCGGCTTTCAAGCTGTAACGCTGCTGGCGGGTTCGCCAATTGCGCGGAATAGACATAGGTCTCGTTGCCTCCCTCTAATGGATCTAGCTAAGCACTTCGATATCTTAGGTTTTTTCGTCACGAACGGTTTTGATTTTATCCAACTCGGGCCGCCAAAAACTACCAAGCTATGGGGAAATGCCGTAAAAAGTGCCCCCTGATAGGTTTTGACAGGTGGCGATTCGGCGAACCAACGAATCTTGAAGGATCGTTCACCATTCGCCTACGCCGCCCCGAGGATATGCGTGATCACCGTGGCGCCACTGCCGCCGATGTTCTGCGCCATGCCGATAGTCGCGCCGGGCACCTGGTTCTTACCGGCTTGACCGGCAAGCTGCTGCACAACCTCGACGATCTGGTAGACGCCGGTGGCACCCACAGGATGCCCGCGCGCTTTGAGCCCGCCCATGGTGCTGATGGGCACGCGGCCGTGGATGCCGATCCCGCCGTCGTTAGCCATCTGCACGCTCCCGCCTCGCGGGGCAAAGCCGGCCGCCTCCAGTGATAGCGCGGCCATGATGCTGAACGCGTCGTGCGCCTCGAACACCTTGATATCGGCCGGGGTCAAGCGCGCCTGGGCGTACGCCTTCTGGCTCGAGATCTGCACCGCGTCCAGGCTCAGCGGGTCGCGGCGGTCGTGGATCGCCAGGCTGTCAATCGCCACGGCCGAAGCCAAGATGTGCGCCTTCGCCCGGCTGCGATACAGGTCGGCCGGGGCCAGGACAACGCACGCTGCACCATCGCACACCGGGCTGGAGTCCATCAGGTTGATAGGATCCGCGATCATACCGGCCCGCAGGTAGGTGTCCACCTTGATGGGGCTCTGGAACATGGCCACGGGGTTGTTGGTGCCGTTCTTGTGCGCGTTGATCGTGAAGCCGGCAAACTGCTCGTGCTTGACGTTGAACTCATGCATGTAGCGGCGCATCAACAACGCGTTCAGACCGACGAAGCTGATGCCCTGGCTGACCTCGTACTCCTGGTCGGCTGCGGTGGCCAGGCCGGCTGTTACTGCCTCGCTCAGCGCGTCGGTCATCTTCTCCACGCCGCAAACCAGCACCAAGTCGTGGATGCCGCTGGCCACCGCCATCAAACCGACCCGCAGCGCGGCCGCGCCCGAAGCGCATGCGGCCTCCACTTTCATGGCCTCGATGCCGCGCAGCCCCACGAAATCAGCGATCAACGCGCCGACGTGTTCCTGGCCACCCAATTCACCGGCCAGCATGTTGCCCACGTACAGCGCATCCGCGTGTTCGATGCCTGCGTCAGCCATGGCTGCCATGATAGCGTCGTGCCCCAGGTGGCGCAGCGATTTGCCCCAATGCTCCTCGACACGGGTTTGCCCGATCCCGATTACAACAACGTCTCGCATAATTCCCTCTACTTCGTTTGCAGCTTGTGCCGATACCGCACGTACGTGGCGTAATCAATCACCTTGCGCCGGGCGATATAATCCTGCGTCTTCGGCGCCCGGTCACGTATCGCCAGGATGCGGTCGGTGACGCGGATCGAGAACGCGTCGGAGCCAGCGCCGGAACCAAAGGAGACCATAAAGATGCGGTCGCCCGGCTTGGCCTCATCCAAGATCGCGGTCAGGCCGATGAGGGACGAACCTGCATAAGTGTTGCCGATCACTGGGGCCAACAGCCCGGTCTTGATCTGCTCGGGAGCAAAGCCCAGGATCTGCGCCGCGCGCTGCGGGAACTTGGTGTTGGGCTGGTGTAGGACGGCGTATTGATAATCGGACGCCTTGGTCCCCATCTCGGCCATCAACGCCTGACCCGCGCTGACCACATGCTCAAAGTAGGCAGGCTCGCCGGTGAAGCGGTGGCCGTGGCTCGGATAGTGCGCGTACGCCCGGCGCCAAAAATCGGGCGTATCGGTGACATGCGACAGGGCACCTTCGTAGATCGCAGCCGCTTCTTCGGCCGGACCGACGATGTACGCGGCACCACCAGATGCCGCGGTGTACTCCAAGGCGTCACCGGGGCGGCCCTGCGCGGTGTCCATGCCGATGGCCAGCACGTAGCGTCCCATGCCCGAACCCACAATGCCCATGCCCATCACGATGGCCTCACTGCCGGCCTTGCACGCGAATTCCAGGTCGGCCGCCTGCACGTAAGGGGTGGCGCCGATAGCTTCAGCGACGACCGTAGAAGTCGGCTTCACTGCGTACGGGTGCGACTCACTGCCCACCCACACCGCGCGTAGGTCCATGGGATCGATCTGCGCGCGGGTCAAGGCATTGCGCGCGGCCTCGATGGACATGGTCAGCGTGTCCTCATCCAGCCCCGCGACCGCTTTCTCTTTAATCGGAAGCCCGCCGGAACCCTCGGTCCACACCCGCGCCACTTCGGACGCCGGCAGGCGATAACGTGGCACATAAGCGCCGTATCCTACGATTCCTACATCACGATTTGGTTTTAGCATGGAGACTACATCCTCCGCTCATGCCATTGAAACGCTCGACGATTGTTAGCGTAACACGACAACCTACACTGTTCTGTAAGTTATAAAACCATTCTACATGGTTTGTCTAAGTTTTGTCAAATCAACGTATAGGGTTATTACGCCGACGACCCCGTCCGCAGCATGGCCAATAGCGCGCGCGCCCGTTCGGCGCGGATCTGGCGCTCTGCTACCAGGGCGGCCGCGATGCGATCCACCTCATCGGGTCTGGCGCCGGCCGCGGTCGCGATCTGGCGGGCATGCAGGGCCATGTGGCCGCGCTGGATGCCCTCGGTAGCCAGGGCCCGGATAGCGGCCAGGTTTTGCGCTAGGCCCACGGCGACCATGATCTCCGCCAACTCCCGCGCCGACTTCACACCCATAAGTTGGAGCGCAAACCGAGCCAACGGATGCACCCGCGTGGCTCCGCCAACCGTGCCCACCGCCAGCGGCAGCTCCAGGCTGCCCACCAGTGCGGGGCCGCCACCGGTGGCCGGTTCGGCCGGCGAATAGGTCCAGGTGGATAAGGACCGATACAGGCCATCGCGCGCCGCGTAGGCATGCGCACCGGCCTCGACAGCGCGCCAGTCGTTGCCCGTTGCCAGCACCACCGCATCCACGCCGTTCATGATGCCCTTGTTGTGGGTGGCCGCGCGATAGGGGTCCACCGCGGCTAACGCATGCGCCTCCACGATGCGTCGCGCCACAAGCTCGCCCGGCAGATCAGCCGTGGTTAGCTCGGCAGTCGGCACCACACAGCGCGCCCGCGCCAACCGCCGGTCGGCCAGGTTGGAAAGGATGCGCAGGTTCACGCGACCGCCAGTCAGCTCCTCGACCACCGGCGCCAACGCCTCGCACGCGGTGTTCACCATGTTGGCGCCCATCGCATCGCGGCAGTCATAAATCAGGTGAACCACCAGCATGGGGCCGACAGGGCTATCGGGAATGGCGCGAACTTCCACATCCCGCGCGCCTCCGTGCAGGCTGACCACCACCGGGTCAGTGCTGTTGGCCAGATCCAGCAAGCGCTGCCTGCCGGTCATCACCTGTGCCGCAGCAATCGCCAGGTCGGGCAGATCGAGCACCTGCATCTGCCCTATCATCAATGGTTCGGTAGTCTCAGCCACGAAACCACCGCCCGCGCGCGTCAGCCTGGCTGCATAGGAGGCGCCCGCCACTACCGACGGCTCTTCGACAACCATGGGCACCAACACATCCCGGCCGTTTACCGCGAAGTTGGTCGCGATGCCCAGCGGCAGCGCATAGGTGGCAACGACGTTCTCTACCATTTTGTCGGCCTGCTCCGGCGCCAGGCCGCCTGGCATCTCCAACAGAGCGGTTAACGCCGCGGCCTGTTCCGAGGTTGCAGCCAGCCGCTCGACCAGGACGCGCCTGCGCTCAGACGGCGGCAGGTTGTAGAAGCCGCTGATGCGGGATGATGTCATAGATGCTCCTTGTTGTGAACGAAATCGCACCGAAGGGACTATATGACGATTCGCCTGTCAAAACCTACCAGGATTCAGGGGCCGAATGTAGAGAGCGGGAAGATCACCGCGGCGACCGGGCCAGTGAGCAGTTGTGGAACGAGGCCTAGCAGTGCGCCGGCCAGGGTCAGCAACAGCGCCAGCACCGCCAGGCTGCGAGACTCACGTTCCACAGGGGAACGGGTGAGATCGCCGAAACAGGCTCGCGCCCCACGCACCACGCCGACCAGGACACCCAGCGCGCCGAACAGCAGAAATAGCGCCCAGCGCACATCGGTTTCAGCGACAAGTTGCACCAAGGCCCACCGCGAGGCGAACTGGGCGGTTAACGGCAGGCCTGCCAGACCGAACCCGCCCGCGACGAACACGATCACGGCCCCCGGCAACCGCGAAACCGCACCACCGATGCGGCTCAGGCTGTCTCCCGCCATGTAATGCCGGATCGCGGCTGCGCCGGTGGCGAGGGTTAACAGCGCTACAGTGCGCGTGGCCAGCAGCCAGATAGTCGTCGGCAGGCCCGCGGTGCCGCGCAGGCTCAGGGCCACAATTAACACACCGTAATCGTACAATGCGGCGTATCCGACGATGCGCCCTAGGCGGTGCTGGACCGCGGCCAAAAGGCCGCCGAGCACGGCCGTAAAGATACCCAACCAAAGCAGCCAGCGCGCGCTGTCTACCGTGGTGCTGAGCCAGGGGTAGGCCACCAGGAAGCGCTGCAGGAGAAACAGCGTAACGGTCTGGCCGCCGATCCAGAGGAAGGCGGCCACCACCGGCGGCGCCTTTCCCGCGACAGCTGGCAGCGCCACGTGCAATGGCGCCGGTTGAAGCAGCAACACGAAGCCCGCCACCAACAGCCAACTAGCAGTTCGATACGGGCTGAGATCATCGGGGTTGAGCGGCGTCTGATCCATGTACCACGCGGCTACGATGAACAACGGAATCGCCAGAGTTGGGAACAGCAACTGCCGCCACGCCCCTTGGGTGTCGCCGGGCCGGCCAGCTTGGATCAGAAACACTGAGACCACCGAGGCTAACACCACAGCAAATGGCGCCAGAGTCAGAGGTTGCAGCAGCGCCACCACACCCCACAGCGCCAACAGCATCAGGCCGAATGGATAGAAAGTGCGGCCCTGGTAAGTACGCCAGGCTAACACGAAATTCGCGGCCGCGGCGATGAACAGGAAAGTCAACAGAGCCCGTGCTGCGGGGGTGATCTGCAACGAAAGGTCTTCCCAGGCTAACGGCCGGCCCATGTGCACAGTGCGCCCCAAGATAGCCGCAGGCGCGTCCAACGGGAGCTGCCACACGCCAAAAGCCAGCAAAGCCGAGATGAGGGCCGCCAACAGCGACGCGACCGGCTCTAGCCGGCGCAACAGGTACAGCGCGACAGCCCCAGCCACCAGCACGCCCAGCAACAGCGCCGGTCCAGCGATCATCGGCTGCCCCCTGCGCCGTCAACCGCTGACGCGCTAGCCTCCAGCCCGCGAGCCAACACCAGGTAGGCGATGGCCAGTCCGAGCAGCACTTGCAGCGACAGCACCATGCCAACCAACATCCGGCGCTGGATCAACGAAAAGAGCAGCAGCTCGCTGCCACCCAGAAACGTCAACAAGCTCAACCCCGCGTGCAACGGTTCCTCATGTAATGCTAGGCCCAAGATACCCATCAACGCCAGCCACAGCAACGCATTGCGGAACAGCGGCGCCAGGTTGGGAAACTCGATCCCTTGGTAGAGGGCAAAATAGGCCACGGCTGCCAGGCCGACAGCCAACACGCGAAAAGTGGAGAGGGACGCCATGCGCGGCCAGCGCGCCTCGGCATGGCGATCGATCGCCAGCCAGCGCAGTTGGCGCGCCGACAGAAAAAGCATGACACACACCAGGCCGCCCGCGATGGCCTGCAACAGGCCCCATTCAGCCGGCAAGATTTGTGAGAGCAGCAGCGCCAACATCAGTGAGACCATCAGATAACCGAAGATCGCTGCCCGCCAGTCGCGCGCGACGACGATCAAAGCTGCGCCGGCGCCGGCCAGCAGCACCGCAGGCAGCCCAATCAGTACGCTCAATTGGAGAAGCAAATCCGCCAGCGACATCCTACCCTCGGAGCAACACCCATAAGATCAGCCCGGCCAGCAACAGCCAACCGAGATAGCCTTCTCCTTCGCCCAGAGTGGCGAAGTACTGCAAGCCCGCAGCGGCCAGACCAAACCCGGAGGCGATCAGGCGATAAAGCCAATCCAGGCTGACCAGCGAGGTGATGCCCAGCTGCCAGCCGCGCATGCCAGCGAAGATCCGCTCGCGCAGCAGGCCGAGGCCGACCCCGAACACCGCCGAGAGCCCCAACCCGGCCCACACCGAGCGCCGCGCGCCGGCCAGCAACATACCCAGAGGGGCGAACGACTCGCCCGACGTCCAGCCGCCCAGCAACCCGACGACGGCCGGGGCCAGCCCGAAGACCAGGGCCGGAATGCCCACGATTGCCAGCGCGAGCCCCAACCGGGCACGACTGGACGCCGATGCAGGCGAGGCAGGCATAGCAGTCCGCCGCCCCGCGGCAAGCTGCCACAAACCGGCCACCAGCAAGACCTCGGCGATCATCACGATCGCAAAGAGCGGGATAGCCAGCGGCAGGCCAGTCGGGAACACGAGCGCCCCGCGCGCCAGGAACCCCGACGTGCCGGGCAGCCCCCATAACACCAAAGCTGCCGCACAAGCTGCCGCGGGCCAGCCGAACTGCTCGCGCGCGGCGTGGCCCAAGGCCAGGAGCCCACCCCCCAGGGCAAAAGTGACCAGCGGCCAGGCCAGCACCTCGGGACCGGCTGGGGTGCTCATGTGCGCAGCCATCACCATCACGCTGGCCCGGTTCAACGCGATCCAGCGCCAACGCCATGCCTCATCCTCGGTAGTCCAGGCTACCAGCGCAGTGCCCAGCAACGCCAGCGCGCCGAGCGCCACCCACTCAGGCCGTCGAACCCAATCGGGCAGAGCGACCGCGTGTGTGCGCGCTACCAGCCAGAGCCCTGCCGTGGGCGCGATGAGGGACAACGCAATACGCCTGCCGCGCGAGACCGCGCCAGGGCCCACCAGCCAGAAATGAAGGGGGTACACGCCAGCCCGCACCAACGCGGCCAGCCACAACAGCCACCATTGCAGCGCGCTGAACCCATCACCTGCCAACGATGTCCGAATGCCCCCCTCGCCCAACACAGCCAACAGCAGCAACGGCAGCAGGCCGGCGAGGCTAAGCATGCTCCACGCGCGCCCCGCGGGCTCTGAGTTGGTGCCCGGTCGCAGACGCATCACCAGCGCCGCATCCAGCACTACCCAACTGGTGGCCAGGGTGATCACGTTGCCAGAACACACCAACAACACTGCCGCCCCAGCCAGCAGCAATGTCCGCTCAATGTCATTGTTCAGCCGGTCAAAACGCAGGGTGCGCCGGGCAGTCGAACCGCCGGCGCGTAGCACTTCGAGCAACGGCATCTCGCCCGTGGGGATCAATAGGGCTACTGCAGTCAGCGCCAGCAGCAACAGCGACGCCAGCAGATTCCAGCCGTCCAGCCGCCAGGCCAGCACGCTGCCGGCAACGGTCAACGGCTGCCATGCCCACTGTAGCAGGGTGTGACCAATATTGCCGCGCAGGGCGAGCAGCAGCGCGACCGCAACGGCGATGAACAGAAGCGCGATGGGCAAACGCAGGCGCAACAAAAACAGCTCGGTGCGGGCGACATCATCAAGCCGGCTACCGGAGACGCCAACGCGCAACATGCGCCGCACGACCAGCCGCTGGGCCAGCGCCAGGAACAACGCGCCCAGGACCAGCGTCATGACCGGGCCGAGCGGGTGCAAGAAGAGTATGCGTAGGATCATCACTGTAAACCGGAGGCTATTTTACCGCCTGGGCCCAGAATAGCCAAAAAACGCTCATCGCGGCTATTCCGGTTCATCCGTTTCCGCGGCCTCCTCCAGATGTTGGATCAGATCGGTATGGCCGATGATGCCGACCAGGCTGCCATCTTCAAGCACCGGTACAGGATTCGCCTTGCTTTCCACCATCAGCGTTGCTACCACCTCCAGATCGTCGTCCGCGTTTACAGTCTTCACCGGCACGGTCATAATATCCCGCGCTGTGAGGCCCAGGATACGGCGGACGATCTCTCGGTAGTCGCGCTGGCCGCCAAGTGGGATATGTGCGTCCAATAGGGGCAGGTAACGCGGCATGTGCGGCCGCGCGTGCCGTGCGATCAGATCTATCTCCGTCACGATGCCGATAATCCGCCCGGCCTCAACCACCGGCGCGCCTGTGATGCCCAAGCGGCGGAAGGTGCGTGCGATCTGCCGGATGGGTGTGTCGGGGGTCAGCGTGACGACCTCGGTTGTCATGATGTCGCGAGCTTTCATGGGCGCCTCCTCATTGGGTGTACGATGTCGGATGTACGATGTGCGACGTTGAACGTGCTTGTGCCGTTTCCATTGTATCACAGGTGATGCGGATCGCGCGCAGCGATCGCGTTAGCGTGACCGATTTGGGACATCGGTCACCTCCGCTGGTTGCATGGGTCAGAGAATGCTCAAGCCTGCGCAGAGGGAGGACATGGGCAAGCTGGCGACGTCATAGCCGGCTAACTGCCGCGGCGACTTGCCGCGGATGCGGGGTTGGGCGTCTTGGGAGAAGGGGGTGAAGCGGTAGAGCTGCTCGAAGACGGCCAGGTAGCGTTGCGCAGCGGTGGACGACTCGAAGCCGCCTGCGTCACCGCCAGGGCATCCGCCAGCGGCAGGCGGACGTCAGTGGGCACGCCAGCGCTGCGCTCGCAGTGGGCCAGCAGCTGATGTCCGGGTGGGGGACGCCGAACCAGTGCGCCAGGTGCATTTCCCGCACAAACGGCGTGCGGCCATCCCGGGTGCGCCGGCCAGCCCGTTGCGGCCCCGGCCCATCCAGCAGCCCCAAGAACAGGATCGGCAACCGCAGCCGGAATGGATGGTCCCCGGTCACGGTCAACGTAAAGTGTCTACACAGGGCGGCCTGGTGGCTAGCATCCGGCTGGCGCGCAACCTGCACCCAGGGCTCGTCCCGCTCACAGACGGCGGCCGCCCACGCCGCACGCCCACATCGGCCCGTCTCCCGCCCCCTGGCGCTGCCAGCCCACCGGCACCTACCCGAGCAGCAACAGCCGCTGGGTTTGCCACAGCCCCCCATACATGCGCCGCCACAGCGCCCGGCTGCGCCACTGCGGCCACCCCACGCCACAGCCACACCCCACGCGGCCCCCAGCGCCTACTCCATTCCTAGGTAACCCATAACGCCAAGCTGCGCAGCACCACCGGCCGCCAACTCGCCCGCAGATAATGCGCCAGCGCCGCCCGGGCGGCACCCAAGGGTCCTGCGCCAGCCAACCTCCCACCGCCATCCCCCAGGGGCGCCGGCCGCCTCAGCCCCGTCGACCCAACCGGCGCCACCCACCACCCCACCACCTCGCCCGGCGGTTGCCCCAGCAGGCTCAGCAGCGCCAAGCCATGCAAGACGCTCCACGCCGGTTGATAATTTTAGTGTTTTGTGGTACCTTGCCTCGGCGCCAACCTTTCCGGTGTTGCTTTCTGCAAGGCACAGTATGTACCATTATCGGTCGGTTGGCTCAACCTCTGCTTGTCCCCAGCGTGTTACGCTCACCAAAAGACAGGCCGGCAGTGCGCCAAACACCGCCAGCCTGTCCGTTCCAATGAGCGCGTAGGGAATCGAACCCTAAACCCGCGGCTTAAAAGGCCGCTGCTCTGCCAATTGAGCTACGCGCCCGACGGAAGTTGAGTATAGCATATCGGGCGGAGAAGGCAAAACTGGATACTGGATATCCAGTATCCAGCATCTAGCTTCCAGCCACCAGCTCCTAGCTTCCAGCTTCCAGCATCTAGCCATACCCCGGCGCGACCTTCGCCAGCAGGCTCCGCGGCACGCCGTTAGCCTGCGCGATCCGGCTGTAGACGGCCGCGCTGGGGCGGGCGACGCGCGCGCCGGTGTCCGGGTCCAGCTCGATCAGCCCGAAGCGCAGGCTCCACCCCGCGGCCCACTCGAAGTTGTCCACCAGCGTCCAGTGGTAATACCCCCGCACATCTGCGCCCTCCTGGATCGCGCGCCAGACCTCGGCCAGGTAGGTGGCCAGGAAGCGCGGCCGCACCTCGTCTTCCCGGTCGGGCAGGCCGTTCTCTGTGATGTAGATCGGCTTGCCGTAGGCCGCCAGCCGCTTGAGGGCCTGGTAGATGCCCCGGGGGTTGATTTCGCTGTACGGCTCGCCCTCGGGCGTGATCTCGCTGAGCTCGGCGTTGGGATCCATGAACTGCCGCGCGAAGAGCCCGCCTGGCCGCGCCGGGTCGAACGCGACGCGCACGGTGGTGTAGTAGTTCAGCCCGATGTAGTCGCTGGCGTCAATGAGTTGCGTGACCCGCCCGCCCAGGCCGACCAGCGGGGTCAGGCGGCCGCGGGTGATGGCTTCCAGTATGGCGCGGTTCGCGGCCTGGTCCAGCAGCGCGGCCGCGCGGCGGTCGGCGGCGCTGGCCGGGTTCCCGGGCAGGAACAGGCGCATGTGGTGCGCCAGGCCAACCCGCGCATTGTTCTGCAGCCGGTGGATGGTGCGGTAGGCGCGGCCGTGAGCCAGCAGCATGTGGCGCAATACCATCAGGCCGCGCGGCAGGCTGTCCACACCGGGCGGGAAGGCGCCGCCCAGGTAGCCGCCGTGCGCGTAGACGATGGGTTCGTTGATCGTGCACCACAACGTCACCTGGTCACCCAACGCCTCGACCACGTGGGCCACGAAGCGCGAGAAGTAATCGGTGATCAGCGGGTTCTCCCAGCCGCCCAGAGCGGCCAGCCACAGCGGGTCGGTGAAATGGTGCAGGCTGACCATGGGCTCGATGCCGCGGGCGCGCAGCAGGCCGATCATCTCGGCGTAGCGGCGCAGCGCGGCCGCATCGAAGACGCCCGGCTCCGGTTCGATGCGGCTCCACTCCACTGAGAGGCGCAGGCTGTTCAGCCCCAGGTCGGCCGCGCGGTCGAAGTCGGCCGCGGCGGTCTCCAGGTCCCACCAGCCGGTCGCCCGTCCGGCCGTAGCCCCTTCATGGATGCGGCCGGGCGCCTGTTCCCAGGCGGCCCATTGGTTGTTATGGTTGCCGCCCTCGTTCTGGTGTGCCGCCGTGGCCACGCCCCAGCGGAAGCCGTCGGGGAAGTGAAGGAGTGCGTTGTGTGTCATGGTGTTACTCGGTCTTGCACGGGCGCCAGTCGGCCTGCGACAAGCTCAGGCCGACTGGCTTGGGGTCTTCAGACTCCAGCTCGGAGGGGGTCTGTGACCCCCGACCGCCGGTCACAGACCGGCTTGGAGCAGCGACCCTTCGACAGGCTCAGGCTGACTGGCTTGGGGTCTTTCGGATAGGCTTTTTGCAGCGTCAGGCATGAAGCGTCTGGCCCCAATGCTGTAGCTCGACGCCCGCATCGCGCAGGAACGCGACTGCGTTTTCGTCTGGGTAATTCCCGGCATACACCACACGCTTCAGGCCCGCGTTGATGATCATCTTGGCGCAGGTGAGGCACGGCTGGTGCGTCACGTAGATGGTGCCGCCGGCCACGCTGACGCCGTGCAGCGCGGCCTGGATGATCGCGTTCTGCTCCGCGTGCAGCGTGCGCACGCAGTGCCCGCCGATCATCAGGTGGCCGATCTCGTCGCAGTGCGGCAGCCCGGCCGGCGCGCCATTGTAGCCCGTGGTCAAGATCCGGCGATCCTTGACGATGATCGCGCCCACGCGCGCGCGGTCGCATGTGCCCCGCTGCGCCACTTGGCGGGTGATGTCCATGAAGTATTCGTCCCAGGAAGGGCGAGTATACGAGGTGTCTGACATGACTGGCGCTCCAGTAGACCAGGATGAGAGACGAAAGACGAATCAGCGAAAGACGATTCAGCGAATGGCAATCCGTCACCCTGTGCCGAACTGCCGGTCGCCCGCATCGCCCAGGCCCGGCACGATGTAGCCGATGTCGTTCAGGCGTTCATCTATCGCCGCCAGGTGGATAGGCACGTCAGGGTGCGCGCTGTGCAGTCGTTCCACGCCCTCGGGCGCGCCGATGATCCCGACGTACTTGACCCGCTGCGCGCCCCAGGTCTTCAGGATGTCCACGGTGGCTACGGCCGAGCCGCCGGTCGCCAGCATGGGATCCAGGATCAGGCACACCTGGACGGTGGGCGCCACAGGCAGTTTGTTGTAATACTGCACCGGCCGCAGCGTGCGCTCGTCGCGGAACAGGCCGATGTGCCACACCTCGGCGCCGGGCATCATCTCCCAGATGCCTTCCACCATGCCCAGGCCCGCGCGCAAGATTGGCACCAGTCCAATCGCTTCGGTGAGCACGTGGCAGGGGGCCATGCCCATCGGGGTCTCCACGCTGCGCAGAGTCAGCCCCAGGTCGGCGGTGGCTTCGTAAGCCAGTAGGATCGAGATCTCGCGGATCAGCTCGCGGAATTTCTTTGGCTCGGTGCGCTTGTCGCGCAGGATGGACAGCTTGTGTTGGATCAGTGGATGGCCGGAGACAAAGACGTTTTCACGCAACATGGGGGATCATCCTCCTTCGATGATGGAATTGCGGCAAAAAAAGGGGCCAGGCCCCCAGGGTTCTGGGATGCCTGACCCGTTTCTCACGGCTTGGTGCATCGCGCAGGGGCGCGATGAAGGGTGGTGCTCATTGGATTTCCGGTTGCATGCGCGCCAGGAGCCCGCGCTTGATCAGCTTTTCGACCTCAACCTGGCAGGTGACGCATAGGGTCGCATCCGGCCGTACTTCCAGGCGTTCGGTGGGGATTTCCTCGCCGCACCGCTCGCAGACGCCGTATTTGCCCTTGTCGATAGCGCGCAGCGCGGCCTGGACGCTCGTTTGCTTAACCTCCAACTGGCTGACCAGGGCGACGTTCTTTTCGCGTTCGATCAGATCGGGATCGCCTTCTTCGGCGTCCACATCCACTTCAACTTTGAGGGCCTCGCGCAAGCGTTCCAGTTCTCCTGCAATGCGCTCCTGCTCTTCCAGCAGTTTTCGTCGCTCCCGTGCGATAATGTGCTGTCGTGTCGGCATGGTATCTCTCCTCTGCACCGGCCCGGCATTGCGTTCCGTCGATCGTTTCACGTCAAAAAGCTGTGCATTTATACCACGGAACGCCGGTTGCGTCAATGTGCGCACAGTTGGTATAATGACAGCCAACCCGCTCCTCGAAACCTCCGCGTAGCAGTGACATTGGGGGCGGGAGTTTTCGGGTAACAAGTTGAAAGGTAAGCATGACCGAGACCGAGCGAACAATTGCACCGCAAAGCCGACCGGAAGAAGTCGTGGTTGACGCTGCCCTTCGGCCGCGCGCCCTGGCCGAGATGCTGGGCCAGGAACGCCTGCGCGAGAACCTGGGCATCTTGATCCAGGCCGCGCGGGCGCGCAACGAGCCATTGGATCATGTGCTGTTTTATGGCCCGCCGGGGCTGGGCAAGACCACGTTGGCGCATGTGTTAAGCAACGAAATGGGCGTCGGCCTGAAGGTCACCGCCGGCCCGGCCATCGAGCGCGCCGGTGACCTGGCCGCGATCCTCACCAACCTGCGCGCGGGCGACATCCTGTTCATTGACGAGGTCCATCGCCTGGGCCGTGCGGTCGAAGAGGTGCTTTACCCGGCCATGGAAGACTTCGCCCTGGATATCGTCATCGGCAAGGGACCCAGCGCGCGCAACATCCGGCTCAAGCTGCCGCGTTTCACCCTGATCGGCGCCACCACCCGGCTGGCGTTGATGACTGCACCGCTGCGCGCCCGCTTCGGCGCGGTGTATCGCTTCGATTTTTACGACCTGCCGGCCATGGAGGCTATCGTGGCGCGGGCTGCGCGGCTATTGCAGGCGCCCATCACCCCCGATGGCATTGCCGAGATCGCGCGGCGCGGCCGGGGCACCCCGCGCGTGGCATTGCGCCTGCTCCGGCGCGCGCGGGACTACGCGCAGGTGCGCGGGGACGGCGCGATCACCGGCGAGCGCGCGGGCCAGGCGTTGGCGCTGTTGGACATCGATCCGCTGGGCCTGGACGCGCTGGATCGCGGGGTGTTGGGCCGCATCATCCGTGATTTCCGCGGCGGCCCTGTCGGTTTGGAGACCATCGCTGCGTCGCTGTCGGAGGAGCCCGACACCATCATGGACGTGGTCGAGCCCTACCTGCTCCAGCTCGGCTTCCTGGAGCGTACCCCGCGCGGCCGCGTGGCCACTCGTAAGGCCTACACACACCTGGGCGAGCCTTATCCCGAGGCCGGCGAGCAACCGGCGCTGTTTGAGCAAAACGGCAACGCATGAAGACCAGCGACTTCGACTACCACCTCCCTCCTGATCTGATCGCCCAGACCCCCATCGAGCCGCGCGATGCCTCCCGGCTGCTGGTGCTGGATCGCGCCAGCGGGGAGATCAGGCACCGCGTTTTCAGCGATATCCTGGATTACCTGCGGCCCGGCGACCTGCTTGTGGGCAACGACAGTCGTGTCATTCCCGCGCGTTTGCACGGGGTCAAACCGACGGGCGGCGCGGTGGAGATCTTTCTGTTGCGGCCAACACCCCTCGCCCCCCTCGCGACGGAGGAGGGGGCTGGGGTGGGTGCCACCTGGGAATGCCTGGTCGGCGGCAAGGGGCTGCGCCCGGGCGTGCAGGTGCGCATCAACACCGCGAGACCTGTCAGGTCTGAAGCTACCGCCACCATCCTGGCCGAAACCGAGACCGGCAGTCGGATCATCGCGTTCGATCCCCCTGTAGACGAATGGCTGTGGGACGTCGGCGACGTGCCGCTGCCGCCCTACATCCATGAGCCGCTGGCCGATCCGGAGCGCTACCAGACCGTTTACAGCCGGATCGATGGCTCGGTGGCGTCCTCCACCGCCGGGTTGCACTTCACGCCGGAGCTGTTGCTGGCTGCGCGGGCACGGGGGGTCGGCCTGGCGTTCGTCACCCTGCACATCGGGCTGGATACTTTCCGGCCGGTGCAGGCCGAGGAGGTCGAGCAGCACCAGATCCACCGCGAGTGGGCTGAGCTGTCCGCAGAGGCCGCGCGGGCGATCAACGAGACGAAGTTGTCGGGCGGCCGGGTGATCGCTGTCGGCACGACGGTGGTGCGCACAGTGGAGAGCGCGGCCAAGATCGCGTTGGGCTTCCGGCCGTGCGACGATGTGCCCCCAGGAGCGGTGTGCGGCTGGCAGCGGGTGGCTGCGTTCGCGGGCGAGACCGATCTGTTCATCCGGCCCGGCCACCTCTTCCGCGCGGTGGATGTGATGATCACGAACTTCCACCTGCCTCGCTCCACCCTGCTGATGCTGGTGAGCGCGTTCGCGGGGAAGGCGTTGATTGACCGGGCGTACGCCGAGGCTATTCGAGAGCGGTATCGGTTTTACAGCTTTGGGGATGCCATGGTGATCTTGTGATCTAGGGGCACGGCTGCGCGTCTACCCCCCAACATAACACAACACGGGAAGGCGAAGATCCACCTTCCCGTGTTGTGTTATGTTGTTCAGACAATCGTCTGGGTTCAGGACTTTAGCCGGTCATCTTCACAACCGGGCAACTGGCTAAAGTCTCTGTGTCGGATCATGGTCTGGCCTGCCGCGACCGCGCTGAGCGGTCGCGGCAGGCCAGGGTTCAGCAGTTACGGCACGAAGGTGACGCGACCTTCGATGACCGGCGTGACCGGGGAGTAGGCCCGGAAGTAGTCAGCCAATGCCTCATCCAGTGCGGGGCCGAAGTCGTACGGGTTCACGGCATAGTCGCGGAACATGGTGTAGTTGTCGCCGCCCTTGCGCATGAAGTCGTTGGTCACGACCTTGTACATCGCGTCCATGTCCAACGCTTCCCAGGCTGTCCCGTTCTGCACATCCACCCGGACGATGCGGGAACCGACCGGCTGAGCGGGGTCAATGACATACCGTAAGCCCGCGACCTGAGCGAAGCCGCCGTTGGCGCTGGGGTAGCGGCTGGCGCCGTTCTCCAACGCATCTTTGACGTACCGGCCCTGTAACTCGAAGGTGGCGATGGCGTTGCCGAAGGGCAGGGTTTCCAGCACATCGCCCATGGTCACGACGCCGGTCAGGATCGGGGCGCGCAGGCCGCCGCCGTTCTGGAAGGCGATCTGGTAGTTGGCGCCCGGCTCCATCTCGTTGGCCTTGGCCAACATGGAATCGGCCACCAGGTTGCCCAGCAAGCACTCGCCCAGGCGGCAGATCTGCTGGCCGCCCTCGGTGATCAGCAGGTCGACCGTGGTCTCGCCCACCTCGGTTGCGATCAGATCCGCCACTTCCTCACGATACGGGTCCAGCATTGCATCCAAGACCGGGTCCTGAGCCACATCTGCGCCCAGGTAGATCGGGTTGCCTGAATACGACGCCACCAGCCCCGCCGGATCGAAGGTCACATCCAGGTTGCCCAGGAAGGTGCCCCACTGATACGCGGTTACCACCAGCACGGGTTCCGCCGTCAGGCTCTGCAGCACGGTGGGATAGCTTCCCACCGGCACCAACGGCGAATACTGGGGGAAGGTCGGCGGCGAGAAGGAGATGGGGTCGGTCGGGTTGTACAGGAAGCTGTGGCTGTGGCCGCCGATGATGACGTCCACGCCGCTCACCTGGGCTGCCAGCGCCACATCTGCTTCATAGCCGAGGTGCGTCAGGGCGATGATCTTGTTGACGTCCTGTGCCTTCAGCGCATCAACCGCCGCCTGGAGGCTCGTCACGGGGTCGTTGAAGACCACGTTCGGGCCGGGGCTGGAGATGTTGGAGGTTTCGGGCGTGGTCAGGCCGACGATACCGACCTCGTGCCCGTCCCGCTCGACCACCACGTAGGGCGCGAGCTTGCCGTTCAGGGCCGGTTCCGCGGTGACGTCGATGTTGGTGCTGACGATGGGGAAAGCCGCCCCGTCAATGAAGTCCGCCAACACCGTCGGGCCGTCGTCGAACTCGTGGTTTCCGATGGTCATGACATCGTAGCCCAGGTAGTTCATCGTCTCGTTCAGGACGTCGCCCTTGAACAAGGTGTAGAACAGCGTGCCCTGGAACTGATCGCCCGCGTCCAACAGCAGCACGTTGGGCTCGCTGTCCCGGATCGCATCCACGGCTGTGGCCAGCCGCGGCGTGCCGGCGATGCACAACCCGGCCGCCGCATCGGCATCCGTGCACCGTGCGCCGTTGCGGTTGTATTCATCCACCCGCGCATGGAAATCGTTGGTGTGCAGAAGTGTCAGATCCAGCCACTGCTCCGCAAAGGTGACGCGACCTTCGATGACCGGCGTGACCGGGGAGTAAGCCCGGAAGTAGTCGGCCAATGCCTCATCCAGTGCGGGGCCGAAGTCGTACGGGTTCACGGCATAGTCGCGGAACATGGTGTAGTTGTCGCCGCCCTTGCGCATGAAGTCGTTGGTCACGACCTTGTACATCGCGTCCATGTCCAACGCTTCCCAGGCTGTCCCGTTCTGCACATCCACCCGGACGATGCGGGAACCGACCGGCTGAGCGGGGTCAATGACATACCGTAAGCCCGCGACCTGAGCGAAGCCGCCGTTGGCGCTGGGGTAGCGGCTGGCGCCGTTCTCCAACGCATCTTTGACGTACCGGCCCTGTAACTCGAAGGTGGCGATGGCGTTGCCGAAGGGCAGGGTTTCCAGCACATCGCCCATGGTCACGACGCCGGTCAGGATCGGGGCGCGCAGGCCGCCGCCGTTCTGGAAGGCGATCTGGTAGTTGGCGCCCGGCTCCATCTCGTTGGCCTTGGCCAACATGGAATCGGCCACCAGGTTGCCCAGCAAGCACTCGCCCAGGCGGCAGATCTGCTGGCCGCCCTCGGTGATCAGCAGGTCGACCGTGGTCTCGCCCACCTCGGTTGCGATCAGATCCGCCACTTCCTCACGATACGGGTCCAGCATTGCATCCAAGACCGGGTCCTGAGCCACATCTGCGCCCAGGTAGATCGGGTTGCCTGAATACGACGCCACCAGCCCCGCCGGATCGAAGGTCACATCCAGGTTGCCCAGGAAGGTGCCCCACTGATACGCGGTTACCACCAGCACGGGTTCCGCCGTCAGGCTCTGCAGCACGGTGGGATAGCTTCCCACCGGCACCAACGGCGAATACTGGGGGAAGGTCGGCGGCGAGAAGGAGATGGGGTCGGTCGGGTTGTACAGGAAGCTGTGGCTGTGGCCGCCGATGATGACGTCCACGCCGCTCACCTGGGCTGCCAGCGCCACATCTGCTTCATAGCCGAGGTGCGTCAGGGCGATGATCTTGTTGACGTCCTGTGCCTTCAGCGCATCAACCGCCGCCTGGAGGCTCGTCACGGGGTCGTTGAAGACCACGTTCGGGCCGGGGCTGGAGATGTTGGAGGTTTCGGGCGTGGTCAGGCCGACGATACCGACCTCGTGCCCGTCCCGCTCGACCACCACGTAGGGCGCGAGCTTGCCGTTCAGGGCCGGTTCCGCGGTGACGTCGATGTTGGTGCTGACGATGGGGAAAGCCGCCCCGTCAATGAAGTCCGCCAACACCGTCGGGCCGTCGTCGAACTCGTGGTTTCCGATGGTCATGACATCGTAGCCCAGGTAGTTCATCGTCTCGTTCAGGACGTCGCCCTTGAACAAGGTGTAGAACAGCGTGCCCTGGAACTGATCGCCCGCGTCCAACAGCAGCACGTTGGGCTCGCTGTCCCGGATCGCATCCACGGCTGTGGCCAGCCGCGGCGTGCCGGCGATGCACAACCCGGCCGCCGCATCGGCATCCGTGCACCGTGCGCCGTTGCGGTTGTATTCATCCACCCGCGCATGGAAATCGTTGGTGTGTAGGATCGTCAGATCCAGCCATTCGGCTGGGTTGTAGTTTTTGACGATCAACGGCAGGTAGAGCGAGTAGACCCTCAGCGGCAGGAAGAAGCCCTCGAATCTTGCCGGCAGGGCGAACACGCCCAGACGTTGGTTGTCACGGTCGCCAGTGGCAAAGGCCGAAACGATCTGGCCAGCCATCAAGTCTATCGGCAGCGGATCGATCAAGGTGCTGCCGCCGCCCGGTGTGGTGATTTTCAGATCGTAGGTGCCGGCATCCAACGGGATGAAGCCGGTCACGTCGCTGAAGTCCACGTTCTCCACGATGGGTGTGCCATCCTGCAGACGCACATCAGCCAGCACGGCGTCGCCCGACGCGAAGGGCGCCAGGTGCCCGAGGCGCAGATGGAATTTGCCCGCGGCAGGCAGGCTCAGGTCGTCCGCCAGCGCCAGCAACGCCAGGTCCTGGTTGACCCCATCACCGATGGCAATGGCCGTGTAGTAGTGGGTTGCTGTCAGATTGAGCGTGGCAGAGATAGCCGCCGTCGCGCTGCCTTCCGGGAAGATCTCAACCAGGTGCTGGCCCGGATCCAGTGCGATGTAGTCGGTCGAATCGCCATAGTTGAAGTCGGTCAGCACATCCGCACCGTCCAGCTTGACGGTCACGCTGGCATCTTCGGCGAAGGGCGCCAGGTGCGCCACCCGAACGAATGCCTCGGTGATCTCGATCGGCGCCAGGTAGGCTTGGGCGCCGTTTTGATTGCGGGGATCGCCGTTGTAATCAACGATCATGGCGCCCAGCGGCTGGCTGACCTGGTAACCGCCGATGTCGTGGACGGCCACCGAAAGCGTTGCATTACGATTGGTGGGGTCGAGATCGTTGCTGAGCATCCAGTCTAGCGGCCAGTGGACGTAGTCAAAGCTGCCAGCCGGGTTATTGCTGACGCCACCCGCATCGAAGCCGAGCAACTGATAGTCGAAAGCTGAATTGGCCGGACCGAGATCCTGCCAGGCAGCCGGCAAGGTCCACTCCATGTAGGACGCGTTGTAGTCAGTGTAGATCGTGTAGGGGCTGCCCAGGTAAAGCAGGTTGGTGGAAAGGTCAAGCTGGACGACGACCCACACGTTGTTGTTCGCGCCGCCGCTGCGGGCGCCGTTGTTCCAGTTGAAGTTGATGTAGTCCCACGTGCCGTCTTGATCTGCGTCAATGTAAAGATCGAACTCGGCAAAGTCTGGCTGCGGGACGTGCCAGTAGCTCCAGGCATCAATGCCGACGCTGATGAGGTCACCATAGGTTGTGACTGTTCCACCGTAATCCATGCCGAACAGGCGCACATCGCCCGGCCCAGCCATGGTGGGATCAGGGGCTGCATTCCAGTTCAACGCAGGATACACCCAGAGATCAGAGGCGATCGGCCCGAGATGGGTGAGATCGAAGGTTGCGATGTCGCTGAGGGGATCTGTGATGACGTCGCCTGCTGTGATGGTGTCCAACTGGGAGTAAGGCCTGGGCTGGAAGTAGAAGGGAACAAGCAGGTTGTCGGCTTCACCGTCGCCGAGAGGGCTGAAGGTCACAAAGCCGTAGTATTCTTCCAGGCCAGCCGATCCGTACAGCACTGGGATTTGGGTCATGTTCAGGGTGAGGGTTACGGACACCACGGCACTGCTGCCGGCGGGCACCATCACCTGCACCGGGTCAACCGTGAGGGTCGCTCCGGCTGTGCGGGAACCTGTTTGGAACGCGACCGCTGCATCGAAGGTGTGATCAACGACGTCCCAGTTATGCAAGGTCACCGGTTTGGTACGCGTCACCGAGTCGTTGCGACTCATGATCACGCCATAATTCAGGCTCACCAAGTCTTTGTCGCCGACGGCTACTACTTCGGCGTCCACAGATCGGTAAGCATCAACGCGGCCAGCGCCCGTGCGCGGGATGGTCGCGCCTGCCACCTGTGGCAGGGCCGTGTTCATCATGACGGCCTTGACCTGCTCAGGTGTCCAGGAAGGGTTGCCCTGCAGCATCAACGCCGCCACACCGGCGATGTGCGGGGCGGCCATGGAGGTGCCGCTGAGGCTGACGCCGCCACTGCCGCTGCCCATGTTGGCCGCAAAAATGCCGACGCCCGGTGCTGTGATCTCCGGCTTGAGAGCCGAGTCGTACCCTCGCGGGCCGCGGGAGGAGAAGGTCGCGATGGTGTCGGCCGGGGTGTAAGGATCGAGCACCGTCTTGACGTCGTCTTCCGCGCTCACGGTCACCGTTTGGCCATTGGCCGGAACCAGGTTCATGCCGTCCTGCATCTGGATTGAGCCGGCCGGAATTGTCACAGGATCACCGGTCATCCCTAGGGTGCCGGCGGTGTTGTTATAGATAATGGCCGCGATAGCTCCCAGGGCAGCGGCGTTGTTCACTTTGATGGTGAACGCACATGTGCCGCGCTGGATAAGCGCAACCTGACCGGCCAGGGCGCCAGGGGTGATGCCTGCGGTTGAGCACAATTGATTGTTGGACGCGCCGGGCAAGGCGCCAGCATAGCCCAACGGCGCAGTCACCGGGTTCACGAAGTGGCCGGTATTGTCGGCAAAGCTCGCCACCTGGTACACGATGTTCGTTTGCGTCACAGGGACCGAGGCGCCAATCACGTTAACCGTCGGGCCCGTGACATAGCCGGTGGTGGAGGCTGCCACCGAGATCGCCTTGTCGGCCGTGGCCGGGGAACCGGTGATGTAGCTGACGTCACTGGCATTGCCAGCCGAGGCGACGACGACGATGCCGGCCGCGGCGGCGTTTTGCGTCCCCATGACACTGGGGTCAGCAGGATCGTTAGTCCCAAAGTTGGAACCCAGTGACATGTTGATGACGTGCGGCGTGCCGGTGTAGATATACTGTAACGTAGCCCAATCCAGGGCATCCATGGTCAGAGAGGTGCTGCCGTCACGCCCGAAAACCTTGAGCGCTATCAACTTGGCAGCCGGCGCTACACCATCGCTCACATCGCCGGAGGCCATGCCTGCAGCAATCGAAGCCACATGCGTACCATGCCCGTTTTCATCGAGCGGATCGGGGTCAGGTTGTGGGATCACTGTACAAATACCGGCGGCCTGATCGGCAGCGGAACAACCTGCGTGATACAACGTACCAGCAAAGTCGTAGCCGCTCACGACCTTGGCTGTGGGGAAGGTGTTCGGTTCAACGACAGCGGGATCGTTCAACCCGTAGGCTGCAGGAACACCTGGGCCGCCGAAAACAGCATGGGTATAGTCAATGCCAGTATCGATGACGGCAATCACTGTGTCTTGGCCATCGTAGCCATAGTCGTTCCACACATCGGGTACTCCGATTAGCGGCACACTGGCGCCGAGGGTCCGCTCGTGGATGGGGGCGCGATGGATCGCTTTCACGCCGGGGAGTGCACGCAGTTCATTGAGCTTGCTCAGCGGTGTGAGCACCTGTATGCCATTGTATGCAGCCGTGTAATTTGCGATGATGGTAGCGCCCAAGCTCTCGATTTGAGGCACGACTGCTGCCTGTGCGTTTTGCAGACTCTGTTCATAGCCTTGTAGTGCAGCAGCGGAAGCAATCTGTGCTGTGTTGGCTTTCTGTTCAGCATAGTAAGCGGCCAGGGGCGGGGCATCGAATTCGATGATCATGAGCGCCTCGCCCTTGACGATGTCGGCCAGGGCGTTTGGCACGTAACCAGCCATCTGAACAAATTCCTCGGCGGTCACGCCCTCGGCAAAAAGGGCTTGCAGGTCGGCCGGGACTTCTTCAAGATGGCTCGGGGTGAGCCTCTCTGCAGCGTTGACAGAGCCGGCCTGTTCAGATGCCAGTTCCGCTCCAGTGGCTGTCGCATTAAGCGGCAGTAGCATGCTTGACACCAAGGCTGTGATGAACAGTAGATGCAAGAAATGGTTTCGCATGTCGATTTGCTCCTTGTAAATGTGGATTTTCGCTACACGACAGGGGATTGCTTGGAGCTTATGCAGTCGTTGCACCTCCTTTCGGGCGCTGTCATCGGTGTGATGACCTCCCTGAAACAGCTCGACCGAGAAAGGTCGAAATGGCAGCTTTTTGTCGAGCGTGTTCCCCGCTCTGGGGGAGGGGGGCGCGCTAAATGCCCAACGCCTTCGCCACCGCGTCTGGCTGCCAATCCACGATGATCTGGCCCTTGATATCGAACGTCGGCGTGGTCTCGAAACCGCTCGCCCAGCCGCGCACGCGTTTGGCCGCCTCACGATCTTTGGAGATATCCACTTCGGTGTAGGCGATGGCATGTGCTTGCAGCCACGTACGCGCCTGTCGGCAGTCGCCGCACCAGGGGGTGCAGTAGAGGATCACATCCGCCGCAGGTCGCGCAACCACTTGGTCCGCCGCTGCCCGGTCAGATTCAGCCAACGCGGCCGCGGCTTCCGGCTCCAGATCGTTCAGCACCCGAAAGATCTCGTCGTTGTCCGGCTGTTGGCCGATGTCGTGCACGTCCGCGTAGCAAACGACCCCTTGCTTGTCAATCACGAAGATTGAGCGCTCGGGGAAGCCTTCTTCCCGCAGCACGCCGTAAAGCTGAGTTACCTGCCCGTGCGGGAAGAAATCCGAAAGCAGCGGGTAGGTGATGCCGCCGAGGCTCTCCGCCCACGCGCGCAGGCATTCGCTGCTGTCCACGCTGAGGCCCAGGACCTGGGCCTGCATCCCTTCGAACCGGGCCCGGGCGGCCTGATAAGAAGGGATCTGGCTTGTTCAGACGGGGGTCCAGGCCAGCGGGAAGAATGCCAGCACCACATTCGCCTTGCCGCGGTAATCGCTCAACCGGATCGTGCGGCCATCATGGCTTCTCAGGGTGAAATCTGGGGCAAGTTCCCCTACTTTTATAGCCATAGGTTACCTCCTCAGGGTAGTTTCTTTCAGATGTTCACTGCAACGCTGCACGCGCCGCCGGGGTGCCGATGGTCTCAAGCACCAGGGTCGCGTTCAGTTCCGCGGCGATGATGCCCGACTCGATGGCCCGGCGCAGCTCGGGTATTGCGGCATCCCCCATGCGCAGCAGGCCGTTCTTGGCCGCCATTACCTCGGCCGGCCGATCGCTGTACAGGCCGCGCACCAGCGCGCGAGTGGCGGCCGTGCCGCCGATGCGGGCCAGCGCCTCGGCCGCGGTGCGGCCGACCAGGACATCTTCATCGCGCAGGGTGCGTTCCAGAACCGGGATCGCGCGAAAGTCGCGACGCTCGCCCAGCACGAACGCCGCGCGCCATTGGCCATCCGCATTGACGCGCCAAAGCGCCGCGCGCAGCAGCGCCAGCTCGGTGTCTGACGCCATCTCCACCAGCGCCTGGGCAATGTACAGGCCCACCTGTTGGTTGGGATCCTCCAGGTGCGCCAGCAGGGCCGGCACCGCACCTTTGTCCTTCGCTGCTCGGATGGCCTGTACCGCTTCTGCTCGCACAGCCGGGTCGGGGCTGTCCAGGCCAGGGTAGGCGGCTTCTTGCGCCGACCGGTCAGGGGCTGGCAACGCGCCTGGGGCGGCCAGGGCCGTCGAGAGCGCATTGAGCAACAAGAGCAGCACCAGCGCCGGGCCGGCCCAACGCCGCCAAACCGTCAGGATCTTGTATGCCATCGTTGTGTCCTTGTCTTGCTGCCCGGCAGAATGCCCACAAGGAGGCCGTCTGTCGGGCAAAGCTGGCGTTTTCATTGTTCGTCGCGGTAGAGGCGTATCTCCGCAATCGCTCTCGGTGGGCAGGCATAAGGGGCAGACGCGAGGCTTCGTCGTGAGCCTTCGGCGTGAGCTCAGTCGAACGCTCAGCCGAACGGCCATGCCCCTTATGCTATGCGCGGGCCAGCTTGTGTGCCAGCCAATCGCCGATCCCGGAAAGGTCCTCCGTCGGCAGATAATGTCCTGCGTTGGCGTCGAACAACACCCGCGCCTGGCCCGGAAACTCATCGTCCCCCGCCCACAGCAGGGTGGCCAGGGGCAACCTCGGCAGCGCAGCGAAGCGATAGGCGGCATCTGCCAGGGCAAGGGGCGCGCCGCCCAGCGCCTGCGCTGCGCTTCGGAACCCCGCTAGGTCCGCGCCGAACCGTTGTGCCAGAAGCGCCTCAGCGTGTCCGGCAAATGCCTGGGCGTAGAACATGCCGTCCGGCAGCTCGCGAAACGCCAGCCACCGATCGGCCGGTGGCGCGCCGTCGGCACGCAGCAGGTAGTGGATCAGCACGATGGCGATGGTGACGTGCGCCGGTTTGCCGGTAACCTGCACCATCGCCTCGCCTGCCGGGTGGGTCACCAGGTGCGGCCGGCCGAAGTAGGGGACCAGCACCCCCGCCGGCGTCAGTGTGCAGCCGGCTAACGCCGCGCACCGCGCCGGGTCGGCCGCGGCCCAATCCTCGCGGGCGCGGTCGTAAGCGATTTGGAAGCGACGGTTCGGATCGAGTTGGCTCATTGTCTCGGATTGGTGTACTCGTTCCCGATCAGCTCGCGGGCGATGATCATGCGCATGATGTTCATGCCGCCCTCGGCGCCGATAGAATAGGAGCGGACCCCGCGGATGCCCATCTCGATGGGGTACTCGGTGGTGTAGCCCATCGCGCCCAGCCAGTTCGCCACCTCGTTGAAGGTCTCGAATGCCATGATGGGCGCTCGCAGCTTGGCCATCGCGCCGAACAGGGCGACGTCCTTGTGTTTGAACGAGCCAGTGGCATACATCTCGTCGGCCATCCACGCGGCCTTGTAGGTCAGCAGCCGGGCCGATTCGATGTCGGTGAAGCGTTCGGCCGCGGGGAAGTTGATGCCCTGGTACGCGGCCAGCGGCTTGCCGAACGATTTGCGCTGTCGGATATACTCGACGCCCATCTGCAGGGCGGTGTCGGCCGCGCCGCAGCACGTGGCGCCGATCAGCGCGCGGGCGTAGGTGTAGCCCTCCATGGCATAATAGAAGCCGCGGCCCGCCTCGCCGATGCGGTAGCGGTCCGCCAGCGGCATGTTCTCCATGTTAAATCCGCCGGTGGAGATGCCGGTGCGGCCCCAGTTATGGATCAGCGTCGTGGTGACGTGAGGGTTATCCTTGATGTTGACGGCGAAGAAGGTGAAGCCCCTGTGGCCGGCTTCCGGGTCGGAGCGCACCAGCGTCATATACGCGCCGCCCATGCGCAGCGACTCGGTGATGCCGCTGATGTAGAGCTTCTCGCCGTTGAGCACCCAGTTGCCGTCGGCGGCCCGCTCGGCGCGGGAACGGGTGACACCTTCGATATCGGAGCCGCCGCCCGGTTCGGTGGACGCGATGCCCAGGAAGTTCTTGCCTGCGGTCACGCCGGGGAGGATCTCTGCTTTGAGCGCCTCGCTGGCGTAGCGTTCGAAGACGAAGGCCCAACTGGCCTGCACCAGATACATCACCGGGATCGCCAGGCTGATGTCGGCGCGGCCGAGTTCCTCCGCGGCGATGGTGGCCATGGTCATGTTCATGCCCTGGCCGCCGTACTTCTCGGATACCGTGGGCGCCCACAGCCCCATGTCGGCCATCCCTTTGATGATTTCTTCGGGAATATGGTGGCCGCTGTCAATCTCGCGCACGCGTGGCGCGATCTTCTTCTGCGCAAAGTCACGTACGGCCTTGCGCCACATCTGTTGCTCTTCGGTCCAACCGAAATCCATGACTTCCTCCTTGAAGTGGATGTGCTATTCTTGACGCTCCCTCACCAATGCCTCCACCAGGTCGCTGCTGGAGATGACCCCTGCCAGCTTGTGTTCTTCGATGACGATGGCGTTCTGGATGCCGACACGGGCCAGGAGCTGGGCGACGAAGGGTAGTCGCAGGTTGGGGTTGATCACGATCAGTGGCTTCACCATGATCTCAGCCACGCGTGTGCGGGTGGGCGAGAGAGACTTCGCCATCAGCCGGTAGACGATTTCTTGATAAGTCAAAATGCCGTAGGCGTCATCTTCGTCGGCCCGATCGACGATCGCAACCTGGCAAGTATGGCTACACATCGTCTCGACCGCCTCTTGCACCGTGGCGATAGGCGACACGAGGGCGAAGTTGCGGTTCATCACATCTCGCGCACGGAGGGAGTAAATCTCGTGAGGCTGCATGATCAGGCTCCTTTACCTACGTCGTGATGCGCATGGCGCGTTGCTATCATGGGGCATTTTACCATAGATAGGGTGGAGTGACACAATGACGCGCATCACGCGCTTCCCGGTCCCTGCCCGCCCCACCTGTAATCCTGGGCTGTGGTCAGGAAGCGGAACCCGTGTTTTTCAAGGATGGGCCGGCTCATGTCGCTGGCGTCAACCGTGAGGAAGCGGAACCCGCGCCGCCGGGCTTCGCGGGCACGCACGGCCAGGAGTGCCGTATAGAGGCCGCGGCCGCGATAGGCGGCCAGGGTCGAGCCGCCCCACAGGCTGGCGAATTGAGTGCCCGGATGGAAGCGGACCCAGGCCGTGCTGGCAGGCGCCCCATCGGCATAAGCCAGGTACAGGCCGAAGTTCTCCCCGGCGTGCTGGAGCTCATCCACCAATTGCGCCCCCAGCCACTCGAAGCGCTCGCCCCACACGGCATCCTGGATCGCGACGACCTCAGCGACCTGTGTCGGATCAGTCACGCGCCGGATATCATGGGTGCTCGGCTGCCATAGGGCTGCAGGCGCGTCGGCCAGGTCGAGGACGACGACAGACTCCACTTCCTGCGGGCTGAAGCCGTGGCTGGTCAGACGCTGGCCGAGGTCGGGCGGCATATCATGGCCGTAGAGCTTCCACCCGCAAGCAATCTGCAGGCCGCCGAAGAAAACGATCTGGTCTGCGATGGCCTGGTCGGCCGTATCAGCATCGAGATCCGAATAAAGGACATAGCCGTTACCGCCGAAGCCCGGCAGGGGAATTTGGCGCACGACGTGGGGTGTAGGGTCGCGTCGGGAACCGTAGAATTCGATGGCGCGGCGTTGCTGGCTATCGAACAGGGTCAGGAGTTCAGCTCTATCAAGCATAGGTTACCTTGCATCGGCTCAGTCGGACCCTGGTAAGAAAACAAAAGTCTTAAGCGCCTGGTTAATCAGCGGCGTCAGGTCACGGTGGCGTTCTGGGGTGGCGCTGAAGCGGATGTGATAAGCTTCGCGACTATCCGGGGTAAAGATGAACTCGGACGACTTACGCTGCCCGCTCAAGTCGCTGTAGACTAACACCTCACCGAACTGACCCGCGTCTGTTTGCAGGCGCCAACGGGTTTCCAATTGGAAGTCGTGCTGCTGCGCTCGATAATCGGCGATCACGACATTCACGTAATCGCCCAGGGTCAGATCGCCCAGGCCCAAGGACGGGATGTCGGCCGTGCTGATATGAAGCGCAGCGCCGCCAGGTTCGATGAGCAGCGCGGCATCGAAGTCAGTCGTGGCGCGGTGCTCCCATTCTGACGGCAGGTGCATGGCGAACCGTTCGTACGGGTCCACATACATGTCCGAGTCCGCATCTTCCAGCTCCGGTGGGGGAGCAGCGATCGTCGGGGCGCGGGTGGCTGCCATTGCATCCTGCTCGGCGGTGACATCCTGCACCGTGAGGATGTAGCCGCCGGTATCGGGGTCGAGCATGAAAGAGCCACCCTCTTTACGGACAATGACAAAGTAGACGCCGTCTGCCGGGGCCTGGTAGACGAGCTGCGCAACGTCGTCATAGAGGCCGCCTCCGCTATCGCTATCGAAAGCGATGGCGTCTTCGGGCGCATCGGGGTAGTCAATCACCAGTGCCGGATTGATGGCGAGGGAGTCGGCGCGTGCCTCGATGCGCTGGCCTGCCTTCAGTGCGAGCAGGAAAACATCGCTGTCCAGCGGGTGGTCAATGCTGCCGGCTACCGTCTGCCCGGGCTCAAGATTTCGCGCATCGTCCGGGTCAGGGAAGAGGCGCAGCGGCGCAGTGCTGCTCACCACCACGGTGATCGGCCCGTCGGCCAGGGGGGCGAGGGCGAGTAGGAATGGGCCTTCGGCGTCCCACCGCACCTGCCAGTTAAGCGTACTTCCGTCGCTGTTGTCGCCTGTTTCGTATAAGCTGCCGGCAAAGTCGAACAGCACAGCCTCGAAGTCGTCTGTGCCGGATAGTTCCAGGGTTACATCGTCGCCGGATTTGCCCGGGATCTCGAAGATACGAGCATCGTGTCGGTGCGCCAGCACGACCTCAAATTGGGTTTGTGGCGTATCCTTCGGCAGCCGGCGCGGCCCGAGGCCGTCGATGTCCTGGCCGGCAATAAGCGCTTCGACCCGTGGCATCACGTCAACAATCGAAGCCGCCAGTGCGAACTGGGAGATGGAGGGCCAGCCCAGGCCCGACATGCCCAGCACCTCACCGTGCGCCGATGCCAGCACGCCGCCGCTCTGGCCTCCCAAGATCAGCGCATCCGATTGCAGGTAGGTGAAGGCGATGGCCGCCCATTCGCGGCGCCGCGACAGCACCCCGCGGGTGATGGTGGGTTGGGGGAAGGTTTCCAGTTCCTCCGGGTAGCCGATCAGGTATGTTTCGCTGCCCATGGGCAACCGTTCGTCTGCGGCCAGCGGCAGGGATGGTAAGGAGGTGGCCAGGGGGCCGATGACCGCGATATCAGCCATTAGGTCCCAGTTCAGCACCGTCGCGTCGGCAAATTCGCTGCCGTCGGGAAAGACGACCCGCACCGTTGAGTACGGGTAGACCACATGCGCGTTGGTCAGCAGGTAGCTACCCTCGATTAGGAACCCGCTGCCCGTACCGGCCGGTGTTTCGATGAACGCGACCGAGGGCGCGATGTGCGCGAATACTTCGGCCGGGCTCAACGGCCCTGCAGGGATCGGCAAGCGGGTGGTTGGCGTCTCACCTCCCGGCAAGGGGACGCAGGCGGCCAGGACGAGCGCCACCAGGGCGCCAATAGTTGCGATGGTGAGTTTGAAGCGCACTGCTAATCTCCTTCGGGGTTGCATCATAGGCGAATCCGGCTGGTCACGGGCTCCAGCAACGCCCAGAACTTGCGTAGCCAGTCGAGTGCGATCCGGTAATAGGCCGGGCTTTCCATGATGCTGCGCCGAAAGTAGTTGAGGAGGCCGGTCAGGTCTTGCAGGACCACCGCGAGAATGACGACGATAAAGATCACATTCGCCAGGATGATGATTGCCAACGACAAGCTGTAGCCAACCGTTTTCAGGTCCTTCTGTGGACGTTGCAAGGTGTATGTTAGCTCGATGATGTGCAGCATAAATGTGAAGCCAATCAGGACATCCAGGATCATCGGCTGAAAGTTCGGCAACACGGCCCGAACTACCAACACGGGCAATGTCAGGATGGGCAAGATGTAGGGCGCCAGGTAGATCAGGTATGTCGGGTATTTGACATAAGTAACTGAATCCTTGTTCGCGTGGGCCTCGATACCGGTAACCTCATGCCCAAGGATCAGGGCGATCAGGGCATGTTTCCCTTCATGGCTCATTGCCTCCAACAGACGAAGCACCTGCTCGTTGAAGAGCAGCGCAATGACAAAGGCAGAGATTGCGCCCAGCCCGGCCCACATGAGCGGCGCGATGCCCGGAATAGCGCGGATGAAACGGACGCTCTCGCGTAGAAACGAGTAGCCTGCCGGCAACAATAAGAGGACCACAAGCAGTCTGAGCAGCCAGCTAACGAGCCGCCCCATGGTTCATGCACCTCGTCTTTGCGCGTCAAATGGAGAGCTGTTTAGCGAACCCAGATGCGATTGTACATCGAAATGGACGGAAAGACCAACGTGGTGAGGGGAGGTTGGGGTTTTGTCGGTCTCAGCCTGCGATCGCCGCGAGCCGGCCGCACGCCACGCGGATCAGGTCGGCCGCGGCCAGCTCTAGCCCGGCCAGGGGATCGCCGCTGCTGATGTTGCAGCGCGTCAGCCGGGCAATTGCAGCATCGAAGAGCACCGGCACATTGTCAGGCAGGCCGATGGGGGACACCGCGCCCATCACGCAGCCGGTGACAGTCAGGATTTCCTCGGGGCTGGCGAAATGGAGGCGCCGCCACCCTTGACCTAAATACGCCTGCAGCGCCTTCGGATCAACCCGCGCTGCGCCGGGCACGCAGGCCATCACATAGCGGCCGCCCCGACCCGCCTCACGCAGCAGCACGGACTTCACCATCTCCGCCAGCACCACCCCGCGCTGCGCCGCGGCCGCCTCCACCGTGAAGACCGGCTCGGTGTGGTGCAGCCAGCGGTACGGGATGCCGGCGGCGTCCAGGATGTCGGTGATGCGGGTGCGGACGACTGTCATTCGAAGCTCTATCACGCGCAGGTGCGTCGCACCTGGGGAGGGGCAGGCTTACCTGTTCAGAGCGTTGCCGCCACATGCAGCCGGCGGCGTCATCATGGCAGGCTTGCCTTTAACATGGAGAAACCTGCCCCTACGGTGTCACACCACCGGCCGCGGGTACAGACCGAGCTCCTTGACGATCTGCGGCACGGCTGCGGGCCAGTTGACGGCCATGACGTGCAGGCCGGCCACGCCTTCGATCTCGCGCACCTGCCGCGCGATCTCCAGGCAGATGTCTAACCCGGCCTTTGCCTGATCCTCTTTCGAGAGCCCGTCCAGCCGCTTCAGCACCCAATCGGGCACATCCATACCGGCGACTTCGTTCTTCATGTATTCGGCCACTTTGAGTGAGCGGGTGGGGCCGACGCCGGCCAGGATCGCGATCTTCTCGTGCAGGCCCAGGTCAACCACGCGCTTCATGAACTCGCGGAAGCGATCCACGTTGAAGATGAGCTGGGTCTGGATGAACTGCGCGCCGGCCACGACCTTCTTCGCCAGGCGATAGGGCCGATACTCGTAGGGCGGCGCGAACGGGTTCTCCACCGCGCCGATGAAGAAGTCGGGCGCGATCTTGGGGATCTGCTTGCCGTTCTCGAACACCTGGTTATTCCGCATCATGCGCGCCATGCGGATCAGGTTCATGGAATCAATGTCGTATACTGCCTTGCACTGCGGGTGATCGCCCCAGATGGGATGGTCGCCCGACAGGCAGAGGATGGTGTTGATGCCGAACACCGCGCCGCCCAACATGTCGCCCTGGATGCCCAGGCGGTTGCGGTCGCGGCAGGTGAATTGGATCACCGGCTCCATGCCCGCCTGCTTCAGCTTGATGCCCACGGCCAGGCTGGAGACATGCACCATCGCGGATTGGTTGTCGGTGACGTTGTACGCGTCGCCGTAGCCCTTCAGGGTGTTGATCTCGCGCTCGATGGCGGCGATGTTGGGGCCAACCGGCGGTGAGACCTCGACGCAGACGGCGAAATGGCCCGCGGCCAGCACCTTCGCCAGGTTGCTGCTCTCGCCTTTCAAGCCGGTTTGGATGGGCGCGGCCGGCGCCACAGGGGGTGTCGGCGCGTTCATCGGGCGACCTCCTGGCCTTGAGAAACCAGGTTTCTGAGCTCTTTGACCGCGCCGCCCGGCAGCGCCTCGTCGGCGTAGCGTATCGTCACATCCGTGCCGGTGGGCACCACATCCCGGCCCAGCGAGTACGTGACCCACGACGCCTGGCCCTCCAGTCGCCAGTCCACCGGCGGGTTCAGGCGCAGGATTTCGTGGGCGTAGGGGGTCTTCTGCGATCGTTCCACCGCCTTGACCCATACGCAATTGTTTTCAGGCTTGACCTCACACTTACCGTTCAGGCGTACACCGCCGCACGGTCCGTTGCGCAGGTGCTTGGGGCAGTTCATTGGACAGGTCATGCCGGTGTAGTGCAGCACGCACTGCGCGCAGTCCTGGCAGTTGAACAGCAGTCCTTTCACCATTTCTTCGGGCACTTTTACCAGCTTCGACGAGCGCTCCATGCCCAGCTTGGCAAACACCGGTCGGACGCGTTTCAGCGCCCACGCCGTCGCCTCCCAAGCCCAGACGAGGGGGGTGGGGCGGTCTTGCCAGAAATCTCTTAACGCCATAGTAAACGTCCTTTTCCATCAAAGTATTGCGTACTGCGGTGTGCAAGTATGTAGTACGCAGTATGCAGTACGTCCTACGCTATCCCGTGCTGCAACTTAAACGCCCTTACCGTATTCGTCAACAGCATCGCGATGGTCATCGGCCCGACGCCGCCGGGAACTGGGGTGATGTAGCCCGCGACCTCAGCCGCCTCCTTGAACGCGACATCACCGACCAGGCGGAAGCCGCTCTTTTTGCTGGCGTCGTCAATGCGGTTGATGCCGACATCAATCACGGCTGCGCCCGGCTTGAGCCACTCGCCCTTCACGTATTCCGGCCGGCCGATGGCAGCCACCACGATGTCCGCCCGGCGCACCTTCTCCGGCAGGTCCTTGGTGCGGCTGTGGCAAGTGGTTACCGTGGCATCCGCGTTTTGCAGCAGCGCGGCTACCGGCACGCCCACGATGTTGCTGCGGCCCACCACCACCGCGTCCTTGCCCGCGATGGTGATGCCGGAGCGCACCAGCAGCTCGATGCAGCCAGCCGGCGTGCAGGGGATGAACTGCGGTGTACGGCCCTTCATCACCAGTTGGCCGATGTTCATGGGGTGGAAGCCGTCCACGTCCTTGTCCAGGCTGATCAGGTCCAGCACGGCCTGCTCGTTCAGTCCCTTGGGCAGCGGCAACTGCACCAGGATGCCGTTCACAGCCGGGTCAGCGTTCAGCGCCCGCACCAGGTCTTCTACCTCGGCCTGCGTGGCTGTGGCCGGCAGCCGGTGGGTCACCGAGCCCATGCCGGCCTCTTCGCACGCCTTGCCCTTGGCGCCGACGTAGGTCTGCGAGGCGGGATTGTCGCCCACCAGCACGGCGGCCAGGGTCGGGGCGTGTCCGGTCAACGCTTTGAGGCGCGCGGTTTCTTCAGCGGCCTCTCGGCGCACTGCTTCGGCAATCGCTTTGCCGTCAATCAACTGAGCTGTCATGGATTGCTCCTTATAATGATGAATAGCGGGATTCGTGGCTGACGAATGACGGCTGACGAACGACGAAGATGCCCTTCGGTCTTCGTCATCGGTCCTTCGTTAGCAGTTCTCGCATTTCAGCAGATATTCATAGGCTGCCAGTGCGGCTTTGGCCCCCTCACCGATGGCGATGACGACCTGCTCGGCCGGCAGGTGGGTCACGTCACCGGCAGCAAACAAGCCGGGCACAACCGTTTCGGCGCCGCAGTTGACCATCACGCGGCCCTGGTCATCGATATCCGCCAGGCCGCGCACAAGTTCGCTATACGGCTTCAGGCCCAGTTCGACGAAGATGACGTCAACCTCCAAGGCGCGCTCCTGGCCGTCCGGCGCCTTGACGATCAAGTGCCGCGCGCAGGTGTCACCCTCCACGGACACGGGCTCCCAGTTCTCCAGCACATCAACATGCACTGCGTTCTGCAGACGCCTGCCCAATGGGGTGTCCAGCTCGCCGTGGGTTGGGGCGATCAGGTAAAGCTGCTGCACGATCTGAGCCAGCTCACCCGCGGCGCGCAGCGCCAGCGCGCCTGACCCCACCAACGCCACGCGTTTGTCAATGTACAAAGGCGCGTAGCTGACGGTGGAATAGGCGACCCCGCGCAGGAAGAAGCGGTCGGCGCCGGGCACGTTAAGCCGCACGGCGTCCGCGCCCGTCGCCAGGATCACGGTCCTTGTCGCCAACTGCTTGCCGCTGGCCGTGGCGACCACGAACCCCTGGTCTACCTTCTCCAGCTTGACCACTTTCTCCAATATGCGCGCAAAATCCAGATACTCGATCTCGTTGCGGAAGCGGCGCACCAACTCGGCCCCGTTGACCACATTGTAGGTGTCAACGCCCTCGATGTGCATGTGCGCGTTGGCTTTACCACCCAGATCAGGGCTGATCAGCAGGCAGTTCAAGCGTTTGCGGATGGCATAGACGGCCGCCGTCAGCCCTGCCGGCCCGCCGCCGATGATGATGAGGTCGTACATGGTCTGGCTCCTTTTCTACTCCCCCGGCGGCTCTGCGATCAGCCCCGTCTCCATCATCACTTCCGTCAACCTGCGCGAGCGCAAGATCATGTCGGCTGCGTGCTTGAACAGGGTGTCTTCATCCACGGTGAGGCGGGCGATCCCTTGCTCCTGCGCTTTCATACCCACGGCCACGGCCTCATTCACGAAAACCTCCCACTCCACCATGGTGGGCAGGATGCAGTTGGGATCCATGCCGCCGTCCGGGGCGGCTGCAGCCAGCGCCTCCGCGGCCGCGATGCACATCTCATCGGTGATGGTGCGGGCGCGCACGTCCAACGCGCCGCGGAAGATGCCGGGAAAGCCCAGCGAGTTGTTCACCTGGTTCGGGAAGTCAGAGCGGCCGGTGGCGACGATGCGCGCACCCGCAGCCTCAGCTTCCCACGGCCAGATCTCCGGCACCGGGTTGGCGCAGGCGAAGACGATCGCGTCTTCAGCCATCCGGCTGACCCACTCCGGTTGAATGGTGCCCGGCCCCGGCTTGCTCAGCGCGATGCAGACATCCGCCCCGGCCAGCGCTTGCGCGATGCCGCCGGCCCGGCCCTCGGCGTTGGTGATCTGGCACAGCCGCCACTTGTCCACGTACTCCGCACGGCGCATGAAGATGTCTTGCCGCTTGTCGTGCAGGATGCCCTGGCTGTCCACCACCCGGCACTTGGCTGGGTCAACGCCCGCCTTGAAGCAGAGTCGGGTGATCGCTACGTTGGACGCGCCCGAGCCGATGAAGACGACCTGAACCTGGTCAATCGGTTTGCTGACGATTTTCAAAGCGTTCAGCAGGCCAGCCACCGTTACGCAGGCCGTGCCCTGCTGGTCGTCGTGCCAGATGGGGATCTCGGCCTTCTCGCGCAACGTATCCAGGATGCGGAAGCATTTGGGCTGGGAGAGATCCTCCAGGTTGACGCCGCCGAAGGCCGGTTGGAGCAGCAGCGTGGTGTGGATGATCTCGTCAGGGTCCTTGGTGTCCAGCATGATCGGCACCGCGTCCACGCCGCCCAGCCATTTGAACAGCAACGCCTTGCCCTCCATCACCGGCAGGCCAGCCTTGGGCCCGATATCGCCCAGCCCCAGCACCCGGGTGCCATCGGAGACCACGGCCACCGTGTTCCATTTGTTGGTGTGTTCGTAGACCAGCTCCGGGTCCTTTTGGATGGCCCGGCACGGTGCGGCGACACCTGGCGTGTACCAGATGGCGAAGTCATCCAGGGAGCGGATGCACCCCTTGGGCACGATTTCGATCTTGCCGCGGTAGAAAGGGTGCAACCGCATCGCATCGGCCGAGGGCTTTTGCGCCTTAGCCAGCAGTTCTTGGACATTAGGGGCTTCTTTGACCTTGTCCATCCTGCGCCTCCTTGCGCAAGAGACGGAGGACGAACGATGAAGGACGAAAGCGGATCGGCTTCCTTACATCATTCGTCATTCGTCCGTGGTCACACTCGCAAATACGAATCCGCGTAGATCACCTTGTTGAGCAGGATCTGCACCGTCTTCCAGATGTCGACCTGGTCGGGGTCGCTCATATCCACGGCGTCGGATGAAAGCTCCTCGCTTGCGGCCACCGCATCGTGCAGCGCCAGCAGCAGACGGCCCACGGGTGTGCTGTCATCGCGTTCCTCGACGATGCGGATGAATTCGATCAGCTTCCTATCCAACGGGTCGGCGATCATGGTGTCGAGGCCCGCGCCCATCAGCATGACGCAGTAAACGCGGTTGATCAGCGGCCGCATCTCGTTGGGCACCGCGTTGGACACGTTGCTCAGCCCCACTTGCACGCCCGCGCCGGTCACTTGCAGGATGCGCACGGCTTCGATGCACTCCGGTACATACTGCTGGCAGCCGCTCACCGTCAGCACCAGCGGATCGATCAGCAGGTCTTCCAGCGGTATCCCCACCTCTTCGCAGCGCGGGATCAACTGCTCCAGCGCGATGTTGACCCGGGCTTCCGCGCTGACCGGGATGCCTTCGGTCAGCATGGTCAGGCCGATCAGCTTGGTGCGATACTTGGCCGCCACCAGGGGCACCTTCTCCAGCCGTTCCGGCTCGCCCGAGGTGGAGTTGATGATGGGCTGGCGCCGCACGACCTCACACGCGGCCTCGATGGCGCCTAGGTTCGTGGTGTCCAGGCACAGGGGCACGTCCACCACGTCTTGCACGACCTGCACCATCCAGGGCAGGATCTCGTGGCCGAGTTTTTTCTGCGGACCGATGTTCAGGTCCACCGCCCACGCGCCTGCTTCCACCTGGCGCTTGGCCGATTCCTGGAAGAAGTGGTGGTCGCGGCTGGCCAGGGCTTCTTTGACCCTGGGTGACAGGATGTGGATGTTTTCACCGATGATTTTCATGGGTTGTCTCCTCTGTTTGCGATTGGAATATGCACAAAAGACTCGTCTGGCTGAAGCAATGATGCTCAGTCAGCAAACTCGATCCGCAGGTCTCGCAGATTGATGATCGCGCCGGTTTGGGTCAAGAATCCATTCAAACGTATCCTAGCGCCTCCCGTGCTTCCTTACGTACGACATACGCCCGATCCCACTCGAACGCCTCATCCTCGCCCAGGATGCGGCGCAGGACGGCCGCCAGCTCCCACCGTTCCCGGCCGTTCAGGTGGCCGCACTGCGCCATCTTGCCCAGGCTGCGCACCGACTTGGCGCGGATGCCGGGGCTGGCGTCCGCCAGGTTGCGCTGCAGGCGCTCCCAAAAGCCACACCGGATCTCTTCCGGCAGGCCGCCTGGCGGGATGGACTCGACGAACTTGCCGATGGCGCGGGTGGCCGTGTCCCGCAACTCCTGGTCGGCCGAGCCGGCCGCTTCCAGCGCCAGCGGCGCAGCTTTGACGACTTCGGGCGCTTTGATTTTGCCCAACGCGTACAGCAGGAACGCGTGGCACGCCGGGTCGGGGCAGGTTGTCTTGTATTCGGTGATCAGCGGGTCAATCGCGGCCGCGCCCATCCAACCCAGCGCCTGGGCCATCGCCATCTGTGCCTTGACATCGCCGGCTTCCAGATTTTGGATCAGGATCGGGATGACCGGTTCGCCCAGGCCGGCTGCTGCCACGATCGCCTCTTCGATCACCGGCACGTGCTCCGGGTGATCCAGCGGGTCAATGTAGAAGAGAGGCAGGAGCAACTCGCACAGGTGTTGGGCGTCCTCGGCGCTGGCTATGGGCGTTTCCGCCCTGATCAACGCGACCCCGCGCAGCAGCGTATCCGGATCGTGACTGGACAGCAACTCGCCGATGGTACGATAGCGCTCTTCTTGCATAGTATCTCCTTGTCTGAGGTTACTCTGTCACTTGCAGCACCTTAGCGCCGCGAATCCGCCGTGTCTTCAGCTCCCATAGCGCGCGGTTGGCGTCTTCCAGGGGGTAGACTTGCACTTCCGGCGCCAGCCCTATCTCGGCCGCCAGGGCGAGGAATTCGCTGACGTCTTGCCGGGCCACGTTGGCGACGCTTACGATCTCCTTTTCGCGCCAGAGATGCGCCGGATAGTCCAGGCTCATCAGCTCCACTTTGTCGGTGTCTTCTTTGCGGATGGCGTTGATCACCAACCGTCCCCCCGGCGCCAGCGCCTGCAGCGCGGCCACCACGGGCTTCCAGACCGGTGTGGTGTCAATGATGGCATCCAACAAGACCGGCGGCGCGTCTCCTGTGTCGCCGGTCCAGGCGGCCCCCAACTCCCGTGCGAACATTCGCTCCGCCGCGGTGCGCGAGAAGACGAACACCTCCGTGGCCGGATAGCGGTGCCGGACCATCTTCAGCACCAGGTGCGCCGACGCGCCGAAACCGGTTAGCCCCAAGGTCTGGCCGTCTTGCAGGCCGGTCAGCCGCAGCGAGCGGTAGCCGATGGCGCCGGCGCACAACAGCGGCGCGGCCTGGACATCGGTCAGCGCGTCCGGGATGCGATAGGTGAACTGCTCCGGGACGACCATCAGCTCGGCATAGCCGCCATGCGCGTCGCGGCCGGTGGCCTGAAACTCCGGGCACAAATTCTCGCGCCCCGAACGGCAATACGCGCACGTCCCGCATGCCGAATAAATCCACGCCACACCAACGCGCTCGCCCGCTTTGTACCGCAGTCCGCCGGATTGCGCCACCCGCCCCACCACTTGGTGCCCCAACACGATCGGCAAGCTCGGCGGCGGCATGCGCCCCTCGATCTCATCCAGCTCCGTGTGGCACACCCCACAGGCCGCTACGCGGACCAGGAGCTCTCCGGGCCCCGGCACGGGATCGGACAACTCCGCGAGCCGGAGCGGATGCGGGTTTTCGTCAAGCCGGCACAAGGCCGGGAGGATCATGGCGCGCATGGGTTTGTTATAGCCCGTTTAGGGGCGCGCAGAAGCATCCAGGACAGTGACGCCGACAAGTTGCTCGCCTTGATAACGAAACAATATGCCATCATCGGTTATCTTGGTATTGGTTGCCTTTTGTGGCCGCCGGAGACTGATGTACAAGACATCCGCTTCTTTATCATAGTCCACCCAGAAGCGCCGCACGGGAAAACCAATCAGCAGCGGCACTGCCTTGGAAATGGAACCGATGAGTTGTGTGTCCACAGGCCTTCACTTTTGCTCAAAGTCAGATTGATCTCGCCCAAGGCTGTTTCTTCTGGCGTGAGATCAAGGAATTCACTGCCGGTTCCAACTTTCCAGCCCTTGGCCTTTAATCGCTCTTGCTTCGCTTCATTCATCGCTAATACGCCTCTTTAATCGGCGCCATCTGCCTTGCTCATTTCATTCTAAATCGTTTCGGGTATGACCACAAGCGACGCGGACAAAGGCCATTCAGCTGTTGTACTCGGCGACTGCGAGTCTCGGAAACCATTATGAAGTCAGCTGTTGCCGACTATTTGTCAGCCTGCGAAGGCAGGCTTTGCGCTGGTTGCAGCGGTTTCCAACCGCCCCCAACGTTTACTTGTTCAACAACCTCTCCGCGATCCCCGTCACTGCCTTACTCAGCGCCGCGTCCGCGGGCAGTTCGACCAGCGGCCGGCCCTGACTGTCGAATTCGACCACCTGCGGGTCGTAGGGCAGCGTCTCCAGCAGCGGCACGCCCAGCGTCTCCGCCTTGGCGCGCAGCGCGGGCGAGAGCTCACCCTGCACCCGGTTGATCACCAGGTAGGCGTGGCGGACGTTGATCTCCAGCTCCTTGCTCAGCCCGACCATCGTCTCGGCCGCCACCAGGCCGCGCAGGCTGGCGTCGCTCACCAGCAGCAGGTGATCCACATCGCGCGTGGTGCGCCGGCTGAGGTGCTCCATGCCGGCCTCGTTGTCCATCACCACCCAGTCGTAGCCGTTGTTGATCCCGTCCATGATGCTGCGGAGCATGTGGTTGGCCGCGCAGTAGCAGCCCTGCCCCTCGGGCCGGCCCATGGCCAGGAAGTCGAAATCATCCCCTTCCTCCAGGGCCATGCGCACGGCGTAGCTCAGGAAGTCCTGCCGGGTCTGGCCGGGCGCGACGCCGGACCGGGCATCCTCACGGATGTCGCCCACGGTCTGCGGCAAGGGCATGCCGAGCACCAGGTGCAGGTTGCTGCTGGGGTCGGCGTCAATCGCCAGGATCTTGCCGCCCTTGCGTTGCACCAGCGTGCGAATCAACAAGCCGGAGAGGGTGGTCTTGCCCGTTCCCCCCTTGCCGGCGACGGCGATAGTCGTAGTCATTAAAACTCCTCGATCCTTCTCTTCAGGAAGTTGATCAACACGATCATGTCCAACGTCTCGCCCTGGGGGGTCATAAAGAGATCGCGCCAGGCGAACTGGCGCTCGAAGCCCAGGCGTTCGAAGGCGTGGATGACCTGTGGTCGGCTCTCGACGATCTCTGCGATCACCTGATGCAGCCCCAGCTTGCGGGCAATCTCAAGCTGGGCCCGGATCATCGCCGAGCCGATCCCGTGGCGTCGGAAGTCCTTGGCCAGGAAGATGCGCAACTCCGCAGTGTGCCGAGTGTAGCCCTTGCCCATGTGCAGGGTTGAGTTACCCACGATCCGGTCGCCGACCACCGCAATCAGGGGGAAGATCCGGGTGTAATCGGGGTTCTCAGCCCAGCCTGAGACGACCTGCGGGTCAGCGATGTTGCTGCGGAAGTATGAGGTTTCTTCTTCCGGCAAATTGCCGAAGAGCGCTACCAGCGCGTCCTTGTCTTTCGGGGTTAACGGCCGCAGGCACACGCGAATCCCGTCGGGCAGGGTGATGAGCTGCCGATACAGCGAGAGGTGCATCAGCTGTTCGGCTTTGGGAGCGGATTGCGCTGAGTCCATAACTATCTCTCCTCTAGCATCGCTGCCACCGACGGGAATTGGTTCATGTCGGTGTGCGGCAGGAACAGGGCCGATGTGAACGCGTCGTAGAAGCTGTTGTCGGCCGACAGCTCCAGGTAGGTCATCATGCCAGCGACGCGCGTGAGATGGGCGCGCACATCACGGCGCAGGAGCGCCATGTACGCGCCGCGGATAGACGTATTCCCCAGGAAACGGAAGCGATCCCAGGGCGATGGGCTGCCGGCCGGCGCTGGCAGGTCGGGCAGCAGGCCGATCTGGACGGCTTTCTCGACGTTGATGTATTGCCCAAAGGAGCCACCGATGAGCATCTGCGAGACGTCGGCCAATTCCACGCCGACGCTCTGCGCCATGACATTGAAGCCGGCGTAAATGGCGGCCTTGGCGCGCATTAGGTTGTCAATGTCCACCTTGGTGATGGTGATATCGCGGCCGTGGGCTGTTTCGCGGCCCCAGGCCACCACGTATTCCGGCCCGTGCTCCCCTTCGCGGATGCGTGGGGCTGCGCCCAGGTTCAGGTTGCCCGCCTTGTCTATCACGCCCGTGACGAACATCTCGGCCAACAGTGAGAGCAGGCCCGAACCGCAAATGCCTTTCGGCTTCTCCTCCCCGCGGCCGATGACGCGATAGGTCGGCTCCAGCGTATCGCTATTGATCCATACCTCTTCGATAGCGCCGGCCGTGGCCCGCATGCCGTGCTCAACCCCGGCGCCCTCAAAGGCCGGCCCGGCTGAGCAGGCGCAGGTGACCAGCCAGTCCGCGTTGCCCAACACCGTTTCGCCGTTGGTGCCCACGTCAATGAAGAGTGTCAGCTCGTCGGCTTCGTCCATATGGGTGCTGAGCACTCCCGCGCTGATGTCGGCCCCAACGTAGCTGGCGACACCGGGCAGGCAATCCACAATGGCCTGGGGATGCGCCGCCAGGCCCAATTCGCCGGCCGTCAACGTCGGCACATGGTTGACCACGGGAACGTAAGGGGCCAGGCGAATGGACTCGGGGGGAATCGCCAGCAGCAGGTGGGTCATGGTGGTGTTGCCCGCGATCACCAGCTTGAAGATCTCGTTCGTGGTCGCACTCACTTGCTTGCATGCAGCCTCCAGCAGCCGGTTGAGCGTACCGGTCACCAGGCGTTGGATCTCTTCCAGCCGGTCTTGTTTCTTGGCATAGATGATCCGGGAGATCACGTCTTCGCCGCGGGCGATCTGGCCGTTGTAGTCCGCCACCTGCGCGACAACTTCACCGCTTTCCAGGTCAACCAGCCAAACAGAGATCGTTGTGGTCCCGATATCTACCGCGGCCCCCAGGTTGCGCCCGGTGCGGTCGCCGGGCAGGATCGCTAACAGCTGCGGCGGACCCTCCGGTCGATCCCAGGTGTCTATCGCAATGATCGCTGTGACCTCCCATGGCGCCGGCCCCGCGTGCCAGACGTCAGCCGGCGGTTCCATCTGGTCGCGGTCATCGCTTTCCCCGCGCAGGACGCCAGGCAGTGCGCGCAATACCTGGAGGCTGGCCTGCGGACGTGCTACGCCCGCCGTTGCCAGGCCCCGCAGAACACGTGCCCAATCGTCGGTTTGGTCCGAAAGGTCCGGCGGGTCGAGCCGCAAGAAGTAGCGGCGGATGGATTGATGCTGATCCGGCTCGTAGACAAATGGTAGCTCGACGCGGGCGGCAACCTTCTGCGTCACCAGCTTGCGTTCGATGGCCTGCTGGGGCGGTACCGTGACCCACGCGTCCCCCTCGATCACTGTTTGGCAGGCAAGCGCATACCCGGCGGCCACATCCTCGGGGGCGAGGCGGATGGTCGAGCGACGGCGCACCGCTGAACGGGCACTGCTTGCGTCCCGCGTAGCGGGATCGTCCACGATGACGGCACAGCGGCCGCAGCGTCCCTGCCCGCCACACGGCTGATTCAGATCGAACCCGGCCAACTGCGCCGCCTCAGCCAGCATGGCCCCGCTGGGGACGGTGACGGCGATGTCGCCGGGGGTGAAATGGACGGTGTGGGTGCTCATGGCTGGTTATTGGCCGACGGGTAGATTGGTAGATTGGCAAGTTGGTAGATTGGAGGGGGGCGCTGCCACATTCCCAAGTTACCAATCTACCTATCTACCACTGTATCAACTACCCCACATTAAACAACGCTTCATTCATCAGAAACGCGTGGATATCCGCAGCCGCGCGCTTGCCAGCGCCCATGGCGCTGATCACCGTCGCGGCGCCCGTCACGACATCGCCGCCCGCCCAGACGCCAGGTTTCTTGGTGCGGCCGGTCTCCGGGTCGGCCACCACCGTGCCGTGCCGGGTGCGATCCAGGCCGCGGGCATCGTTGAAGACGATTGGGTTCGGGCTGGTGCCCAACGCGAAGATCACGGTGTCCACCGGCATCTCGAACTCGGATCCCTCGATGGGGATGGGGGAGCGCCGGCCTGACGCGTCCGGTTCGCCCAGCGCCATGCGGATGCAGCGCATCGCGCAGACCGCGCCGGCCTCGTCGCCCAAGATGGCGATCGGGTTCGTGAGGAAGTCGAAAATGATACCTTCCTCCTCGGCGTGATGGAATTCCTCCTCGCGCGCTGGCACCTCCGCACGGGAACGGCGGTAGACCACATGAACTGCGTCCCCGCCGGCGTCAGTGGCGGCCGGGTTCATGCATTGGAGCCGTTTGGCGCTGCGCGCGGCGTCCATCGCCACGTTGCCCGCGCCGATCACGGCCACCTTGCGGCCTATCTTCACAGGCGTGTCGAACTCCGGGAACCGGTAGCCCTTCATCAGGTTGACGCGGGTCAGGAACTCGTTGGCCGACATAACGCCATTCAAGTTGATGCCCGGGATGCGCATGAAGCTGGGCAACCCCGCGCCGGTGCCTAGGAACACCGCGTCGTATTCCTGCAGCAGCTCGTCCAGCGTGTAGGTGTTGCCGATAACGTGGTCGGTGCGGATCTCGATGCCTAGCACCTCGGCCGCAGCGTTGATCTCGGCTTGAATCAGGCTCTTGGGTAGGCGGAATTCGGGGATGCCGTATACCAGCACACCGCCAGGCAAGTGCAGCGATTCGAAGATCGTGACCTTGTGGCCTAAGATGGCCAGGTCGACGGCGCAGGTCAGACCTGCAGGGCCAGAGCCGACGACCGCGATCTTGCGGCCAGTGGGCGGCGCGGGCGGCGGTGGCTTGAGCTGTTGGGCCAGCGCATAGTCGCCCACGTAGCGCTCCAGGCGGCCAATGGCCACTGGCTGTCCCTTCTTGCCCACGATGCAGACCGCCTCGCACTGGCTTTCTTGCGGGCAGACGCGGCCGCAAATAGCCGGCAGGTTGTTTTTGACCTTCATCGCTGCCACTGCGCCGGGCAGATCCCCCTCGCGTAGCGCCTTGATGAATTGTGGGATCTGTACGCTGACCGGGCAACCTTCAACACACTTGGGTCTGGCGCATTGCAGACAGCGCTCCGCTTCCAGTGCCACTAGCTCCGGAGTGAACCCTAATGCCACTTCACGAAAGTTCGCGATCCGGTCGTTCGGATCCTGGGTCGGCATCTCTTGCCGTGGGATCGCCATCCGCTCGCGATTACTCAGTACCGTCATCAATGACCTCCGACTGCGGTCGGTTTCTCAAGTTGATTGACCGCAACCTCGAGATTGCAGAGGTGGTTCCGCTCGTGCTGGTGTTGCCAGGCTGATAGAGCCAGTTGTTCTTCTCCTCGATAGAACTGCACCCGCGAGAGCAAGTTATTCCAATCCACCAGATGGCCGTCGAACTCTGGCCCATCTACGCATACGAACTTGGCGCCCTCGGTCATGGCCACGCGACACCCGCCGCACATACCTGTGCCGTCAATCATGATCGTGTTCAGGCTGACGATGGTTGGCACGTTGAAGGGCTGAGTGGTAAGCGACACGAATTTCATCATCACCGTAGGGCCGATGGCCCACACCTTGACCACCTCGCCCGGCCGCTCCGTCAGGAGTTCCTTCAGCGGCTCGGTGACCAGCGCCTTGCGCCCGTAGGACCCGTCATCGGTGCAAACGATTAGTTCGTTGGACACTGCCGCCATCTTGTCTTCCCAGAAGAGCAGGTCCTTGGTGCGCGCGCCGATGATGGTGATGACGTGATTGCCCGCCGCGTGCAGGTCCCGCGCGATGGGGTACATGGGCGCGATGCCCACGCCGCCCGCCACGCAGGCTACTGTGCCGTAAGCTTCGATCTCGGTGGGGTGGCCCAGCGGCCCCGCTACCGAATAGAAGCCGTCGCCGACGTTAAACGTGCCCATCTGTACGGTGGACTTGCCTACCTCTTGGAAGATGAGCGTAATCGTGCCCGTCTGTGGGTCATGGTCGGCAATGGTTAGGGGAACCCGCTCACCGTGTTCGTCCGCGATCACGATGACGAATTGCCCGGCCTTGGCCCGGCGCGCGACATGGGGGGCGTGGACGACCATCAGTTTGGTTACGTCGCTGAGGATTTGTTTTTCGAGGATTTTGTACATGACACTCTCTGTTTTCTCAGTCAAGACCTGGCAAGCTGGTAACTTGGCAGATTGGTGCCGTGGTTACACCGCGTATCCCGCGCCCCAATCTACCAAGTCCCGATCCGCTGCTCTACCACGCTGTCTTCAAGAATCGCGGCAGATCCACTGCCTCGCGCGGCCCTACCTTGATCTGCCAGTCTGGGAGCTCCTCTTCCAGCTCGCCCATCAGCACGGCGACGTGGCCGGGGATCACGATCTTGCGATGGTTGATTTTGTCTGCGATGCCGGTGGTCTTGACGGTCTTGGCGATCCGTTCGGCATCGAACTTACCCGCGGCCCAGGCGGTCAGCACGCTCATGCCCTCGGCGTCAGCCACCAGGAGCCAGCCGGGCAGGCCGCTGGATTCGATCTCGTTGGCTACCGCAAAGTAGGTGATGGAGAAGTTCGTCGTCACCATCACCGGCGCGTCGGCCGTGGGCTTGTTGATCTCGTAGATGCCGGGCTCCACCTGGATCGGCTTCTGCGGGTCGGTGAACAGGTTGGCGCGCAGCACCAGCAGCGGGTAGACTTTCGCCGGGTCGAACTTGCTGAGCACCACGAAGCCCGCGTATTTGGCCACCTGCTGGCCGGACAGCACCATCTCCATGTCGTCATCGGCCGCGCCGAGATAGGGGAAGGCGATGGTGGGATAGCCCAGCGGCCGGAGGTTTTTCTTCAGTGCCAGGCGGCGGATCTGGGTGAGGGCAGACAACGAGCCGTTAAAGCCACGAACGGCGGGATCGAGCACCAGATCCTCGACACCGGCAGCCACCAACTTCTCAGTCAGTTCAGCCAGCCCGTCCAGGGTGTCGGCCCGCGCCACCAGCGGCGCCTTGGCATCCTTGGCGAGCTTCGCCATCGCCTCCCAGTTGGCGGCCGTCGCCGCGCACAGCAGCGGCGTGATCCCGCCGGCTTTCGCCACGCCGGCAGCCATCACCGCCGGGTCCTCGGTCACCAACACCAGGGGCAGGGTCGCGGCCGCACAAACAGCCGCTACGGCAGCCGCGAACTTGCTCGCGTCGCCCGATGTCGCTTCCACGGCCAGCCCATCCACCCGCAGTGCCATACCGACGTAATCCACCTTATAGTCGGCCACGGCCTTAGCTAGGGTAGTGATCTCGGCCTCACCCAACGTGTCGGGCACGCGCACCATGAGCGCGGCCTGATGGTAGAAGGTCTTCTCGTGGCGGAAGAGCACTGTCTCGTTGCCCGCTTCGACTTTGCGGCCATCCGCGCTGATCGTGATCAGCCGGATGGGCGGCGCGGCCGCGGCCGACAGCTTGGCTTTGGCTTCCGCGTTAACGTATGGGCACTGAGAGAGCTCTGCCTGCTTGGCGGCCAGCTTCATCGCAAACGCGAGGCAGGTGGGGAACCCGCATTCCTTGCAGTTGGCGTGTGCCTTCTCTGCCGGGTCTTTGCTGCTGGCGGGAAGCAGTTTGTAAATATCGAGACCGGAAAGGGCCATGATTGTCCTCCTTACACTGCCATCAGTTCCGCGATCATCTTCTTCACCCGCGCCACAGCCACCGGGTGCCGCATCAGTATGATGTCGGCGCCGGACTCAACCAGGGCCGATGCGGTCATCGTTTCCCAGTTGATGGCGCGTTCGCCCCAGTCGCCCCAGGCGGCAGGCACGCCTTCGCCGGCGCGCGCTTCCTTGCTGCGCCAGGCCTCTTCGCCGGGGGTGACGAGCATCGGCTGCTGGGTCATACCATCACCCTGCAAGGCTGCCAACCGCAGGCGCTCCATGACACTGTAGCCGTATTCCATGCCATAGCCCAGCGCGCCCGTGGTCGGATCGGTGATGATCCGCTCCATGGGGATGCCCATGTCGTGCACCAGGATGTTTAGCTGTTTGGAGAGGTTCACATCCATCGGTGTCCTTGCTGTCACAATGTGCCCGTTGGCCAGGGCTGCGGCGACGATGGTGCGGTAATTTTTGTCCTCACATGCGCCCAAGACCAGGCGTTCGCCTGCGCCTTCTTCTGCGACAGCGACCAGGATCTCGTTGTCAATCTCGGCCTGACCTGGCCCTAACACGATCAATGGCAGGCCGGTCGCCCCCAGCACCGTGCGCAGGATTTGGCGTGCTTTGGCGCCGGTGTAACGCGCGCCAGCTTCATCGGTTGCAAAGAAGCGGAGCGCGATCAAGTCAGCGCCTGCGGCCTCGGCTGCAACGGCCCATGCCGCTGGGTCACGCAAGACGCTGCCCCACGCGCTGGTCAGCGGCGCGGGCCACTCCTCGCCGGGGTTGCGGCTCCACACTTCCACAGCAACGGCCGGCGGATTAGGACACTGGCCCTCGAACCGGAGGAACGGCAGCGTTGACTGGCCGCCTACAGTCACGGTGTTGCGCCGCGTGCCGCCTTCGGCCGCAGTCGCGCCCAATGTGATCGTGCGCACTGTGCCCGACCACTTTTCCACGGGAACTTCAACGGTTACGGGCATGACGGAGAACCTCCTTTGCGTGATTAGGTGATGCATGTTGTGTTGTGCGTGATGTCTCATGAAGACGTCACAGATTCTCTGATTTCCCTCGTGTCTCTACATTCCGTGTGCGATACCTACCAATACCTCTCCACATGAATCTGCGCCGGTTCCTTTTTCGTGTGCTCCCTGAACCCTTCCTGGCCCAACATGCCGACCACTGCGTCGATCATCGCCGGGCTGCCACACAGGAAGAAGTGGGTGCTTTCAGGCGTAGGCTTGAACCCCCATGCTCGCGCCACAAATCCTGCATGCCACAGGTCCTGCACGTAACCGGTTGCGCCGGTCCAAGGCACGGGTTCACCTACGGGGCGGCTGATCACCGGGGTGTAGCTGAAGTTGCGGCACAAATGCTGTAACGTGGTCAGCTCCGAACGATAACCCAGGTCCCATGAATGCCGCGCGCCGTGCAGCACCGCAAAACGTCGAGGGCTACCGCAGATCAGGTGGGTGGTGAGCATGCTCATGTAGGGCGCCAGGCCGGTGCCGGTGGCGATCATCACCACGTTTTGATCTTCCGGCACCTGGTCAAGGGTGAACATGCCGGTGATCTTGGGCGACAGCCACAGCCGGTCGCCGATATTGAGGTTGAACAGGCGCGGCGTGAGCGCCCCTGTGGTTACTAACGCAACGTAAAACTCCATGTATTCGCGCGTCAGTGACGAAGATGCGATGGAATAGGCCCGGCGGATCAGCCTGTTCGGCTCAAGCGGTGTCTCGTCCGGCTCTGCCAGTGCGCACCTTGAGGCGAGGCCGGGCAGGCCCAAAACGGCAAACTGCCCCGGCACGAATTCCGGCAACTCCCAACCGTCCGGCACGACGCGCAAGATGATCAGCCAGGGCGAGATCTCGGTGCGAAGCGCAACGATGGCATTGAGGCCTGGTTCAGGCAAGAGGACACTCCTTCACTGCAGGGTTGTCTTGACAGGTCGGTAATGGAGTTTATGTGATTATACCCCAATTTGCGCGAAAGCACACATTGACGTTGTTTCTATCTGGGGGGCAGATTATGCCGTCGGCGAAACAGATCCATCGGTGTCGGCCGCGCGGCGTGCATGCCCTGATTCTTGATGTGCTCCGGCCCGGCCAAGGCCTTCACGACATCGCGCAGGTTCAGCATTGACGCGGGCCACGTCCGCCCGCCCGCGTGGTGCATGAAAAACATGTGATCCACGCCCAGGTCGGCCATCAACTGAACGATGGCGGGCAAGGGCAGATCCGCCGGACCGTCGGGCACGCGCTCGTCCATGATATCGGCAGCAGTCAGGGGACCGGCGGCAGGTGACAAGCTGTTCAGCCGGGCGTACCCTGCCGCGAGGATCCCCTCGTTGAGCCAACCGCGCGCGTCTCCGTCGTCATCCATGACAACCAGGGCGGTCCAGCCATGCTCGATCATCCGGGCCGCCAGGTCGGTAATCAAATCTCCCGGCTTGCACGTCGGCACGCCGATACGCATCACGTCGCGGGCGAGGAGTCGGTCGGGCATGAAGCTCCCATAGCGTGCTGCGTGCCACGCGATGCGTGAATGTCGCGTGGCACGCAGTATGCAGTACGATGTACGTTTAGAAGATCGGATCCATCATTAACGCCGGATGCCCCGTGGCTTCCAGGTGCGCCAGCAGGCCATCCACATCGGTGCAGATGGTCTCGTCCGCGATCTTGTTGAGCAGATCCGGATCGCCTTCGCGCTCACACACGGCGGCAAACTCCGCGGCCATGGTCTGCTTGAGCACGCTGGACATCCATACGATGCGCTTGAAGCCGCCATCGGACGAGATGAATTTGGGGCTGGTGAGGTAATACTTGCCTACGCCCATCACGCCGGGGGTCTGCAAGCCGCCGCCGGCCATGCCCGCCAGCGTCGAGAAGGTCATGCCGGCTGGTGTCATGCTGGTGTCCTCGCGGCTTACCACCATCACGCCATTGGCTTCCGGGATCAGCATCACGATGCACTCGAAGCAGCCACATGCCGTCATGGGGCTGGTCATGATCGAGTACATGGATACTTCCTCCACTGTCCCGTTCGATTTCTGCCGCGCGATCTCGTTGAGGCCAACGTAGATCCCCTTCTCCCGGTCAATCATCCGGCCCTTGCGGATCGGTTGGTTGGGCCCGGTGGGGTTGATCTGGTAGGAGGCCGCACAGTCCAGGTAGTTGTACGCGCCGCACAGCCCCAGGCGCTGCGGGCTCACCAGGCAGATGTGCGTCGGTGCGAACGACTGGCACAAGGTGCAGGTGAAAAACTCCTCCACCGATTCATCGGTCATGTCAGCCAGCCGGGTATTGCGGTAGTCGTACGCATCGCGCGCCTTCTGCAGCCATTCCGCATGTAGCGCCGGATCGGTGATGATCTTCACCTGCACCTTATCCACGATGGCGCCGAAATCGGCCATGAAGCGAGCGTGCAGGATATCGCCGAAGTGCTTCAGCGTGAAACCCTTGTCGGCCGCGGCCTTGCTGATGCGGATCCAGGTGATGTCGCGCTGGCCAATGTGCTGGATGCCGCTGGCGCCGTTGCAGAAGTAGTGTACCTGCCGCTCCAGCACCGGCTCGAAGTCCTTCTGCATCTTGCGGCCGGCAACTTCGATCAGCAGACCCAGGTCCATCGCCTTGCCCACAGGCTGATCCTCGAAGCTGGGGCCGATCACCTCGATCTTGCCGTCCTCGATCTGGTCCATGTCTACCATGCGCAGGTACTCAAACGCCCGGCTGTATTTGCCGCCGAACTCGACGCGCATGTCAGCCTTGCGGACCACCTCGCCCTCGAACGCGGAGCCGTAGGGCACCGGGATGGGCACCTCGGTCAGTTTGATCTTGACCCCGCGGGTTTCCACGCATTTCTGCACCAGCTTCTCGGCCCGTTCCAGATCATCCTTGCCCTCGATCTCGTTGAACGGCATGGAGATGACGTGCTCATACGTGGTGACGCCGGTGGGCAGGATCTGCGGGATGCGGGTGTCCGCGATGACCGGGAAGCCGTAGTTGATCGCGCCGGCCGCGGCCGCGTATTTCAGGTCATCCACTTCGCCCAGCGCCAGCACGAACGCGAAGACGCGCGCCCGGTTGTAGAGCAGGATATCCTTAGCCTGGCCGCCCTTCATGCCACCGAAGGTCAGCGCCGAGCGGGTGGCGAAGCCGATGGGATAGATGGCCGACAGCGTATCCATACCGAACGGCACGATGTACGTGTCGTAGCCCATCTCCACCCCCTCTTCCATGAGCTGGTGGATCACTGAGCGGCCGTTGACGTTGCCGCACAGGAAGATCAAGATGTTGCGCTTTTGGAGCTCGCGTACGATCTTGACCGCCACTTCGTTGCTCTTGGCGCAGCCCACGATGGCGGCGAAGCCGGGCATGCGGCCGTCCACCAGTTGGATGCCCCAGGCGCGTAGCTGCACGTCGTCAATGGGGCCGTTCAGCCGGCCGTTGCCGTTGCCCGCGGCGCCGTCCGGGCTGGTGAAGCTGCCGCTGGCGGCATGGAAGCCGGTCAGAGTCCCTGGCTCCTCGCCGTAAACGAAGCGCACCGCCTCGATGATCTCGGCGGCCAGCAGCGTCGCCATGCCGGAGTCCAACGTCTCGCCCAGGTAGGGTGTCCAGCATTGCGTGGTGGGCACAGGATGCAGCAGGTCCTTGGCGTGTTCCAGCACCGGCGTCAGCTCGCCCAGCCTGGTGATCTCGCGGCCGGTCATGCCCAGGATGGTGGGCAGATAGTATGCTGTGTTGGGGAAAGCCACTGGCGTCTCCGGCCCCTTCTCGCGCAACCCCTTGCTCAGCAGCTCATCAGCCTCACCTACGATGAGATTCGCGCCACGCATGGCGCGGGTAGCGATGTAACGTGACATGTATTCCTCCCCTTTGAGTAGACAGGGAAACAGGGAGACAAGGAAACAAGGGGGTCTACCTGTCTACTTGTCTACTTGTCTACTTGTTTCCTTCCTCACCCGTACAACTCCGCCATCTGCGCTTCCAGAGGCTCCTCCAGGAACATCTGGATCGGCACGTCGCCGGATTCGCCGTGGCGGTTCGGATCGTAGGCGGGCAGTTTCAGCGCTGCGCGCTTCTTGTCAATATGCTCCAGCGTCTTGTTGACGATCTCCTCCGCCTCGACCACGAACTCCAGCTTGCCGCCGAAGCGTTGCTCCCACTCCTCGGATAGGATGCCGGAGACTGCGTCGGAAAACTCAACGGGGTTGCGCACACCCATGATGACGTAGGCGCCGGATCCCACCGCGTAAGTGGCGATGGACAGCGCCTTCTCGCTCATCCACTCAGGCGCCAGGCCCACGGCCGGGATGTCGCTGATATCATCGCCCAGGCCGCCTTCGGTGGCCATCTGGCTCAACACCGTCAGGATTCGGCTGTTATCCACGCAGGAGCCCAGGTGCAGCACTGGCGGGATGCCGATCGCCTCGCACACCTCGCGCAGACCCGGCCCGACCTTCTCCGGGTCAAGGGCGGTGGAGCCCTTCAAATAGCCGTACTTGCCGGCCGCGATCGCGCCGCAGCCCGTGCTGACGATCAGGACATCGTTCTTCAGCAGCTCGGTGACGACATCCATGTGGACCTTGTCGTGCGTGAACGCCGGGTTGTTGCAGCCGACGTTGGCGGCCACGCCGCGGATGCGGCCGGTCGCGATGGCGTCGTTGAGCGGCCGGAAGGACGCGCGATAGTTGCCGCCCTGCATGTAGGCCAGGTACTCATGGCTGAAGCCGGGCACGACATCCTCGGCCACGCCTTCGGGGATGCGTGTCTCGCCGCGGTTGGCGTAGTTGTCAATAGCGCGGCGCACGATATCCTTGGCGATATCCATGGCGTGATGCTCGTCAAACTCGATGTGCGTGGCGCCGGCGATTTTCACCTTAGGGCTGGTGGTGATGACCTCGGTGTGGAAATGCTTAGCAACGTCAACCAGCGACTGCATGATGCACTGCACGTCCACCACCATCGCCTCGAGTGCGCCGGTCAGGATGGCCAGCTCCTGGGTCAGGAAGTTGCCGGCCGACGGGATGCCTTGGCGCATCATCACCTCGTTGGCGGTGCAGCAAATGCCGGCCAGGTTGATGCCGTTGGCGCCTTTCTGCTTGGCGTAATCAATCAGCTCGGGGTCCAGCACCGCGGTCACGATCATCTCGCTCAGGGTGGGTTCGTGGCCGTGAACGATGATGTTGACCTCATCGTTGCGCAGGCAACCCAGGTTCACCTGCGACGACTTGGGGCTGGGCGTGCCGAACAGGATGTCGGAGATGTCGGTGGCCCACATGGAACCGCCCCAGCCGTCGGACAATGCGGTGCGCACAGCGGCAGAGAGAATGTGGCTGGCATCCTGGTCGTCGCCGATGTGCGTACGGTGCAGGATCTCCACCACTTCGCGGTCAATGCCGCGCGGCACCACGCCCTGGTCGCGCCAAAGCTTCTGGCGCTTGGGCGGCGCGGTTGAAATGTAGCCCAGCTCTCCGCGCTGCTGGCCGAACTCGCTGATGGCTTTGTTGGCCACGTCCAGCGCCACCTCCATCATAGTCTTGCCTTTGGTGGGGATGTTGTGCTTGGCTGCCACCGCGTACAGCTTGGCCTCATCACGGATTTGATAGCCCTGGGCTTCCCCTTTGGCAACCGCATGCAGCGTGAACGCCAGGTCACGGCCGTGATCGGAGTGCGCTGCCGCGCCCGCGGCGATAGCGCGCGCCAGGTTGCGGGCCGCGATGGTCTCCAGCGTCGCGCCGCAGATGCCTACCTGGCCTTCTTTGGTGATGCGGCAGGGGCCCATGTAGCAGTTCTTGCAGCATACGCCCGACTGGCCGCTGCCGATGGTGCACGGTTTGTGATCTGCCGCCCGACTGAACGAGGTCGAGATGCCCATCAGCTCAGCGTAATCCAACACGTAACACGCGGCGGGGTCAATGCTCGGCGTAATCTTCTGTTTAGCCATGAGTCAAGTCTCCTCTTATTATTTCTTGGCATCCCGTGCATCGGTGCGGGTTTGGCGGAAGCCCAGGCGATCCCAGGCAGGATCCTTGCGACCGTCAGCTATCGGCACGGGCTGAGTGACGACGCCAACGCCGTCGGTGGCAACCGGGTATCCGGCATCTTCCAGTGTCGCCATCAGCGCACCGGGGCTGACAACCGCTGGGTCATAGGTCAAGGCAACCATGCGGAAGGCTGGGCTGGCGAGCACGTCCTGAACGCCGGCCGTGTGCGTTAAGACATCACGCACCTTCAACGTGTGGTGATCGGCCCACAAATTGGGCACGGAGAACTGGATCTTCTCCATAACGGGCTTACCTCCTTGAGATGAACCATGTATTGAGATTTCAATTGAGCTTTCATTAGGTAGTGGCAAGCGTTTCTACCCAGGTCAGCGCTGCAATATCGGCGCGATGTTCGAGGTAGATTGCACAGAAGTCACACGTGATGTGCACCGGGGCGCAACAGCACGCGCTGCCTCGGCATTGCTCCCAACACGATTGGCCGTCCGCAGGCAGCCCACACTCGGAGCAGGCCATGGTCCAGCCATTCTGCTTGCCGTTACCTGACCTGCTCGAGAGATCCTGCCTGATCTGCCAACATGTGCGCAAAAACATCGCTCCGGGGGTTCAACAAAAACGCCTGCCCGCGCAAAATACGCATGGGCAGGCGTTCGTCACCTGTTTGCGGGCGCAGGCCCACATCAGCCTGCATCGTTATGACACGGGGCTAGTATGCCAGAAGGTGACAGTGAGAGACAATGATGCGCGTCATGTTTCATTAGTTCTCACGGGAAAAGGACTCCACTTGTAGGAAGGCCACCAACGAGGCTTGCTCCCACATTTACGACAGACATTCCGCCAAAGATCGTCCTTACATGGATAACGATGGCCTGTTTCGCACCTCGGGTGCCAAACAGGCAAATCGTCATAACCGCTCCCCAAGATATCACGAGGACTCCTATATGCCGGCATCTCCTCTGGGAGCCGCTTGCAGATATGACACCGTCGCTTCTTGTTATGACGGCGCTTCTGCAGGTCTTTCGATACCTTCTCTCGCTGTTGCCTCCTCTCCTTGGCAATGGCTTTCTTTCGGTCCTCAGTATCGAAGCGTTTGTCAATGCGGTCTTTCCAGCTTGCCTTCATATTCTGCTCCCCTGTCTGCCGCGCTCCGGCCACAGCATATCGTTATGGATACTTGACAGACAGCTGTCACTTTCAGCCCATCCATAGCCAAGGATATGAGGCGAAGGTGCATCGGAGCCTACAGCGCCTTCGGATCGCCGCCACTACGCTGTCTCGAATTGAAGCATACGCAGCGTCTCCGGCTCAGTGCGCGTGCTCAGCGCCAGCATCTCGACGCCGACGACGTGGCCCTGTTCATCGAAGTCCAAGATCACGCCAGGCTGAACCTCTTCCGACTCGTAGATCGCAGCATCGGTCAGCCGGAAGTAGAGGGCATCGTTCTCGCGGTCAATCTTTAGTTTCATATCTTCCTCAAGCGGCGGTTAAAAAACACAGTTACGATTCGGTTCGGTTGGTAGTGGTCGTCCACAACAACGTGTAGAACGCGCCCCCGAGCTTCTCCGAGTGTCTTGGTGTAGTGCATATTGTTGTCGTCCGGATGCCTTCGCTTGCGGTCCGGCGAGTTCACAGTACGCCAAACCCACTCCTCGACGATGTGGCGTTCAGCAAGCATCTCCCTGGCGTGCGATGTCAATTCCGTGTTCGGCATAGCCGAAGTCCTATCTCAATTATGGCTCTTTGCGGATCTGTGTGCTTGATGATAGCCCGCCGGAGGGTGGAACCCATCCGGCTACAAGTCGGTAGTGATTCGTTCAAGCAGGTGATTTCTCTTCACAAGACTATTCCCTTATTATTTTCGCTGTCTCCCTCAATTGCTTCCTCAGACTGATTATATCACTACAACATCTGATCTGCCAGCACGATCGCCTCCGCGACCTGCGCCAACTTGCGGTTCGACTCCTGGCTCTGCCGCTGCAGACGGCGAAAAGCTTCCTCTTCGGTCAAGTCGAGACGGCGCATCAGGATGCCTTTCGCCTTTTCGATCACCTTGCGCGCCTCCAGCGCCTCGCGCAGGTCGGCTACTTCCTGGCGGAGGGCCTGGAACTGTTTGAAACGGGTCAGCGCCAGAGTAATCGCAGGCAACAAATCTTCCTCGGAGACAGGCTTCATGAGGTAGGCAGAGATGTTCGCCTGCGCGGCGCGTTCAACCAACTGTGTTTCGCTGTACGCTGTCAGGAGGATGATGGGGATTGGGCGCGTCTGCGTGATGCGCTCAGCCACTTCGATGCCGTCCATGCGCGGCATCTTGATGTCGAGGATAGCCAGGTCGGGGCGTTGACTGGCGGCAAGCACAACTGCCTCCTCGCCAGTGGAAGCCTCCCCCACGATCTTGTGACCGAGCGCTGTCAGTTGGGCGCGCAAACTCAACAGGCGGATGCTTTCATCATCCGCGATCAGGATTCTAAGCGGATCCACAGCCGCCTCCGCGCGGCCTCAGTTGGCTGAGCGCAGATTCTTTGTTTACGTCCGGGCCTTGCGCCACCGGCCGTATTCGCGCTCCAGAATGTCCGCATGTACGCTCTCCTCGTACTGGAACTGCTCCAGGAGCGATTTCAACGCAGGGTCCGTGGCTTCATCTGCTGCCGCGCCATACTTGGCGTATGCAGCATGTTCTTCGGCAATCATAGCTTTAAAGAAATCATCCCAGTTCATCGCGTGTCTCCTTTTATTTGTAGAATGTTAACGTGGCCTGGACACCGCCTTCGGAGGTGTTCTGCAGGCGCAGATTCCCGGCCAGGTCCTTTTCCACCAGGGTTTGGGCGATTTGCAGGCCCATCCCGCGCCGCGCCGATAGATTGAAGCCTGGCAAGAGCCCTTGGCCGTTGTCGGTGACGGTCACGGTGACTTCCGCGCCGTCTTGCGCGGTGACGATGGATAAGCGTCCATCACGGCTGTTTGGGTTGAAAGCATGCTCAAGCGCGTTGGCGATCAACTCGTTCATCACCAGAGCCAACGCGGTTGCCTGCTTGGACGGCAGAAAGATCGCTGGCCCCTCGACTGTGGCACTGACCCGCTGGTCGGGCCGAACCAGGTGTTTAAGCGAGATGTCGCACACCTGCCGTGCCAATTCAGTGATATCGGTGAGGCGTAACTGCTCCAAGGAGAGTAACTCATGCACAGCTGCAATACTCTTGATGCGACTGATGCTGTCGCGCAGGCTCTTACGCGCCGCCGGACTCGGGCTGGTCGACATTTCCAGGCTGAGCAGGTCGGCCACGGTTTGCAGGTTGTTCTTGATGCGATGATGCATCTCCTGGATCAGGGTGGTTAGTGTTTCAGCTCGTCGTGCTTCTTCACGCAGGCGAAAATTCTCCACCGCCGCCCCGATCTGAGCTGCTACGGAGCGAAGCAGGGCCAGGTCGCCGTCGCTGAGCCGACCTGCGTTGCCGCTGGCCACATGTAACACACCGAGCGCCCGTTCTCGTGCCAGCAGCGGCACTGCCGCACAGGCGCGTCCACCATGACGGCGGCACCCGTCCCGGCTCACCCGCGGATCGTTGCTGACGTCTTGTGCTGTGACCGGCAGGCTGCGTGCGACTGCCAGGCCACACAGACATTCGCCGGGGGTGATCGTGGTTTCGGTCGGGTCTAGCAGCTCTGGATCGCCCTGCGATGCCACCAGCGTCAACTGATCCGTGTTCGGATCCCAGAGATAGATGCGCCCGCTGTCCAGATTGAGGACCGGCAGCACTTGTTTGAGGGCCTGCGCCAGCGCTTCCGCCTCGTTCAGCGATTCGTTGATCGCGGCCGCGACCGCATAGAGCGCCGCCAGCTCGCGCGTGCGGCGCTGATCATCGGTCTTTGTGCCATCGCGATACGTGGCAACAGAGGTTAAGGGCGCCATGCTCACCCTTGGGTGGCCGTAACGCAGGAAAGCTTACGCCAGTTTTTCGTCCGTCTCTCCCTTGGACTTTTCGTCGGTTTTCTCGTTGACCTTGGAAGACTCCCGAAACTCGCGGATGCTCTTGCCGATAGCGCCGCCGATCTCTGGCAACCGGCCGACACCGAAAACGATCAGGACGATGACGAGCAGGATCACCCACTCCCAACCACCGAAATTGAACATCTGTCTTCTCCTTAAATTGTGTGTTTTGCTGCTAAGTCCGACGCGCGCATCATTCGCGCCGCGCGCTGGCTTGCAAGCGCAGATTGATAGCTGCCCCATCCAGCCCCGCGCCGACCAGGCGGCGAATGAACGGCGATTGGGCGGGCGGGATGCCTGCCAGGTGCGCTGCCGCGCTGGCGGCCAATGCTGCGGTTTCTGGCTGACCCGCCAACGTCAACCATTGCGCCATCGCGGCCAACCGGCGTTGGTAGCTGGCCACCAGGGCGGGGCCGAAATGGGCTGTGGCCAGCCGCGTGATTTGCTCGGCGCGGGCGGCTGCGTTGGGACGCAGGCCCAGGCGGCGGGCGGCTGCACTTACGCCCTCATTATGCCACAACCAGCCGCTGAACGCCGGATGGTCGAGCAACGCGGCGGTTTCAGCGGGGGCATAACCGCCTGGCGTTGGACTGGCATGGTCAGCGTCCGGAACCTTAGGCAGCCAGATCAGCGGGTTTAGCCAGCGGAATTCGATTGGCGGCACGGTTCCGGCATCCCAGTGGCGCGCTAACGCCCGCTGCACGGCCGCGCGGCCTGCCGCCCATGGCGTCTCCAACAGGTTGATCGGTGTCCAGCTTGCAGCCGGTTGATGCCGGTAGATGCTCCCCAGGGGCTGGACAGGCGGCAAAGCTGCCGGCGCCACCTCAGCCAGGCCGGAACTGCCCACGATCCCTTCAAGATCGCTGCACAGCACAGCCAGCAATGTCCCGGTCTCCTGGCCGGCCGCCTGGCGCACGAACCAGACCAGTTGTGTCCCACCGCCATCTACGGGCGACAACAGGGCGCGCCATATGCTGTCGTTGCCCTCTGTCTCCAGCGCACGTACGCCGCTCATCATCAGCTTGCGTGCCCCGCGATCGGCCAGTGCGGCCAGTTCTGGCGGCAAGGCCGCCGCGAGGGAGGCCAACGCGGCCCTGGCCTCAGGCATGCGCACCCGGCCGAGTTGCGCGATGGCATCTTGGGCCCACACACGGTTTTCGCCCTGGGCTAACATCCGGAGGAGGCTGACCAGGTGCGGATTCGGTGGCATCAGCGGCACCGCATCCAGGATCATCCGTCCCACTTCGGGCGGCTGCTGCGCGAGCTGGCTCAGATACTCCAGGATCGCTGCCGGCTCGCGGTCCATGGCATAGATCAGCTCGCGCAACGACTGCTGGGCCACGCCATCAGGATTCTGCAGGCTGGCCAGCAGCGTCTCCTCCACCGGCACATCCAGGAAGCGTTCGAGCAGATTCAGCGCGGTCACGCGCGCCTGATCGGTGTACCCTCGCCCACGCGCCACCCCGCGCAGGGCAGCGACGGCTGACTCTCGATCCAGCCGCTTGACCACTTCCCCCAGATTTCCCCGCAGTTGCGCATCTTCGGTATCCAGCATCGTCACCAGCACAGAAAGCGCCACCGGGCCATGCGTTGCGATGTCGTCAGCGCGCGCGGCGACTTCGTCGGGGGTTGTGATCGTGGTCAGGTCAGCAAAAGCTGCTGCTAACGCCCGACGCTCGAGGAGTCCGGTCAGGATTTTAGAGTCGTCACTCATGATCTCATTATAGCATAAGTGATCGCGCAAGTGGCAACCCCGCGCACGCGCTGCGGCACAGGGCTTTGCGACCGTGCGTTGGCTGTGGTAAACTACTTTCAGCCAATGTCAGGTGGGAGGTTATTTCATGGCCGCACAGGCCCTTTACCGCAAGTGGCGCTCGCAAACCTTTGAGACGGTCGTCGGTCAAGAGCATGTGACGTTGACTCTGCGCAACGCGTTGCGCGATGGGCGCCTGTCGCATGCCTATTTGTTTACCGGCCCGCGCGGCACGGGCAAGACTAGCACGGCGCGCATCCTGGCGAAGGCGATCAACTGCTTGGCCGACGATCTCGCCGCGCGGCCATGCAACCAGTGTCGTGTGTGCGTTGCCATTTCCGAGGGCCGCCTGCTGGACCTGATCGAGATTGATGCCGCGTCAAACCGTGGCATTGACGAAATCCGCGATCTGCGCGAAAAGATCGGCTTTCGTCCCAACGAGGCGCGCTATAAGATCTACATCATTGATGAAGTTCACATGCTCACCAAAGAGGCGTTCAACGCGCTGCTGAAGACCCTAGAAGAGCCGCCACCGCACGCTGTCTTTGTCCTGGCGACCACTGAACCCGATCGCGTCCCTGAAACCGTGCGTTCGCGGTGCCAGCGTTTTGACTTCCGGCGCATCCCCACCCAGGAAATCGTCGAGCATCTGGCTGAGATCTTGCGCACTGAAGGCGGCAAAGCTGAGCCGGCGGCCTTGGTGACCATCGCGCGGCGTTCGACCGGCAGCATGCGCGATGCGGTCAGCTTGTTAGATCAACTCCTGTCTTATGGTGATGAAACCCTCACGCTGGCGCGCGTGGAACAGGTGCTGGGCCTGGTTAATGCCGGCGCCATAGGCCGCCTGGTTGACCACATGGCGAACCACGATACCGCGGCCGGCCTGCTACTTATCGGCCAGATGGTGAGCGAAGGGGTGGAGTTGGGCCAGTTGGCCGACCAGATTGTTGCATACTTGCGCGGGGTGCTTTTCATGCGCATCGCCCGCGCCCCCGAGCTGCTCGATCTGGCCCAGGATGTCGTCGCTACCATGAGCCGCCAGGCTGAGACACTGTCCCCGGCCGTGCTGCTGGCTGCGGTGCGTGAATTTGCCGAGGCGCGGGCCGCCCTGCGGGATCAGGTGCCTGGCGTGCCACAACTTCCTATCGAAATAGCGTTCTTGCGGGCCGCGGGCGCAGCGTGCAGTCCAACTGCCGGGCCGGCCGGGGCTTCCGTCAGCCCGTCGTCTGTGCAACCGGCAGCGCCCCCGGTTGAAGCGATGATGCCTTCGCTCCGGCCGATGACATCTTCCCCTGCGCCTGTGCCCCCGGCTCCTTCGGCTGCCAGGGCGCCACAGCCGGCCACGGCTTCAGCGGCTGTTACAGCAGCTCCGGCCGGCAGCGGCGATCTGCTGCAGCAGGCCCAGGCCAACTGGGATCGTTTTCTGCAGGTGGCCGGCAAACGGTGTGGCATGAAGGTGCAGGCCGCGCTGCGCTCCGTGCGCGAGTTGGACATCAGTGGACAAATATTGGTGTTGCAGTTTTCGCACGCTTTCTCCCGTGACTTGGTTAATCAGGGTGAGAACCGTGCCCTGGTAGAAGCTGCGTGGCAAGAGGTGCTTGGTCACGCCGTGCCCGTGCGGTGTGCGTTACTGGGCGAGGCGGCTCCCCCTGCGGCGAGTGCTGCGCCAGGCAAAGGCGCGACGTCCGAGGGTGATGATAGCTTGCTCCTGGACGATGCGCGCAAGCGCGGCGCAGTGATTACGCAGCTTTCATAATGAGATGAAGGTGATACCACGATGATGGAGGAATACATTCATGGCTAAAGGCAAACCACGTCCGGCGTACGGGATGCGCCGACCAGGCAGCGGTGGCGCATCAGGCGGTATGGCCGGGCAACTGCAGAAGCTTCAAGACGAGTTCGCCAAGACCCAGGAAAAGCTGGGTGATGAAATAGTGGAAGTAACGGTGGGCGGCGGCATGGTGAAAGCGGTTATGAACGGACACCAGAAACTGCTGTCCGTTACCATCGCTCCCGACGCGGTTGACCCCGACGACATCGAGATGTTGCAGGACATGATCGTTGCCGTGATCAATGAGGCGATCGAGCGCTCGCAGGGGTTAGCTGCCGATAAGATGAGTGCCCTAACAGGTGGCTTACAGATCCCGGGGCTGATGTAACAGCTATCTGGAGCGGACCCATGTCGCAGACTTTAGCCCGGCCCGTGTCAAATCTCATCGAACTGTTGGCGCGGCTGCCGGGCATCGGACCTAAGACGGCCTCCCGGTTAACTTTCTACCTTCTGCGCGAGCCTGGTGGTCTGGCCAGCGCCCTGGCTGAGGCGCTTGAGGGGCTGAGCAAAGGGACCGTGTTGTGCGATCAGTGCTTCAATGTCGCGGAACAGAGCCCGTGCCCCATATGCGCCGATCTGGGCCGTGAACATGGCCTGATCTGCGTGGTTGAAGAGCCGATGGATGTCCTGGCTATCGAACGTACCGGCTCCTTTCGTGGCGTCTATCACGTGTTGCATGGCGCGCTCTCGCCCATCGACGGCATCTACCCGGAGAAGCTGCGCATCGCTGAGTTGATCGCGCGCGTCGCAGAGACTCGCCCGCACGAAGTCATCCTGGCGACCAACCCAAGCCTGGAAGGGGAGAATACGGCTGCCTACATCCATCAACTCCTGGCCGGCGCCGGTCTGCCGGTCACACGCCTGGCGCGCGGCTTGCCGGTTGGCGGTGATCTGGAGTATACCGACGAGGTCACGCTCTCACGGGCTCTGGAGGGCCGTCGAGCGATGTAAGCCGTTGCCCCTCCTGTGAGACGCACCCCCTGGATTTGACACATCTCAGCGGACGTAGTATATTCGCTCCTCGTTGCGCCCGAAACGGGCAAACAATAGAAGGGCGCACCGTGGCGCACGCGAACAACGGAACAGCCCAGATTTGACACAGAACCCGGTCAGTGATATATTCATGTATCGTTGCGCTTGAGGTATTTTGCTGTTGGACAGCAGGATGGTGATGGCGTAATGGTACCTGATCCGGCCCCTAACAGATAGCTCCAGGACAACGGCAGCAGCGGGGTTGGGGGGTGGGGCACTTTAACAGCTGAAGAGTGACAAGGACAGCGAA
>CAZKEF010000004.1:0-242126 GCA_964551735.1 uncultured Anaerolineales bacterium
AGTTCGCTTGTGCCAGCATCCTGTGCGACATGGCAGTTTTCGGATAGGTTCTAAGCTGTACGATCAGTCTCTATGCGATGAATCCGAGAAAGCTGGTACAGGGTGATTCGGGTTTCGGTAAACAATGTAAGGAGCGCGATCGTGGACAAATTCGGCCTTTGGGCTATTCCCTATGTAGTTGTACTTCTTTTTGCTGGGGAGATAAGTGGCACTATCCTGCACCCCATACTAGAATCCTTGCAACCAGCCTGGCCCAACTGGCTTGTCACCTTCATTGCGCCACTGCCTGGTTTGTTGCTGGTAGGGGAATAGGATTTTGGCTTTACCGGCATTGTGCGTCGCCAACAGATCGCGGTTAGTAGGCTCAGCAACGCGAGTGGCATCGTGCGGTAACAAACAAGCTCTTCCTGGGGGACAAGCCCTATGGCGAGACCCGTTGGTCCAGCGACACATTACCAACCGACGACCATCCTTCAACTGTGGTCAGGATGTAGTTCACCGGCCAGCGCAGCGAGGAGGCGATGCTGGGGTCGTTGTATGATTACAATGCGCGTCACTATTCACCCGCGTTGGGCCGGTTCCTTAGCCCGGACACCATCGTGCCGAGTCCGGGCAATCCGTCCCACGGGGACTTCCTGCGGTCGCAGAGCTTGAATCGCTACGCGTATGTGCTGAATAATCCGCTGCGGTACACGGATCCGACGGGGATGTTCTCCGAAGATGAGATCATGACGTATCTCGACGTGGACTCGTGGGAGGCTGTCCTGGCACTCTTTGGGGAAGGTGGGCGCTATGCGGGGCTGTGGGGTTGGCTGGAAGTGCTGCGCCAGGCCGAAATCGGCTCGACCTTTGGCATCTACACCGCAACCGGTGGTCAGGTATTCTCCGGTCGCTTTGCCCAGGGTGACGACGGTTATCTGTTTCTGGAAGGGGAGTATCTGAAGCCATCCCAGGGTTGGGTATACCCGGCTCATGGAAGGCCATATTATGTTACAGCGAACTCTTCTGCGAACTTGCCGTCCGAAGCCGCTGCTTGGTTAGGCGCAGGAGGTGGTTACTATGTCAACGCTAGCAGTATCGCAGCGCACACCCGGTATCAGCATCTTAAGTTTGACCCGTCCAGAATTGACCAACAAGCGCTACGGGATGAACTACAGTCTGCCGCAGGGACAGTGGGCGGAGGCTTAGTCGTAGCCGGTGTGGGTTCTGGTAATATCCCGCTGGCGGCCGCAGGTGGTGCGTTGGTCCTGAACGGCGTGCGAGTCGACATATCAGCGACAGCGCGATCTGTGGCTAATTACCGCAAAGGTACCATTTCTGGCTGGGAACTGGTGGCTGACCTTGTTGTGACAGGTGGAGGATACACTCCGATGGGGCCGTATTTTGACGCTGTCAGTATCGGGCGAACCATAAGTCGAGGCTTTTACCTGACTCAGTAGAGCCGATTTATGGTGAATCTACTTAAGTCGTATCACCGCTACAGGTAGTGAGTCGGGATGCCGCAGCACAACTGGTAGTGCCAGTCGTTCTGCATGGGCAAATTGTTCCAGTTCATGATGCCAGCGAATACTGCACGCACGCTCGTCGGTGCTCCCCGGATCGCTACCGCAGACGCTCTGGCGCAGTGAAAAGCGTTCCAGGTACCGTGTTTTGCTGGAAGTGATACGACTTTCTGAGACTATGGTGTCGCGATTTAAATGGACTCGACATTCGTGAGCTCTCAGTTGATCTGGAATCGACGGCTCGGGGGTTGCACTCCCTGAGAATCTGGATTTTGGATTCGTTGAGATAACATGAGTGTGAGCTTATTGATGGAGGATAACATGCGCGATTTGTGGAATGTGCTAATCATATTGAGCGGTGTCGGTGTCGGAATCTGGCTCGTGGTTGCCGGAAGAAAACGCTATCTTTATCCTGATAACCTAACGCCGCTGAGTCCTTATGTAAGGATAGCCTGGTATCTCACTCATAAAAAAGGGGCGCGTAAGTCGGATCCGCTTGAGAATACCAAGTTGGTGCGCATAGAAGCGCTCTGGGCGATGATATCAGGTGGTCTTCTAGCACTCCTGGCTGTCGCGGGCTTGATTTTTGGACTGCTCAGCTAATTGGAACTCTGCGGTCTCGGGAGCCTCCGGGGTAATTCTCAACACACCGTTTTGATACCGACACTCGATCCCTACAGCATCGACCGTTTGCAGGGCGGCCAGCGAGTTGCGATGCGCCAAAACGGCGTGCTATAGCGCGCAGCCTCCCCCTGGGGGACTACCTGCTGAGCAACCACCCTTCGGCTGCGCTCAGGGCAGGCTCTCGGCTCGACCAGCGTGAGCTACAACACGAGCACGGGCGCGGTGAGCGCGCAGCGATACACGCCCTACGGCGCGCCGCGCGGGCCGGCCAGCACGTTACCAACCGACTACAAGTTCACCAGTCAGCGCAGCGAGGAGGCGGGGCTGGGGTCGCTGTATGACTACAATGCGCGCTTCTACTCGCCCGCGTTGGGTCGTTTCCTCAGCCCGGACACCATCGTGCCGAGTCCGGGCAATCCGTCCCACGGGGACTTCCTGCGGTCGCAGAGCTTGAATCGCTGCGCATATGGCTGGGCAATCCGCTGCGGTATACGGATCCGACGGGGATGTTCTCCGTGGTCCATATGGCAAGCCCAATCTGTTGACGATACGAAAGATAGGTAAGTTCAACTCAGGCAACAAGGTGGCCATAACTCAGCCGTGAGCACGTTGCAGAGTTGCTGCTGTTCAAGGGTGAAGACTTCAGTGAGCTGGACATTCCTTCTGCAATCAGTTAGCCTGTAAAGATGCTGTCCCGCTTCCTTGTGGGGTGAAACAACCACAGCACGAAGGCCCTGCGAGTGCAATCAGTGGCTCGCAGGGCCTTCGTGTTCGTCAATCGCGCGTTTTCTACCCGCTCATCACTCAGTTGTTCGGCGCGCCGGCTGCGACCCAGTCGCTCAGCAGCTTCACCTGATCCTCCGACCACGCGGCCGCCCGCTTGGGCATCTTGCCGCGGGCGACTTGCGTCACCAGCTCGCTGGCGGCCGGGTCGCCCGGCACAACCACCGGACCGTTAACGGAGCCCTTCATCAAGTCCTCATACGTCTTGACCGACAGCCCTTCTTTGGTGTCATCGCCGCCGTGGCACTTCAGGCAGGATTGCTCGAACAGCGGCAGGATATCCGTGGAAAAGCTGACGGCCGCGGCTACAGGCGCCTCGGTAGGCACGGCCGTGGGCGCCTCCGTCGGGGCAGCGGTGGGCGGAACGGCCGCCGGCGACTCGGTGGGCGGGACGGCCGTCGGCGCCGCGGGCGCGGCTGGGGCCGCGGGCGCCTCGGTGGGCGGGACCGCGGTCGGCGCAGCAGGTTGCGCGGCCGTTGGGGTCGCCGCGGGCGCAGCACAGCCGGCCAGAACGGTGATCAAAAGGAGGCTGGTCACGACGACCAGGCCCGCTCGTGTGTAATTCCAGAAAGCCATAGGTTTCCACTCCCTGCCACATATGCGGCTTTTTGAGATGCGCCGATGTTACCGCGATTGGGGCGCCGTTGTATGTGAGCCATGCCCCATTCGCCATGATCCGCGCGCGTTCGCGCCTCAGCAAGGATGACCACGCCATTTCTCGCCCGCGACCATCTCATGGTAAACTTGACCTCGCGTGAGACACATACTTCCAACGCAACGGAGCGCCGGATGAGCAACACACCCGATCAGCGCGCCCAGGCGGGCGCACACATTGAGAACGTCTCCCTTTCCACCCCAAAGCCGCCCTGTATCGGCATCCGCCGCGAGGATAAGAGCCGCTGGGAACGCCGAACCCCCATTACGCCCGACGGGGTCCGCGCACTGACCGAGCAGGGCATCCAGGTCTACATCCAACCTTCGCCGATCCGCGCCTACACCGAAAAGGAGTTCACGGCAGCCGGCGCGTTTTTCCAGGAGGATCTGGCCGCGTGCCCCGTAGTGTTTGCGGTCAAGGAGATCCCGCCCGCGTTCTTCCGCCCGGGTGGCGCCTACGTTTTCTTTGCCCATGTCATCAAGGGCCAGCCCTACAACATGCCCATGGTGCGCCGAATGCTGGAATTGGGCTGCACGTTAATTGACTACGAAAAGGTGGCTGATGCGCATGGCCGGCGTCTGATCTTTTTCGGCCGCCATGCCGGGCTGGCCGGGACCATCGAGACCCTGTGGGCGCTCGGCCAACGGCTGGCGTGGCAGGGCTGGGCCACGCCGTTCGCCGGTATACGCCACGCCTGGGAATATCACGACCTGGCCGAGGCGCGGGCTGCCATCGCGCAGGCCGGCGCAGCCATCCGCACCGAGGGGCTGCCGGCAGCCGTGGCGCCGCTGACCATCGGCGTCACCGGCTATGGCAACGTTGCGCAGGGGGCATGGGAGATCCTGAACCTGCTGCCGGTGGAGGTGATCGAGCCGGGCCAGTTGGCCGATGTCGTCGGGGGCGCCGGAGCCTCGCGCTACGTCCTCTACGCCACGACGTTCCGTGAGGAGCATATCGTGACCCCCAATGACGACCTGGAGCCGTTCTCTTGCCAGCGTTACTACGACTGCCCCGACAACTTCCGCCCCATCTTCGAGCGGCACCTGCCCCACCTGTCGGCCCTGATCAACGGCATCTATTGGGACGCGCGCTACCCGCGGCTGGTGACCAGGGACGGGCTGCGCCGCCTGGCCGAGGCCGGTCAGCTCCGGCTGCAGGTGATCGGCGATGTGAGCTGCGACGTGGAGGGGTCGGTCGAGATCACCGTGAAGACCACTGACCCCGGCGAACCGGCCTTTGTCTACGACCCACTGACCGGCGCGGTGCAGGATGGCGTTGAGGGGCCGGGCGTGGCCGTAATGGCCGTGGACATCCTGCCCAGCGAGCTGCCGCGCGACGCGTCGGAAGGCTTCAGCGCGGTATTGATGCAGTACGTCCCGGCCATCGCCGCGGCTGATTTCAACGCACCGTTCGAGGAATTGACCCTGCCGCCGGAGATCAAGCGCGCAGTGATCGTCCACCGCGGGGAGCTGACGCCGGCGTATCGGCATTTGCAGCAGTATCTCTAACAGCACAACTTCACCCTGTCATTCTGAGGGGCCGCAGCCCCGAAGAATCTCGACGCAGCCCAGTGACACAGATTCTTCGCTGGAGTTTCGCTGCAGCGAGTCTTGGGCCGTCAACCCGCTCAAAATGACAGGTTGGGAATTTCGACAGACCGCAAAGAGGAGCATCTCACCCATGAATAAAGTCGTCGTCTTCGGCGCCGGCATGGTGGCCGGCGCACATGTGCGCTACCTGTTGGATCACGGCTTCCAGGTCACCGTTGCCAGCCGCACCGTGGGCAAGGCCGAGGAGCTGGTCAAGGGGCATCCCAACGGCCACGCGGTCGCCGTGAACTCGGATGACACGGCCGCGCTGGAGGCGCAGATCCGCGGGCACGACCTGGCCGTCAGCCTGCTGCCCTACGCCTACCACCCCGTGATCGCCCGGCTGTGCATCAAGCACGGCGTCCACATGGTCACCACCTCTTACGTCAAGCAGGTGATGGCTGACCTGGACGCCGACGCCAGGGCCGCGGGTGTAATCCTGCTCAACGAGATCGGCGTAGATCCCGGTATTGACCACATGACCGCGATGCGGGTGATCCACAAAGTGCAGGGCCAGGGCGGCACGATCGCCAGCTTCGTCTCCTGGTGCGGCGGCCTGCCAGCGCCCGAGGCGAACACCAATCCGTTCGGCTACAAATTCTCGTGGAGCCCGCGCGGGGTGCTGTTGGCGGGCAAGAACCCGGCCCAATATCTGTGGGATGGGCGGATGGTGGACATCCCCGGCGGCGAGCTTTTCGACCACCACGTGACGGTCCCAGTCGAGGTGGAGGGCGTGCCCACCGACTTCGAGGGCTATCCCAACCGCGATAGCTTGCCCTATCAGGACACCTACGGCATCCGGGGCACCCGCACCATGTTCCGGGGCACGCTGCGCAACGTTGGTTGGTGCAGCACGCTGCGGAAGATCTCTGACCTGGGGCTGTTGGACGAGGCCCCGCGGGATGACCTGGCCGGCCTCACCTTTGCCCAATTGACGCGCAAGCTGTGCGGCGGCGCGGGCGACCTGCGGGCCGATCTGGCCGCGTTCTTGAAGCTCGCGCCCGATGCGAAAGCCATCACCGACCTGGCGTGGCTCGGTTTCCTGGGTGACGATCCGCTGCCGGCCGGGATCAACGCGCCCATTGACATCCTCTGCGCCCGGATGTTGGCGAAGATGCAGTACACTCCGGGCGAGCGCGACATGCTGGTCTTACAGCATCAGTTCGTGGCCGAATATCCCGGTCCTTCGACAGGCTCAGGGTGCAGCCGAAGAGAGAAGATCACCTCGACCATGGTGGATTTCGGCATCCCCGCTGGCGACACCTCCATGGCGCGCACCGTGGGCCTGCCCGCGGCCATCGGCGTCCGTATGATCCTGGAAGGCACGATCAAGCTGACCGGCGTCCAGGTGCCGGTGGTGCCGGAGATCTACGAGCCGGTGCTGGCGGAGCTGGAGGCGCTGGGGATCAGTTTCGTGGAGACGTGGGAGAAGGCGTAAAAAACTGACGCGACGTGTCATTCTGAGCGACCAACGGGAGCGAAGAATCTCCCCTGCCACCACCCGGCAAGATTCTTCGGGGCTGCGGCCCCTCAGAATGACACGCAGTAGCCTTCACGATTCCCCCATCACCTGCACCACCAGCTTCCGAGCCCGCGGGGACGTGTCGAAGTCCAGGAAGACGATCTGCTGCCACGTGCCCAGGGTCAGGCGGCCGTCCACGAACGGCACGACCAGCGACGGCCCGATAAGCGCTGAACGGATATGCGCGCTGCCGTTGTCGTCGCCCCAACGCCGATGATGCAGGTAGTCCCGTTCCTCCGGTGCGATCTGCTCGAAGACGCGGCGCAGGTCCTCGACCACGCCGTCCTCGTACTCGATGGTGGTCAGCCCGCAGGTGGAGCCGGGGCAGAAGACCGTCACAATGCCGGCCCGCAGCCCGCTGTCGCGCACCTGCGCCTGCACCAGGGCGGTGATGTCTTGCACGTCGGTGTGGCCGGACGTACGGAGATTGAGCTCACGCGTAATGACCATGCCGCCACCTCAAGCCAAGCTAGCCCCACGGATGGGGAGGCCCCACGGAAATATTCGGCTGCAAAGAATCCCGATTACGCTGCCTTGCTACGGCCTTCTCCATCGGTGGGAAAACCCTGACGCCTCTCCAAAAAACCCCACCAGCAGCGCGTTCACCCGCTCCGGCGCGTCGGCCTGCACCCAGTGGGAGGCGTCTGGCAGCCGTTCGACGCGGCAGTTGGGCACCCACCGGGCGCTCGGCTCGGCCAGCTCGGGTCCCAGGTAGCGATCCTGCTCTCCCCAGATCACCAGCACGGGCGCTTCGATGCGGCGTAACCCGGCGTATGCGGCGCGGGGATGGCGGATGATCCAGCGGTAGTAGTTCATGCCACCGGTCAACGCGCCAGGCTGCGCGGCGGCCGCCACGTAACGCGCAACATCTTCGTCACTGAACGCGCCGGGCCGGACCGGATCACGGCGCAGCGTACCCCGCAAGACAGCGTAGTCGCCGGCGCGGAAACTGGCCTCTGGCAGCCACGGGAGTTGAAAGAAGAACATATACCAACTTTTGCGGAGTTGCCGCCAAGTGCGCAACCCTTGCGCCATGCGCGCCGGATGCGGCACGTTCAAGATGGCCAGCTGCTCCAACAGCGCCGGATGACGCATCGCGAACCACCACGCCACGGCTGCGCCCCAATCATGGCCGATAACCGCCGCGCGCGGCGCATCGCACCACCGGATCAGCGCGGCCACGTCATCGGTAAGCCGATCCAGTGCATAGGATGCGATCCCGGCCGGCTTGCCCGACAGGTTGTAGCCTCGCATATCCGGCGCAACGACGCGATAACCGGCAGCCGCCAGCGCAGGGATCTGGTGCTGCCAGGCGAACCACGCCTCCGGGAAGCCGTGGAGCAGCACAGCCAGCGGTCCGGCGCCCGCCTCCACATAGTGCAGGCGCACGCCGGGCAGGTCGGCATAGCGATGGGTAATCAGCCCCTGCAACGCCGGGGGATCGGCAGGCCAATGCTCACCACTCATAGAGCAATAAAGCCGCGATCACAGAGAAGACCAACGCCACGGCCACCGCCTGGGGATTGGTATCCAGGGGGGTCAGATCAAAGTCAATCTTGAGGATGCCCGTGAGCGCCAGCGCCATGGTGATGATCATGGCCGTGGCCAAGGCAAAGCTGAACTTCGGGCGCACGCGACGGTAACGGTACACGACAGAAGTCTCCTGCGAATCTCTTACCCGTAGGGGCGAGCCCTCGCGGTCGCCCGCCGGGACAGGCGCAAGGCCATGCCCCTACCTCATCCCGCTACAAACACGGCGGCCGAACGGGCCGGCAACTCGAAATGGCGCAGCGTCCCGCGCGACACACGGCCTGGCAGCCCGGCCCAGACATCGGTCAAAGTGCCATCGGGCAGCAGATCGTCCACGTCCAGGCTGACCACGCCGGTTTCATAGCCCGCGTTAAGAATCACGACTGCCGAGTCCCCCCCGGCCCGGCGCGCGTACGCGCAGATGTCGTTGTGGGCATACAGGATGCGGAAATCGCCGCGACGCAACGCGCGGCTGCCGTTCCGCAGCGCGATGACCCGCCGCGTAAAGGAGAACAGGTCATGATCCCATGCGGCCCGATCCCAGAGGAACGCACGGCGGCAGTCGGGATCGTGGCCGCCGGTCATGCCGATCTCGGTGCCGTAGTAGATGCACGGCGCGCCGGGCAACGTCAACATGAACAACAGCGCCAGACGCAGCGCGCGCTGATCGCCGCCGGCTTGGTGCAGGAAACGCGCGGTGTCATGGCTGTCCAGCAGGTTGAGCTGGGCCAGCATCACCTCTGGGTCGTACAGCGCCATCAGCCGCTCCACCTGGTTGCCGAACGCGCGCGCACCCAAAGGCGCCAGCTTGAACCCGCCCGGCCGGTAGCTAGGGTCAAAAGTGTCACGGGCGAAAAAGCCCAGCGCCGCGCGCGCCACGCCGTAGTTCATCACCGCGTCGAACTGATCGCCCTTCAGCCAGCGCTCCGCATCGTGCCAGATCTCGCCGACGATGTAGGCCTCGGAGTTAGCGCCCTTCACCACCCGCCGGTACTCCTGCCAGAAGCTGTCGTCATCAATCTCGGCCGGCACATCCAACCGCCAGCCGTCAATGCCGAACTCGATCCAGTGTCGAGCGATGTCGAAGATGAACTGCCGCACCGCGGGCGTGTCGGTGTTAAGCTTGGGCAGCGCAGGGTTGTTCCACCAGGCCGCGTAGTTGTGCTGCTTGCTGCCGTAGGGGCGCAACGGCCAGTCCGTCACGGTAAACCAATCAATGTAGGCCGACTCGGACCCGTTCTCCAGGATGTCGTGGAACTGGAAGAAACCGCGGCTGGCGTGGTTGAACACGCCGTCCAATACCACGCGGATGCCGCGGGCATGGGCCGCGTCTAACAACTCGCGCAGGGCCGCGTTGCCGCCCAACATGGGATCCACCTGGTAATAGTCATGGGTGTGGTAGCGATGATTCGAGCCAGACTGGAAGATGGGATTGAAATAGATGGCATTGACGCCCAGGTCGGCCAGGTGATCCAGGTGCTCGACGACGCCCAGCAGGTCGCCGCCTTGGTAGGCGTGCCCGGTGGGCGGCGCGCCCCATGGCTGCAAATTCCTGGCCTTTGGTACGCGCGGCGATTTGGCGAAACGGTCAGGAAAGATCTGATAGAAAACAGCATCTTTGACCCAGTCAGGGGTCTGAATTGATGACATGAGGTTGGCTCCAGGATCTCAAAAATGAACACCGGGATATCCGCGTCCATCCGCGCTCGTCCGCGTCCCATTTTCGGGCTGGAATACCGAAGCGGAGCGCCCTGAGCAGAGGATGATAGCCCGTAGTCGAAGGCTACAGAGCGGTCTTCAGTCAGACTGCACTGCCCATGTGGCGCGACGTGGGGATGCCGCACAGGAACTTGAACGGCGTCTCGCCGGTATTTTCGTAGGTGTGCAGTGCGCCGGCCGGCACGAAGACCACGCTGCCGGGCCGCAGGTCGTGCCACGTGTCGTTGAGCAGCACGCGCCCCTGTCCCTCGACGACGAAGTTCTCATGCTCGTAGGGATGCTGATGGCGGGGCGTGTGACCGCCCGCTGCGACCTCGATCATGCGCAACGCATAGTTGGGCGCGCCATCGTGCGGCTCGTCGATCACCCAGCGGATGGTGACGCCGGGGGCCTCGTCGCCAAAAACCAACGCGGGGACGTCGGTGTAGTGGATGGCTTTACCTTTGGGCTCGGTCATGCAAAGACTCCTTGTAGGGTGGTTTCAGGGGCAACAACAGCGTATTATATGCATGATAGGCTGTACGTCAAAGTGGCATTCACGGGCAAGCACAGCGCAATCATTGCGCCAAGCTAACACGAAGGCGCGATGTGATGGCATTCAAGAGAAGCCGAACCGCACCTGCTGCGCTCAACGCGACCCGACCCTGCGCGCCAGCGCTGCGATCGCCACTGCGACCAGCACCACAAAGCTGCCACCCACAAAAACCCATTTCACCAGGGTAAACGGTCCTGCTAGGAAGTCAACAACCGGGGTCTGCGCCGGATACCGGGCCATCACCAAGGATGTGGAGAGGTTCTCCAGGTAATCGAAAAACACCCCCAGCACGGGTGCCAGGTTCAACTGCCGCCAAGGGCTGCCCGGCCGGAACGCCCAGCTCGCCAGCCAACCGATGGCCGTAACCAGGAAGACGCCGTAAACCAGCGGCCAAACCACATCGAAAGTGAAACGGGCCTGGATGTAGGCCTGCCGGCCGTCTGGGCCGAACGCCTCCGCCATACCATAGAGCTCGGCGGGCGTATAAAACAGGGACGTGTCGGGTTGCCGCGCGCCGCCCGTGCGCTCACCCGACCCCGCGGCCTGACCCGGCAGCACCACGGCAGTGAAGAGCAGGAAGACCACCAGGGCGGCCAGCGCGATCCAGCTCTTCGAGAGCCGGATCAGGCATTCCGCTAGATGCGCGGACATAGAGACCTCCTTCAGACGATCTCCGGCTGGATTGCCGGCGCCACATCCCTCACGATTTCCCCCACCACCGCGACGACCTCGGCCAGCTTATCCACGCTCACCACCTCGACCGTATCGGCCGGGAAGTGGGCCAGGTTGAACGCCCCGACGGAGCTGAACGCCAGGGCCGGCGCCCCGCGGAAGGAAAAGGTCGAGTGGTTGCTTTGCGGCCACGGCTCGGTCCACTGCAACGCGGGGAAGCGGCCAACAATCTCATCCAACCGGCCCGCCAGCTCCGGCCCAAGATTGAACTGCGCGACTGTGTTGTGCCCGCCCCGATAACCGATACCATCCATGTTGATCGCCAGGGCGATGTCAGCGAAGAACGCCTCGCCAGCTCGGCGCACATACTCATCGTCGCCGATCGGCAGATACTCCTCGCTGTTGAAGGCGATGAACTCCAGATCGCAGGATAGCGGTGCATCGGCCAGGACCTCCGCCAACACCAGCAGCGCGGCGACGCTTCCGGCATTATCCAGCGCACCAGGGGTGTTGACGCGCGTATCTAAGTGCGCCATCAGAACGATCTTCTTGGACACATCGCCGGTCCGACGCAGGGCCGGCTTACGCGCCACGATGTTGCGCGCGACCGCCGGCCGCTTGGCGCAGTCCAAGCGCAGGCGGATCGGCTCGGTGGAGATGAGCAGGCGCTCGATGACCGGACGTGGCGCGGTTGCGGCGGGGATTTCCAGCTCCCAGTCGGCGGTGAACTGCTCATACTGGGGTGTGGGCGGCGGCGGCGCCAGCAGTGCGGTCGGCTGTTTGGCCTCCAGCAGGCCGATGATGGCGTCGTCGCGCTCGCCCCGGAGAAACCACGATTTCGCTGACAGCGGCTCATTCACCAACTCGCCGTACAACAGGGCGATCTTGCCGTCCAGGTCGGCCGCGGCCAACTCGGCCAACGTGGACGCAGGCACAACCGCTGCGGACACGTCGCACGCGGGCGAAAAGGCATTCGCCTCCACCGGCAGCGCCTCCTCTCCCACGGTGAGGGACGCGGCCGCGCAATCCCAACCGGTGCAGGCATACGCCTGCTCTTCCACCGCCAACCGCAGGTTGGCAAAGACGTCCCGGACGTGATCCGCCGCACGGTCGTTGGCCAACGAGCCAACCGGCCGAACGCCGATCTCGACGCATAGCTTTTTCAGGTGCTGAGTCAACGGTGCACGCATACAACCTCACTTTGGTTCCTTACAGGCGATCCCCAACGACCCTGGCGGCCGCGCGGGTGAGCCGATCTCGGATGGCCGCGCCCAACCCGCCCGCGCCGAAATCGCGACAGACGATCACGTCAACACCCTGCGCGTCCAACCAGCGCAGGGCCGCGTAGAGATGTCGGGCGACGCTGTTCAAATCGGCGCCCAGGCGATAGACAACTGCACCGGAGCGCTCAAACTCAGGGGCATCCTCATCCAATGCCAGCACGCCGACCCGGCGGCCCGCGGCCTGCGCCGCGACCACCTCGGCAGCCAACGCCTGGCACGCGCCGCGGCCAGTGAAGAAGATCATCTCAGTCCACGGCGCATAATGCTTTTCCAGCATACCAGGCGCGGGCAGGCTTTGCTCGGGCTGAGGTCGCTTCCCCTGCGGCAACACCGCCACCGGCCCGATGACCGCCTCCAGCATCTCGACCGTGATGCCACCTGGTCGCAAAATGCAGGGCAGCACGGCCGAGACATCCAGGACGGTTGACTCCACCCCCACCGTTGTGACCCCGCCATCGAGGATGATCTCGATGCGGCCCTGCAGGTCATGCCAGACATGCTGAGCGGCCGTGGGGCTGGTGTGGCCGAAACGGTTGGCCGATGGCGCAGCGATGGGCAGGTCGGCGGCCCGCAGCAGCGCCAGTGCGACCGGATGATCGGGCACCCGCACGGCCACGGTGTCCAGGCCCGCGGTGACCAAAGGCGGGATATGGGGCTGTTTCGGCAACACCAGAGTCAGTGGGCCGGGCCAGAACGCCTCTGCCAACGTTTGGGCCGCCGGGGGGATGGCACGCGCCACGCGCGAGAGCTGATCCAGCCCACTCAAGTGAACAATCAGCGGATCGGTAGACGGCCTCTCTTTGGCAGCAAAGATGCGCGCCACGGCGGCCTGATCCAGCGCATTAGCACCGAGCCCGTAGACGGTCTCGGTGGGAAACGCCACCAGGCCAGCGCGGCACAAAATCTCGGCTGCTTCGGTGATGTTCTCAGGCGTTGCGGGCAGCAGTTGGGTGATCATGGGGCCATTTTACCGCTGATCCCGGCTGCCAGAAAATTCACGCCTGACATCACATCGGGTTCGGTGCAGCCGCGCCGCCCCGTGCCATGCGCATCTCACCCCTGCTGGTCGCCTCAGGCGGCCAGGTTGGAGAGCGCAAGTGATGCGCGGCGTGGCGTAAATGCGGGCTGGGCATTTGCGGCTCGCGTCACCACCGGCGCCAGCGCGCAGCGCGCGCGGTGCAGGCGGCTCTTGACTGCGCTAACGGTGCTGGCTGTGGCCTGGGCGATCTCCTCGTAGGAAAAATCATACCAGTAGCGCATGATGAGCGCGCTGCGGTCTTTGGCGGGCAAAGTGCTCAACGCGGCCTGCACATCGGCCTCCCGCTCGCGGCGCATGGCCTGCTCTTCCGGCGTGGGCGTGGCGGCGCGCCAGTTTGCCGGCTGTAGCTCCGGTTCATCGTCCAACGAGAGCCAGGTCAGCCGCCGGCGTCGCAGGCGGTCGATGCAGTAGTGATGCGCAATGGAAAACAGCCAGGTCTTGAACGGCCGCGCCGGGTCATAACTGTTGAACCTGGTGTAGGCGCGCAGGAAAGCCTCTTGCGCGGCTTCCTCGGCGTCGTGGGAGTTGCCCAGCAAGCGGTAGCACAGGTTGTAGATCGGCGCCTGGTAGGCCGCCACCAGGCGGGAGAAGGCTTGACCGTCACCAACGCGCGCGCGTGCGATGATGATGGATTCGGGATCGTCATGTACACTTGGATACATCGGTTGCAGGCCCCCTGAGCGTAAAGCACGCTATTTCAGCTTTCCACCCAGTGTAAACCAATTAAGACGGCCGTGCATCGGCCAACCGGTGGGTATGGACCTGTCCAAGTGGATAGTATACCGACCTGCACGCAAGGGTCGCGATTCATTTGAGTTCTACAACACGCGCCAAGATCAACGGTAGAGCAGGCGTATGAGGAAGCGATTGACCAGGCTGGCCAGTTGGAGGCCGATGGCAGCGCCAGCCAGAACGCCCACGGCAGCCCAGAAGCCCGAACCGCCCAGGTTCCAGGCCAGCAGCCCGCTGCCGTAAAGCCCCGGCACAACGAAAGCCACCAGGATGAGGTAAGAAAGCGGGTCTTGGAAGCGTTCCCGCACCAGGTCAGGCAGGAGCAAGCACGCGATGAGCCCCAACACGCTGACGATACCAGGGATCGAAAACAATAGAAGCACGTCTCTGGTCATAGCGCTCACCTTCGTCGAGAATATGCTGCGTCTGTCATGCCCAATCAAGATACGCCCCTTGCGGGCAAGCCTAGAGCAGTTGATGAACGCGTGAATTGCCTGGCGCTCGATAGTCTCGAGCGCTCAGCCAAGCCGAGAAGCATGGCAAAGGACGACGAAAGGGCTATCATGCCGGACGAACCCTAATCTGCCTTAGGCGAGGCCGACGGCCACACCGGGTGATACATCAGCCACTGGTCCGGCGCCGCGCCGATCCAGCGTTCGACCACCGACAACACGCGGCGCGCGTTGTGATGCACGTCAAACGTACGGTCGCCGGTGCGCTCCATCTCGATCAACGGCGCGGTGATGGCATAGTAGCCTCGCTCCGCCGACCAACGGCAAGCCAGCGGCAGCACCGACGCCTTCGCGCTAAGCGCCAGACGGACCCAACCTGTGGGCAACAGCGAGGTCCGGCCGAAGAACTCGATGGGCGCCTCATCCCCGGCGCCGTAGGGCCAGTCCACCCCGATCGCGACCGCGCCGCCGGCCCGCAGCCGCACCAGCGCTTTGCGCAACGCGGCCCCATCAATCGGGGTTTCCTCCACCACCCCGCGGTCCCGGAGCTCCGATAACGCGCGAAACCCCTCAGCGATGATCGCGGTGGAAAGCACCTGCACCGGGAATCCTTCCAGGGCATACCGCAAAAATGCCAGGTTGAAGTTGCTCAGGTGGCAGCCGCAGATCAACACCCCGCGGCCGCTGGCCCTGGCCTTCTCAGCGTCAACCCAAAACTCATCTGGAAAGGTCACGGCGGCCTTGAGCGCATCCGCGCTGCGCATACCGATCTGCATCAGGTCCAGCGTCGTCATACCGGCGTGCGCCAGCACCCCCTTCACCGCCCGGTCAAGCTCCGCCGATGTGGCATCGGGCCCCAGCACGCCCGCCTGGTTGGCGTAGATGATGCGGTAGAGGCTGGCGCTCTTGCGCCGGTGCAGCGCGCCTGTCACGAGGCGCGCGAACGCGTGCCCGGCGCGCTTGGGCAAGCGCCGGGCCAGGGTCATCCATAGCTGGGTGCCAAAGCGGGTAGTGACGAACTGCTGAAAAGTCAAATATCCTCCGCTGCCTGCGCTTGCTGCATCACTGCCCGTACTCCCACCAGAAATCCTCCAGCGCTGCTTCCTCTGCGGCCGTCAACTGCCAAAGGCCGCGCTCCTTCAAACGGCTCATCAGGGTAAAGGCGCGACGCAATTCGAGGGCAGCGATGGCGACCTCGATATCGCGCGCTTCCGTGGGGAACCGGCTTGCCTGGCGGCGCAGGCTGTCCAGCAAAATCTGCGTCGGGTTTGCTTCGGTCATGTTTCCCAGCTTCCGTGGCGAAATCTCGATCCCAGCCAGGTCAGGGCCCCGGCCAGCCCATAAATCAGTCCTGCGATGACCAAACCAAACTTGATCGCGGCGCACCCGGCCGCCAGCGCGGGCCACGGCGCCGACGCTGCCCCGGCCAAGAGCATCTTCATCAGTGCGAAGTTCTCGACGGCATCTAGCAGCGCGGCCACGCCCATCCCCCAGGCGAGGAGGCGGCCCAGGCCTGCCAGCCGGATCCACCGACGGCCCAAGACATCGGCCGCGCGGAGGCATCCCAGCCCGATGGCCAGCGCGTAGCTGACCATGAACAGGTAGTCCAGCCCCAACCCGAAGGCTGCGTAGTGCTGCGCCTCCGTATCCCATGAGTCAATCATGCCCTGAGCCTTCGCCACCGAGCCGGCCAGCTCGAAGGAGACGATGCCGCTCGGCGCGGACGGGTTCTGCAACGGCGCATCAACGATGCGAAACGCTGCGAAGATGATCAGCGTCAGGATCAGTGCCGGCCAGAACAACCATTGGTACATCACGTGTCTGCGCATCTTGGGCCTCCTTGCCCTGATAATTATCGGCAATTGATGATTTTATCCGTTGTCCCTGGACACCTTGATGCTCACGTCCGCGGGCAGCGCGAGACCGGCTTCAACCTCGATAGCCTTGATGATCCCCGAAGGCACCGGGCACGCAGGGTGCGAGAGACACTGCGGCGCCAACTCATAGATGCCGGTCGGCGTTTTGCGCCGCCAAAAAGCTTCGCGGAAAGGATCGACCTCCTGAATCTGCTCTGCCAGCTTGCAGACCGCTTTGCAGTCGCTTTCAACCTGCAATTGCACGCGACCATCACCGTTCGTCCGCGCAACGACGGATGTCTTGAAGCCACAAATGCCTGCGTCGATCTCTGCCTTTGCCATGCGTCCTCCATGTTGTATCTGGGTGCTACTGATCCTGCGGCATGATAGTGCATCCGCGGCAAGCTGTCAATCAGGCATTATCCAACAAGTGTTCCTCGTAGATGCGCCGCACGACCTCTTCGATCTCCGGCTCCTGCACCGACAGATCGAGGACGCGATAATCACGGAAAAGCAGGGGCACGACGCCCGCGACGCCGCCATTGGCAGGCACGCGCAGCCAGATGCGGTTGGACTCCTGGCGGATCACCTGCGCGCCGGGCAGGGCCAACTGTTCCGGCGGCATCTCGAAATCTACCACCAGCACCCGCCCCTCGCCGAAACGCCGGCGCAGCTCGGCCAAGGCGCCGTCGAACACCAGCCGGCCGCTATCGATCATGATCACCCGCTCGCACAGCTTCTCCACATCCCCCAGGTCGTGGGTGGTCAGGATGACCGTGACGCCCCGCTCCCGGTTGATCGCCCGGATAAAGCCGCGGATGCGCTCCTTGGCGACCACGTCCAGGCCGATGGTGGGCTCGTCCAGGAAGAGCAGTTGTGGGTCGTGCAGCAGCGCCGCGGCCAGGTCGGCACGCATGCGCTGGCCCAGGCTGAGGCCCCGCACCGGGGTATTCAAGAACGGGCCCAGTTCGAGCAGGTCGTCGAACAGACGCATGTTGCCCCGGTAGCGATCCGCGGGCACGCGGTAGATGTGATGCAGCAGGTCCAGCGACTCGACCACCGGCAGGTCCCACCACAGGCTGGTGCGCTGGCCGAACACCGCGCCGAGGCGCCGCACGTGCTCCTTGCGCTGCTCCCATGGCACGCGGCCATCCACCTGGACCGCGCCGCTCGTCGGCACCAGGATGCCGGTGAGGATTTTCAGCGTGGTGGATTTGCCCGCGCCGTTGGGCCCCAGGTAGCCCACCAGCTCGCCCGCGGCGATGTCGAAGCTGACGCCGTCCACCGCCCGGACGACCTGGTGCTCTCGCGTCACCAGATTCCGCACCGCGCCCCACGCCCCCCGATGGTGGCGGTAGACGCGGAATTCTTTGTGTAGGTCTTCAACGTGAATCATTGTTTCCATCTTGTATTGGAGGATGGAGATTGGAGGTTGGAAACACCTCCCATCTCCAACGTCTAATCTCCAACCTCAACTCCCCGTACTCTGATAATGCCGCACGCCAACGCGCCAGGCCGCAAGCGCGCCGGCGAAGACCGTCACGGCGATGAACGGCGCCAGGAACGGCGTCCAGCCCGGCAGCCCCATCGGATCGGGCTTGCCGAGCAGAAACAACGCCGGGTAATAATTGATGAATGCCATGGGGATCACGAAAGTGAACAGCGAGCGCAGCCACGCCTCGTAGATGTGCATGGGGTAGCTCGTCATGAACTGGCCGCCGTAGGTGAAGATGTTGGCGATCTCGTGGGTTTGCGGCGACCAGAACGCCATCGTCGCGCCCAGCACGAAGACCGCCATGAAGAACAGCGCGCCGCCGGCCAGCATGGCCGCGAAGAAAAGCCAGTGGCCGGGAGTCCAGACCGGCTGAAGCAGGTGGAACGCCAGGCCCAGCGCGATCAATCCCTGGGCCAGGCGGCCGATGCGCCGCGCAGCGAACGCGCCCGTGAACATCTGGAAGGCCACGGGCAGCGGCCGGAGCAGCACCCGATCGAACTCCCCGCGCACCACCCAGACCTCGAAGTTGTCGAACGCGCCCACCAGGAGCTCGGCCAGGCTGAAGGACACCGCCGACGTGCCGTAGAGGAAGACCACCTCCGCCAGGGTCCAGCCACCGATGGCATTGAAACGCAGCAGCAAGATCGCGACCAGCGCGAAGTCCAGGCCGGTGATCAGCAGGTTGCCCACCAGCTCGGCCACGAAGGACGCGCGGTACTGCATCTCGGAGCGCAGTTGCGCGGCCACCAGCCGCCGGTAGAGGAGGAGATAATGACGCATCTCACCCGCCGTGCAAAGTCACGCGCCGGACCATGCGGCCCAGCAGCCAACGGCCGGCCAGAACCAGGCCGACCAGCCACAGCGCCTGTTGCGCCAGCGCCGCGGCCAGCGCCGGGCCGTCGGCCTTGCCCAGGTACACGCTGATCGGCAGGTGCGCCAGCCCTCGAAACGGCAGCAGCAGCGTGGCCTCGCGCAGCCAGGCCGGGAAGAAGTTCAGCGGCACGATAAAGCCGGAGAAAAACATGATCACGGTGTTGACCAGGTACATCATCCCCCGCGCATCCGACGTCCAGAACGCCAGGCTGTTGGTGATGAAGCGGAAAGCGAAGCTCACCGCCGCGCCGGTACACAGGGTCGCAAGGAACAGCAGCCCCGTGCGGGGGTCGGCCGGCACACGGATGCGAAACAGGAGCAGGCCGATGACAAAGGTCGGGATCCCGCGAAAAATCAGGTAGTAGGCTGCACGGCCCAGGTCGATCGCTGCCCAGTACAGGTAGAAATCCACCGGCCGGGACAGATCGCCCACGATGGCGCCCTTGACGATGGCCTCGGACAACTCGCGGTTGCCGAAGGCCGACATCACCATCAGCAGCGATTGGGCCAGCATCGCGTAGGTGATCGTGTCGCGCACGTCCAGGCCGCCGATCTCACCTCGATCCTGGAACAAGGCGATGTAGATCAGGACGTAGATGGCGCCGAAGAACGCGTTGGTGGCGATGCCGGCCAGGTTCGCGGCGCGGTAGGCCAGGTTCTTCTGGAACGACTTGGCCGCGATGTGCAGGTAGACGCTGGCTGTGGTCATAGGTTCATTTTACCCGGATCGGCGCGGAAGTGATAGAATCAGGGCCATGATTCATCCCGCTTCCCCTCCCCCAGGCCGGGCGCGCGGGCCCTTCATGGCGGCGTTGGCCTGGCTGCTGCAACTTGACCAGCCCGTGCCCCCGCGCAGCGACGACGAGATCGCGGCCGAGGTCAATCACAACTACGCCTGGAACTATGCGGTCAACCTGCTGGACGGCGTCTTGTTTATGCTGGGCGCCAGTTTCATCTCGTCCAGCACCATCTTGCCGCTCTTCCTCAGCAAGCTCACCACCAATCCGCTGGCGTTCGGCCTGCTGGCGGTGATCGCGCAGGCGGGCTGGCCGCTGCCGCAGCTTTTCACCGCCAACTTCATGGAACGGCTGGCACGCAAGAAACCGGTGGTGATCAACCTGGGCCTGTTCGCGGAACGCGTCCCCATCTTCGTGATCCTGGCCGCCGCCCTGGTCGCCGGTCGCTCGCCGGCCCTGGCCCTGGCGCTGGTGCTGATCGGCTATGCCTGGCACGCGTTCGGCGCCGGCCTCGTCGCGGTCTCCTGGCAAGACCTGGTCGCGCGCTGCTTTCCGGTGGACCGCCGCGGCCGGTTCTTCGGCGTCACATCGTTCCTGGGCGCAGGCTCGGGCGCGCTGGGCGCGCTGCTCAGCACCTGGCTGCTGAACCGCTACGCTTTTCCGCTCAACTTCACTTACGTGTTCGTGCTGGCTGCGGTTGCACTGACGTTGAGCTGGGCCTTCCTGGCGCTGACCCGCGAGCCCGCGCAGGCGTCGAAGGTGCAGCGCCGGGGCAACCTGGAATACCTCGCCAGCCTGCCCGACCTCCTCCGCGAGGATGCCAACTACCGGCGCTACATCATCACGCGCATGATGCTGGCCCTGGGCGGGATGGGCAGCGGCTTCGTGACGGTGGCCGCCATCAGCCGGTGGCGCGTGCCGGACAGCACGGCGGGCTGGTTCACGCTGGCATTCCTGGCCGGGCAAACCACCGGCACGCTGGTCTGCGGCTTCCTGGCCGACCGGTACGGCCACAAGCTGTGCCTGACGCTGGGCGCGCTGGCCGGCCTGGCCGGCTATGGCCTGGCGTGGCTGGCGCCCGCTCCGGCCTGGTACTACGGTGTCTTTGCGCTGCTGGGACTCCTGTCCGGGGCCATTTGGGTGTCGGGCATCCTGATCGTGATGGAATTCGGCGGGCCGGAACGGCGGCCGACCTACCTGGGCATCGCGAACACCGGCACAGGTCTGGCAGGAGCGATCGCGCCGTTGATCGGCGCGGCGCTGGTGAACGCCAGCTACAGCCTGCTGTTCGCGGTCAGCGCGGGGGTCAACCTGGCGGCGCTGGCGTTGTTCGTGTGGTGGGTGAAGGAGCCGCGGCAGACGTCGCTGGGTCAAGAGCTAAAGCAGAACTAGGGAGCGTTTTCAGTGTCACCCTGAGCGGGTCTGCCCGATGAAATCCGTCGCGGCGAGAAACTAGCGAAGGGTCTCGTTATGCTGCGGAGATTCTTCGCGGGACGCTCACCGTCGCGAGAGATTTGGGGCAACTCGCTGCCTGGAAACTCCCCGGCCGAGATGCTTCGTTGGACACTCGCCGCAACGAAAAACAAGCTGTTGACCCGCTCACGGCAAAGCCGTGACATCAGGGAGCTCCTTGCCGGGGCGCATGCTGCTCGCGGCTTGGGGAACTCAGAATGACACCGAAGGGGCGCCCCGCACCAGCATCAGAGCCGCAGAAAGCGCGTCGTGGCCTCGCCCATGTCGGCATAGCAGCCCCGATTGGCCGCAGGGAGCAGCGCGGCAAGCTGATACATGATCTCGTCCGTGATCTGCTGCCGCACCTCGCCCGTCAACTTGACGCCCCCGGCGGCTACGGTGAAGGGCTGGCCTACGGCGATATGAAAGGGCGTGCGCCGCAGGTGCGCCAGGTTTTCCCGGAAGCGCTCAAGTCCGTAGCAGGCCAGGGGGAGGATGGGCGCGCCGCTGTGCAGGGCCAGGGTCACCACGCCGGGATGGCCGCGCTGCAAGCGGCCGTGCCCGCTCCGCGTCCCCTCAGGCGCGATGGCGAGGATCTGCCCCGCGGCCAGCGCCGCCAACCCCAGACGAAACGCCTCCACATCCGCCTCGCCCCGGCGGATCGGGATGATGCGCCACAGGGTGAAGAGCGGGCCCAGGAACGGGCTGTCCCACGACTCCACCTTGCTGAACCCGGTCAGCGGCCGCGGCCGGAGGTGGGTATAGACCACGGGCACATCCAGGAAGTTGACGTGGTTGCTGACCAGGATGAGGGGGCCGGCCGGGGGCACGCGCTGTAACTGCGCGTCGTCCACCCGGCACAGGATCCGGGTCAGGCGTTTGATGATGGCGTTGGTCAGCCGTTCTGTGAGCCGCATGGAACCGCCTTGAAAGAGACGCTTTGCGACGCTGGAGTAGAGGCTTTAGCCCATTGGCGCTAAGACCCGGAGGTCGGCCAGCTTTTCACCTGTTCTCAGCCGGTCTGCGAACCGGCGCCGCAGGGGTTTTCGGGCTGCTTCTGGCCCCACGCCGGGGGTCGCAGACACCCTACAAGCGAAAAGTTAGTGGCATTGCGCTTCAGCACGTCTGACTGTCCATGCAAAAGACCGGCTGAAGCCTCGATTCCGACCGGTGTTCAATGAACCACCTGGATCTGCTGCGGCAACAGCTCTAGGGTCAACTGCTCCCCCTCGGTGCAGAGGGTCTCGCCGTCGGCGTGGGCCGGCAGGCGCCCCTTGAGCGCAGTGACGGTCACGTGCGCGGCACGCGCAGTGGTGATCGCCGGGTGTGTGGCTTGCGTGCCGGCCATGAAGCGCGGGATGAGGCCAAAGATGCGCGGCCGGCTCACCTCACGCGCGATGCACAGGTCGAACAGGCTATCATCGGGCTGGCCACCCGGCGCCATCATGAAGCCGCCCCCCATGCGCCGGCCGTTCATCACCGAGACCATGAGCGCGGGCGTCGTCAGCGCCTGCCCAGCATACGCGATCTTGACCAGCGGCGCGTGATAGTACAGGAAGATGGTTTTGAGCGCGGCGACGATGTATGAGGGGAAGCCGCTCAGGCGTTTCATCCTGGCGGCCACGAACCCGACGACCGCATCGAACCCGATGCCGACCCCGTTGCCGAAATAGCGCCCCTGGGGGTAGAGCCCGCCTGTCACCCGGCCCACGTCCACCGTCTTGCGCCGGCCGGCCGCCAGGGCCTGGACGCCGGCTGCCAGGTCGTGTGGGATACCCATGCCGAACGCGAAGTCATTGCCGCGGCCCACGCACAGCACGCCCAAGGCCGGGAGCGTCGCCGCGCCGGCCTGCCGGGCCAGCATCAGGCCGTTCAGGACCTCGTTGGCCGTGCCGTCGCCGCCCACGGCCACGATGGCGTCATACTGACCGGCGGCCGCAACCTGCTGCGCCAGCTCGGCCGCGTGCCAGGGGCGCTCGGTGAACGCGCGGTCGAACTGCAAGCCGTGCCCGCGCAACAGCTCCTCGGCGCGCGCAGCCAGGCACCCGCCTGCCCCGCGGCTAGAGGTCGGATTGATGATCACGAAGTAGTGCTGCATATTCCTCTCGTTCGTGGCTCAGATCTTGCCAGCTCGCAGTTCATCAATAAATGGCGCGAACGCGGCCGTATCCCAGCCGTGCCGCAGGTGCATGTAATAATCCTGCACGATCTGCGCCTGCTGCTCGCGGTTGAAGTTGCGCAGCCGCTTCCCCTGGCTGTGCGCTTGCAGCAGGCCCGCCGGTCCGCCGTAGCCGTAGCCTTCCTCCTGCTGGGCCAACAGCGCCTCCGCAAAGTAGCGGCTGCCCGCGCGCTCGTACTGGAACACGTGGATCAGCTCGTGCAGCACGATGTCCACGTTGGCGCGCTCATGGCCGCCGCCGCTGGGCAGGTTGACGGTGTGAAAAGTGGCGAAGGCCCGGTTGCCGTTCAGCCGGAAGATGAGGCGCAGGATGCCGCCCTCGGCCACCCGCACGTCGTGGTAGCGCACGGCGAAGGGGCCGAGAATGCCGGCCGCGGCCGCGATCTCAGCGCCGGTCAGCGGTGTGGCGCGCGTCAGCGCCCGCCAGAGGAACGCGAACAGCTCCGGCGCGCCGATGATGTCCAACGCCTCCAGCACGAGCTGCACCAGTCGCGCTGCGCCGTGGCGGAGCCGGGAGCGCAGCCAGGCCACGAAATTGGCGCGGCCGCCCTTGCGCCAAACCCGCGCGCCCGTTGGCACGAAGGTGATCAGGGCCACCACCGCAAAGACGGCAGACATGATCATGCGCCCGATCCGCCGGGGCAAGAAGCGGATCGCGTTGGCCAGCCATTTCGCCGCGTCCTCCAGCCGGTCGGCCAACCAGTCGGCCGCGGTGTTCAGCCAGGCCGCGGCCGCGCGGGCCATCTGCGCCAATTGCGCCATCACGCGCCTCCTTCCGCAGAAAACGTGTTGGGGCGGGTTTCTCCACATTGATGAGAAACCCGCCGCCTCAATAACCATGGCTATGCAAGGCAAGCCTGCGGTGAATACATCAAACCCGCCCTCTCATGTGCGCCGGATTATAACACACCCGCCCTGTCAAGCCCTACCCTGCCAACCTTCCCAAACTATGGTATACTGACGCCACATTCCAACGGAATCTTCCCGCCCCGGAGGTACACCATGCCCGCTGTATCCATCCGCCTTGTCGTTGAGCCGGCCAGCACCCCCTTGGCCTGCCGGTTCCGGGTTGCGTTCCCCGCGGCCTCGGCTGATGCCGCCGAGTGGTGCGCGCCGGCCACCCTGGCCTTCGGTGACGGCCAGAGCACCGACCTGGGCCTGCTGTGCGCGCCGACGGCCATCACCTGGCGCGACCAGCGCGTGGCCGACCTGGCCGCGCACGCCTACGCCGGCCCCGGCCCCTACACCGCCGAGCTGCGCTGGGGCGATGTGCGTGCGGCCCTCACGGTCACGCCGGTCGGCGCGCCGCGCGTCGAAACCGCGGCTGCCCTGCCCGAGGTGGCCCTGTTCGCCGTGGCGCCGGTCGCCGAGCAGCCCTACCAGCGCCGGGTCAGCCTGCGCGTGGCCGGGCTGGCCGATGGGCAGCAGCTTCGCCTGGACGGCGGCGCGGGCCAGGTGCACCTGTTGGTCGGAACGGACAACGTGGCAGCCGCCGACGTGCTCCTGGCATACGCCAAACCGGGCGCCTACCACGTCACGCTGGAGCTGCTGGACGGTGACGGCTTCTGGTTGGGCACCCTGGCCGAGACCCCGCTGGAAGTCGCCGCGCCGGAGGAAACGCCGGAGAAAGCGGCGGCCCCGGCCGGCCCCGCAACAGCCGGCATCCAGGCCGCCGCCTACGAGCCGGAGCCGTGGCTGCCCTACCGCAACGTGCGGCCGGTGCGGAGCGCGGCTACCTACACCCAACCCGGCGGCAGCAAGGTGCAGCGCTACGTCGGCACGGGGACCTTCCTGACCGCCCGCGCAGAGACGGCGGTCGGCGGGCAGCGCTGGCTGCAGACCGCGCTCGGTGATTGGATCGCGGAGAGCGCGATCACCTACTTCACCCCGTCCGCGCTGCGCGGGGTCGAGCTGGGCGGCGCCACCCCGCCCCCACCGCCCCCGCCTCCACCGCCGCCCGCCGAGGCCCGCCGCGGGATCGTGACTGCGGACGTGCTCAACGTGCGCGCGCGGCCCGGCGTGGCCGCGGACAATCCGCCGGTCGCCACCCTGCGCGCCGGCGCGGAGGTCACGATCTACGAGGAACGGACCGTCTCCGGCGCGACCTGGTACCGCATCGGCGAGAACCGCTGGGTGCACGGCGGCTACATCCGGATCATTGCGACTGACCCAACTCCGCCGCCGCCACCACCGCCTCCGCCTGCTGACACCCGCCGCGGGATCGTAACCGCGGACGTGCTCAACGTGCGTGCGCGGCCCGGCGTGGCCGCGGACAACCCGCCGGTCGCCACCTTGCGCAAGGGCGCGGAGGTGACCATCTACGAAGAACGCACGGTGGGCGACATGGCGTGGTACCGCATCGGCGAGAACCGCTGGGTCGCCGCGGCCTGGGTGCGCGTGGTGAGCACGGCCACACGCATCGTCACCGCCATCGCCGCGGCCAGTGTCGCGGCCCTGCCGCTGGGCTGGGTGACGGCCGACACCCTCAACGTGCGGGCGCGGCCCGGCGTGGCGGCCGACAACCCGCCCCTCCGGCAGCTCGGCCACTACGCGGTCGTCCCCATCCTGGCCCAGCAGACCATCGGCGGCGTGCGCTGGTTCCAGATCGGGGCCGGGGAGTGGATCGAGGGGCAGTCGGTGGGGGTGGCGCGGCTGCGGGCCCGGCCGGCCAGCATCGGCGCGGGCGAGCGCTGGGTAGGGGTCGCCCTGTCAGAGCAGACGCTGGTGGCCTACGAAGGGGATCGCCCCGTGTTCGCCGCGCTGATCGCCTCGGGCCTGCCGGGCACGCCCACGGTGCAAGGCATCTTCCGCACCTGGCGGCGGCTGACCACGGGGAAGATGGCCGGGCCGGGCTACTACATCGAGGACGTCACCTGGACCTGCTATTTCTACAGCGGCTACGCGCTGCACACCGCCTATTGGCACGACGCTTTCGGCACGCGACGGAGCCACGGCTGCGTCAACCTGAGCCCGCACGACGCCTGGTGGATCTACCAGTGGAGCGCCCCCGGCGGGCCGAACAGCCCGGCCGTGTATACGTATTGGGCGTGAAAAACGGCGCGGGTGATAAAGGAAGGGGGCGTCGAAGTGGCTCTGGATGCCACACCGGGCAAACAAGGCCTGAGTCTGCTCTGGCCCGCGGGCGGGCCGGCGCAGGCTGACCGGCCGCTTTCCAGCGCGGCGATCCACGACCTGGCCCTGGAGGCCCTGGTCGCGGGCATGTGCCCCCACGGCCCGCACCAGGACGCGCTCCGGACGGTGCTGTACCAGTTGTGCCAGGACCCGGCCACCCTCGCCTATCGCCAGGCCATCCTGGCGGACCTGCTCCACCGGCCGGCCCTGGCGACGGCGCTCGAATCGCTGCTGCCGCTGCTCGACGAGCTGATGCTTTTCACCCATCCGCACTTCGCCAACGAAACCGCGCTCCACCAGGTGATCCAGCGCGCGGGCGAGCTGCGGCTGCTGGTTGATTGCGTTCAGCATCTCGGTGAAGCTTTCAAGGCCGTGGCCGGGGAGCTCGGTTCACCGGGGCTGCGGGCGCTGCAGAGCCATGTGGATCAGCTCGCCGCGGACAAAGCGTTTCAGCAGGTCGTCAAGGCGCTGCCGGAGATCCTCGCTGACCTGCGGGCCTGCACCAGCATCACCGTCGGGGTGAACCTGGACGAGCACCTGCAACCGGAAGCGGCCGTGCTCCTTGCGGTCAATACCGAGCGGTTCACCGAGAGCAGCCTGCTCGACCGCCTCCTGGGCAAGCGCGCGGCCGGCGGCAAAGGCATCGCCCCGCTGCACACGCTGCCCATGCTCATCGAAAGCAGTAACCCGATCACCGGCGGCTCCCCGGCCGGCGGGCCGGCGCAGCGGGCCGAACCGATGCTGGTGCCCCTCTTTCGGGATCTGTCCCGGGTGCTGGATAAGACGGCCAGGCTCGTCGCCCGCGAGCTAGAAGGCTACGTCCACCTGAACAGCCGCTTCCTAAAGGAGTTGCGGCCGGGGATCATCTTCTACGTGCGGGCCGCGGCGCTGGCGCGGAGGCTGACGGCGTTGGGCCTGCCCGTCTGCCTGCCGGAGATCGCGCCCGGCGCAGAGCGGGTTTGCGAGATCGAGGAGAGCTACAACGTCCAATTGGCGCTCCACCTGGGCAGCCAGCAGCCGGGGGGCAGCCTGGCCGGAGGGGTGATCACCAACCCGGTGAGCCTGGGGCCGCGCGGCCGCATCGTGATCCTGACCGGCCCGAACCGGGGCGGCAAAACGACCTACATGCAGGCGGTCGGCCAGGCCCAGGTGCTGGCGCAGGCCGGCCTGTTTGTGCCGGGCCGCCGCGCGCGCCTCAGCCCGGTCGCGGGGATCCACACGCACTACCCGACCGAAGAGCGGTTGGAGGCGGGCACAGGGCGCCTGGGCGATGAAGCCCGCCGCCTGCGGGCCATCTTCGAGCAGGTCACGCGCGACAGCCTGGTGCTCCTGAACGAATCGCTGGCCACCACCACCATGGGCGAGAGCCTCTACCTGGCGCAGGACATCGTGCGGGCGCTGCGCCGCCTCGGGGTGCGCGCCATCTTCACCACCCACCTGCACGCGCTGGCCGCTGCCGTCGAAGACCTGAACGCGGACACGGCTGGGGAGAGCCAGATCGTCAGCATGGTCGCTTCCTATGAGCAGGGGCAGGCGGAGCCGGCGGATGACGCGGCCGGGGATGGCGGCTACAGCTACCGCGTCGTCTGCGGCCCCCCGCTGGGGCGCAGCTACGCCGATCGCATCGCCGCGCGCTACGGCATCAGCCTGGCGCAGTTGGTCGCCCTGCTGCACCGCCGCCAGGTGCTGGATGAGTAGACCGGGTTCGTGGCGGGCTGTCCGCGCGGCGCGAGCTGCAAGGCCAGCCCCGGATACATCTATGATGCCCGCCAGGTTGGCGGTTACGCGCGGCGCCTCGCCTCCCGGTGTGATGCCTGGCGGATCTACCGGTGGCGCGCAGCCGGCGGGCCGAACAGCCCGCGGTGCATACCGATTGAACGTGCCACGCGATCCGCGACAGCGGCACACACTGCGCGCGGCCGCCGGCATGATTGCCAGGGCGCCAAAGTGCATTGCAGGCGATCGGGACGCGCGGCCGCTTGACACGCGGCCAGAGTCCCTCTATACTTTGGCTGCCAGTTTGCGGGATAACTGACATGATTTCAGGACGTTTCCGCCTAAGACGCCGTGGCAGCGGTTTATCCGGGCAATATCCGCCTAAATCCCTCAAGAGGCGGCTTAGGCGGAAAGTTTCCGTATAAGTCCCCATGGTGGCGGTTTAGACAGACGATGTCCGCCTAAGTCCGTCAGGCGGCGGTTTAGGTGGAAAGTTTCCGTATAAATCTGAGTTAGGCCAAAGAGGAGGCTGTCATGGCTGCGCAACCGGTCGTATGTCCCATTCACGGTACTGGCGACAACACTCAACGGGTTCCAGGAGTCGTTGCCGGTGGACAGGCACAGGGAACATTCTCTGGGCCAACGGGCAGTGTAGTAAATGTGGATGGCAAGTGGGGTGCCAGCGGTGGTTACACGGCTTTGAGTGGCAGCACAGTCACCAATCTCGCTGCGTCGTTGATGCCTCCAAAGGAACCGAAGAAACGCGCCTTCGGGTGGATAGCAACGTTCTTCATGGGATATATGTGGATTGGTTTTTGGGTTCTGATAATTGGAGCTGGTGTGGGCGGGCTTGTTTATGAGGACGTATTACTTATGGGTGCTGGCGGTACTAAACCCTTATGGGAGAGAGCGGGTGTGGCCCTTTTTGCGTTGGTATTGGCTCTGATATTCATCGGGATTTGCTCCCTCGGGATCCGTTGGTACATAAGAAAGCAGCAACGAGTCAGAAAAGAGTATCCTGCGAAAAAGCGCGCCTGGGATCAAGCGATGGCTCGCTGGAACCGAAGTTACTATTGCTTCCGTGATGATATCGTATTCGATCCTGATAACGATGAGAGCTGCCGACCACAAGACCTACAGCAGTTTCTCTACGCCCATACTTGATCGTTAAGAGTGATGGAGGACGAGATTTGGATGAGGCAGGCCTGATGTGGGCTGTTGAGCGTGGGGCAGCACAGGTCTCGCCATCATGGGCAGCGTGTCGCGTCGGGCGGGCGTGGCTGGGGCAACGGCCTAACACTACGTCCACCTGACGCCTGCGGCGGTGGGATTGTGGGTCGCGAGAGTAGTCTGGCCGCAGGCGCAGGTGACGTTTTTCGTTAGGCTGTCCCGCAAACGACCGAGGTGGTAGCGGTGGTGCCAGAAATCCGTTGGGGGGAGGTTAGAATGAACAAACAACCTGGCGATCGGCAAGGCCCTTCAACGCTCGTGAGCAGGCCTGGAAGCCGCTGGTGGGTTTGGCTCCTGCCGGTTCTTACCGGGCTACTGCTGGCGACTCTGTTGGTGGCGTTCTATTCCGGATGGGTTGACCAATATCACACAGTCGAACCCGCCTGGGGAATCTCGTTTGTACTCCTCGCTTTTCTGTTCGGCACCGCTCCAGGCTTCGGCCTCGTCATACTCACCCGCGGCCATAAAACAGCAATCCCAGGATGGGTACGAATCCTGCTGTTGCTGCTGGGCATCGTTGTTTGGCTGTCCTGCTGCCTTTCAGGCGGGTTTCTAATTGATCTCCAAACCAGCGGCATATGAAAGGAGATTATCATGATGCTCGCGAATGAGGCGCAGCCGCAACTTGCACCTACCGTTGGGCCAGAAATGGCCTTCGAGGCTATTTGAGAGAAACGGCAAAAGCGACTCGTCGAACTTCCCACACAAGGCAAGCTTGTTTAGAGGCTAGAAAAGGTAAGATTGGCTACTGTCCAGGGGAGCCAAACGTGACCACCAGCCCGATGAGTGGAAGTATCTGGTGAACGGCCAGGCCCTGGGGGGCGTTGGTGTGACCGTTGTCGCCAAGTTCGGCGCCACCGACAAACTGGTGCTGATCACGGTCTTTCGTGAGTAACAAGTGAGCTTATGATCTGTGACATTTGCGGTAAGAACGGTGCGCAGGCGCGGCGCGTGTCGCGCAGCTATGGGCGCGGAGCCAGTTTGCTCGTCATTGAGAACATTCCGCTCGTCAGTTGTCCGCAATGCGGCGAGAGCTACCTGACCGCCGAGACTCTGCACGAGATCGAGCGCATCAAGCTACACCGGCGCGTCGGCGCAAGAACGTGCGGTGGCTGTGGCAGCCTTTGCGTAGCCTTCCGGCATGGCAGGCGGTCGTCAGTATGGTTCGCCATCATGGGCGGCGGGTCTCGTTTGGCCGGTCTGGTGCTTGGGCTTTGCCTGCCAAGAAACATGATGGCGAGCGGTGGGCAAGCTGACCCGGTTGGGGACGGTGCACCGGCGCTTTGATGGCGAAAGACGCGCTTTGCGTGCGTGCTTGGGCGGGTTGGCGGTGAAAGACGCGCTTTGCGTGCGTGCTTGGGCGGGTTGGCGGTGAAAAAGCGGTACGCACCCGGTCGGCGGCCGACGCGCCAATGCCCCGGCGGTATGCCCCACCAGGGTTCACCCAGTTCCAGCCGCAGCCTGCCGGGTCTAGCCGGCGACGGGCGTGAGTGCGTAACCGAGTTCTTTGGCCTGGCGTTGCAGCCCTTTGAGTTGGCGTTCCCGCTGCTGGGCAGTCACCTCGGCTGCCGCGGGTTCCCGGTACGGCTGCTTGCTCTTTAACATGGCATAGATGATGCGGGCCATCCTTCGACGCCGCTCAGGACGTGACTTGTGCGCCGTGGCCGTGATCGCCGAGGCGGTGCCCAATTTGGCGCGCAGGCGGCGACTGAAGGCCCCCAGGGCGCTCTTGCTGCGTAGGAGGCTCCGCGCCGCCAGACGCAAGGCGGTGGCCGCCCGGTTCGCGCTCGGCTTCGTGCCGCGCTTGATGATCTTGCCGCCGGTCTTCTGATTGGCCGGACTCAGACGCAGCCACGAGGTGAAGTGCTTGACGCTCGGCCAGCGCGTCATATCCACGCCGGTCTCAGTCAGCACGCTCTGGATCGTCAAGATATCCAAGCCCTTCACCGTCGTGAGATCGACGCCGGCCAGGTGATACAACTCGGTGCGCAGATCAAAGGCCGGTTCATGGCGCTGTGGGATGTGGCGGCGCGTCCGAGGCCCCAAGGCCGGCGCCGTGCGTTGTGCGGCGGGCGTTACCGCCTGGTAGGTCTGGGCAATCTCCGCATCGCAGACTTGTACCTGCTCGCAGAAGAAATCGTAGGCCGCCAACGCCTGGCGCAGCGCAAAGACGTGCTCGGCCTTGTAATGGCCGGTCAAAGCCGCCGCAATCTCGCCTGCGCTCTTCTCGCAACGCCGATCGCGGCAGGCCGCCAGCTTGTGGGGGTCGCGCTCCCCGGCCACGATGGCCCGGATGATCTGCAAGCCGGTGACGCCCGCGACGTCGCTGAGCACACTGGTCAGCTTGAGGTTCATCTGCTGCAGCGCCTTCTGCATATGCTGGATCTCGGCGCTGCAACTCTGGGTCAAGCGCTGGCGTTGGCGCACCAGGGCCCGCAACGCACAGATCTCCTCCGGCGGCCGGAACGAGGGTTGCAGCAGACCATAGGTATGGAGCTGCTGGATCCACTGGCAGTCCACGCCATAGGCGTGTCGGTCTTCTTGCCGGAGACGTTCTTGAGCTGGCGGGCGTTGACCAGGTAGACTTGAAAGCCGCGGGCTTCCAGCAACTCGTAGAACCTGTCCTGAGCGCAGTCGAAGGATCGGGATCCAGTAGACGCCGGTCGATTCCATCGCCACCGTATCGACGTGGCAGGCGGTCAGCCAATCGGCCAGCGCTTCCAGTTCAGCCGTGAAGGTGCGAAAGACGCGCACCGCAGGGGCGCTGGCGCTTTCCGGCACGGCGGCATAGATTTCGGCGTCGCCGATGTCGAGGCCGGCGGCGTGGTGGTTGATCTGCGCCAGCGCATCCAATCTGGGCGGCTTGGGCTGGGCCGGCCGGCCCTTGATTGCGCGGGGAAGGCTGGGTTTGCGGAGCTTGCTCATGGTAGCGGTGCCTTTCTGCGACGAGCCTGGGGGCTGGGTTCAGGCCCGCACCTGCTTGCAATTCAGCAGCCTGCCAAACGGGGTGCCTTACGGCCCACCAGTGAACAAAGCACGCAGCTGCGGAACCAGGTGCATCCTGAGCCTGTCGAAGGGCTAACACACGGGCGTCTAACGCTCCAAGGGCCGAGCGGTCTTAACTGCCTGAACCAGCGCTATTGTACGCTCACATGTTTCTGCCGCGAAAGAACGCCGCCCCGCGGTGTGGTCGGCTGCGGCAAACTGATTGTGAAGCATTTTTTAGGACGACTGCGGCGGTTATGAAACTTTGCTCTTACTGCTTGAAGCCCGCGAGAGATGAGGACACCAGGTGTTCATCATGCGGAGAGACGTTGACTGATGATCATGTGATTCGTGCACCCCGAGAGCGAGCCGATAAGCATGACATTCTCTTCTCGCGGCAGCTTCACAAGATGCATGACCCCATTACTCCGCTGTGTAGTAGTTGCCGGAGCAGGTCAATGGAGTTCATCGAGAATCGATGCAAGGATTTTCCAGTACATTCAACTTTCCGGTGTCAGTCATGCGGTGCGATGACCGTCACCAATAACTATGTGTTGACAGTAATCAAGATCTTCAGGTGGGTGGGCAGAGGGATCTTGGAGATTTCGAAGGGTTGGTATGGAGGCGGAGGTTAGGGCACAAGTGGCGCCGTAGCAGCAGGTCCGCGGCACTGAGGTAGACGAATTATCAATACAGGGCAAGGGCCTGAGTAAGATGTTGGCGTAGCAGTCGGATCGCATGTTCGCCGCCACGGACGGTGGCTCTTGTCTTAGGGTCTAATGCTCGGATGTTGCCTAATCTCGTGTCAAGCTTCTATGTTGGTGTTTTTGTCAAATTTTGGGTGGGAGGCGCATAGGGGAGAGCGATCCCAACGGGGACGCCTGGCTGACCACACGCCAGCTGACAAAGCGGCCAATCCCAACCGGTGGCGCGCCCTGTCGCCAGCCTGGCCTGACTGTGGTGTGTCGGTCGCGGCGGCTGACCGCGCGGCCGGCCGGGTCCACCACCCGGCTGCGTCGTGAGCTCCGCCGAACGGGTGCGCACGTGCTCCTGCGCCAGGCAGCGGCGCCGCCAGATACGAACTGCAGGACACCTGGCAGGCCACCGCATGGGTTTGACGCTGTTTGTCGCATCCATCGGTGTTCGGCCAAGCGTCCCCACCGGGGTCGCTCGGTTCTTTGCGCCTACCACCAAGGACTTGACAAAAGCGCCAACATAGAAGGCACACAAATGTGACTTGCGCCGTTCACAACCATATCCCTACCCGTAAGGTGCAACGCACCAGCGCCAATTTGACAAACGCGAGAATCCAGCGTATCTTCTATGTAGATACCAAAATGAGGAGGAACGTATGGAAACCCGTGTGCAGCGTTGGGGCAACAGCCTCGCCTTACGCATTCCCAAAGCGCTGGCTGATGAAGTCGGCCTGAAAGACAACTCGCCCGTCCGGCTTTCTTTGCACGAGCGCCAGTTGATCGTCGTTCCGGTGCATAAACCTACGCTCAACCTGGAGGCACTGATCGCCCAAGTCACAGAAAGTAACTGTCACGCCGAAGTGCTGACCGGCCCCGCGGTCGGGGGTGAAGCGTGGTAGCGCCGTTAGCCTACGTGCCACGGCGTGGGGATGTCGTCTGGCTCACCTTCACGCCGCAAGCGGGACATGAGCAGGCCGGACGTCGCCCGGCGGTGGTGGTGTCACCGCTTTCGTATAATGCCAAAGTCGGCTTGGCGCTATTGTGTCCGATCACCAGCGCCGTCAAAGGCTATCCGTTCGAGGTGAACTTGCCGTCTGGCTTGCCCGTCAGTGGCGTCATTTTAGCAGATCAGGTCAAGAGTTTGGATTGGCAAGCCCGTGCGGCGGAGTTCATCTGTGCTTTGCCAGCCGCAGTCATGCGTGAAACTCTGGAAAAGATCGGGCTGCTATTGGCCGAGTAGCTCTAGGGTTGGTCTGTGGTCGTGCGACGGGTTGCCAGCACGGTTCGCCGTCGTGGGCGGCGCTCGTCGTTTTGCGGGTCTGGTGCTTGGGCCTGGCCTGACACGGCTTGCACCCTCCGTGTTGGCGGCTTTGTCACATCTTGGGCGGGCGGCGCGTAGGGGCGCGCGACCCCAACGGGGACGCCTGACTGACCACACGCCAGCTGACAAAGCGGCCAATCCCAACCGGTGACGCGCCCTGTCGCCGGCCTGGCCTGGCTGTGGCGTGTTGGCCGCGGCGGTTGACCGCACGGCGGGCCGGGTCCACCCCCGGCTGCGTCGTAAGCTCCGCCGAACGGTTGCGCACGTGCTCCTGCGCCAGGCAGCGGCGCCGCCAGAAGCCGGCGCGACCGACTTCGTAGCAGCTCACCACCGGCGCCGCGGCCGTGGCCGACCGTGCAGCCCAACTACCACTCCTGGTCCCTCAGCTCGCCGGCCAGGTACAGGGTGGGTTGGGGGTTGGCGGCGTTGGGGGGATCGGCCGGTTCATGGGATCCGCCTTTGTGTTGGGCAGCTTACCAGCGGTGCGCCGGCCGCTCAAGTCGGGCATAGTATCTGATCGCGCAGCATCCTTTAGGACGCCTGCGGCGGGGGGATCGTGGGTCGCGAACGTACTCTGTTTGGTTGGGAAGTCGCAAGAAACAGTTAGGGTCAGGCGCATCACCGGACGGTATTACAACCTGTTGTCGTGTCACTGATGGGGCGTCGGTCGTGGTTGCGGTCAGATTGTAATAGCTGCCCCGGATTAGGTATTTTCGCTGATCTCGATTATAATAATTCTTGTCCTGAAACAGGACATCTGGGCTGAGGGTGCGACTTGGCTCAAACAACAGCCAAGGAGACTCTCAGTGGTTTTTTCTGACCTGAACCTATCCCCGCGCCTGGCGGCCGGTGTCGCCGCGCTGGGGTACCTGGAACCAACGCCGATCCAACGGCGCGCTATCCCGCCCATCCTGGCCGGTAACGACGTCATGGGCCTGGCCCAGACGGGCACCGGCAAGACGGCCGCTTTCGCCCTTCCCATCCTGCAGCGTCTGGAGAACGGCCCGCGCCGCCGCGTGCGTGCGCTGGTCGTCGCGCCCACGCGCGAACTGGCCGAACAGATCCATCAATCGTTCAGCGACCTGGGCCGGCAGACCCGGTTGCGCAGCATCGCCATCTATGGCGGCGTGGGCATGGCCGCGCAGACCCAGGTGTTGGCCGCGGGGGTGGAGATCGTGGTCGCCTGCCCCGGCCGGCTGCTGGATCACGTGCGCCAGGGCAACGTGGACCTCTCCGGCGTGGAGGTGCTGGTGCTGGATGAGGCCGACCGCATGTTCGATATGGGCTTCCTGCCTGACGTCCGCCGCATCGTGCGCGCGCTGCCCCAACGGCGCCAAACCCTGCTCTTCTCCGCCACCATGCCCGACGACATCCGGACCCTGGCCGGCGAGGTACTGCACGACCCGTTGACGGTGCAAGTGGGCCACGCGACGCCGGTTGAGACCGTGACCCATGCGCTCTACCCCGTGGCGCAACACCTGAAGACCGCGCTCCTGAAAGAGCTGCTACTCAAGACCGGCGACGGCCCCGTGCTCGTCTTCACGCGCACCAAACACCGCGCAAAGCGGGTTGCCCAGCAATTGACGCAAGCCGGCTTCCGCGCCACCGAGCTGCAAGGCAACCTGTCGCAGAGCCGCCGGCTGGCTGCATTAAACGGCTTTCGCAACGGCGAATACCAGATCCTGGTGGCCACCGACATCGCAGCGCGCGGCATTGACGTGGCCGGCATCTCGCACGTGATCAACTATGACATGCCTGAGACCACCGACGCCTACACCCATCGCATCGGTCGCACGGGCCGCGCCGAGCGCACAGGCGAGGCTTACACCCTGGTGACCGCAGAAGATGACGTTGATGTGCGCGCGGTCGAGCGGGTTGTGGGCTACCGGCTGGAGCGCCGCACCCTGCCCGGCTTCGATTACCAGGCCGCCCGGCCAGCGCAGGATCAGGAGTTTGCGCGCGGCCCGCGCCAGTCGCAGAACGGTCGCGGGCCGCGCCGCCCGGCAGCCGGCGAGACCGGCGCCACACCGCCCGCGGCGGCCACCTCTCGACCGGTCGCGCTTCCCACCCAACGCCAGCGGCCGCGGCCGGCGCCCCTGCCGACCGGGCGGACGCCCATGACCCAGGGCACGCGGCCCGCGCGCGGCGCGCGCTAGCGCGGCGCAGTGATTATGCGGGCATAGAGTGCAGCTCAGTGTTTTGCAGGCTGGCGATCTTGCTGAGCGGGTGTGCGCTGATCCTCCCATGACGCCAAACGCCCAGCGAAGCATCTCGCTTGCGTGACTGAGCATCATGGGGACGGGATGCTTCGCTGGTCAATCGCCGCGACGCGACTTGGGCTGTAGACCCGCTCAGCATGACAGGTGAGAGAAACCATGTACTGCACTCGCGGGCAAAATTCGTGTTGACTTTTCGCGCGAGTGGGGTTACAATAGGGTCACTCACACGGATGTCGGTTGGCTTGGCCTGACTTGTCCCCAAGGCGTAAAGCTGCCGGACTCCTATCACGTCGCACGAAAAGGAGACGACCTCATGGAACTCACCATCACGGGTAAGAACCTCGAGATCAACGACACGATCCGCAATTACGTCGAAAAGAAGATCGGCCGGCTAGACCGTTACCTGCCGAACATCCTTGACGGCCGCGTCGAGCTAACCGTGGACGAAGGCGCCCGCGCAGCCGGCGACCGCCAGATCGCGCAGGTGACGCTGCGCACCAAGAAGATCATCCTCCGCGCCGAGGAAGCTTCGGCGGACATCTTCGCATCCATTGACGCGGTGTTCGAAAAGATGCAGCGCCAGGTGGACCGCTACAAGGGCAAGCGCTGGGCCAAGCGCGGGGAGGCCGCGGAAGCAGCGCCGGAACTGACCGAGGCTGTCGAAGAAGAGACCGCCGAGGAGCCCGTCAGCGTGGCCCGCGTGAAGCGCTTCCGTATGGTGCCGATGGACGAAGAAGAGGCGATCGAGCAAATGGAACTGCTCGGCCACGATTTCTATGTGTTCTATAACGTCAATCAGAGCCAGGTCAATGTGATTTACCGCCGCCGCAACGGCGAGTATGGGCTGATCGTACCTGAGCTGGCCTGAACGTAACAAAATTGGGTGCTGGACTGGTGTCCAGCACCCAACTCTTCCGCCTTATGAAAACCATCCTCTTCGTCTGCACCGCTAACATCTGCCGTTCGCCCATGGCTGCGGGCATCATGCGCCGCCGCGTCGCCGAGCTGGGCCTGGCCGACCGGGTTCAGGTCGCGTCGGCCGGGGTCTACGCCGAGGCCGGCTACAACGCCAGCACCAACGCTATCGTCACCGTGGGCGACCGGGGCATTGACCTGCGCCAGCACCGCTCACAGCCCGTCACCATGGGCCTGCTGGCCGAAGCGGATATCGTGCTGGTGATGGAGGAGACCCACCGCCGCTCCCTGTTTTACCTGGCCCCCCAACACTTGGCCAAGGTCTTTCTTCTGACAGAGATGTCCGGCGGCTATGAGGATGTCGCCGATCCCTACGGCGGGCCGTTGGAAGGCTATGCCTTCACCGCGGATCTGCTGGAAAGGCTGATCGAAGCCGGCCTGCCCAAGATCCTCCGCCGGATCGGTGTCACGCTTCCGGCCCAGGCCGCAGCAGATACCAGTGGGGCATGAAGCCGTAGTAAAACCCCAGCAGAACAGCCAGCTTCAGCCCCAGCCAGCCATCCCGATACCCCTTCAACCGCACATAGCGCCGCCAAAACTCGCGCAACGGCTGGCGGATGAACTTGTGCGGCCACGGTTTCACCCCCCGCTGCCGTAAGATGGCGCTCTCCAACCGCGCGTACCGGCGCTGCTTGGCGTGAAACTGCGTCCAGTCGTCGTAGTTGTAGTGGATCATCACGTTCTTTAGCTCGCCCGACGGGCCATCCAGCAGCACCACCTCATGCACGGGCCGCGCCGGGTCGTAACGCGCGCGGTCACGCCGAAACAGCCGGAGCTGATAATCGGGATAGAAGCCACCGTGGCGCGCCCGCCGCCCCGCGATGAAGTTGTGCCGCGGCACCCACCACCCCACCTCATCGCGCGCAGCGATCACCTCACGCACCTCGGCCGCCAACTCAGGCGGGATGCGCTCATCCGCGTCCACGAAGAAGATCCACTCCGCCTCGACCGCGTCCATGGCCGCGTTGCGCTGGCCGGCGAAGTTGTCGAAGGGTCGCTGGGTCACCTCAGCCCCGGCCGCGCGCGCCAGGTCCACCGTGCCATCGGTGCTGTAGGAATCGGAGACGACGATGCGGTCGGCAAAGCCGAGGGTGGCAATGCAATCGCCGATGTGCTTGGCTGCGTCCTTGGTGAGAATGATGGCAGCGAGTTGAACGGGGTGAGTAGAATTTATCATGGGAATTCAGTAGTTGGTCCACAGCACTTCGGTGCGCTCTGTCTTGATGCTGTGCGCTTTCTTGGCGCCTTCTTCGTGGACGCTCCAACCGCGATACAACTCATCCATCAACGTGCAATGATAGCTGGAAATCGCAACCTTGCCTTTGACCTGCGAGAGGACCTTGTGCAGTTGCACATGCTCGGCATCGGTCATTTCGTACTGGTACGCCTTCGCATCGCCGCGCGCGTCGTGCGGATAGGGAGGATCGCAGTAAAAGAGCGTATCCGGGCTGTCATAGCGCTGGATCACGTTGATGGCCGTGTCATGCTCGATCTGCACACGCAATAGCCGGGTTACAATCCACTCCAGCCCTTCGACACTGCCCAACCAACGCGAGACTGCGCCGGCCATGCCTGCCCGGCTGGTCTGGAGGTAATTGGCCCAGCGCCCAGTAGACGCTGTCTGCGCCAAGCCGGTGCGCACCTGCCGCGCGCGCACGAAAAAACGCCTGGCTTGCTCAAGTGGAGTCAGGTCGTGGCCGTTCCCATTGGTTTCGATGGCATCCACGAATTCTTCACGAGCGAAGGGCGTCATGCCGATGGCGTAAATCAAGTCATCCTTCTGCTGGCGCAGCACGCGGAAAAAGTTCACAACCTCGCCATCAATGTCGTTATAGGTTTCAACCGGTGAAGGTTCGCGATTCAACAAGACCGCGGCGGAGCCACCGAAAGGCTCGCAGTAGTGGTGCGCTTCCGGTAACAACCTGAGCAGCCAATCCAGGTGGCTGTACTTGCCGCCATACCAGCCGAAGGCGATTAACTTGCGTGCCATATCCGCCACACTGAACTCATTCACTCCCGTGGGTTAGAGTCTCTGCTCGTATCTTACCATATCCGCAGCGCCGGTCAAAGCACACCCAATTCATTGTGCAGCGAATAGTCGCCTAATCTTCTCTACAGTTGCCGTCCGGATAGTCGCCTCGTCTGCGCTGATCTCGCCGCGTCGAGCGGCTGCCTGAGCGCGCGCTGCCTCGGCCCGCATGCCCAGCGCCACGATCCACCCGGCCAGGCGGCGTCGGGCTGGCCCATAGAAACGGTCGTACAGCCGCCGCCGGCTGCGCCAGAGGTTCTCGAATGACTGCGCGCGGAATTGCCGGGTGCTGGCCCCGCCATGATGGATGACCCGCGCTGCCGGCACGCAGTAGAACGGCCAACCGGCCCGCTGGATGCGCCAGCACCAGTCGACTTCTTCGGCGTACATGAAGTAGCCTTCGTCCAGCAAACCGGCAGCCTCGATGGCCTCCCGGCGCACCATCAGGCTGGCGCCCAGGGCGAAGTCAACTGGAAACGGCTGGCCAGCCCCGTACAAACGCCGCGGGTAGCGGCCGTTCAGCCGTGAGTCCAGCAACCGCCGCGGCCGCGGGGGAAAAAGATCGATCCAGAGCTGCAGCAGCCCCGGGAACGCGAACGCACCGTGCTGGAAGCTGCCGTCGGGATACTGGAGCTGCGCACCAACGCCGCCAACCTGCGGATGCGCGGCCAGGAACCCGGCCATCTGCCCGATGGCGTCGCCGATCGGCTCGGCGTCGGGGTTGAGGAGGAGGATGTATTCGGGATTGCGGATTGTAGGATCCGTGCTGCGCATCTCCGCGTCTCCCCCTCTCCCCCTCTCCCCCTCTCCCCTGCCCGTCGAAAACCCCAACTCGCGCAGCACGCGGTTGTTGCCGCCGGCGAAGCCCAGGTTCTCGGAGCTGGCGATCAGACGCGCCTGAGGGAACTCGGCCGCGACCATCTCCGCGCTCCCATCGGCCGAGGCGTTGTCAATCACCCAGACGGCCGCATCGAGCTCGGGTCTGTGCGCCAGGCTGGCATAGGTGGACGTCAGGCACGCGCGCAATAACTCGCGCACGTTATAGCTGACGACGATGATGGCGAGGGAAGCGTGTTGCGTACTGCGTGCTGCGTATTGCGGACTACCTGTCTCCCCCTCTCTCCCTCTCCCCATCTCCCCTTCTCCCGTGCTCAACTTACGGCGCGCCCACCACTACGCTGATGCGGTCAATGTAGTTGTTGGCGACCGACACGAACTCATGGATCAAGCCGCCCCACCAGAACTGCGTGCCCACCGGCGGCGCCTGGTCGAACTCGATACAGCCCGTAACCTGGCTCCGCTTGCCGGGCAACAAGTAATACTGGGGCCGGCCGTCAATGATGCGCTCCTCCAGATCCTCCTGCCGTCCGATGGCCCAACGGAAGGGAAAGTCAACGCCGGTGGTGTCGTAGTTGACGCCGAAACGCCAGATACCGGCCTGCTGATACCATGAAGGCTCGTCCTGCGCGGCGGCCAGGGTGTTGTAGTTTTCGGTAAACTTGAAGGTCTGACCCGGCCACGGCCCTGCGGTTCGAATCGGCACAGGGCCGATGTTTTGTATGGTGGCGGTGAAACACAACGTCTGACCCAAAGGTACGCCCACCGTTCGGTTGACATCACCACGCCAGTCAATCTCGCCGGCCACCACCTCGGCCCTAGGCTTGCCTCCCTCGCGGATCGTCAGCGTGGACGAAACCACCACCCGGTTGCCGACCTTGTCCTCGGCCACAGCGTAGATCACGTAATCGCCGTTCGGCGGCGGCTCGGCGTTGAGGTCCACCCCGCCGTCGTAATCGTAGCCGTGATAGCCGGCCTCACCCGGCTCCGAGGTCGAACGCGTCGGGTCTTCGGCGATGGGGTAACTCACCACCGGTTTGCCAGGCGCAGTCTCGGCCGGCTCCAGATAGACCAGCACTCGCTCGGCCTTCTTGGTCAGGTAATAGGAGATGGAAACGCGGTCGCGGATGCTGTCCTGGTTGGGTGTAAACTCAGTCGGGACCACGGTGAAGTTGTGCAGTTCCGGCAGCGCGGTATCGGCGCCGGACAGCGTGATCTGCCCTGTGGCCTGCTGCGTCCGGCCGGCCAGGTCGCGCGCCTCGATGACCCAGGTGTAGGCGCCATCGGGCAGCACCTGGCTCTCGACCAGCATAACGCCGCCTTCCACGGTGCGCACCTGGGGGTCTTTGATGACCCCGCCCCAATAGACGTTGTAGCGCCCCGGCGAGCGGCGTTCCGCATCCCGGAAATACCGGCGCTGGCCCGCGCTATCCACGAAGTAGATGGACACATCCGCCGGCCGGCCAATGCGGTACTTGATCAGCGTCACGTCATTGTTTCCGTCAGCATTGGGCGAAATGGCCGAAGGCGCGACCGTCACATCGGACAGTAGTGGTCGGAGCGAACAACCAGTCAACAGCAGCGCGACAACTGCCGCCATAACCAACCAACGGGCATGTACCCGCATGGGAAACCTCCAAAGAACGGATCTGGAATCTGGAATCTGGAATCTGGAATCTGGAATCTGGAATCTGGAATCTGGAAAACAGTCTAAACGATAGCCCGTCTTGCGTCAAAACTACCGCTCACATGCAGATCGGCCTCATTCACATCGAACCTCGTACATCACACATCACACATCCCCTCTCAATCCAACCTGACCGGACCCAACCGCACTCGCTTCCCGGCCGGGTTATCGGCTTCGTCACGGAGGTCCAGGCCGGCGGGGTCGGTGGCGCTGTAAACGGTCAAGGTCACGGTGTAGACGCTGGCGGGTGCGCCGGTGGGCAGCGCCAACGGGTAGTGGCCAAAAAGAGCCTGGCCCGGCTGCCAACGCGTCGTGGGATAATCGTAGCCTGCGGGCCGGCCGTCCCAGTGGCCCACCTGTACGCCGGCCGCGTTTTCGATGCCCACCGAGACCTGGTAATCCTGCTGCAGGGTGTTGAGCACGCGCCAGTACACGGTGATCTGCCCGTCCACGGGGTCATCCCAGCCGAGCAGGGCCAGCTTGTGATCAAAGTTGGCGTCCTGGACGTGCTGGGGCCGCGCTTCCGTCGGGTAGATCGCATCGGCGCGCAACTGCCAATAGCGCAAGCCCACGTGCCAGAAACTCGATGGAACCGGCTGCTCGACGCCCGCACGGTTCAAGAAGTAAGGGACGAAGCCGGCGGGGTCCACCACCTCATCCTGCCAGGTCACCAGCCACGCGCCCGCCTTGCCCCTCAACGCCGCGGCCAGGTCCCCGCCCGCCTCGAAGCCGAGCACGGCGTTCACATCCAGGATGTCAATGGGGGGCAGCCGGGTAGCCGGGATGTCCGCGGCGTAGTATTCCCAGGCCGGGTACGCGTGGCCCGAGACCAGCAGCACGGCCTCATCCGGCGTGCGCTCTCGGCGCACGAACGCGGCCAGCTCGCGCCACTGCGCCTTGGTGAACGCCGGGTCGGTGAACCAATTGCGGATCGAGAGGAGCGACATAGCGACCAGGAAAGCGACCACAGACAGCGCCAGCGTACTGCATACTGCATACTGCATCGTACCTCTGCGAAAGGGAACTTCTGGAATCGAGGCTTCAGCCGGTCGGTTCCGCTGCCCGGAGAGACCAACTAACGCCTCCATTCCAGATCCTGAAGGGCCGGGGCTCCGTCTCGTTACCAGCGCCGCAATACCACCGGCCAGCAGGAGCAGGTATGCCGGTGAGACCAGCATCAGGTAGCGCGGGTTAAACTTCGGTGTGCGTGAGGCGAGGAACAGCACGGCGACCACCGGCACGATCAGCACGGTCAAGAGGAGGGCAGTCTCGCCCTGGCGCCGTCGCCACAACAGGGCTGCGATCGCCAGGGCCAGAACGGCGCCGTAGACCGATAACCAGCCCACCCCCTCCCCCTCCAGCATCATCTCCGGCGCGGCCACGGTGAAGCTGAGGGCCACGTGACGCAGCGCCTCACCCAGCTTGAGCGCGCCCTGCCAGTAGGACGCGTCGACCCTGTAGCGGTTCAGCATAGCCGGCAGCCAGGGCAGGTAGAGAAGGATGATGCCCAGGGTGGCGATCCCGAAGGTGAAAATCGGACGCAGACGAGCACGGACGGACGCGGAGGATCTGAACCGGAGCGACCACGCCGCGAGGAAGCAACAGGCATAGGCGATCAGCAGGAAGACGCCGAAATAGTGGGTGTAAAGCATCGCCGCGGCGGACAGCACGAAGGCGATCCACCACCCCCATTCCCCTGCTCCCCTGCTCCCCTGCCCCCACGCCCGCAGCAGCGCATAGCCCGCCAGCGCGCCCAAGAACATCAGCAGGGTGTACATGCGCGCTTCCTGGGCGTAGTAGACATAGAGCGGCAAGAGCGCGGTCAACAGCGCTGTGCGCCAGCCCCCTCTAGGGTCAGCCGGTCTGTTGCGCAACGAGAGAAATCGGCTGAAGCCTCCATTCCAGGCGGCCGACTTCCCAAACAACCGCCGCGCCATCGTCCACAGCAGCGCCACCGTGAGCACACCGAAGAAGGCCGACGGGAAGCGCAACGCCCACTCGCTCCGGCCCGCCAGCCGCGTCCACCCGGCAACCACGTAGTAGTACAGCGGCGGCTGGATGTCGTCCGCGGTCCAGCGCGTCAACTCGGCAATGCCGCGGCTGGCCACCTGTGCGGTCACGGCCTCATCATACCACAGGCTTTGCGCGTCGAGCGCATGCAGGCGGAGGGCAAACGCCAGCAGCAGGATGGCGAGGATGACGGCGGATGGCCAAAGCTGGCGTCGGGAAGTTGGTTTCATGATCGCGGGCATTTTCTGGCTGACATGTTCCGCGCCATTATACCCTCAGACCGCGGGAGGTGCTATTTCTATTCCAACGACGTGCAGCAGGCCGGCTGGAACAGGCAGCAGATGTCGGGCCGCGGCGCGGCCAGCGGATCGACGGTCACCGGCCCTAAGACGTATTCGTTGCCCGTTCCGTTCCCGGCGCTGGCCGTCACCGTCAGCCGGTCGCCGGTCCGCCAGTCGTACCAGCCGACCACCAGGTCATAACGGCCCGGAGGAAGGTCAGAGGGGATCGCCACAGCGTGCGCGTCCCAGATGCCTGCCGCACTGCCACCGTCCGGCCAGGTCGAAGCCGGCAAGGGCACGAACCACGCCGGTCCGGCGTCGCCCTGCGCCACGGTGCGGCCGGTGACATCGCGCAAGTGCAAGAAGATGGTGTAATCAGCCGGCGCGGGGCCCGAGGGCCGCCAGCGCAGCGCGACAGCCAGCTCATGGCCCGGTGCGACTGCTACTGGGGCGTTCCACGCATCCAGGCGGACCGTCCACCCCAAGCCGGCAAACCGCGCCTCCGCCTCATCGGCCGGTCCCAGGGGCGCCTCCAGCGGGACCAGGCGGCCATCTCTACGGCCCCAGGCCGGCAGGCGGATACGGCCATCGCCGGTGACCGCCACCGACCGGCCATCCGCGGCTGTTGCGCCAGCCTCGGGCAGCAGGGGCGCGCTGTCTACGGTCACGGCCAGCACCGGCGCCCACGCCCTCGGCAAGAACCACGACACGGTCTCGACGACCACCGTTTCGCCCGGCGCCCAGAGTTCGGGCGGGTACCACAACAGTGGAGGTGCAGGTCGCAGCGCACCGTCGTCGATCACCGCTCCGGCGGGCGTCAACACCTGATAGCGCACCTCAGCACCGGGCGGCAGCGGCGCCGAAGCCAGGAAGTAGAAGCGGAATCGGGTCAGCCGCCAGCGCTCATCGTCGACCAGGTCGTAGCCTACCAGGCGCACGTCCGGGCCGAAGCGGACATCCAGGGGATGCTGCGGCAGCGCCCCGTCCGCGCGCGCGAAATCGAAAAGCGCGTCGGGCCAGGCGATGGCAGTCGTACCACGGGCCAGCAACACGTACCCATCGGCCGCGTCCGCGATCCCGAAGTCCCCGGAGGCCACCAACCGCTCCAACATCGCCTTCACATCGGCCGGGTGCACGTTGGTCACGCCGGGAATATCAACCAGCACGTAGTCGGCGTCGGCGATCACCGGAAACACGTAGATCTTGTGGCGGTGCGCCAGGTGCGGATGCACGCCAGAGGTGGCCGAGACGGCCGCGTCGGCCGGGATCTGCGCGGTGAAGCGGCCCAGCAGCCGGTGGTGCGCGGTGCGCTCCGGCCAGACGAACGGCCGTGCCAGCGGCGTCCAGCCGCGGTCAACCTGCTGGCCCAGCGACCACCCCAACAACCAGAGACCGGCCGCCGCGCTGAGCAATGCCCGGTTCGAGAAGTATCCTGAAAGCTTGAAAGGCAGCGAGCCCTCCCCGAACGCGAGCAGGCGTCGGGCGCCGAAGATGGCGGCGATCAAGAAGACGGCCACCAGCGGCGCGGAGTAGTGCTGCTCGCCGGAGAACTGGCCGGGAAAGTTAGAAAATGTGTTGGCGACCAGCACGGGCAAGCCCAACAGCAGATACTCAGGTGCCAGCAGCGCCAGCCACCCTACCGAGGCGAACAGCCCGCGCAGGTAATCGAGCCGCGCCGGCTCGCGCAGCGCGTCCAGTGCGGCCCGCAGCCAACCGGCCGGCCCGCCGGTGAACCCGATGTAACGGCTGGCCAGGTAGATGGGCGCGTCCGTACCGTACACCTGGCGCGCCAGCGGTTGGACGATCACGAAGGTGGCGATCAGGAACCAGGCCACGCTGAGGGCAATGAGCGCCAGACCATGGCGCGCGCCGGTGGCCGTGCTGCCCCGCAAGGCTTTGGCCACACGTCGGCCCAGTGTCCTGCGGCCGACCCAGGCATCGCTCTCGCGCAGAAACACGTAAACGCCCAACATGGCCGTCAGGGTAGGCAGGTTCTCCTTGGTGGCCATAGCGGCCAGGGCCCAGGCCCACATAGCCCTCCAGCGGCGCTGCCGGGCATACCAGAACGCGAAAAGCAGCGGCGCGACCACGAAGGGATCGGCGTGAAAGTCGGCGACGTTGGCCGCTTGCAGCGCGGGGAACAGCAGGTAGGCAGCCGCAAAGGCCAATCCTAACCAGGCGGCCCGGCGGTCACGGCCCAGCACGTCGCGCGCGATCCAGAAGACCGGCAGCGCGCCGATGGCTAACGCCAGGCTTTGTAGGATCAAGATCGCCCGGACGTCATCCCAGATCAGGTAGACCAGCGCCAGCGGCAGCAGGATCGGCTCCAAGTGCTCTCCCACCCGGGAGACCTGGCGATCGTCCATCGTGCGTTCTAGGAACCGGCCGTGCAGCGTGTTCCACATGGGCTGGTCAATGAACGACAGATCGGCGGCGAGAGTGTTGAAAGTCGCATGGCGCTGGAGCGTGTACGCGGAGAAAAAGACCGCGTACGCAAGGAGCAACAGCCAGAGGATGACGAGAACGCGCCGCGATGGCGTTGGCTCAAATGGAGACATGCCTTTCACCTGCCCGAAAAAAGGGACGCAGATTCACCTGGTTGACCCGGTCACTGTGTTCCTAGCGCTGATTATGCCCTAACAGGGACGTATGCGCTAACAGGGACGTATGCGCTAACTTGGCCTTCGTCGTTCAAGCAGGCTGCGCAGCTCGGCGATCTCAGTCTGGAGCTGCTCGATCTCGTCCAACACCTGGGGCGCCACAGCCAGAAACTCGCGGGCGCGGACGAACTCCAACTCCACCAGGCGCGCGCGCCGGGCGTTAAGTTGCGATATCAGGGAATCAATATCCTGCGCCTGCTGGCGTTGCAGCGCAGTGCGCAACGCCGCTTCCGAAGTCTGCGATGGCGGCGCAAATTGTAACGCCTCGGCCTCGGTGCCCAGCCAGGCCGCCAAGAAGGCGTTGCCTGGGGCCACACGGCCATCCACCCGGCGGAGATATCCAAGGGTGACCAGATTGTACAGGCGTTGGGACAGTTCCGAGCGGGAACTCCCATCGGCCAGTGTGGCAGGATCCGCCCGGCCAGCGCGATGGACCGACAGCATCAGTAACCGGTCGGCATCAGTCAGTTGGCGGAAGTCATACGCGAAGAAACCTGCCAGCGCCGAATCGACCCGCAAATCATCATCACTGATCGAACGCAATGTCCCTTCAACGAACAGGCGCGCACAAAGCATCTGAATCAGGAACGGATGGTTGTTGGTGGCCTCACAGATAGCCGCCACCGTCTCGGGCGCCGCAGCCACGCGCTCATCAGCCAGGGCCTGCGCCTGAGTGATCAACGCCTCGGCCGCGGCTTGATCCAGGCCACCCAGGGTGCGCGACATATCAAACCCGCCCAGGAACGACGAGGTCGGCCACTCACGACACACATCATGCAGCAAGTAGATGCGATGGGTGGAGGTCGCCACCACGCGCAGGCCTGCGCCGCCGGTCAACTGCGCGTGCAGACGCTGCATGGCCTCCGGTTCCTGCCGCGCGATATTGATCAGGACCTCGGTCTCATCGCACAGCAGCAAAAGCTCGCGGCCGGCGCGCATGGCCTGGCGGCGCAACGCCCCCAGCAGCACCAGGGCATCCTCTTCCTGAAACGCCGTTGGGGGCAGGCCCAGGGCCTCGAACCGCACGGCGCTGTCGTGCACAGCATCGGCCAGGTAGCGCCCCAGCGCAGCAAACGAGTTGCAGCCCTGCATATCCCAAACCAACGGGACCATCCGATCACCGTCCAGCACCAGGCGCTCCAGCTCACGCAGCAGGGAAGTCTTGCCGATGCGCCGGTTGCCCACAACCCAGTAGGCCCGGCCCTCGCCATGGAGCAAGAAATCGATCAGCTCGTGCCGGCCATAGTGGTTATCGCCCGTCACATAGGGGCCGGTCACATAAGGATTACGCACAATTCACCTCATCACGACGCGGCATCACTCGACCCGGGCCCGCTCGATGGATTCATCAGCGGCCTGGACGTCGGCCAAAGTGATGCGCAAACGCCTGGCAGCCAGCATCTGATTCACCGCCTCCAACGCATACTGCTGAAGGCGATAGGGCCGGCCCTCAGCCTGCTCCAGCACGAAGGCGATGGCCTCCGGCGTCCATTCGTAGATGCCCCGCACCGGTTCGATCAACAACTCCCGCGCTTGTTCTTCGGTGAAGGGCTCCAGGGGGATCTCGTTGAACAGGTTATACCACGGGCTCTCGACCCGATCCCAGGCCTTGCTGATCTGGATGCCCGCCACCACCGCGCCCAGGTTGGAGGCCACCGAGCTCATGAAGATGCGGCGCAACTGCTGTTGGACGATAGTGTCGTAGCTGCTTACCACGTCCATCTCATCGAGCAACAGGATCACGCGCAGCTTGCGCGGAGCCACCACCTCTTTCAGCCGATCGATCACCAGGCGCAGATCTGCGGTGAACTCCCGGTCCGAGTATTGCTCTGCCGGCAATTCAGCGAAGCGCAGCAATGGTGGATCCTCGACGGTATAGGCCTGGAGCGCGCCCCAGATGCCGTCCATGAGCAGGTAGAAAAAGCGCTCCTGGGGTGTCCCTTCCAGGTCAATGTACACCGGCACAAATGCCCATTCCGGGTCGTCGGCCTGGCGCAACTGCTCAGCGAGCTGATAGAGCAGCGTGGTCTTGCCCATGCGTCGCTCGCCATGGATCATGATGCTGTTCTGGTGCAGCGCGTTGAAGATGCGACGCAGCAAGTCGGTGCGACCGAAGAACATGTCGGCCCCGCGGATCGGCTCGCCTGAGACGTAGGGATTGAAGGCACGCGCCAGCGCTTCCTGTTGCCGCGCAATCGCAGCAGCCGTCATCCGCCGCACCCGTGCCCGCGCCCGCAGGCTGATGCCCCCAGCCGAACCCATGCCCACAACCGCCAGCACGACCAGCGCCAACAGCGGATAGAACACATCCGCGCGCAGGACCCACCCACCCGGCAACCGCACCAGGCGCGGCACCAGAACGGTGATCTCGGCCGGCTGCGAATCGTTGAAGGCGCTATCTCGCGCGATCACGCGCAGCGTGTATGCGCCAGGCGCCAGGGCCAGGTCGCTGTAGGCCGTGATCAGGTTATCCATGTGCGGGCGCGGGGCCAGGTCAACGCCGACCAATTGGGTCAAATAGATCAACGAATCGGACGGGGTCGCCAGGTCACCCCCGCGCACCCGCACAACCTGTAACCTATCGTTCGCCAGCGTGACACTCTGCGCCTGCACCGGCGTCAGGTTCACTGAGTCCACCTCGACCCACGGCCGCGAGGTCTCAGCCTGATACCGCACCAGGCCCGCAGCAGTGCCGATCCAGTGCACATCCTCGCCGGCCGCCAGGGCCAGTACATCCTGGCTGGGCAGGATATCGCCGCTATAACTCTGCCACGTCAAACCATCATAGTGCGCCAGACCCTGGTGTGTTCCCACCCATAAGCCGCTGCTGTCGCTTGCCAGCGCCAGAACCTTCGGGCTGGTGAGGTTCTCGTCCATGCGTTCCCACACCCCCCGGCGATTGACCCATAAGCCGTTGTTGTAGGTGGCCACCCACAGGCTCCCGTCGGCCATTTCGCGGATGCCGTTGACTACAACGTCCCGAATTGATGCGGCGGCGGCATCGGTCACGGCTTGCCAGCGGCCGTCGGCAAAGCGGAACAGGCCGCCCGACTGCCCCAACCCGACCCACAGCACGCCGTTGCTGGCGCGGTGAAGTGCGTTCACCCGTTGACCGGCTAACTCGGCAACGGCTGTGAAGCCGGCGTCAGGGGACCAGCTCGCCAGGCCGCCCTGCGTGCCGAGCCAGAGCGCGCCTTCGCTGTCGGCCCCAAATGCATACACCGGCAGAGCAGGTAATCCAACGAGGGACAGATCGAACTCCCAGGCGCCATCGGCAGCCTGATAGCCCACTCCCTCACCGGTGCTCACCCACACGCGGCCTACGCCGTCATCGAACAGCGCAATCACCCGGTTATCAAGCAGGCCATCAGCCTCAGTGAAATGCTGCCAGCTGCTCCCCTCCAACACCGCGAGCCCCTTGGCCTCTGTGCCGGCCCATATCCGGCCGCGGCTGTCGGTCAACAGCGCGTTGATGCGTTGGCTGGCCACCGCTTCGGCCTGCTGCAGCCACCAGAGCCCGCCCACATACCGGCTGACCCCACCGGCCGTGCCGATCCAGAGTTGACCATCGCGATCGAAGGCCAGAGCCCGCACAAAATCGTTGACCAAGCCGTTCCGTTGCGCCCTGAACTGTGTCACCACCGCGCCATCAGGCCGGGCATCGGGATCGTAAAACAGGCCGCGATTGGCGCCAACCCACAACCCGCCCTCATCATCTTGCGTGATGGCCAATACTGCCAACGACTCACCGCTTGTGCCCAGGGGATAGGGCTGCCAGGCGTCATCGGCGTACACCAACAGACCGCTGGCCGTGCCGCCCCAGATGCGGCCATCGACGCCCGCCCACAGCGCCTGCACATCGCCGATCGCCTCACCGCCGGCCACGGGTTGCCAGTCCCCGCTTTTCCCGCGCCGCCAGACCCCCCCCCCGGCCGCGCTGACCAACAGCTCACCGTCCGACGTCACCGCCGTCGCAAGGATCTCGGCGTCTTGCACCGGCGTGTCAACCCGCACGCTTCCGCCGCCCACATACACAAGCCCACGCGTTGTGCCTGCCCACACGCCTTCATCCTGCCCGCCGGGCACGACCCGCAACGTGTAGATATCATCAGACGGCAGGCCTTCTGCCGTGGTCCAGCGGCTGCAGCAGGCGCCGTCGGGCGCGCGGCGGGCCAGGCCGCTGTTGGTGGCAAACCACAACGCGCCGTCGGCACCCTGCGCAATGGCACGCACACGCCCTGGTGGCAGACCGTCGCGCTCGGTGAGTGATGACCACTGGCCATCATACCGGCTGACCCCACCATCGGTCCCGAACCAAAGCGCGCCGTCCTGCGTCGGGGTGATGCCCAACACATAGCCCGATAGGAGACCGTCGCCTACCACAAAGCTTTCCCACAGGCCGCCCGTCCCACCTTGCGCCAGGCTCACCGCCGGCAGAACACTCTGCGCAGTCAGCAGCAAACCCAGGACAAGGACTATGTTGCACCGAACCTTAACAATCCATCGCATTCTTGAAACTCATCTCCGGCAGTATTGCGCCAGCGTGTAAATTATGCTATAGTATTATTTGATGATTCAGGAGCCACACCAGGCTCGGGGCAATGTGCTGTTGTCCGATCCTGGGTGACAGCGTATCGAGATCGTTACCTGAGAAAGAGCTTGATCCAGGAAGATGATAAAGTAGCGCTCGCCTTGCCATAGTGCCGGCCATCGTTGCCCAACTCAGCGCCTGAACACGACCAGCCGTGGCGCCTGGCACAGCTCCTGCGACAACAAGTCTTGGTGTTGGGTGGAGGTGTGCAATGAAGGGCAAGTTTTTCAGTTTTCCCATATTACTGTCCGTAACTTTATTTGCGCTCCTTGTCTATCCGGCCGCAGCGTCTCCGGCCCTTTTGGCCTCCGACAACGTCAGCCGCATCAGCAGTTGCGGCAGCACATACACTGTGCGTGCCGGAGACACCCTCAGCGCCATTGCGGTTCGCTGCGGCGTTTCCTTGTCGAACCTGATGTCTGCCAACCGCCTGCGCATCACCTCGATCATCTATCCGGGACAACGTCTGGTGATCCCCGGCATGGGTTCAGCGACGACACAGGTCCCTGCCTATAAGACCTCAACTTACAGCACCTGCACCAGTCCCTATATCGTACGCTCTGGTGACACCCTGAGCATCATCGCCACTCGCTGCGGCGTCACCGTCTACACGCTCAAGCAATGGAACGGACTCTACAGCGATCTGATCTGGGTCGGCCAAAAGCTCTACCTGCGCGCCGTTGTTTCGGCAACGCCCAGCGCTGTTGCGACGCCGTACCCCTATTACACTTCCGGCATCACCGCTACGGCTACACCGGTCCCCGATATCGCGCCGGCCGTCGTTGACTATCTGGCGCCCTTGCCGACACCGACACCACGCATCGAGTCACCGATCTCGCCCTGGTGGTGATCGCAGCGGGCTTTCTCTGCTAAATGTGCCACGCACAACGCGCGAATACAGTGCCATTATAGCACAGTTCTACACAAAAAGCAAGTATATTTATTTGACGAGTTCGAGGTGATAAAACGTCGCAGCCACTTGCGGTTCTGACACACCCAGACCCAGCGTCACCTGCGCTGGCCGGATCCCGTCGAGTGCCTCACGGGCCGGGCCGGCATCTGCGCCGACCTGGGCAATGAAGGCGTGGCCCCAGCGGAAACGGCCGCGCAAGTCGGCGCTCAGCCCCAACGCGCGCAGGGCTGCTGTGGCGTCAGCGTCCAATTGCGCCGATGCATCGTCGCGCACGGCGCCAGCCACCAGCGTGCCCGGCGGCTGCGCCCGCACCCACGCGGCCAGGTGTGCGCTGGCGCCGGGATCGGCGTGGGTGTCAAAGGCGGCCGATGCCACCAACGCGCCGGTGCGACCATCCACCGCGACCAGGTTATAGCCCCGTCGGTTCGGCGACACATCCACGCCATCCAGGTAGATATGGCCGAAGTCGCCGGCCTCCTCGCCCGCGCTGCGGACCAACAAGGATACGGGACCAGGCCGGCTCAACGTATGCGCCAGCTCGGCCAGCGGCAACACCCGGCTGAAACGTAGACGCACATCGCTGAGCGGCGGCCGTCCGGGCTGGGCTGGGACGCTAAACGCCAGCCAATCCGGCGCTTGCTCCAGCGGCCGCGTGGCCAGGCGCCGGCCATCCACCCACAGGGTTACCGTCTGATTGGCCGGCAACGCGCTGGCCTGGATGCGCAAGGTGGCGGCTTCAGGCCCCACTGGCAGCAGCAGCCGGACCTCGTCGCGCTGGGCGTAGACGGGCGCGGGTTCAGCGCCACCGTCGGATGACAACGCAGGCGGGCTCCAGCCCTCACCCAGGATCATGCGCCCCTGATCGGCGCCCGGCATGAAGGTCTGCGGAGCCGCAGCCGGCTCGGCCACGCGGTAGAGCGCCAGCGCCCCCTCCTCAGCAACCAGGCTCAACGGCAGCAGGTCGCGCGCCAGCGCTTCGGCGGCCGGGGGCAGCTTGTCCCGGTGCACCATAACGTAGCGGATGTTGGCGAAGGCCGCCCAGGCGCGCGCTCGGTCGCGGTCAGCCTCCGTGACGGGCACCTCGGCCAGCCGGTCGCGCAGGGCATCATGTTGCGGCACGTCGGCCGCGTTGGTGAGTGCGATCAGCCGGGCCAGCGTGGGATCCTCGCTGAAATACTGGAACTTGGATTCGGGATTGCGCGAGGTGTTGCCGCCCAGCACCCGTTTGCCGTGCACCGTCTGATACCAAAGCTGCTGCATGATCAAGATGTCTTTTTTGCCGGCCACCCGCGCGCCGTTGCGCCATCCTAAGGGCAGCTCCAGCAGAGCGAAGTCCCCCGGCTCGGCCGCGACCCGGTCGTAAAGCGCAGGCACGCGCAGGTCGAAGGTGGGCAACGGCGCGGAGAGGTGCTCGAAGAGGAGAACGGGGACAAGGAGACAAGGAGACAAGGAGACAAGAAGGAGACGAGGAAGTGCGAGCGTGCGGCGCCGCCTACCATCCACCATCTGCCATCTGCCATCTGCCATAAGGCATTCGCCGATGCGCTGTGCGCCGAGTGCCACCAATGGCGCCAGGCTGAGCAGCAGCATCACGCTGTAACGGCTCGGATAGCGGTTGCCCTTGAAAAACGGCAACTGTTCGATGAGCTTGAACGGCAACGGGAGGCCCGTATCGTGGCCGGCCACGCGCAGGGTTGGGCCCAGGGTTAGCAAGAAGAAGGCCAGGGTCGACACGAACCAAAACCATGTCGCTCCGCCGCGCCGGCCCCGCCAAACGCCCACTGCCGCCAGCGCCAACGCCACATAGCCCACGTAGATCTGCTGCCCCTTGTCCACCGCGAAGTGACCGCCATCGGGGCGCGGCGCCGAATCATACGCCCAGGCCCGCACGATGCCGCCCAACAGCGGATGCAATTGTGTGGGCACGGCGAAGCCGGCCAGATCGGCCGAAAAGATGTCGGCAAAGCCCCCGCCCGCCGTGAAAAAGTCGCCTTCGGCAGCCAGGTCGGGCAGCATGTTGGCCAGGAACGGCGCAAGGCCGAGGGCGAGGATGAGGGCGATCAGCAAGAAGCGGGCGAGGAGCGGTATGACAGATTGCGGATTGCGTACCTGGCGCGTCGTCGGGTTACGCAGTACGCAGTACGCAATACGCACGCCACCCCACCCGGCCACCAGCACTGCAAACAACACCAGGAACGACGCGTAAGTCAGCTCGGCGTAGGCCTGAAACACCAGGAACAGGCCGGCCAGCGCGGCATCGCGCGCCTTGCCTGCGGGCCGCGCCGCGCGCACCATGTGCAGGGCGGCAAACGGGATCCACTGCGAGCTGGCGATGTTGCCCTGCCCTAATGCCGCGTAGAACAGCTTGGCCGACGCGAACGCGTAAAGCGCACCACCCAGAAACGAGGACAAGGAGACAAGGAGAAAAGGAGACAAGGTGGCAGGTAGACCAGGAGACAAACTCAACACCCCGGTCTCTCTATCTCCTTGTTTCCTTGTTTCCTTGCCTACCCGCTCCAAGAAGTCCAGGCACAACAGATACGCGCTGAAGCCGCTCAGCACGAAGGATGATACCAGCAGCAGGTTATACGCCGGGATCAGGCCGACCGTGGCCTGGAGCGGCACGCTGAGCAGGCCGTTCAGGATGGTGAGGGTATAAAACGCCAGGTTGATGCCGATGGGCCAGAACTGCCAGTCCCCGCGAAAGGGATTCTGCGGCTGATCCACCAGCGCATGCTTGACCCACCACAGATTCCAGGCCAGCGCGGGATCGTCGATGCCGTCACCGGGCACGTGGGTGCTGAACTGGGCGGCCAACGGCCAGGTGAGGATCAGGCTGAGGGCAATGTAAGCCAGCAAAACCCATGCGTGCCTGCGCACCGAGCGTCTCCTTTGTCACCATGTGGTATACGCCCATCATGCCATAGACGCCACGAATCGGCAAGGCCGCGCAGTCTTTGTGTTTTGACCGCGGTTGCGCTAAAATTGCTATTTGAAATGTGAACCGCGGCTGGGGCGATCCCGCGCGGTCGCGGGGCAGGCGCACAGGCCGGCCTCCACTTTGTCAGATCGGAGCACAGTATGGGCCGTTACCAGGATGCCCTCGAGTATATCTTCGGCTACGTCAACTATGAGAAGAAAGCGCGCTATCTCTATGATGCAGTCACCTTCGATTTAAGCCGCATGGAGCGCCTGCTGGCGCAACTCGGCCGGCCGCAAGACCGGTTCAGATGCGTCCACATTGCCGGCACCAAAGGCAAAGGCTCGACTTCGGCGATGGTGGAGGCGGTGCTGCGTACGGCCGGCTATCGCACCGGGCTGTACACATCGCCCCACCTACACACCTTTCGCGAGCGCGTCCGGCTGGACGGTGAGCTGATGAGCCGGGCCGAGTTGGTCGCGTTGCTGGACCGCTGCCGGCCGGCCATCGAAGCCACGCCGGAGATCACCGCGTTCGAGATCATGACCGCGCTGGCGTTCCAGTTCTTCGCCGAGCAAGGCGTGGAGTGGGCGGTTCTGGAGGTAGGCTTGGGCGGCCGGCTGGACGCCACAAACGTCGTGCATCCGGCTGTGTGTGCCATCACCTCCCTGAGCTACGATCATGTCGAGCTGCTGGGCCACACCCTCTCGCTGATCGCCTTCGAGAAGGCTGGTATCATCAAGCCAGGCGTGCCAGTCGTCAGCGCGCCGCAAGAGGCCGAAGCCATGGCCGTGATCGAACGCGTGTGCGCCGACACGCGCGCGCGGCTGGTGTTGGTAGGGGATGCGTGGCGCTGGGAGAAGGACGGCGCCGACTTCACAGGGCAAACCTTCACCGCACGCGGACCGGCGGGCAATCCCACCTACACCGACCTGCGCATCGGCCTGCTGGGCCGTCACCAGCTCGACAACGCCACAACGGCTGTCGCGATCCTGGAAGAGCTCCGGGCACAGGGGGTCGCCATCACCGAAGAGACGCTTCGCATGGGCCTGACGGCCGCCCGCTGGCCCGGCCGGTTCGAGCTGCTGAACCACGCCCCCAGCTTGCTGGTGGACAGCGCGCACAACGAAAACTCGGCCCACAAATTGCGCGCGGCCCTGGCCGAGTGGTTCCCGCGGCCCCCGCGCGGCCGGCTAGCGCTGATCTTCGGCGCCTCATCCGACAAAGACATCGCCGGGATGCTGAAGACCTTCCTGGAACCGGAGCATATCACCGGCTACCGGCCGGCGGATAAAGTAATCGTCAGCAAGAGCGGCCACCCGCGCTCGGCCGACCCGGCGCAACTGGCCGACCTGGTGCGCAGCATCAGCACGAAGTGCCCCATCAGCGTACAGCCCAGCCTGGAAAGCGCGCTGATCGAAGCGCTGGCCTGGGCCGAACCCAACGATCTGATCTGCATCACCGGCTCGATCTTCGTGGTGGCCCAGGCGCGGCGCGCGTGGGCGGCCCGCCATCCCGACGCCTTCCCGCCCGATGACTGGGTGTTCCAGGATGAGACGGCCGGGGAGCCGGTGCCGGATTGATCTCGCACCACCGAATTTGCATGCTGATGATGTGGAGTATGGAGTAAGACCTTGGATCACGTGGACTATCAGCGACCACCCAACATGGGGGCGGAGCTCACGCTGCTGAACATGCTTGCGCCGCGGCGCCGGCCGGCCTCGCGCGAACGCGAGGTGCGCCGGCGCCGCGGCCACGACCTGGAGGGGCTGGAGGGCAACGAGTACCCGCTGTTGCCCATGCCCGACACCGTGGTCTTCCCCAACCTGGTGGCGCCGCTGTTCCTGGGACGCGACCGCCTCGCGCGCGCGGTCGAAGCTGCCGAGGCCATGGAGGTGCCGCTGCTGGTCGTCGCGCAGCGTGATACAGAAGTGGTTGACCCCGACCTGGCCGACTTGTACGCCATTGGCACTGCGGTCGAAATCGGCCGCGTCCTGCGCATGCCTGATGGCAGCACCACAGTGTTGGTGCAAGGCATTGAGCGCGTCCGCATTGTTGAGGTGGTGGACACCGAGCCTTACCTCCGGGTGCGCGGCGTGCCGCTATACGAAGATGCGCGCCATGACATGGCCAGCGAGGCGCTGATGCGCGCGGTGCTGGCGCTGTTCGAAAAGGTCGTCAACCTCAACCCCAACCTGCCCGAAGACGCGTACGTCGCGGCCATGAACGAGAAAGAGCCGGGCAGCCTCGCCGACCTGCTGGCTCACGTGCTGGACATCGAGCTGCCCCAGCGCCAAGAACTGCTCGAGACGCTGGACGCGAACACGCGGCTGCAACGCCTCAGCATCATCCTGGGCCAAGAGCTGGACGTGCTGGAGCTGGAAGATCGCATTCAAACTCAGGTGCAGCAAGAGGTTGACAAGAGCCAGCGCGAATACTACCTGCGCGAACAGATGCGGGCCATCCAGACGGAGCTGGGTGAAGGTGACGATAGCCAGCGCGAGCTGGCCGAGCTCAAAGAAAAGCTTCTCAAGGCCGGCATGCCCGACGAGTTGCGCGGCAAGGCCGAGAAGGAGCTGAGCAAGCTGGCGGCCATGCACCCGTTCTCGCCTGAAACGACGGTAGTGCGCAACTACCTGGATTGGCTGACCGATCTGCCGTGGCAGACTGCTACCGAGGACAACCTGGATTTGGCCCGCGCGACCGCGATCCTGGAGCGCAACCATTACGGCCTGCCCAAGGTTAAGGAGCGCATCCTGGAACACATCGCCGTGCGTAAGCTGGCCCAAGACAAGATGAAAAGCCCGATCCTCTGCTTTGTTGGCCCGCCAGGGACAGGGAAGACCAGCCTGGGCAAGTCCATCGCCGAGGCGTTGGGCCGCAAGTTCGTGCGCCTGAGCCTGGGCGGCGTACGCGATGAGGCCGAGATCCGCGGCCACCGGCGCACCTACATCGGCGCACTCCCCGGCCGCATCCTGCAGACCATGCACACCGCCGGCGCCGTCAACCCGCTGTTTATGCTGGATGAGATTGATAAGCTTGGGATGGACTTCCGCGGCGACCCGGCATCGGCGTTGTTGGAAGTGTTGGACCCGGAGCAGAACCACGCGTTCTCGGATCATTACCTGGAAGTGCCGTATGACCTGAGCAAGGTGATGTTCATCACCACCGCCAACATCCTGGATCCGGTGCCGCCAGCGCTGCGCGACCGGCTGGAAGTCATCGAGTTCCCCGGCTACATCGAGGAAGAGAAGCTGGCGATTGCCCGGCAGTTCCTGGTGCCGCGCCAACTAGAATCCCACGGCCTGCAACCCGCCAACGTACAGTTCACCACGGCCGCGCTGCGCTTACTCATCCGTGAGTACACCTTTGAGGCCGGCGTGCGCAACTTCGAGCGCTGTATCGCCAACATCTGCCGCAAGGTGGCCCGCCGCGTGGCCGAAGGCAAGCAAGCGCCCAAGCGCATCACCCCGGCCGTGGCCACCAAATTCCTGGGCCCGCCCCAGTTCACTGAATGGCTGGCCAACGAGACGGACGAAATCGGCGTCGCCAACGGCCTGGCGTGGACCGAAGCCGGCGGCGACGTGATGCAGATCGAGGTCTCAGCCATAGAAGGCAAAGGCAGCCTGACCCTGACGGGCCAGTTGGGCGAGGTGATGCAGGAGTCGGCCCAGGCCGCGCTCACCTACGCGCGCGCACACGCCCGCGACTTCGGCCTGAGCGACGTAGACTTCGACAAGGTGGACCTGCACATCCACGTGCCGGAGGGCGCCATCCCCAAAGATGGTCCCAGCGCCGGCGTCACCATGGCCGCCGCGCTAATCTCAGCCTTGAGCGGCCGGCCAGTGCGACACGACGTCGCCATGACCGGCGAGATCACCCTGCGCGGCCGCGTGCTGCCCATCGGTGGCTTAAAAGAGAAGCTGATGGCCGCCCACCGCATGCGCCTGAGGACCGTGCTGATCCCGAAACGCAACCAAAAAGACCTGGCGGACATCCCCAGCAATGTCCAGCGCGACCTGAACCTGGTGCTGGTGGAACACATGGACGAGATCGTCACGCGGGCCTTGCTAGAAGCGCAGGCGGTACGCGCCAGGCCCAAGCTGGCCCGGCGCACGCGCAAACGATCCGAAGAGGCGCCGGCCGCTGACACAGCGGTCAGCGGCGCACAGCCGGCGAGTTGACCGAACAACCACGGATACGGAGTCTACCCATGCCCAAAAGTCGCGGCGGCATCCTCCTCATCGTTTTTTTCATCCTGCTGATCCTGCTGGTGGTCTGGCTGCTGAGCCGTGGCAATGGGCTCAACTTGTTTGGGACCCAGCAGGGTCAGATACCGATCGAGCTCAAAAACATCGTTCCCAACAATTGGGTTTTGCTTGAGCAGCAGTCGGAGCCTTGCAGCTTCGACGACGATCCCGATAACGAGTGGCTGCTGCTCTATCGCTATGATCAGACAGCGGTACCCAATGTTTACGCTGGCGGTGATAGCCAGGTAGGTTACAGCGTTATCGGTGGCGTCATCTACGACGCACAGGTCAACCGGGCCCCGCAGGAGATGAGCAACGCCAGCCCCTATCGTCCCGCGCTATTGGTTCCCTACAAGCTGCTGCCCGACTATTACACCGGCAAAGGACAGGGCTACCTGGGAGAGAACGATGCCAAGTTCCACAAGTACGCACCTATCCAGGAAGACATGGCCCAGTGCCGGGCCGAGGAACTCTATTTCCTGGGCTACAGCTACGCCTCCCTGCCGACACGGCTCTCAATCTTCCGCTGGGCCGGCCGCACCATCGGCTACCGGGGCGTGCATTTCATCGGCAACGCCCACGTAGATGCGCCTGGAGTGGTCGATCCAGCGGCGTACGTCGAAAATGTGACCACATACAACCGGTTGGCCAATCACCGCAGCGTCCTGTGCGAGGTCAGGCATTTCAAGCGCGAAGGAGATTTGGCTGACCTGAGATTCCCAGAGGAACCCGACAGTTTCACCATTGACTTTTGCTATGGGACGCCAAAGGATCCGGCCTATCCCGAGGCAGCCCTGATCGCCCTTCTGCGCGGCGGCGACCCGCTGCCCGAGGGCGGCCCTACCGGTCCCAGCTTCCTGACCAAAAACGCCGAGGTTGATCCGCGACTCAAGCCAATAATCGATCAGGGACAAGCGGTGCGCATCCTCTCGGTGGCCAATCAGGGCACGATAGCCCCAAGCCCGGAAGCCGGCCAGAAGTGCCCATCGGCGGCAGTGGTCCTCCCCACCCCACCACCCACCGACGACCGCGCCGACAACTGGTGGTGCGCGGCCGAAGAAGCCTACGTAGAGGCGGAGATCGCCTTGGGCAGCGAGATCTATCGCGCCGTGGCGCGACTGATCAGCATCGCCAACGAACAGGTCACCGCAGGTGTGCACTGGCGCGTGACGCGCTTGACCCTGCAGTGAACACCGCCCGAACAGCCAGACCTGCCGCCGAACTGGGAGCGCTGCTCGCCGCAGGGCCGGGGGAGCGCGTCGCGTTCGCACCCTCCGCCGGCGCGCCGGCCCGCCTGGCTGAGAGCCTGGTGGCGCTGGCCAACGCGCACGGGGGCGTGCTGCTGATCGGCGCCAGCGCCGGCGGCAAGGCGCTGGGGGTTGAAGATCCCGACGCGGCGCGGGCCGCGGTGCAGGCAGCCGGCCTGCTGGCCGCGCCACCCCTCATCCTGCCCTTGCCCCGCATAACGGCCGTGGAGGGCAAAACGTTGTGCGTGGTCGAGGTGCCGCCCGGCCTGCCCCACGCCTACAGCCTCAACGGCCGCTACCTGACCCGTAGCGCGGCCGGCAACCGGCTGCTCAGCCCGTCCGAGCTGGCCGCCTTGCTGCTGGCCCGCGACGAGGCGGGCTTTGAAGCGCGGCCCGCGCCAACGGCCACCCTGGCCGACCTGGACATAGCCCTGGTGGACGCGTATCTGGCCGCGCTGAACACCCCACCCGGCGAGGATTGGCAGTGCATCCTGCTGGCCCGCGGCGCCCTGGCGAACGCAGCTCAACCCCAGCGCACGCACAGCACCGACATTGAAGGTGCATCGAGCGGCGCGTCCTCCGCACCGCGTCTCCCCCTCTCCCCATCCCCCCATCCCCCGACGCCCACCTATGCCGGCATCTTGTTGTTCGGCCGCCAGCCTCAGCGCTTCGTGCGCAACGCGCAGATCAGCCTGGTGCGCTATGCTGGCCCGACCATGAGCGATGAGTTCCTGCGCCACGACGCGTCCGGCCCCCTGCCCGACCAGATCCGCCAGGCCGAGGCATTTGTGACCGCTAATATGCGGCGAGGAATGCGACTTAGCGGCTTCACGCGGGTTGAAACGACCGAGTACCCGCTCCCCGTCGTGCGCGAGGCCATCGTCAACGCGGTCGCGCATCGAGACTACGCTATCCGCGGGGACAACATCCGCGTCCTGATGTTCAGCAACCACATGGAGATCTACAGCCCTGGCCGCCTGCCCGGCCACGTGACGCTGGACAACCTGCTGCAAGAACGTTTCTCGCGCAACGAAGCCATCGTGCAGGCGCTGTCAGACCTGGGCTTCGTGGAGCGGCTGGGATACGGCATTGACCGCATGGTGGCGGCCATGGCCGAGGCCGGCCTGCCCGCGCCGACTTTCGAGGAGACCGTAGCTGGCTTCAAAGTCACCCTGCGCGGCCGCGGGGACGATCTGGTCAGCGCTGAGTCGGCCCCACGCTGGGGCAACCGCCGCCTGAACCCCCGTCAGGAGCGCGCCCTCGCCTACCTGGCCGAACACGGCGCCATTACCAACCGCGAGTTCCGCGATCTCACCCCCGACGTCAGCGATGAAACCATCCGCCGCGAGCTGGCCGACATGGTGGACCAGGGCCTGATCGTGAAGGTGGGGGATCGAAAAGCCACGTACTATATCTTGAAGTGACGCGCGCTTCTATGCTTCATGACGGATGAAACGCAGATTTCCAAGCGTTCCCTGGCCCCCCGTATTTCCGTCAGGTCCGCGTTTCTCAGCCTTTCCTCCCACCGCCGCACGTTTGACAATACAAACAAAACACAATATCATTTCGTAAGAAACACAACCAGTTGCCGTGTTCGTTACATTCATCGCTTGCCTGCGGCCAACAAGAAGGAGACCAAGCCATGTTGATCCCCAGCCTCCTCCTGAAGAAGCTGTACACCTTAGGCAGCCTGAAAAACACACCACAGGGTGTCACATTCTCGATCAAGAATCGCTTGAGCGACGCGGAATTGGTCGCTTTGCGCAGCGTCACCGTGGATGGCCGCGAGGTTCCGCTAGACGCCATCCGGTTGACATTGGTTGATGGCCGTGTCCTGGCGCCAGAAGAGATCACTGCCAGCCGGCCGCTAACCTTCCCGCTGCGTGCGGTGGTGGACGTGCAGGCCGGCATCCCCGCCCTGGCCGACGGCAAGCACGCCATCGGCATCTCATTCGAGTCGAGACCGTTCGGCAGGTTGCAGTTCGTGATCGAGGACGCGATCGCCCAGACGCCAGAAAACGAGATACGCATCCCCCGCAGCACCACAGATGACTACGCCGACGACGTGATCCAAGAACGCCAGCGCTTCGTCGAGCAGTTTTCCAGTGTCAAGCCACAGCACCTGTGGCGCTATTCTTTCGACGCGCAGCGTGTCAAGGGCAATTGTGAGAACTTCACCGGCGCCGCACAGGTGCCGTTGGGCTTTGCCGGTCCGCTGCGGATCAACGGTGAGCACGCGCAGGGCGAGTTCCTCATCCCATTGGCCACGGCCGAAGGCACGCTGGTGGCCTCGTACAACCGCGGGATGAAAGTGCTCAACCAGTGCGGCGGGGTCAAATGCACCGTGGTGGATGATGCCATGCAACGCGCGCCGGTTTTCGTCTTTGACGACGCCCGCGGGGCGCGCGACTTTGTGCAGTGGGTGCAAGCCAACTTCACCAAACTCAAGGAAGAAGCCGAAGCGACCTCGAAAGTCGCAAAGCTCCTGTACATTGACCCCTTCCTGGCAAACAAGTTCGCCTATCTGCGCTTCAACTTCCAAACCGGCGACGCGGCCGGACAGAACATGGTGGGCCGCGCCACCTTCGCCGCGTGCAGTTGGATCATTGACCGCTACCCCGGCATCCGACGCTTCTACCTGGAATCCAACTTCGCCACCGACAAGAAAGCCTCGCAGATCAACATCATGCGCACGCGCGGCAAGCGGGTCACGGCAGAAGCGCTGATCAAACGCGAGGTGTTGATCCAGCAGTTGCGCGTTGAACCGGAGCAGTTGGCTTATCATGCCGGCGTCGCCAACGTCGGCGCGTTCCTGTCGGGCGCGAACAACAACGGCCTGCACGCGGCCAACGCGATCACCGCCATGTTCATCGCCACCGGCCAGGATGTGGCCAACGTGGCCGAATCCTCCGCCGGCATCATCTACTCGGAGTTGACGCCCGCGCGCGACCTGTATCTCTCGCTCACCCTGCCCTCGCTGATCGTCGCCACCTACGGCGGTGGCACTGGCCTGGCCACCCAGCGCGAGTGCCTGGAGATCCTGGGCAGTTACGGCCGCGGCTATGTCCGGAAATTCGCCGAGATCGTGGCCGGCGTGGCCCTGGCCGGTGAGATCTCACTGGCTTCAGCCATCTCATCGCTGGATTGGGTCTCATCGCACGAGACCTACGGTCGCAACCGCTGAGGGGGCGCTTGAGTTTTGAGGCGTGAGCTCGATTTTGCCCATTCGTGAAACGCACCTACCGTTGACTGACATTGACAAACCGACTTGTTCCTGGGATACTGTGCGTATCATTCGTCGTTCCCAGGAACGGACATGCGTCTCTCAGAACCCGATCCACTTTATCGCCGGCTGATGGGCAGCGTGCTCGGCGGTGCGCTTGGCCTGGCTTATGGCCTGGTCTCCCAATGGATCAACCGTGTTTTGCTGCCAGGCGTGCCGCTCTATCAACCCCCGCTTGGCCCGCTGGGAAACAGCGCGCTGTTCGCCGCAGGCGGCGCCTTGCTCGGCCTGATCTGCGCATGGCCGACCGGTGGGGTGCAGGGGACATTCCTAGCCAGTGCCATCAGCGCGCTGGCCCTGGTGACTTTCAACCTCGTGAACGCCAGGCCTAGCGGCAACTTACTGATCGCCTTCATAGTGACCGGTGGGTTTCTGATGCTGCCATTCTGGGGGCTGGTGGTGCCGTTCCTGGCCGCGCTGCGCTGGGGCGTCAATCGCCTGGAGGAGGCACAGCGCGAACGCCAGCCGTTGCATCGCCGCTTGCCCGTCCCGCTGCTGCTGGTCTTTGCCGCCGGCCTAGCTGGCACGCTCGTCCTCTACCGCGCCGAGCCGCGGTCCGCGCTTGCGCGCATGGATGCACTGCTGCACGCCGGCCAGGGGGCAGCCTCCTTGTCCGCGCTGCCCCAGCCTTTGCAAAGCCCTGAAGTCGGTGACTTCCTCGCGCATGCACGTGCTGCCGCGTACACCCTGGCCCCTGAGCCTCACCGCGTGGAACGGTTTCGCATCCCGCGGCCGGGTCGGAATTTCGACAACCACCAGTTCGTGGTGGCACGGTTCGCTGATGGCTGGAGCCTGGCCTGCGCCTTCATCGCGCCGGAGGAGGCGCCGCTTTGCCGCGGCTTTGCCCAATTACCGCCATGACACACCGGAGAAACGATGTTATGATCACACAGCGACCTGAATCGCGTCACTCGACCTGGGCCCAGGCCACCTCCCCGACGCCGGAGCTGCAGCGCAAGCTGGAAGCCCGGCGCTACCGCAGCGGGATATTGCTGGGCGCAGCGTTGGGGCTGAGCTACGGCCTGGTTTCGCAATTCGTCAACCGGTTGGCGATCCCTGGCATCCCGCTGCATCAACCGCCCCTTGGCCCTGTGGGGAACAGCGCACTGAATGCGCTGGCCGGCGCCGCGCTCGGCTTCCTGACGACGCGACCGAGCAGCGCGGCGCTTGGCATCTTCGTGGGCAGCGCGGCCAGCACGGTGGCAGTTGTGCTCAATGCCCTGCTGCGGTTGGGCGGGCTGCTGGACGTTTCCAGCGCGCTGGTGACAGGGTTAGTTTTCTCGGCTCCTATTGCGTGGCTAACGGTGCCTGTGATCGCCCTCCTGCGTTGGGTGGTCGAAAGGCAGGTGGAGGCGTACCGCGCCGGCATGCCGTTGCTGGCACGGCTTCGCGGGCCTATCGCCATCGCGCTGATCATGGCTGCACTGGCGGTCTTCGAACTATTGCCGGGCGCCGCGCGCGATCAGCTGAAACACACACATGCTTTGCTGCAAAGCGGCCTCACGGTCTCATCGGGGAACTCGGCAGGCTTGCCCGCGCCGCTGCGTGGGCCATGGGTGCGCGATTTCCCGCCGGCCGGCAGCCGCAACTATGCCCTGGAATGGACCAAATACGACCTGGACCGTTTCATCGAACTGCGGCCATCCTCGTCCTACGACCAACACACAGCGGTGATCGCTCACTTCGAGAATAGCGCTATGTTGGTGTGCCTGTATCCCACGCCCAGGAGCGAGCCGATTTGCGGCAATTATTAGACGAACTCCCATCAGTCCCGCAGAAGCTTCTCACTTTCAGGCAGGCATTTCCCGTCTTTGAGCGTGAACCATGAACAACATTGCCATCCAAGACACCTACCCCGCCAACGTCGCCCATTGCTACGGCTGCGGCCGGCTGAACGAGCACGGCTTGCAGATCAAGAGCTATTGGGACGGCGCGGAGGCCGTGTGCCATTTCCGGCCGCGGCCCTACCACACTGCCATCCCCGGCTACGTCTATGGCGGCCTGATCGCGTCGCTGATTGACTGCCACGCCACCGGCACAGCGGCCGCGGCCGCGGGTCAAGCCGAGGGCCGCGCCATCAGCGTTGAGGAGACCCCACGGTTCGTCACTGCGTCGCTCAAGGTGGACTTCCTGCGCCCGACGCCCATTGACGCCATACTGGTGCTGCGCGGCCGCGCCTCGGAGGTCAAGGGCCGCAAGGTCACGTTGGAAGTCACCCTCGCGGCGAACGGTCAACTTTGCGCGCGCGGCGAAGTGGTGTGCGTACGCATGCCGGAGAGGTTTGGCTGATGGCGAATAGCGAATCAACGAATGGCGGGAACGGAGGGAACTCTGGGAAACGAGGGAACTCCGCGCCTCAACGCAGCACACGCCAGGACTGACTCATTTCAAGTTCTCAGGGGGTCTGTGACCCCCGTCTTACGACCGACAATGGCCTGTCTGCGCCAAGAACGCCGGTCGCAGACCGGCTGAGAGCCCCGACACATCACGAGGAGACCATGTTCCAACCTGATTTACTCCAAAGCAAAACCATCCTCATCACCGGCGGCGGCACGGGATTGGGGCGCTCGATGGGGGAGCGATTCTTGCAACTGGGCGCGCGACTAGCGATCTGCGGCCGGCGGGAAGAGGTGCTGCGCCAGGCCGCGGCCGAGATGACCGCCGCGCACGGCGGCGAGGTGTTCACCGCACCGTGCGACGTGCGCGACCCCGACGCGGTGGACCGTATGATCGCCGCGGCCTGGGACCACTACGGCGGCGTGGATGTGCTGGTGAACAACGCGGCCGGCAACTTCGCCAGCCCCACCGAGCGGCTGAGCCCGCGCGCCGTAGATGCGGTGCTGGGCATCGTGCTGCACGGCTCCTTCTACTGCACCCTGGCGCTGGGCAAACGCTGGATCGCGGCCGGCCGCGGGGGCCGCGTGCTCAACATCGTCACCACCTACGCTGAGACCGGCTCGGCCTACGTCGTGCCCTCGGCCGCGGCCAAGGCCGGCGTGCTGGCCCTGACCCGCTCGCTGGCCGTCGAGTGGGCAAAATACGGCATCACCATGAATGCTATCGCGCCCGGCCCCTTCCCCACGCCCGGCGCGTGGGAGCGGCTGATGCCCAACGCCGAGTTAGGCGAAGTAGCGCTCAACCGCATCCCGCTGAAACGCGTGGGCCGGCACGAGGAGCTGGCCGACCTGGCCGCGTTCCTGGTTTCGGACGCGACCGGCTACATCAACGGCGAGTGCGTGGTCATTGACGGCGGCGAATGGCTCAAGGGCGCGGGCCAATTCACCTGGCTGGAGGCGCTCAGCGATGCCGAATGGGCGGCATTCGCCGCGCGTGCAAGGGGCGCAAAATCATGATCGAAATCGCAATTCCCGGCAGCAAATCGCTCCGTCTGGAGCACTTGGTGATGGACTACAACGGCACGTTGGCCTGCGACGGCGCACTCCTGCCCGGCGTCGCCAAGCGGCTGACCGCCCTGGCCGCCAGCTTGACGCTGCATGTGGTCACCGCTGACACCTTCGGCAAGGTGATCGCGGCCATGCGTGGGCTGCCATGCACGGTCCGCATCCTGCCGCAGACGGGCCAGAGCCACGCCAAGATGGTTTACGTCGCCGAATTGGGCCGCGGCAACACCGTCTGCATCGGCAACGGCCGCAACGACAAGCTGATGCTGCAGGCCGCGGCGCTGGGCATCGCGGTCATCGGCCCGGAGGGCGCTGCGCTGGACACCCTCCACGCCGCCGATGTCATCACCCATGATATCCTGGCCGCATTGGACCTGCTGCTCAATCCGTTGCGGCTGGTGGCAACGCTGCGGACGTGAGCAGGGGTCAGGAGACAGGTGTCAGGAGTCAGATGACAGTGTCGCCATGCGCTGATTCGCTGATTCGTCATTCACGGAGGGTTCATGTTACCGAACACCGCTGACGTCGTCGTCATCGGCGGCGGGGTGATGGGGGCCAGCACGGCCTACCATCTCGCCGCACGGGGTTGCCAGAACGTCGTGCTGCTGGAAAAGCACGAGTTCCTCGGCGCCGAGGCCACCGGCAAGTGCGCTGGCGGCATCCGTTACCAGTTCAGCACCGAGATCAACATCCGCCTCTCGCAGCTCAGCCTGCCCATGCTGGAACGCTTCGCGGCGGAGCTGGGCCAGGACATTGACCTGCGCTGGCCCGGGTACCTGTTCCTGCTGGACAACGCGCACGACCTGGCCGTCTTCCGGGCCAACGTCGCGCTGCAAAACCGGCTGGGCATCCCCTCGCGCATCCTGACCCCGGCCGAGGTGGCCGAGCGGGCGCCGCTGCTGAACCTGGAAGGAGTCATCGCGGGCGCATGGCACGAGCGTGACGGTCTGGCCGACCCGAACGGCGTCGTGCAGGGCTACGCAGCCGCGGCCCGCCGCTTGGGCGCACAGATCTTCACCGGGGTCGAGGCCACCGGCATCCGCGTCGAGGCCGGCCGTGTGGCCGCGGTCGAGACGCCCCAGGGCGCCATCGCCACACGCGCTGTAGTCAACGCGGCCGGGCCGTGGGCGGGCGTCGTCGCTGCGCTGGCCGGGGTGGATCTGCCGGTCGTGCCCCTGCGCCGCCAGATTGTTGTGACCACCCCGCTCAAGGGCATCCCGGAGGACTTCCCCTTCGTGCTGGACTTCAGCCGCAGCCTCTACTTCCACCGCGAAGGCAAGGGCATCCTCACCGGCCAATCGAACCCAGACGAGACCCCCGGTTTCGACCAGTCTATTGACCACGCCTGGACCGAGCAGCATCTGGAGCGGGCCATGTGGCGCTTTCCGCTGCTGGAGCGGGCCGGGCTGCTGCGGGAATGGGCCGGCCTCTACGAGGTCACACCCGACGCGCACCCGGTCATTGACGGATTGAGCAACCCGGCCGGCATGTACATCGTTGCCGGGTTCAGCGGCCACGGCTTCATGCACGGCCCTGTCGCCGGCCTGTTGATCGCGGAGATGATCCTGGACGGCCGCGCCATCAGCCTGGACGTGCACCAGCTCCGTCTCAGCCGGTTCGCGGAGGGGGACCTGGTGCGCGAGCACAACGTCGTGTAACGCAATCCGCTGGATTGCGCCGCTCCTTGTCCCAAATATCTGGCGCTAAATCGAAGGGAGCGGAGCGTTTTTTCTGGACAGGTCGCATCCTTCGACTACGCAGCGCCAACAAATGCACTGCTCCACTCAGGATGCTTCCGACGGTCTCTCCAAAGCGTTATCTGACGAACGGTAGCTCATGCAGGAGGCAACCCATGAACCAGCGACGCACACTATCCCTTGTCATCAGCCTGGCGCTGATCCTGGTGCTGTCCGCCGGGATGAGCGGGGCACAGGCGCCAATCGCCGGCGAGGCCGCGGGTGAGGCCTCCATCGAAGCGGTCGTTAACAGCAGGATTTCCTACCAAGGGATCCTGAGCGAAGGCGGCGCGCCGGTGACCGGTACGCGCGACATGGTTTTCAGGCTTTACACGAACAACACTTGCACAACGCAAGTCGGCAGCGACATCAGCAAGCCCGGTGTAGTGCTGACCAACGGCTTCTTCACCGTCGATCTGAATGTGGACCAGGCGCTCTTCAACGGGCAAGGGTTGTGGCTCAAAGTCTTCGTCGGTGCGACGGGACTGGGCTGCCAGGAGCTGCTGCCGGCGCCCTACGCCCTCAGCCTGCGGCCCGGCGCGCAGATGAGCGCCTCGACATCGGGCAACATCTTGCGATTGACCAACAGCTACACTGCGAGCACATCCGGCTCGGCGCTCTATGCCACCAGCGCTGCACCCACCGCGCCGACGATCGCCGGCTATCACAACGGGGATGGGCCGGGCATCTACGGCTACACCGCGGGCGCTTACCCGGCCGTGGAGGGGATGCACGGCGGCGCCGGCACCGCCGTGGCAGGCTACGTAACCAACGCTTCCGCAATCGGCGTGCTCGGTTCAAACAACAGCAACGGCGGTTCCGGGGTGAAAGGCTTCAGCGAAGGCGGCATCGGCGTCGAGGGCCGCGGGGGCGGCATCAGCTATGCAGGCGTGCTCGGCTCGGGCGCCAGCTACGGCGGCCATTTCACCGCGGACGTGGGGTACGGGGTCTACGCCACCGGGCCTATGGGCGCGGCCAACTTCAACGGCGATGTGAAACAGGATCGGGCTTCCGATGGCCTGGTCAAGGCGGCGGTATATGCCAGCTGCGGGACCACCACCAGCATCTACCGCTCCTTCAACATCGTGGGCGGCGCCATCTCCATTGCAAACGGCGCCAGCGCGGGCAAATGCACCATTGATTTCGGGTTCAAGATCAACGACCGCTTCTTCACCGCCACCAGCCTGGGCACCGATGCGCGGGGCGCGTCGTGCTACTGGGGCGCCACCGAGACCAAACTCGACTGCTTTCGCTGGAACGAGACCGGCGCCGGCGTGAGCGGCCATATCATGGTCGTGATCTACTGAGCAGGAGGCGCGCCATGCGAAAGATTACGGTCTTTGCCACGGTTGCGGTTGTCTGCGCGGCCCTGGTGCTGGCGACCGTCGCAGCGGCCGCCGGTCCGCCGACGCTGCTGCGCTGGGTCATGGCGGGCGGCGGCGGCCAGGCCGCCAGCGGCCCGCTGCTTTTGCACGCTACAGCCGGCCAGAGCAGCGCCGGCGTGTCCGCCGCGGCCGGGACAACGCTGTGCGCGGGCTTCTGGTGCGTAGGGATACCCGGATTCAGCCTGTACTTGCCGCTGGTGCTGCGATCGTAAGCGTATACGAGCTGTTCAGCCTGAGCGGAGCAAGCACCCTGAGCCGAGGTACGGAGCCGAAGGGCGCTTGTGGAGCGGAATGGCATCCTTCGACTGGTCGCTTCTCGTCAAGAACGTCGACTTGCAGACCCGCTCAGAGCCTGCCCTGAGCGTGGTCGAAGGGATGCTGGCTGAATCGTTACGCGTATGCTCAGCAGATCACAGATTCCAGCTCGGAGGGGGTCTGCAACCCCCGACCACCGGTCACCAGGGCGAAGTCATTGTGCGGCGGGCGCCCTGCCTGGCAACTGAAGTTGCGGCTACCCGTGCAAGGTCTGCCTTCGCAGACCGGAGACCAACCGGCGCAGGCCGGTTTTGCAACGGTAGGCGCAGTTTCAACGGCCGGCCCGTGTGGTCAGCCGCAACATGAAATCGCCCTGGCCGGTCACAGACCGGCTTGGAGCAGACACACCAGTCTACCAATCTACCAACCCACCAATCTACCAACTCCCGAAAGGAACCCCATGACCACCTATCTACCATCCGACACCCGTTACGACGCCATGCACTACCGCCGCTGCGGCCGCAGCGGGCTGAAGCTGCCGGCCGTGTCCCTGGGCCTGTGGTACAACTTCGGCGGCGTGGACCCGCTGGAAAACGGCCGCGCGATGCTGCGCCGCGCCTTCGACCTGGGGATCACCCACTTCGACCTGGCCAACAACTACGGCCCGCCCCCCGGCTCGGCCGAGGAGACCTTTGGCCGCATCTTCGCCCAGGATTTCAAGCCCTACCGCGATGAGCTGATCATCTCCAACAAGGCCGGCTACCTGATGTGGCCCGGCCCCTACGGCGAGTGGGGTTCGCGCAAATACCTGGTGGCCAGCCTGGATCAGAGCCTCAAACGCATGGGGCTGGAGTACGTGGACATCTTCTACAGCCACCGGCCCGACCCGGAGACGCCGCTGGAGGAGACCATGGGCGCGCTGGACTTCATCGTGCGCAGCGGCCGCGCGCTCTACGCCGGCATCTCCACCTACAGCCCCGAGCAGACCCGCCAGGCCGCGGCCATCCTGCGCGGGCTCGGCGCCCCCTGCCTGATCCACCAGCCCCGCTACAACATGTTCGACCGCTGGATCGAGGGCGGCCTGCTGAATGCGCTGGCCGAGGAGGGCATCGGCTGCATCTGCTTCTCGCCGCTGGATCAAGGCATCCTCACCGACAAATACCTGCGGGAGATCCCCGGCGACTCGCGCGCGGCCAGGCTGGAAAACCAGTTCCACTGGGGCGACCGGGTGACGCCCGGGCGCATCGCCCAGGTGCAGCAGCTCAACGCCATCGCCCAAGCCCGCGGCCAGACGTTGGCACAAATGGCCATCGCCTGGGTGCTGCGCCATCCCCAGATGACCTCAGCCCTCGTCGGCGCCAGCAAGGTGCGCCAGATCGAGGACGCGGTCGCCGCGCTGGACAATTTGGCGTTTGCGGGGGAGGAGTTGGCGGCGATTGAGGGGATTCTGAGCCAATAGCGTTTCAAGAAAATCGCACACTACAGGAATCGAGGCTTTAGCCGGTCTCTCTGGATGACAGGCACAACCTGCTGAAGCCTCGACTCCAGATTCCGCCCCCCGAATCTGTAGTATTCCGGTGATGACACAAGTCCCCACTGATTCAAGGCGTGTTGCGTCACCGATGAGGACATGATAAAATCCACATAAGGCTCGAGGAAAGACGCCATGAAAACGACTGCGTACTTCGAAAGACGCATGGCGGATCGGCCAGATATCCGCCGCGAGTGGGTGGCGCGCGTGATCAGGAGCCCCATCCGGCGTCATCGGCAAAGCGACGGCCGGATAAGATGTTGGGGCTACATCGAGGAACGAGGCATGTACCTGCGAGTCGTGCTTCTTGAGGACGGCGAGACGGTTCACAACGCCTTCTTTGACCGTGATTTTGTGGAGACGCTGCGATGAAATTTGACTACGATCCTGAAACAGATTCACTCTATATCAAGCTGGCTGATAGGCCCGGCCATGAAGCCAGTGAAGTCGCGCCGGGCGTCGTGGTTGATTACGATGTGAACGGCCAGGCAGTTGGGATTGACATCGAACACGCCAGCCAGGTGTCGGGCTTTTTGTCCATGCTGGTGAATGGTGCGATTCGGCAGACAGGTGCGACTGTCCCCGCTTGAAACTGCACATCTGGGAAGGAGCGCCGTGACACATCCATCCCGTTGGCTACTACTCTTTTGGGTTTGGTTCGCCCTGGCCATACCGGTCAGGGCGCAGGCGCCCACGCCTGTCCCGATCACGCCGACCCATACCCCCGCGCCCCCGACCGCCACGCCGACACCAACGGCCAGCCCCACCGTGACGCCATCCCCCGCGCCGGCGATCATCGTGATCCAGGCGACCCCCGTCCCCGCGCCCGCGCCCCAGGGCAACTGGTGGCAGCAGACCTGGACGGCCTACCAGCGCGAGATCACCCTGGGCCTGATCACCGCGCTCATCGGCCTGCTGGTCGGCGTCTTCCTGAAGCAGATCGCCGGGTCGCTGGCCAGGGGGGCCAGCCGCCTCTTCCACCTCCTGTTCGACCGCTTCGCCAGCGCGCCGATCTTGCGGTTGCGGTATGAAAAGACGTATCGGAAGCGTCTTGCCGAAAAAAGGCGCGAGTTGGACTCTTCGAGAATACTTGAGTGGCCGGTTTTGTTGGACAAGGTCTACATCGCAGCCAGCTTGAGCAAAGAAACGCGTGCAGAGGCAGATGATTTGACCTTCCAGAATCCTGCTCAATATCGCGAAAAGCGCTTGCGTGATCAGAGGGAGAACGCTTACGGGCCATGGGAGGCCATTCGTCAATCTCATCGCCTGGTCGTCTTGGGCGGGCCCGGCGCAGGCAAGACGACCTACCTGTCGCATCTGGCCTTCAAGTGCGCCCGACGCGAACAATTGCCCGACTACACGCCGATCTTCTTGAAACTGGCGACAGTCGGGGAGGTAACACGGCTGGAAGACAAGTTCTCTGATGTCTTCGAGCAACATGGGTTCCCCAACGCTGGCCCCTTCATTCGCAATCGGTTGGCTGCCGGGCGCTGCCTGATCTTGCTGGATGGATTAGACGAAGTTTCCACCGTTGCAGAATATCAACGAGTCATCGGACTGGTGCAGCAATTTGCTGATGAGTACGTGCGGGACCAAGAAAAGGGCAATATCCTGGTCGTGTCCTGCCGCACGCACAGCTACAGAGAACGACCGCCACTGAGCCTTGATTTTGCTGTTACGGAAGTGATGCTGTTCGACGATGACGCCATCGAACGGTTTGTACATCAGTGGTTCGGCCAGGAAGATCTGCACGCTCGCTACCAGGAGGATTTGCGACCCTACGCTGATAGACTTCTGAAAGTCCTGCACGCTAACCCCACCCTGCTGGATTTAGCGCGCGAGCCGCTGCTGCTCTTGCTGATCGTGGACTACTACCGTGTCCAACCCAAGCTTCCGCGCCGCCGGGCCGCTCTCTATCGTGCGTGCGTCGCCACTCGTATCACCCGCTGGAACATCAAGCGCGGCACGCATTTGGGGCGCTTCGAGGAGGAAGACAAATCTCGCATGTTGAGTGAACTGGCCCTGTATCTCTACCAGGGAGAGAAGACAACGAGCTTGATTGATGGCCAGGCGCTCTTGGAGTGGCTGAGAAAGTTCATGCCCGCTTTGCACCAGCCGGTCGAGGCAGCGCCCGCATTTCTCAATGAAGTGCTCGAGGACAGCGGTTTATTGCAGGAGTGGGGTATCCGGCTTTATGGCTTCTCGCTCAAGGCGTTGCAGGAGTTTTTCGCCGCCCAAGCGATCGAACAACTTGGCCCAGAAAAGGGAGCACTCTTGCTGGCCGAGCACCTGGCGGACGAGGACTGGGAGCAAGTTATTTATCTCTATTGCGGCCTGACCGCCCACGCTGACCCGTTACTGGAGTGCATTCTTGCGGGCGTTGAAGCTCGTGGCAAAGCCGTGTGGCTGCAGGCCGGTCGTTGCCTGGCCGAAGGCGCCAGGGACGTGGACGGGCAGCGCTGCCAGCAAACCGCCGAAGGGCTGGTGACCTTGCTGCGCGGGGACACTGGGGTTGCCGGTGACGCCCTGACGCGTGAGCAAGTCGCGGCTATCCCTGACTGGCTGGCTGTATTTGCGGCCGACACACTCCCCGGCCACGTAGCCAACCTGCTGACAAGCGGCGCCGCGGCCGATGTGCTGCTCGCTGGGCGCCTGCTCGATGCTCTGCCAGCTGATGTCGAGCCCGACCTGCGAGCCGACGTCAGCCGGCGTTTGGCGGCCCTGACAACCGATGCAGCGGGCACGGCTGAGCAACGGGTGGCAGCCGCCGACGTGCTCGGCAGGGTGGCTGTCGCCGGTGATACGGCAGCCGTAGCCTCCCTGCGCGCCAACCTCCTCCACCCCGACCCCGCCACCCGCGCCGAGGCGGCGCGCGCGCTGGCCCGCCTGGGCGCGGCCGACGACGAAACCGCCGCCGCGCTGCTGCGCCTCTACCCGGCCGACCCGGCCGACGCGCCCCGCCACGCCGCGCTGGAGGCGCTGCTGGCGTTGGGCCGCGCGGCGGACGTGGGCATGGTGCCCGTGCCGGCCGGCGAATTCCTGATGGGCAGCACGGACGATGACCGCGACGCGGAAAAGTACGAGAAACCGCAGCACCGGGTCTACCTGCCCGGCTACTTCCTGGACCGCACCCCCGTGACCAACGCGCAGTACCGCCGCTTCATCGAGGCCGGCGGCTACGGCAACCCGGCGTACTGGAAGGAGGCCGGCGCGACTGGGCGGTGGAAGGACGGTGCGTACATAGATTACGACGACAAGCCTCGATCTCAGCCGATCTACTGGAAAGACACCCGGTTCAACGGCGCTGACCAGCCGGTGGTCGGCATCAGTTGGTACGAGGCGCTGGCCTACGCGCGCTGGGCCGGCAAGCGGCTGCCCACGGAGGCGGAGTGGGAGAAGGCGGCGTCGTGGGAGATAGGAGGCAAGGAGACAGGGAAACAAGGAGACAAGGGACAAAAGCGGCGCTATCCGTGGGGAGATGAGTGGGATCCGAAGCGGTGTAATACGAAGGAGGGTGGGCCGGGCAAGACGACGCCGGTGGGCGCATACTCGCAAGCGTTGCATCCTGAGCTTGCCGAAGGAGGCGACAGCTCGTGCGGCGCGGCTGACATGGCCGGCAACGTCTTCGAGTGGTGCAGCTCGGCCAATCGGGGCTACCCTTACGATCCCAACGATGGCCGCGAGGAGCTGGGCGGCGGCGACGTCGTGATTCGTGTGTTGCGCGGCGGTTCGTGGTATACTGACCGCAAATGGGTGCGGTGCGCCTATCGCGACTGGGTCACTCCGTGGAACAGGTACAACCTCGGGGGTGTTCGGGGTTGCTGCTCCACGTCTTCTCTCGTCAGCGGTTCTGGATCCTGAGCTTCTGTTGTTCTGGATTCTGGCTGCTGTTTTTCTGGGGGGTGTGGGGGGCTACGCCCCCCACACCGCGCGCGAAATTTGGATCACGAAGACACGAAGGTTTTGAAGGACACGAAGCACGAAGGACGCGAAGGGCGAAGGACGCGGAGGGATGAATGCGTGAAGACCTTCAAGCACCTCTACGAGCGTATCTGTACCTTCGAGAACCTGGCGCTGGCATTCCGTAAGGCCCGCCGGGGCAAGCGCGGCCGGCCGGACGTGGCCGCGTTCGAGATGGATCAGGATATCGAGCTGTTGGCGCTCCAGGAGGAGTTGGTATCCGGCACGTATCAACCGGGCCGTTATCGGCACTTCACGATCTACGAGGGCAAGCCGCGGCGGATCAGCGCGGCGCCGTTCCGGGATCGCGTCGTCCACCATGCGCTGTGCAACGTCATCGAGCCGATCTGGGAGGCGCGCTTCATCCACGATTCGTATGCGTGCCGAGCCGGCAGGGGCACGCACGCCGCGCTGGACCGCTGCACCCACTTCGCCCGGCGCTACCCCTACGTCTTGCAGGCCGATATCGTCCAGTTCTTCCCGTCGGTGGATCACGCCATCCTGCGGGGCCTGCTCGCCCACTATGTCGTCGACCCGCCGACCATGACGCTGATTGACCGGATCATCGCCAGCGGCGCGGGCATCCACGCGGCCGGCTACGAGATGCAGTGGTTCCCTGGGGATGACCTGCTGGCCGCCACACGGCCGCGCGGCCTGCCCATCGGCAACCAGACCAGTCAGTTTTGGGCCAACGTTTACCTGAACGAGCTGGATCAGTTCGTCAAGACGACGCTGCGCTGCCCGGCCTACGTGCGCTACTGCGACGACCTGCTGCTCTTTGCCCCGGACAAGCCCACGCTGCACCGCTGGCGCCGGGAGGTCGAGCAGTTCTTGATGGCGCTGCGGCTGAAAATCCACGAGGACAAGACCGCGGTGCATCCGGTGGCGACCGGCATCCCATTCCTGGGGTTCCGCGTCTATCCCGACCATCGCCGGCTGGCCCGCGCCAACGGCGTGCGGTTCGGCCGCCGGCTGCGGCCGCTGCTCCGCCGCTACGCGGCCGGCGAGATTGACCTGCCGCGAGTGCATGCATCGGTGCACGGCTGGATCGGTCACGCCGCGCACGGCGACACGTGGGGCCTGCGGCGCAGGTTACTCGGCAGGACGATCGTGCGACCGCCCGCGTTGCTCAGGGATTCGAAATCCCTGCCTGAAAGTGAGAAGCCCCTTCAGGGGCTGGTGCGCAACTACTGAGTTGATACGAACAGCCATGAAACAATCCCCGATCTTCGTCAAACACTACGACCTGATGGCGTGGCTCATCCCGGTGACGCTGAAATTCCCGAAAAGCCAACGCGGCGTGATGGCGCGCAAGCTTCAAGAGGAGCTATTTGCCATCGAGAAGTGGCTGGTGGAAGCCGGCACCGCTCAGGAGCCCCGCCCGGCGCTGGCTGAGGTGGATAAAGGCTTGATCCGGCTGCGAACCTATCTGCGGTTAAGCCACGACCTGAAGCTGCTCTCGATCGGCCAGTACGAGCACGTTTCCAGAATGGTGGGGGAGGAGGGTAAGCTGCTGGGGGGCTGGTTGAAATCGTTGGACCCAGCGCGCACGAAAAACACAGCAGATCCGGGGGCGTAAGCCGCCGTTCTGTGGGGGCAGGCCGAGGGTGCGGTGCGCCTATCGCAACAGGAACAATCCGAGGAACAGGAACAACAACAGGGGTGTTCGGGGTTGCTGCTCCACGCCTTCGCTAATCCAGGCCAGAAACAGCCGTTGGCTCACGGGCCGGCGGCCGGTGCTCAAAGAGAAGACGATCCGGCCTGTCCCCGGCCACCGCCGCACGTTTCAACGTGCGGAACGGCCGAATAGCGAACAGCCCCGCCCGGCCGGGTAGGCGTGCGCCGACAGGTCGCGCGGGGCGAGTCTTGTCTACGCCAGGGGAACAGCATTGCACAGCCTCTCGAAAACCACCATCTCCCTGCCCACCGCCCAGGCCATCGTCACCGGCGCGTTCGGCACGGCCAGCACCATCCGCGCCTTCGATGAGCTGACGGACGGCTTCTTCAACGCGGCGTACGCGCTCACCCTGGCGGATGGCCTGCGCTGCGTGCTCAAGGTCGCGCCGCCGGACGCCGTGCCGGTGCTGCATTACGAGCGCGACATCCTGGCCGCGGAGGTGGGGGTGCTGCGGCTGCTCCGGCAACGGACGAACATCCCCGTGCCGGAGGTCTACCACCACGACACCAGCCGGCGCCTGCTGGACAACGACTACTACCTGATGGCCTTCATCGAGGGCTCGCCGCTGCACAAGCTGCGCGAATCGCTCTCGCCGGAGGAGGCGTGGGCGGTTGACCGCGCGACCGGCGGCTACCTGCGCCAGATGAACGACATTGCCGGCTCCTGCTTCGGCTACTTCGCCCACCCCCAACCCGCCGGCCAGTCCTGGCGCACCACTTTCGAGGCGATGGTGGCCGGCGTGCTGGCCGACGGGGAGGCGCTGGACGTGCCGCTGCCGCTCCCCTACCCCGCCATCGCCGAGCGCGTCGCGTCCGCTGCGGCCGTGCTGGACGCGGTGGCCGAGCCGCGGCTGGTGCATTGGGATCTGTGGGACGGCAACATCTTCGTGGACCCCGCCACCAAACGCATCACGGGCATCATTGACTTCGAGCGTGCGCTCTGGGGCGACCCGCTGATGGAAGCGACCTTCGTCTTTGCCCCGCCCGCGGGCCTGGCTGCGTTCACCGAGGGCTACGGGCAAACATTGCTCGCCACACCCGCGCAAATCCAGCGCCGCACCTTGTACAACATCTACCTGTTCCTGATCATGGTCATCGAGTGCCGCTACCGGCAGTACGAGACGCCGGATCAGGAGAACTGGGCGCGGGGGCGGCTGGCGGAGGCGTTGGAACGGGTGGTTCAGGTGCAGCGCTGAGCTATGCGCAGCGACTTGGCGCCGCATGATCTCCGTGCTATCATGTCGCCACAATTCACTCGTTTGTGAAGACTCTGGCTTAACAGTTGCCATCTCAGGTCAGCAGGATGGCAGTTTGAGCTCAATTACCGGGATGGCGCCATGCTTTCGCAAAGAGTTATCCGCCAGGCCGTGAAACGCGTCGTTCAGGCCGCGCAGCCGAGCAAGGTGATCCTGTTCGGTTCTTACGCGCGCGGCGACTTCACGCCCGATTCGGATCTTGACCTGATGATCATCCTACCCGGTCGCCCGGATAAGATCGCGGAGATGATCCGGCTGCGCCAAGTCATCGGCGCTGTGGGGACGGGCGTAGACGTGCTGGTATTCTCCGAGGAAGAGGCGCATCGCCGCGGCCAGGTGCCGGGGACGGTGATCTATTGGGCCAACAAAGAGGGCAAGGTGCTCTATGAAGCCACACCTGGCTGAAGCTGCCACCATGCTCCGCCTGGCGGATCGTGATATCGCAGCCTACACAGTGCTCTGTAGCACCGGAGAAGTTCATTTCTCGATCATCTGCTTCCATGCGCAGCAGGCCATCGAAAAGTGCCTCAAAGCCGCCCTTTTTTGTCAGCACATCGAGTTTCGACGCACGCACGACTTGCAACTCCTGGCAGATCTTCTGGCAAAGCACGGTGTTCGCGCGCCGCTGAAACCAACCCAGTTAGCTGCTATCAATCCCTGCGCGGTTCTGTTGCGCTACGATGATGCCGAGACCGAAGTAGCTAATGTGGACCCCAAAGAACTCAGTCAGATGGTAGCCTCAACGCGAGCCTGGGCCAACGAGTTGTTTCGCGCAGCGGTGAGCAACGAGGCAGACGCTTGAACACGACCGCCCCATCCCTCCCCATTCACCTCACGAATCTCGCCGCCTGCCGCCGCTGCGCGGACGCGGGCCACACCATCGGCTCGACGCCGATTGCCACGCTGAACGCCGGCGCCACCTTCATGACCGTCGGCCAGGCGCCGGGCCGGCACGAGGCGGGGGTGACGGGCCTGCCGTTCTCCGGCCCGGCCGGCCGGCGGCTGTTCCGCTGGCTGGCGCAGGCCGGCTTCGACGAGGCGGAGTTTCGCGCCACGCAGGCCATGGTCGCGATCACCTTGTGCTACCCCGGCCCGCACCCGGCCGGCCGCGGGGATCGCGTGCCCACGCGGGCCGAGCAAGCCCTCTGCGCGCCGTGGCTGGAGGCCGCGCTGGCACTGATCCGGCCGCAGGTGCTGATCCCCATCGGCGGGCTGGCGATCGCGCGCTTCCTGCCCCCGTCATCCGTCATAACACAATCCCTTAACTCCGGAATCGAGGCTTCAGCCGGTCTGTCGGGGGAAGGGAGAAGCCATATTGGAATCGAGGCTTCAGCCGGTCTCTCTGGACAACGGGAGCAACCGGCTAAAGCCTCGACTCCAGGTACCAGATCCTTCGCTGATGACTCGCCGCCACGGGCTTCGGGCGGTCAACCCGCTCAGGATGACTCGGCCACGGGGAAAACCTTGAGGATGACCGACCTCATCGGCCGCCGTTTCGAGCGCGACGGCCGCATCAGAGCCGAAGGCCCCCAGTGGGTCGTGCCCCTGCCCCATCCCTCCGGCGCCAGCCAGTGGTTCAACGCACCGGAGAACAAGGCGCGGCTGGCGCGGGCGCTGGGGATACTGGCGGAGCTGCGCGAGAATCTTATGAGCAGGTAGACACGGTGCATACTGCGTACTACGTATTGCGTACCGCGCTTCAACAGGGTCACGCCAGATACGCAACACGCAATACGCAACACGCAATACGCAACACGCAATACGCAACACGCACTACGCAACACGCACTACGCAACACGCAATACGCATCACGCAACCCCATTCAGGAGCAACCTACATGAACATCCAACTCACACAAGCCAACATCACCGAAGTCGTCGCTGACCTGGTGGTCGTCAACCTCTTCCAGGGCGTGACCCAGCCCGGCGGCGCGACAGGTGCGGTGGACCGGGCGCTGGGCGGCGCGATCAGCGACGTGATCGCGGCCGGCGATTTCACCGGCAAAAGCGGCGAGACCCTGGTGCTCTACACCCGCGGGGCCATCCCCGCGCCGAGGGTGCTGGTGGTCGGCCTGGGCGAGAGTGCCAAGTTCAACCTGGCCGCGGCGCGCAACGCGTCCGCAACGGCCGCGCGCAAAGCGCGCGACCTCGGCGCCGTGACCGTCGCGACCATCGTCCACGGCGCGGGCATCGGCGGGCTCGACCCTATCAAGGCGGCGGCCGCGCTGGTTGAGGGCGTGCGGTTGGGCCTCTACCGCTACGCGGGCTACCGCTCGAAGCTGCCGGTGGACTGGAAGCCTGACCCGGACTCGCTGCTGGTGGCCGAGCGCGATGCTGTGCGCATGGCCGCGTTTCAGGTGGGCATTGCCCGCGCTGAGGCGGTCGTCAGGGGCGTCGCGCTGGCGCGCGACCTGGTGAACACCCCGGCCAACCACATGACCCCGACCGTGATGGCCGAGCGGGCCGAGGCGCTGGCGCGCGAGACCGGACTCAAGTTCCAGGCGCTGGGCCGCGCCGAGTGCAAGGCGTTGGGCATGGGCATCTTCATGGCCGTGGCCGAGGAATCAGAAGAGGAGCCCAAGCTCATCATCCTGGAACACAACGCGGACAGGCCCGACCTGCCCACCGTGGCCCTGGTCGGCAAGGGCGTCACCTTCGACTCCGGCGGCATCTCTATCAAGCCCGGCGAAGAGATGTGGAAGATGAAGGATGACATGGCCGGCGCGGCCGCAGTGATCGCTGCGCTGGGCGTGGCAGCCCGGCTGAACCTGCCGCTGCACGTGGTCGGCCTCGCGCCGTGCGCCGAGAACCTGCCCGGCGGCCGCGCGCAGAAGCCCGGCGACGTCTTCACCGGCATGACCGGCAAAACCATGGAGGTGATCAGCACCGATGCAGAGGGCCGCATGCTGCTGGCCGACGCGCTGGCCTACGTGGCCCGCTTCAACCCGGCCGCGGTGGTGGATATCGCCACCCTCACCGGCGCGCAAGCCATCGCGCTAGGCCCGCAGGCTGCGGCCGTGTTCGCCAACAACGACGACCTGGCCGCCAAGCTGCTGGCCGCGGCCGACGCTTCGGGCGACCGGCTGTGGCGACTGCCGCTGTACGACGAGTACGCCGAAGCCATCAAGAGCCAGGTGGCCGACGTCAAGAACACCGCCGGCCGCTTCGGTGGCATTGGCACCAGCGCCAAGTTCATCGAGCACTTTACCGAGGGCTACCCCTGGGCGCACGTGGACATGGCCTCCATGGCCTGGGCCGAAGAGGACAAGCCCGCCCAGCCCAAGGGCGCCACCGGCTACGGCGTGCGGCTGTTTACGGCGCTTTTGGAACGTTGGAATGCATAAACCTGGTGCTTATGTCATGCTGAGCGGGTCTTTCACCCAAAACACATGACAGCAAACAGCCAGCGAAGCATCTCGTCTGCCTCAAGGCTATCTGATGCCGGGCGAGATGCTTCGCTAGAGTCTTGGCGTAAAGAGCATTGGGCTGTAGACCCGCTCACGGCGAAGCCGTCACAATGAAAAGAGGAACCCATGACAAAAACAACCACCCTCCCCCCCCGCAGCGAAGTCCCGGTCGAAGAGACCTGGGACCTGGAGAGCGTGTACGCGACCCCGGCCGATTGGGAGGCCGCGTGCGCTGAGTTGGCCGCCGGGCTGCCGGCGCTGGCGGCCTATCGCGGCCGGCTGGCCGAAGGCCCGGCGACGCTGCTGGCCTTCCTGGAACGCTTCCAGGCCGCCGGCGTGTTGATGGGCAAGATCATGGTCTACGCCAACAACAAGTCCGCGGTGGACAGTGGCGACCAGGCCGCGGCCGCGCGCGCGGGTCAGGCCCGCACGCTGATGGCGAACTTCGCGGCCACCGGCGCCTTCTTCGACCCGGAACTGATGGCGTTAGGCCTCGACCGGATCGAAGGCTGGATCACGGCGGCGCCTGACCTGGCGTTCTTCGCCCACTACGTGGACCGGCTCCGCCGCCGCCAGGCGCACGTCCGCTCTGGCGAGGTGGAGGAGGTGCTGGCGCTGACCGGCGATCCGTTCGGCGGCGCGTTCAGCGTCTACAACGCGCTGAACAACGCGGACATGAAGTTCACGCCCGCCACGGCCTCCGACGGTGCGCAGCTCGAGGTGGGCCAGGCCAGCATCGGCGCGTTGGTCACCCACCCCGACCGCGCGGTGCGCCGCAGCGCATGGGAAAGCTACGCGGACGGCTACCTGGCGTTCAAGAACACCCACGCGGCGGCGCTGACCACGGCCATCAAGCAGGACGTCTTCACCGCGCGGGTGCGGGGTTACGCCTCCGCGCTGCACGGCTCGCTGGAGCCCAACAACATCCCGGTGGAGGTGTTCCACAACCTGATCGCGGCCTTCCGGGCGCACCTGCCCACCTGGCACCGCTACTGGCGGCTGCGCAAACGGGCGCTGGGGCTGGATGCGCTCGGCGTCTACGACATCAAGGCGCCGCTAACCGCGGCCAAGCCGGTCGTGCCGTTCGAGCAGGCGGTGGCGTGGATCACCGCTGGCATGGCGCCGCTGGGCCAGGAGTACGTCGAGATCTTGCGCCGCGGCTGCCTGGAGGACCGCTGGGTGGACCGGGCGCGTAACCGCGGCAAGCGCGAGGGCGCGTTCTCCAGCGGCTCCCACGGCACGCGGCCGTTCATCATGATGTCGTACCAGGACGACGTGTTCAGCCTGAGCACCCTCGCGCACGAGCTGGGTCACTCGCTGCACTCGTACCATACGCGGGCGGCGCAGCCGTTCATCTACGGCCGCTACGGCCTGTTCGTGGCCGAGGTGGCGTCCAACTTCAACCAGGCCATGGTGCGCGACTACCTGTTCCGCACGCAGACCGACCGCGACCTGCAGATCGCGCTGATCGAAGAGGCGATGTCAAACTACCATCGCTACTTCTTCATCATGCCCACCCTGGCGCGCTTCGAGCTGGAGGCGCACACCCGGGCCGAGCGGGGCGCGCCCCTCAGCGCGGATATCCTCAGCGGCATCACCGCCGACCTGTTCGCCGAGGGCTATGGGGACGAGGTCGCGTTCGATCGAGACCGCGTCGGCGTCACCTGGGCGCAGTTCCTGCATATGTACATGAACTTCTACGTGTACCAGTACGCCACCGGCATCTCGGCCGCGCACGCGCTCTCGCGGCCGATCCTGGCCGGCGACGAGGCTGCGGTCGAGCGCTACCTGGACTTCCTGAAGTCGGGCGGCTCGCGCTACCCGCTGGACGCGCTGCGCCTGGCCGGGGTGGACATGACCGGCCCGGAGCCGGTGGAGGCCGCGTTCGCCGTGCTGGCGGGGTTGGTGGAACGGTTGGAGGGGTTGGTGGGGTAAAGTCTTGAGCCCTGACAGGTTTCCCAAACCTGTCAGGGCTCCAACTCAGTCAAGCTGCGTAACTGCGCTGCTCGCTGTCAATCCGTTCCTGCAGGATGATCTTGATCAATGACTGATACGGCACATCCCGTTTGTTGGCCAAGACCTTCAGATCATTCAACATTGACTCCGGGATGCGCAGTGAGATCGTCCGCGTCGTAGGCTTGAGCCTGGGCAGAGCCACGTTCCTGGCCTTCTCCCAGTCCACAAAGTCAGCAGAATCGTGGGTCGCCCAAAACTCGCGCTCAGCATCTTCATCATGAAACTCAGGAACTTGCTTTAGCATAAGACTCTCGCTCCTTGCGGCTCATATCTCGCGCCGAGATAACCCGAATCATGTTCTGCCGGATAGTAAACACAACGAACAGGAGCCTTCCAGCGTTCGTCCGTCCGAGCGCATAGTATCGCGACTCGCCCTGCGAATGCCCAATATCATCGGCCACCCGGAGAGGTTGATTGAAGAAAGGCTCTTCGCACTCGGTATTGGACACGTTGTGCTTGCGCCGATTCTTATCTCTGTTTCCTTGGTCCCAGTCAAAACCCTCAACCGCGTCAAGGATGTTCATATTTGTATATTACCACCATATACAGCAGATCGTCAAGCCTTAATTTTGACCACAATCTTGCGCAGCGGGGCGGGATCGTCCACGGCCAGGCCGGGCATGTGCGCCTCGTCGGGCCAGAGCAGCATGAAGCTGCCAGCCGGCACCGGCACGAGCGCGCCGGCCTCCCCGGTCAGCGGCATGAAGTCGCGCTCGGCATCGTAGGCGCCGGGGGTCAAGCTGGCTGCCGGGGCATAGCCGATGCGTTCACCGCCCGCGAAGACGTAGTGCAGGTCAATGTAGCGCCGGTGAGCCTCCCAGCGGCCTTCGGCCAACGGCCGGGTGATGAACGCCTGGACGTTGACGTAGAGCGCCCGGCCGTCCAGCTCGTGGATGCCGGGGGCCAGCGCGGCCAGGTCGGTCCGGCGGAGGAAGTCGAAAGCCTGCCGGATGTGCGGGCCGAGACCTTCGTATTTGTGGGCGTTGGTGAGCAGGTCAATGATCATGGGTTGTTTTGCTCTTCGAGTTTCACGCAGGGTCATTCAATCCCGCCGCGCTGACCGGCAGATCGAGCCGCTCATCCACCCACTCGCGCAGCAGCGCGCTGAGCGGCTTGCGGGCCGCCACGGCCTCGGCATGGAGAATTCCCTTCATGAAGTCGTTGACATAGATCGTGATCGCGTTGGAATGACCGCCGTTGTGACCTGACTCGAACGTCTCGAAGTAGTCTGGCGGATACAGGTAGTCTTCACCCGATTCATCAATGACGCGGAGCATGGCCCCATCGTTCTTGACCGGCGGCGCCACTCTGTAGACCTGTCCCACCTGCAAATCGTCCAAAACGCTATCGAGCAGTTTCCCGTCCTGGTCGTAGATGAACCCCTCATTCTTGAGACAACGAACGTATTTCATGTGAGTCGCTCCAATCTATACTTGTCCTTCATCTGTCTTCGTCCAATGCCATGCGCTTCAAACCAATGAAGCTCGACGAGCCAGACCTCGCCATTTTCATACTCTACGATAGCAGAGCCTTTGAGCTTCCGCCAGTTCCCATGACCGTAGCGCCGGTTAAGTTCTCGGCGGGTCTCCACGCCACTGCCCTTGTCGATGGTCTGAATATCCATGATCTCACTGATAATCGTGAACTTCACTGCTGCGGCCCCCGATGTAACCTGTGCCTGATCCTTGCCCGGAAATTATACCTGGGGCACAGGCTCAGGTCAATCTTCCAAATTGCGATCTACGGTGAAGATTCCAACTGATTCTACACCCACCCGCGCTGCTGATATAACGCATACCCGACCTTCAACGCCGCCTCGACGTGCCCCAGCAGCTCCGGCGTCAGCTTCTTGACGTGGAAGCACGACTTCCCCTTCAGCAGCTTGAGCAGCTCCGCCGCGAAGACGGCCTTCAGCTCAGTTTCAGCATAGACCGGCATGAAGTAGAACCCGACATAGCTCTTCTGGATGATCACGCCCGCGAAGTAGACCTCCTTGCGTTTGCGGCCCTCGATCACCAGGTCCTTGACCGACCACAGGTCGTAGTAGCCCGGCTCGTCCCGCTTCGGGGTCAGCGGCGGCGCGTAAACCGCCAGCAAAGCTTTGAGTGAATCGAAGATCGCTGTCAGATCGCCGGTTGTCGTCATGTCAATCACCTCTGCTTTGTCATGCTGAGCGGGTCTGCAGCTCAAGGTGCGCTGCGGCGAGGCCCCAGCGAAGCATCTCCGCCCGCGGCCCCGCCCAGCACCGCCGCCGCCAGCGCCCGCCGCGCCCCCTCCGCCCGCGCCAGCCCGGCCTCCAGCGCATCGCACTGCCGCATGAGCTGATCCACTTTGGCGACGATGCGGCGTTGTTCGGCGAGAGGTGGGAGCGCACAAACGTAGTTTGCCAGTGCTTTTCCAGTAAAATGCTTAATCGTGGCCCCGGTAAAGAATGCTTCCAATCGCTTGTTGTTAGCATCGGCCCAAAGATGATATAGCAGATACTCAGACGCAATGCCTGCCAGCGGACGAACACGATGAATGGCTTTCTGGAACATCATCTGACGGTCTGAGTAATCCCATATTGCGCAGCGCCCCGGTTCACCGCCTTCACAGATCAACAAATCACCTTTCATCAACTGGTATTCATCCAGTTCTTCTTCCTCGAACCGCATTTCCTGAATATCGCTGAGGTCAACTCGTTTCCATTGGATATTCAAGTTGCGCACATAGGGACGGAATACACCTCTGTTTTTATGCTGATCCAGCATCTTGCCCAGTCTGTGATTCGCGATATGACCAAGTCTGACCCACTGCCAGGATTGGGGAAGCGAGAACGGCACTTCGGTTGCGCCAGGAAGTGGTAGCGGCTTCTCCTCCCTGAGCTTCCCTTCCTTCACCAACCGCCGCCTCTCCGCGCGAATCCGCTTCAACAACTCGCTGGCCGGCTCGTCGCTCGGATCCTGCGGCACGAGCTTGCCCTGCACCGCCAACTGGAGGATCGCCTGGCGCAGCTCGGCCACGGTGCGCGGGTCGTCGTAGAGCAGGTCGAAGGCGTCAGCCACGGTGCGCCAGGCGGCCGCGAACGCGTCGCCGTCCGCCGCGGCGCTCAGCCGGCCCAGCGCGGCGCGGTTGATGGTCACGATGTCGTCCTGGGCCTGCCGTAGCTTCGCCTCCAGGGCGCGGGTCTGCGCGAAGAGAGACTCGACTTTGGCGACGATGCGGCGCTGTTCGGCGAGAGGGGGAAGAGGCAACAACCCCAGATTCAGCTTTGAGTCATTGATGGCCGGATACGCCATTCCGGTCATTTGCGACTCAACAAAGTCAATGAAGGGGCGGCTGCGGAGATAGTAGAACAGGTATTTGGCAAGCACACCCTCGAAAGGATGCATCACCGCAAACGCCGTGCTGGCGATAGGTGGAAACTCGAAATCCTGATCAACGATGGCGATGTTGAGAAGATAGGGACGCACCGTTGAGTAGATGACAGTTCCCTGGCGTACGATTTTTCGAGCTCGAGATGGCGCATCTTGGGGATCGATGATCGTCAGATCGTTCTTGATGACACCCTGCGCGTTGTTAATGGACGAGACATCAATGTACGTGAACCGTTCATCGGGCGTCTTCTGTCCCCAAGTGTGATAGACTTCGGGAAGTCTCACCCACTGCCATCCTCGGGGCAGGTCATACGGAATCTCATCTTGAGAGATCGGTGGCAGCCTTTGAGAGTCACTGCTGCCTTTCTCCTTGACCAACCGCCGCTTATCCGCCCGAATCCGCTTCAGCAACTCGCTCGCCGGCTCGTCCGCCGGGTCCTGCGGCACGAGCTGACCCTGCACGGCCAGCGCCAGGATGGCCTCGTTCAGCCGCGCCACGTCCTCCGGCGTGCGGATCAGGGTCTCGAAGTGGGGGAAAAGCAGGTCAAGGGTCATGGGGAATCTGTTCCAATGCAGCCATCAGCTCCGCCCGCAGCGCGGCGCGGGCTGCGGCGATCTCCGCCTCCAGGCGGCGGTAGTCGGCCAACAGCCGGGCGGGGTCGCCGTGCCCGGCGTCGCCGCCGTTGGGGTTCTTGATGTCCAGGTTGTAGCCGCGGGCCTTGATCTCTTCAATGGGCACGCGCCAGGCGTGTTCGTTCTCCTGCCGGTCGCTCCACCACACCTTCTCCGCGTCGAACTCCTCGATGCGGATGGGCCGGGTCTTGGTGTACTTCTTGTACCCCGGCGGCAGCGGGTGCTCGTAGTACCACACCTCGCGCGTCGGCGCGCCTTTGGTGAAGAAAAGCAGGTTGGTGTTGATGTCGGTGTAGGGCGCGAAGACGCCGTTGGGCAGCCGCACCACGGTGTGCAGATTGCAGCGTTCCAGCAGGTGCTCCTTCAGCCGCGTCTTCACCCCCTCGCCGAAAAGCGAGCCGTCGGGCAGCACGATCGCGCCGTGGCCGCCGTCCCGCAGCAGGTGGACGATCAGCGCCAGGAAGAGGTCGGCGGTCTCCTTGGTCTGGAACTGGGCCGGGAAGTTGCTCTCCACGCCCGGCTCCTCCATGCCGCCGAAGGGCGGGTTGGTCAGGATGACGTCCACCCGGTCGGCGTCGCCGTAGCTGCGATAGGGCCGGCGAGAGAGCGCGTTGTCCCGGTCAATCTGCGGCGTCTCGATGTCGTGCAGGATCAGATTGGTGATGCACAGCAGATGCGGCAGCGGCTTCTTCTCGACCCCGCGAAGGGCAAGGCCGAGCCGGCGCAGGTCGTCCGGCGTCCGCGCCTGGCGCTTCAAGTGCTCCAGCGCGCAGACCAGGAAGCCGCCGGTGCCGCACGCGGGATCCAGCACGACCTGGCCCAGCCGCGGGTCCGTCATGTCCACCATGAACTGCGTCACTGCGCGCGGGGTGTAATACTCGCCCGCGTTGCCCGCGCTCTGCAGGTCGCGCAGGATCTTCTCGTAGATGTCGTTGAAGAGGTGGCGGTCTTCCAGCGCGTTGAAGTCAATGCCGTTGATCTTGTTGATCACCTGGCGCAGCAGCGTGCCCGACTTCATGTAGTTGTACGCGTCCGCGAAGACATCGCGCACGACGAAGCCGCGCGGGTCGTCGCCCGGCCCCAACGCCAGCTCCTTCAGGCCGGGGAAAAGCTCGTTGTTGATGAAGGCCAGCAGCTCGTCGCCGGTCATCCCCTCGTCGTCGGCCGCCCAGTTGCGCCAGCGCAGACGCTCAGGGATGGGCGAGGCGTAATGCGGCGCGATCTCGTACTCCTGCTCCTTGTCATCGAAGATCTTCAGGAAGAGCATCCACACGAGCTGCGAGATGCGCTGCGCGTCGCCGTCCACGCCCGCGTCCTGGCGCATGATGTCCTGGATGGATTTGATCAGGGTGGAGATGGACATGGGTTTCCTAATACTTTGCTACGGTAATTGTGCAACAAGCTGCTGCACAATTGTAACCTTTGTTATCAAGCTGCTACTCGGTAGATTTCCCGCTCCAGCGCGGCCAGCGCCTCGAAATACTTCTTCTTACTGCCGAATGCCTTCAGGATCTGCACCGGCCGGCCGATCTCGTTCAGCGGCGGCAACTGCAGCACCCCGGCGGCTTTGTTCTCGTCGCGCGCCTCTTCGACGGCCGCGATGCCCTGGTCCGCGTACTTCTCCAGCAGCGCTTCCAGCGTGCGCCGCGCCATGCCGCCGTACTCGTCGAACAGGGCGCTCTTGCGGGCGCTGCGAGCACGCTGGCGCCGCGTCAGCGGCGGCCGGTCGAACGCGACCGCGCAGATCAGGTCGAAGGGGTCCAGGTCGGCGTTGGCGGCCTCACGCAGCTTGTCCAGCAGGAAGCCCTGCTCCAGCAGCTCGGCCAACAGCGCCTCCTTGCGGCTGGCCGCGTTCCAGCGGGTCAGGAAATCGTCCAGCGACGCGTACTGGCCCCGCAGGTTCTCCCGGCTGAACTCGCGGAACGAGGCGGTCTTGAGCACACCGTCCGGCCCCAGGTATTGCACCCGCTCGGCCAGGATGCGCACCTCGACGCCGTCCACGTAGTATTTCTGGCGCGCCTGCGGCCGCTCCGTGATGACCGGGCCGGCCGCGGCCTCTGTCCCGGCCGCGTATTCGGCCGCCTCGGCCGGCGCCGCGTCGTCCATCTCCGGCGGCACAGCCGGATCGTCCGGCCCCGGCTCATAGATCTGCACCGGGTCGCCGTCGAACGCGGGATCGGCGAAAAGCCGCGTCACGTTGCGGAAGTCCATGATGGTGAAGTAGGTCTTGCCGAAATCCTCGCGGATGCGCGTGCCGCGGCCGATGATCTGCTTGAACTCGGTCATCGAGTTGATGGTCCGGTCCAGCACGATCAGCTTGCAGGTCTGCGCGTCCACGCCGGTCGCCATCAGCCGGGAGGTGGTGGCGATCACCGGGTAAGGCTCCTCTGGGCTGATGAAGTTGTCCAGCTCGGCCTTGCCGACCTCGTTGTCGCCGGTGATGCGCATGACGTAGCGGCGGTTTTCGTTCACCAGGTCGCCGTTCATGTTGGCGATGGCGTGGCGCATCCGCTCCGCGTGCTCGATGTCTTCGCAGAAGATGATGGTTTTCTGCATCCGGCCCGTGGCGCGCAGGTACTCGCTCACGCGCCAGGCGACCAGTTTCGTGCGCTCGTCAATCACCAGCGTGCGGTCGAAGTCGCGGGAGGTGTACAGTTCGTCGGGGATGGGCGCGCCGTAGCGGTCGAGCTGGCCCTGCCGCGGCCGCCAGCCGTCCACGTCGCGATCCAGATCAATGCGGATCACCTTGTAGGGGGCCAGGAACCCATCGGCGATCCCCTGGCGCAGCGAGTAGGTGTAGATCGGCTCGCCGAAGTAGTCAATGTTGGATGCGTCCTTCGTTTCCTTGGGCGTGGCGGTCAGCCCGATCTGCGCCGCCGAGGCGAAATACTCCAACACCTCGCGCCAGGCCGAGTCCGCGTCCGCGCTGCCGCGGTGGCACTCGTCCACGATGATCAGGTCGAAGAAGTCGGGCGAGAACTGGCGGTAGATGTCCTGCCAGTCCTCCGTGCCGGAGATCCCCTGGTAGAGCGCCAGGTAGATCTCGTAGGACTTATCCACCTGGCGTTTGACCACCTTGGTCATCTTATCGCCGAAAAAGCGGAAGTCGTTGGTCATGGTCTGGTCAACCAGGATGTTCCGGTCGGCCAGGAAGAGCACCCGGCGCACCTTCTTGGCCCGCCACAGCCGCCAGATGATCTGAAACGCGGTGTAGGTCTTGCCGGTGCCGGTCGCCATCACCAGCAGGACGCGCTTCTGCCCCTCGGCGATGGCGCGCACGGTGCGGTTGATCGCCACCTCCTGGTAGTAGCGCGGCTCGCGGCCGTAGCGGTCGTAGTAGTAATCTTCAGCGATGACCTTTTCTAGCTCGGCGGCCATGCCCGTCCCCCACATGTAGCGCAGCCACAGCGCCTCGGGTGACGGGAACTCGTCCAGCCGCAGCTCGCGCTCCACCGGGCCGTCCTTCACCATCCGATCATGCTCCATGAAGCCGTCGCCGTTGGAGGTGTAGACGAACGGCACATCCGCGATCTCGGCATACTGCAAGACCTGATCCATGCCCGCGCTGAGGCTGTGGTTGTTGTCTTTGGCTTCGACGATGGCCAGGGGGATGCTCGACTTGTAGTTGAGGAGATAGTCAACCCGTTTGCGTTCGGAGCTGCGCATGGAGACCGCGCCGCGCACGATGATCCGGCCCGCGTCGAAGGTCACTTCCTCACGGATTTGGCCCGGCTTCCACCCTGCGGCCTGGATGGCAGGGGTGATGTAGCGGGTGCGGATTTCCTGTTCGGTGAGCTGTTTTTTGTTCATGGCAGGCGGCGTTGGGTCTGCGTCAACGATTGCAGGGTAGCAGTATAGTTGACAGTCGGCGGGCCGTCAAACCAGGGCGAAGTCATGTTGCAGCCAATGAAGCCAGCCCGCAGTTGAAACTGCGCCTACCATTGCGAAACCAACCTGCGTCGGTTGAATTCCAGTCTGCGAAGGCAGACTTTGCAGCGTATCCTCTCAATTCGTAGGGGCGTACCCTTGCGGTCGCCCAAGCGGGCAGGCGCAAGGCCGTGCCCCTACCCCGGATTATTGAGAGGATACTTTGCAGCGGTAGCCGCAACTTCAGTTGCCGGGCGCGAAACTTGCCGATGAGATTCTTCGGGCTGCGGCCCTCAGAATGACAGGTCCCAAAAACCAGACCAACTTCACGCGCTCGCCGCCGGCCGCGCTCACTCCCAATGCAGCCGCCCCGCCCACCGCAGCGCGGCCGCCTCGACCTTGTCCCGTAAAGCTGCGCGTTGGTCGATGTCAGCGGCGGTCAGCCACGCCAACGCATTCTCCCACACCTCATCCCGCCAGTGCGCGATCATGCGTGAGGCGATCCATTCATCCACCGGCCCCAGCAGCCGATCCACCAGGTCCATCGCGGGCGAATGGCGCTCCAACACCTCGTCCTGCACCTGGTCCACCGTTTCGGCGATGATGCGGTTGACCTGGCAGAAGTCCTCGTAGCGCGCTTCCTGCTCCGCTGCGGACAGGCCGGCCCACTCCGGCGCCAGCAGATCCACGACCGCGAAGACCAGGTCGTAGTTGACGTGCGCGTTCACGCCCAGGAGCAGGTTCTGGATCGCCAGGGTCCCGGCATCAGCGGCGGCCGCGTGGGTGCGCTGCCACACGAGCGGCGCGTCCGGGTCGCCGGCCTGGCACGCGGCTAGCGCGTCGAAGTAATAATCTGCGAAATGCTCCAGCAGCGCACGCACCCAGCGCGGGTCGTGGAAGCGGCCCGCGTCCAGCGCGGCCAGCATGTTGCGCGTCATCAGGGTGTAGCAGCCCAGAAAGATCGCGCGGCGGTCGCCGGCGCCCTCCCACTGCGCCAGTAACGCGGCCATGCGCTCAACTGCGGGGCGATGATCATGCATGTGTCAACCTTTCTGTTCTTGACGTCCGTGAACCCAGGGCGATCCTCAACGCTGCTGATGTTGTTGCAGCGCTTCGTGCAGCTTCCGCCAACGCGCCCGATCCTCGTCGCTCGCCAGCACCGGCACAAACCCGAACTTCAGGTACAGCCCGACCGCGGCCGGCCGGTTCAGCGCGGTGGTCAGGTACGCGGTGCGGTGACCGAGCGCGGCCAGCCGTTGGCAGACCGCCGTCATCAGCGGCTTCGCCAGTCCTTTGCCCTGCGCGGCCGGAACGATCGCGACCCAATGGACCCGGCCGGCCGTCGGGTCGCCGGACAGATCGTCCACCCAGGCCGTTGCGGTGCCGATCGGGCGGCCGGCCGGGTCGAGCAGATAGCACTGCCGGTCTTCCAGCCGGTGTGCGCCCAGCAAAGCGGCCGGCAAGCCAGCGGCGCGAAACTCCTGCGCGAAAAGCTGGGGCGTGATCTCGTTGTCGCGATCGGCCACAGCCTGGATGGCCACCCAGCGCACTTCATCGCCGGGCTGATACCAGCGCAAGGTATAGCCGGCCGGAAACGGATAGACGGGAATATCCGCCAGCGTCGCCCGGACCATGGTCAGCGGCCAGTAAGTGTCCGACATCGAACGAAACTCCGCGGCGCAAACTGTGGCCGATTATCACCATTTCGCTGTCATAGGCCCTGCAGGGCCTTTTCACGTTCAGCCGATCGGTTTTCAACCACCGGCCCTCAGGCATTTGGGAACGCCTCTGCCCAATGCGCGCCCCAGTCCGGCCGGGAGCCGTCCACGTCGGTGAAGCCGAACTCGCGCGCCAGGCCCCACGAGCTGAAGACATGGCCGGAACGGCCAGCCAGGGCCGGGTCAGTAGCCAGCGCGACCACCGCGCGGGCGACAAAATAAGGCGTTTCTGAGAACGCGAAGTGTGGATCCCGAGCGATGGCGTCCCGCCAGTTGGCTTCGGTCACGTTCAGGCTGCCCAGCACCGCCTCCGAGCGCATGAAGCCGGGCGTCAGGGCCAGGGCGACCACGCCGTGCGGCCGCAGCTCCTGGGCCAGGCCGTAGGCCAGGCGGATCACCGACACCTTGGCCAAGTCGTAGTACAGGTTGCCGCGGTAGCGGAACCCATCGCCGTCGGTCATCTGCACCAAGAGCCCGCGGCCCTGCGCGACCATCAGCGGCGCGGCGCAGTGCGCGGTGATCAGGTGCGACGCCACTGCGCGCGCCTGCATCGCCAGCCCATCCGCCAGCGGCTGCTGCCAAAACGGCACGTCCCAGTGGGTCAGCTCATCGCCGCCCCACACGCTATCCACCAGGATATCCAGCCGGCCTTGCTCGGCGCGCACGCGGTCGCACAGCGCGGCGACCTGCTCGGGCTGTGTGTGGTCAACTTGCACGGCGACGCCTGCCCCACCGCGTTCAGCGATGAGCGCCACGGTGTCTTGGAGCAGCTCCGGCCGGCCGGCCATGGCTGAACGGCCCAGGCTGCGGCCGGTGCAGTAGACGAACGCGCCGGCCTCGGCCAGGGTGACCGCAATGGCGCGGCCGGCCCCGCGCGTGGCGCCGGCCACGAGCGCGATCTGGCCGGCCAGGGGTCGGGATGGTGATACTTCAATCACAACGCGTCTCCATTGACCCAAGAAAGGGACGCGGACGACGCAGACGACGCGGACGACGCGGATAAACTCTGTCCTAAATCCGCGTCCTCCGCGGTATCCGCGTAATCCGCGTTCCCGTTCTCGTCCCTGGTTGTGTCATCAGTGACATGGGCACTGCGCGGAGGATGATCGCCCTACGCCGCCGGCAACACCTCGAAATCGTGCGTGATCTGCGTCACCCCGCGGATCGTGGCCGCGACGGAGCAGTACTTCTCCTCCGACAGCTTGATGGCCCGCTCCACCTTTTTCGGGTCCAGGTCGTGACCCGAGACGACGTAATGCAGGTGGATCTTGACAAACGGCCACGGCGGCTCCGGGGCCTGCTCCGCGTCAGCGATCACGGTCAGGCCGGTCAGCCCCGCTTTCTGCTTCAGCAAGATGTCCACCACATCGTAGCCCGAGCACGAGCAAAGCGCGATCACCAGCAGGTCGGACGCCTTCGCCCCGCGCCACTCAGTCCACGTGCCATCATCTTCCCGCCGCCAGTAGCCGGCAACCACAGTCCGACCCAGGCTATCACGTCCCAGGAACATCCGGCTGTCATCGCCGGCCCATTTCACCGCAACTTGTCCCATGAAAACAACTCCTTTCTCTCATTCACGATCAACTGAAACACATCCGGCCGCGCGTAATGGCCGACCACGTCGAAATCGAACTTACCGCGGGCCACCTCGCCCATATCCAGATCGGCGTACAGGATGCCTTCCCCATCGTACAGCGGCCCGGCCAGCACATCGCCCAGCGGCGAGATGATCGCGCTGCCCCCGCGGCACATCACCTCCGACTGGTTCGCCAGATCTTCGATGCCCGGCAGGTCAGATGGATACATGGCCTTGGTGACATATTGGTTGCAGCCCAGCACGAAGCAGCGCCCCTCGCACGCGATGTGGCGCAGCGTGGCCTGCCAGGTATCTCGCGAGTCAGCAGTCGGGGCCAGGTAGAGCTCGACCCCCTTGGCGTAGAGCGCCATACGAGCCAGCGGCATGTAGTTCTCCCAGCAGATCAGCCCGCCCACTTTGCCCAGCTCCGTATCCAACACGGTCAGCGTGCTGCCATCCCCCTCGCCCCACACCAGGCGCTCGGCGGCCGTGGGCTTCAGCTTGCGGTGCGTGCCCAGCAGCCGGCCGTCGGGGCCGAAGTAGAGCAGGGTGCAATAGAGGGTGCCGCCGCTGAACTGGCTATCCCGCTCGATGACGCCGATGGCCAGATAGGCGCCTGCCAGCCGCGCGGCCGCGGCCAGCGCCTCGGCGGCCGGACTGGGGATGGTGACCGCGTTGGCCCAATAGCGCTCCCAGGCCAGGCGGCCGGCTGCGCTGCGACTGCCGATCACCGTGCCGAAGGCCAGGCCGCGCGGGTAGGCCGGGATGAAGGCCTCGGGGAAGAGGATGAGCTGCGCGCCGCCGGCTGCGGCTTCCGCGGTCAGGCGGCACGCCTTCTCGATGGACGCATCCCGGTCGAAAAGCACCGGCGCGGCCTGAACAACGGCCGTCCGAACGATGGGAAGGGTTGTTGGCATGAGACTCCTGTGTACGACAGAGCGGTTTTCCACGCCGCGGGCGCCCGCGATCACGCGATTGCGGTCAGCCGTCGACAGTCGGCAGTCGGTATTTTTAGATTAGTTTTGCCTGCCGCGGGCGGCGCCACGGCGCATGAAAACGTTCGTAGTAACGACTTCAGTCGTTCAGCGCGGGCCACAGCGACTAAAGTCGCGACTACGAACCCGTCCATTTTCAGGGCAGCGTCCATGTCGCGGGCGCCACAAGTGGAGATGAAAATGCAGCGATCCGCGCTCGTCCGCGTCCCACTTTCGGGCCAGAGCGGACCGAGGCGCCGCAGAATTCAGCGGCCCTATTGTCGCACAGGGGAACAGGTTGGCAAAATCGCGAGGCGTATGGGGAAAAGGAACTCGATCTACGCGGCACGGCGCCCGCGCTGGTGCCAGAAATAGGCCATGACGCCGGCCACCGAGACCGCCGACCCGACCGCGGCCGCGCCGATCACCCACTGTCGTTCGCGGCCCTCGATGAAACGCTGGCGCCACGTCCACACCTCAACGGCGGGCTGGGGCGCAACCGATGGCGCGATAGCCAGTCTGCTCAGCGCGCATTGGCGTCTCGCCGCTTCCAACAGGCTGGCCTCCAGATCTCCGCGAAACGCCGGCCTCGGCCGGACAGGCACGATCAAAGCAGTCAGTTCGCGCGCCAGGGCCAAATACGGGGCCAGCGTCAGGGTGCGATTATCCGTCATATCTGTTCTCCGTTGAACTGATAGCCGATCAGGGATTGTAACCGACCACGCCGACCGTGCCGGGCCCAAAATGGACAGCAATGCCCAGGGAAAGCTCGCGCACAATCACCTGCGTGCCCCGCACCCGGTCCGCCAGCGCCTGACGCACCTGCTCGGCGGTTTCCGGCGCCTGGGCGTGGATCACCGCGATCTTCGCGGGCAACTGCGCGGTCAACCGCTCAACCAGCGAATCCACCATGGCCTGGAGCGCCTTTGAGCGGCCGCGCACACGGTGGAACAACTCCAGCTTCCCCGCACGCACGGTCAGCATCAGCTTGATGTTCAGCGCTGAGACCAACAACATGCGACTCAACCCCACCCGGCCGCTCATGCGCGCGTAGCGCAGATCATCGACGCTAAAGAAGATGTGCATACGCTCCCGCACCGCCTCCAGCCGCGCAAGGATCTCCGGCAGCGATGCGCCCCCTTCGGCCATCTCGGCGGCCTCCAACACCATGAAGCCCAGCCCCATGGAGCCGCTCAGGCTGTCGAAGGTGGCGATCGGTGGATGCGCCGGCATCTGCCGCGCGGCGGTCACCGCCCCATCGTAAGTGCCGCTCAACTGGCCGGTGATGTGGATAGACAGGATCGCCTCGGTGGCCGGCTCGGCTGCCAACGCCGCGTAGACCGCCTGGTATTGGCCCAGGGAAGGCTGCGAGGTGGTGGGCAGCTTGTTGAGCGTCTCGACCTTGCGGTAGAACGCGGGCTCATCCAGGTTCACGCGCTCCTGAAAGGTGTCATGGCCAAACTGGATGTTGATAGGGACCACCGAGATCCGGTGACGCGCCAGCATCTCGGCCGGCAGATCGCAGGTAGAATCAGTGACGATGCGGATCATACATCTGTCCTTACCACCCGCGCGCCTCAAGGTCGGCCTTGAGCGCGCGCAGGGTGCGAAAATAAAGTGACTTGATCGAGCTCTCCGTGCGGCCCATCTCCCGGCCGATCTCTTCGTTGGAGAGCCGGTCGGCGAACTTCAGGACCAGCAGGCGTTGGCGCTCTTCCGGTTGGCGCCGGATGGCGGACCAAAGCGCCTGCGCGCGTTCGTTGACCTCCGCCGCACGTTCAGGGCTTTCAGCCGGCCGGCCCATCACTTCCAGATCGTCCAATGACGTCATGCGCCACCGGCTGTGCGAACGATGGTAATTCGCCACCAGGTTGTGCGCGATGCGGTAGAGCCAGGCCACGAACGGCAAGCCGTAATGGGTATAACTGGATAGGTTGCTTAACGCCTGATGAAACGTCCGTGCAGTAAGGTCTTCGGCGTCCGCCGCGTTGCCGGTGCGGTAATACACGTAGTTGTAGATACGGTCAACGTTGCGCTGATAGAGCTCACCGAACGCCTCAGGCTCGCGCCGGGCAAGCTCGATCAACTCGGCTTCTGTCCGGTCAGCATAGCAGCGCGGCGCGTTCTGTTCCTGGGCGGCTGGCCCCTGCTGACGTCTCATCCCTTACAACACCTTCGCCCGCCAAAAGACGCGGCGCGCCATCAATATGAGCGCCACGCCGCGCACGGCGTGGCGCTCGAAGCCATACAGAAAAAAAGTCTGTTAGGCGCAACGGAGCATCCTGCAGGAACGGCCCGGCCGTCCGCCGTCTCAGTCGCCCGGATACACCCCGATCCCGATGGTGCCAGGGCCCACATGTACACCCAGCACAGGCCCCAGCTCGGACACGAAGAAGTCGCCCGCGCCCAGGTGCGCCTTCAGCTTCTGGCCTACGGCGCGCGCCTCCTCTTCAACCAAGGCCTGGGTGACAGCCATGCGCACCTGCGGCCCGCGCGCCGAGACCTGCGCCAACAGCAGCTCCTGCACCGCTTCCAATGCCTTCGCCCGGCTGCGTACGCGCGTTAGCGGCACCACCTCACCGTCCACGATCCCCAGCAGCGGCTTGAACTTCAATAGCGTGCCGACGAACGCCTGCGCCTTACCGATCCGGCCGCCCTTCTGGAGGTATTCCAGCGTCTCCAACACGAACACGATGCGGATCTGCTCCCGCATCTGCTCGAGCTTGGCCACAATCTCGTTGCGCGTGGCGCCCGCGTCAAGCATGGCCAACGCTGCCTGCAGCAACAGGCCCTGGCCCACCGAGGTGCTTTTGGAGTCAACCACACTCACAGCCTCAAGGTACGCCTCAGCCGCAACAACCGCCGAGCTGTAGGTGCCGCTGAGCTTGCTGGAGATCGTCAAGATGATCACCTCGTTGCCGCCCGGGACGAGCTTGGCCAGCAGTTCAGCAAAATCGCCGGGGGCGGCCTGCGATGTGGTCGGTAGGGGGTCGCTTTGCGGCAGCCGCGCCCAGAACTCAGCGTGGCTGATGTCAACACCGTCGCGCAGGGCCGTCTGCCCAAAAACGACGGACAGCGGCAGGATCGTCACCGCCGGGTGCCCCAATATATCAGGGGACGCTTCACAAGTAGAATCTACAATGATACGAAGCATGAGAACCTCCAATGATATGATTGTACAATTCTAGTATCAAAGCCAGGGTTTGTCAATCAAGCCAGACCCCTCAGGTGAGCGGGGACGTTCTTGGGCATTAACGTGATTCTGTGTTACACTATGCCATTACAGTGCGTCTGGCTCAACATGAAAGCCAAACAAGACCATGCACGAGGTGTAACGGCCTATGAGACGGCCACTCTTCTTCTTAATCCTGCTCCTGGCTATTCTGATCTCCGGCGCGGTGGCTTTGGCAGCGCCCCTGAGCCAGGAAGCCCGGCCCGTGATCGCCCAGCCGGTCCAAGATGCGCCGGTGCGCGGGGTGGTGCAAATCGTGGGCACGGCCGTACATCCGCAGTTCCAGCGCTACGAGCTTTATTACGCGCCCTGGCCCGTGCCTTCCGATCAATCGTGGATCTTCATCGGCGATGCCCACTTCAACCAGCAGCCCCTTGGCCTGTTGGGCACCTGGGACTCGCGCTCGGTGACCGACGGCACGTATGCGCTGCGGGTGCGCGTGGTGAAGATTGACGGCAACTACGATGACAGTGATCCGCGGCGGGTGTTGGTGGTGAACACGCGGCCCATCGAGTCGCCCACCCCCTTGCCGACCGAGACGCCTGAACCGTTGCCGACCGCGCCGCTCATCGTACCGACGGCGGTGATCGCTGCGCCCACGGCTGATACCTCACCCACGCCCGAGCCCACCCCCACGCCTGAGCCTGAGAGCGCGCCGATCCTGCCTGCGACGCCGGCGGCCAGCGTCAGCGGTCCCAGCCTCACCGACCAGTTGTTCAGCACGGCCCAACTGCTAGACGTTGCCGAAAAAGCAGCCACGTACACCATGGCGGCGTTCCTCGCCATCGGCCTGTTCTTCGGGGTCAAGTGGGTTCTGGTGTGGTTGTGGCACAAGATAAGGCCGTAGGGCATTGATCCCAACGAGCGCAGAGCCGGGATCGATTTTCTGACTTGGCCGTTGTTCTTGATCATGAACTTCAATCCATTCCGAGCCCGCCAACCATCCGCGCCCCCGACCGCCGGTCCGCTGAAGATCATCGTGGGCCTGGGCAACCCGGGGCCGGAATATGCGCGGCACCGGCACAACATCGGCTTCCAGGTGCTTGACCTGTTCGCCGAACGCCACGGCCTGGCGTTCGATAAATTCCAAAAACGGGCGCGCCTGGCGATGGGGCAAGTGACGCTGAGAGCCTCAAACTCAGCCTCAACCTTAGCCTCCGTCTGGACCGGCCGCGTGCTGCTGGCTAAGCCCATGACATACATGAATGCCAGCGGCGAAGCGGTCAGTGCGCTGATGGCGTTCTATAAGATCCCGCCAGCCGACCTCCTGGTGGTCTCCGACGACCTGGACCTGCCCGTCGGCCGCATCCGCGTGCGCGCTGAGGGCGGGGCCGGCGGCCAGAAAGGGGTCGCCTCCATCATCCGGCAGCTCGGCGGCGAGGGGTTCGCCCGGCTGCGCGTGGGCATCGGCCGGCCGCCCGGCCAGATGGACCCGGCCGATTACGTGCTGCGTCCTTTCAACGCGGAGCAAGAGGAGGAGATGGTTTTTGTACGCCAACGCGCCGCAGACGCCATCGAGGCCTGGCTGACGCTGGGGATCGCGGCCGCAATGAACCAGTTCAACGCAGACGAAAGACGAAAGACAAAGGACGAATCGAGTCTTCCATCCAGGATCCATGAAACTTAACGGTCTGCTCGAACTCAGCCGCACCTCGCCGGCGTTGGACGCCCTTGCGGCCCAGCTCCGGGATGGCCGCGCGCCCGCTGTTCCGCTGGAAGTCTACGCGGCCGCGCGACCTTACGTGGTGGCCGCCCTGGCCTCGCTGCTGAACCAACCGCTTCTCATCCTGACCCCGCGCAGCAACCGCGCGCGGCAGTGGGTGGACGAGCTCCGGGCCTGGCTACCCGATGAGGTGCCGGTCCACAACTTCGCCGACCCAGACGCCCTGCCCTACGAACGCATTCCCTGGGCGCCGGAAACGCGGCAGCGGCGGCTGGAAGCGCTGGCGAGCCTGTTACAGATTGCAGACTGCGGACAATGGTCCACGCAGCGAAGCGAAGTGGGATTGCGGACTGAAGAACCACCTGAGACCAATCCGAAAGCCGAAAGCCGAAAGCCGAAGGGCCCCATCGTCGTCTCCTCCGCTCGCGCCTTTATGCAGATGACGCTGCCGGTGCGTGAGTTGCGCACCGCGCTGCGCATGATCCGCCAGGGGCAGCTATTCGATTTGAACAAGATGCTGACGAACTGGGTGGGGCTGGGCTACGAGGCCGCGGCCGTAGTGGAGACGCCGGGCACATTCAGCCGCCGCGGCGGCATCGTGGACCTCTGGCCGCCCAACCTGCGCAAGCCGGTGCGCATTGAGCTCTTTGGCGACCAGGTGGACAGCCTGCGCACGTTTGACCCCTCAACTCAGCGCACCCTGACCCGCATCGAGAGCGCGTGGTGCGGCCCTGCCAGTGAGGCGCTGCCGCGGCTGGGCGAGCGCGCCGCCGACCGGTTACGGGCTATCACCTACGACGGCTGCCATCCGCCTGCGCGCACCGAGTTCGAGCGCGAGATCGCCCAACTCGTGGCCGGCAGCGGGTTCCGCAACCTGGAATGGTACATCCCCTACCTCTACAGCCAGCCCGCGAATGTGGCCGACTACCTCCCCGCGGCCGGCGCCTGGCTTATTGTCGAGGATGCCGCCGATCTACTGGCGACCTTCAGCGACCTGGCCGGGCAGGCAGAACAGCTCAGCAAGGATTTGCGAGCAGCCGGCGATGTCCCGGTCCAACTCGTGCCCTCCTACTTCAGCGCCGACGCGTTGCGCGAACGCTTGACCGGCCGGCCAGTGCTCGCCCTGGGCTACAGCACCCTGTCCGGCGCGTCGCCGCGCGCCAGCGAGCGCGCGGACTTCCTGGCCGGCCAGATCGCGACTGCGTTCACCGCTGGCCCCCGCTTCGGCGGCCAGATGCGCGCCATCCTGGCCGACGTCGAGCGCCGCCTACACAGCGACGACCGCGTGATCATGATCAGCCGCCAGGCCCCGCGGCTGGCCGAGCTGCTGAACGAAGCCGGCCGCGCCATCGCGCCGGTCGACCACGTCACAACCCCACCCCCGCCCGGCCTCACCGTGGTGCAGGGGGTGATGGAGGAGGGGTGGCGCATGGACGATGTACGATCTACGATGGACGATGTCGTTGACAACAGTGAACATCGTCCATCCAACATCGAACATCGTACATCCGCCCTCTGGTTCCTCACCGACGCCGAGCTTTTCGGTTGGGGCCGGCCAAAGCCGCGGCGGCCGCAGCGGACGCGCGGGCTGGCGCCGGAAGTCTTCTTCGCCGACGTGCAGCCCGGCGACTTCGTAGTCCACATGGAGCACGGCATCGGCCGATTCAAAGGGCTGGTCAAGCTGCCCATGGACGGCGTGGCGCGCGAGTACCTGCAGATCGAGTACGCGCAAGGCGATCAGCTCTACGTGCCGGTGCACCAGGCCGACCGGCTGGCGCGCTACGTGGGCGCGGGGGACGTGACGCCAGCGCTGCACCGCCTGGGCACCACCGAGTGGGAGCAGGTCAAGGCGCGGGCCAAACGCGCGGTGGCCGAGATCGCCGACGAGCTACTGGAACTCTACGCCGCGCGCGAGGTGGTGCAGGGCCACGCGTTCAGCCCCGACCAGGCCTGGCAGCACGAACTGGAGGCCAGCTTCCCCTACGTCGAGACCGAGGATCAACTCGTCGCCATCGAGGCGGTCAAGCAGGACATGGAGCAAACGCGGCCCATGGATCGGCTGATCTGCGGCGATGTGGGCTACGGCAAGACCGAGGTCGCGCTGCGCGCCGCGTTCAAGGCGGTGATGGACGGCAAGCAAGTGGCCGTGCTGGTGCCCACCACCGTGCTGGCCCAGCAGCACTACACCAACTTCAACCGCCGTCTGGCCGCGTTCCCGGTCTCCGTGGCCATGCTCTCCCGTTTCCAGACCCCCGCGCAACAGGAGCGGGCGATCGCCGGCCTGATCAACGGCAGCGTTGACCTGGTGGTGGGCACGCACCGCCTGCTGAGCAACGATGTCGCGTTCAAAGACCTGGGCCTGCTGATCGTGGATGAGGAACAGCGCTTCGGCGTGGCGCACAAGGAGCGCATCAAGCAGTTGCGCACCGAGGTGGATGTGCTCACCCTGACCGCCACCCCGATCCCGCGCACCTTACACATGAGCCTGGCCGGCGTGCGCGACCTGAGCACCATTGACACCCCGCCGGAGGAGCGTCTGCCCATCAAGACCTTCGTGGGCGACTTCGATGAGACGTTGGTGCGCCAAGCCATCGTCCGTGAGCTGGATCGCAACGGTCAGGTCTACTTCGTGCACAACCGCGTCCAGGGCATCGAGCAGATGGCCGCGCGGGTGCAGAAGATGGTGCCCGAGGCCCGGATCGCCATCGGCCACGGCCAGATGCCGGAGCGCGAGCTCTCAGCCGTGATGCTGGCCTTCGCGGAGGGCGAATACGACGTGCTGGTGTGCACCAGCATCATCGAGAGCGGGCTGGACATCCCAAACGCCAACACCATCCTCATCAACCGGGCGGACATGTTCGGCCTGGCGCAGCTTTATCAGCTCAGGGGCCGCGTGGGCCGCTCGGCCGTACGAGCCTATGCTTACCTGCTGGTGGACAAGTACAAAACCCTTACTGAGGACGCCCGGCGGCGGCTGGATGCGATCCAGGAGGCCAGTGAGCTCGGCGCGGGCTTCCGCATCGCCATGCGCGATCTGGAGATCCGCGGCGCGGGCGAACTGCTGGGCGCGCGGCAGCACGGGCACATCGCGGCCGTCGGGTTCGACCTGTACGCGCGGCTGCTGGCCCAGGCGGTGACGGAGGCGCGGGAACGGACGACCGGCGACCGACGACCGGCGACCGACGACCGCGGTCAGCCGTCACCGGTCGGCGGTCGCGCCAACCTGCTCGACGGTCCATTGGCGCCATCCGTCCACCTCGACCTCAACCTGCCGGCGCGCATCCCGGAGGAGTACGTGCCCGAGGGTGTGCTGCGCTTGCAGCTCTACCGCCGCCTGGCCGGCCTGACGACGCTGGCAGCCGTGGACGAGATCGCGCAGGAGTTCGCCGACCGTTTCGGCCCCGTGCCGGCGGAGGTGGCGAACCTGCTCTACGTGGTGCGGGTCAAGGTGCTGGCGGTGAACGCGGGGGTTGAGGCCATCGGGTTCGAAGAAGGGCAGCTGCTGATCAAATGCGCATGCCTGGAAACGATGGATCGGGTCGCGCTGCAAAACAGACTGCAAGCATCAGGCATCCCCGCCCGTGTTGCGCGCCGCGCCATTTGGGTGGAGTTGCGTGAGGGAGATACCTGGCGGCGTGATCTGGTGCGGGTGTTGGAGGCGGTGCGGATGTAAAGCCGATTCCCTGTTTACTCCACCCTCACCGGTTCCACGACCCGATCTCGATCAGATTCCCCTCCGGGTCCGCGATCATGGACGAGTGCATGCCCCACGGCTCATCCCTCGGCGCGTAGACCGGCTGGCCGCCGGCCGCGACCACGCGCTCGTACATGCGATCGGCATCGGCCGAGGTCGGCAGGTCAATCGCCAGCTCGAACGTGCCGTTCAGCCCTGCGGGATAGCTCGGCGCCTCGCCCAGCAGGCCCGGCAACTGGCTGCGTTCGTACATAGAGAAACGCACGCCGTCGTTCACGAACTCGGCATACGGCCCGTTCCCGTCCCAAGTGATCTCGAACCCCAGGGCGTCCCGGTAGAACGCCACCATCCGGTCCAGGTCGGTCACAAAAATGCCGATCATGTCAATGCGTGTGCCCATTCTTTGCCTCCTCAATGGGTACACGGCGTCGCGAACGGTGTCCCGTCCAGACGCACATTCGCCGCGGCGTAGACCGGCCAGAAGGTGACGTCGAACGCCAGGCCGATGGGGCCGCCGAAGACCTCGTTCGGTTCCACGAATTCGCCCTGGGCGAGCCGCGCGGTGCAGCATGCGTCGGCTGCGGCCTTCCATTTGATGTGGAACGCGACGCCCAGGGCTGCGTAAACGAGGGCCAGGATCAGGATGAAGATCGCGATACGCTTCAGCATGATCTCGTCTCAGTAAAGGCATCCTTCGGCTGGACGCATTTCGTCAAGCACGTTGACTTGTAGACCCGCTCAGGATGCCAGATAGACAGTTCCGCTGGTGGTGTTAATGCGCCCCCCACTCATTCGCGCTGATCTGGAGATCGTGCACCCGGCAGGTGAACCCCGGCCCGACCGGGCTGCACGCGTAGACGCCGGCCTGGAGCCGCGGCGGGCACGGGTCCAGGTGGGTGATGCGCATCTGGCGCCAGTCGCGGCCGTCCAACGACCAGGAAATCCGAAAGTCGCTGCCGCGGTGGTCCAGCCTGTAGTGCAGGCCGGTGACGGTCGCGGGGATCTCCTGGGTGGCCCAGTCGGAGTAGCCGCGCACCGTGACCACCGACCCCAGGTGGCTGAATTCCGGCGTCTCGTACTCAGCCGAGCACTTGATCCACGTGTCGCTGTCGACACGGCACATCAGGCCGCACTGGTCGTACTGGGCCGTGGGCGCGAAGGTCAGGTGTGCGGTCAGGGTGAAGTCGCCATCGGGTTCGGTGAAGAAAAAGTGGCCGTTGTCGCGCCGGAAGCCGTAGTGTGTGCGCTGCCAATAGTCCGTGTCGGGTCGCGTGGTCAGCGTGAGGCCGGCGTCCAGCGACCAGGCCGCAGGCTCGTGCTGCCAGCGGAACCGGCTTAGGATTTCGGGGAAGGAAAGGTCAGACATTGTGAAGCTCCTGGTTTCATGCTATCCCTGATCCCGGCGGCTGATCCCGTTCAGGGCATCCGCCAGCAGAACAAAACTCATGGAAATCAACAAGACGCACAGCGAAGGGATGACCAACATCAGCGGGTTGCGGTTCAGCGCCGAGCGGCCGGCGAAGAACATACCGCCCAAACTGACCACGGTGAACTCATCGCCATCCACCGCGCGGGTGACGCCCACGCCGATGTAGCCGAGCACTGCCTCAAGCAATATCACCGCGGGCACGTTGTTGATGATCCAGACCAACACCACGTGCGCCACGTTGGGCATGAGATGGTGCGTGATGATGCGGCGGGGCGGCGCGCCGGCGCTGACCGCCGCTTCCACGAACAAGCCGGATTTGATCTGCAGCACGTTGACGCGGATCAGGCGTGCCAGGCCGGCCCAACTCACCGCTGCAAAACCGATCACAAGGATGAGCAGTCCGTGGAACCAGGATGGGGAGAAGATGTAACGGAAGATGAGTATGATGATCACCATGAACATGATCCCCGGCAGCGCCTGGATCACGTCGGTGAAGAACATGATCGCCGTATCGAGCCTGCTGCCGGCCGTATAGCCCGCAACTAGGCCGGCCAGTGTTCCGATCAGCGCCGCCAGGGGAACTGCGGTCAACATCAAGAAGAATGCGGTGCGCACCCCGTAGAGCAAACGGCTCAGCACGTCGCGGCCGAAACGGTCGGTGCCGAGCGGATAGTCAGCCATGCCTGGGGAGGGTGTATCCCGCACCCACATGGGAGGTAAGCTGGAATGGGCTGCACTGAACTTGTACGGGTCATGTGGGGCGATCCAGGGGGTGAGCACGGCCACCAGCCCGAACGCGAGTATCAGGAGCAGGCTGATGCGGACCGTTTTTCTCTGCCAGGCTTGTCGCCACGGGAACAGCGTCATCATAAAGGGCTCGGCTGTTTGGATGAAAGGATGCGAGGATCCAGAACCTCGCACAAAACCTCGATCGCCAGGTTAATCAACACGATGCCGGTCGCGTAGATCAAGGTCAACCCCATGATCATTGGGTAATCCAGCGCCAAAACAGCGCCCCAGTATTCCCGGCCAAACCCCGGAAACGCATACAGGTTCTCCACGATCAACAAACCGGTGAACATCTCGATCAAAGTGGGTCCTAGGAAGGTGGCAACCGGAACCAGCGCGTTGCCCATGATATGGACGAGCATGACACGGGTTTGCGTGAGACCCTTGGCGCGCGCGGTGCGGATAAAATCCTCGCCCATGACGTTCATCACCGAAGCACGCGTCACCCGGGCGATGCTGGCCATCGGCATCACCGCCAGCACAAGGGCCGGGACGATCCAATGGCTCGGGATGTCCCAATTCGGCAGCACGTTGACGATCTTCAGCCAGGAAGCCAGCACGATGATCGCCAACAAGCCGAGCACGAAATTGGGGATCGCGATCAGCGCGGCCAGGCCGACCGAGATGATGTGGCTGGCGGCAGAGCGGGGCCTCGTCGCGCTGAAGATCCCCAGCGGAACCCCGAGCCCAACGGCGATCAGTGAACCTAATAGAACCAGGCGTAGAGAGTAGCCGAAGCGGCTTTCTCCGAATGTCTTCCCTTCCGGTGGCTCAAAGAGGATATTCTGCACGCTGCGTCCGCGCTGCTGGAGGGATGGCCCGAGATTGCCGCAGGCCGCGCCGCAGAAGAAGCTGCCGTCTTCAGCGAAATCGCCGATGACGTAGCGAGCAAACTGGCGCCACAGTGGCAGATCCAGCCCGAAGCGACGCTCAAGCGCGCGCTGCGTGGCTTTGTCCATGCTCAGGCCCGACATGGCGCGCTGTTCGCCGACATAGTTGCTCCACGGATTGCCGGGGATGGCGTGCATCAGTAAGAAGACGAGCAACATCACGCCCAGCAGGATCGCGAGCGCCCGGAGAAGTTTACGGAACAGAAACCGGAGCATCATCGGCCGCCTGCCATGTCAGCCTCAACTAATAGTTCAGGACGACCACTTCCTCGATCGCACCTCTCCCACTCGCGTTCGAGTTGATCGCGCGGTTGGCGTGAATGATCTCGATCCTGAAACGCCCGTACAGTTCACGGACCAGGGGCGTGTGGGAATTACTCAACATGCACAAGTAGCCCCGCTCGGTGAGCTGTGCGAACAGGTCGGCCAGCTCACGCTGATCCTGGTCACGAAAGCTCCCTGCGGTGTAGCTTGTAAAGCTGGCCGTCTTGCTGACCGGATCGTAAGGGGGATCGAAGTAGAAAAAATCACCGGCCTGGGCGAGCGCAACGACCGAACGGAAATCCCTGACCTCAAGCGCGACATCCTGCAGCGCAACGCTGGCTGCCCAGAGCGCGTCTTCCTCGAAGATCTTCGGGGCTTTGTAACTGCCCAGCGGGACATTGAACTGTCCCCGGCTGTTCACCCGGTAAAGGCCGTTGTAGCAGGTCTTGTTCAAGTAGATGGTGCGCGCCGCCCGTTGGACGTCACTCAGTGGGACGCCCTGCCGATCGCAGTCCCGGATCTCGTAGTAATACGCTTTGCAGTGCCGCTCCCGGTGGATCACGAGCGCCGCGATAAGCTCCTCCAGCCTGTCGCGCACCACCTTGTAGACGTTGATCAACTCTTCGTTATTGTCCAGAAGGTGAGCGCCTGACGGCAGCCGGCCTGTGTTCCAGAGATGGAAGAAGATAGCGCCCGCGCCGACGAAGGTCTCGAAGTAGCGGCAGAAATGGGCCGGGAAGTAGGGTTCATATTGGGCCAGGAGCTGTTGCTTGCCGCCGGCCCATTTCAAGAAAGGTTTGGCATCTTTGAGAATAGGAGTGCTTGACATTTTGTGTCAGCCGTCATCATCCAGATCAAACAGCCTGCTGTCATGCAGTTCTCGAATGGCGTCCACACCTGTTCTTCTACAGGCTTGGGTAGTCAATGTCCTCTTTGCGACGCACGCGCAAGATCAGCACGAGAACAGACTCATCATCCACCGCGTACACAATGCGCCAACGACCGGCCAGCCAGATGCGGAAAATGCTGGGCCGATCTTGTAGCTCCTTGGCCCGAACAGGCCGGGGATCCCTGCCTAACTCCTCAATGAGTTGGAGCGCCTGTGCGCGCACATAAGCCGGCAATGACCGGATTTCTTGGCTCGCTGATGGCGACAGCCTAATCCGATAGCTCACCGGCTGCCTCCGCCGCTTTCAGTTCAGCCTTGAAGGTTTCCCAGTCCAGCCAGGCCTCGGGTTCGGCCCGGTAACGCTCATGCTCTGCAAGCGACTCGGCCAACAGTAATTGGTCGCCAGCGGGATCGTTGGGACCTTCATGCGTCCAGTTATCACCTACCGAAGGAGGAGCCTGGCGCAGCACGCGCGCAAACTCCTCGTGGACAGCCTCCTTGACAACGCGCCGGATCAACATTTCCATTTCAGCCAGGCTCAAGGTGGTGCGAAATTGCGGTGATGTGACGCTCATGATGCCCTCCATCGTCTCGATACGCTATTCTCGCTTCGTTCACGGTCACTGCTATTGTAACACAGAACGGGAAGATGGATATGCAAGCTGATTGCCAGAGGAGCCTTATTATTCGATTTGTACCTCAAGTAGCAGTGGTGACGTGCGCCCGAACGAGCCGGGCACCACCTCCGCCAGCGCGTCCGGCTCAGCCACGCGGTGCGCCTCCACCCCCAGCGAGCGCGCCAGGCCCACGAAGTCCACGGCCGGATCGTCCAGATCCATGCCGCGGTAATCTGGCCGCGGGACGTGTGTTAGCCCCATGACACCCGCGCTGGCCTTGAGGATCTTGTACTGCGCGTTGTTGGCGATCACGAAGGTGACGGGGACGCGGTAGCGCGCGGCGGTCCAGAGGCCCTGGATGCCGTAGAGCGCGGCCCCGTCGCCCAGCAGGCCCACCACGGGCCGGTCGGGCCAGGCCAACTTGACGCCGATCGCGCAGCCCAGGCCCCAGCCTAACACCCAGCCGCGGTGCGCGAAGTGCCCGGTCGGGTCCCGCAGCACGCCCAGGCGCTCCAACACGTTACCATGCGTGGTGGCGGCCTCTTCGATGACCGCCGCGTCCGGCGGCAGGGCGCGCGCCAACGCGCCCATCAGCGCCAACGACGTCATGGGACGAGCATCCCACCCGGCCGCGATCTCCACCGCCAGGCGCGCGTTCTCGGCAGCGCGACGGGCCGCGTGGGCCGCGCGGCGCTCGGCCGCGGCGGCCGCGTGACCGGCATCTTGCAGCGCGGCCGTGCGGTCGGCCAGCTCGGCCAAGCCGGCCGCGGGATCGCCCAGCAGCGCGACCTCGACGGGGTAGTTCTTGCCCAGCTCCCAGGGGTTGTTGTCCAGTTGGATCAGCCGGGCGGTGTCGGGGATCGCGGGCGCCGGGCCGCGGTAGACCAGCTCGCGCAGCAGGTTCATCCCGGCGACCAGGATCACGTCGAACTCGGCCAGGCGGGCGCGGATGTCGGGCGCCCACTGGGGCACGATGCCGGCGTAGAGCGGATGGTCGGCGGGGAGGGGCAGGCGGCCGTGGGAGGTTTGCATCTCGGCGAAGACGGGCGCGCCCAACAGCTCGGCCAGGCGAGCCAGTTCCGCCACGCCGCCGGCCTCGAGGACGCGGCTGCCGGCCAGGATGGCGGGGGAACGCGCGGCCGCCAGGAGCGCCGCAGCCTGCGCCAGCGCCTCGGCCGGGGGCCGCACGCGGCGGTCGAGGATGCGCGGGCCGCGGAGGTCAAGCCCGTCGGCTGGCTCGAGCTGCACGTCGGCCGGCAGCGCCAGGAACACGGGGCCGGTCGGCGGGGTCAGCGCGACCTGGGCCGCGCGGCGCACGGCCTGGGGCAGGTCCTCGACCCTGTTCACCTCCGCAGCCCACTTAGTCCACGACCGGGCGACCGCGACCATGTCCCCTGCCATGGCCGGCTCCGCGAACAGCAGGCGGCGATCCTGCTGGCCGGCCACGATCAGCAGCGGCGTGCCCTCACGATACGCGTTGAACACCATGCCCAGCGCGTTGCCCAGCCCGCCGGAGATGTGGACGCACGCCACGCCGAGTTGGCCCGACGCCATGGCGTAGCCGTCGGCCATGGCCAGCAGCGGCAGCTCGTGCAGGGCCAGGATGTACTCGAACCGCGGGTCGGTCGTCAGCGCGTCGCTCAGCGGCAGCTCGGTGGAACCGGGGTTGCCGAAGAGGTGACGCACACCGCCCGCGGCCAGGACTTCGAGGAACGCCTGGATGCCGTTCATGGCCGCCGCGCGATCATCTCGATTTCGATCTGCGCGCCGCGGGGCAGGCCGGCCACAGCCACGGTGGTGCGGGCGGGATAGGGCGGCTCGAATTGGGCCGCGTAGGCCGTGTTCATCGCGGCGAAGTCGGCCATGTCGGTGAGGTAGACGTTGACCTTGACCACGTCGGCGGGGGTCAAGCCAGCGGTGGCCAGCACGCTGAACAGGTTGCGGAAGCATTGCGTCGCCTGCGCGGCCACATCGCCTTCGACCAGCACCCCGGTGGCCGGGTCGAGCGGCGTCTGGCCGGAAAGGTAGAGCAGGTCGCCAGCCCAGACCGCATGCGAATAGGGGCCGATGGCCGTGGCGTTGGGGGCGCTGACAACTTGGCGCGACATGGGTGTAACCCTCCTGTGTGGGAATGATGTGGGATAAAGTGGGATAGGTGGGGGATAAGTAACCTGCCTGAGCGTCACCCTGAGTTCCACATCCCGCCGCGGCAGGATGCGCCCGGTAGTGACATAGGCCGCTTCCAGCGGGTCCCGGACCCGCCGGAAGCTGAATGTCATAGGTAGCGTGTCGTTCCCGTGAATCCCATTACGGAAAACCTGTCCAGCGAAGAGCCTGCCCTGAGCGCTGCCGAAGGGGTCTTGCGCCCGCGTACCGAAGATTCTTCGCTGAATTGGCGCCGCAACGAAACACTTATGACATACCCGCTCAGAATGACCTTGCGCACACTCAGATCGGCTTACTTCCCCAACTCGCGACGCAGCATCTTGCCGATGGCACTCTTGGGCAACGAGGCCCGGAACTCGACGTACTTGGGCACCTTGTAGCCGGTCAACGCTTGCTTGCAGAACTCACGGATCTCCTCGACCGTGGCGGTTTGGCCCTCGCGCAGCACCACGTAAGCCTTCACCGCCTCACCGGCGTGCGAGTCGGACACGCCGGCCACGCCCACTTCAGCCACGGCCGGGTGCTTGGCGATTACCTCTTCGACCTCGCGGGGCCACACCTGGAAGCCGCTGGGCTTGATCACGTCCTTTTTGCGGTCCACGATAGCCAGGTAGCCGTCCTCGTCCAGGAAGCCCAGGTCGCCGGTGAAGAGCCAGCCGTCCCGCAGCATCTCGCGCGTGGCGTCCGGCCGCTGCCAGTAGCCCAGCATCAACTGCGGCGCGCGCACGACGATCTCGCCGATCTCGCCCTGGGGCAGGTCTTGCAGGCCGGTGTCCGCGTCCACGATGCGCAACTCAATGTCGGTGACTGGCATACCGACGAAGCCGGGCTTGAACTTGCCCTCGACAGGGCTGATCACCGCGCCCATCATGGTCTCCGTGAGCGCGTACCCCTCGACGATGCGGCCGCCGGTAAGGGCCTCGAAGCGCTCTTTGGTGTCCAGCATCAGCGCCGCCGCGCCGGAAATGCACAGCTTGATGGAGGTCATGTCAACCTGCTTCGATTTCACCTTGGGGTGGTTGAGCAGCGCGTTGAACAGCGTGGGCACACCCGGCACGAAGGTGGGCCGCTCCTTTTCGATGTTCTTCAGCACATCGTCCAGGTCGCGCGGATTGGGGATCAGCACGATGGGGCTGCGGCCCAGCAGCGCCACGGCCTGCACGCCGACCGCGGCGAACACGTGGAAGAGCGGCAGGCTCCCCAGGAAGCAGTCGTTCCACTCCTCCAGCACGCTGCCGAACCAGGCCCGAATCTGCAGGCCGGCCATTACCAGCGCCTGGTGGGTGGCGTAGGCCGCCTTCGACATGCCGGTGGTGCCGCCGGTGAAGAGGATCAGGCCAGGATCGGTCGGCGAAACCGCCACGTTCGGCCGGCCCTTATGCGCGTGCTCGCGGATCAGGTCCGCGAACCAGAGGTCGCCATCGCGCAGGCTGACCCGGTGGCCTTCCTTCTTCTCCTTGAGCAGCATGAAGAGCACCATCAGCGGCTTGGGCAGATACTCGCGGATGTTGGTGGCGATGACCCGCTTGAGCCGGGTCTTGGCCTGCAGCGCCTTGATCTTCTCGTAGAACAGCGTGAGGACGATGATGGTCTCTGCACCGCACTCGTTCAGCGCGTGCTCCAGCTCGGGGCCGGTGTACAGCGGGTTGATGGACGCCACGATGGCGCCGGCCTTCCAGACGGCAAACTCGGCAATAACGAATTGGGGTGTGTTGGGCATCAGGATCGCCACCCGATCCCCCTTCTTGACCCCTTGCGCCACCAGGGCGGTCGCCAGGGCATCGCTGCGCCACTCCAATTCGCCGTAGGAGATGCGCTCGCCTTTGAAGATCAGGGCCGGGTGGTTGGGCCGGAGACGGGCCGTCTCGGCGACGTGGTCCATCAAGGTGATGGATGGGTACGGGTGGAGCGTGGCCGGCACGCCTGCGTCGTAGTGGCTGAGCCAGGGCTTCGAGACCATCGGAGTCCTCCTTTGGAACAGGGTCAGTCAACGGATAAAACGGCGCGGCGCGGGAGCACCGGTTGATTAAGCAGTCTAACCACAGTTGCAGCGTATTTCAGTGAGCACAATCACACTACAAGAAACACGCAGACAACGCATCCCCCACGGCAAGCACGACGCCGCCAGCCTACGCCTCCCGACCCAGCATCAGTGGCGCCAGGCGGTTGACCAGGCCGGCGCGAGCCAGGGACGCGATGACGCGGTTGAGGAACCCGGGCACGCAGATCACCTGCCCACGCTCGAGGCCGCGCAGCGAATCGACCACCACCGCGGGCGCGGCGCCCCACAGGAAACGCGGAAACGCGCGGTGACCGGCGCCGACCCGGTCGGTATGGCTGTGGAACTCGGTGACGGTGAACCCGGGGCATAACGCTTGCACACGCACGCCATGCTGCCGTGCTTCCGCAGCCAACGCCTGTGAAAAGGTCACCAGGTACGCCTTGGTAGCGCAATAGTTGACGTTGTCGGGCAGCGCCATAAACGCGGCCACTGATGCCACATTGATAATGCCGCCCAAGCGCCGCGCGATCATCCCCGGCAGGGCCGCGCGCGCCAGGCGCATGGGCGCCATCACGTGGACGTTCAGCATATCGGCCTGGCCGGCCACGTCGGCCCGGGCGAACGCGCCGCCGATGCCGAAGCCGGCGTTGTTTACCAGCAGATCCAGGCGGGGCAGGCCGGCGATGCACGCCTCCACTTGGGCCACGCCCGCCGGGTCGGCCAGGTCGGCGATCAACGGCTCGGTCGCAATGCCGTGACGATCGGCCAGCTCCCCGGCCAGCGCGGCCAGCCGCTCCTGCCGGCGGGCGACCAGGATCAGGTCATGCCCGCGGCTCGCCAGTTGGCGGGCAAATTCCGCGCCCAACCCGCTGGACGCGCCGGTGACGAGGGCAATGCGACGTCCAACCTCCACCATCCAACCTCCAACTTCCAACCCCTACTTCGGCGCGTGGGGTGCGGGCCACATGGGCGACTTGTGACAGTGGACGAGCTGCCAGCCAGCCCTCCGCCGGTGAAAGACCCGCGTCTCGTTGTGCTCGGTGTGGCGCACGCCGTCGTCGGTGGTGTAGCGCATTAACAGCGTGTAGGTGAGGACCGCCACATCGCCGTAAACCTGGACCTTCGGCTGCAGCACCTCGTGCTCCACCTCATAACGCTCCCCGCGTCCCCGCCGCGCCTCGGCCGCGCGGAAGTTGGCCGCGGTCTCCCGCAGATGAAAATTCAACCCGTCAATCCGCTGCGTGCTGATGTACCACTCGTAGAAGGTCACATCCTCCCCCGTCGTCGCCGTATAGGCCTCCAGATCCCCCGCCCAGATGCTCTTCAAATGTGCATCCAGGACCCCCAACAGTTCCTGTTCAACCGCAGCCTCGCTGCCCATCACGCCCCCTTCCGTTCCCTGAGTTGCCCAGGTTCCCCTCTCGCCTTGTCTCCCCAGCTCCTTGTCTCCCATCCTCCCCCTACACCCCATGCACCCGCGGCTTATCCGGCACGATCTGCTCCGCCAGCACATTGGCCTCGGCTGCCAGGATGATGCCGGTAGCGTAGTTGCGCCGGACCTCCGGCACGTCCTCCCACTTGCCGCCTTCCTTGAACAAACGCAGCACGTTGCTGATGCCCCAATTGTAAGCAACCAGCATCCAGTAAGGCTCCGTCCGGCCGACCTTCGCCAACTGCTCCTTGATCCACGCCAGGTAGGCGCCGGCAACGGTGATGTTGCTCTCCGGGTCGAAGGGATCATATACGCCGACCTTGACCGACCATTCGTTCCATGTAGCGGATACGATCTGCATCAGCCCCATGTCGCTGGCCGCGCCCACGGCCAAGGGATCGAAACGGCTTTCGCGAAAGCACTGTTCCACCATCAACCGCCAATCCAGGTCGTATTTGGCCGCCACCTGTTGAAAGATGTCCTCGTAGGGCATGGGTCATGGCCTCCATATCTGCGTTGTACGTTTCGGAACGCCCTCATTCTAACACGGACAGGAGTCAACGCCAACGCAGCGCATCCCCGGGCGGAGTCATCGTGTGGCGGGCACCCTGCCTGGCGACTGAAGTTGCGGCAACCTGTGCAAGGTCGGCTCTTCCAAATCGATTTTGCAGCGATAGGCGCAGCGTCAACTGCCGGCCTGCGCGGTCAGCCGCAACTCGAAATCGCACTGAACGCATAGGTACAGATAACCTTTGTTGGCGCCTACCGTCACTTGTGAAGCGTACAGGAATGTGCTAAACTGCTGTTATGAACCCCAGCCTTCCTACCCATCAGCCGGCCGGTGCTGGCCTCGTTGACCCGGCAAAAGAAGCCATGCTCCTGGCCGCATTGTACCTGGCCCAGGAACAGGCCGGCTATTTGACTCCTGATGCCATCCAACGGGTTGCCCGCCGGCTAGGCTTGAACCCCGGGCAAGTCTACAGCACCGCCAGCTTCTACACGCTGTTCCAGACCGAACCGGTCGGCCGTTATGTCATCCAGGTGTGCAATGGCCTTTCGTGTTATCTGTGCGATGGCGCAGAGAAGGTGGTTGATTACATCGCGGACAAATTGGGCATCGGGCCAGGCCAGACCACGGCCGATGGGCGCATCACGTTGGAGATCGTGGAATGTCTTGCCTCGTGTGGCACTGCGCCAGCCATGCGCATCAATGATCAACTTTACGAGAACTTGACGCCGACGGCCATTGACCTCATCCTGGAACGGCTGATGGGGGAGGTTGGAAGTGCCTGAGTGGAAACCCGTCCTGCTGGCCAACGTCCAGCGGCCCAACTCGGAGAGAATCGGCACGTACCTGGCGCACGGCGGGTACCAGGCGCTGCGCAAAGCCCTGGCCATGGTGCCGGAGGCGGTCATCGCCGAGGTGAAGGCATCGGGCTTGCGCGGCCGGGGCGGGGCCGGCTTCCCCACCGGCGTCAAATGGGGCTTCATTGACAAAAATGCACCGGTGAAGTACCTGGCGGTCAACACCGACGAGGGCGAGCCCGGCACCTTCAAAGACCGCCTGATCGTGGAGCGCGACCCCCATGCCATCCTGGAGGGGGTCATCATTGCGGCCTATGCCATCGGCGCGCAGCGGGCCTTCGTCTACATCCGCGGCGAATTCTTCCTGGGCGTCAAGCGGTGGATCAAAGCCATCGCTGACGCCTACCAATACGGCTTCCTAGGCAAAAACATCCTGGGCAGCAGCTTCGACCTGGATGTGTCGGTGCATCGCGGGGCTGGCGCCTACATCTGTGGCGAAGAAACCGCGATGCTCGAATCGCTGGAAGGCAAACGCGGGGAACCGCGTTTGAAACCACCTTACCCCGCCCAGGTAGGCTTCTGGGGCCAACCTACCATCGTGCAGAACGTCGAAACTCTGGCAAACATCCCGCACATCATCCTGCGCGGCGCGGCCTGGTACGCCAGCATCGGTACGGAACAGAGTAAAGGCCCCAAAATATTCTGTATCAGCGGCCATGTAAATCGGCCAGGCAACTACGAGCTGCCCATGGGCACGCTGTTGCGCGAGATCATCGAGCAACATGCCGGCGGCGTACGTTACGGTCGCCGCGTCAAGGCCGTCATCCCCGGCGGCGCCTCTACCCCCATGCTCACAGCGGACAAACTGGATGTGCCGATGGCGTTCGAAACGTTGGCCGCGGCTGGCTCGGCGCTCGGCACCGGTGCGATTGTGGTGATGGATGAGGCCACTGACATGGTGGAGGTGACGCGCCGGATCACCAGCTTCTTCGTGCATGAGTCGTGCGGCATCTGCGTGCCCTGCCGCCTGGGTGGCAAGCGCATGTTGGAACGGCTGGATCGTCTGGCCGCCAACACGGGCACACCGAAAGACCTGGCCGAGCTGGAGCAGCTCACCCACGGGATCAGTGGCCTTACTTTCTGCCCAATGGGTACCGGCATGTGCGAGCCGGTGACATCGGGACTGAATCTGTTTCGCAACGAATTCGAGCAGAGGATCACTCGGCAGTAGGGGCGGATCTTGCACCCACCCTGCTTGTATGCGCCTGTCAGGGCGACCGCAAAAGCCTGCCCTGAGCGCAGTCGAAGGGGTGCGCCCATAGCTGAGCCAAACTAATCAACCACAGACAACGCGAGCACTCGCAGGGAGTCCGAACATGACTGAGAGAATCAAAGTCGGTGGCGTGATTCAGAACGATCAGATCGCCAGCATCAGCGTATTGGCCGTGAAAGATCGGCCTGGCATTGCAGCCGCGGTGCTGGAAGCGTTGGGACAGCACGGGCTCAACGTGCAGTTCGTGGTGCAGGTCATTGATCACCAGGACCATGACCAGATGGTGTTATGCGTTGACCGGGCCGACCTGCCCAATTGCCTGGCTGCTATTGAAGCGTTGCGGCCCGATCTGCAGCCGGCGGCCGTCGTCTCGCGGCCTGAGGTGGCCTCCATCGCCATCTTCGGCCCCGATTTCCGGGAGCGGCCCGGCATCGCCGCCCGGATGTTTCGCTCCCTGGCCGAGCGTCACATCAACATCCTGGCCATCAGCACCTCAATCTCGACGGTCAACTGTATCATCGAGCTCGCGCGCCTCAAGGATGCTTACGCAGCCATTTGCGAGCATTTCGACGTGCCTTGAGTAGGGGCAGGCCTTGCGCCTGCCCCGTTGTCTTTGCCTCTTGCCCTATTGCCCTTTGCGCCTGCGCTCAGGGATCAAACGATGCTACCGCAACACCAACGGTAGATACACATAGGTCGTACCAGGGCCCCAATAGCCCCAATACAACGTAAGCGGCGCCGCACTGGACAGTGCAGCCACCGGCTGGCCGATCGTGCCGTTAATGGCCAGGGGACCCGAAGAGCGAGCCAGCTCCCCGCCGCTGAAGATCCAGCGGTCCAAACCCAGAACGCCTGATGGTTCCAGCACTGCCGAGACGCTGAACAGCACCAGACCGGTGAGCAGAAGCAACAGCCAACAATCCCTGCGTTTCATGGCTCACCTCCTCATGGTGCTGTTACATCAACGGGTACGACCTGCTGCAGTGCGCCGGCTGTGCCGGCCAGCTCCGGATGAAGATTAACGTCGTTATCGGCCCAGGACGCGCGTGCCAAACGATCCACCTCATAGCCAGCGCGCTTCGCCACGATCCGATAGGAGAACTCGACTGCCGGGTCGCCATCGCGCAGCCGCACCTCGAAGCCGGTTGCACTCCGGTTCGTCACGTAGATCTCCGCGTCGCCATAGGCCTGCAAGAACACGTGGTATGGCACAGCCAGGTTTACCGTCTGTGCGAACAGCGGGTCAATCGTGATCGTGGCCGCGCCCGCCGCCAGCTTGCCGAACCCGTAGTCTGCGAACCACACCTCGGTGGCTTCCTCGCTGTAGAGCAGCCGGCTGCCGTCATCCGTGGCCACCACACCGCTCTTGGTGCCGCCGACCACGCTCAGGCCCGATTTCCCGGCGGGTGTGGACACGTAGACCCCGTTCCCGCTAGAAGCAAAGTACCCGGCCCAACCGCTAGGGGAGTCGGTGTCGCCATAGACCCCTATTGACCAGGAGCCCGTGGTTGCCTTGTTCCAGCCAATTACGCCATAGCCGCCATCAGTTTTGCTCAGCCCCACGACACCGTTGTTGCCACCGAACTGGCCGCCCGGTATCCAGAACAACGTTTGATCCGCCGGGCTGTAGCCGCTCCTGAAGCCGGCCACCCCGGCGCCGGTCGAGCCGTTCGCGCCGTAGACGCCCGCGCCACCGCTGGAGGCCGTCGTGCCGTAGACTCCATGCGCTGCGCCGCTGGTGGCGTTAGTCCACCCTTGCACACCATGGGTTGCGTCACTGCGCCCCGATACCCCGTAGCCGTTGAGGCTGTAGCCGTACACGCCGCTGTGGCCTGTCACTTCCGAGCGGCCGGTGACACCGTCGTGGGTGGTGGATTCTCCGTACACACCCTCGACCGTGCTGCTGGTGCCGTATACGCCGATGCCCTTGCTGCTGTAGAAGTACCCACCCTTGGCCGAACCTGAGGAAGCAAACGCGCCGCCGAAGACACCGGAGTCCGAGGATCCCGTGCCTGTCGTATCACCATACACGCCCTGGTTGGTGCCCGTGCCCCAGATGGCATCGTAACCCGCTGCCGTCGTGATCGCGCGCAGCGGATAACCGGAGGCGGCGCTCTGCAAGAGAAGCACGTCACCCGTGTCCGCGCCGATGATATCCGCGCCCGGCATCAGGCTCATGGCATACGGGACCGCCAGGATCTGCCGGCGGCCCAGGTCACGCCAGACACCGCCTGCATCCTTGGCGCGTACGCCGAGCCACAGTGCGCGGCCATTGATCTGACTTGGCCCCCAGGTCAGCGCGACGCTGAACTGCCCTTTACTCACCGCCACGGTCGGGGTCAAGGTGCTGCCCACCTGCGCCCCCCCACTGGCCGCATCCCACAGCTTGAACTCCATCTGTCGGTTGCCGCTCACCGGCGCGCCGTTCTCGGTCAACACGCCTTGGTAGTAAAAGCCGGCCGCCAGGTCGGCTTCGACCGCCAAGGGCGACGCATCCGCGGCGAGGGGTTGCGTCCCGGCATCTTGGGCTGCCGGCCCCATCCCGCCTTCAGGCCCCTGAGCCAGGCTGCCGCCGGTCACCGTCAGCAGCAGCGCCAATGCCAACAGCGAAGCTGAGATCCGCTGAGCACGCATGACACACCTTCCTTTCGGAGTACCCTGAATGGTTCAAAAGTTTGAGGACGATACGTATCAGACGAAACGGGAGACGGTCAGACGCCAACGCGCAGGCGAGAAGCGCTGGCCGATCCGCCAGCAAGGAGGTGGGGGACGATGTAATAGCCCGTTCACGGCTATTGAATAACCGCGCACAACGCTCTGCAATGTCCTTGCGGCTCTGCACTTACGCAAGCCGATTCAGCGTGCTCAAAGGGCAATCCAGGCCAGAACTAATAACAATTCTCGCGCTATTCTATAGCCCTGTCAATAGCGGCTGCAATCGCGATCGAGGTGCGTTTGACGTTGGACGCAGGTAGCAGTGGGTTCTGCGTTGGCATGCATCCCCGGATGGGGATGTCTAACGCAAATGAACAGGTTGACAATCAGTCGGTTTGGGTGTAGCCTCACTGCCGAAATAACGTCACCGGCCTTGTATGACATAGGCCCCATAGGGAGTACCTCGTGCACATCCAATCTCTAACGGGTTCCTGGCAGTTCCGCCAAACCAACACAACCGACTGGCTGCCCGCCACAGTCCCTGGCGGCGCCCATACCGACCTCCTGTCCCTGGGCCGTATCCCCGACCCCTTCGCGGGCGACAACGAGAAGCGCGTCGCGTGGGTCGCTGAGGCCGACTGGGAATACCGGCACAGCTTCACCGTTGCGCCCGAGCTGCTGGCCGAAGACCGGGTCACCCTGGTCTGCGACGGGCTGGACACCCTGGCAACCGTCGAGCTGAACGGCCAGACCCTCGGCCAAACGGACAACATGTTCCGCCAGTACCGGTGGGACATCAAGGACCACTTGCGCGCCGGCGAAAATGAGCTGCGCATCGCCTTCGCCTCACCGGTGCAGTACGCCCGCGCACAGCAGACCGCGCGGCCACTGGCGGGCGTCACCCAAGCGATTCCCGGTGGGCCGCATCTGCGCAAGGCGCCCTGCCAGTTCGGCTGGGACTGGGGTCCGCAGCTCCCGCCGGTCGGCATCTGGAAGGATATCCGGCTGGAGGCTTACAGCACCGCCCGCCTGGCGGATATCCACCTGCGGCAGCGGCATGCGAACGGCGAGGTTAAGGTCGAGGTTGAGGCCGAGGTCGAGGTTTTCGGCGCGGCGGCCGGGCCGTTGGCGCTGGCCGTGACAATTGCTGCGCCCGACGGCCATATCATAGCCGCGCAGGCGCCTGTGGCCGATGGCCACGCGATTGTCACGACCCCGATTGAAAATCCCCAGCTCTGGTGGCCCAACGGCTACGGCGCACAGCCATTGTATGAGGTCAAGGTCGAGGTCAAAGTCGAGAGACTACCCGAATCCGCTTTAGCCAACCAACCTGAGCCCGTCGAAGGACGGCTGGCGTCTGCTCAAGACCGCACCCTTCGACGCGCTCAGGGTGCTCCGCAGGATCTACAAATAAACGCCTGGGTTGAAGCGCCGGGTCTGACTTGTGCCTCTGCCTCATACCGCATCGGCCTGCGCACCCTGGAGCTGCGCCAGGAGCCGGATCAATGGGGCCGTTCGTTCGTCTTCGAGGTCAACGACGTGCCGATCTTCGCCAAAGGCTCCGACTGGATCCCCGCCGACTCCTTCCCCACCCGCATCAGCGACGCGCAGCTCGACACGTTACTCCGCGCTGCGGCCGAGACCCATCAGAATATGCTGCGCGTCTGGGGCGGTGGTTTCTATGAGGAAGAGCGCTTCTACGACCTGTGCGACCGCTACGGCATCTTGGTCTGGCAGGACTTCATCTTCTCGTGCAGCATCTACCCGCTGGATGACCCGGCGTTCGTGGAGAACGTGCGCCACGAGGTCGTGGAGAACATCCGCCGGCTGCGTCATCGCGCCAGCCTGGCCCTGTGGTGCGGCAACAACGAGATGGAGCAAGGCTGGTGCGAATGGGGCTGGAGCCAACCGGAGCTAGAAGGCCTGAAGGCCGCCTACGACCGCTTCTTCCATCACACCCTGCCGGCCTGGTGCGCGGCGGAAGATCCCGACCACGCCTACTGGCCCAGCTCCCCGTCGTCCGACACGCCTTTCGTGGACCCCAACGGCCAGCGCCAGGGGGACGCGCACTACTGGGACGTTTGGCACGGCCGCAAGCCGTTCACGGCCTATCGCAAGCAGTATCCGCGCTTTATGAGCGAGTTCGGCTTCCAGGCGCTGCCGCCGCTGGCCACCGTCCGCTCCTACGCGGACGAGGCCGACTGGAACATGACGTCGTACATCATGGAACAGCACCAGAAGAACGCCAACGGCAACGCGCTCATGGTCGGCCAGATGCTCGACACTTTCCGGCTGCCCAAGGACTTCCCCGCGCTGGTCTACCTGAGCATGGCGCTGCAGGCCGAAGGCATCCGCTACGGCGTGGAACACTGGCGGCGGCACCCCGACCGGGTCGCCGGCATCCTCTACTGGCAGCTCAACGACTGCTGGCCGGTGGCCTCGTGGTCCAGCTTGGACTACTTCGGCCGGTGGAAGGCGCTGCACTACGCGGCGCGGCGCTTCTACGCGCCGGTGATGCTCTCGGTCGAGGACAACCCACCCCGCCAGGGCCTCTACGTCACCAACGACCGGCTGACGCCGTGGACGGGCCGCATCCATTGGTGGCTGGAGACGCTGGCAGGCGAGGTGCTGGTCGCGGGCGAAGAACCCGTGGTCGCGGCGCCCCAGGCTGCCACCCACGTGCGCACCCTCGACTTCAGCGACCGCGTGGCCGACAGCAACTGCCGACAGGTGGTCTTCGTGGCCGAGTTGTGGCAGGGCGAGGCGCGCCTGGCGCGCCAGGTCGCGGCCTTCGCCCCCACTAAGCACTTGTCTCTGGCCGACCCGCAGATCGCCGCGACCGTCGAGGAGGACGCTGGCCTGCTGACCATCGCCATGACCGCCCGTTCACTGGCGCGGTACGTTGAGCTGGCGCTGAACGGCGCGGATGTCGTCTTCAGCGACAACTACTTCGACCTGCCCGCGGGCCGGCCTGTCACCGTCACCTGCCCGCTGCCGGCCGGCTGGACGGTCGCCCAGGCGCGCGCGGCGTTCCGGGTGCGGTCGGTGTATGAGTCATATGCGTAGCGAATGTCATGTTGAGCGGGTCTACAACCCAGGCTCCGTCGCGGCGAGTGTCAAGCGAAACATCTCGCCCCCACTTCACCAGTCACATTTAGCCAACCGAGGATAAGACTACCTATGCCCGACATCCAATCCATCATCGCCCAAATGACCCTGGAAGAGAAAGCCGCGCTCTGCACGGGCGCGACCGCCTGGACCACCACCCCTATCGAACGGCGGGGCGTGCCGGAGCTATTCGTCTCCGACGGTCCGCACGGCATCCGCCGCGTGCCCGATGTAGATTCGATGGCGATCGACGCGTTGCCGGCCACCTGCTTCCCGACCGCGTCCAGCACCGCGTGCGCCTGGGATCGCGACCTGTTGCACGAGCTGGGCCAGGCACTGGCTGAGGAGGCGCTGGCGCTGGGCGTGGGTGTGGTGCTCGGGCCGGGCGCCAACATGAAGCGCACCCCGGTCTGCGGCCGCAACTTCGAGTACATCTCCGAAGACCCCTACCTGGCCGGGGAGTTGGCGGCCAGCCTGATCAACGGCGTGCAAAGCCGCGGCGTCGGCACCTCGTTGAAACATTACGCGGCCAACAACCAGGAGTACCAGCGCATGACCATCAGCGCCGAGGTGGACGAGCGCGCCTTGCGCGAGATCTACCTGCCCGCGTTCGAGGCCGCCGTCAAGCAGGCCCGGCCCTGGACCGTGATGTGCTCCTACAACCGCATCAACGGCGTCTACGGCTCCGAGCACCACAGACTGCTCACGGAGATCCTCAAGGACGAATGGGGCTTCGAGGGGTTCGTGGTCTCCGACTGGGGCGCGGTGCATGACCGGGTGGCGGCGTTGCGCGGCGGCCTGGATCTGGAGATGCCCGGCCCCCGGCCGCAGCGCGTCCAGGCCGTGGTGGAGGCCGTGCGCCGCGGCGAGCTAGACGAGGCCCTGCTGGACGAGTCCGTCCGACGCATCCTGCGCATCGTCTTCAAGGCCGCAGCGACCCCCAAGGGCGGTGCGTTCGACGCGGCCGGCCATCACGCCCTGGCGCGCAAAATCGCGGCCGAGGGCATGGTGCTGCTGAAAAACGACGGCATCCTGCCTCTGAAAGACGTGCGCCGCATCGCGGTGATCGGCCACGCGGCCGCCGAGGCCCACTTCCAGGGCGGCGGCAGCTCGCACATCCACCCGACCCAGGTGGACGTGCCGCTGGACGAGCTGAAGAAGCTGGCCGGCGACGCCGAGATCACCTTCTGCGAGGGCTATCCGGCCGACGACAGCAGCCAGCCGGCCCTGATCGCCGAAGCGGTCGCGGCCGCGGCCGCGGCCGATATCGCGCTGCTCTACATCGCCCTGCCCACCTACAAGGAATCGGAGGGTTACGACCGCGCCGACCTCGACCTGACCGCCCAGCAGGTGGCGCTGATCCAGGCGGTGACCGCGGCCCAGCCCAGGAGCGTGGTCATCCTGAACAACGGGTCGGCCGTGACCATGAGCGCCTGGATTGACGGCGCGGCCGCGGTGTTGGAAGCCTGGATGATGGGCCAGGCCGGCGGCGGCGCCATCGCCGACGTCCTGTTCGGGGTCGTCAACCCGTCGGGCAAGCTGGCGGAGACCTTCCCGCTCCGGCTGGCCGACACGCCGGCATACATCAACTACCCCGGCGAGGCCGGCCAGGTGCGCTACGGCGAGGGCCTCTTCATCGGCTACCGCTACTACGACATGCGGGGGCAGCCGGTGCTCTTCCCCTTCGGCCACGGGCTCAGCTACACCACCTTCGCGTACAGCGCGCCGCGGGTTCATACTGAGCAAGGTCGAAGTCACCCGGCCGGGACGTTCCGGGACGTGGATGGCGTGACCGTGTCGGTGGATGTGACCAACACCGGGCCGGTCGCGGGCAAGGAGATCGTGCAGGTCTACGTGCGCGATCACAAAGCAACCCTGGTCCGGCCACCCAAGGAGCTCAAGGGCTTCGCCAAGGTCGCGCTCCAACCGGGCGAGACCGTGACCGTGACCATCCACCTGGACGCCCGCGCCTTCGCCTACTACCATCCGGGCTACGGGCAATGGATCACCGAGGACGGCGAGTTCGACATCCTGGTTGCCGCGTCCTCGGCCGACATCCGCGGCGCGGCGACGGTGACGCTGCAATCAACGCTCGACCTGCCGTCCCTGCTGAACCGCGAATCCACCCCCCGGGAGTGGCTGGCGGATCGGCGCGGCAAGGCCATCTTCGCACCGCAGTTCAAGGCGCTGCTGGGGCCGATGCTCGGCGCGTTCGGTGAACGGTATGAGACCGAGGAGGGCGGCGAGATAGACCTGAGCATCCCCGGCTTCCTGCTGGACATGCCGCTGCGGGACGTCCTGGGTTTCCAGTGGAACATGCTGCCGAAGCCGGTGGACGAGATCGTGGATGAGCTGCTGGCGCAGGTGCACGGGACAACCCAAATTGCTCATTGACCTGCACACCCACACCTACCCCTGCTCGCCGTGTTCGATCATGACCGCGGACGAGTTGATCCGCGCGGCGCTGGCGCGGGGCCTGGACGCCATCTGCGTGACGGATCACCTGTTCGTCGAGGGCGCGCGGACCGCGCAGGCCCTGGCGCGCGACACGTACGGCTTCACCGTCTTCCGCGGGGTCGAGGCGCGCACGACCCTGGGCGATGTTCTCGTGTATGGCGTGGACGAGGACTTCCCCGAGGGGATGGACGGCATCGAGCTGCTGCGCCACGTCAACGCCCGCGGCGGCGCGGCCGTGCTGGCGCACCCGTTCCGCCACGGCGGCGGCTGGGCGCTGTGGTACTGGCTGGAGAAGCACGGCCTGCCCCTCGCCGCGGGCCTGGCAGCCCGGCCTGAATTCGAGCATCTGCACGCGGTCGAAACCTTCAACGGCCAGGTGAACCCGGCGGAGCTGGCCCTGGCCGAAGACCTGGCGCGCATCCTGGGCCTGCCGGCCGTCGGCGGGTCGGATGCGCACGCGACGCACATGGTGGGCAACACCGCCACCGAGTTCGCCCGGCCGGTGACATGTGAGGCCGAGCTGGCCGCCGAAATCCGCGCCGGCCGCGTCCGCCCGCGGCGGCTTGCGCGTTGAATTTGCGTTTGACACGCCCTGGGTGGTGATGTAACATGGTTACACCACTACCCAGGAGGCGACCATGACCACCTCCATGCACCGGCTGCAGATCTCGCTGCCCGAAGACCAGGTTCACTACCTGGCCGAGCGCGGCCGGCGCGAGAACCTGAGTATGGCTGAGATCATTCGCCGGCTGATCGCGCATGTGGCCGACGCAGAAAGCCCCAGACCGGCAGCCGAGCCCGCCGTCATCGCCGAATCGCGCTCCGCCTACCGGATCAGCCCTCCGCTTCCGCCCTCGCCTGGCGAAATCGTCCTACACCTGCCCGCTGACCTCTACCAGCGCTTGCGCCAGGAGGCCCACCGCGCCGGCAAACCCGCGCCCATCATCGCGCAAGAGTGGCTGGCCGAGCGCTTGGCTGCGACACCGCCGCCACCGGAAATGAACGAACGGGCGCGGATTACCGAGATCTTGCGCGCGTCAGGGATGTTGGTCGAACTCGATCCCGAGCTAAAGAAGCGCGCTGACCCTACCGTCAGCCTGGAAGAGGTACAGGCCGCGCTGGATCGCGCTGGGGGGAAACCACTAAGTCAAATAATCCTTGAGCAGCGAGGGCCAAAAGGATGAGCGCGTACTTTCTGGATAGCAGTGCGCTTGTAAAACGCTATCGCGCCGAGGTTGGTAGTGCCTGGATCAAAAACTTGGTGGAGCCATCAACTGGCCACACCATCACGATCTGTGAGATAGCACTGTCTGAAGTCGCCGCGGTTTTGGCCGCGGCGCATCGTGCACCGGGCGGGATTAGTCGCACAGAACGCGATAAGACCGTGAATCTGTTTCTGAGTCACTGTGACACGGAGTATCGCTTATTGGGCATCGAGCGCTTGACCATTAGACTCGCTGTGAACTTGCCGCAATCGCACCGATTGCGCGGCTGTGACGCGATCCAACTGGCAGTGGCGCTAGGCGCCAATCGAGACCTGCTTGCGGCCAGGCTGCCGTCGCTGACGTTTGTCGCCTCCGATGGCGATCTCCTCGCCGCGGCCCGCGCCGAAGGGCTGGCGACGGAGGATCCGGAGGACCATCTCTGAGCACGCAGGGCGGCCGCGAGGGCACGCCCCTACCAACCCCTGACAAAAAGCCCCGGTTTCACAACGAAGCCGGGGCTTTACCTAATCTACTACTTTGCCAACTTACCGATCTACCGGACTAGTACATGCCGCCCATATCGGGGCCGCCGGCCGGGGCCGCGGGTTTTTCCTTCTCGGGCACATCGGTGATCAGCGCTTCGGTGGTCAGGATCATGGCGGCGATGGAAGCCGCGTTCTCCAGGCCGCCGCGGGTGACCTTGGCCGGGTCAATGATGTTCTTGGACACCATGTCGCCGTAGTCCTCGGCCATCACGTCGAAGCCGATGCGCTTGTTGTCGTGCGCCTTCTGCTCGCGCTTCACGTTCTCGACGATCACGGCACCATCGTAGCCAGCATTCTCGGCCAGCATCATCATGGGCTGGGGCAGCGCCTTGCGCAGGAGCTTGGCGCCGGTCAAGATATCGCCTTCCAGGTTCTTCTCCACCGCATCCAGCGCCTCGAGGGCGTTCAACAGCGCCACGCCGCCGCCGGGCACGATGCCCTCTTCCACGGCCGCACGGGTCGCGCTCAGCGCGTCCTCGACGCGGTGCTTCTTTTCCTTCAGCTCGGTCTCGGTGCCGGCGCCCACGCGGATGATCGCCACGCCGCCTGCCAACCGGGCCAGCCGCTCCTGCAGCTTCTCTTTGTCGTAGTCGCTGGTGCTGGCGTCAATCTCAACCCGGATCTGCTCGATGCGGCCCTTGATCGCCCCGGCGTCGCCATGGCCGCCGACGATGGTGGTGTTGTCCTTGTCGGCGATGACCTTGTCGGCCTGGCCCAGGTCGCTGATCAGCGCGCTTTCCAGCTTCTTGCCCAGCTCCTCGGTGATCACGGTGCCGCCGGTCAGCACGGCGATGTCCTGCAGCATAGCCTTGCGGCGATCGCCGAAGCCAGGGGCCTTGATAGCCAGACAATTGAACATGCCGCGCAGCTTGTTCAGCACCAGGGTCGCCAGCGCTTCGCTGTCCACGTCCTCGGCGATGATGACCAGCTCGCGCTTGCCGAGCTGCACCAACTTCTCCAGGATCGGGACGATGTCGGCCGCGGCCGAGATCTTCTTGTCGGTGATCAGGATGTACGGGTTGGTCAACTGGGCTTCCATCGCCTCGGGGTTGGTGATGAAATAGGGGCTGATGTAGCCGCGGTCGAACTGCATACCCTCGACGTACTCGGTCTCGAACGCGAGGCCCTTAGCCTCTTCCACGGTGATGACGCCGTCCTTGCCGACTTTCTCCATCACCTCGGCGATCAGGTCGCCGATCTCCTGGTCCTGGGCCGAAATCGCGGCCACGGCGGCGATCTCTTCCTTGGTGGTGATGGTGATCGCCTGGGCCTTGACCGCCTCGGAGAGGGCGGCGACGCCCTTCTCGATGCCGCGCTTCAGCAGCATGGGGTTGGCGCCGGCGGCGACGTTCTTCAAGCCCTCATTGACGATGGCCTGGGCCAGCACGGTGGCGGTGGTGGTGCCATCGCCCGCGATGTCGTTGGTCTTGGTCGCGGCTTCCTTCAGGAGCTGGGCGCCCATGTTCTGGAACGGATTCTCCAGCTCGATCTCCTTGGCGACGGTGACACCATCATGGGTGATGGTGGGCGCGCCCCACTTCTTGTCCAGGGCGACGTTGCGGCCCTTGGGGCCGAGGGTGGTCTTGACGGCTTCCGCCAGGATGTCCACGCCGATCTTGAGGTTGCGGCGCGCTTCTTCCGAGAAAAGCAACTGCTTGGCTGCCATGGTTATAAAACTCCTTGTTCAAGAGATGAATGTTTGTCTATCAGACGAAGGACGAAAGACCAGGGACGAACCAGCCTTCGTCATCCGTCATTCGTCACTATTCGACGATGGCCAGGATGTCTGACTCGCGCAGGATAAGCAACTTCTTGCCGTCCATCTTGACTTCGGTGCCGGAATACTTGGCGTACAAGACGCGGTCGCCGACTTTGACTTCCATTTTGATGTAGTCGCCATCCTCGTCGGTGCGACCGGGGCCGGCGGCGAGAACCTTGCCCTGTTGGGGCTTTTCCTTGGCGGTTTCCGGCAGGATGATGCCACCGGCGGTGACTTCTTCCTGCTCAATCGGCTCGACAACCAGACGATCTGCGAGCGGCTTGAGATTCATAGTACAACAGCCTCCCTGTGATGTGATATTTGCGCCCAGTGGCCCTGGGCAGGTGGTAAACAACCTTGTGCACATTAGCACTCTCAGTATTTGAGTGCTAACACGTCCGATTTTACTCAGGATGGGGAAAGACGTCAAATTTCGGGGGGTGTGCTTGTTAGGTTCTTCAATCCGGGAATATCTTCCCCGGGTTCAGGATCCCCAGCGGATCAAACGCGGCTTTGATGCGGCGCTGCAGGGCGATGGTGGCCGCGTCCTGCGCCAGCGGCAGGTAGGCGCGGCGCTTGGCGCCGATGCCATGCTCGCCGCTGAGGGTGCCGCCGAGCGAGACCACGGCCCGGTACAGGCCGGTCAGCATCGCCGGCTGGCACGCGCGCCACACCTCCAGGGGCATCTCCGCCTTTTTGAGGATGTGGATGTGCAAGTTCCCGTCAGCAGCGTGACCGAAGCAGGGTGCGGACACGTCAAACTGCGCGGCCAACTGCTCCAGGTGCGGCAGCAGCTCCGGGATGCGCGCCAGCGGCACCACCAGGTCCTCCACGATCTGCTCGGCCCAGCGGGTGTTGAGCGCCTCCGGCAGCTTTTGTCGCGGCCGCCACATGCGCCGCACGCCCGTCGGATCCGCGCCGACCAGCACGTCCAGCGCGCCGGCCGCCAGGCAGCGCTCGACCACGGCGTCGGCCTGCGCGGCCACGTCGTCCGCGCTGGCGCCATCCACCTCGAAAAGCAGCAGCGCGCCGATGTCGCGTCGCGGCGGCCGTTCGCCGATGAAGTCATAGGCGGTCTCCACGGAGAACCGATCCATGAACTCCACGGCCGAGGGCAGCAGGCCACCGCGCGCGATCACCTCCGGCACCGCGGCGATGGCGGTCGCGGCGTCGGCAAACGGGACGAGCAACGCGGCGCGGGCCTGAGGCAGGGGCAGCAGCCGCAGGATGATCTGCGTGAAGATGCCCAACGTACCCTCGGAGCCGACCATCAGTTGGAGCAGGTTGTAACCGGTCACGTCCTTGACCCGCTTGCCGCCGAGCTGGATGATCTCGCCGGTGGGCAGCACGACCTCCAGGCCCAGCACGTAGCGTCCGGTGACGCCGTACTTGATGGCGCGGCCGCCGCCTGCGTTCTCGGCCACATTGCCGCCGATGAAGCAGGTCTCGGTGCTCATGGGATAGCCGGCGTAAAACAGCCCGTGCGGCCGGACCGCCTCACTGATGTCGTTGGTAATCACGCCCGGCTCGACCACCGCGACCAGGTTCGCCAGGTCAATCTCCAGGATGCGGTTCATCCGCTCGGTGGCGAGCACGATCCCGCCCAGGGCCGGCACTGCGCCGCCCGACAGCCCCGACCCCGCCCCGCGCGGGGTCACGGGCACGCGCGCCCGGTTCGCCAGGCGCATGATGGCCGCGGTCTCGGCCGCGCTGGCCGGCTTGACAACCGCCTCCGGCAGGTGATGATGCTCCGCGCCATGGACTTCATCGTGCGCGTAGTCGGCCATCCGCTCGGCGTCAGCGTAGATCACATGCGCCGGGCCGACGATGTCGCGCAATTCGGAGGCGATGGCGGGGGTAATGGGGGTGTAGGGTAAGGCTGTCGGCATCTTCTGTTCTCAGCCGGTCTGTGACCGGCGTCGCACGCGTTTTCAGGCTGCTTCTAGCTCCAGAACGGGGGTCACAGACCCCCTGCGAGCGAAAAGCCAGTGCTTATGTCTTGTTCCGTCGGCCCCGCGCTGGGCCGCCCTTGGGGGTGTCCGCTGCGCCTGCGCGCTGCCCTTCACTGCCGCGGTAGCTAGGTGCAATGATGCCACGTATGGTGCACCGCCGGCTGTCCATCATGCGGCTCGCCAGCCGGGCGTCCAGCTCTTCCAACGTGTTGTAGGTGGTGATCACGGTAGGCAAGCGGGCGGCGTAGCGGTAGTTCAGTAGTTGAAACAGCTTCTCACGCGCCCAGGGCGTGGCGCTCTCGGTGCCCAGGTCATCCAGGATCAGCAGCGGCGCGGTTTTCACCTGCTCGAAGACGCGGTCGAGGGTGACGGTGCTGGTCGGGCTGAACGTGGCGCGCAGGTGATCCAGCAGATCAGGCACAACAACGAACATGGGCGCCGGCCGGCCGGCAGCAACCTGGTAGTTGGCAATGGCTGCGGCCAGGTGCGTCTTGCCGCAGCCGTAGATGCCCTGGAACACCAGCCAGCCGGCCGGCTGCTCGGCAAAGGCACGCGCCTGGGCCAGCGCCTGGCGCAGGCTCTCCCGCTGCTCCGGCTCCATGCGCTCGCCGGTCCGCAGGGAAAAGGTCTCGAAGGCCTGCTCGTTATGCAGCCCCAGCGAGCTGAGGCTCCGACCGCTACGGTCGAAGCCACCACTATCCTGGCCCGCGCGAAAGTCCGGCGCGGGGATCTCGAACACCTGGCTGAACCCCAGCTCGGCCAATCGCGACGCGATGCGCGGGTCAAGCTCTTCCAGGCGTTGGTTGGTGGTGATCACAGTGGGAAGCCGGCTGTTGTAGCGGTAGTTGAGGATCTGGAACAGCTTCTCTTGCGCCCATGGCGTGCTGTGGTGTGCGCCCAGGTCGTCCAGGATCAGCAAGGGGGTGGTGCGGATCGCTTCCAGCCGCTCATCGAGGCCCGTCTCACTGCTCGGTCCGAAGGCCGCGCGCAGGTGGTCCAATAGGTCGGGCACGACGACGAACATGGCCGGCCGGCCCAGGGCGATGGCGTAGTTGGCGATGGCCGCGGCCAGGTGCGTCTTGCCCGCGCCGTAGCCGCCCAACAGCACCAGCCATCCCTCCGGCGCCTGGGCGAACCGCAGGCAGATCTCGTAAGCCGCGTGCAGGGCGCGGCGGATCGCCTCAGACACCCCTGCGCCATCGGGCAGGAAGGTGTCAAACGTGAAACGATCCAACGCGCCCAGGTTGCTGACGCTGCGCAGCGACTGCGCGTGCTCGGCTGCCAGCCGCGCCTCGGTGCAGCGGCACGGCGTCACCCGGTTGAAGTCGGGATGGCCGGGCGGCACGTCGTAGACCAGGAAGCCTTTGCCCTGACAGATGGGGCAGACGTCCGGCGCGGCTGGCGCGCGTAGACTTGCGGCCACGGATGTGGGGCGCGCGAGCGGGCCAGCCTCGGCCTTACGCCGCGCCAACTCGTCTTTGTCCAGGTAATTTCCAATGCGTTTCATCGGTTCTTCACCACTCTATGTCATGCTGAGCGGGTCAACCACACACCATGCAGTGAGAGCCAAGTTCAGCGAAGCATCTCGGCTAGATGCTTCGCTGAACACTTGTCGCAACGCGATTTGAGTTGCCAACCTGCTCAGCATGACAGTCGGAAGTTTCTTGCGGGAGCGCATGTCGCGACGCGACATCAAATATCTCGGAATAACAACACAGCCTCTTGCCTATTGACCCGCCAAACCATCCGCATCGCTTGCAGGTGCGCGCACCGCTCCGTACCGCTGCCGCAGCATCTCAACGTCCTGCGCCAAACCCGATGTAGGACGCTCATCGCCGCGCCCCTCGACGCGCCAGCGCTCCAGGATGCGCAGCACGTAGCGCCAGCTCCGCTTGTTGGCCTTCACCGCCTCGCGAAACGCATCCGCGATCCACTCGGCCGGGTAGTGCCGCTCCGCGTCACGCAGCTCGTCGGCGATCATCGGGGTTAGCAGGCCGATGTTTTGCTCGTACAGCACAAAGACAGTCGACCGCTCGGCCTGGAGCTGCACGTCCTCGCCCAGGTCGGCCAGCAGATCGAGCTCGCCCGCGGCCAGGCGTTCCAGCACCTCGCGGCCGTTAGCGCTGTTGACCATGTACCATTCTTCGGCCGCGCCCTCGCGCTGCACCGTGGTGTGCAACACCGCCCCCCGCGCAACCGCCCGCTCCAGTGCATCGCGCAAAACCGCCTCACCGTTCAGCTTTCGGGTCGCCAATGCGGCCAGCAGCACCCGATCGCGCAGCAGCTCATCCAGGCGAGCATAGCGCAGCTTGCCCCGCTTCTTGCCGATCAACCAGAACAGGTGCAGGATCACCTTGAGCTCGGCCAAGTTATCCACCAACGGCAGCAGCTCGCTAAAAAACAGGTTCGGCACCGGTGTCGTCGCCAGCTTGCCGGCCGGAAACCCTGGGAACCCCTGCATCTGCTCACCCATGATCACCTCGTTTCAGCGTTTGCACGTTCCAACGTTTCAACGTTTCAACGTTCCAACGGCTCCCGCACCATCTCCAGGTTCTCGAACTTGGTCAACTCTTTGCGGAAGTAGAGCGGAACGGTATCGGTGGGGCCGTTGCGGTGCTTGGCAACGATGATGTCGGCGATGTTCTTGCGCTCGCTGGACTCCTTGGCCATGTCCTCGCGGTAGATGAACATGACGATGTCCGCGTCCTGCTCAATCGATCCCGATTCGCGCAAGTCCGATAGGATCGGCTTGTGATCGGAGCGCGCTTCCACCGCGCGCGAAAGCTGCGAAAGGGCGATCAGCGGTGCTTCCAGCTCACGCGCCAGGCTCTTCAATGCCCGCGAAATGTAGCTGATCTCCTGGACGCGATTCTCATTGCGCCCCTCCCCGCGCATGAGCTGGAGGTAGTCCACGATCATCAGGTCCAGACCATGCTCGGCCTGGAGGCGACGGGCCTTCGTGCGCAGCTCCAGGGCCGACATGGCCGGCGTGTCGTCAATGTACAGCATAGTGTTGGACAACTCACCGGCCGCGGCCATCAGCATGTCCCACTCGTGATCCGCGATCTCGCCCCGGCGCAGCCGCTGCTGGTCAATGCCGGTCTCCATGGAAAGAAGGCGCTGCACCAACTGCTCGGCGCTCATTTCCAGGCTGAAGAAGGCGACGACTTTACGGTACTTGCGCGCGGCGTTCAGGGCGAAATTCATGGAAAGGCTGGTCTTTCCAACCGAAGGCCTGGCCGCCAGGATGATCAGATCCGACTTCTGAAATCCTCCCAGCAGCTTATCCAGCTTCACAAAGCCCGAGGGCACGCCGAGGATCTCATCCTGATGCCGGTGCAGGAAATCAATGCGATCCACGACGTCGTGCATCACCTCGCGGACTGGCGCGAGGTCACGGCGGACGCGGCGCTCCGACACATTGAAAATGATCTGCTCGGCGCGGTCAACCACCTCATTGACATCGTCGGCCTCTTCATAGGCCAGGGTCGCGATCTGGCTGGCCGCAGCGATCAGGCGGCGCAGCGTGGCCGTGCGCTCGACGATATGGGCGTAGTGCTCGACGTAAACGGCGGAAGGGACGTTGTTGATCAGCGCGGTGATGTAGGCCGCGCCGCCGACCTCTTGGAGCAGATTGCGCCGCTCAAGCTCATCCACGAGGGTCACGAAATCGGCCGGCTCTCGGCGCTCGTGCAGATCCAGGATAGCCTGGTATATCCATGCGTTCTTGTCGCGATAGAAATCATCGGCTGCCAGGAACGAAGCGACCTTGATCACCGCATCGGGGTCAATCAGAAGCGAGCCAAGGACGGCCTCCTCAGCTTCAGGGTTCGCAGGGGTTGACTTATCAAGCTTATCCATGGCCTATCGGCTCGCAAGGGTTAGAAGGCCGGCTGGATGGCCGGCCTTCAGAATATCGATAGCGTGAAGTTTTGATGGAGAGAAGACGTGTGCACCATTGCCGGCACTCAGTCGAGCCCGGTCAAGTCCAGTCCTTCCAGAAAATCGCGGAACGCCTCCGGCGATGCGGCCGTGCCTTCGCTCGCTTCAGGCCCTGCCACCCCGGTATCCAAATCCCGTTCGGGCGTGATCGCGGCTTGCACGAGGACAGACTCGGCCACGTAAACGGGCACGCCCGCGCGCACCGCGAGGGCGATCGCGTCGCTGGGTCTGGCATCAATCTGAAGGCGCTGTTTGTCGAGGCGCACAGTAATTTCGGCGTAGAAGGTGTCATTGCGCAAGTCGGTTATGGCTACCTGTTCGATCTCTGCGCCCAGCAGCTCGATAGCCGCCTTAAGCAGGTCATGAGTGAGAGGGCGCGCCACTTCGACGTTCTGCAGCTGAATCGTAATGGCATCCGCCTCGAATGGCCCGATCCAGATCGGCAGGTAGCGCGTGGTGTCCACGTCTTTCAGCACCACGATGCGGTGCTGTGACATCAGGCTTACGCGCACGCTATCAATTGAGACTCGCACCATCTTGTCTTGCCTCCCAAGTCAGCCTGACTGTCCAGGTCACTGCACCGTCTGGCCACTAAGTGGATTTCGCGATCTGGCACAGCATGATTATACCACGGGGCCGGCAGCGGCGGCAAAACATCGAGGCGTAGGACAATACGCAACATGCCCTACATCATCCGCTTGACCTCTCACGGTTGCCAACTCTCCGCAGAGTTGGCAACCGTCTCACATCGTTCGCTAGATCTCCGCCAACGTATCCACCAGCCGATCACACCGCGTCCATCTGCTCGCAGGTAATGCCTAACAGCGGCTGGGTGCAGGTAGTGTGCGCGCTGGTCAGGGCGCCCGCCACCGGCACCCTGCGCTTGAAGAGGCCGGCCGCCACCTTATAGCCCACCTCGGCGTCGTGGAGCTGCTGGCCGACGAGCAGGCCTTTGCCCGCGCCACGTTCCGATGAGCCACCCTCCATCGCTTGCCGGTACGGCCCAGGCCGGTCTGCAGCTCGTCGGCGATCACCATCATGTTCAGCGAGCCCATGATTCTGTCGTGGAATCTTCGCACACCTCGATTCCAGTTGTCATGGGCCGTGATGTCAGAGGCGAGAAAGGCCTTTACTCGGCCTCACCACCCTCCGGCTCCTCCGGCTTGCGATCGAGTATTTGCATCTGTTGGGCATGGAGGCGCGTGGTGCTGCGGGGTTCGCCTTTTTCGTCCTCCCACTTATCGGTGCGCAGCTCACCTTCGACATAAACCAGCCGGCCTTTACGCAGGTACTGCTGGCAGATCTCACCCAACTTGCCCCAGGCCTCAATGTTGAACCACTCGGTCTCGGTGTGCCGTTCGCCGTCAGCGCCGGTCCACCCGCGATTGACGGCGACGGTGAAGCGGGTGAACGGTTTCCCCTTGGGCGTGTAGCGCATTTCGGGGTCTTTACCCAAATTGCCGATGATCTGAACCTTGTTGAGCGATGGCATGGCTTCCTCCTGGCAACAAAAAAGTGGGACCGTTGGGGGAGGAGCCGGTCCTGGGCGGATAAAGGGCCGCGTCACCTGGCGCGCGGCAGAGGCATGGGGGCAGGACTCACCTGCGGGGTATTATGCCAGCCCTTGCCGCGCGCGTCAAGATCGTGATGTGCCAATGTGCCACAATCCGCTGGATTGTGGGCGTCCGGCGCAATCCAGCGGATTGCGGTACAGAATTGTGGGCGTCCGGCGCAATCCAGCGGATTACGCTACAGGCACGTTGTCAGCCTAATGGCAGTTCTTTCGTGATGGTTCCCCCACGCTCGGCCACCGCGCGCAGCGTGACCGTGCCGCCGGGGGCGCCGCGGATCAGCCATTCGGCTTTGCCGCGGTTATCGGTGGGCGAATCGCCGAAGGAGACATCCAGCTTGTTGGAGCGGCCCTCCAACTGGCCGATCTCCTGCTTCTGCTTGCCGCCGACCAGGGTCGCGCCCTCGGGCAGCGTCAGTTCCAGGCGCACCGGCCGGACCGCCTTCATCTTAGTGGCCTGCTTCGATCCGTAGGTGGGCAGGAAGCCGGTGTTCTCCACCACCGCCAGCAGGTGATACGCGCCCTCGCCCACCGCGGTCAGCTTCACCTCGCGCCAGACGATGCGCGGGGCCAGGGATGCAAACGCGAGCGCGAAATCGGCATGGGGCGCGATCTCGGCCTCCAACAGCGCGTGGGGCGGATTGCGCCAGGTGTACAGGAAGTCCCAGCCGCCCAGCTCCACTTTGCCGAGCTGCGGGTGGTCGAATTCGTACCACGACACCAACCCGCCAGGCGCGACCTGATCTGCATATTCCATGACCTTGTAATCATCCTCAACCGGATGCTTGCGGAACCAGTCCATGAACTTCTTTTCTTTGAGCTTGCCCTCCACGCCGGCCGCGGTCGGGAGGTCCCACATCTCCACGGTGAACGCAAAAATGCCTTTGTGCTCGAAGAGCCAGTCATCGAACACGCCGGTAATGACCTCTTTCGGGTGGTAGCGGAAGTTGTGGTAAACCGACACGCACGGGTAGCCGGTGAGCGCGGTGCCTCGCTCGCCGATGGCCTCGAACACCCACAGGTCATCGGTGTCCATCTGCTCGTCGGCCTTGGTGCCGAAGGGGCGCAGGATGGCACGGCTGAACGTGTGGAAGGTCAGCGCGCCGAAGACGTTGGGATGGCCGGCCATGAACTCGATCACCGCGCGGATCTCCGGCTCGGAGCCGGGGAAGTCGCCCGCACCGCGCTGCTCGCCCTCGGGCCGCCACGCGCCGGGGAAGTTACGATTGAAGTCAAGGCCCTGGAGCGGTGGAGCCGGCGCGATCATGTGGCCGTCATAATTCTCGATCAGGCCTTCGTCGAAGAGCCGGTAGTACGTCCCGCCCTCCTCATCGGGCCCGCGCTTCACCAGCAGCCGCGGGTCACGATCCGAAACCTTCCAGTCGCCGGTGGGATCCGCGATGCGCATCTGCAGGATGCGGCCGTCGCCGTCGAGGTCTTCCGGGTGCAGGCCATCACGCTTTTCGGGGAACGGGTAGGGCCGCGTGCCGGAGCGGATGAACTTCGGCCTCTCGGCCAGCGCCAACTCCGCGCCGTCGGGGTTGAGCCGCGGCACCACGTAAACCGCGGCCTCATCCAGCACGCGGGTGATCTTGGGGTCGCTCCCGTAACCCTCGGCCAGCTTCTTGACGAAGCAGAGCGCGGCCATGGACGCGGTCAGCTCGGTGGCGTGGATGTTGGCGTCCACCCAGAAGGCCGGCTTGTCGGTGTCCGGCCCGGTGGCGGTGTTGGTGAGCACGACGAGCGGGATGGCGCGGCCCTCGTGCGACTTGCCAAGCGCAGTCACTTGCATGATCTGCGGGTGCTGCGCGGCCAGCCAGGCCAGGCGTTCGGTGAGTTGAGAGTAGGTGTAGTACGTGTTGAAGGTGATGTCCATGGGGTCCTTTCGGTAGATTGGTAAACTGGTAGATAAGGAAACCGGGAAACAGGGGCGGCGGGATGTCATGTTGAGCGGATTTGCAGCTCAAAATGCGTTACGAAGAATGGGCAGCGAAACAGCTCCTTACCTTCTTGTCTGTTCCGCGACCCACGCCGCGTCCATCTTGACCAGCCGGTTCTTCTTCAGGTTCTCCCGCATGATCCAGCGGATGTCGGGATCGTCGCTGGCGAGCCATACCTCCATCAGCGGTTTGCCGGCGTCCGGCAGGGCCGCGACCGCGACGCTCCAGCAGTAGGCCAGGGCGCGCAACAACCGTAGGGGCGTGGCCTCCGTGCCCGCCCCGTTTGGGGTGACTGCGGCAGACGGGGCGACCACAGGGGGATCGCCCCTACGCGCCATGACCGCGCCCAGCCCCACCACCCCGCAACACGCCAGGAAACACCCTGGCGTGTTCTCCGGCGCGACATCCGGTCCCAGCGCGGCCCAGCCGCGGAACTGCGCCTCGTCGCCCAGATCGGCGGCGGCCGCGGCCAGCTCCAGGCCGCCGCGCGGGCCGGGGAGGTTGGCATGGGCCAGCAGGTACGGTTCCCAATCGGCCGCGGGGAGAGCGATCAGCGCAGCGCGGCAGGTTTCGATGGATGACATAAACCGGACGCCCCTGTGGACTCACGATTGTTCCAGCACCAGCCGCTCCATGACCCACATACGCATGAGCGTTTGGTAACCTACACCCTTGCGCTGAGCGATCGCCTTGAGGCGATCAATCGCACTGGATTCCAGGCGCAAGGAGATCAGCTTCTTGGCCGGCCGGGCGTCCACAAAAGCCATATCTACCGGCGCGGTATCTTCCAGGAACTCAGTGGAATCGTGCGTATCCCAGAAGTCCGCCTCTTCCTGGTCGTTAGCGAATACAGGCAGTTTGGTCATTGCGATACCTCATTTCTGTCCCCAATAACGACGCTCATTCGGCTCCATGTCGCGCGCCGAAAGCACTTTCACCTGCCGCCCCTCCCACACGAAGACGACGAAAAGGTAGCGCCCATCATTCGAGCGACCATACAACAGGTACTTGCCCGACGAAGCTCGCCGCACCTTATACGGTTTGTTGGAGAAGGCTTCCTCGGCCTCCTCCGGGTCAACGTTGTCCTTTTCGATGAGCTTCTCGATCACCCAGTCGAGCCAAATAAAACCTTCGATAGATCGTTCCATCGGTATTCTCGTATATACATTGTATGACTAATGCCCGAATTGTCAAATACGCCAACGAATCCGCCGGATTGACCGAATCCCTTCGCCGCCGCGGCAAGATTCGATAAATCCCGCTGATTCGTTGTCATATCTTGCACCGTCTCCCTCACCGCCCCAGCTTCCCCCGCACGCGGGCGATGTTGGCGGCCAACAATCTCCGGCGCAGGCCCCAGGTATCGCCGTAACGCACGTGGTTGATCCAGCCCTGCACACTGGCGTCCAGCTCCGCAAAAGAAATGCGGCCGGCCCGAAACAGATCGAGGTTCTGCGCAAACCGGCGAGCAAAGTTTACCACGTTGCGCCGTTTCAGCAAACGGTGGGTAGGGTAGACGACGAAACCGAGCCAGGGGATGCCGGACGCGACCGGCTGCACCTGCGCGGCTGATTCGTGCACCGTCAGACGCATCCCGGCCAGGAATTCGAGCAGTGCTTCTTTCCACTCCCAAAGCTGCCGCTTCTCGTCGGCAAAGAGCGCGAAGTCATCCACATAGCGCAGGTACGCCGGGCAGCCCAGCTCCTTGACCACGCACCAATCCAGCGCGTTCATGTAGACGTTCGACCAGAACTGGGACGTGAGGTTGCCGATGGGCAGGCCGCGGGGACAGAGCGCAGCGAACAGGTCGTCGCCGGGGAAGTACACCATATCGTATTCATCCGCCAGCACGCCCGCGCCGCTGGCGAGGATCGCATCCACCAGCCACAGCACGTCCGCGTCCTGCACGACCTCGGCGACGGCGCTGCGCAGGATGGCGTGATCCAGGGACGGGAAGTGCTGCACCACATCCAAACGCAGCACGTAGCGGTAGCGCCGGGCGAATTCCTGCAGCCGGTCAACGGCCCGGTGCGTACCCTTGCCGATCCGGTTGGCGTAGCTGTCGTGGATGAAGCGCGCCTCGAACAGCGGCTCGATAACGTTGCACAGCGCATGATGCACAACCCGGTCGCGAAACGGCGCGGCGCTGATTTTGCGGCGTTTCGGCTCGTGGATGGTAAAGTGGGTGTAAGGGCCGGGCCGGTAGGTCTTGGCGCGCAGCTCGGCCTGGAGCTCCACCAGCCGATCGGCGACCTGGAGCTCGAACCGGGCGACGCTGGTCCCGCCCCGCTTGCCCCTGGCGGCTTTACGGTAGGCCAGCCAGAGGTTATCCCATTCGGTGATGGAGGCGTACATGGAGGAGATGGTCATTTTCCCGCGAACATACGATCTGTTGAGCTGGCTGCTGCCGCGCACCATGCGGTTCCCGGCCGCGCAACGCTTCGTGGTGACGAAACGGTTGCAGGATGCAGCCCTGGACTTCCAGGAGACGATTTTCGTGGCGAACGCGCACAGCGGACGCCAGCGATTATCGCACCTGCTGGACGCGGACGCGCACCTGAACAAGCTGCGGCTCTACCTGCGGCTGGCGCAGCAGTGGGAGTGGATCAACCACGGGCAATACGAGCACGTGAGCAAGATGGTGGCCGAGATCGGCCGGCTGCTGGGCGGGTGGATCAAGCAGACGCGCGGCGGGTGATATAGAAGTTCGATTTCTCCAAGAAATCGAACTTCTGGGGGCGGGGCGCCAACGCGCCCCATGCTTTGATATACGCCTGACGCCAGCGGCGCCCCCGTACCGCCAGGGAACGGCTGAAGCCGTTACTACGAACATCAACGTGTTCGTAGTGGCGGCTTTAGCCGCTGCGTGCAGACCAGGCCAGCCCGGCGCCTTTCTTCTCCTTCGCCTCGGTCGGCGGACCACTTGTTCGAGGTGAGCCGACATTGCCGGAACCGGACCGGCTGTGGTGGGCCGGCCGGCCGCGGGGTGCGCCAACGACTAAAGTCGTTACTACGAACGCGCCCCGCCAGAGAAGGGACGGAAGAAAGTGGACGCCGCCACCACCACCACCCGAAACCCGATGTTGTCGTTACGGTTGTTGTTCCAGTTCCTGTTGCGGGCGAGCGCCGAGGCGTTGTCTACATTGTTGTTCCACGAGCCGCCCCGCAGCACGTCTCCGGGCCGCCTGACCCGTGAACCACGGGCGCAAGAAGTATACCACACATTCAGGAAGTCTTGGAGCACGAAGGACGCGAAGCGTGGTGTGCTGTCTTCGTGGACTTCGTGTCACTTCGTGTCTTCGCGGCGCTTCGACCTTCGCGATCCAAACCCGGCGCGCGTTGGGGGGCGTAGCCCCCCAAACCCCCCACCAGAGATCAGAGTTCAGAGCCACAGAGCGCAGAGCTAGGAAAAGGGGGACGCCGCCACCACCACCACCCGAAACCCGAAGTTGCCGAAACGGTCGCTGTACCAGAACCAGTGACGGGCGAGCGCCGAGGCGTTGACTACATTGTCGTTCCACGAGCCGCCCCGCAGCACGCGGTTTGCGGTTCCAGTTTCCAGAAAGTTATCTGGCTTGTCATATTCGTTCAGGCACCACTCCCAGATGTTGCCGCTCATATCAAGCACGCCGTAGGGCGACGCGCCCTGGGGATACATGCCGACCGCGCTGGTTTTTTGCAGATAGTGCGGGCCAACCTTCGAGCTACCGTAAGTTTCATCTATGTTGGCGTAACCCTGCTGGTACTCCGGCCCCCAGGGATATTGCCGGCCGTCACGCCCGCGCGCCGCCTTCTCCCACTGCCACTCGGTCGGCAAGGTGATTTTCCAGCCCTGGCTTTGAGCCAACCCTGGCGGCAGCAGGCCTGGACGCTCCTTCGCCTGCGCCGTCAGCCAGCGGCAGAACGCGATCGTGTCGTACCAACTCACGCGTTCTCGCGGATGATTCCAATATGGGAAGCGTTGCTCACCGGGCGCGTCGCGATGTCCATCCGGCGCCGCTAATCGGGTCGGTTTCTCCCACCAAACGGGATTACGGAAGCCGTCCGCCGCGTCCAGGAAAACCTGGAACTGGGCGTAGGTGATCGGGTATTTGGCGATCCAGAAGTCCGGCGCGGTGCGGCGCTCGTTCTTCTGATAGATGAACTCGCCGTCATCCGGGATCTTCACCCAGACGATGTCGGGCAGGCCGTTTTTCACGCCGACGCCGGGGCGCGGGTCGTGGCCGGGGAATGGATCGTTGCCCAGTAGTTTGCCGGCAATGTCGCGCCGTTCGGGAGAGAGGGTTTGATCGGTCAAGATGATCTTTGTAGCTTCAAGAAGCTGCGGCAAACTCTTGCGCGCGGCCGAAACCCACTCCGCCTCATCGAAATCCGGCTCGGACTCAATGGTCTGCGCACACAGCTTGTGTCTTTCAGCAACCTGCACGGCCAGCAAGGCCGTCTCTGGGAACTGTTGCTCCTTGACCAATGGACGGCACAGGCCGCCTAGCAGCAACCAGAACTCCCGGCATCGCTCCCTGGCCAATAGCTCATCGGCGGCTAACTGCACTACGTTGGCCCACAGGTCAGGCTGTTGGCCGGCTCGCTCAATGAGACCCTGCGGAAAACAGCGATCAGGTGAAACCGGCGGTTTGCGCTCTGCCGGTTTGTCGTGCGTCAATTCGCAGGCGGCCAGGTGCTCTTGAAAGCTGCGATGAATGAAATGGAATTCTTGGGGCGCGGATGACACCAGGATGCCGACGTGCTGAGATAAATAGTCGAGCAGGTCTTCAGCGAAAACACGCACCCCGGCCTTGTACAGCAAATCGGCTAACAACCCACCACTGAAGACTGTCGTATCCTGGTCCGGCGCGCTTTGGCCTTGCACACTGCACGCCAACGACTCCAACACGGCACGCAAGCTCGGCACATCAAGCGCCAGTTTCTCAATCACCGAAGGATCTGGTGCCCGCCGCCGGGTCCAACGACCGAGCAGGAGATCCACTGCCTTCCGATACAGCCCGGCTTCGGTCTGCGGCAGATCACGCGGCTCGCCGTTTGGATCGAGCCACAACCCGACCAACATCGTGAAAAACAACGGGTTCGCGCGCATACTCGGCTTGATCTGGGCGCGCTTGACCGCCTCAATGAATTTATCAGCTTCCTGCGCTGCGTCGGCCGGCTTGACTTTGGAGAAGAGCGCCAAGGCCAACTCATGCAGTCGCCCCAATGACAATGGGCGCAACTCGGCACGGCCGAACCCTTCCAACGCCCAGTCCCCGCGGCGGTAGGCATGGGGCCGGCTGGTGATGATGATGCGCAGGCCCGGATACGCGGCGACCAGGGACGCTACCAGGGATTTGATCTGGCGTTGCCGCCGTTTGTCTGCTCCTTGGGGCACTTCATCCAGGCCATCTAACAACAAGAGCGCCTGTCCTGAAGCAAAAGCCTGCTGCAACTCCCCCAGCAACCCGGCCAAATCGTCAGCCAAGGTGTGCTGGCGCACATAGCGCCAGAAATCGTCGCAAGAAGGCAGCGGGGTTGGTTGCGTCGGGTCGGCCGGCAATGCGGCAAACGCATGGCGCACCAGCTCCCGCAACTCGACGTAGATGGGGGTATAGGTATCCAGCAACCAATCGCGCAAAGCAGCCAGGTTCGCGTTGGCGGGCACGTCTTTGTCGCCATGCCGATGGCGCAGCTCGCCCGCCAGGCACAAGGCCAGGTGGCGCAGAAAGCTGCTCTTGCCGCTACCGGGATCGCCCAAGAGCACGAATCGCTCCTGCACGCTGGCCGCGTCGTGGGCTTCCATGAACCACGGGTGGTCATCATCCTTGGTTTCTTTACCAGCGCTGCGGCGCTCGGTGATTGTGCGCTGGATGCCGTTGACGATCTGTTGTAAGCCATCCTCGCCAACGCCCAGCTCCGGCCAGACGCGCAGCTTCTCCGGTCGCTCCAACGCAGCTGCCATCGCTACGGCCTCGACGGCATCTATCTGTGCTCGCCGGACGTCCCGTTTCAGGGCTTCAACCTGTTCTTGCTTCGCCCACCAGTCCACGATCACATGATCTTGGGTTTTGACCACCACCTCGAAGTCCACCTGCAGCGGCACATAGATATCCAGCAGTCTGATTTCTTCATCGCGGTCTTCCAACATATCGGCCAGACTGACATTGGCCCAGGGTTTGCCGAAGAGACGACGCAGGTAGGCCAAGTGCGCAGGCGAAAGGGCCGGTGCCGGCGCGGCAGGTTGTGCCGCTGCCGGCGGAGCCGCCGCTGGTATAGATGCAGCGTTCGGCCGCGGTTGCGGGGGCAGCTCGCGCCAATCATCGCCGGTCAGCGTATCGAACCCCCACTCCTCCACCAACACCTGCCAGAGCTCCTCGAAGCGTTCCGCATCCGGCCTCACGTGCAGCCTGTCCCACAGATAGCCCTTGAACCGTGCCTGGTGCGTTTTCGGCGGGCGACTGAGGCCCGTTTCCCAGGCCGAGACGATGTCATAACGGCTGACGCCAAAGAACTCAGCCGCCTCCTCCAGGGTGAGGAGCTTGGGGCCAACCTCTGGGGCGCGCAGGTCGCGCAGGAAGTTGAGGCGTTCGGGGTGTTTCACCCTGGGTTCAGGGTATTTCGACGCCGGTTTGCGAGCGGGCATGGGGCGGCCTCCGCACGATAACGGGTGGAATACCGGTTCGGATACCGGGTTTTCGGTAGACAACCTGTTACGAATTCTACAATAATACAGACGCTTAAGCAAACCGATTGGACAGGCAATACCGGTATTGCCCCTTCACACACAAGAAAGGGGCCATCACATGAACGCTGAAGTGATCTTCTGGGGCTTGATCGTCGCCGGGTTCATCCCGTGGTGGGTGAGCCGGCGCATGGTGGAAACTCGTGTGCGGGGGCGTCGCCGCACGGACGTGGAATGGCGCGTGCAGGCCATCTTCTGGCGATTGACGGTGCGGCGCAGCGATCGCCGCCGCCATGCCTGGCAGTTGAGCGTCCCGCTGATCCGCCGGTCGGCGGATGCAATCTGGGCCGCGGTGCGGAAGTTGGTGCAGTAAGGGTCAAGGCATATGACAGCGAACACCTGCGGGGCAAGTGCAGGCCTTCGCTGTCATATCCGCGTCGCTTCACCCGCGTCGCAACCGCCGATCCATGCCCAGGGCGAAAAGCAGCGCGGCCTCAATGGCGTCCAGCCTGCTTTCGCTCAACACGGCCAGCAACCCGCTGACCTGGGACTTAGTGACTGTCTGCAAGTTATGGAGATTGACCGCACACTCGGTTTGCAGCCCGTCTTCCGGCCCCAGGCGCACCTGCGAGGGGGTGTCTCGGAGGGTTGTGGTGATCGGCGCGACCGTCACCGAGCCCAGATAACCGATGGCCGAATCACGGGCCAGGATCACCGCGGGCCGGCGTTTATCGGGAGGCCCGAACGCAACCCAACGCACTTCGCCGCGTTTCACGCGTCCCCCCAATCCTGGATGCTCGCCCAGTCGGTGATCTCTTCAAGATCCTGTGGCTGAAGGGCAAAGGCGGCGGCATCCTGTCTTTCCATCTGCGCCAAACGAAGACGGAAGAGCGCTTCCTCAAACGCCTGGCGCGCGAAGCTCGACCGGCTGGTCTTTAGCTCGGTGGCTGCCTGGTCAATCTTCGCCAGGAGGGGCTCCGGCAGTGTGATTTGAACTGTCTTAAGCATCTCCACCCCCAAAATCATGTGGATGTTTATCATCATTATAGCCACTCATAGACCAGGGGTCAAGCCGCGCAACGCAGGTGGCCCTGCCTGGCAACTGAAGTTGCGGCTACCCTTGCGAAGTCGGCCATCGCCGGCTCGGACGCAGTCCCCTTGATACGACCGCCGATGGCCGGCAGCCGGTGACGCCGGTGGAATTTCTTGATGAAGTGGAAGCATTGTTAGCCGCGTTGGGGTTGCCGCAGGATTCTTCACGCGGCCGCTTCTCATGGCTGCGGCAGCCACTCAACGGCGACACGATGCTCGACTTTGCGAAACTCAGGGTCGCCGGTCAGCAGGATCGCCGCCAACCCTTCAGCCAGGGCGGCCGCGAACGCGTCAGCATACGCGATCGCATGGTGCGCTTTGATGTGAGCCGCCGCGAAGGTCTGCCGGCGATCCGCTTCGATGACCTTGATCGGCAACTGGTCTATGGCGGCAATCGCGCGCTGTGCGGCCGGCAAGCCCTGCTCGCGTTCGGTGATGTAGATCGCCTCGCCGTAATTGATGATGGAAAGGTAGGCTTCGGCCTGTTTGGAGCGCACCGCGGCCATGACCGCCTGTACTTGGGCCGCGCCTGGCTCGGCGGCCAGATAGGCCAGCACGGCGAAGCTGTCAAGGACGTAACGCGGCCCCTCACCGCTCACGATCGCGCTCCTGGCGGCGTTCGTCGAGCAGCGCCTTCGTCAGCGAAGCATCACTTTTCAGGATGCCCACAGCCTCCTCGACGGGATCGGCCAGCGCGGGCACGATCGCCAGCACGCCGCCGTAATCCACCAACGCCACGTGACGGCCAGCATGAAGGTTGTATTTCTTACGCAGTCCGGCCGGGATCACAACCCAGCCTTTCGCCGAGATCGCTGAAACGGTCATACGAAACCTCCGTTCGTTATACTTCAACAGACAAAAGTATAACGCCGTATCCCTGATATGTCAATTGTTTACCGCCCCATCCACCGCGCCGATCAACGCCTCCCCGCGTTCCAGCAGCAGCTTCGCCCGCTCGGCCGGCACCTCTTTGACCTCGAGGTAGCGCTCCAGCAGTTGTGCGGACGTCAGCGCCTCCACCGAGACGCCGCCCAGACGTTGGCGCTCGGTTCGTTCCACGTCCTTTTGCAGCGCGGCCACGAAGTACGCGCCTTCCAGCGCTCGGAAGATCTCCCGCTCGGCCAGCCGCGGCTCCTGCTCCTGGCGCAGCGTCACGATCACGCGCACGACCGCCTCGGAGAGATCCGGCTTGGCCTGGATAGCCGCCACCACCGCGGCCGTGGGATCGGACGTCTCGCGCACGTCGGCCCGGATGGTGACGAACGGCCGCGCCTGGCGTTTGTACCCGCGCACGAACTCCCACGCCGTCGGCCCATCGCCGATCTCGGCCACCACGAAGCCTTTGGGCTCGCGCTCCTCGCCAAAATCAATGCGCTCGAAGCTGCCGCTGTAGACCACCGGCGGCTGGAGGTCAGCATTGAGGCTCTGGTGCTTGTGGATGTGGCCCAGCGCGACATAGCGGAACGCGGGGTCGGCCAGCACCGAGCGGGGGAGCGCCGCGTCCCGGCCGATCATGATGTTCTGTTCGGAGCCGTGGCTGGCCTCGTTGACGCTGAAATGGCCCACCAGGATGGCCGGCACGTCGGGCTGCGTCCGGACCTCGGCCGCCAGCGCGGCGATGTTATCAATCATCGCGGCTTGCAGCAGCGCGTCCAGCTCGTTCAGTCTCTTGCCCTGGGACTGCTCCCGGCTCAGCAGCGCGGTGCGCAGCGGATAGGGCGCGGTCGCCACCTGCAGCGGCTGCCCGCGGCGGCAGGTGATCTGGATCACTTCTTCCCGGTTGCCCACATAGACATTGGGCACCTCCAGCGTGCCGAAGATGTCAATGCTGGTGGCGCGACGGGCCACCGCGGGCAGGTCGTGGTTGCCGACGAGCATGATCACCGGGATGCCCGCGTCCGCGATCTTCTTGATGCGCCGCGCGAACTCGCGCTGGTGCGTGGGGTTCGGGTCGCGCGTCTTGTATGCGTCGCCCGCGAACACGAACACGTCCACGCCTTGCTCGACCGCGTACTCGCCGATATCGCTCAACCGGCGCAGGAAGTCCATGACGCGGGCATTGATCCCGGTGGCCGGGTCAACCCGCCCGTAGTTTTCCATGCCGATATGGATGTCGGCGGTGTGGAGGAGCTTGATGGGTAGCATGTTGCACGCCTTGTAATGAAAGAGGGACGGGGACGCGGACGACGCAGACGACGCGGACTACGCGGATAATTTTCTGGTTTTTGTCCGCGTCATCCGCGTTATCCGCGTCGTCCGCGTCCAGGGTTTCACTTCGGCTCCCAAGTCACTGACGCCTTGTTGGCGTTGTCGTAGGCCTTGCGGCGAAAATCGGGTTTGGGGCCGAAGTTCAGGAGCAGGCCGACTTCGTAGGGGGTGGCGCGCAGGTAATTGAGCAGTTGCGCCTCGTCATCGTCATCGAGCTGCTTGATCGCCTTGCACTCGACGATCACCAGGTCTTCCACCACCAGGTCGGCGTAGTACTCGCCGACGACGATGCCATCGTAATAGACCAGGATCCTGACCTGCTCCGCGACCTTCATCCCCATACGCCGCAACTCGATCGCCAGCGCGTTGACGTAGACCTTTTCCAGAAAGCCATAGCCCAGGCGGCGGTAGACCTTCGTGAAGAACGCTTTGAGGATCTTGTCAGTAATATCGGCGTGCTTGAGCTTCTCTTCCATGTTGCCCTCCTGTTGTGAAATACGGTGGGACGCGGACTACGCGGATGACGCGGACAACGCGGACAAAACCAAGATAGAAACCAAAAATATCCGCGTCGTCTGCGTAGTCCGCGTCGTCCGCGTCCCCGGCCTCTCAAGCCCAAAAAACTATCCGCGTCGTCTGCGTAGTCCGCGTTGTCCGCGTCCCCGATCTCTCAATCAAACCCCGCGAAATCCTTGGGTGGACGCATAGAGGCGACATTATCATTCAACCGCTGATTCAGCTCGTGCGCTTCGGCGAAGCCCATGGCCTTGTAAAACGCGGTGTCGTAGCGCCGCGTTTGGACGACGACGGGCATGGGGACAGCGTGGCCCAGGATGAGGGCCTGCTCGCGGGTGTCGAGGCGGGCCAGCACCTCGCGCAGCCCCTCGCCGCCGCTGACACCGGAGAGCACGGCCTTGATATCCTCCGGGTTATCCAGCAGCATGGTGACCCGCGTGCCGATCTGCGACATAACTTCGCCGTCAATCCCGCTGGGCCGCTGATCCACGATGAACAGCGTGACGTTGTATTTGCGCAGCTCGCGGGCGATGGTGCCGAAGATGGTGTTGCCCGCGATGGCCGGGTCGAGGAATTTGTGCGCCTCCTCGATGGTGATCACCAGCGGGGTCGGCTCCTTGCCGGCCGCGCCGAAGGAGGCTTCTTTCTTCTCCACATACTTCCTGTGGATGCGCCGCGTCAGGAAGTTGGCCACCAGGATGTACGCGCCCAGATCCGAGCCGTAGCGGCCGAACTCCAGCACGACGTTGTTGTCCGCCTCCAGGTGCTTCATGATCCGGCCAACCGAGTCGTCAAGCGCCTTGGGCTTGATGAAGCCATAGTTGCGCATCCGCTCGAAGCGGCGGCGCAGCGCGGCCAGCGTGTTCTGCCCCTGCCCGGTGTCCTCGGCCAGCGCCTTCAGGCCCGAAACCTCCTTGCCCGTGTCCGGGTCGAAGCCGCCGTACGCGTCCACCCAGTCGTCGTCCAGGAAGTGCGCCAGCCACTCGCGGCCGAACTTGCGGAACAGCGCGTACACCGCGCCGATCTGCGGCTCCGACAGGTTCAGGATGCCGGCCAGCATCTCCAGATCCTCCGGCTCCACCTGGTCGTAGCCGATGGTCACGGTGTAATCCGGGTTGGAGCCGCGGCGCCGGGAGGAGTCGGGGTCCAGGGTGAAGATGCTCACCTGGCCGGGGAAGATCTGCTTCAACCCCTTGACCTGGCCGCCCCCGTCCTCGCTGGATCCCGCCCAGCCGTACTCGTTGTGCATATCGAAGATCAGGTTGACCGCGGTCCGGTGCTTGATCACGCCCGCCAGCAGCAGCCGGGAGAGGAAGGTCTTGCCCGTGCCCGACTTGCCGAAGACGCCGCTGGAGCGCTCCACCAGCCGCGCCAGGTTCAGCGTGATCTTGACGCTCTCCATGTCCAGCGGCGCGCCCACGTGGAAATACGCCACGTCTTTGCCGCCCGATTTGCGCACCCCCTCCTCGCCGAAGACCTGGTCCACCTCGGCCTGGCTGGCGGTGGCAACCGGCGTGAAGTGGGAAGGCACGGTCTTCACCGGCTTGGGTTCCTTGGCCTCATCTTCGAGGATCAGCAGCGGGCTCAGGTGCACCGTGCCGAAGATGGTGGTGCCCTGGTGGACGGCGGCCAGGAAGGGGTCGGCCATATCGGGCGGCTGCTTGGCGATCAACGGGTTGGTGCTGTCCAGCGCCACATCGGTGATCATGCAGAAGAAGCGCGCCCGCCGCCCCCGCGCCACCACGTAGCGGCCCACGGCCAGCTCCTCCAGCGCGATGTCGCGGTCGAGCTTCACCGCCAGCCCTTCGGACAGCGAGCCGCCGATGACCACGCCGAGGCGGTCGCTGTGCTCGCGCTCGGCAGTCAGGGCCGCGCGTTCCGCGGCCGCGGAAGTGAGGGCTTCGAAGTCGGCGTCAAAGGGATTTGTGGAATTAGACATGACTGCTCCTTCAGATATCCAGCGTGATCCGCATCGCCTGCGCGATAGCCTGCATCGTCGCCGGTTCCAGCTTCCCCAGCCGTTCCCCCAACCGCGTCTTGGCAACCGCGCGCACTTGCAACGTGAGCACCACCGAATCGTTCCTCAAACCACCCTCGGGCGCCGTCACCGGCACATCGCTTGGATACAGCCGCTGCACGTTCGCCGCGCTGGTCAACGGGCAGATGACGACCACCGGGCTGTAGCGGTTAATGGCGTCGCGTGAGACAATCACGGCCGGCCGGTGGCCGGCTTGCTCTGAGCCATCGTTGGGATCAAGACGCACCCAGTAGACATCACCGCGCTGCATGATCGGCCTCGTCAGGCTGCCACGTTTCCCGATCGTACCGCGCAAACTCTTCGGCAATGGCGAGTTGCATGGCGCGATAACCTTCGTCAGTCGCCAACCCCGCAAACTGCGCGTCTACCCAACTGCGCTCCAGAGTTCTGAGCCATTGCTCCACCGCCTGCACGATCAAGGCGTTTTGGCTGCGCGCCGCGCCTCGCTCGACCGCCTGTTGGATACGATCGCGAACAGAAACGGGTAGGTCAAGCGTCATGCGTACTTTGTCTTGGGCCGACGCACAGGGAATATCGAGCATGGTATGGCCTTCCTGAAGATTTGATAGCATATCATAATCGTACCTGGACACATCTTAAAGTGCAAGCATTTTCCCCGACACAGATCATCCCCCACACACCACCACCGGCAAATACACCCGCGCCGGCACATACACCACCGCCCAGGCCGAAACCAACCGGCCGCGGTCATCGGTCAGGTCGGCGCGCGTGACCAGCCGGCCGCCGGGCCGCGGGAGCGTCACGGTCACCTGGAAGCGGATCGTGGCTGAGGCGCCGGCCGTCAGCGCATCCGTCCACGTCAGGCGGTCAGCTGTGGCCGAGACTGCGCCCGATGAAGCCCTCAGAGAGTCGGGAACGACCGCCAGACCCGTCGGCAACGTTTGCGTCAATCGAGCAGTCGTGCCGACTGCGCCGATGTTAACCGCGGTCAGCTCAAAGTCCAGCACGTCGCCGGGCGCAGCCTCCACGTCGGGCGCGGCCAGGGTCAGCGTCAGCCAGGGCACGTCCACCTGAACCGGCGCCTCAGCGGGCAGGATCAGGCCATCGCCCGCGTCGAGGCGCGCGGCCAGGGGCAGGATCGTCCCCGCCGGGATGTCGGCGGCCAACTGGAGTTCGGCGCTCAAGGTGATAGGGACGCCGGGGGCCAGGTCGCCGGCCCAGACCAGGGCGTTGTCGGCGGCGTCGTAAGTCCAGGGACCGCGGAGGCTGCCGGGCACGAGCGCGGTCTCAAACAGCAGCGGCAACGTTGCGCGCAGGCCGGCACGCGGGGCCGCATCTGCCAGGCCTAAGGTGAGCGTGATCGGGATGCGACTGCCGGCCGCGGCGGCCGGCGGCGCTGCAAGGCGGCTTTCACCCAGTGGGCTCAACCAAAGCAGGGTGCGGCCCAGCAGGGTGCGACGGGCGCTGTCAGCCAGCGTTTCCAGTGGAAACGCGAAGAAGGCCGTGCGCCATGCCTCTGCCGGCCGCACCGCGGCTACCGTGTACAGATGCTCGTCGTGTAGGGTCGCCTGCGCCACCGGGGCAAGGAACAGGCTGTCGCTCCAGTTGCGGAACGGATAAGTGAGCGGCCACGGGCCCAGGTGTTCCCGTAACGGCCCACCGCTGAGGCCCGACACTTCGGTGGCCGTGATGCTCAAACTGGCCCCTATGACGCCGAAACGGTCGGCGACGAAGGGATCATCGCCGTTGACATCCAGCAGATCCTGGCTGCTGAAGAGCAACCGGCCTCCGACATCCAGGTACGCGGCCAGGTTGGTCATATCCTCTGCGGCCAATGGCTGATACCAATCGTAACCGGTCCACCAGACCACCAGCGGATAGCGCGGAAGGATGTCAGCTCCGCTGGCCAGCACCCCACCGCGGGTAACGATCCGGTCGTGTCCGATTCCCAGGTCTTGCAGGGTCTCGATATAACGCCCCTCGTGATGATACCAGCGCTCATCATCCACCAACAACACCGGCGCAGGGGTCTTGGCGGTCAAAGTGATCGCGGCGCTGACGGCGGGGCCACCCTGGCTCTCGAAGCGCAAGACATGTGTCGAGACCGTGTCACGCGGGGCGCCCGGCGGAATGGCGATGCCGGCAGTCATCGTGATTTGCGAACAGCTTGTGACGGTATAAGCGCCGCTGGTGGTGATGTGGCTGCCATCGGGCATCGTCAGGTCCAGCAGCCACGGCCCGCCTTCCACCGTAATCTTCACCGCGTCCGATTCAATGCCTGTGTTATTTAGGGTCACGGTCTGTGTAACGACCGTGCCGGCGAGGCCGATGAGGGGTGCCGTGTCGCCGTCGGCTACCAGGCTGTGCGCTGCGGGCGCGGTCGCGAACCAATCCAGGAAGCGGCCCAGCGCGTCAATGCGCGCGGCGCGCGGCCCTGCGCCCTCCAAGCCAAAGCCGAGCCAGGCCCCGCGATAGGGCCGGCACACACCGGCGATCGTGCCGCCGATCGCACCGTCCGGCCAGGCCAACACTGGGGCGGCCATCAACGCATCCGAGATGACAGCGGAATCGGGCAGGAGTTGCTGACGGGCGCTGTCCGGCGTGTTGAGCGCCAGGCGCAGGCCGTCGAACAACGTGCCCGCGGTACCGACCAGATCGTCCAGGTTGCCTTCGGCCGCAAAGCGCACCGCCAACAGGTCGGTCAGGTACGTCGCCCACGGCTCAAACGGCGAGCCGCCGCCGTCCCAGAACGCCACATCTTCGCCGGATACCAGCAGATGCCCGCCAGCCTCGAGGTATTCGGCCAGGGCCGGACTGAGGCCGATCAGGCCGGGCGCGTCGGATGGCGCAGACCAGATCACCGCGTCGTAGCGCTGGAAATCGGCTGCCGTGGGCCGGTCATCAACGCCAGTGTTCATGCCATATGGGTCACGGATGGGCCACAGGTCAAAGGTGTAGTCCAGGGCGCCCAGCGCATCGGTGAAATACGCGATCTGGCTGGCGTAATACCACCGGCCGCTATCCACCAGCAAAATGCTCGGTGCCTGCGGCAGCGCCGCATCCCACGCCACGCTGCTGCCGGCAGCCAACGTCACCCAGCGCCGGCTAATGCGATGCGCGTCTGCTGAGAGAGTCAGGGCATACTCTCCCGGCGGCAGGGCTAGACTGTAGAGGCCGGTGGCCGGATCGCTTTCCGCGGTTGCCGGGGTATCAACGGCAACGATAGTGGCCGCCAGGGGCGCACCGGTGTCCGCGTCGGTAACACGGCCAAACACGACGGCCGTGGGCAACGGTTGCAGGATGAAAGTGATCGCGACGCTGACCCCAGGGCTAACCTCGATGCCCGGCACCGTGGCCGGCGCGAAGCTGAACGCCTCCCCGGTCAGGTCGTACAAGCCAGGACGCAGCGCCAACGAGAACGCGCCGCTGGCGTCTCCACTCACCGTCACCGGCGGCTCATCACTGTGGCTGGTCGCGGTGATCGCCGCATTCGCGATACCCCCGCCGTCCCGCCGAAGCACGCGCCCCACAACCTGACCGCTGTCCGTGGCCCTCATGCCCGCGGCATACGCGTTGACCAGCCCCCACCCGGTGGCCTGGTTGGGGATCGTGGTGCCCAAGGGCTCGGCCGTGTCGATCAGCAACGCCTCAAGTTGGTCAGGGGTCAGCGCCGGATCGGCCTGCAGCAGCAACGCGGCTACACCGGCTACGTGAGGCGCGGCCATGCTGGTGCCATCCGCGCTGCGATAGCCGCCGCCCGGGAACGACGACACGATGTTGACGCCGGGCGCCGCGATCTCCGGCTTGACCTCGCCCCAAGGGCTGGGCCCGCGGCTGGAAAAGCGCGCCACCAGCTTCTCGTCGTCCACCGCGGCCACGGCGAATGACTCCGAAAAGCTGGCCGGGCTGCCGACAGTGTTGGGGAACGGTCCATTGTTGCCGGCTGAAAAGACGGGCAGAATGCCGGCCGCGCGCAAGGCGATCACATCTGACCGGAAACGTTCATCTGACCCTGTATCGGAGCCCCATGAGTTGTTGACAATATCCGGCGCCAGCGCAGGATCGCCCTCAGGGGCCATGACCCACTGGAAGGCATCATGGATCCAACTTTCCAGGGTGTAACCGGCATTGTTGAAGACCTTGACTGCAATCCAACGCGCGCCGGGCGCGACGCCGATGCGGCGCCCCGCGCCATCGTCACCGAGCATCGTGCCCATGGTGTGCGTGCCGTGGCCATACCCATCGCCGGGGTACAGATAGCCCTCATCGGTGGAGACATGCCAGTTGCCGTAGTGGATCGCGGGCGAGCGGCCGCGGTAGCCGCGGTATTTCGCCAGCAAGGCCGGGTGCTGCCAGTCAACTCCGGTATCCAGGTTGGCCACCACAACGCCGGAACCGTCCAGACCGAGCGCGGTCTGTGCCAGGCCGACGTTGACCATCGCCAAGTGCCACGGCAGCGCATCCCCCGCAAGGGACGCCTCCGCAAAGGGGATCGGCGCCAACGCGATCTGCGCATCGGGTCGCACCTGGGTGACATCGGGATGCTGGGCCAGCTCGGCAATGAGATCGGGCCGCGCGTCCAGCGCGATGACCGGACTGATCCAGAAACTGCGCACGTTCCGCGCCTGCCCTTGCGCCGCGGCGCTATCCAGCGTCACCAGCAGGGCGGCAGCGCCACGATCGGCATCGGCCTGCAGCGCGGCGACAATGGCCCGGCGTTGGGCGATCTTGTCGGGCACGGCAGCCTGGGCCACATCACCGAGCTTGCCCGGCACCTGCCGCCATTCGATGATGATCGGCACGAAGTCGGCCGCGCCTTCGCTTTCCAGCAGCGCCCGGCGCAGGTTGGGATGCAGGCGACGCAGGTCGAGTGCATCGGCGTGCTCCGGAGACGCGCAGACATCCTGAGCGAAGTTACAAGCCAAAGCGGCTGACGGAGCACGACCGGTCGAAGGATGTGGCGTTGCCTGGCCCGCAGCGTCGCGCCCTTCGACTGCGGGCTGCGGCCCTCCGCTCAGGGTGCTTCGCTCCATCTCCAACCGCGGGACGCGCGGCGCCGAGCCCGGCGCGTCCATATGCCCTGCTGCCACATCGATCATCGAGAGCAGAGCCAGGACCACCAAAACAACCCACGCCGTGAATCTGTTGCGCGCGGCCATTATTCTTCCCTCCACAGCATTACCTTGGTGTATGCCAGCCGGAAGCCGAGCCGCTCGACGTTGCGCTGCGAGGGGCTGCCAGGTTCGGTGTGAATCAAGGCGAGGTCACACCCGGCCGCGGCGGCGTCGGCCAGGCGCACGGCAAGCAACGCGGCCTGCACCCCGCGGTTGCGGCAACTGGGACGAGTGCTGGCGCCGAACAGGCCTGCCACGCCGTCGTGCAGCGCCAGGGTCCCCGCACCGGCGGGAACGCCGTCCAGCCAGGCCAGGTAGCATGTGGTATGGGCCATGTACGGGTAGGCAGCAATGATCGCCGTGCGATGGGGCAGCGCATCGTCGCTGTCTAACCCACCGCCGAACGCGACGCTCACCCACAGGTCTGCTTCGCCCGGCCGGATGGGCCGCGCCAGGACGCCGCGTGCCAGGGCCGGGAAAGTCTCGTCAGGAGCGAGATCGCGATACCAGGCATGCATGAACATCTCGATCTGGTAGCCCGCGCGGTTGAGCAGCGCCAACAGAGAACGGTCAGCCAGGGGGCACAGGCTGACCTGGCCAGGGATGCCGTAGCCGCGGTAAAACGCGTCCACACGGCCGAAATCGGCCTCCGCCACCGGACCATGCAATCCCAGGCCAACCGCGCGGCTGTAGGGTGAGTTATCACCGGCATAGACGGCAAGGCCGCCAGCCACCGGCAGAACGGCCGGATTCAGATCGGGCACGACGTTGGGCCGCGCATGGGCATAATCTGCGTATTTGGCGGCGTCTGCACCTTCCAATCGGCGAACCAGGGCCAGATCAGCGAAGTGAGCGGCGCTCATAGCTGGCTGATGCCTCGCAGAATGCCATCGAGCCGGACCAGGTCCAGGGCCAACAGCTTCGCCAGCTCGCGGCCGACCGAGATGCGATAGACATCCCGTCCATCCGGCGGCCGGGCTTGGGTCGCCTGACGGACGGCTGCGATCAGGAGCTGCTCCACCGGGGCTTCAACCGAGCCGAGGACAGTGCGCAGCCAATCGTGCCGCTCCGTGAAGCGAACGATTTCGGCCGCATTACAGAGATAGATCTGATCGAGGGTGCTGGGCGGCTGCGCGGGCAGGCGATGGTAAACCTCCAGCCCACGGCCGGCGCCGGCGACCAGCACCTCGACGACCACGGGCACCTGCCGCTTCTGGCGCTGGTCCTCGATGATTTCCGCGCTCTCCACGCCAGCAGCCACGAGCTGGCGCACGAACGCGTCATCCTCGATGGTGACGTTGTAGATCAGGCCATAGACCCGGGCCCCGTTCGCCCCTTCAGTGCGCACCAGTGCGCCGAACTGAGGGATGAGCTGATCCGGCGCCGCGATGAGCTGCCGGCAGCCCACAGTAAAGCTGCTCGTCGTGGATCGTAACACGCGACCGACAGTGGCTGGTTGCTCCATGTAAACGCTCCCAGAAAGGATTCAAAGCCAAACGTATCTCCGGGATCGAGGCCCTGGTCAGCATCGATCATCTGCGATGCCCGCCTCCAGTCAGCAGTTTGTTGGCCGCCTTGAACGAGACCTCCGGCACCACTCCATTACGCAGCAGCGCCTGAAACAGCATCTGCTCCAGGTCGGCCTTCTCGGCCTCACCGACCACCGCCAGTTCGTGGGCGCGAGCGAGCACGTAGGGGTAGCTGGTCGGTTCACAGTTGGCGTAGATAGCTGCGTGGGCAATGTCCACCTGCGCGGACGCCGAGGCGATCCAGCCAGGAACCTCGATGCGGGCGATAGCGCTGTCCCGGCCCCGCTCCGGCCGGTTGATGTTCGCGTAGAAAAACGCGATCCGATCGCCGCCGGAACGGAGGCGATAGCGGTCGTTGGCATCTGAGTTGGGCTCGAACAGGCCGGTCCGCTCGCCAGGCGCCAGGGCGGCAAAAAGCTGGCGGTCGATGAGCCGGACGAAATCGCCCTCGCGCAGCTTCTCGCGCGTGATCTCGGCTATCGGCAGTTCGATCAGCTCCAGGATACGCAGCACATAGGCGCTGTCGGGGCGATCCACGTAACCGACCGGGATCGCCTGAACGCGTTTCAACCGCGCCATCTGCGCCGCGAAAAACTGGATCTCCTGGTTGATGGTATCGGCGCGGTCGGGATCGGGTCGCATCCAAGGCAGGAGCGGGCCGTCGATCAAACAGATGATGGGCACCGACAGGTCGCCGCCCAGGGCCGCGCGTTCGGCTTCGGCCAGGTCGGCCACCGCCTGGATCTCGCGGCGGTTACGCTGCGCGCTGACGTATTCCGCGGTGCGTACCCGGCCCTCCTCGTCGTACAGGTCGGCGTCCTCGAAAAAGATCTCCGGCTCGCTGCTGACCGCGGGCGCCTGGCCGGTGCCGGCGCGCAGGACGATGGCGCCCGTGTTGAGCAGGTAGTAGGCGGCAAAGCTGTGCCGATCGGGATAGATCTGGCTGCCGTCGGCTGCGATGAGCGTGTGGACTGCGGGGCAAACGGCCAACCGCGCCCGTTGATCCAGCCGCGTGCCCAGCGGGATCGCGCCGCGGCGCCACTCGTCAATCCGCCGCGCGGCCGCGATTTTACGCTGTAACTCGTCGGAAACTTCCGGCTGGTTAGCAAGCACCGCGCGGGCGTACGCGGTCTTCTCGGCCAACCCATCGCGCCGCCCGGCCAGTGCCTGGCCCAAGGCATCCACCTGCCCCGTCAACTTATTCAGTTCCAGCGCCACGCCCAACCTCCACATCACAGGGGCATAGCCTGGCGCCTGCCCCAGGGTGACTGCAAGGGATCACCCCTACATGATATCCCGAACAGATTTTCGCACCCATTATAGCCCAGGTGGGCATGAGCTGGCAAACGATTGACAAAACCTGTGCGGTGGCTTACAATCCACGTTGCAGAGGCGCTCAGCATCCACTGATTCGCCAATGCATCTGGCTGACCTATTGATCACACCTACAGGAGTTCGCGTCATGCTGCACACACTCCGCACGACCGTCGGGCAATTCAGCACATCGGGTGGGCGCTGGCAGCCGCGCGCGGCCAACGTTCGCGCCGTAGAGCCGGCCGCAGACCTGGCCAGCGCCGAACGCGGCAGCCTGTATATACTCATCGAGGTGACTGGCGACGGCCACACAGCTCTCTATCGGCAGATGCTTAACGCCGCGCAGACTGCTTTTTACGAGATGGGTACCAGCGTGGATGCCGCGTTGCGCCAGGCCGCGCGCAGCGTCCATGCAGTGTTGCGCCGCGCCAACGAAGCCCTGCCCGAGGCGCAATGGCGCGGCGGGATAAGCCTGGTAGTGCGCTATGGCAGCCATCTGGTGATCGCCCAGGCTGGCCCATCGCTGTTGATGGTCAGCCACCCCAAAACCATCGAACAATTCCCGGCCCAGTTTGGCGACTGGGGTACCGTCCTGGGCGGTGAAGAACGGCCCGACATCACCATCTATGAAACCACCGTTGAAGCGGGCAGCATGGTGCTGATGGCACAAAGTGACTGGCCCGATCAGGTGGCGCCCGAGGCGTTGGCAGTGGCCGCGGCCGCGGCTGATGTGAACCTGGCCAGCCAATACCTGGCCCAACTCGCCGGCAAAGCCAACTTGAGCGCGCTGCTGATCGGCTTCAGCCATGACATCCCGGGGGTACAGATGGCGCCTGCGCCAACCCTGGGCAGCAGGACGCCGCAATCAACGCCGGAGGCTGCATCCGCTGAGCCAACCTCGGCGCCCGCCAAGAGCTTGCTGGCCGGTGCGGGCAAACTGCTGGGCTTGGGCCGCGCCGCCGAAGAAGAGGACTTGCCGCCCCCCGCACCCCGACCGGGCACGCAGGCCGAGCCGGTCCTGGCGCAACCGTCACCCGCGCCGCAGCCGATTACCAGAGCCCCGGCACCGCCCCCACCGCGGCCGGCCGCGCCTCGGCCGATCCCTTACCTGGAACCCGACTTCGGACCGACGTCTGTTGAAGCCGCGCCCATCGAAGCGCCCGCGCCTGCCCGGCGCAGTATCTGGCCGGTGGTCGCCCTGGCTGTCATCCCGCTGTTGATTATCGCCATCGTCCTGGCCATGCTGTACGTGCGCAACCGCGCGGCCGAGACACAGCTCACACAAGCCCTGGAAGGCGCGGCCTCGGTTTTGATTCAGGCGGAGACGGCGCAAGACGACACCCTGGCCGGACAGCGGCTGGGCGAAGCGCGCGATCTTCTGGACAAGGCCCGTGCCCTGCGTGCGGCCGACCCGCGGATCACCGAGCTGCAGACACGCTACCAGGCAGTGCAGGATCGCATCCAAAAGGTGACACCGCTTTATGGCCTCGTGCCGCTGTGGGACTTCAAGGACCCTGCACAACGCCTTGATCGGGTGCTGGCCAGCGGCGATTCGCTGTTCGTGCTCGATCACAATGCCCATGCGGCCTACCGGTTCACGCGTTCGACCCTGGGTGACAGCGTGAACCCACCCGGCGACCCGATCATCAGCAAAGGTCAGACCGTCAAGGACCTGGTCGTCAGTGAGCTGATTGATCTGGCGTGGGTTGAGGCTGCCGGCGCGAATCAACGCAGCAAACTGGTGGCCCTGGATACCGCCAAGGGCCTGGTGAGCTACGATGTGACCTGGGGCGTTGATCGGCTGCCCTTGGCCGGCAGCGACAAGGTGAGCCAGCCGCAGTTGCTCAGCGGCTACGGCGGCAACTTGTACATCGCTGACCCTGGCGCCAGCCAGATCTGGCGCTATCGGCCAGGCGCGGCCGGATTCGAAAACGAGCCTGAGCCCTACTTCGCCGACGATCGCCGCGTGAACATGGCCGGCCTGCAGGACATGGCCATCGACGGCAACGTCTGGCTGCTCTTTGCCGACGGCCAGGCGCTCAAGTTTTTCGCCGGCGAGCAAAGGCCGTTGATCTGGCAGGGGTTCCCCGACCCGCCGAACGCGCCGACCGCCCTGGCTGTGCCGCAGGAAGGCGATCGGATCTATCTCGCCGACGCAGGCAACAACCGCATTGTGGAAGCAACCAAGGACGGCCAATTCCTGCGCCAGTTCCGCGCTCGCGACAGCGATGACCTGCGGAACATCAGGAGCCTATTCATAGATGAGGCCGGTTCGATGTTTTACATCCTGACCACCGATAAGCTCTACAAGGCCAATGTCCCCGCGGCGGAGACGACCACTAGCACAGGCGCAACAAACTAGCCCTACCGCGCAACCCAGCGGATTGCGCGGCAATCGGATGGAACCTGTATGTCCCCGGCGCCGTCTCACCTGAGGCGGCGCTTTTCGATCGCCGAAACCAACCCCTGCGCGTTTGGGGCTTGACTGCTGACACGAGTATAATTGCATGGTATGAACAACACAAGTGTTACACCTTCTCCACCCCGTGGCCGGCGGGTGCTATGGTCGGGGTTGCTGCTGGGTGGCCTGTTGACGACCTTCGTGGCGATCCTGGCCTATGTCGCCTATTTGTTCCTAGCGTGGGGCCAGACCGCGGTCGCCCAGGCGCCCGATCTGCCGCCGCTGGCGCTGCCCAAGCTCGTGCGCCCGGCATCCGAGCCGGCCAGCCAAACATCGGCCGCGGGCCTGGCGCTCTTCCAGCCAGCCAGCCGCCGCCAGCAAGAGATCGCGCCGGCCACCAACCGCACCACGATCCTAATCGTCGGCGTGGACACGCGACCCAAACAGACCTTCGAGCTCACCGACAGCATCATCGTCCTCACCATGAACCCGCAAACCGGCTCAGCCGGCATGTTGTCGCTGCCGCGCGACCTGAAGATCCGCCCAACCACTTTCACCCAAGACGTGAAGATCAACATGGTTTACCAGATCGGGGTCAATCGAGGGACGCCAGGAGGCGGTGCTGCGCTGTTGGGTGACGTGGTGACCGAAATGATCGGTTACCCCATTGATTATTATGTCAAAATAAACTTCGACGGCTTCAAGCAGATCGTTGACCTCATCGGCGGGGTTGATATCAACGTCACCAAGGAAATCTACGACGACAAATACCCGGACGATAACTACGGCTACGAGCCGCCGGTACACTTCCTGCCTGGCCTGCAGCATATGGATGGCGAGACCGCGCTGAAGTACGCGCGCACCCGCCACGCGGACAATGACTACATGCGCGCGGCCCGCCAACAGCAGGTCATCATGGCGATCAAGGACAAGATCATGCAGCCCGGCCAGCTTGAGGCGCTGCTCCCTCGGCTGCCGCGGCTTGCGGTCGCGATGGCCAATTCCGTGCAGACCGATATGCCGGTGGATAAAGCCATCGCCCTGGCCCGCGCGCTGGACAGGGTCAACCTGGACAACCCGACCCGGGTCGTGATTGACACCAAGATGGGCACAGCAGCCTTCGATGACCCGGCCCAAGGCGGCCTGGGCTACGTGCTCATCCCGGACATGAACAAAGTGCGCGCAGCCGCCGATGCCATCTTTTCCGACGCCCTGCCTGAGGCTTCCCCTGAAGAGACGACTCGCCAGGCTGTGCAGGCCGAGGCCGCCAGGATCATCGTACTGAACGGCACGGCCGAACGCGGCGTGGCAGCCAAAGCCCAGAGCGATCTAATCACCGCCGGGTTCAATGTGATCGCTGTGGGCAACGCGGACAGCGCAGACTACACGGAGACTTTTCTCGTCACCCACGGCGACCAAACCCCGGCCACCATGCAGGCATTGCGAGAACGCTTCGGGATCACCGATGACCGCCTACGCGTCGAACCGGAACACGCTGATGTCGATCTGATCTTGATCATCGGGCAGGATCAGGTCGCTGACATAATCACTGAACCGTAAGCCTGCTTTTTCATGAAGGATTTCAATGCGCCCCGGTGATATCGTACGCCTGACCGAGTCCCACCTGATCTCTGCCAACGCAGATCTCGACATCGCTGAAATCCAAAGGCGCAAGAACTGGTCTACAAACAGCGCATCCGCGACATCATGACCCGGCGCCTGAGCACACCCACGCCTGAAGCCACAGTGGACCAGGCCAGAACGCTGTTGCAGGATCACCATCTTTCGGGCCTGCCGGTACTGGCCGGGAAAAACCTGGTCGGTGTTATCAGCAGGGAAACGACAAGTGATGAACCAGCAAGCAGACGTTGATGTACTGGGGCGGATCGTGGCCGCGGGCCGCAGCGGTCTGGGCCCTGACGTTAGGGGCGGCTACACCTCGGATCTATTGGGTTGTGCGCTGGCAGCCGCAGGAGTGGGCAACCTTTGGGTCACCCTGCAGGGCCACCTAGATGTCGTAGCCGTGGCGGCGCTGAACGACCTGGCCGGCGTAATCGTCACTGAAGGCAAGCCCGTCTCACCGGAGACACTGGCCAAGGCCGATCGCGTAACGTATCGTTCTGCTACGAGATGAACGCCGGGCCCATTAGCCTCGATCGGCGTGCCTCTTCTGTGCAACCACCACTAAGTCAGGCGACCGGTCAGGGATAAACGGGTCTGCCGGCCACGCCATGCGCCCATACCACCGCGCCGCGGTGAACCCGGCTTCGGCCAGCGCCGCGGCCAGATCGGCCTGGAACAGCGGCCGGTGCGGCGTGGTGTGGACCTCGACCTGCCAGCCGGACGCGGCTTTCCTGAACAGCGCGATGTGAAATGCGATGCGTCCGGCCGGCGCATCATAATCCGCAAAACGCCACACCAGCACCTCCTGTCCCTCCAGCACGCCTCCCTGCGCCCCGAACCAGCGCGGCTGCCGCTGCCAGCGCAGATCGTAGTTCAGGTTTTGCAGCACCAGCAGGCCGCCCGGCCGCAGCACATCTGCCATGCCGCGCAACCCGGCGACTAGGTCGGCCTGGGTCAGCAGGTGCGGCAGCGAATTGCCCAGGCAGAGGACGGCGTCGTAGAGTTGGAGGTTGGAGGTTGGAGGTTGGAGGTTGGAGAGGGGGGCGATGGTGAAGGGCACGTCCAGCCCGGCATCGGCTGCTTTTTGCTGCGCCAACTGGATCATTACCGGGCTGACGTCGGCGCCGGTGACGCGGTAGCCCTGCCGCGCCAGCCAGAGGGCGTGGCCGCCGCTGCCGCAGGCCGCGTCCAGCACGGTCCCCGCGCCGGCCTCCTGCAGGAGCGCGGCCAGGAACGGGCCTTCCGCGGCCAGCCGCGCGTCCCAATCGGTCATCACGTCGAACATGGGCGCGAGCGCGTCGTAGAAGTTCGTGGGAGTAATCATGGTCTGTTAGTCCGATAGGGCGATGGTGCGGTAGTTCAACGATCATCGTCTGGAAGCGAAGCTGTGCGAAGCCTCCTTTAGGATTAGCGGCCATGTCACCGGCGACACAAGCAGGGATGAAAATGCCGTCATCCGCGTTCATCCGCGCTCGTCCGCGTCCCATTTTCAGATCAGCTGGTTGCACTCGTGGCCCACAAAACACCGGCTAAAGCCTCGATTCCAGTTCAACAGGCTCGAATTTCGTCCGCGTCGTCTGCGTAGTCCGCCTCCCATCTTCTACTTCTAAAGCTTGGCCTCTTATCTACCTCACGATCGCACGGCTGCTGGCGCCGCACGATTGGCCCGAACCGTGCGACTGGCCTGGCGCAACAGCCCCGCGCCGGCCAGGGTCAGCAGTGCGCCGCCGGCCAGAAGCGGGGTGCGCAGCACGTCCACCCAGTTCGCACCGTCCGGGCCGATGTGGGTCGGCGTGGCCCAGAGGGGCGTGGTCAGCACGATCAGCCCGCCGACGAACGCAGCCAGGCCGGTCGGCGTGCGCCAGTTGCCTTTGCCGCCGCCGATGAAGCCGTTGATCAGCCGCCAGACCGGTGGCAGGCGCAGCAGCAGGAAGACGACCAGCACCAGGGTGGTGAAGTAGTAGCGCATGTTCTGCGGCGCGCCCTTGCCGCGCAGCGCGATGGACGCGTAGGTCTGCACCCCGGCCAGGATGCCGCTGAGCATCAGCACCCACAACGCATCCCGGTAGGCGTTCCGCCGGCCGCGCGCCAGGCCGACGGTCACGGCGATGCCCCAGGCCGCGACCGCGGTGGCGCTAAGCATGAGCACGATGTAGAGCCATTGGAACGGCGCGAGTTTCGCCATGCTCTCGCTCCAGCCCGTGGGGTTCAGCGCCACGCACGAGGTGCCGATGCCGCCGAGCAGGTTGAAGGCCGCAGCCGCGGCGAACAGGACGACGGCGACGGTGCGCAGCGCTTTGCCGCCGGAGGGGAGGGGTTGGGAGGTCATCTTTGAGGCTCCTTGTTACAGGTAGGGGCACGGCCTTGCGCCTGCCCGCCGGGGCGACCGCGGAGGGTGCGCCCCTACACTGCGACCGCGATCACCACCATCGCGGCAGCCATGTACAACGACGCGTACTTGAACAGCGCGAAGCTGGCCTTGGGCGATGGACGCACAACCCCCAGCACCGCCAGGCCCAGCAACCCCAGGCCCAGCACGCCCAGCGCGGCCAGCAGCCCGACCCGCGCGCCGATGGCGGCCGCGGCCCAGCCCATCACCAACGCCGCGGCCAGGCTGGAGACGGCGATGATGACCCGCGTGGCGTAGAAGCCGTGAGCAGCCGGGAAGGTGGGCACATGGGCGGCCTGATAATCGTCGAAGTGGCGCATGGCGAAGGTCATGATGTGGGTGGGGATCCACAGCAGCACCCCCAGCGCCAGCATCACGCCCACCAGGTCAACCTGGCCCAGGGCCAGCGCCCGGCCCGCCAGCACCGGCATCCCGCCCGCCAGCCCGCCGATGATGATCGCGTAAGGGGTGCGGCGTTTGAGCCAGACGGTGTAGACCACCACGTCGAAAAAGAGACCGGCGAACACGATCAGGCCGAAAAGCGGCGCCAGCAGCAGCGCCCAGCCCACGCCGAGCGCCGCCATCACGCCGCCCAGGAGCGCCGCCTCGCGCACGCTGACCAGTCCCTTCGGCAGCGGCCGCCAGCAGGTGCGCCGCATCACGGCGTCAATGTCCGCGTCGTAGGCCATGTTCAGCACCGTGCTGCCCCCGATCGCCAGGAACAGGCTGCCCGCCAGGCCCAGCAAGGTGGGCCAATGCCCGGCCGGATGCACGGCGCTCAGGAACCCCGCGACGCCGGTCAGCAGCAGCAAACCGGTCTGGAGGTCTTTGATGAGCGGCCAGAAGCGGCGGACGTGATGCGTGATGCGTGATGCGTGATGCGTCACTGAAGCCTCGTACATTATCTTCTCCTGCCGCGGGCCTTGTTCCCTCAGTTCCCTGAGTTTCATAATCTCCCAATTTACCAGTCTACCAACTTACCAATGTGCCGACCTCACCTCGCACACCGAAACCCCACGTTCGGGCTGGCGTAGACCGGTGTGGCGTTGTTGCGCGTCCACACCCGTAGATTATACCCATAATTCGCTTTGCTGCCACCTCGCAGGTAGCGGTAGTGGATGCCCTCGTACACGTCCCCGGTCCACTGCCAGACGTTGCCGGCCATGTCGTAGAGGCCGTAGGGGCTGGCCGAATCGAGGGTCTGGTAGCCGTCGTAGGTCCGGCCGTTGTAAAAGCCGACCGGGGTGGTGTCGCCCGCCTTGCCCGCGATCTTTTCGAAGCGGTCGCGGCTGCTGTAGAAGTTAGCGTTGTTCAGCGCCAGCTTGTCGCCCCAGGGGAAGGGCCGATTGTCGGTCCCCCGCGCGGCCTTCTCCCATTCGACCTCGGAGGGCAGGCGCCAGCCGTAGAAGTCGCAATAGGCCTTTGCGCCGAACCAGGTGACCAGCACCATGGGGTGGTTCGCGTAGGGGGGCAGGGCCGCGAAGCGTCCCCCGTCGAAGCTCAGCCGCAGCCCCGGCTCGTTCACAGTCAGATGCGGCCAATCGCCCGCTGCGATCTCCTCCTCGTGCTTGTAGCCGTGGAAGACGTCCCCGGGATAGTAGCCGGCGATCCGGTCCCCGTCCAGCTTCACCGTCCCCGCGGCCAACGCCTCGTTCAGGTAACGGGCGTACTGCGCGTTGGTCACGGCCGTGACCATGATCTCGTAGTCGTAGGGGATCTCGGTCTCGACCTCGTGCTGGCCGTACAGGAACGGCCCGGCCGGGACGCGCGCCCACGCCTCGGGGTCAACGCCGGTGGCGATATTGTGGATTGTGGATTGCGGACTATAGTCCCCAGAGCGCAGCGAAGTGGGATTGCGAATTGCGGGTGAACAACCCGCGAGCGCGATAACCAACGTTAGGGACAGAAGCAGCAACTTGGCGAGCTGTAACCTTGCGGTTGTCCCGGCGGCAGGCTTCAGTGTGAGCTCAGCCGAACGCCGCAAGGCCGCGCCCTTACTGAGGCACTTCGGCAGGGATGAGAAGAATCCGCAATCGAAAATCCGAAATCCGAAATCGCACCTCATCGCGCCACCTCCGCGTCCTCGGCCGCCTCTTTGCGCCAGCGGCCGTCCCGCCGGAACAGGTCAACCAGCCGCCAGACCATCAGCGCGGCCAGCGCCACCAGCACGGTCGCCAGGCCGATGTCCGTCGCCAGCATGGTCCAGTTGACCAGAGGCCCCTCTGCGGCCTCGCTGACGTACAAGCGCTTGGTTTGGAACAGCGCCACGGCCGCGAACGCCAGGTCCGAGGCGATGATGACGGTCCAGCCGAACCACTGCCGGGCCTTGCCCTTGAGCCCGGCCAGGTCGGCGTAGTAGAGCAAAATGATGGTGGCGATGATCCCGGACAGGATGTGCCAGTGCCCGGTAAGCGCGACCCGCTCCTCGCGCGCCGGCCACTGACGGATCACTTCGCTCAGGCGCACCGCCATGAAGATGCCCACCGCGGTCACCACGAAATTCATGTACACCATCTGCCACAGCGCGCCGAACCGCAGCGGATCGTGGAGCAGCGCGGCCAGCTTTTGCCCGGCGGTGGCCCGCGCGATCCCTTGCGCGGCCAACCGCTCCCGCGTGATCTTGCGCCAGCCGAACGCCACCAACAGCGCCGAGGCCAGCAGCACCGGCAGCGAGCCTACGTTGATGATCATGTGCGCGATGGGTCGGAACGGGATAATCGCCCACACGCCGGCCGCGATGATCAGCGTGCCGGCGATCATCAGCGGCATGGCGAGCTTGTGCAGTCGACCCTGGAACCCCAACCAACGGCCGACCAGCAGCGTCAGCGCGACGGCGATCAGCGTCAACATGATGTGCAGGTGCCCGATGATCGCCAGCTCCAACGTCGTCTTGACCGGCTCGCGAATCAAATCCTCGGCCAGGAACGCCTCGTGGCCCTGGCCCCAGTAGGAGCCGGTCACCGCGCCGAACAGCGCGGAGATCAGCGTGACCACGGCCATGACGAAAAAGGCGACCCGCTCCAGGTCAACCCCGCCCCGTGTCCTGGCGCGCGCAGGATCAGCGGTGCGATATTCCTTGCCCCACGGCCACAGCGCGGAGGCCAATAACAGTCCAGCGAAAAACACCAGCGATTGCCCGAAGATAAACAGGCCGTGGAACACAAAGTTGTGGCCGAAGTAGCCGAACCACAGCCCGAAGACCAGGCTGGTGATGTAGCCGAACGTGATGGTCGCGTTGATGGTGGCCTGCTGGTGCGCCTTCATGGGGACCAGCGCGGTGATCAGGTAGGTCTCGACCGCGACGACGGCCATGGCGATGGTGTGGTAAAGCAGGATGATCCGGCCCTCGCGCTCCGATTCCACCAGGCTCATGCCGTAGAGCCGGGCCGCGAAGTCGCTGATGCCCCACTCCTTTAGCGGGCCGGAGAGCATGCCCCAGAGGGCTGTGACCAGGGAGATCAGCGCGATCGCGACCAGGATGAGGCCCTTGGTGGAGCGAAAAAGATAGCTGAAGCGCTCACTCAGTGCCTTCATGGGCCGGCCTCACTTTCTCAGCTATCATGGCAGACTGATGACCACCATCACAGTGCCGAGCAGAACGGGACAGTTTGAGGAGGGGCATAGAGCAGCTCCTGGTTCAGGGTGAAGGTGGCAGGAAGCGCGCTGACGAGGCGCCTCCGTGCATGGCTATTCTACCACGAGCCTGCACGAAAGGGCATTGACTTTTGTCACAACCGGGCGTATATTGGGCATGGCAGATCGGACGTTGACACAAGGAGAAATCAACCATGAGCGAAGAAAAGACCCGCACAGAGGAATTCAAGGTCCAGGGTGAGGCGCTGCTGAGTTCGGTGAAGCAGCTCATCCACGAAGGCAACATCCGCCGCATCATCATCAAAAACGACGATGGCAAGACGCTGATCGAGATCCCGCTGACCATCGGCGTGGTGGGCGTGCTGCTGATGCCCACCCTGGCGGCCGTGGGCGCGATCGCTGCGCTGGTGACGGATTGCACCATCGTGGTGGAGAAGGAGGACGCCGCGCCGCCCGCAGCGTGAGAAGATCGCAAAGCCAGCCCGCCGTGGGTTGGAAACCACACGGCTCAGCAGGTGCAAGCCGGTCGAGACCGGCTGCGCGATGGCGCGGCGGGTTCAGCCCGTTTGAACGGGCTTCCATCTTCTGAGCCGGTCGGCTTCAGCCGCCGGCGGCGTGGCCAGGAGGAGTGCAGCCATGACCAAACTCCCGTTCAGTTTCGGGCGCAAGGACAAGCCGGTCCCCGAAACGCCACATCCATCGGCGGCGCCGCGACCGGCCAGCAGAACACCGCTTGTGGCGGCCACCAACGATTTCGGTTTTCGGCTTCTGGCCGAACTCAAGAAAGCCGCGCCGGCCGCGAACATCTTCCTCTCGCCCACCAGCATCGCCATCGCGCTGACCATGACCTGGAACGGCGCACGGGGCGAGACGCTGCGCGCCATGGCCGAAACGCTGGGCCTGGCCGACCTGACGCCGGAAGAGGTCAACGCCGCGTATGCCGCCTTCACCGCTGACCTGGCCGCGCCCGACCCCAAAGTCCGGCTGGCCCTGGCAAACTCGCTGTGGGCTGACATCCGCGAGACGCTGAACCCCGAGTTCGTGGCGCGAAACCGGGAGACCTTCCGCGCCGAGCTTGCCAACCTGGATTTCAACAACCCGGATGAGGCCGCGCGCACCATCAACACCTGGGTGGAGGGCAAGACCGAGGACAAGATCAAGGATCTGTTGAAGCCAGAAGACGTTGTGGGCGCGGTGCTGGTGCTGGTTAACGCCATCTACTTCAAGGGCGCATGGGCCGAGAAATTCGATAAGGCGCTGACCCGCGACGGCGACTTCACGCTGCCCGACGGCACGCGCAAGCCCTTGGCGTTGATGCAGCAGGGCGGCGATTATCGCTACTACGAGGACGAGGCTGTCCAGGTGATCGAGCTGCCCTACGGCGAAGGCCGGGTGGGGATGTTGATTGCCTTGCCGAAGCAGAACGACGAATTCAGCCCGGTCGAGGCCGCGGTGGACGACGTACGATTGGAGTCATGGGTCGCGCACCTGCACTCGCAGCCGGGCGACATCGTGCTGCCGCGCTTCAAGGTGAACTACAAGACTGAGCTGAACGGCCCCCTCACCAACCTGGGCATGGGCATCGCCTTCGGGCAGGGACCGGTGGATTTTGGCGGCATCGTGCCCGGCCTGTTTTTCATCAGCCTGGTGATCCACCAGGCCTTCATGGAAGTCAACGAGGAAGGCACCGAGGCCGCGGCCGCAACGGCCGTGGTGCTGGCGAGAGGCTTGCCCATGGGGCGGTTCCGCATGGTGGTGGATCGGCCGTTCTTCTGCGCGATCCGCGACAACGCCACCGGCGCGATCCTGTTCATGGGCTGGGTCACAGACCCCGAACGTGTTGATTGAGCTGCCAGATTCAGTTACCAGGAGGTCACTATGTCAAAGTTTGCGCGAATCTTGTTGTTGCTGGTGTTGGTGTTCACCAGCACGGTCATGGCGGCCCCGGCCGGCGCGGCCGCGCCGCAGTTGCTACCAACACCCGGCTCGTGCGTCGAAGGCGTGTTGCCCCACGGCGCGCGATCACTCATCTGCATCCCGGCTACCGGCTGGAACGGTGAGCTGGTGGTTTATGCTCACGGCTATGTGGCCTACAACCAACCACTGGACTTCTACAACCTTTCCCTTGATGACGGCACCTATCTGCCGGATCTGATCCAAACGCTGGGCTTCGCGTTCGCCACCACGAGCTACCGGCGCAATGGGTTGGCCATCGTGGAGGGGGTAGACGATGTGCGCAACCTGGTCACCGCGTTCAAGGCGCTGACCGGCCGCACCCCGCGACGCACCTACATCACCGGCCCGTCCGAGGGCGGCGCCGTCGCCGCGCTGTCAGTCGAACGCTCGGCTGACCTGTTCAGCGGCGGCCTGTCGCTGTGCGGGCCGGTGGGCGATTTCAAGAGTCAGATTGACTACTGGGGCGATTTCCGGGTATTGTTTGATTACTTCTTCCCCGGCGCGCTGCCGCCCAGCCCGGTGAATATCCCCCAGGACGTGATCGACACCTGGGACAGCTTCTATGCGCCGCAAATTGATGCCCTGGTAAGCGCCAACCCGGCGGCCGCCAGCCAGCTCATCAGCACATCCAAAGCCTCTGTTGACCCGGCCGCCCCCAGCACAGTAAACGAGACAACCCTCAACATCCTGTGGTACAACGTCTTCGCCACCAACGACGGCAAGGCGCAACTGGGTGGCAACCCCTACGGCAACATCGGCCGCGTCTACAGCGGTTCAGCGAATGACGCCGCGCTGAACGCCGGGGTGGCGCGCATCGCCGCCGACGCGGGCGCCCTGGCGAACATCCCGCCCTACAACACCTCGGGCCGCGTGCGCGCGCCGCTGGTGACCATGCACACCACCGGCGATGAGGTTGTCCCGTTCTGGCACCAGGTCCTCTATCGCAGGAAGCTGGCGGCGAACGGCAGCCTGCCCTACGTCACCCAGATCCCGATCGCCCGCTACGGCCACTGCAACTTCACGACGGTTGAAGTGCTGGCTGCGTTCGGCATCCTGGTGCTGCAGACCACCGGTCAAAGCCTGCAAAACGTGCCGGCCCAATACAACATCACACCTGTGCAGATCGAAATGCGGACGAGCGCAGGACGATTCTAGACCGACGCACAAAACCGGCGTGCCTCGCATCTCAGGGATGCGTTGCACGCCGGCGCGCGTAATCGCCTCACGATCGACCACACTGTTGAGCAGACCAATGACCGAAGTGCACGAAATCCTCAGCGACCAAATCCATCTCCTCGGCGACCTGCTGGGGCAGACCATCATCGAGCAGGAAGGATGTTCGCTGTTCGAACTGGTGGAAGAGTGCCGGGCGCTGGCGAAGGCCCGCCGCATGGGTGACGCCGAGGCCCATGCCCGGCTGCTGGCTCGGATCGAGGGGTTGGGGCTGGCCGAGGCGCGCGGCGTCCTCAAAGCGTTCGCGGCCTACTTCCAGCTCATCAACCTGGCCGAGGAGCAGGAACGGGTGCGCGTGCTGCACCAGCGCGCGCAGCGGGCGCACACCGAGGGCCGGGCGGTGGGCGAGACCCTCGCCGCGGCCGTGCGCCAGCTTCACGGCGAGGGCGTGACGGCCGCAGCCATGCAGGATCTCCTGGATGATCTGGCAATCCAGCCGGTGTTCACCGCGCACCCCACCGAGGCCAAGCGGCGCACGGTGCTGGCGAAGCTGCGGCGCATGGCGTTCGTGCTGCACGAGCTCGACTTCCACACCCCCACCCCGAACGAGGTGGCCGAGGCGCACGCGACACTGCGGGAGGAGATCGTCGCGCTGTGGCAGTCGGACGAGACGCGGCTGCGCCAGCCATCGGTGATGGACGAGGTGCGCAATGGGCTGTACTTCTTCGACGAGGTGCTGTTCGACCTGGTCCCCGCCCTCTACCGCCGGCTGGAAGCCGCGCTGGCTGAAAGCTACCCCGGCCACCCGTTCCGCATCCCCCGCTTCCTGCAGTTCGGCAGTTGGATCGGCGGCGACCGGGACGGCAACCCGTTCGTGACCCCGGCCGTGACCGAGGAGGCGCTGCGGGAGCACAAGGCGCTGGCGCTGCGCCTCTACCAACGTGGCCTGGATCGTATGCACGGCCACCTGAGCAGCTCGGCGCGCTACGGCATCTCGGCCGAGCTCCAGACCAGCATCGCGGCCGATGCGGCGCTCTTCCCCGACGAGGCCGCCAACGTGGCCGCGCGCTATCCCATGCAGCCCTACCGCCACAAGCTCTCCTTCATCTACCGCAAGCTGGGGGCCACGGCCGAGGCCAACCGCCGGCCGTGGCGGGCTGATCACCTGCCGCGGCCCGGCGCCTATCGCGACGCGGCCGAGTTCCTGGCCGACCTGCGGCTGATCCAGGAGAGCCTGCGCGGGCACCGGGGCGAGCGCCTGGCCGAAGGCCGTCTGGACACGATCATCCGGCAGGCCGAGATCTTCGGCTTCCACCTGGCGACGCTGGACATCCGCCAGCACGCCGAGCGCCACACCCGCGCGGTGGCCGAGATCTTCGCCCGCTACGGCCTGGCCGAAGATTACCCGGCCCTGCCCGAAGCGGAAAAAACCCGCCTGCTGACCGCCGAGCTGTTGAGCGCCCGGCCCCTGGCGCCCGCCCGGCTCGACTTCAGCCCGGAGACCAACGAGACGCTGGAGCTGTTCCGGCTGATCCGTCGCGGCCACGAGCGGGTGGGCGTCGAGGCGATCCAGAACACTATCATCAGCATGACCACCGGGGCCAGCGACGTGCTGGCCGTGCTGCTGATGGCAAAGGATGCGGGGGTGGACGCCGCGCTGAACATCGTGCCGCTGTTCGAGACCCTGGCCGACCTCCAGGCCGCGCCGGGGATCATGGACGCGCTGTTCGCCAACCCCGCCTACGCCGGCCACCTGGCGCGTCGCGGCCGCAACCAGCAGATCATGCTGGGCTACAGCGACTCCAACAAGGACACGGGGTACGTCACCGCCACGTGGGAGCTCCGCCGGGCGCAGCAGACGCTGCCCGCGGTCTGCGCGGCGCACGGGGTCCGGCTGACGATCTTCCACGGCCGCGGAGGCAGCATCGGCCGCGGGGGCGGGCCGGCCAACCGGGGGATCCTGGCCCAGCCGGCCGAGTCGCTGCGCGGCCGCATCCGCCTCACCGAGCAGGGGGAGACCGTCACCAACCGCTACGCCAACCGGGAGCTGGCCCAACGCCACCTGGAGCAGATCATCCACGCGGTGCTGATCCGCAGCCTGACGCCCGGCGCGGCCGCGCCGCCGGCCAGCAACGCTCGTTGGGAAGCGACCATGGATGCGCTTTCGGCCGGCGCGCGTGCGGCCTACCGGGGCTTCGTCCACGATTCTCCCGCGCTGCTGCGTTACTTCCAGGACGCGACCCCCATTGACGCCATTGGTCGGCTCAACATCGGCAGCCGGCCGGCGCGGCGCCGCGCGACCGCCAGCATTGACGACCTGCGCGCGATCCCGTGGGTGTTCGCCTGGGCGCAAAGCCGGGCCGGGCTGCCGGGCTGGTACGGCTTGGGGACGGCGCTGGTCGTCTGGGCTGCGGATGAAGCCGGCCGTTGGGCCCAGCTGACCGAGATGTACCAGGGATGGCCCTTCTTCAAGGCGCTGATTGACAACGCCCAGCTCTCGCTGCGCCAGGCCGACCTGCCCATCGCCGGGGTTTACGCCAGCCTGGCCGACGCGCAGACGCGGGCCGCGGTCTACCCGGCGTTGCAGGCCGAGTATCGCCGCGCCGAGGCCGCCATCCTGCGCATCACCGGCAGGGGCGACCTGCTGGAGGATGAGCCGTGGCTGCAGCGCTCGATCCAATTGCGCAACCCGTACATTGACCCGATGAACTACCTCCAGGTGGCGCTGCTGCGCCGCTGGCGCGACGCCGGGGGCGTGGAGGCCGAGGCGCTGCGCGAGGCGGTGCTGCTCAGCGTGAACGGCGTCGCCGCGGGGTTGCGGAACACGGGGTGAGAACATGATGCCGGAATCGAGGCTTTAGCCGGTCTGTCCCTTGATGCGAGAAACCGGCTGAAGCCTCGACTCCAATTATGACTAAACGTTCACTGCGTCAACCCAATCGTCGCCAGCCCGCCCAGGGTGACGAACTCGTCTGTGTAGGCCCCCACCCGTAGCGTCATATCCAGGTAGGTATTGCCCCGCAGCCGACCGGCCCAGGTCAGCGAGTCGCCCATCTTGCGGTACGGGTAGCCGCTCACCCCGGCAAACTCGGCCCCGTCCTCGGTCTTGCCCTTGTAGCTGAGCAAAGTGCCCGGCACGGTTTCCCCTTTACGCACGGTGTATGTGACCGGCACCTTGTAATCGAACGCGGACTTGTCGGGGTAGGGCGCCAGCTCAGGCCGCACGTCGGCGACCGTGACCTTCACCGTGCCGACCGTTTGCAGGCGCTCGGCGTTGACGGCCAGGATGCGCTGCGCCATCTCCACCTGCACGCCGGGGACCGGCTCCCCTTTCCAGTCCAGCGAATCACCCACCAGCTTCACCGCGGGCAGATCGTTGATCAGCACCGCCGCGCCGGCGTCGCTGTAGCCCACAAAGCGGATGTTCGAGCCGGGAACCGTCTCGCCGAGCGCCACCGTCTGCTCGGTGGGCCCGCTGTAGGTCATGCTGCCCGAACTGGCGCCGCCGCAGCCGGCCAGCAGGGCGATCACCACCACAATAACCACGCACGACAGGGGTTTGGTCATGGGAGTCCTCCCTCAAGAAGTGCTTTGGCGCTCAAACAGAGTGACCGTCTGAAGCCTCGATTCCAACTGCAACGGGATCCTGGTCGTGTCCCGCCAGCCACCGGGGCAACAGCGCCAATAGCGACGCTGCAAACAGCCACAGGATGCCCAAGTATCCGATGAAAAGCACGGCCAACGCGTTCCCGCCGCCGACCAGCGCCCGCGCGGCCAGGCCAACTGCGGCTGCGTTCCACGCGCCGTGAAGCACAACCGCGCCGAGTCCTGCCCCCAGACCGACCAGCCAGCGGCGCTCCAGGATCAGCGCCCAGCCCAGGCCCACAAGTGCCGAGGCCGCGCAGTGCATGGTGGTCGCGGCCCCGCGCGACACCATTGCGCCAGCCCATGTCTCGGGTGAAGCCAGCCCTAGTGCGCCGTTCAGCGTCCCCTCGACCAGCGCAAAACCCGCACCCGCCGCCGCGCCTAACAAGAAGCCGTCAACCCAGCGCACCCGGCGGCCGGCCAGCACAACCAGCGGGATCGCCAACGCCTTGACAGCCTCTTCCACCAGCGGCACCAACAGACTGACGAACCCCAGGACAGCGAACAACACCCAGGGCGAACTGAACAGCGGCAGCAGATCGGACAGCTCGCCCGGCCGGCCGCGCTGCATCCCCTCAGCCCACGTTTGGAGCTGCGTCAGCAGATCAGGTCGCGCCGCAGTCAGCCAAACCGACACAAACAAGACCACAACCAGCAACACCATCGCTTCCATAAAGAACGCCAGTCCCACGCCACCGAGGCCACCCCAGGCCAGGCTACCCACCGCCGGTCGCCGGGCGACGGCAGCCTGGCCGCGCTGGGCGCTGCCCACCGCCAGCGCCAGCGCCCAGAAAACCGCCAGCGCGTTTGCCGCCACATGCAGCACAGCCACGGGCATCTCAAAGCCCATTTCAAACACAACGGTGCCAGCCGCCACTGTCAGGGCGAACGCTACCAGCCACCAGCCCCAACCGGGCAGGCGCAACGGCCCACTCGCCGCGCCGTGCAGGCCGCGCCAGCCGCTCCAGGCCAGCGCCAGGCCCAGGCCGCTGAAGAGGACCATAATCCCGAAAGCCAACGCGCGCAGCATCAACGGCGCGCCGGCCACTGGGGCGGAAAACGCCAACGCCAGGAAAAGCAGGCCGGCCACGCCCAGTCCGGTCAGCGCGGCCATGACGCCGCCGAAGACCGCCAACACCAGGATGACCTTGCGCATCGTCACCTCCCGCTGGCCCCTGCCAGCAGTTTCTGCAAAATGAGAACCGCCGCGCGTTTGTCCAGCGGCTCGTTGAAGTTGCCGCACTTGGGGCTTTGCACGCAGCTTGGGCAGCCATCCGCACAGGGGCAGCCGCGGATCACGTCCAGCGTGGCGGCCCAGAGCACCGGCAGCAGCTCGAACCCCTTCTCCGCGATCCCGACGCCGCCGGGGAAGCCATCGTAGATGAAGACCTGCGCCGCGTCGGTGTCGGGGTGGCGCGGGGTGCTGAGCCCGCCGATGTCCCACCGGTCGCACATGGTGAAAAGCGGGAGGATGCCGATGGCCGCGTGCTCGACCGCGTGGAGGCCGCCCAGGAAATCGAGTCCGCGGCCGGCCAACTCAACCGGCAGCCCGGCCGGCAGGTCCCACCACAACGCCACGGTCTCGAACTCGGTGAGCGGCATGGCCAGCGGCGCATTTTCCAGCACCGCTTCGCTGGCTTGTTGCAATCGCCGGTAGCCGATCACCTGGCTGCTGACCCGCACCCGGCCCAGGTAAGCGGTCGTGCCCGCTGGCAGCTCGCGGTGGCGCAGCGATCGCACGACGCGCACGTCGTTAAGCTCGCGCGGCTGGGTGTAGAAGTCGGCGTCCACCGGCTTGACGACCGCATGGCGCAGCTCGGCGCTGTATTCGGTCACCAGGTACGACTCGCCCTGGTGCAGGTAGATCGCACCCGGATGCACCCGCTGCGGCGCAGTGGTGGCGCTGAGCTCCTCCAGCAGCTTGAACTGGTTGGATGCGTCCAGCACCGCGAAGCGCTCCCCCTCCGCGTCGCGCAGGCTCACGCCCTGGGCCGGGTAATCGCGGCGGGCGTAGACCCACTTGTCGCCGGTGTAGCGCAACGTCTCGTCATTCTCCAGCGCCACCATCGCATCCACGAAGCCGGGGCCGAAGAGCGCTTCGTCGTCGGCCAGAGGTTCAAGGTCTGCGAGACCTTGAACGTCTTCGTCGCCCACCCGCAACGGCGTCTCGTGCGCGGCGCACGGCAGATGGCGGCGCAGGATGTAGACGTTGTCGGGGTCGAGCAGCGCGTGCTCGTGAGGCCGGCCCAGGAGGGCGTCGGGGTGACGCATGTAGAACTGGTCCAGCGGGTCGCCCAGGCCGATGAGCACCGCCAAGGCCGGATCCGTGCCCCGGCCCGCGCGGCCGGCCTGCTGCCACAGGCTGGCGATGGTGCCGGGGAAGCCCACCAGCAGCGCCGCGTCCAGCCCGCCCACATCAATCCCCAGCTCCAGCGCAGTAGTCGCCGTGACGCCGGCCAGTCGGCCCGAAAAGAGTTCCTGCTCGATGCGTCGCCGCTCGTCGGCCAGGTAGCCGGCGCGGTAAGCCGCGATGCGCGTGACCAACTCAGGCCGCGTCTTCTTGAGCTGCTCGCGCGCGTAGCGCAGCACCAGCTCAGACACCACACGGGCGCGCGCGAACGCGATGGTTCGCACCCCCCCGCTCACCAGGCGAGCGAAGAGCTCGCTGGCCTCCTGATTGGCGCTGCGCCGCGCGGACTTGGTACGGTCAATAAAGGGCGGGTTCCACAACGCGAAGGTGCGCGGCCCGTGCGGGGAGCCGTCGTCGCCCACCACCGCGGCCGGCAGTCCGGTCAACAGCTCGAAATGCTCGGCCGGGTTCGCGATGGTGGCGGAGGTGGCGATGAAGACGACCGAGGACCGCCGACCGCTGACCGCTGACCGATCACTGCCGATATCCCGTCGTCCGTCGTCCGTCGTCCGTCGTCCCTGATACAACGCGACCACGCGCCGCAGCCGACGGATAACGCAGGCGACCTGGGAGCCGAAAACGCCGCGATAGGTGTGCGCCTCGTCAACGACGACGTAGGCCAGGTGACGGAAGAACTCGGCCCACAGTGGATGGTTGGGCAGGATGCCGGTGTGGAGCATGTCTGGGTTGGTGAGCAGCACCCGCGCCTGTTTGCGGATGCGCGACCGCGCGCCTTGGGGCGTGTCACCATCGTAGGTTGCGGCCAACGGGCTGATGATGCCGCCGCCCGCGCCCTTCGCGAACACGCTCCACTTGCCGAGCTGGTCTTGCGCAAGCGCCTTGGTGGGATAGAGGTAGAGCGCCCGCGCCAGCGGATCGCGCGCCAACGCTTCCAGCACGGGCACGTTGAAGCACAGCGTCTTGCCGCTGGCCGTCGAGGTGGCGACCACCACGTTCTGCCCCCCCAACGCCGCGTTGATCGCCTCGGCCTGGTGGGTGTAGAGCCGCTCCGCGCCGGCCACAGCCAGGGCACGCTGCACCGGCAGGCTCAGCCGTTCGCGCGGCGCCCCGTAGCGCGCACCGCGGGCCGGGGCCGTTTGTACATAAGCCAACTGCCCGGCGTAGCCCTGCTCGTGGCGGAGGGCATCAAGGAAGGCAGGGGGATCGAAGATCATGTGATGATAGCTAAGTTACATTTGATGCTATTGTACCATGCAGGCACAGGATGTGGTAGAATGCGCATCGGAGGATCGATGAACGCACTTATCGCCGAACAAATGCTCGTCCTCTTCGCGATCCTGGCCATCGGTTCCTGGCTGGGGAACCTGTCGCTGCGCGGGGTGTCGTTGGGAGGAACGGCGGTGTTCTTCGTGGGGTTGGCGTTCGGCCACTTCGGGCTGACGATCCCCAAGCCGGTGATGGACCTCGGCCTGCTGCTGTTCGTCTACGCGGTAGGGCTGCAGGCCGGACCGCGCTTCTTTCGCACCTTCCGCCAACAGGGCCGCGTATTCGTGATCGTGGCTGCGGCGGGCATCCTGGCCGCAGCGCTGGCCACCTTCGCGGTCGCGCGACTGATGCAAATGCCCTACGCGCTGGCCGCCGGCATGTTCACCGGCGCGGTGACCAACACACCGGCCCTGGCGGCCACCATTGACGCCATGAACCGCATTGACCCAACCCAGGCGGCAAATGCCTCCGTGGGCTACGGCATCGCCTATCCGTTCAGCGTGGTAGGGGTGACGCTGTTCATCCAGTTCCTGCCGAAACTGCTGCGCCGGGACGTCAAGGCGGCCGAGATGCAGTGGCTGGAGGCGCAACAAGCCGAGCGCCCTGAACTCCAGAAGCGGCAGTTCGCAGTCACCAACCCCAACCTGGACGGCAAACGACTGGCTGACCTGGACTGGCACCGGCTGAGCCAGGTCAACATCTCGCGGGTGCGGCTGGCAGGCCAGGGCAACCAGGTGGTGGCGGGCGCGCCCGATGTGGTGCTGCATGTGGGCGATGTGGTGCTGGTGGTGGGCGCGCCGTCCGAGCTGGAGAAGATGCGGCTGCTGATCGGCGACGAGGTCGAAGTGCCAATGGAGGCCAACACCAGGGCCGTCAGCCGCGACCTGTATGTGACCGAGCAGTCGCTGGCCGGCAAGCGTCTGATGGACTTGCACGTCTGGGATCGCTATAACGTCGTGGTCACCCGTATCCGCCGGCTGGGGCTGGAGATCACGCCCGTGGGGACCAGCACGCTGGAGCTGGGTGACACCCTGCGCGTGGTGGGCGAGGAAGCGGCCGTCGCGCAGTTCGCCAAATTGGTCAGCGGCGACGCGCGGCGGATAGACGAGACCAATATGGTGCCGTTCCTCATCGGGCTGGTGTTGGGCATCGCGCTGGGGTTGATCCCCTTCCAATTACCGAACGGCATGACCATCAAGCTGGGTGCGGCCGGCGGCGCGTTCCTGGTGAGCCTGGTGTTGGGTCACTTTGGCCGGATCGGCCCGTTTCGCTTGTATGTCCCCGCGGCGGCGCGCAACCTCTCACGCGAGCTGGGGTTGATGCTATTCCTGGGCGGGGCTGGCGCCAACGCGGGGACACAACTGGTGAAAGTCATCGAACAGCAAGGGCCAGGCCTCTTCCTCGCGGGCGCGGCCATCACGGTCATCTCTGCGCTGATGACCTTGCTCATCACCCACGGCTTCTTCAAGATGAACCTGCTGACCACAATGGGCCTGATCAGCGGCGTGATGACCAACCCACCTGCGTTGGCTGCAGCCACCAGCCAGACCACAACCGATGTGCCTTCTGTCATTTACGCCAGCGCGTTCCCGGTGGTGCTGATCTTCAAGATCCTGCTGGCGCAGATCCTGGTGCAGGTGTTGCGGTTGCTCTGACCAGATAGGTGTGCGCGCCAGTCATCCTTCGACAAGCTCAGGATGACTGGGTGGGACGTTACCAGAACGGTTCTTCAGTATTCCAGATCCTTCACGTCCGGATCAGCGATCAACACTGTGATGGCCTTTTCGTGCGCTTCGGGTTTGCCGCCTGCCCACCACACGCTGATCAACTCATCACCATGTTTGAAGCGGCGCTCCTGTTTGCCCTGCAAACCTGCTTCCTGCAAAATGCGCCCGATTACCGGCTGGCGTTTGGGACTCACAGCAGTCGTGATCCGATAGGCTCGAAACGCATACGAGCCTTCCAGCATCCCCTCAACCCGTGGCAGCACCCACAACACAAATACCGCCAGGACCGCTGCAATCAGCGTGTAGAGGATGTAGCCAACGCCCACCCCTACACCTAACGCGGCTGCAATCCAAATGGTAGATGCAGTGGTTAGCCCGCGCACCTGGCCCTGGCGGTGCAGGATTACCCCTGCGCCCAGGAAACCAACCCCGGTCACCACCTGCGCAGCGATGCGGCCCGGATCCCCGACGTGGGCGATCTTGACCGAGAAGATGGTGAACAGGCACGCGCCGACACAGATCAAGATGATGGTGCGCAGCCCGGCAGCCTTGTCATGAAACTCCCGCTCTGCGCCGACCAGGCCGCCGATCAAGAAAGCGGCAAGCAACTTAATAACGTCCATCAGGACAACTGTGAATGCATCAGGCATCCTTGCCTCCTTCGTCGGAGAGAGAGACCAGGCTTCTCGCAGAAGCCGGGTTTCTTCTATCGTTTGATGGCCCTCGTCGCGAAAAAGGTCGGCATGTATTGGGACGGCACATCCTCATCGTCCAGCGCATAACGATCCTCGTAGAAGCCAACCACCGCCAGGCCTGCGTCGCACTGGCCGCCGATTTGGTCCTCGAGTGAGTGGCTGTGTTCCAGCGGCCAGCCTTCTTTCATCATACGTCGCAACTGGCGCTCGGTCAAGTGCTCCGCGTCGGTGTAGGGCAGGCGATATTTCACTTTCAGCACCCCGCGGCGGTCGATCGCGTCCCGATCGAAGATATAGATATCAGGGTTCATGAAGCCTGCCAGCAGCATCCCGCCCTGGCGCAGCACGCGCGCTGCCTCCCGGTAAACGGGCCGGACCGCAGCCGCGAAGACGTTGGAGACCGGGTGAAAGACCAGGTCGAAGCTGCCGTCCGCGAAAGCCGACAGATCAGCCATGTCGCCCTCGACCGTGTGGATGACCAATCCCTCCCGCTTGGCCACCAGGTGGTCCTGGGCGAGCTGCGCCGGTGAGTTGTCCAGCACGGTTACGGTAGCGCCGGCCGCGGCAAAGACCGGCCCCTGCTGTCCGCCGCCGGAGGCCAGGCATAGCACGTCGCAGCCAGCCAAGGGCGGGAACCAGTTACTCGGGACGGGCTTCGTCGCGGTCAGCACCACCTGCCACTCACCCTGCCGTGCCGCCGCGATGGCCTCCGCCCCCACCGGCCGCGTCCACGGGTTGCCGTCGGCCACCTGGCGGTTCCACGCTTCACGGTTGTAGGCTCGCACGTCCATTGTTATTCAGTTCGTCCTTTCTCCGCGTTCATCCGCGCTCGTGCCCGAGACTGCGGGGCATGCTATCCGCGTCCCATTTTCGGGCCGGGCCCATCACAGGGGCCGCCGCGCCAGCATCGAAAAGGTCATCGGGATGCGCACCTTGAGCTCCGGCCTGAGCAGCGGGAAGCCATCCCAATACGCCTCGCGGTGCTCGCCGAAGTGCTCGACGGTCAGGCCAGCGCGGCGCAGCGCGGCAAAGGTGGCAGACAGCGGCCACAGCCGCTCGTACTTGACCGCCTGCTGTTTCACCGGCACGTCCAGCTCGCCGATGTACGTGGCCGGCCAGCCCTGTGACGAATCGCTGTGCGCGAAGTAATCAAGGCCGGTCGCGACCAGCTCGGCTGTGTCCTGGGCAAACAGCCAGGTGATCGGATGATCGTCGAAGATGTGAACGATGCCGCCCGGTTTCAGCAGCCGGGCGATCACGGCCGCCCAACCGTCCAGGTCGTGCAGCCAGCACAGCGCACCCCGGCCAGTGTAGACCAGGTCGGCCGTGCCATCGAGCTCATGGGGCGTCTCCAACACGTCGCAGCGATACCACTGTGCCGGCGCGGCCAGCGCTTCGCTGGTTTGCCGGGCGTTGGCGATGTGGACGTCGGAGATGTCCACGCCGATCACCTGGGAAACGCCTTCATTCCACAGCGACAGTGTATCGCGGCCTGACGCGCACTGGAGGTGGATCGCGGTGCGACACCAGGCCCGGAGGTCGCCCAGGTTGGCGCGCTCGACCGGATGCAGGTTGCTTCCCCCGTTGCGCAGGAAGGCGATCGTCTCAGCGACCTCCTCGGTGTAGCGGGCCGCGCCCTCGTTCCACGCGGCCCGGTTCGCCTCGTGACGAGCGCGCACTTCCGCGGCCGAGGTCGTTAAGGGGCCTGGAACAAAGTCCGGAAAGGTGTTTGGTTCCATGCGAGATCTCCTGGTCAGTACCCGCGCGCGACATCGACGCGACCCGGCGGGGATTCGCCCACCGCCAGCGCGTTGAGCACCTCGGCCAGCGCGTCCATGCGTCTTCGCTCCGTCTCGGCCTCACCCAATGCGCCGGCCCGGTGCGGGCTCAACACCACACTATCCAGTTGGCCGAACGGATACGCCGAGGGCGGTGTGCTCCGCCGGCTCGCTTCCCCCTCACCGGGATAGTTGTACCACACATCGAGGCCGGCTGCGCGTAGGTGGCCACTGGCCAGAGCCTCGTAAAGCGCCCGCTCAACGATGATCGGGCCGCGACCGACGTTGACCACCACCGCGCCTGGCGGCAAGGTTGCCAGTTCCCGCACACCGAGCAGCCCATCGGTCTCCTCGGTGTGCGGCAGACACACGATCAGCGCGTCCGCCTGCGGCAATAACTCGCGCAACGCCGCCGGTGGATGCACCTGCGCTACGTCATCAGCAGCCTGCGCCGTGATGGAACGTCGGGTGGCCAGCACGCGCATTCCCAATCCATGGCACATGCGCGCCGCCCGCTGCCCGATCGCACCATAGCCCAGGATCAACGCGGTCTTGCCAGCCAACATCATGCCTGGATTCGGCCCATAGCGCATAGACCAATCGTTGGCCCGCAGGCCATGATCCGCGGGCACGATGAACTTGGCCGCAGCCAGCAACAAGGCAATCCCCATCTCGGCCGTGGCACCAGCGTTGTGGTGCAGGTTGCAGGTGACGATGTGCGGGAAGTCGCGCAGGAGGTGCCGTGTGGCAGGCGGCAGGCCTGCCCAGGGGATCACCAGGGTGCTCAGCGCGGGACTGGCAGTCAGCCGCGACCGATCCGGCCGACCATCCACCAAAACCTGATAGGCCGGCGCGTCCGGTTGCTCGGGGCCAAACGTCAGCGTGATGCCGGCGCGCAGGGCGTGCTGCAGGTGCATCAGCGCGGCTGGCACGGGCCTGTGCTGGAAGTGGACTGCGAGGAGCGACGCGTTGCTCATGCCGATTGCCCTGTTTCTGGCTGGCTTGCTAACGCAGCCGCAATGAATGCCTGCCAGATCGGATACTCGGCGGGATTCCAGATCGCCCGCATGTCGGGCAGTGCGTCCTCCAGCCGCCAGCCCAGGCGAAGCACCCTGTAGAGCAGGATGAACGCCGAGGCGCGGTAGTTGGCCGCGCAATGGACGAAGACGCGCCGTCCCGCGTGGCGCGCCAACGCGGCGAAAAAGGCATGGAGGTCGGCCGCGGTCGGCTGCGTCCACACAACCGGGATGTGCTCGTAGATCATGCCCAGCCCTGCCACCGTACCCCGCTCGTCGGGTAAGGCGTAGACCGGGTCCAGCCGACCCAAGTTGATCACGACCTCGCAACCGGCCGCGGCCACCACGGCCAGTTGGGCCTCGGTCGGCTGGCCGCCGGTGATCAGAAGATCGGACAGGCGGCGGAAGTTAGTGATCGTGGTGAGTTGAGATGTATTCAATTGAATGCCTCTACGTATTCAAAAGCAATCCATATTTGGTTCACGCTGCGAAGTCTTTCCGCATCCAGCAATACGTCGCTCCCGGCGGATAATCAGCCATCTCGCCCACAACGCGGTACCCTTCCCTCTCGTAAAATTCGCGAGCCTGGAAGCTGTACGTGGTCAGCATGGCGCGTGAGCAACCACGACGGCGGGCTTCCGCCTCGGCCGTGCGCAGCAGGACGCGGCCGTGACCTTGGCCGCGCAAGGAGTCGGCCACCCAGAGGGTATCAACCTCCAGCCAGCCCCAGCCGGTTGCGCCGATCAGTCCGGCCACGATCTCGCCCGCGGGGTCCCGGATCACGATATCAAGCGGCGCCTTCCCGATGCCGCGCAGCGCCCGATGGGGCTCGGAGTGCCGGTCATTGAACGCCCGGAGCTGCCCGCGCACAAACTCCCGCACATCCGGGTCGGCGGTATCGGTGAGGGTGATGTGAAGACTATCCACTGCTGCCTCCGGTGGTTGAAAACCGACCGGCTAAACATGAAAAGGCCCCGCTAACCTCTGACCGAACGACTGAGGGCCTGTCCTGAGCCGAGATGAGATTTAAGCCATCGATCTATTTACGACATACAACCTGACGGTCAGACAAAGCACGCGGCTGACCCTAAAGGAGGCTTGCGCACAGCCTCGACTCCAGTCCTTCGCAATGGCGCACAAACCTCCCCGCCATCTTTCGCCGTGTCCCCGTGTCTCCCCATCCCGCGTCTCCGCGTCCCCCTATCCCTCCCGCACCTGCCCATCCCCGATCGCGATCCACTTATACGTCGTCAGCTCCTCCAGCCCCATCGGCCCCCGGGCGTGCAGCTTCTGCGTGCTGACCGCGACCTCGGCGCCCAGGCCGAACTGGCCGCCGTCGGTGAAGCGGGTGCTGGCGTTGACGTACACCGCCGCGGAGTTGATCTCGTCCACGAAGCGGTGCGCGTGGCGCAGGTCATCGGTGAGGATGCTGTCGGAGTGCTCGGTGCTGTGCGCCTGGATGTGGGCGATGGCCTCGTCGAGCGAATCCACGAGCTTGACGCCCAGGATCAGCGTCAGCCACTCAGTGTCGAAGTCGTCGGGGCCGGCGGGGACGACCTTGGTCGCCGTCCCTGCGCGTTCCAGGATCGCCAGCGCATCGGGCGCCGCGCGCAGCTCGACCTTGCTGCAGGCCAGCCGCTCAGCCATCACGGGGAGGAACTGCTCGGCCACGGCGCGGTGCACCAGCACGGTGTCCAGCGCGTTGCATACGCTGGGCCGCTGCACCTTGGCGTTCTCCACAATGTCCACCGCGCGAGCCAAGTCGGCGCTGGCGTCCACGAAGATATGGCAGATGCCGATCCCGCCGGTGATCACGGGGATGGTGGCTTGCTCGCGGCAGAGCCGGTGCAATCCCGCGCCCCCGCGCGGAATGATCATGTCCACATACTTATCCAGCCGCAGCAGCTCGGTCACCAGCGCCCGGTCGGGGTCAGTGATGGTCTGCACCGTGGCGGAGGGCAGGCCGGCCCCCGCCAGCGCACCCTGGATCACTTCGGTGAGCGCCAGGTTGCTGTGCAGCGTCTCACTGCCCCCGCGCAGGATGCTGGCGTTGCCGGTCTTCAGGCACAGGGCCGCGATGTCGATGGTGACGTTGGGCCGCGCTTCGTAGATCACGCCGATGACGCCGATGGGGATGCGGCGCTTGCACAGGCGCATGCCGTTGGGCAGCACGCGGCCATCGTACTCCGCGCCCACCGGGTCGGGCAGCGTTGCAACGTGCCGGGTGTCGGCCGCCAGCGCCGCGACCCGGGCCTCGGTCAGCAGCAGCCGGTCGAGCATGGCCTCGGTCAGCCCTTTGGCGCGGCCGGCTGCGAGGTCCTCCGCGTTCGCGGCCAGCACTTTGGCCACGCGTGCCTCCAACGCATCCGCAATGGCGCGCAGCGCCGCGTTCTTCTGCGCCATGGAAAGCACGGCCAGTTGGCGGCTGGCGGCCTTCGCCGCCTGGCCCATCGCTGTCAAATCCTTCATCTTCACCTGCTCCTTAGCGGAGATGGAAATGCCGGCTATCCGCTTTTATCCGCGCTCGTCCGCGTCCCATTTTCGAGTGAGCCTTTTACGTTGAAAAGGTCGCAGCCTTCGCCTTCCGCGGCCGCGTCGCCAAGAGATACACCCCGGCCAGCCCAGCATACACCGCCAGCAGGCAGAGGGGGATGACCTCCAGCGAAATACGGCGCGCCAGAACGCCCATGGTGGTGGGGATGACCACCATACCGAGGCCCGTCGCGGCCATCTGCATCCCGATGGTGTTGGCGGCGAAGTGGTCGCCGACCCGCGTTCGGGTGCCCGACATCATCGCCGGGAAGATGGGTGCGATCGCCACGCCGATGAGGGCCACCGCCGCCAAGTTTGCCATTTCGGAAGGATTCCAAACCAGCAACAGCGCGCCCAGCAGTGCGCCTGTCAGCCCGCTCAGCACCAGCCTGTTGACCCCCACCCGCCGGGCGACCATCCCGGCCAAGATCCGGCCGATGGTAAAGGTAAACCAGTAGCTGCCCGTAAAGAACCCTGCCAGCGTTCGGTCAACCCCGCGGGACTCGGTCAGCAGCGTGTAGGCCCAGGTGCCCAGCGAGCTTTCCGCGCCCACGTACAGGAAGAACAGCAGAATGCTCAGCCAGACCTGCCCTTGCTTCAACGTCTCTCCCAACGGAGTCTTGTAGTCCGTCAGTTTCTTTTCATCCTTGTCAGCCGCTGGCGCCTGATTCTGGTTCCACATGACCAGGGTCAACACGAAGCAGGCTGCCAGCGCAAGCTGAAAACCGCCCACGACCCGGTAGCCGAACCGCCAGGAGTCCAGGGTTGTCAGCCCGAGGGTCATGATGATGGGGCCGATGGTAATGCCGACGCCCCAGGAGGCATGCAGCCACTGCATCAGGCCTTCGCCGAAATGGGTTGCGACGTAGGTGTTGAGCCCGGCGTCAATCCCGCCGGCGCCCAGGCCGGCGAAAACGCCCAGGGCCACCATCCATCCGTAATGTGGGACCAGCGTGTAGCCGATCAGGGCCAATCCGGTGAGCCCGCAAGAGGCGGCCAGGACGCGGCCGATGCCGACGTGTGAGAGCAGCCATCCGCTGAGGAAGCTCGAGGTCATGTAGCCGAGCGTGGCTGCGGTCAGGAACAGGCCGATCGCATCCAGCGGCACGCCGAACCCCGCCCGGATCGAGGGCCAGCCGACGCCGAGCAGGCCATCCGGAAGCCCCAGCGCGATGAAGGCGACAAAGGCCAGCAGGACGAGGCCCAATCTCGGATGCCGCCTCGCCCTTGTCACGATGTTCATTGAAGTTCCATTTTACAGAAGAAGATTATCTACCCGACCATCAATTTCGTCCGCAGCAGATCGCGGCCGCGCGAGGAGGGACCAACCAGTATCTCGAACTCGCCGGGTTCCACCACAGGCACGCCCGCGGCGTTCACGATCTGGAACGCCTGCCAGGGCAGCGCCACCTGCACGGTCCGCTTCTCGCCCGGCGCCAACTCGCCGCGGGCGTAGCCCTTCAGCGCCTTGTCCACCCAAGTGGCCGATGTGACCACATCGCTGACGTAGACCTGCACGACCTCCACGCCCGCCCGCGGCCCGACGTTTTCGACATCCACGAAAACGTGCGCCGTTTCCCCTGAGGCCAGGACGGGAGAGGCCAGCCGCAGGTTGGAGTACGCGTACTCTGTATAGCTGAGGCCATGCCCGAACGGAAAAAGCGGTTCCTGGGTCAGGTCGGCGTAGCGGTCGCCGTGCTGGCCGCGCACCTGGCTGTAGAAGGCCGGCTGCTGGCCCACGTGCACCGGGAACGAGATCGTGAGCTTGCCGGAGGGGTTCAGCAGCCCGAACAGCGCCTCGGCCAGGGCCCGGCCGCCTTCCATGCCGGGGTTGAACAGCTCGATGACCGCCGCCGCGCGTCGGACAGCGGGCGGCAGTACCAGCGGCTTGCTGTTGACCAGCACCACCACCAACGGCTTGCCGGTTCGCTCCAGCGCCTCTAGCAGTGCGATCTGTCCGCCCTGCAGCTCGAGCGTGGCGGTGCTCTTGGTTTCGCCGATGAAGTCCAGGGCATCGCCCACAACGGCCACGACCACATCCGAGACCTGGGCCGCTTCCACAGCCGCCGGGATGCCTGACAGGTCATCGTTGGTGATCGAGCAGCCGCGCTCATAGCGCACGGCCAGGCCCGCGGGTGCAAGGCCGCGGATGCCGTCGAGCACGGTGGTCGTCTTCTCCCGTGGGTGCTTGCCGGCCTCCGGTGGGTACTGCGGGGAGCCCAGCGACCAGTCGCCCAGTTGTGACAGGTCGTCGTCGGCGTTGGGTCCGACCACCGCGATGGACTTCAACCGGTTCGGGTTGAGCGGCAGCAGGCCGTGGTTCTGCAGCAGCACCAGGCTCTGGCGCGCCGCCTCAAGGTTGGCTGCCCGGTGCTCCGGCCGGCTGATTTCGACCGCGGCCCGCGCCAGGTCCGGCGCGCGCGGATTTTCAAACAGGCCCATGCGGAACTTGAGCGCCAGCAGCCGAGCGCAGGGCGCGTCGATCTCGTCCTCCGCCAGCCGCCCGGTGCGGACGGCTTCGATGGCGCCTTCGTAGAACTCGGGGGTGGTCATCATGATGTCGTTCCCGGCCCGCACGGCAACGATCGCGGCTTCCGTGTAGTTCGCGCACACCCGCTGCTCGATTACCAGCCGGCCGACGTTGTTCCAGTCGGTCACGACCACGCCCTCGAAGCCCCATTCGTCCTTCAGCACCTCGGTCAGCAGCCAACGGTTGCAGGTGGACGGCACGCCCTCGATGGACTGGTAGCCCGTCATGAAGGTCATGGCCCCGGCCTGCACCGCGCGCTCGAAGGGCGGCAGGAAGTAGCTGCGCAGTTTGCGCTGCGAGAGATCGGCCTCGGAAGCATCCCGGCCGCCCTGCGTCTCCGAGTAACCGGCGTAGTGCTTGGCGGTGGCCAGGATCCCGGCTGGATCATCCAGCCCGCGCCCCTGGTAGCCGCGGATCAGCGCCGCGGCCAGCTCGCCGATCAGGTACGGATCTTCGCCGAACGTTTCGCCGGTGCGCCCCCAGCGCAGGTCGCGCGTCAGGCACAGTACAGGGGAGAAGGTCCAGTGGATGCCGGTCGGGACGACCTCCTCCGCCGTCACCCGGCCCACCTGCTCCAGCAGCACCGGGTTCCAACTGCACGCCAGCGCAAGCTGGGTCGGGAAGATGGTCGCGCCCTTCCAGAACGAATGCCCGTGAATCGCGTCCTCGCCCACCAGCAGCGGGATCCCGAGCCGGCTCGTGGCCGCCAGGTGCATGGCATGCGCCAGCTTCTCGCCCCAGACGTGCAGGATCGAACCGGCATGGCGGGCCTGGATAAAGGACAGGTCATCGAGCTGCCCGTTCCACATGATGAGCTGCCCGACCTTCTCGTCCAACGTCATGCGGCCGAGCAGGTCTGCCACGCGTTCTTCGACGCTCAGCGACGGGTCGCGATAGGCAGGGGTTGGTGTTGGCATGGGGTCTCCTGCTTAACGAACGACTTCAAACGCCGCGTGGAGCGTCGCCAACGAGTCGGCGCCGACCCAGAGGTCGAAGGCTGCGGCCTCTTGAACCCACCGGCCGGCGTTGGTGCTCCAGTACCCCAGCTCGTCCGGGCCGAGGCGGAAGGTCACCGTCTTCGTCTCACCGGGCTGGAGGGTGACGCGCTGGAAGCCTTTCAGCTCGCGCATCGGCCGCGAGTCGCTGCCCCAGCGCTGATGGATGTAGAGCTGGGCCACCTCGTCTCCGGCCACCTTGCCGGTGTTGGTCACATCCACGCTAACGGTGGCGCTGCCGCCGGCTTTGACCTGCGGGGCCGAGACCGCCAGGTTGGAGAACGCAAAGGTCGTGTAGCTCAGGCCGTAGCCGAAGGGATAGAGCGGCGTCGGTAGGCCGTCCCAGTAGCGCGGGTTGTACATGGGGCTGCCTTCGGGCGAGTGGGTGATGTTGCGGGCGTAATAGAGCGGCGCATGGCTTCCCTGGCGCGGGAAGGTCACGGGCAGCTTGCCGCCTGGGTTGGCGTCGCCGAACAGGATGTCGGCCACGGCGTGACCGCCCTCGGTGCCCGGCTCCCAGGCTTCGAGGATGGTGGGGATGTGCTCGGCAGCCCAGTTAATGCTCAGCGGCCGGCCGTTCAGCAACACCAGCACGATCGGCTTGCCCAGCGCCGCGACGGCCCGGAGCAGCTCCTCCTGCCGGCCGGGCAGGTCCAAGGAGGCGCGCGAGGCGGCCTCGCCGGACATCTCGGCGGTCTCGCCCAGCACCATCACGACCAGTTCGGCGCCGCGGGCGGCCTCCACGGCGACCCGGAAGGCGGCCTCGGCCTCCTCGGCTGTCTGGCGCGGCTTGGGCGCTGCGCCGATCATCGCGCTCTCGAACCAGGAGGGGATGTCGCGGCGGATCTCAGGGCCGGGGGCGTAAGTCACCTCCGCGTTGGGCAGCTTAGCGCGCAGGCCCGCCAGGACGGTTACAGCGGCCGGTTTGTGGCCGAAGACCATCCACGAGCCCTCGGTGGCTTCCATCGAGTCGGCCAGCGGGCCGATCACGGCCACTTTGGTAAGGTCCTGCTTGAGGGGCAACAGCCCGCCTTCGTTCTTCAGCAGCACCATCGAGCGCTGCGCGGCCCAGCGCGCAGTCTGGCGGTGGTCGGCCCGGGCCACGACCTGCGCCAGCAGGCCCTCGTCCACATAGGGCCGCTCGAACAGGCCCATCTTGATCTTGAGGGCCAGGATCGGACGCACCAGTTCGTCAATCTCCGCCTCCGTGAGGTCGCCCGCGGCGACCAGGTCGGCCGCGTTCTCGGTGTAGGTGTAGCTGGACATGTCCATGTTGAGGCCGGCCTTCAGGCCCCGCAGCGCGGCGTCGCGGCGGTCGCGAGCGTGGCCCTGGATCAGCATGTTGCCGACCGCGAAGGCGTCCGAGACCACAAAGCCGTCGAAGCCCCACTCCTGGCGCAAGACCTGGCGCATCAGCCAGCGGTTGCCGCTGGCCGGCACGTCATTGAGGTCCATGTAGGCGCTCATGAAGGTGGCCGCACCGGCCTTCACCGCGGCCTGGAAGGGCGGAAAGACGATGTTGCGGAGCTGCGTCTCGGACAGGTGCACCGGATCGTAGTCGCGGCCGCCGTCCGAGTAGCCGTAGCCGGCGAAATGCTTGGCGCAGGCCAGCACCCGCTCGGGGTCTGCGAGGTCGTCGCCCTGGAACCCGCGCACCTGCGCGGCGGCCATCGCGGCGCCCAGGCAGGGGTCTTCGCCCGCGCCTTCCACGATGCGGCCCCAACGCGCATCGCGGCAGATATCCAGCATCGGGGCGAAGGTCCAGTGCAGGCCGGCGGCGCGCGCCTCCCTGGCCGCCACGGCCTGGGACCGCTCGGGCACGGCCGGGTCCCAGGAGGCGGCCAGGGCCAGCGGCACAGGGAAGATGGTCCGGTAGCCGTGAATGACGTCCAGGGCGAACAGCAGCGGGATGCCCGAGGGGCTTTCCTCGACAGCGATCTTCTGCAGTTCGTTGAAGCGTCTGGTGTCATTGAGCCAAAGCACCGAACCAGCCCCGCCGGTGCGGATCTGGTCCTCGGCCTTGGGCCCCGGGGCGAAGGCCGCCCCGCCGACCTGGTTGAGCTGGCCGATCTTTTCCTGCAGGCTCATGCGCCCCAAGAGCGCCTCGACCCGCGCGGCGACTTCGGTGTCTGATGGGGCAGGCGCGGCCGTCCCTGCCGCGTTCATCTTGTTCATGGTATCTCCTTTGCGGTGTTGGTGTCTTTCACACCAGAATCATGTCATTGCGATGCACGGCCACCGGCCCCAGGGTGTAGCCCAGCAGGTCGGCGATCTCGTCCGAGTGGTGGCCTCGGATGCGCTCCAGGTCGGCGCTGGCGTAGCGGGTGATGCCGCGCGCCATGTCCTTGCCCTTGGCGCCAACGATCAGTACGGTGTCCCCGCGGCCGAAATCGCCTTCGACGCGGGTGATGCCGGCCGGGAGGAGGCTGCCGCCCCGCTCGCGCAGGGCCCTCGCCGCGCCCGAATCCACGATCAGCCGGCCGGCCGGCGCGGTCCCACCAAAGATCCAGCGCTTGCGGTTCTCCAACGGGGCTTCCAGGGCGGGGAACCGCGTGCCCACCGCTTCGGTGTTGGCCGCGCGCACGATCACATCTGTCCCGCGGCCGGCTGCGATCACCACATCGGCCCCGGCGCGGCGGGCGATGTCTGCGGCTTGCAGCTTGGTGGTCATGCCGCCCACGCCCAACCCGCTAACGCTGCCGGAGGCGAGGGCACGCAGGCTCTCATCAATCTCGTGCACCTCCGGGATGAGCTGTGCGTCCGGGTGGGTGCGCGGGTCCGCGGTGAAGAGGCCGGGCTGGTCGGTGAGCAGCAGCAGCAGGTCGGCCTCGGCCAGCACCGCGATCAGGGCGGACAGGTTGTCGTTGTCGCCGACCTTGATCTCTGCCGTAGCCACCGCGTCGTTCTCGTTGATAATCGGGACGATACCGTGCTCCAGTAGCGCGGCCAGCATATCGCGCGCGTTCAGGAAGCGGTTGCGATCAGCCACGTCGGCGCGGGTGAGGAGCATCTGGCCGACGTGGAGGCCGTAGATGTCGAAGAGGCTTTCCCACACGTGCATCAGCCAGCCCTGGCCCACGGCGGCCAACATCTGTTTGGCGGCGACGGTAGGAGGTAAGGTCGGATGGGCCAGCCGCTCCCGGCCGGCGGCGATCGCACCGGAGGTGACGATGATGACCTCGCAGCCCTGCCGGCGCAGCACAGCGCACTGGCGGGCAATCTCGACCATCTGCGCCCGGTCGAGTTGCCGCGTGCCGCCGGTGAGCACGCTGGTGCCCAGTTTGACGACGATCCGTTTGTACATAGCTTGGTCCGAAGAATATCTCGCGGCCGTAAGTTCAGAAATGAACAGCCGGCCGGAGGCTATTGTAGCTGATAGCAGGCCAACGGGCAAACGTCGCGCGAGAGTCTGGGGCAAGTTGAGCTCGGCGACTCGGAAAGACAGTTCACGCAGATCCTCGTAGTGCAGCCATCGGCAGTAGTACCTTCCGAGTATATTTCTTCTCCAGAAGGCAACAGAACCTCACGCAAAGACGCAGAGGCGCAAAGAGTTTTCTTGGCGTCCTTGGCGCTTTTGCGCGTGAATTTGGTTCTGGATCGTCCGGGTTAAGGGCTTTGTCTCAAAGTGATGGTACAATCTCCAGCGCAATCATTTCCGGGAGGTTTCTAATGCGCACCGATGGCCGGCGAACCAACCAACTCCGCCCTGTGCAACTGGAACTAGGCTACACCCGCTACGCCGAAGGCTCCGTGCTGATCACCCAGGGCAACACCGTGGTGCTGTGCAACGCCACCGTGGACGACCGTCTGCCGCCGTGGATGCTGCGCGCGAACGGTGACCGCGGCTGGGTGACGGCTGAATACGCCATGCTGCCGCGCGCCACCCACACCCGCTCCCAGCGCGAGACCACGCCCCAGGCGCGCACCCAGGAGATCCGCCGGCTGATCGGCCGCTCGCTGCGCGCCGCGGTGAACTTGACCCTGCTGGGTCGGCGGCAGATCATCGTGGACTGCGACGTGCTGCAAGCCGACGGCGGCACCCGCACCGCGGCGATCACCGGCGGTTACGTGGCGCTGGCATTGGCGCTGCGTAAACTGGCGGACGCGGGCGCGATCCCGCCTGAGACCGCCCTGGCCCCCGTGGCTGCGGTCAGCGTGGGGATGGTGGACGGGGAAGCGCTGCTGGACCTGGCCTACGGCGAGGACCTGCGCGCCGAGGTGGATATGAACATCGTGATGAACGCCGCAGGCCGCTACATCGAGGTGCAGGGCACGGCCGAGCACCAGCCGTTTGACCGGGCCGCGCTAGACCGCCTGCTGGACCTGGCCGCGGGCGGGATCGGCGCGCTGCTGGCGGCGCAGCAGGAAACGCTGGCCGGGGCATGATCGAGCTCACTGCGGGCCAGTGGGCCTTGCTTTGCCTGGCCGGGTTCCTGACCGGTGTCTCCAAGACCGGCGTCACCGGGCTGAGCATCCTGTCGGTGGCTATTGCAGCCAGCGTGCTGCCCGCGCGCGACTCGGTGGGCGCCGTCCTGCTGATCTTCCTGACCGGCGATGCGATGGCGATCAGCATGTACCGCCGCATCGCGAGCTGGCCGCACCTGCGGCGAATCTTCCCGTGGGCGGGGCTGGGCGTGCTGGTAGGCGTCGCCGCCATGAGCCGCGTGGACAACGAGAGCGCCCGCCGGCTGATCGGCGGCATCCTGGTGGCCTTGATCGCCATCTACTTCGTCCGGCAACGCGTCGTGAACGGCAAAGAGGCGGAGGCGCTGCCCTTTGCGCGCCATCCCTGGCTGATCGGGGTCACAGGCATCCTGGCCGGCTTCACGACGATGGTCGCGAACGCATCCGGGCCGATCATGATCATCTATCTGCTGGCGCTGCGGTTGCCCAAAGAAGTGTTCGTGGGGACGACGGCCTGGTTTTTTCTGGCGCTGAACCTGTACAAGACACCGTTCAGTGTGGGGTTGGGGCTGATCAACCCGGCCTCGGCGGTTGTGGCGCTGCCGGTGGCGCCTTTCGTCGTGGCCGGCGCGTTCGTTGGACGGGCGCTACTACGTGTGCTGAACCAGCGCATCTTCGAGCGGATCGCGCTGACGTTGGCGCTGCTCGCTGGGGTGCGGCTGTTGCTGTAGATGCCAAGCAGATTTCTGGAATCGAGGCTGTGCGAAGCCTCCTTCAGGATCAGCCGGTCATTCTGGTTGGTGCGAGTGACCGGCTAAAGCCTCGATTCCGTATTACTGTGTGGATCTCGACGAGTGAAGGCGTAGGAGAGTGCTGATGTCTTTGTCGGAAGGTTTACGTCTGCTGCGGGAAGGCCAATGGGACGCCGCGCACCAGATCGCCCAGGCCGATCCCAGTGACCTGGGGTCCTGGCTGCACGGCATCGTCCACATGGCCGAGCCGGACGAGTGGAACTCGCGCTACTGGTATCGCGCGGCGGGCCGGCCGTTCCCCGGCATGGCCGCGCTCCAGGCGGAGATGGCCGCGTTCGAGAAGAACCTGTAACACGGGCGGGCCTCGCGCCCGCCCGTGTGCGTCCGCCCTACCACGAGGGCGACCGCAAGGGCACTCCCCTAACCACTGTTTCGCGCCAACACCATCAGCGCCATGTCATCCGCTTGCGGCGCGCCGGCCGTGAAACGCTGCACGTCGGCCAGGATGGCGTCGCGGATCGCCTCGGCCGGCCGGCCCAGCGCGGCACGGGCGGCTGCGGCCAAGCGCTCCTGCTCGTAGAATCCATCCGCGATACTCTCAGCCTCGGTGATGCCGTCCGTGTACAGGATCAACGCGTCGCCCGGCGCCGTTTGGACGCTTTCCGCCCCCCAGGCCACCCCCTCAAACGTCCCCAACGGCGGGCCGCTATTGACCAGCCAACGTGCCGGCGCGTCGCCGGAGACGCTCAGCAGCAGGGGCGGGTTGTGGCCCGCGTTGGCGTAGGTCAACGTGCCTGAACCGGGATCCAGGATGCCCAGGAAGACCGTGACGAACTGATCGGCCGTGGCATATTCCAGCAGCCGCTCGTTGACGATCTGGCAGGCCTGCGCCGGCCGCCCCGGATGCTCGACCAGGTAGGCGCGCAGCAGCGCGCAACTCATCGCCATGTAGAGCGCCGCGCCCACCCCCTTGTCGACCACATCCGCCATGACAATGCCCAGCGCTCCGCCGGGCAGGGCCATCGCGTCATAAAAATCGCCCGATGTCAGCTTGGCGGGGATGAGCGCCGCGGCCAGTCCCCAGTACGGCAGCACGGGCAGGTCACGGCGGATGAAGCTGGCCTGCACGCGCGCGGCCAACGCCAGCTCGGCCTCCATCCGCCGATTCGCTTCCTGCAGGTTGCGCTGCAACTGGCGCAGCGACAGGTGCGTCTCGACCCGGGCCAGCACCTCTTCCAGTTGGAACGGCTTGGTGATGTAATCCAGCCCGCCGGCCGCGAACGCCGCCACCTTGTCCTGGATGTCATCCAGCGCGCTAATGAACAGCACGGGAATGTCGGCGGTCTTGGGATTGACGCGCAGTTGCCGGCACACCTCGTAACCGTCCATCTCCGGCATGCGAATGTCCAGCAGGATCATGTCCGGCGGCGCCATCTCGACCGACGCCAGGGCGCGCGGGCCGCTGGTGACCGCACGCACGCGATACCCCCGCTCGCCCAGGATCTGCGCCAGCAGCCGCAGGTTGGCCGGGCTGTCGTCCACCAGTAAGATGTCTTCGCGTTCGGATGGCATGAGTGCCTCATAAGTGAAAAACAGCGAAGCAGGCATCCTGAGCGCGTCGAAGGATGTCTGCGGAGCGTCTTGGGTGCGCCCTTCGACGCGCTCAGGGTGCGCCCCTACCCTAAAGACAGACAGCACATCCTTCTCGCGATCCCTCACTCCCGCAGCGCGGCCAGGATCTGGTCGTGCTGGAAGCCGCGCGCCAGCTCGACGATCGTCTCCGCCAGGTCGGGCGCGCGGCTCGCGATCTGGCTCGCCAGCCGGTTGAGCGCGTCCAGGTCGCCGAGCACGGCCGCGCGCTCCAGCTCAGCTCGCCAGGCGGAGTCGGCCGCGCGCAACCGGGCCGCCAGGCTTGAAGCTGGCTCAGGCGCAGCCGGGGCAGGGCCGGTTGCGGACGCGTCACCTGGCATCTCGTACACATAGCGCACGCCGAGATGCCTGGCCGCAGCCTCGAACAGCTCCGCCTCACGGAACGGCTTGCGCAGGTAGTCGTCGCACCCCTCGGACAGGATCACGGCCTTGTCCTCTTCCAACGCGCTGGCCGTGAGCGCGATGATGATCGCCGCCATGCCGCTCGTCGTAGCCTTGATGCGCCGCGTGGCTTCATAGCCGTCCATCACCGGCATGCGCATGTCCATCCAGATCAGGTGCGGCTGCCATTCCTCCCAGACCTGCAGGGCGGCCGCGCCATCCCCGGCCTCGCGCACCTGGAACCCGACCGGCTCGAAGATCCTGACCAGGAGCATACGGTTGACCTCGGAATCGTCCACCACCAACATGCGGTAGGTCGGCTGGCCGGGTTCAAGGCCGATCACGCGCCGCGCAGTGGATGGTCGCTCCAGTTCGCTGATGCCGGCGACCTCCAGCGGCAGGATGAACTGAAATATCGCGCCCGCGCCCGGCCGGCTGGTCACCGTGAGCTCGCCACCCATCAGGCGCACGTATTGGCGGCTGATGGTCAGCCCCAGACCGGTGCCCTCGGTGGCTTGCGGGCCGCGGGCCGACTGGGTGAACGGGGTAAAGATCTGCTCCACCTCGTCGGGATGGACGCCGGGGCCGGTATCCTCAACGCTGAAGCGCACCCAGGCGCTTTGTGTGCGCGCCCGGGCAGCGTCCCGCGGGGCATGCCTGATAGGCGGCGAGCACACCTCTACGCGCAGGGTGACCTGCCCCTCGGCCGTGAACTTTACGGCGTTGCCCAGTAGGTTCATCAACACCTGGCGCAGCTTGCCGTCGTCAGCAGTGACGTAGCTTGGCACAGTCGGGTCCAGCGCCAGGCGCAGCCTCAGCCCTTTCTGCTCAGCGCGCAGCGCGAACATCTCCTCCAGCCCCTGCAGCAGGCAGGCCAAGTCGAAGCTGCGTTGGTTCAGGCGGGCGCGGCCGGCCTCGATCTTGGACATGTCCAGCACGTCGTTGATCAGCGCCAGCAGGTGCTCACCGCTGCGGTGGATGACATCGATGTCACGGCGGTGATCCGGCGGCAGGCGCCTGTCTCGCGTCATGATCTGGGTGAAGCCCAGGATGGCGTTGAGCGGTGTGCGGAACTCGTGGCTCATATTGGCCAGGAATGTGCTTTTGGCCCGGCTGGCGGCCTCGGCTGCGTGGCTGCGCTCCTCGGCCAGGGCCTTGGCGTGCTCTAGCTGCGTCATGGTCTCGCGCAGCTCGTGGGTGCGCTCGGCCACCTGCACCTCTAGCTTGCGCCGCTGCCCTTCGACGGTCCGGATGCGCAGCCAGAACGCGCCGGCGACGACAGCGATCAGCGTGGCTGCGGCCAGCAGGCGGAACCAGGTCATCTGCCAGAAGGGGGGCGGGATGGCGATCGCCAGGGCCGCGCCCTGCTCGTTCCAGACGCCGTCGCTGTTGGTGGCCTTGGCGCGAAACACGTAGTTGCCCGGCGGCACGTTGGTGTAAATGGCGAAGCGGCGGTTGCCGACCAGGTTCCAGTCTTTGTCGAAACCTTCCAGACGATAGGCGTACTGGATCTCATCGGGCGCGGAAAAATGCAGCGCCGCGTAGGTGAACTCGAAGAAGTCATCGGTGTAGGACAACTGGAGACCCTGCGTGGCTTCTATCGGCTGTTGCAGGGGTGAGCCTAGCCCTGGCGTTACCGGCCGGTTGAAGAGCCGGAACCCGGTCAGCGCCACAGGCGGGATGAACGGGTTGTCCTGCACCAGGCCGGGATGGAACACGTTTAGCCCGTTGATCCCACCGAAAAACATCACGCCTTCCCGGTTCTCGAAGTAGGCCCACTGGTTGAACTCGCTGCCCTGCAGCCCATCCGCACGGTCATAGGTCTTGACGGCCAGGTTGCGCGGGTCGAAGCGCGCCAGGCCCTTGTTGGTGCTGAGCCACAAGCCGCCAGCGTCATCTTCCAGGATGCCATAAACGAAGTCGTTAGGCAGGCCATCCCGTTCCCGGTAGGCCACGAAAGATCCGCTCTCAGGCACGAAGCGGTTCAGCCCGCCGACGGTGCCGATCCACAGCACGCCGTCGGCCGCCTGGTGGATGCTCAGGACCACATTGCTGCTGAGGGTGCTCGGGTCGCGCGACTCTTTGACGAACCGTTCGAAGCGGCCCGTGGCCCGATCCAGCCTGTTCAGCCCGCCGTTCAACGTGCCGATCCAGAGGTTCTCCTGCGCATCTTCGTAGATCACCGAGACGAAATTGGCGCTCAAGCTGGTCGGGTCCTGGGGATTGTTTTGGATGAGCGGCCCTGCGTTCTCGGTTGTGCGGTCGAACAGGATCAGGCCCTGGGCCGTGCCCACCCAAAAGTTGCCCCGGCCGTCCTCGTAGATCGCATTCACAACGGGCATGGGGAACAAAGTGAAGGTTTCGGTTTGTCGGTCGAAGTGGCTGAGGCCTGCGGGACCGCCCAACCAGAGCGATCCCGCACGGTCCTGGTAAACCATGAACACGGTGTTACTACTCAGGCTGCCCGGGTCATCGGGATCGTTTAAATAGCGTTTCCAGGCGCCGGTTGCGAAATCGAAGCGGTTCAGCCCGCCGTCATTGGTCCCGATCCACAAATCATCCCCATCGTCCTGCAAAACACCCCAAATCGCGTTGCTGCTCAGCCGATTGGCCGTCGGATCCGGATCTGCCTGCAACAACAGGAACTTATTCTTGAATGGGTCGTAGTAATCGGCGCCGGAGCCGAACAGCCCAAACCAGAGGATGCCCGCACTGTCCTCGAAGATGCACTGCACAGAATCAACGCCGAGGCTGCCTGCATCACCGGGATCGTGCTGGTAGCGGGTGAAGCGGCCGGTGGTGCGGTCCAGGAGATGCAGCCCGCCGCCCGCGGTGCCCACCCATAACCGGCCGCGGTGATCTCCGAAGATGGAGGATACCGTGTTGTGCGCCAGGGTCGTCGGGTCGGCCGGGTCGTTTTGATAATGCACGAAAGCGCCGGTGGTGGGCTCGAACCGGTTCAGCCCCCTGAGATACGTGCCGACCCACAGGGCGCCCTGGCGATCCTGATGAAGGCTGATCACAGAGATGTCGCTGAGGCTGTCCGGCCTGGCCGGGTCGGTCTGGTAGCGCGTGAAGGCGCCGGCCGCCGGGTCCAGCCGGTTCAGCCCGCCGCCCGTTGTGCCGACCCATACACTGCCATCGGCCGCGGCCAGCACGGTGGTCACGGCGTTGGCGCTGAGGCTGGTTGGGTCGGCCGGATCGTTCAGGTAGCGGGTGAAGGCGCCGGCCGCCGGGTCCAACCGGTTCAGGCCACCGTTGTTGGTGCCGACCCACACGATACCCCGGCTGTCCACATGGACGAAAGAGACCGAGTTCTCGCTGAGGCTGTTGGGGTTGCTGGGATCGTTGAGATAGGTGGTGAACTGGCCGGTGCGCGGGTCGTAACGGCTTAGCCCGCCGTCGCTGGTGCCGATCCACAGCTCGCCGGTGGGCGCCTTGTCAATGGACGCAACGAAATTGCCCTTGAGGCTGTTGGGGTCGGCCGGGTTGTCCTTGAAGACCTTGAACTCGTAGCCGTCGTAGCGGTTCAGGCCATCCTGGGTGGCCAGCCACAGGAAGCCCTGATCATCCTGGGCAAAATCCAGCACCACGCTCTGCGAGAGGCCGGCCTCGGGCGGGAGGTGATCGAAGCGGATGGCGGGACGATCGCCGGCCAGCGCGGCCAGGCTCGACGGTGGCGTGGTTACAGGCGTGATGGGAAGGGGGGTTGGCGCCGCGCCGGTCGTTGGCATGATGGCGGCGGTGGGCAGAGACCGACCGCAGGCGGCCATGGCAAGGGTTAGCCACGCCAACAGAGGGGGGACAAGGACCAACCACCCAACTCGCGCCTTTATGCTGGCTAAGGATTCGCGTTTGAATTGCATCTGATCGGTCACCTCGCCGGCTTCTTTGCCGGATTGTTGCATGACCTTGGTGAGGACATTATATCGCGAAATGCCTGCTATGACAATCGCTCCGAGATTCAGCGCCATTCTCGCACGAGCCGGCGCGCCAGCAACAGGCTGGCCAGCAACCCCATGATAAGCCAGGTAACGTCGCCCACGGCCTCAGCAACGCTGCTAAGCTGCTCACTGAACAGCGCACCCAACGTGATATACAGAAACACCCACAGCACCTCGCCGGCCACATCCCACATGAAAAAGAGGGGTAAGGGATAGCGTGTGATGCCGGCGGTGAGATTCACGTAGGGCCCGAGCCCGCCGACGAGCCAGCGGCTGAAGAAGATGCTCGGCCCACCGTACTTGTGCGCAAGGTGGTCGGCCTGTTGGAGCAGGTGCTCGGTGTGTAAACGCTCACTGAGGCGCAGCGCCAAGCCTCGCCCGCCCAACCGGCCCGCGCAATACCCCATATGGTCGCCCAGGATCGCACCAGTGGACGCCGAGAAGGCCACCGACCACCGAACAAGCTCGCCTTGTTCAACTAACGCTCCGGCCACCATCAGCATGAAGCTGGCAGGCAGGGGCAGGCCCACCGCGGCTATCAAGGTGATGAAGAAGATCGCGATGGCGCCGAAGTCGGCCACCGCTTCCAAGACCATCGTTTGAAGATCCACCGCCCCACCCCCTACTGGGACCGCTCAGGTAAGGTCGGGGCCGGGGGATCGCGCTGGATCCGCTCCTCCAAGATCCGGATCACATCCTCGACGCTCCGGTTTTGTGCGCGCGCGATCTCGCTGATGGGCCGCAGGTCAGGTGGACGCGTGACCGGCAGTCCGAGCGCCTCGAACAGGGCCTCCGGCGGTATTTTGTTGGCGTGCGCGATCTGGGGCACGCTCATCCACGGCCGAATAGGCTCGCGCAAAGGCCGATGGGCCAGACGTCCTGCCAGGCGCAAGCCGAAGATCAGGGTGATCATCAGCACGACGATCAACCCGACGATAAGCAGAGACCGTTTCGTTTGTCGTGTCATCATCCGTCCAGCGGCCCCGCAGGGTAATTCCGGTTCCAGACAAAATCGATGTACGCGACGGCGCGGCCGCGAGTCGCTGCGCGCCGTCGAACGCACTACACCGGCAGCTCAGCGTCGAATCAAAGGCAAATAGAGTCGCCCGATCTTACCCCTCAGCGTGAAGTCCGACAGGTGATCCACGACGACTGTCACACGATTGTTGGCCGTATCCAGGCTGCACCCCGTACAGGGCAGCATGTTCTGCCACGCGCTCCCGTCCCAGAAGGCCAGGTTCAGCGTGCCTTCCATGATGAATTGTGCAACCAGGTCAGCAGTCGTGTAGCGCACCTCGATAGTTAGCGGCGCTGCAAAATCCGTCACCGAACTGCCATCGGCTGCAAAAGCTTCCAGAGTGAAGCTGGTGGCGGCAGCGTCGGATGGCGGCAGGGTTTGCGCGGGCGTTGACTGGTGATTGTACAGGAAGGTCGTGGTGTCATCCACCGCGCCTGCTGGCACCGTGAGCGCCACGCCGAAATCGGTCGCCAGCGCGCCGCCGGCCGCGGGAATTGACTTGGAAGCTACCTGGGTGTACAGATCCAGATTCATGTCCATGTGCTCCCAGGTGGGCGAGGCATAAAACTTCGCGTTGATCTGACCTGCGGCCGCCGCATCGGCTACCTGTTGCGCCTCAACACCCGCGCCCAGGGTGTATCTATCCACGAAGTCAATCTGCCCGTCCAGGAGCTGGCTCACGGCCTGGGTGGTATCCCCGAAGAAACGGATGATGATCCGATTCACGCTGGGAGCCGGCACGTGATGCGGATTAACATCGAAGGTCATGTGATCGCCCTTCACCCACTCGGTCAGCTTGAACGGCCCGAAGCTCAACGGCCGCTCGGCGATCTCAGGCAGGCCGGCCCACTCGCTGGCCGGCACATCGACCAACACGCGGCCATCGCCCAACACCTGATGCGCGGGATAGATACCGAAGGGCAGTACGAAATAGAGGGGATTCTGATAGCCGGGCAGGTAGGTCAGGGTGTACCTCAGGCCCGGACCAAACGCGGTGTGCTGGATGGCATCGCAGATTGCGTAAGTAGTAGCGCCTGCATCGGGATCGCACTCGGCCTGCACGCCCAACTCAATATCCTCCGTTGTGCCTGCGACGCCATCGCTCCAGGTGTAGGCCTTGAGCTTGTAGGTCACGGTGAGCTGCTTCATCTGAATCGTGCCCGTGCCGCTGTACATGATCTCGTTACCGGTCGCGTCAATGACCTTGACACCCGCGGTCAGTGTCACCGCTTCGCCACGGCTGTTGACCACGCGATCGCCCGCAGTGACAGTGACCGTGGCATTCTGAGCCAACCCGGACTCGAGAGTGCTCAAGCCATCCTGCAGGATGGGTTGGAAGTCGTAGTCGTACTGGGTGAAATACACGCCCTTGGCCAGGTGCGCGACCTGCCGTACTACTGAACCGCTCGTTACCAGGGTGAAGAGAGTCCACGGCTCCTGTGCAGACCCCGCGACAATGGTAGTGCCCCCGTCATCTCGAGCCCAGTGGGCCGCCTTTCCGGCGCTGTTGTCGGTCGGATTCGCCGGGATGCCCGAGACGTGCAGGCTCCAAGCCTCACCTTCAACCCTGCCGAACAATGGCAGTGACACCATGTCCTCGGCAAACTCCTCCTGGACGATGGCGTACTGATTGATGCGCTCCTGGCGCAGCAGGGTATTGTTGGCCGCAATGATCGCATTGCTGGCGGCCAGATCGCACCACCCCATGTAGTTCTGCCCAACCCAGCCGTTCTCGGCCGTGGGGATCTGGTCGCAGGCGTACAGGGTGCGTGCGCCAGGGTCGGCCTGCCCTACCCAGGCGAACTCACCCAACTCGAAATCGCGGCGTTGGAGGCCGCTGGCATTACCGAACCAGATGGATGCAGAGATATGCTCCCGCAACAGGCGGATGCCGCAGTTGTCGCGCAACTGGTTCTCGAGCACCGACAGAAATGTCTGACGAAATTGTGCTGTTGTCGTGGTCAGCTTGAGCGCCAACTCGTAGCCCGCGGCATTAGTGCGATAGGTTGCGCCGGGCGCCAGGGCCCAGCCGACGTCATCCAGCAATTGCCGGCCCTGCGGCGGGTCAAACGGATAGGTGTACTCGGCCGCGGGGGCATGGTAAGCCCAATGCGCTTTCGGGAGGAAGGTGTCCATCAGCAGCGCTTGCTGCTGTGTCGCATTCAGGAACGGGTAGACGGACGCAATCAGGGCCGTCCGGTCGGTGCAGTAGGCCAGGGCCCGGCGGATGCGGATGTCACTGAGCAAAGGGTGCGGATCAACATTGGCAGCGGTGCGCTGGGTTAGGATGGTGGAGTCAGGCAAGGTCGGGGCGGGTTGGTCCCCGCTGGCGCTCACTGCGGCCCACAGGGCGACAATGAGCACGATCAAGGACACGATGAGTCGTCGCGCGTTCATGGCTGGCCTCCTCTCTGAGACAAACGCACGCAACAGAGGATTGAGTTAGGTTGTCTAACGTGCTGACGGGTTTAGCTTACACCCGTGGCAGATGGAAGTCAAGAGGTTACGCGGATGCCACGCGCCGGAATCGAGGCTGTGTGAAGCCTCCTTCAGGATCAGTCGGTCGGCTATCTGACACCACATCTGCGCTGTGCTTCGGTGCAGGTGCAAACAAAGCTCGCTTCCGGCCTCACGGCAGTTTACAACGCGCAATACCGCTCGATACGTTGGCTGATCACGGCCAGGCTATCCGCCCAAAACTGGCGCTGGCGGATGTCAATCCCGAAACGCGCGGCCAGGTCCGCGGCGTTGGCCTCACCGGTGGACGCCAACAGGGCCATGTAGTCGGGCACGAACGCGGCCCCGCGCTGCTGATAGATGGCATACAGGCCGATGCCGAAGAGCAGCCCGAACGCGTACGGGAAGTTGTAGAACGACAGATCCGTGTCGTAGTAGTGCGGCTTCCACGTCCACATGTATGGGTGCAGATAGCGCTCGTCCAGTCCGTCGCCGTAGGTGGCCCCCTGCGCCCGCACCATGATCTCGCACAGGTCATCGGCCGAGAGCTCGGCCCCGGCGCGGCGCTCGAAGACCTCCCGCTCGAACAGGTAGCGGGAATAGATGTCCACGATCACCTGCGTGTCGCCGACGAGCATCGTCTCCAGGATCGCCAGCTCCTCGGCCGGATCGGCCGTCTGGGCCAGCACGGCCTGCATCACCACCGTCTCACACAGGATGGACGCGGTCTCGGCCAGGGTCATCGGTGTCTCGCTTTGCAGCGGGGTCTTGCCGGCGGCGTAGAGGCAATCGGCGTGGAACGCATGGCCCAGCTCGTGCGCCACGGTGGACACCTGGTCCAGCGTGCCATCGAAGTTGCTCAGGATGCGCGACTCCTGGATCGCGTCCAGGCCCATGCAGAACGCACCCCCGCGCTTGCCCTCCCGCTGCTCCGCGTCGATCCAGTTATTATCGAAAGCGCGCCGGGCCAGATCAGCCAGCGCCGGGCTGAAGGCAGCGAAGTGGGTCAAGATGAACGTGCGCGCCTCGTCCCAGGTGTAGGCGCGATCGGTCTTGCCGGCCGGCGCAAAGATGTCCCACCAGGCGAGCTGCTCCTTGCCCAGCCGCCGCGCCTTGGCCCGGAAGTACTGGCGGAACACGGGGAACGCGTCCGCCATCGCGCCCAGCATCGCCTCCAACGTAGCCCGGTCAATGCGTGCGGTGTCAATGGCGCTGTGGAGGGCGTCTTCCCGGCCACGGCGGCGGTTCAGGGTATTCACCTCACCCTTGATGCCGTTCATACAGGCCGCCAGCGGCTCGCGCACCGAGGTCAGCAGCGCCAGCTCGGCCTCGTAGGCGCGGCGGCGCACACCCTCATCGGGGTGCGAGTGCAGATTGATCAGCGCGGGCAGCGGCAGGCGCTTAACCTCGCCCTCCAGCTCGAAATCGGCCGTGAGTTGCGACGTGACGGTGCCTTGCAGCTTGCCCCACGCGCTCCCGCCGCTCAGGTTGAGCTCGGCTGCCAACGTTTCTTCCGCGTCGCTCATCAGGTACTTGCTCTGCGCGGCGGTCTCGCGCAGGGCAAACGCGTGCGCGCCCGCGATTTCGTCCGCGGCGATGATCGCGTCCAGCACGGGCGCCAACCGGCCGATCCATGCCTTGAACTGCGTGCCCAGTGTGCGCAGCCGCACGGTCACCAGCTCGAACTCCGATTGGCGGCGCCGGGCCAGGGTGTTGTGCGAGTCGGTGGTGACGAACGACTCGATGTAAGGGCCAAGGGTGTATGCCAGCTCGCTCGCCCGGTTAAAGCGGCTGATCGCTTCACCGACCAGCGGCGCAATGGGCGTGGCCGCATCGGTGCCGGCCGCGCGCTCAGCAAAGAACGCTTCTAGATCAGCCAACTGATGGCCGAAATCGGCGAGCGCGGCCGCGAACTCCGGCGACTCCAGGCCGGGGTAGACGTTGGACAGGTCCCAACGAGGTGGAGTTTGAGTCATGACAATCTCCTTGCAACAATCGTAAACAAAGTGTCATCAAGCCTGACCGGCTGATGGGTGAACTCGCTGTACAGCCGGAGATCGGCAAGGCCGGCCCGCTGGAACAGCGCCCGCGCCCCCGCCTGGGTGTACGACCGCGTGGCCGGCGAACGGCGGTGCTGCTCTTCGACGACCACTTGGCCCCCCACGATCACCTGGTACAGGTCCTCGGTGTGCTCGCATTCAACCGCCGGATCGTAGTACGAGCGCGCCACGCGGCGGACGATCGCGCCATCGGGCCGTTCAGCCGACTTCTCCCACTCTGATTCCAATGGGTCGCCTTCTTGCCACAGAGTCATGATGGACGCGACCAGCGCGCCGCCCGGCAGCAGATGATCGCGCAGCCTGCGCAGCGCCTCGTCAACCTGGGCCGGTTCGATCACCAGTTGCAACGAGCTGGAAGGCACCAGGATCGTCCGGTACAGGCGCGGCAGGGCCAGCGTTTCCATCGTTTGCGCATACAGGTTCGGCGTCAGCCCTTGCGCCGCAGCCTTCTCCTGGCACAGCGCCAACATCTCCGGCGAGTTGTCCACGCCATCCACGTCAATGCCCTGGGCCAGGTAGTCCAACAGCAGGCGTCCGGTGCCGCAGCCGACATCCAGCACGGGTTGGCCGAACGCGCGGATCAGGTCAAGATAGAAAAAGCGGTCGGCCCAGTGGGAGGTGTCCCCGCGGAGCAGATCCCACGCCTGGGCCATCAGCCCGCGATACTCGTAATCAGCCATGGAACGCCCCTCTTCACAGACCGGTGATGTGGGCTTCAACCCAATAGCTTATCAATCACCCGGCTCAACGGTTTCCAGACCAGTTCACTCAAGATGCTGGAAACCACCCACCAGAGCGCGGCCCCGACGAGGTAGCGAAATCCGCCGGGCGCCATGAAGCGCGATACCCCGTAGTACACTGCGCCGAAGGACAAGCCGTAACAAGCGACCCAGTAGACCGTCTTCAACGCGGCCTGCCCGACCGCGCGCGACGGGAAGTAGATGCGCTCGTAGGCTCCCAAGTGCTGCCAGAACAGAAAGATGGCCAGCACAGCCAGTGTAACGCCGATCACGATGCGATCCCAGGGCACGTTCAGGTACCAGACCATGCCGAGATTATAGCGGAAGACAACGCAGGGGGCCAATCAGCGGGCCTGCGATAATGATTACGCTCGGCTGCGAACCTGTGGTATCATCTGCAAGCAGAGGCCTGTGGAGGCTTAACGGCGGTTAGCGGCAGAGTCGAGGCGAAGGTGAACGCGGTGCAAGGAACGCTGGTGATAGCTGGCATGGTCAGCCTGGGACTGCTGCTCGGCCTGGCGGCATGCACGAGCACGGCGGCCGGGGTGACGGCCTTCCGGGTAGGAGACCTGCAGACGGGTGATGTCGTGTCAGTCACCGTGGAAGGCCGCGCCGTCATGCTGGACATTTGCAGCGCAAAGGGCATCGGCAGCGCGGCCATCGAGCAGACGGCCGGCCCCGCGCCTGAGACGCTGGTTCTGCGCTTCCACTTGGCCGGGCTGGAGGGCTTGCGCTTTGCCTACGAGGACACGGTCGTCAACGTCCAGGTCTCAAGCCTGGAGGCCGGCGGCGTGAGCCAGGAGGCGCAATTGCCGGGCGAGGAAAACAAGATCATCGGCCCGGATAGCCCCTACTGGATGGCTGTCCGCATCCCGGACGGTCAAACTATCCCTGTGCGCGACGGCTACATCGAGGTCAGCGCGCCGCGCGCCTTCTTCGAGCGCGGCGCGTCCCGCTTCACGCTGCGCTGGATTGATTTTTATCGCTGATAGCTGGAGCATTATGCCACCAACTGAACCTCCTATCCTCGCACTGCCCACCGGCCCACCGGCTCATCCCTTGACCGGCAACCTGCGCGAGTTCGGCGCGGACCGGTTGGGCTATCTCCGGTTCCTGGCCCGCGAATACGGTGATTTTGTGCCGCTCAAACTGCTGCGCGGCACGGCGATCCTGCTCAACCATCCCGACCTCATCGAAGAGGTGTTGGTCGCCAAGAAGCGCCACTTCATCAAGGCGCGCGGCACCCGCTCACTGCGCTCACTGCTGGGCAACGGCCTGCTGGTCAGCGAAGGCAGCTTTTGGCGCCGGCAGCGACGGCTGGCGCAGCCGGCCTTCCACCGGGATCGCGTCGCGGCGTACAGCCAGACCATGGTGGATTACACCGAGCGGATGTTGGCCGGCTGGCAGCCGGGCCGGGCGTTGGACGTGCATCACGAGATGATGGGCGTCACCCTGGCGATCGTGGGCCGGGCGCTGTTCGATGCGGATGTGTCGGGCGCGGCCAACGTGGTCGGGCGGGGCCTGGAGGTGACGCTGGCGCACTTCAACTGGTGGGCCTCCACCGGCTTCCTGGTCCCACTGTGGCTGCCGGTGCGCCCCAACCGCGAGTTCGCCCGCGCCAAGGCCGAGCTCGACCGGATCGTCTACGACCTGATCACCCAGCGCCGGGCCAGCGGCGAGGATCCGGGTGACCTGCTCTCGATGCTGCTGGCCGCGCGGGACGAGGATGGCGCAGGGATGACCGACCGCCAGGTGCGCGACGAAGTGATGACGCTGCTGCTGGCCGGCCACGAGACTACCGCCAACGCGCTCACCTGGACCTTCCTGCTGCTATCGCAGGCGCCTCAAGCCGATGCACGACTGATTGATGAGCTGCAACGCGTCCTGGCCGGTCGGGCGCCAACCCTGGCTGACCTGCCGCGGCTGCCCTACACCGAGAACGTGACCAAAGAAGCGCTGCGCCTCTACCCGCCCGCGTGGATCCTGGGCTACGAAGCGGTGGACGACGTCACCATCGGCGGCTACCCGGTGCGCAAGGGGACAACGATGTTTATGAGCCAGTGGGTCACGCACCGCGACCCGCGCTGGTTCCCGGAGCCGGACGCGTTTCGGCCGGAGCGCTGGGCAGATCCGCAGATCAAGCAGTTGCCGACCTACGCCTACTATCCCTTCGGCGGCGGCGAGCGGCTCTGCATCGGCAAGGGCTTTGCGCTGATGGAGGCCAGCCTGCTGCTGGCAACCATCGCTGCGCGCTACCGCCTTGAGCTCACATCCGGGCAGGCGCTTGACCTGGAGCCGTCGGTCACGTTGCGCCCGCGGCACGGCCTGGCCATGGTGGCACGGCCGCGGTAAGAACAAGGAGAAGTGCTGATGTTGCCACAACCAAAATCCGATCTCAGCCCGGAGGCCTACCTGGCGCAGGAGCGCCAAGCGGCAACCAGGAGCGATTACTGGGAAGGCAAAACGTATGATATGACCGGCGCCAGCGAGGCGCACAACCTCATTGTCGCAAACCTGGTCATCAGCCTGGGAAACCAATTCAAGGGCCGGCTGTGCAAGGTTTATGCCAACGACATGCGGGTCAAAGCCGAGGCGCACGGCCTGTACACTTACCCCGACATCGTCATCGTCTGCAGCCAGCCCCAGTTTGAGGATTGCGAGCGCGACACGTTGGTCAACCCCACCGCGCTCATCGAGGTGCTCTCCCCCTCCACCGAGCTGTATGACCGCGGCACGAAGTTCACCGCGTATCGGGACCTGGCATCGCTGACCGACTACCTCATGGTGGCGCAACATCAGGCGCTTGTTGAGCAGTATACGCGACAGGAGGATGGCCGGTGGTTGTTGGCCGCGCACAAGGGCCTGGATGCGGTCGTGCGCATCGAATCCATCGGCTGCGAGCTGCGCCTGAGCGATGTCTACGACAAGGTCGAGTTCCCGCCGACCGTTGAGTCGGTCGGGTTGCACCGGATCAAGGAACCTCAGGCCGGGTATGAGGCCGGATAAACGCACATGGCAAAGTCAAAGCGCCTCGGCATGAGGCTGCGGCGCATCGTGGGCACGGTAGCGCTGATGGTGGGAGTGGCGGCCGGTTGTGCCGTGCTGATCTGGGGCTGGATCCAGTGGCGCTACGACAGGCTGGTGGTCGAGCTGCCTGACGCGCCTGCGCGGCCGGTCGCCATCGTCTTCGGTGCGGGCATCCGGCCCGGCGGCCGGCTCAGCCCCATGCTGGCCGACCGGATGGACACGGCCATCGCGCTCTACCGGGATGGCAAGGTGCGCAAGCTGCTGGTGAGCGGCGACAACCGCTTCGTGGACTACGACGAGCCGACCGCGATGTACAACTACGCGGTGGCGCGGGGGGTCCCGGCCGAGGATGTCGTGCGCGACTTCGCGGGCCGGCGCACCTACGACACGTGCTATCGGGCGAGTGCTATCTTTGGAGTTGACCAGGCGCTGCTGGTGACCCAGCGCTTCCACCTGCCGCGGGCCATTTTCACCTGCCGCAACCTCCGCGTGGATGCGCTCGGCGTCTCGGCCGACCGCCGCGCCTACTGGTCGAATTCGTACTACCGCTTCCGTGACGCCTTCGCCACGCTGCGCGCCTGGGCCGATGTGAAGCTGCTCAAGCCGCTGCCGGTGTTGGGGCCGAAGGAGGATATGGGGTTGGAGGTTGGAGGTTAGGGGTTGGAGGTTGGAGGTTGGATAGATGCGTGGCGATGGAACTGAGGGAACAGAGGGAACTGGACGGAACAAGGCCAGTCCCCAGTCCCCAGTCCCTAGTCCCCACTTTCACCACTGCTCGAACGGCCGCCATTCCCCGGTCAGCGTTGTCGTGAGGTCGAGCTCGCCCGTGCGGGGGGTGCGATAGATCATCACCAGTTCGTCCGGATCGGTCGTCTCCTCTACCACATCGTCTTTCTCGATCAGCAGCGGCCCCTGCCAGCGCACCCAGCCGAGCCGTTCGTACCATTCCGGCACGGCCGGTGAAAGCGCGCCGAAGTCGTAGCCGACGATCCCCTGCGCGATCCGCCGCATCACGGCCGAGCCGACCCCGCGGCCCCGATAGTCGGGATGGGTCGCCACCCCCTCGATGTACGCGGCGCGCTGCCACGGCCCGCCACCGACCCGCATCCGCCGGTCCAGCCACAGCGCATGGCCGACCAGCCGGCCATCGGCGTAGACCAGGACGTGGACGCGGTCGGCGCACAGGTCCATGTAGTAACGATAATTGAGGTTGAACACGTCTGAGCACAGCGTGATGACGTCCTCGATCTGCGCCGGCGTCATGGCGTATGAGAAGACGGTGAGAAGCTGCCAGGCCATGTCTGATGCGTTAGAGATGATAATCGCCGGATGCTTCCGGCTGGTAAAGCACTTCTTGGACCAACAGCCTGCGCACGCCGTCAGGTACCCGCCAAAGGAACGTGTCGCCCACGCGGTAACCCAGCATGGCGGTGCCAATGGGGGCCAGCACCGAGATCTTGCCTGCAGAAGGATCGGCCTGATCGGGGAACACCAGGGTGTAAACCATCTCCTCCTGGGTGTCCAGGTCCACCAGGTGCGCCACAGAGTTCATTGTGATGACATTGGCAGGTATCTCGGCCGGCGCCAGCACATGGGCGCGCGCCAACTCCGCTTCCAGGCTCTCCAGGTATTGATTGCCACGGCGCTCCTGTGGACTGGCCTTGTCCAGCAGCTTGCGCAAGCGCGCCACGTCGTATTCGGTGATGTAGATCGCTCGTGCTTCCATGCGTTTCATCCCTCTCGTCAGATGCCCCTCAGCTTCCCGCGTCCTCTAGATCGTGCTGTTGGCGCGTGGCCTGGCGGTGCAGATGATTTTAGCATATCCCGCCGGAAAACACCCAAAGCCGTCGACGTTAGGGGTTTGCCGATCACCCCTGGCCAGGTTTCGCGCAGCGGCCACACCGTGGTAGAATTGTAGGCATGTTGAGCCGACACTGATGAGCCGGAAGGAGATGCCATGACTCTACCCGCCCGCGCCGAAGCCTGGGACCTCGCCTGCCAATGGATCACCTCCGAGAGCCTGCGCAAGCACGTGCTGGCCGTGGAGGCCGCGGTGCGCGCCTACGCCCGCTACTTCGGTGAGGACGAGGAGTTCTGGGGCGTCACTGCGCTGCTGCACGACCTGGACTTCGAGCGCTTTCCCGACATGGATGACCCCGTGAACGGCCACCCGCGCACCGGGCTGCGGATGTTCCGCGAATGGGGCTACCCCCAGGAGATGATCGACGCCGTGGCCGGCCACGCGCCGTTCCTGGGTGTGCCGCGCACCAGCCGACTGGCCTCCGCGCTCTGGGCGTCGGACGAGCTCACCGGCCTGATCATGGCGGTGGCCTACGTGCGGCCCAGCAAAGACCTGCGGGACGTCGAGGTCAGTTCGGTGAAGAAGAAGTGGAAGGACAAGCTCTTTGCAGCTGCGGTCAGCCGGGCCGACATCGAGGCGGGCGCGGCCGAGTTGGGCATTGACCTGTGGGAGCATGTGCGCATCGTGCTGGAGGGCATGAAGCTGATCGCCGCCGACCTGGGGCTGGATGGCCGGCTGGCGCAAGCACGAGAATGATGCGCATTCGGATTACCGTCTGGATTCAAGGCTCACCTGCACTTGCGCGAGAGCGCAGCGCAGGTGTAAGTCTCAGCCGGTCTTTCTGCCCAGGAGAGTGACCGGCTGAAGCCCAATGTCACTAACTTTGCACTCGTAGGGGGTCTGTCCCAAAGGGAGGCTGCGCACTGACCCCGGCTTGGCGTCAGAAGCGGCTCGAAAGCGCCTGCGCCACCGGTCGCAGACCGGCTAAGAACAGGTGAAACGCTGGCCGACCTCCAAATCTTAGTGCCATTAGGCTGAAGCCTCCAGTCCGGAGCACGAAAATTGCGCTGCGAATGGCGCGGAGGTATTCAGGCTCGTCCGCGTTCTCCGCGTCATCCGCGTAGTCCGCGTCCAATATGTGGTTCACAAGGCATATGGCAAAGCACAAACTGGCCTTCGTTCTGGGTGGTGGCGGCGCGCGCGGGGCACTACAAGTCGGCGCGCTGCGCGCCTTGCTGGAAGCCGATGTCCATCCCGACCTCATTGTGGGAACCTCCATCGGCGCACTGAATGCGGCGTTCCTAGGGTTGCACGGCTTCTCGGCCGAGGCGCTGGACGCGCTGGCTGCCACCTGGCGGGATGCCGCGACCGCCGACCTGCTGCCGGACAACTACGTGTGGCTCACGGTGCGAACCCTGTTCGGCCGCGGAGGCGGACACATGGAGGATCGCATCCTGCCGTTCCTGGCAGCCCACGACCTGGGCCCCGAGCTGCGCTTCCGTGACCTGCGCGACATCCCCATACGCCTGGTTGCGGCCGATCTCAACCATGCCCGGCCCCAGGTCTATGGCGCCGATCCCGGAGGCCGCGTGCTGGAAGGGGTGCTGGCATCGGCTGCGCTTCCGCCCTGGATCCACCCGCTGGCGCAGCGCGATCACCTGCTGTTGGACGGCGGCTTCGTCAGCAACGTGCCCATTGAGGCCGCGCTGGATGAGGGCACGTCTGTCATGATCGTGCTGGACCTCTCAGACCCGCGCAGCGTCGTCGGCCTGGAAACAGGCGGCTTCGGGGCCTGGTTCGACAAGCTCGGCCACACGGTCATGCAGCGACAGCTCGACCTGGAGCTGGCGCTGGCGGCCGCGCGCAAGGTGCCCGTGCACCATCTGCGGCTGCGCTTCGAGCATGTCGTCGCCATCTGGGATTTCAGCCATACCGAGGAACTGATGACGGCCGGCTACGCGCTGGCCAAGGCCGAGATCGCCGATTGGCCGACGCGCAAACGTTCGCGCCTGCGCCGACTGCTGTCATGAGGCCAGGGAAGGAATTCCTTCATTTCCCTGATTTCCCTGGCCTCCCTGAACACCAACTATCACATGGCCCTGAAAAAGCAACCTGAAAAAGCCTCTCCTATCCGTGGCCGTTGGTTGATCGCGACGTTGGCCGTGCTGGCGCTCTGTACGCTCTTCCTGCGACTGGCATCCTGGCAGTTCCAACGGCTGGCCGACCGCCGCGCGGCCAACGCGCAACTGCTGGCGCGCATGGATCAGCCGCCGCTGATGCTGGGCGGCGCGCCCCTGGATGTAACGTCCACCGTGCTGCGCCGGGCGACCGTACACGGGGCCTACGATTACGACCAGGAGATCGTCCTGCGCAATCGCAGCTACAACGATCTGCCGGGAGTCCACATCCTCGTTCCGCTGCGCATCACAGGGAGCGAGGCCGCCATCCTGGTGGACCGCGGCTGGATCCCCTACGAGGACGCCGGTCCTGAACAGCGCACCAAATTCGACCGGCCGGCTGGCCAGGTGACCGTGACCGGCATCCTGCGCCAGAGCATGACGCGCAGCAGCTTTGCCTCGCCAGAAGATGCGCCGCTGGGGACCGATCGGCCACGGCTGGACGCCTGGCACCGGGTTGACATCCCGCGCATCCAGGCGCAGATGCCTTACACGCTGCTGCCCCTCTACCTGGAGGAGGCGCCACAAACCCCGGCCGACCAGCGTCGCTTCCCGCGCCCCATGCCCGAGATCGCCTTAAGCGAAGGCCGGCACCTGGCCTACGCTATTCAGTGGATCGCTTTCGCAATGATCCTGGCGGGCGGCTACGCAGGCTATTACCGGAGCCGGATCGCCAAAAAATGATTTGACAACGTGCGTGATATCAGGTACATTATGGTTGCCCTTCAGAAAATCACAGAGCCCGCCTGAGCAGTTTCCAGCAGTACGGCGTGACCATCCCACCCGCCGTGCTGTACTGGCCGTCTGATTTCACTGCCAAGCGCCTTGTGCGCATCGTCAGGGGAGAGAACAGCGACATGTCCCATCCCACATCCTCCACCGGGCACGGCCACCAGCCGTCGTTTGATCCGACAAGCAAGCTGGTCGCTGTTGTCATCGGCCTCGTCGCCGTAGTTGCCGGCATCCTGATCGGCATCAACAACCCCATCCTCAACCGCGCAGCGTCGGCTGAAGGGAGCCGGATTGACACCCTCTTCAGCATCACGCTGGGCATCGGCACGACTATCTTCGTCATCGTGCAAGGCTTCCTGCTCTACGCCATCGTCCGGTTCAACCGGCAGCCCGGTGATGACACCGACGCGGCCCCCATTCGCGGCAACACCAACCTGGAGATCGTCTGGACCGTAATCCCCGCGATCATCGTGGTCTTCATCGGCCTGTTCAGCTACCAGGTGCTGGCTGACATCGAGCGGCCGCGCGACGATGAACTGGTGATCGAGGTCAAGGGCCTCCAGTACGCCTGGCAGTTCTACTACCCGGCAGAAGACATCACCACCACCGAGATGCACCTCCCGGTGGATCGCCAGGTGCTGCTGAAGCTGCGCTCCAACGACGTGATCCACTCCTTCTGGGTGCCGGAATTCCGCATCAAGAAGGACGTCTTGCCCGACCGTGTCACCGAGACACGTATCACCGTGACCACTCCCGGCGTCTATCCCATCGTCTGCACCGAACTGTGCGGCGCGGGGCACGCCATCATGCGCGCCCAGGTTGTGGCGCAGTCGGACGGCGACTACCGCGCTTGGGTGGCCAGCATGAAGGCAGCAGCCACAGCAGGCGGCGCCCCTGACCCCTTGGCCCCGGGCCGGCAGATTTTCAACGTCGCAGGCTGCAACGCCTGCCATGCGTTGAGCGATGCGCGCGCCGTGGCCCAGCTCGGCCCCAACCTGGATGGGCTAGGCACACGCGCTGCCAGCACGGTCCCCGACCAAACGGCCGAGGCGTACATCCGGACGGCCATCGTGAAGCCTGCCGAACACATGGTGCCCGGATATGCGGATATTATGCCCAAGGACTACGAGCTGCGCTTGTCAGCAGCCGACCTGGACACGCTGGTGAAGTACCTGTTGGAAATGAAGTAGGGGCACAGCCTTGCGCCTGCCCGTATAGGCGATCGCAGAAATGGGCGACCGCAAGAGTCGCCCCTACAAGGGAGAAACGTTTATGGCGACAACAGAAGATACCGGACATGGCCTGATCCGTCACGGTGGACGGAAACTCAGCGACTACTTTGTGTTCAATACCGACCACAAGGTGATCGGCATCCAGTACATGGTGATGGGGTTTGTGTTCTTCATCTTCGGCGGCATCCTGGCGTCGCTGATCCGCACGGAGCTGGCGCAGCCCGGCACGCAGTTCGTGGGCGGCAGCGAATACAACCAGCTCTTCACCATCCACGGCACCGTGATGATCTTCCTGTGGATCATCCCTATGTTCGCGGGCCTGGCCAACTACGTCATCCCGCTGCAACTGGGCGTGGACGACATGGCATTCCCCCGGCTGAACGCGCTCTCCTTCTGGCTGCTGCCGCCGGGCGCCATCCTGCTGCTGCTCAGCTTCGTCGTCGGTGGCGCGGAGAGCGGCTGGACCGCCTATCCGCCGCTGAGCCTGCAAACTGCGTCCGGCCAGACTATCTGGGCCATCGCGCTGCAATTCGTCGGGTTCTCATCCATCTTCAGCGCGCTGAACTTCCTGGTGACCGTCTTCAACATGCGCGCCAAGGGCATGACCCTGGGCCGCGTGCCGCTCATGGCCTGGGCTATCGTCGCCACGGCCATCATCCAGATCTTGGGCACGCCGGTGCTCTCCGGCGCGCTCTTCATGCTCATCTTCAGCCGCGTTCTGGGCACCCAGTTCTTCGCGGCCGGCGCGGGCGGCGACCCACTGATGTGGCAAAACCTGTTCTGGTTCTACTCGCACCCGGCGGTCTACATCATGATCCTGCCCGGCTTCGGCATCATCTCCGAAGTGCTGCCGGTGTTTTCCCGCAAACCGATCTTCGGCTACAAGCTCATCGCTGCCTCCAGCCTGGCCATCGGCATCTTCGGCTTCCTGGTGTGGGCGCACCACATGTTCACCAGCGGCATGGATCCGCTGCTGCGCATCCCGTTCATGATCACATCCATGATCATCGCTGTGCCTACGGGCGTGAAGATCTTCAGTTGGCTGGCGACTATCTGGGGCGGCAAGCTACGTTTCAACACGGCTATGCTTTTCGCCTTGGGGTTCATCTCAATGTTCGTGATTGGCGGCATCAGCGGCATCTTCCTGGCTTCGGTGCCTATTGATATCCACGTACACGATACCTACTTCGTGGTGGCGCACTTGCACTACGTACTGTTCGGCGGCAGCGTGCTGGCGCTGTACGCAGGTCTTTACTACTGGTATCCCAAGATCACCGGCCGGATGCTGAGCGAAAAGCTGGGCCAACTGCACTTCTGGCTCAACTTCATCGGCTTCAACCTAACCTTCCTGCCCCAGCACACCCTGGGCCTGGACGGCATGCCCCGCCGCGTGGCCGACTACGCGCCGGAGTTCACCGGTTTGAACCTGGTTTCCACCATCGGCGCGCTCCTGCTGGCGGTCAGCACCATCCCATTCATCGTGAACGCCCTGGTCAGCCTGAAGCGCGGCGCGGTGGCCGGCGCGAACCCCTGGCGCGCGCTGGGCCTGGAGTGGACCGTCTCCTCGCCGCCGCCCGTCTACAACTTCCCGACCCCGCCTGAGGTAGGCGCGGATTCCTACGGCTACGGCGAGCGCACCGTGCCGGTGTCAGCTTGAAGCGAAAGCTGGAAACTGGAAGGGTAAGTCAGCAACCAGCAAAGCTGAGCACCCTGAGCGCGTCGCAGGGCTTCGGCGTGAGCTCAGCCGAACGGTGCGGCTTCTCGGCAGAGCGTCATCCTGCGACGCGCTCAGGATGACTGGCATTTTCAAGGGAGCACCCATGAGCCAAACCACCACTGCACCACACACCACCAGCACCGGCCTGAACAGCCCCAAGCTGGGCATGTGGATCTTCCTGGCCACCGAGGTCATGCTCTTCTCCTCGCTGATCGGCGCGTTCCTGCAAATGAAGGTGCGCAGCCCGGCCGACGCGCACCTTGTTCTGAACATACCTGTCACCGCGGTCAACACCTTCATCCTGATCATCAGCAGCACCACGGTCGTGTTGGCGCTGGAAGGCATCATGAACGGCGACAAGCGCCGGCTGAGGCTCTTCCTGGCCGCGACCCTGGCGCTCGGCGCAACCTTCCTGGGCATCCAGGTTTTCGAGTACTTCGAGTTGCTCCACAAGGGATTTACACCGTCCGGCAGCCTGTTCGGCGGCGGGTTCTACACCGTGACCGGCTTCCACGGGTTCCACGTGTTCATCGGCCTGCTTTGGTGCACCTGGCTGCTGACCCAGGCCGTGAAGGGCAAGTTCTCGGCCGACAACTATATGCGGGTCGAGATCTTCGGCCTCTACTGGCACTTCGTGGATGTGGTCTGGATCATTCTGTTCACGATTATTTACCTGATCTAAGAAAGCTATCGCAGCAGCCTGGAATCGAGCCTTTAGGCGGTTTTAAGCTCAAAGCGAGTGACCGGCTAAAGCCTCGATTCCGACCATGCAGCCCGACGGTCTCAGAAGGAAGCACCTATGGAATCCAAGAAACCCGGCACACAGCACACCCACCACCCCAAGTACCTGCTGGTGTTCGCATCCCTGGCGGTGCTCACCGCCCTCGAAGTGGCAGTGACTTATGTGCCCGCGCTCCAGAACTTTCTGGCGCCGATCCTGTTGAGCATGTCGTTCCTGAAGGCCATGCTGGTGATCCTGTACTTCATGCACCTGCGCTTCGACAGCAAGTGGTTCGCCTTCATCTTCTTTATCCCGTTTGTGCTGGTCGTACCGATGATCGTCGTGCTGCTGCTGTAGCGCGGGGTCCAGAAACCTGGTTTCTCAGCGAGGAAAGCTCATCTCATGCAAACCACGATCTGGGCATCCAACGGCGCCCCAGGCGGAACTTGCCAGCACCAGCGCAACGCCTTGCGCCGCCCGCGTAGGGTGTTGTTTTTTGCAGTGCTCACTCTGCTGCTCCTGGGGCTGATCGCCGGCTGTGGCCGCGCAGGGGGCTCGCCGGAGACCAAAGACAACTTCACGGTGACCTTCGCCACCGAGCCGGCCGAGCCTGTGATGGGCGCGGGGGTCGTGCTGCTCACCCTGGCAGACCCGACCGGGCAACCCGTGAACGACGCGGCAGTCGCCATCGAGGCCAACATGAGCCACGCCGGTATGGTGCCAGTCAACGCGACGGCGTCCGGCGGCCTGGGCGGCATCTACCGCGTGCCCTTGGAGTGGACCATGCGCGGCGATTGGCACGTGGACGTGCGGTTCACGTTGGCTGATGGGCAGATTGTCGGCCGGCGCTTTCCTGCCACAGTCAAGTAACGGCTGTCATATGGACCTCCTGACCTGGCCCGTCCTCGGCCGCTTCCTCAAGTGGCGCCACGCGCGCACGACCATGCAGATCCCCCTGCTGCTGATCGCCGCGCTGATCATCTTCGACGGGCTGGTGGGGCCGCAATTGGCGCCGAAGAACCTGGCTACGGTCGGGGTCTGGCTGCACTACCGAGGGCTGGTGGTGTTGGCGCTGCTGCTGGCGGGCAACCTCTTCTGCATGGCGTGTCCCTTCATGCTGCCGCGGCAGGCGGCGCGCTGGCTGCGGGAACGCCTCGGCGGCGGCCTGCCCCAGCCTCGCTGGCTGCGGGCCAAGTGGCTGGCGGTCGGGCTGGTTATGCTGTTCTTCTTCTGCTACGAAGCGTTCAGCCTGTGGGCCACGCCGTGGTGGACCGCCTGGATCGCGCTGGGCTACTTCGTCGTGGCGTTCGCAGTGGATGCGGTTTTCCGCGGCGCGACCTTCTGCAAGGCCATCTGCCCGCTGGGCCAGTTCAACTTCTTCGGCTCACTGGTGTCGCCGTTGGAGATCAAAGTGCGGGAACAGGCGGTGTGCCAGGGGTGCCGGACGAAGGATTGCATCACGGCAGGAAACTTGGGGAAATCTGCGATAGGACGCGGACAAGCGCTGACAAGCGCGGATTCTTCGGAGCTTCCGCGTTCATCCGCGTTCATCCGCGTCCAATCCTCAGCCGCGCGCGGGTGCGAGCTGGCGCTGTTTCAGCCGCGCAAGGTCGGCAACATGGACTGCACCTTCTGCCTGGACTGCGTGCACGCCTGCCCCTACGACAACATCGGCCTGATCGGCCGGACGCCGACCGCGGAGCTGTGGCGCGACCCGTTCCGCTCCGGCATTGGCCGGTTCAGCCAGCGGCCCGACCTGGCCGCGCTGGTGGTCATCCTCACCTTCGGCGCGTTCCTGAACGCGTTCGCCATGATCCGGCCGGTGTACGCGTTGAAGGAGGGGCTGGCCCGCTGGCTGAACACCGCCTCGCCGCTGCCGGGCCTGATCCTGCTCTTCCTGCTGGGCCTGGTCGCCCTGCCGGCGGTGGCGCTGACGGTGGCAGCCGCGGCCAGCCGGGCGTTGAGCGGCCTCAAGGAGCAACGCTTGAGCGCCAACATGCTGCGTTACGTTTACGCGCTGACACCACTGGGCTTTAGCATGTGGCTGGCCCACTACACCTTTCACTTCCTCACCGGCGGGCTAACCATCGTGCCGGTGGCGCAGTCGTTCCTGGCCGACGTGGAGCTGTACGCGGGCCAGCCGCAGTGGGGTTTGGGACCGCTGGTCCCCTACGGGTGGCTCTTCCCCATCGAGGCGGTGATGCTCTACCTGGGCGCGTTCGGCTCGATCATCGTGGCGTTCCAGATCGCCGTAGCGCAATCCGCTGGATTGCGCTGCGGCTCGCGGCATATCCTGGCGGCCGCGCCGTGGATGGTGCTGATCCTGGCGCTGCTGGCCTTGGGCCTGTGGATCATGGTGCAGCCGATGGAGATGCGCGGGACGATGATGATGGTGACGGGAGGGTAAGATGTTGCTGAGGCGGTTTCTCGCACAGGGGGCGGCGCTGCGACGCACAAAAACCGAACCTTCCGAAATCGAGGCTTTAGCCGGTCTGACGCGCAATGCGAGAGACCGGCTGAAGCCTCGATTCCGGAGCGCGAGCTTTTCTTGGGCCGAGGCGCCGGCCACGGCATGCGTAACTGCCCTGGTTATCATCACGATGCTGCTAACCCTCTCCGCTCTCCCTACCCACGCCGAAAACCTGGGGCCGGGCGGCGGCACGCGCATCATCACCGGCGACGAGGTGGTGGGGCCGTATCGGTTGCTGATCACCGCCGCACCCGAGCCCGCGCAGGTCGGCACGCTGACCATCGTCGTGCGCGTCAACGATGCCAACACTGGCCGCCGGGTGGACGACGCCACGATCCAGGTCGAACTGACCCAAGGGGCCAGCGGCTTGCGGCTGACGGAAGCAGCCACCCACGCCAACGCAGGCAACGAGATTGACTACGCGGCGCACTTCGCCGTCGACCAGCCCGGCACGTGGGATGGCCAGGTGCGCGTGGCTGGCCCCGCGGGCATGGCCGAAGTCAGCTTCGTGCAGCGGGTGCAGGCCCAACGCCAGGTCGGCGTGCTGATCGCGGCGGGCATCCCGTTCATCGTCATCCTGGGGGTGCTGGCCGGGCTGTGGCTGGTGCGTTCGGGCCGAAAACGGCCCCAAGACCCAATAGCGGACACCATCGAAAAGTCATTTTAAGTTCCACATTCCGCCGCAGCACAGCGGGATGCGCCCGGAAGAGGTCACGCCAACACGCTGGAATTAGGGCTTTAGCCGGTCTCTCTGTCTGAGCGCCAAACCGCTTACGGCGTGAAACCAGCGAAGGGTCTCATTACCGTGCGCAAGAAATGGGATTTTGCGCACATAGCGATTTGCGTTTGCGTCGTTGGCTGTTGTATACTACCGCCAGTAACTCCACCCCACTCTCTTGAGGCTGTCCCAGCTCGATCGAACGAGTCGCCTCAGCGAGAAAGGAGAAACCGCCCATGATCCTATCCCTCATCCGTCAGCACCCGCGCCTGGCCCTTGCCATCGGCCTGGTCCTGGTGCTCTTGGCAGGCGGCCTGGTCGGCGGCGTCTTGCTGCTGTCCCGAGCCTATGCCGCCCCGCCGCAGCCCCTGGTCTACCAGCATAGCAAGCACATCAACGCAGGCGCGACCTGCCTCTATTGCCATGCTGGCGCAGCCCGCGGCGCAGTCGCAGGGCTGCCGTCTCTGTCCAAATGTATGGGCTGCCACACCAACATCAACCCCAAAGATCCGGCCGACCAGAAGGACATTGACCAACTGGTCAAATATTGGGAAGAAAAACAGCCCGTGCAATGGATCAAAATCAACGACCAGCCCGATTTCGTGCAGTTCAACCATCGGCCCCATGTGGCGGCCGGCGTGGCCTGCGAGACCTGTCACGGCAACGTCTCGCAGATGAACTACGCCCAGGCGTACAACCACAACATGGGCTGGTGCCTGGACTGCCACCGCCAGCAAGACCCGGAGAAGGTCGCGCGCCTGATTGATTGCGCGACCTGCCATTATTGAGAGGGATGATCGCTATGACCAAACGCATCACCCGACGCCAATTCATCCAGATGAGCGGCCTCACCGGCACCGCGGTGGCCGTCAGCGGCTGCACGATCAACCTGCAGCGGCACGAGACGCTGGAGCCCTACGTCGTCCCGCCTGAGGAGGCGCTCCCCGGCGAGAACGTATGGTACGCCAGCACGTGCCGCCAATGCCAGGCCGGCTGCGGTATCATCGTACGCGTCAGCAACGGCCGCGCGCGCAAGATCGAGGGCAACCCACGGCATCCCCTCAACAAAGGCAAGCTGTGCGCCCGCGGCGAGGCCGGCCTGCAAGTGCTGTACAATCCCGACCGGTTCCGCAACGCTGTGCGCAACGAGGCGCGCAACGCACCGGCCGCGGCCGCTGACCCCTTCACGACCGGGGGCGGCTTGAAGGCCACCGCGTTGCCATGGGACGATGTTCTAAGCCAGGTGGCCGACCGCGTCAAAGCAGCGAAGCCGGGCGGCGTCGCCTTCCTGGGCACTGCGGTCGCCGACAGCCTGGCCGCCATCGTCGGGCCCTTCGTGCAAGCCCTGGGCTCGCCCCCGCCGGTCTTCTACGACGTGCAGGGCGCCTACGGCGGCCGTGGCACGCTGGCCCGCCTGACGGGGCAATTCTTCGGCACGGAGCCATCGCTGCCCTTCTTCGACCTGGCCAACAGCGACGTGGTCTTCTCCTTCGGCGCGAACTTGACCGAGACGTGGCTGTCACCCGTGGCTTACGGCCGCGCGTACGGCGCCATGCGCGGGGGTGCACTGGGCAAGCGCGGTTACCTGGTGCAGATCGAGCCACGCATGTCGGCCACGGCCGCGGTCGCGGATGAATGGGTCCCGGCCGCGCCCGGCACCGAAGGGCTGATCGCCCTGGCTGTCGGCAAGATTATGATCGAGCAAGGCCTGGGCGCGGCAAAGGACAGTTTCTACGCGGGTCTCTTCTCCGGCGCCGACGTGGCCAACATCGCCTCGCTCTCGGGCATCTCCGAGGAGCGGCTGGTCAAGCTGGCCCATACTTTCGGCAAGTTCACCCGACCGACCGCCATCCCCGGCGCGGCAGTAGCCGGCCAGACCAACAGCCCCGCGGCCATGACGGCCATCCTGGCGCTCAATGCGCTGGCGGGCCATGCCAGTGACCCGGCCACCGCGTTCCACCTGACCCCGCCTGCGGCCGATCCCATGTTCGCGATGGCAGGCGCCTCGACCTTTGCGGACGTGCAGACGCTCATCGCCTCCATGAAGGCCGGCCAGGTGGATGTGCTGTTCGTGTATGGCAACCCGCGTTACGAGTTGCCGGTGGCGGCCGGGTTCGCCGAGGCACTGCGCAACGTGCCGTTTGTCGTCTCCTTCAGCTCCGAGGTGGACGAGACGACCCTGAACGCAAACCTGATCCTGCCCGATCACACCTACCTGGAAAGCTGGGGCTACCAGGTTGTGACCCCGCCCGGCGACCGGCCTGCAATCAGCGGCCAGCAGCCGGTGGTCACGCCGTTGTACGACACCCGCGCCACCACCGACGTGTTCCTGGCCTTGGCCACCCGCCTGGGCGGCCCGGTGAAGCAGGCGCTGCCGTGGCCCAACACCGTGGAGTTCATGAAGGCGGCCATGGCCAAGCTGGTCCGCAAGAGCGCGCCCTTCGATACCAAGAACGCCGACGCGGTGTGGGGCGGCTGGCGGCAGCACGGCGGCTATTGGCCCCCCACCGAGGAGCGCCTGCCGCCCAAGGCGGCCCCAGGGCTGCCGGCCATCCTGACCGTGCCCATGCCCGAATTCGACGGCGGCCCCGAATATCCCTACCTGCTCTACCCGTACCTGTCGCTTGCCTTGGGCGCGGGCGCCGGCGCCAGCCAGCCCTGGCTCCAAGAGACCCCCGACCCCATGATCACCGGCAGCTGGGACACCTGGGTGGAGATCAACCCCGAAACGGCGAAGGAACTCGGGGTGAAGCACGACGATGTGGTGAAGCTCACCTCGCCGCACGGCTCGATCTCGGCCATCGTGTACGTGTACCCCGGCATCCGGCCCGACGTGTTGGCCGTGCCGCTGGGCCAGGGCCACCTGGTTTTCGGCCGTTTCGCCCAGGGTCGCGGGGCCAACGCAGCGTCCATCCTGGCGCCCGTCACCACCAGTGACGGCGAATTGGCCTGGGGCGCGACCCGCGTCAAGGTGGAGAAGCTGAACCGGCAACGCGTGCTGCCACGCATCGAAAGCAACGTCGGCGTGGACGCGGCCAACAAGTATGAGAAGTTTCCAGGGTGAGGTGTATTGCATACTGCGTACTACGTATCTGCGTACCGTGCCGTGCGCCAGCTCCCGAAGAGTATGAAGTACGGAATACGCAGTACGGGTGGAGGAGCCATCTATGAGCGAAAAGACAAATGGTCACCGCTGGACCATGATCATAGACCTGGATAAATGCACTGGCTGCCAGGCGTGCGTGGTGGCCTGCCATGCCGAGAACAACGTGCCCACGGTCGGCCCTGAAGAGATCAACGTCGGTCGCGCGCAGCACTGGATCCGGATCGAACGCTACTGGGACGGCGAGTACCCCGACTTGAAGGCGCGTTTCATCCCCATCCTGTGCCAGCAGTGCGGCCATGCGCCGTGCGAGCCGGTGTGCCCCACGTTTGCCACCTATCACAGCGACGTGGAGAATATCAACATCCAGGCGTACAACCGGTGCGTGGGCACGCGCTACTGCGCCAATAACTGCCCTTACGTCTCGCGCTTCTTCAACTGGTTCAACCCGTATTTCCCGGAACCGCTGAACGAGCAACTCAATCCCGACGTCACGGTGCGCAGCCGCGGCGTCATGGAAAAGTGCTCGTTCTGCATCCAGCGTATCAAACGGGGCCAGGATGACGCCGCGGCTGAGGGGCGCGACCTGCACGACGGTGATGTCGTGCCCGCGTGCGCGCAGGCCTGCCCGCCGCAGGCCATCGTGTTCGGTGACCGCAACGACCCGCACAGCCAGGTGGCCGAGCTGGCCCGTAGCAAGCGTGCGTTCCGGGTTCTCGAAGACCTGGGCACCGACCCGGCCGTGATTTACCTGAAGGGAGGTGGTTCCCATGCAGGCTGATCTCTCCAGGCTCAAGAACTTCGTCTGGCCGCACCAGGACGACCCCAAGGAGCGGCTCCTGCTGGATCCTATCCCGCAGGAAGAGATGAACCAGATCATGCTCAAGCCGATGATGAAGGCCGGGCCAGGCTACTGGCTTACGGTCGCGGTCCTGGCCAGCATCGTGCTGGTTTGTCTCTTCGGCGCCTGGGGCTACATGGTGCGCTGGGGCATGGGGGTCGCCGGCATCACCCGACCGGTGTTCTGGGGCGTCTTCATCGCCACCTTCGTGTTCTGGATCGGCATCAGCCACAGCGGCACCTTCGTGTCGGCGATCCTGCGTGTGTTCAACGCCGAGTACCGCCGGCCCATCACCCGAGCGGCCGAGCTGATGACCACCTTTTCGCTGGCCAGCGGCGCCCTGTTCCCCATCTTGCACATGGGCCGCATGTGGCTCGCCTACTGGATGGTTCCCATCCCCAACCAACGCGGGTTGTGGGACAACTTCCAGTCACCCCTGGCCTGGGACCTGCTGGCCATCACCACTTATTTAATCAGCAGTACTCTCTACGTCTACCTGCCCATGATCCCCGACCTGGCGATGACCCGCGACCGAACCAAGGGCTGGCGGCACGTGCTCTACAAGCTGTTCTCGCTGGGCTGGCGCGGCACCGAGTACGAGTGGCACTACCTGCATAAGACGATCAACATCTTCGCGTGGGCGATCATTCCCATCATGTTCTCGGTGCATACCATCGTGTCGTGGGACTTCGCCATGTCCCGCCAGATCGGCTGGCGCAGCAGCATCTTCGGCCCGTACTTCGTGGTCGGCGCCATCTTCTCCGGCGTCTCCGCGGTGATCACCGTGCTACTGGTGGTACGCAAAACCATGAACCTGCAGTACTTCCTGCGCAAAGAGCACTTTGATGCGCTGGCCAAGCTCATCTTGATCTTCTCCTTTGCCTGGACCTACTTCTTCTTCAACGAATATCTGATCGAGTGGTACGGCGGTGAATGGGTGGGGCACCAGCTGTTAACCTTCCAGGCCCGCGGGCCGGTGGCGCCGTTCTGGTACGGCATGTTGTTCTTCAACATCGCCCTGCCGTGGTTGACGCTATGGAACAAGAAGGTCCGCCAATCGCCGACTGCGCTCTTCTTGATTACGATCGGCATCAACATCGGCATGTACATGGAACGCTACCTGATCATTCCCGGCTTCCTGCAGCGGAACCGCCTGCCGTTCGATTGGGGCGTTTACAACCCGCGGTGGCCTGAGATCTCCATCGCCCTAGGCACCCTGGCGCTCTTCAGCCTGCTGTACGTGCTGGCCTCGCGGGTCATCCCGTTGATCCCGGTCTGGGAGGTGCTGGAGGGCCAGTTGAGCCACAGCCGCCGCCGCATCGGCAAGACGGTGGTGACATCCATCGCTGAGTTGGAGTAGGGGCGGGGTGACCCCGCCCGTACAGGAGGAATCTATGCCCAAGAAAATCATGCTAATGGGCCTATACACCGATGTCTTCAAAGCCGCGGACGCCATTGACGGCCTGCGCTTCATGGGCATCCGGGAAGAAGACATGAGCATCATGCAGGGCGTGGCGTATACCCCCAAGATGCTCGGCCGGCCCCACCTGCACGACAGAGTACCGTGGGCCAGCATCCTGGGCGCGCTAACTGGCCTGACCATCGCGCTCTTCCTGGCCTACGGCACGCAACTCCTTTATCCCATCCGGGTCGGTGGCCGGCCGCTCACTTCCATCCCCACCTCGTTCATTCCCATCTACGAGTTGACGATGCTGGGGCTGATCCTGGGCACCTTCTTCAACCTGCTGTGGAAGTGCGGCTTCCCATCCACCAAGCCGCAGTACTACGACCCGGTGGTGAACATGGGCCGCATCGCCCTGATGTGCAACTGCGATATGCGCTATGAGCATGACGTGCGCCGGGTGATGACCGACAAGGGCGCCGAGCGGGTGTACGAACCGGAACGGAGGCCGCTATGATCCCACCCAGTGGTTACCTGCGCCGGGTCATCATGACCTTCGCCGTGCTGGCGGTCCCGCTGCTATTGGGCCTGGTCTTCAGCTACGACGTGATCAAGATCAATTGGGCCAGCGGCATGGAGGATCAGGCTGCTGTAGACTATCAACAGGGGCCGCGCAAGAGTGCGCCGGCCGATGCGGTGCGCTTCGATGGCCCCAGCCTGCCCAAAACCGGTGAACTGCCGGCCAACCCGATCCCCGCGGATGCTGTTTCGTTGGAGCGCGGCAGCATCCTGTATGATCGCAACTGCGCCCTATGCCACGGAACAGGCGGCCTGGGCGATGGCCCCATCACCCAGTTCTGGAAGCCGGAGATGCGGCCACCGGCCAACCTGACCGACGCGCGCTTCGCTACCATGTCCGACGGCACGATCTACCTGACCATCTCACAGGGTTACGGCGCCATGCCGCCCTTGAACGAGAACCTGAACGTACGGGAACGATGGGACGTCGTGAATTACATGCGCACGCTGAGCAAGTGAGGACCGAGCATATGAAGATGCATGGCCTGTTACACAATCCCAAGTGGTTGCTGCCCTTCTTGGTTATCGGCCTGGCCTTGGGCCTGGTCGCCTGTAGCACGCCCCAACCGCTGCCTGTGGCGCCCACGGTGATCCCCACCCTGCCGCCGGCTACGTTGGCGCCGCCCGACACCAGCGCGCCGGCTGCACCTGGCGTGAGCTTGCCTGTGTCCGCACCCGTGGCCGCGGCCGGCGAGGCGATCTACCAGGACAAGTGTGCCACCTGCCACGGCCCGGATGGCAACGGTCTGGTCGAGGGAGCGCGCGACTTCACCGACGCCGACTACGTGCGCGCGGCCGCGCCGGTCGCCTTCTTCCAGGCAGTCACCGGCGGCCAGGGCGCCATGCCCGGGTTCAAAGACGAGCTGACCGACGAGGAACGCTGGAACGTGGTCTACTTCCTATGGGGCTTCTCGGTGACGCCAGACGTGCTGGCCCAGGGCAAGGGCGTGTACGAGAGCGCGGGCTGCATCGCCTGCCACGGCCCCGAAGGCCAGGGCGCCATCCCCCAGGCGCGCAAGTTCACGCCCGACTACATCGCGGGTGTACCAGCCTCCCAGTTCTACCAGTCGGTCTCAGCAGGCAAAGGCATCATGCCGGCCCATCAAGACCGCCTGAGCGCGGCAGATCGCTGGGCCTCCGTGGAGTACGCGCGCGCGTTCGCGTATGAACCGGTGAAATAGACAACATCACCCCCCGGCAAAGCGAGTAACGAGAAAGCACGATCACTCGTTACTCGCTTTGCTTTTTTCTCACCCCGGGACCTTCCACCCCGCCCTTGACACCTTTGTGAAACTTGTTATAATGCGACTAATCCAGTCTCAATTCTGCTCGTTTCCCGATGCCATCAGCCTATGATCACCATTAGCCGGGAGACCGACTACGCCGCGCGGGTTGTCCTGCATCTGGCTTTACAGGGCCCGAATTCTCGCGTCACCGCGCAGCAGATCGCCGAACAGCGGCTGATTCCCCGTGCTCTGGTCCGCCGCGTGGTTACCCGGTTGGGCGCGGCCGGTCTGGTCAGCACGTCCCGGGGCAGCGACGGCGGCATCACGCTGGCCCGGCCAGCCAGCCAGATCAGCCTGCTGGCAGTTGTTGAGGCGTTCGAAGGGCCTTTGGCATTGAATATTTGTGCAGTCGAGCCGGAGGTCTGCCCCTTGATGCCGGCCTGCACCGTCCACGATGCCTGGACCCACGCACGCGCCATCCTGCGCCAGCACCTGCACCAGATCACGTTCGACAAACTGACCACCCCACAGGAGGCAGATATCAAATAGAATCCGCAATCCGCAATCTGCAATTCGCAATCACCAATTGGCCTATGGAGGTTGACGCATGGACTCACTCATTCTCGCCCGCTGGCAATTCGGCATCACCACTGTCTACCACTTCTTTTTTGTGCCCCTCACCCTGGGGCTGGCGGTCCTGGTCGCCATCATGCAGACCATTTATTTCCGCACCGGCGACGAGACCTGGAAACGCCTGACGAAGTTTTGGGGCAAGCTGTTTATCATCAACTTCGCCATGGGCGTCGTCACCGGTATCGTCCAGGAGTTCCAGTTCGGCATGAACTGGTCGGAATACTCCCGCTTTGTAGGCGATATCTTCGGCGCACCGCTGGCCATCGAGGCGCTGCTGGCCTTCTTCATGGAATCTACCTTCCTGGGGGTCTGGATCTTCGGCTGGGAACGGCTGTCCAAGAGGCTGCATCTGGCCGCCATCTGGCTGGTAGCTATCGGCTCCAACCTGTCCGCGCTGTGGATCCTGATCGCCAACTCGTTCATGCAGGAGCCCTACGGGTTCGTGATCCGCAACGGCCGGGCCGAGATGACCGACTTCGGCGCGCTGATCACCAACCCGCACGTCTGGCTGCAATGGCCGCACGTTTTCTTCTCGGGCTTGGCGACTGCGGCGTTCTTCATGCTGGGCATCGTGGCGTGGCGCATGATCCGCAAGGATCGCGACCAGGGCTTCCTCAAGCGGTCGTTCCAGGTGGCTGCCGCGGCCGGACTGATCGGCTCGGTGATGGTGGGGTTGGTGGGCCACTCTCAGGCGCAGCACATGATCAAGACGCAGCCGATGAAAATGGCCGCGGCCGAGGCGCTGTGGGACACCGAACAGCCGGCCGCAATGTCGCTGTTCACCATCGGCGACATGACCAACCGCCGCGATATCTTCGCCATCCGCCTGCCGGCCGTGCTGAGCATCCTGGCCTGCAACCGCACCGATTGCGCAGTACAAGGCATCAACCAGCTCCAGGCGCAGTACGAAGCGCAATACGGGCCGGGCAACTACGTGCCGTTCGTGGTGATGATCTACTGGGCGTTCCGCGCCATGGTGGGTGCGGGCACCTTGATGGTGGCGCTGGCCGCGTGGGCGCTTTACCGCGTGTTACGCGACCGCATCAGCGCGCCGCGCTGGTTTCTGCGCCTGCTGCCGCTGGCTATCCTCCTGCCCTACCTGGCGAACAGCGCGGGCTGGATCCTCACCGAGATGGGCCGGCAGCCGTGGATCGTCTTCGGCGTGCTGAAGACGCAAGACGCGGTCTCACCCAACGTGCCCGCAGGCATGGTGCTGGCCTCATTGATCGGCTTCACACTGCTGTACGGCGCACTCATGGCCGCCGATGTCTACTTGCTGGCGAAGTACGCCAAGGCAGACACGGAGGAAGTGGCGAAGGATGTGGTGCCGTCGTGGGCATAGAAGGAGGCAACTCATGGAACTTAATACCCTCTGGTTCATTCTGATCGGCGTGCTGTTCACCGGTTTCTTCTTCCTGGAAGGGTTCGATTACGGCGTGGGCATCCTGATGCCGTTCCTGGGCAAAAAGGACGAAGACCGCCGGGTCATCATCAACACCATCGGCCCATTCTGGGACGCCAACGAGGTGTGGCTGCTGACGGCCGGCGGCGCGATGTTTGCGGCGTTTCCCAACTGGTATGCGACCCTGTTCAGCGGCTTCTACCTGGCGCTGTTCCTGATGCTGGCCGCCTTGATCGTGCGCGGGGTGGCGTTCGAGTTCCGCAGCAAGGACAAGAACCCGCGCTGGCGCGCCCTGTGGGACTGGTGCATCTTCATCGGCAGCTTCGTGCCCGCGCTGCTGTGGGGCGTGGCCATGGCCAACATCGTGCGCGGGGTGCCCATTGATGGCAACATGCAGTATGTGGGCGGCTTCTTCAACCTGCTGAATCCCTACGCGCTGCTGGGCGGCATCGCCGGCCTGGGGGTCTTCACCCTGCACGGCGCGATCTTTCTCGGCCTGCGCACCGACGGTGAGCTGCGCACAACGGTCGAGGCGCTGGCCAACCGGCTGTGGCCCGTGGTGCTGGTCGTCGGCGCGGCCACTGTGCTCGCCAGCTACTTCGCCACCGACATCTTCCAGCGGCTCGGCATCAACCCCGGCATCAGCGCGATCGGCGCGGGTGCGGCGTTCCTGGCCGGCGGCTGGTTCCTGCGGCAGCGGCGCACCGGCTGGGCCTTCGCCATGACCGGCCTGACCATTGCCCTGACGATCGTGACCACCTTCCGCGGCCTCTACCCGCGGGTGATGGTGTCCAGCCTGAATCCCGACTGGAGCCTGACCGTTGTCAGCGCCTCCTCGACGCCGTACACCCTGAAGGTCATGACCATCGTGGCGCTGATCTTCGTGCCCATCGTGCTGCTCTACCAGGGATGGAACTACTGGGTGTTCCGCGCGCGGGTGAGCGGAAAGAGCCTGTTGAAGTATTGATTTGTGTGGGTCTGACCTGAACATTGGACGCGGACTACGCAGACGACGCGGAGGATGCGGACGGAATCTAAACCTGTCCGCGTCCTCCGCGGTATCCGCGTCGCCCGCGTTCTCATTCTCATCATGTCCGAATTCTTCGACCGCCGTCTGCTCAACGAAGCCCAAGAGCACCGTGCCGGCCTCGCGCTGACCATCGGCCTGGGCGCGCTGGGCGGCGCGGCCACGGTGGGGGGCGCGTTCGCGCTCAGCCGGGCTGTGGATGACGCGTTCCTCGGCGGGCTGGATCTGGTCGGCGTCCGGCCCTGGCTGCTGGCGCTGGCCGGGTTCGCCATGCTCCGCGCGCTGACCATCTGGGGCGGCGAGGTGGCGGCCAACCGGGTGGCGCTGCGGGTGAAGGACGCGCTGCGCGGCCGGCTGATAGCGCACATCCTGGCTCTGGGCCCCGCGTTCACCCGGGGCGAACGCACCGGCGAACTGACCAACACCGCGATCGAGGGCGTCGAGGCGCTGGACGCCTACTTCAGCCAATACCTGCCGCAACTGGCCCTGGCCGCCATCGTGCCCCTGACCCTGGTCGCGTTCGTGCTGCCGCGCGATCCTCTTTCGGCGCTGGTCCTCATGTTAACCGCCCCCCTCATCCCCGTCTTCATGGCGCTGATCGGCAGCGCCGCCGACGTGCTGACCCAGCGCCAATGGGGTGCGCTGAGCCGCATGAGCGCCCACTTCCTGGATATCCTGCAAGGGCTGACGACCCTGAAGCTGTTCAACCGCAGCCGGGAGCAGATCGCGATCATCCGTCAGGTGACAGACCAGCACAGGGACGCGACGTTGCGGGTGCTGCGGGTGGCGTTCCTGTCTGCGCTGGTGCTGGAGATGGTCGGCACCCTCAGCACCGCCATCATCGCGGTGGAGATCGGCCTGCGGCTGCTGTACGGCAAGATGCTGTTCCGCGACGCCCTGTTTGTGCTGATCCTGGCCCCCGAGTTCTACCTGCCGCTGCGGCTGCTGGGCACGCGCTTTCACGCAGGCATCGCCGGGGTCACGGCCGCGCGGCGGATTTTTGAGGTACTGGAGACGCGGGGACACGGGGACACGGAGACGGAGGAGTTGAGGGAAACAAGGGAAATTGGGGAATCTAGGGAGACGAGGGAAACTGCGGGGGCGGCTGTGGCATTTCGCGATGTCCACTACACCTACCCCGGCCGCGCGGCGCCGGCACTGGCGGGGGTGAGCTTCGAGATCGGCCCTGACGAAAAAGTGGCACTGGTTGGCCCCAGCGGCGCGGGCAAAAGCACCATCGCCCAACTCCTCCTGGGCTTCATCCACCCCACCCGCGGGGTCATCAACATTCCACATTCCACATTTCAGATTCCAGATTCCAGATTCCTATCTCCAACCTCCAACTTCGTACATCGTACATCGTACATCGAACATCGTACATTCACCCCCGCCTGGCTCCCCCAAGCTCCATACCTCTTTGATGCCAGCGTCGCCGACAACATCCGCCTGGGCCGACCCGATGCGCCCCTGGAGGCCGTGGTGCGCGCCGCGACCGACGCCGCGGCCGACGAGTTCATCCGGGCGCTGCCGCAAGGCTACGACACGGCCATCGGCGAGCGGGGCGCGCGGCTGAGCGGCGGCCAGGCGCAGCGCATCGCCCTGGCCCGCGCGTTCCTGGCCGATGCGCCGTTGGTCATCCTGGACGAAGCCACCGCCAACCTGGATCTCGAAACCGAGGCTGCGGTGCAGGCCGCCCTGTCCCGCCTGCTGGCCGGCCGGGGCGCGCTGATCATCGCTCACCGGCTGCACACCGTCCGCAGCGCCGACCGGATCATCGTCCTCGACGCGGGCCGGATCGTTGAGCAGGGCACGCACGATGAGCTGGTGGCGCGGCAGGGGGTGTATGCGCAATTGGTGGAAAGCGCGTTTATAGGAATGGAGGCTTCAGCCGGTTTCTCGCCCCACCCAGCAGACCGGCTAAAGCCTCGACGCCAGGATGATAAGGAGCGCAGTACGCCATTCGCCATTCGCCATTCGCCATTCGCCGCCCTCCTCTCCTTCCTCGCCCCCCACTGGCGTTGGGTCGCGCTCTCCGTGCTGCTGGGCTTCCTGACGGTCGGCAGCAGCATCGGCCTGCTGGCGGCTTCGGCATGGATCATCGCCATGGCCGCGCTCCAGCCCTCCATTGCCGTGCTGCAAATCGCCATCGTCGGCGTGCGCTTCTTCGGCATCGCGCGAGGCGTGCTACGCTACCTCGAGCGCCTGGCCTCGCACCAGGTGACCTTCCGCGTCCTGGCCGAGCTGCGGGCCTGGTTCTACGCGGCCATCGAGCCGTACGCGCCGGCGCGGCTGGCCGCGTATCGCAGCGGCGACCTGCTGAGCCGCATCGTGGCGGACATCGGCACACTGGAAAACTTCTATATCCGCGCGGTCGCGCCGCCGCTGGTGGCCGCGCTGACCGGTGGGCTGCTGGCGGTTTTCTTGGGCAGCTATGGGCCGGAGCCGGCCGCAGCCGGGCTGGCCGTCTTCGTGCTGACCGGTGCGGGGCTGCCGCTCCTGGCCCAGGCGCTTAACCGGCGGGTGGGGCCGGCGCTGGCCGAGCGCCGCGCGGCGCTGAACAGCGCGCTGGTGGACGGCATCCAGGGCGCGGCCGACCTGCGCGGGTTCGGAGCCGCGGAACGGCACTCGGCGCGGGTGGCTGCGCTCAGCCATGCGCTGGGACAGGCCCAGGGCCGCCAGGCTGCGGTCGCCGGGCTGAGTAACGCGCTAGGCAGCCTGCTGACCACGGCCGCGGTCGCCGCAGTGCTGGCATCGGCGATCCCGCTGGTGACCGCGGGCCGGCTGGACGGCGTCCACCTGGCCGTGCTGGCCCTGGCGACCGCGGCCGCGTTCGAGGCCGTGCTGCCGCTGCCCGTGGCCGCGCAACACCTGCAGACCAGCCTCGCGGCCGGCCGGCGGCTGTTTGAGTTGGCAGATCAGACCGTAACGGAGCCGCTTCGCGTGAGCGGGAGGGCCGCAGCCCGTAGACTTCGGCGAGCTCAGTCGAACCGTCGAAGGGTGCGGAGCGGTCTCCGGGCAAGGCCGCATCCTTCGACTGCGCCCCGCACACCGCGGTGGGACTCCGCTCAGGATGCTTCGGAGGCCATTTTCAGGGCAGATGGACATGCCGGACGCGGCGCTGCGGCGAATATCGAGCCATTGCTCCGGAATCGAGGCTTCAGCCGGTTTCTCGCACTGGGAGATGGACCGGCTGAAGCCTCGACTCCAACGTCAGGCCGCAGCATTTTCAAAGTAGTGTCCATGCCGCGGGGGCCACAAGCAGCGACGAAAATGCGGCTATCCGCGTTCATCCGCGCTCGTCCGCGTCCCATTTTCGGATTAGTTTCCCATGCCGGACGCGGCGCCACGGCGCGTGAAAAGGTTCGTAGTGTGCGCTTCAGCGCACTGAAGTGCGCACTACGAACGATTTTCAGGGCAGATGAATACGGGGATGCGGACGACGCGGATATCGCGAACAACGCGGACAGGCTCAGATTTCATCCGCGTCCTCCGCGTCGTCTGCGTCGTCCGCATCCCATTTTCGGGTTAGCGGACAGAGGTCCCTGTGCCCCGCCGGCCATCACCATTCGCGGCCTGACCATGCGCTACGCCGCAGACGAGCCGCCCGCGCTCACTGGCGTTGACCTGGACATCCCGGCCGGGGGCCTGGTTGCGGTCGTGGGCGCCAGCGGCGCGGGGAAGACGACCCTGGCCAACGTGCTGCTGCGCTTTTGGGACTACGAGGCGGGTGAGATCCGCCTGGACGGGGCCGACTTGGCCCAGCTCACGCCAGAAGATGTGCGCAGCCTCATCGGTGTGGTGGCGCAGCGCACCCACCTGTTCAATGCCACCGTGCGCGACAACCTGCTGCTGGGCCAGCCCGGCGCATCCCAGGTCGAGATCGAAGCGGCAACGCGCGCGGCGCAGATCCACGACGCCATCACCGCCCTCCCCCAGGGCTACGCCACTTGGATCGGCGAGCAGGGCTGGCAGCTCAGCGGGGGCGAGCGCCAACGGCTGGCCATCGCCCGCGCCCTGCTGAAAGACGCGCCGATCTTGATCCTGGACGAGCCGGCGGCCAACCTGGACCCTATCACCGAGCGCGCCGTCTGGGCCAGCCTGGGGCCGCTGATGGCCGGCCGCACCACGCTGCTCATCACCCATCGGCTGGCCGGCCCCGCGCTGTCCGGCGAGATCGCCGTGCTGGATGCCGGACGCCTGGTCGCCCACGGCCGCCACGCCGACCTGTTGGCGGGTTCGGATCACTACCGGCGTCTGTGGACGAGCCAGGCGTTAGCCGCATAACACCCGAAGCCGTTCAATTCTCACAAGAAGTCGCCCTGAGCGGATTGACGGAGAGCCGTTGGCTTCGCCGAGCCTCAAGCGAAGGGTCTCGTTCCGGGGCGCGAGATGCTTCGCTGGCGTTCTGTGGCGACGAAGGTTGTGTCGAAGGCCCGCTCAGCATGACTCTTGTCAAGAGCTGAATGACCCTGATAGCGCCGGGCGTTAGTTTTGTGCGCAGCGCAGCCCGTGATATAATCTGAAACTTGCAAGCAACCCTGGCGGGCGCCAGGGCTGTGTTTTGAATCGTACCGGAGGCAATTAGCACGTGGAAACCTACCTTTACCTGGCGCAGATCCTGATGGCCATCGTGATCACTGTCCTGGTCCTGCTGCAGGCCAAAAACGCGGGCCTGAGCAACATCTTCGGCGGCGGCGACATGGGTGTTTACAAGACCAAGCGTGGCGTGGAGAAGACCCTGTTCAACGCCACCATCGGCCTCGGCATCGCCTTCCTGGTGCTGGCGCTGATCAGTGTCATTGTTGCTGGCTAAACTTGGGCAGGTATCTTCGCTGGCAGGCAGCCATCGCCCTGTTGGGCATCGTGCTGCTGGCCGCCCTGTTGCGCTACACGGCGTTCAACTTCACCACGATCACCGTCCCTGAGCGGGGCGGGGTCCTGGTTGAAGGCGTCGCCGGCAACCCGCAATATCTCAACCCCCTCCTGAGCACATCCAACCAGGTAGACGAGGTACTGGTTGCCCTGCTCTTCAACGGCCTGACCCGGCTGGACGAGCAGGGCAACGTCGTGCCCGACCTGGCCGAGGAGTGGACTGTCACCCCTGACGGCCTGAACTACGACTTCCAGCTTCGTTCAGGGGTCTATTGGCACGACGGCGCGCCCGTCACTGCGGCCGACGTTCTATACACCATCGGCGTAACCCAGGCCGAGGATTTCCCCGGCAGCTCAGTACTCAGCACCCTGTGGCGCACCGTCGAGGTGGCCGCGCCTGAGGGGCCGGAAGGGCTGGCGGTGCGCTTCACGCTCAAACAGCCGTTGGCCGCCTTCCTGGACTACACCACCCTCGGCCTGCTGCCCGCGCACTTATGGGACCGGGTGCCGGCGGCCGATCTGATGGCGTCGCAGTTCAACACGCGACCGGTCGGCACCGGGCCCCTCAAGCTGACGCAGATCACCGCGACGCGGGCCGAATTGGCCGTCAACCCCCAGTATCACGGCCCGGCGCCCTACCTGACCGGCATCACCTTCCGGTTCTATCCCGACCACCGGAGCCTGCTGCCCGCCTACGACCGCGGCGAGATCGACGCCATCAGCTGGATCTGGCCGGATGACATGGCCGAGGTTGCCCAGCGCACGGACCTACAGCTCTTCACCGCGCCGATCTCAGGCTATACCCTCATCTACTTGAACCAGCAGAACCCCAACGTGCCGTTCTTCCAGGAACGGCCAGTGCGCCAGGCGCTGCTCTATGCCATCGACCGCCAAAAGCTGATTGACAACGTGCTGCACGGCCAGGGCCTGCTGGCGCACACACCCATCCTGCCCGGCACCTGGGCGCACGACCGGGGCGTTCAGCAATATCCCTTTGACCCGGCTCGGGCGAAGCAGCTCTTGGACGAGGCCGGCTGGACTGACAGTGACGAGGACGGCGTGCGCGATCGCGAAGGGACGCCGCTGGCCTTCACCCTGTTGGGGCGCGACCAGGCCATGCTCGACGCCATCTCAGACGCCTGGGCCGAGATCGGCGTAGAGGCGGTGCCGCAAGCAGTGAGCCTGGCAGGGCTGACCAGCGATTTTCTGACCCCGCGCACCTACGACGCGGCCATAGTAACGTGGGAGCTCTCCGGCGACCCCGATCCCTATCCCCTGTGGCACTCCACCCAGGCCAAGACCGGCCAAAACTATGCGGGCTGGGACAACCGGGCCGCGGATGAGGCCATCGAGCAGGCGCGCGCCATCAGCGACCGTGAGTTGCGCCGCGGCTACTACCTGGAATTCCAGCGCATCTTCGCCGAGGAAGCGCCTGCGCTCCTGCTCTATCACCCCGTCTACACCTACGGCGTGCGGTCAAAAATCCACGACGTGCAGATGGGCCCGCTGCATGTGCCGGCCGACCGCTTCCGCACCTTCGCCGGCTGGTACATCGTCACCAAACGGGTCACCGTCTCGAGCGGCTCGCCTGAACTTGACAGCGGCCAACAGTAATGGTATAAAGTCGTCTACAACGTGATAGCCAAGCCGAAGTGGCGGAATGGCAGACGCGCTAGGTTCAGGACCTAGTGAGGATTATCCCTCGTGAGGGTTCAACTCCCTCCTTCGGCACTGTGCAGAAAGCAGAAACCCGCGGCTTGGCTTCCGTGGGTTTCTTTGTCTACCGGCCCGGTTGAGCCAGTGAGGATGGCGTCATGCTCGCGCAACGTTGGTCTCGGTTCATCCCCGGTCGCTCCCGTCTGATGCTGATCCTCGGCGTCGCGGCGCTGGTGGGCGTGCTGTTCGTGCTGGCCGACCTGACGCTGACCAGGAACAGCATGATGGCGCGTTACCAGCGGGCCGAGGCCACGGTCGAGCAGTTGACCCGCCAGCAGGCCGAGCTGCAACAGAGCCTGGAGCGGGCGCAGCAAGGGCAAAACATCCCGCAGCAGGCCTTCGAGCAGTTCGGGATGGCCCCCAGGGGCGCAGGCGTCATCGTGGGCCAGGGGGAAAGTGCGCCCGTCGCGCCGTCGCCCAGCGAAAAAGCCCCCTTCTGGCTCGAATGGTGGAGAGGGCTGGGCCTTCCTTGACAATCCCAGGGAACTGGGTATAATTGCTTTTGTGACGCGGGGTGGAGCAGTGGCAGCTCGTTGGGCTCAACTCCGAAACCGATAGTAGTAATGGCGAGCAACGCCGCACAATGCTCGTTTGAAAGTTGGTTTCGGAAAGGGCTGCACGCAGGGTAACTTGCGTGTGATCACCTGTCAAAGTCGGGGAAGCCGTTAGCGGGGTAACCCCGAGCCAAGCTCTGGCGCAAGCCGGAGAAGGTGTAGAGACTTGATGGCAGGCGCCCTACCGGGTAAAGCCGGGGGCGAAGGGAAAGTCCAGGCCACAAAGCTGGCGTAAGCGAGTGCAGCGAAAGCTGTAGTGGCAAGCATAACCCAAAGGTCGCAGGTTCGAATCCTGCCCCCGCAACCTCGAGAGGCCTGACAGCTAGAGACTGTCAGGCCTCTCTTTTGGTTTGCGGGAGGAGACATCATGGAAGATATGAGCACCAAGCAAATAGGCGATATCGCCGAGCAGGCCGCCATTCTACAGGCACTGAAGCGCGGGTGGGGTGTCCTCCTTCCCATCGGAGATCGGTTGCCCTACGATATGGCTTTCGACGTGGGCGGCTGCCTGGTGAAAATTCAGGTCAAAAACGGCGTGGATGGACCAAAAGTCGGGCAACTACGTGATGGACACCCGCCGGACCAAGACGAACCGCCGGGTCATGGTGCGCGATAGCTATGAGCCTACCGATTTCGATTTTGCACTGGTCTACCTGGCAGAGCTTGACCTGTTCTACGTGCTCCCCGTTGATGTTTTCTTGAGTTACCGGAGCGGAATTCGCTGGTGGAGGCGCCCAGACGCCAGCGCAAGCCGCGCTCGGCCGAATATCGGGACGCGTGGTGCCTCATCAACGATTGGACCGCGACACGAGTCAAAGATACCCCACGCTCGATCAACGAGGGCGCAGGCCAGGAATTCCAAATGCCGCCTCAGACAATCTGAGGTAGAATGATAGTGTTGACAG
>CAZKEF010000005.1:0-9869 GCA_964551735.1 uncultured Anaerolineales bacterium
GTCAACACTATCATTCTACCTCAGATTGTCTGAGGCGGCATTTGGAATTCCTGCATCACCCCATCCTGGTTTGCCACACTGTGATGGCCGGGGTACAATAGCACCATCGCTTTGCGCTGTGTAGCGCCAATCTCCGTTGCCCGGCAGGGCTGCCAGTATTCACCACGAAAGGAGTTCAGTACAATGACGTTTGAGCTACCCCCTCTGCCGTATCCCAATACGGCCCTGGAGCCGTATTACTCGGCCCAAACCTTCAGTTTCCATCACGGCAAGCATCACAAGGCGTATGTTGACAACCTGAATAAGCTCCTCCCCGGCTCGCCCTTTGAGGCCAGCACCTTGGAGGAGATCACCCTGGCGACTGCCGGGGACCCAACCAAGGCCGGTTTCTTCAATAACGCGGCCCAGGTGTGGAATCACACCTTCTTTTGGCATTGCATGGCCCCCGGCGGCGGCGGCCGGCCGGCCGGCGAGTTGGCCGCTGCGATAGACGCCGCGTTCGGCAGCTACGAGAAGTTTGCCGAGCAGTTCAAGGCTGCCGCGGTCGGCCGCTTTGGCAGCGGTTGGGCCTGGCTGGTATTGGCCGACGGCGCGCTGCAGATCATGAACACCCCCAACGCCGAGACCCCCATGACCCAGGGCAAAACCGCGCTGCTCACCGTGGATGTCTGGGAGCACGCTTACTACCTGGATTATCAGAATCGCCGGCCTGATTTCGTGCAGACCTTCCTGGATCACCTGGTCAATTGGGACTTTGTGGCGCAGAATCTGGCCCAGGCCGGATAATCGCGCTGCGGTCGATCGCCTCTGTAACAGGGTGAGCACGCCACTCACCCTGTTTTTTTTCGGCGTTATCTTGTATGATCTGCCTAAGCGACATTGCAAGTCTTTGACTTAAGGTGTTATAATCATCACCATAATATATTCTGCTGAATCGAGTCTTCATGAGTGATGCGTCCGTCCTTATCGGCGATCAAGGTTTCCTCCAGCGCGTTCTGGTGGTTGATGATGATGCCGCCATCCGGCGCTTGGTGTATGACAAGCTGGAAGGCGTGGGTTATCAGGTTTTTGCCGCTGCTTCAGGCCAGGAAGCGCTAGACATTATCGGGCGCCGCGGCATGCCTCATCTGGCTATCGTTGATCTCAACATGCCGGGCATGAACGGGTTTCAGTTTTGCGAGGTGGTCCAACAATTCAGCGACCTGCCAATCATTATCCTCAGCGCGGTAGATGAGGAAGAAACTATCATTCAAGGCATCAACCGCTATGCGGAAGATTACGTCACTAAGCCGTTCAGCCCGCGTGAGTTGGCCGCGCGTGTCGAGCGGGTGCTGCGGCGTATCGGTGACTTCGCTTACACCTTGGATTTAAACACCCAAGTCGATCAGCGCCTGGCCATTGACTTTCCCCATCAGCGCGCGGTGATCGAAGGTCAGGCCGTAGCGCTCACGCCCACTGAAACCAAACTTCTTTATCTGCTCATGCGTAACGCTGGCCGCGTCGTTACGACCGACTTCTTGTTGCGTCGTCTGTGGCCAATGGAGGAAGTCTTCGAGGATACGCTGCGCGTCCACGTTCACCGTCTGCGCCAAAAGCTTGAGCCTGTCCCTAGCCGCCCGGTTTACATCCTCACCGAGCGCGGCCTGGGTTACAGCTTTGCTGACAAGCGCCAAACGCAATAGGTCTGACGGTCTGACGCTCAGCACACCGTTCACCTTATCTGGGAGGAGGCATAGTACATGGCAAATCAACCATCCGCACCGCAGTCTGATTCCGTTGATCGTATCCGCGATATCATTTTTGGCCCCGCGATGCGCGATTACGATCAACGCTTCGAGGGAGTTCTTCGGGATCTGAGCCGGTTGCAGGCCGAAGTTGATCGGCTGAACGAGCTTCTGACAGCCAAAGACGCTGCCCAGACGAAGAGCCTGCAAGGCCTGCGCCAGGAGTTGCGCCAAGCGGACAGCGAGCTGCGCGCAGACGCGCGCAACGAACTCGCCCGCCTGGGCACGCAGCTCACCGAACAGAACAGCAGCCAGATTGCGCAGCTTCAAGGGTTGCGCGATGAACTGCACAAAGCCGACGGTGACCTGCGCGATGAGCTTGTCACTGGCGCTGAACGGCTGAACGCGCAGCTGGCTGAAGAGGCAACCACGCGCAGCACAGATCTGCAGAACCTGCGCCAGGAGCTGCGCAAGGCCGATCTTGATCTGCGCGATGAGGTGCGCCAGATCGCGCAACGGCTGACCGACACCAAGACCGACCGCGGAATGCTCGGCGATCTGTTTGTTGAGCTTGGCAACCGCGTGAAGACTGGAAGTGGGTTAGCAGAGCTGCTCAAAGGTCTCGAAGAGACGGATTGATCCCCATCATGGAAGCCTCCCAGCGCCCCTGGTCGAAGAGCGAATCACAGGCGCCATCCGATCAGGGGGATGCGATCACGCCGGCAGATGAACTGTTGCCAGTGCCCGATCCGGCACTGGCAACTCTGCGCGAGATCCTGACTAGCCCGGAACAGCAGCGGTTGGCGCAGATCGAAGCTGCGTTGGCTGCGTTGGACGCTCGCACCCAGGATCGTGACGCGCTGATCGCGACCCTCGCCCCGGTCCTGGGTGACGTGATCCGTCGGAAGATCCGCGATAGCCGCGATGAAATGATCGAAGCGCTCTACCCGATCATCGGTCAACTCATCGCCCGGGCCGTGGCAGAAGCCATCCGTGACCTGGCGCGCGTCATCGACAGCCGGATGCAAACCACCCTCAGCCCCGCGCTGGTGTGGCGACGCCTGCGTGCGCGTGCTGCTGGCGTGCCCGACGCCGCCCTGGCGCTGCGCGATGCGCTGCCGTTCCAGGTCAACCGTCTGTTCCTGATCCATCGTGATAGCGGCTTGTTGTTGTTGCACCTGGCCCATAGTCCCGAGTCGGCTGCCGATTCCGAAATCATCAGCGGCATGTTGACCGCGATCCGTGACTTTGTGGCAGACGCATTCGGCCAAGGCCAGGAAGGCCAGTTGGACGAAATCCAATACGGCAACCGGCGCATCCTGATCGAGGCCTCGCGCCATGCTACACTGGCCGTCGTCGTTGAGGGCATCGAGCCGGCCGGGTTTCGCGCGGCCATGCGGGAGCGCGTCATCGGCATCGAGAACACATTTGCTGAAAGTCTGAGCGCCTATGATGGCAACGCAACCCCGTTCCAGGCTGCCACGCCGGCCCTCGCGCCCTTGCTTGCAGCTGATGAACCTGGTGAGCCGTTGCCTGCGCCAGGAACAGCCGCGCGCCAGAGGCGGATCGTGCTGGCACTGGCCGCTGTGTTGCTGTTGTGTCTGCTGGCCACATGTACGGGTGCAACGGTGGCGGCGCGCAACATGTTGCGTAGACCTGCTCAAACGATCATGATTGTCGTCACCGCCACTCCCGGCCCCACGGCAATCCCGACGGCGACCCCGACGGCGACCGCCACGCCGATGGCAACAGCCACGCCCGAGCCCTCGCCCAGCCCGACGCCCACAGCCACTGTAACCGCTACGGCCACGCACACGCCTGTGCCCACGTTGACGCCGACGCCAGGCCCCAGCCCGGTCGCGCGGGTGCGTCTGGATAACACCAATGTGCGCCAGGCGCCGGACATGGATGCGACCGTGCTGGAACGGGCTGGCGCCGGGCAAACCTTCACCATCATCGGCCGTGACTCGCTGGGTGGCTGGTGGCAGGTTTGTTGTACGCGCAACGGTCGGCCAGCCTGGATCGCGGCTGCAGTGGTGGCGGTCGAGGGTGATGCGGGCAATGTGCCCGTGACAGGCGACAGCCAGCGATAGGGCGGCGTTTCTGACGCAAGGAGTTGAACGGTGATTGCACTCAGCAAGAAGGTCTGCCTTCTCGGTGACTTTGCTGTCGGCAAGACCAGCCTGGTGCGGCGCTTTGTTTACAACTTGTTCGACGACAAATACCTCAGCACCCTTGGCGTTAAGGTCAGCCGAAAAAACGTGGTGCTGCCCCTGCGCAATCAAGTGGTCGACCTCACGCTGATGTTGTGGGATCTTGCAGGCAGTGAGGAGTTCAGCGAAATCCAGGCCAGCTATCTGCGCGGGGCGGCCGGTAGCCTGCTCGTGTGCGATATGACCCGGTCGGATACATTATCCAGCCTTCAAAAGTACGCTGCGAGGCTGCGCAGGGTGAACAACGCGGCGGCCATCGTGATCGCAGCCAACAAAGATGACCTGCGGGAACAGCACCTGGTGACTGCTGAGCAGGTACGGGAAATCACTCACAGCCTGGATGCCGTCTGCTTCTTCACCAGCGCCCGCTCCGGCCAGAACGTGGAAGAGGCCTTCCGCCATCTTGGCCGTCTGCTTGTGCGGTAGCATGGGCCGGAGTAATGCCATGCACCATCGGGCTATTCAAGCGATCTTCAACGAGCGGCGGATCGCCTATGTGCTGACCGATCGGCAGCTCAAGATCGTCGAGCGCGGCGGCACAACCGGCCTGGTTAGCGATCACCTCAGCGATTGGCTGGAGCGTTCGGTGTTTGAGGTTGTGCCGGAGCTGCGTGGCAGCGAAACCGCGCTGGCCGAGATATTGGCCGGGGTCTTGCCGCGGCTGTACATCCCTTTGATTAATCGCAACCTGCCTGATGGAAGCCTTTGCTATCTCTCCTTGATTATCCTGCCGTATCGCGACGCCACCGGCGCAATCCAGGGCCTGCTCTACGCAATCCAGGACGTCACAGAAATGGGACAGCTCGAACAGCGCATCATGCAGCAGCGCAATGAGTTGCTGCTGTTGCGGGATGAACTTCACGCCCAAAACCGACAACTGGAGGCCGCAAACGCTGAATTGCACCGCATAGATGACATCAAATCGGCCTTCGTTTCGATCGCTGCACACGAATTACGCACGCCGCTTGCCTCCATCAACGGTTACCTGGAGATGCTGTTGGATGGCGAAGCAGGCAGCCTAGCGCCGCGCCAGGCCGAGTGGTTGCGCGTCATCGAGAACAGCACAAACCGTCTGCTGCGGATTACCAACGACATGTTGGATGTGTCGCGGCTGGAAGTCGGTCGCCTGGAACTGGTCATGCAACCAGCTGATCTGGTCGCCATCGCAAAATCAGTGGTGTCCGAACAAGCCCCGCAACTGGAAGCCCGTGAGCAGCAGTTGGTCTTTAATGTGCCGGCTGCGTTACCGATGGCGTTATGCGATACGACGCGCGCCGCCCAAATCATCGGGAATTTGTTGAGCAACGCGAGCAAATACTCGCCTCCCGGCAGTGTCATCACTATGAGCCTGGCCCTGGCAGATGATCCTGGTTTTATTCAGGTTGCGGTCGCCGATCAAGGCCCTGGCATTCCTCCGCAGCCCCAGGCACGGCTCTTCGCTCCGTTTTACCGCCTGCCCACTGAAGCGACAAGCCATGTGTCTGGCGCGGGCCTCGGCTTGTATATCGCGCACGCCTTGATTGAACTCCATGGCGGCCGTATCTGGTTTGAGAGTATCCTCGGTCATGGCGCTACTTTTTATGTGACCTTCCCCAATGCTACCGGCCCAATGGTCGTTGAAGCCCCCTCCTCTTCCGCTAAATAAGTCTACCCTGCCCCTCGGTGGCCCGTAATATTAGTTGTAAGATCACCTCTGTATATTCGAGATGATATCGGAACAAGTGCGATGTGATTGTGCAAGACAACACTTGCATGCCAACCATCTCTGAAAGAGGATTTACATGGAAGAACTGATCAAATCAGTCTCGGAAAAAGCAGGCATTACGCCCGAACAGGCCGAGCGCGCAATTGAGACCGTCATCGAATTTGCGAAGAGTAAGTTGCCGGAGCCATTCGCATCTCAGGTTGAAGCCTTGTTGCAAGGATCTGATCCGGCGCAAGGTCTGGGTGGCCTGGCCAAGGGGCTCGGCGGCCTGTTCGGCGGCCGGTGATCTGACTTCATGGGCGTGTATGCCGGAGGAGGACAACATGGGCGTTATCATCAGTAAGCTGCACGGTATCCATCCTGAGCTCGAAGCGAAGCTTAAGGCGAGGAATATCAAGAACAGCGAGGATCTGTTGCGGGCATATCGTGTGTACGGCGATATCAGTGCTTTTGCCGCGCATGTGGGCGCAGAAACCAAGACCATCGCGCGCTTGGTGCATCGAGCGGACCTGGCCCGGATCCGCGGCATCGGTGAAGCCTACACCAGTTTGCTGGAAGCGGCAGGCATCCAAACCATGCAAGATCTGGCGAGTCGTTCTCCTGAGGAGCTCCGTTTACAATTCGCGCGCCTCAACAGCGAAAAGAAGCTCGTTGGTCGCGTGCCAGCCCTTGCGATGGTGAACGGTTGGGTGAATAAGGCGCGCCGGTTGCCTGTAACGTTAAATTGAGCGCCTGACTTGGGCTTTACCACCGGTTATGGTATAAGGGGGCAGGGGATGCCCCCTTTATCCCACGCTGATTCGCGTGACTTAGTAAGGAGACATTATGCTTAGGGAGTTTCGGGATTTCGTTAATCGCGGCAATGTCGTTGATCTAGCCGTGGCAGTCATCATTGGCGGGGCGTTTGGCGCCATCGTCAAGTCCATCGTTGACGACCTGTTGATGCCGTTGATCGGCATCATCATCGGCGGCGTTGATTTCAAGTCGCTGGCGCTTACCGTCGGCAACGCCACGTTGACCTACGGCAACCTGATCCAGGCCATCATCAACTTCCTGGCCATCGCCTTCGTCTTGTTCTTGATCGTGCGCCAGATCAACAAGATGCAGAAACCGACCCCGCCTTCGGCTCCCGCTGGGCCGTCTGCCGAGGAAAAGCTGCTCACCGAGATCCGCGATCTACTGAAGAAGCGCTAATCCTCAGCCCCTGTGCCACGATTGCTGGCTGTGATCGCCGTACCGGTTTTCAACCTGGTGCGGCGATTTCGCGTCTATGCACCGATTTGACGGCGCCGGGTTCGTGCTGCCCACCATCGCTGACATCGAACAGCAGGCTGGCTCTGAGTACGATGGTCAGAGCGATGCAAAGGTGGCAGGGTTACCGCTTCATCGGGCGCTTGGGCGCCTTTCCATAAAGTCACCCGCACGTTGGGTCGGGGAAACTGTGGGAAGAGCTTGATATGAGCACGACGGCCAGTGGGAGCGGGCGCAGTCTTCATCTCATCGCTTCACGCAAATCGCTCAGTTGATCTGCGCCAACACCTGGCCCATCTGGAGCGTCTCGTAGCCGCCCAGTGCTCGTACGCGCGCGGCGAAAGCTGGATCGCTGACGATCTCCAGCAGGGGAGCCAGGACGTCGCTCTCGTAAAACTGTGCCGGGATTACCAGATCGTAGCGCTCGTGGTCCAGCGGCACGAAGTCCAGGTTCAGCGCCCTGGCAGCCGCCAGGATGCCCAGGCCACAGTCCGCCGCGCCTGATGCAACCGCGGCCGCCACTGCCAGGTGAGTGAACTCTTGCCGTTCGTACCCCTGGATCACCCGTGGGTTGATGCCGAGTTGGCGCAGACGGTAATCCAACAGCACACGGGTGCCCGCCCCGCGTTGGCGGTTGATGAAAGCTACGTCGGGCCGGGTCAGGTCCGCCAGGTCGGTGATCCCCTTGGGATTGCCTCGGGGGACGATGAGCCCTTGCTGCCGCTGCACGAAGCCGAGCAGGATCACGGGCACGCCGGGCAACAGCCGGCGAATGTGGCTCTCGTTGTAGTCGCCCGACGCCTCATCCAGTAGATGCGAGCCGGCCAGGTGGGCCTCGCCGCGCGCCAGGGCCAGCAGGCCGCCCAGGCTGCCCACATTGGCCGATGAAAGTCCCCGCCCCGGGTAGCGCTGCCCCAACTCGTCAGCCAGCAGATCCAGCGTCAGGTCGTGGCTGCCGATGGCGACGATGGTCCGCTGAATGGCTTCGATGGATTTAAACAGGCTGACTGTGACCGTCGCGCCCGGCTCAAAGCCCTGTTCCCCCCTGGGGATGCGCACCAGGCCATCAGCGCGCACCAGCGACATCAGCACCCCGGAGCCGCCCGGCAAGGGCGTCGCCACCATACGGCCCCCCACCTGGCCCACGGTGACCCGCAAGAACTCCTCCTCCCCCTGCGGGCTGACCACTTTTCGGGTAAGGGTTGCTTCGATCGTCGGCCGCAGCGCAACCGGCTGCCCGAGCCAACGCGCGATCGTCGGCTTCACCAGTAGCTCGCACGTCATAGCGGCCGACACTGGGTAGCCCGGTAGCCCGATCACCGGTGCCCATCGTATCATCCGCCCCGTGCCACGCCCTTGTGTGCCTTTCGTCCCGCTGCCCGCGTCTCTCTCGTCTCCGCCAGATCCCTGCGTTTCCGCAGTTCCTCCAATTCCCTCTCCCACCCGAATCATTCCTAAAATGACCGGATGGCCCGGACGTATCGCGATGCCGTGCACGAGCAGTTCGCCCAGCTCCGCCACGATGTGCGCGGTGAAGTCCTCGGAACCGGCCGAAGATCCCGCGTTGACGATCACCAGGTCGTGCGTGGCCGAGGCTTCCAGCACCCGTTGGCGGATGGCTGCGTAATCATCGGACAGGGGCGCCAGGCGGTCGGGTTCGCCGCCCCATTCATGGATCATCGCAGCCAGCACCAGCGAGTTGTACTCGATGATGTCGCCGGGGTGGAGGTCGCTGCCGGGCGCGACCAGTTCGGTGCCGGTGGGTTGGATCGCGACGCGCGGCCGGCGACGCACTGTCACGCGCGCGTGGCCAGCGCCTGCGGCCGCGCCGATATCCTGGGGCCGCAGGCGGTGGTTTGCCGGCAGGATCAACTCGGTGGCCACCATATCCTCGCCCATTGGTCGCACGTGCTGCCAGGGCGGCACGGATGCCAGGATTTCAATGGCCTTCATCGGGCCGTTGTCCCCCGGCGTCTCGTACTCCTGCACATCCTCCACCATGATCACCGCGTTGGTGCCGGCCGGCAGCGGGTCGCCGGTATCCACATAGAACGCCCGCCGGCCGACGGCCAGTTGCAGCGGCTGCGTTTCACTGGCCCCATGCGTGTCATCGGCGCGCACTGCGTAGCCATCCATCGCTGAAGCATGATAGTGGGGCGAGGAGATACGTGCCCAGACCGGCTCGGCCGTGATGCGGCCCAAGGCATCGGCCAGCGTGACGGGCTCCCCGAGCAAGGGATCGTTCAATCCGGCCGCAGCCAATGCGCTCCACCAGCGCGCCAATGCGTCGGCCAGTGGGATGTCTTCCAAGTACGGTGTGTGTGTGTGTTGACCCATGATGAAAGCTTTCCGGACGTGCATTTTGTTTGAGTATAGCACATTTGAGGTCAACCGGGCTATTTCTCACCCCTTGAGCGCGATTCATATGTGCAGAGCAGCATACCTTGTGTTATAATGTGCTCCATTAGCGTCGGCATTGGCTCTCAAACACAATCTCAACCCTCTTGGAGAAAGGTGGTACCTTATGCGCAGTCACCGTTTGGCACGCTTCGTGGCGATCCTGATCCTCCTGGCCGCGCTGCTGTATTTCTTGGTTGGCGTCATCGGCGCGATTTTCATTGAGCGTGGCGCTTTCAGCACTGGTTGGGGCCCTGGCTGGCGCGGCTGGCTCACCATCCCCTTGCTGGTCAGCACTTTCCTGAGCGCCGCTTCGCTGCTTCTGTTCGGGGCGGTGTTGTTCTTCTTGACTAAGATCGACGCGAACCTGTTTGCCGCACGCAAACAGCGCGCCAAGGCGCCGAAGCCGGCAGAGGAGGAAGTATCCGTCGTTGCGCCGGGTGTTGAACCATTGGCCGCAGCTGGTGCTGCTGTTGCGGCAGTGGTTCAGGGCGAATCCCCGAAAGCCGATCTTGGAACCCCTCAGGTGGAGTTGCCGGAGGTCGAGCTGCCCCAGGTCGAGGTCGAGGCCCCGAAGGT